>NZ_OW370493.1:0-1527500 GCF_936269705.1 Rickettsia endosymbiont of Oedothorax gibbosus
TTATACACATTTTTTATTGTTAAATTACTTAGTATAATATATTGATTGTAATTATTACTCACATTATTTATATAATCATTTTTTTAGTGGATAATTATAGTAATTTATGTGTTTAAAGTTAGGAAACGTGATGGATATTGGATATCTAGCATTTTACACACAAAATTATCCACAAAGTTATTCTTTGTATTTTATAGGTTATTAACCTCTTGATACATAATATATATACCTAGTTACTGGTTATTTTTAATATAGATATTAAAGTATGAATAAAAAATTATCCACAAATACTAATAAGTTATGAATAAGCTAGTTATTCACTTGGTTTCAGACTCTTCAGTACAAGCAGTTAAGCATGCAGCTCATACTGCTTTGTCACAATTTAGTAAAATTGAGTCAAAATTATATCATTGGCCAATGTTAAGAAATGCAGAATTATTGAATGAGGTTTTGAGAAAAATTAAAATGAAGCCAGGCTTGGTATTATACACTATTTTAGATTATGAACTAAGAAGAAATTTAACTAAATTTTGTTATGATTTGAAAATTCCTTGTATTTCTGTCGTAGGTAGAATTGTAAAAGAAATTTCAGATTTTTTAGGTGTAGAAATAGAAGGAAGTTTAGTTTATGATTATGAATTTGATGAAAGTTATTTTGATAAAATTCATGCTATTGATTATACATTTAGACATGATGATGGTCAGATGACTAGTGAACTAGACGAAGCTGATATTATTCTGGTTGGTCCTTCTAGAACGTCAAAAACACCGACTTCTGTATATTTAGCATATAATGGATTTAAAACGGCAAATATACCTTATATACATGGTTATCCATTTTTAGATATTTTAGGAAATGTAACAAAACAACTTATAATTGGTTTAGTTATTGATCCAGCTAGATTGATTGAAATAAGAGAAACTAGAATGCATTCTTTACAAATAAGTGATAATACTAGCTATACTAATTTTAAAGTAGTCCAGGAAGAATGTATGCAAGTAAAACAAATTTGTGAACAACAAGGATGGTCAGTAATTGATGTTTCAAGAATATCTATAGAAGAAACTGCTTCTGTGATTATGAAACTTTATTATGATCGTAATAAGTCTGTTTTTAAAAAATAGATTATAATATTTTTAAGCAAATTTAAAGCAGTCATTTACAATGGGAGTTTTAATCCATATAATTTGTTAAAATAAATTTTGAATTTGAATAAGTTATATAGATAATATATGATAACTAAATAATTAAGGGACTATGACAAGTAATATAACAGATGATTCTTTTGATAAAGAAGTTTTACAATCTACTGATCCTGTATTAGTTGATTTTTGGGCTGAATGGTGTGGACCATGCAAAATGTTGACCCCTATTCTTGAAGAATTGAGTAAGGAATTGATAGGAAAGGTAAAAATTGTTAAAATGGATATAGAGCAAAATCCTAATATACCTTCAAGTTTAGGTATCCGTGCTATACCTACGATGATTCTATTCAAGGATGGCAAACAACTAGCTACTAAGACTGGATTATTTCCTAAAAATTCTATTGAAGAATGGATTGATTCTTCAATAAAAATGTAAATCATGTTTTTAGCATATGACGTCTAAACTAGTATCTATAGAAATAGTTGATGGTTTTGTCGAAGGAATCAACAATCAACAAAGAGTAGAAAGCTTAAGGCGTTTTCTTATTAAAGGGGGTAATATTTTTCCTTCGTCAATTCCTATCTTAAATAATATAAATTTTTCCTGTAAAACAGGTGAAAAAATTGCATTTATTGGTAGTAATGGTTCAGGAAAAAGTTCTTTGATTAAGGTAATTGCTGGAATTTATCCATTAAAATTTGGAACAGTTAAAGTTCATGGTGATTTTGCCGCTATCATTGAGACTGGCATAGGATTTGAGTTAGAGCAAACTGGCAGAGAAAATATTAAAATGCTTATGCTTTATAATAATATGTTAAGTAGATACAGTAAAGAATTAGAACGAGAGATTATAATTTTTTCTGAACTAGGTAGTAAGATAGATTTACCAGTAAAAAATTATAGTTCTGGTATGTTATCAAGATTAGCTTTCTCTGTATCGGTTTTTCAAGATGCAGATATTCTTTTGTTAGATGAAATTTTTGCTACTGGTGATAGTTATTTTGTTGAAAAATCTACTAATTTTATGAAAAATAAGTTACAAAATATACCAATTCTAATATTAGTAAGTCATCAGGAAAATATTATTAGGGATAATTGTAATAGATGTATCTTATTAAAAGAAGGTAGTATTATCGCGGATGGCAATCCAAGTGAAATATTAGAAATTTATAATAGTGGGAATTACTAATGTTAAAGTATTTTTTTTCCAAAAAATACTGGTTAGCAGTAATATTATTAACCCAAGCTTCTATATCTCGTCAAAATAAAGATTCTTTCTTGGGTTCGTTATGGGGTTTAGTTCAGCCTTTTGTCCATATAATAACTATTTCATTTTTTGTTGGATTTTTACTTAAACAACCAAGAGAAACAATGATTATGAATTTAGTTGGAGCTATACCATTATGGACGTTTATTGTTACTAGTTTAAATATATCATCAAATTCATTAACTAGTCGTAGTGGAATTATAAAAAAGATCATAATTTCTAGAACTATCTTTCCTATATCAGACAGTTTAGCACAAGTTTATAACCTAATTTACTCGTTTGTAGCTATGTATATAGCTTTTATCATTTTATATCCTGAAAGATTTAGTATAAATGTATTATTTGTACCAATTCTTGTCTTACCGTTGGTTATTTCAGTGTGCAGTAGTTCCATTGCCTTTGCATTTTTAACCCCATATATACGAGATGTTCCTCAAATTTTAAATCTAATTTTTAGTGTTGTATATTGGAGTATACCAATAGTGTATCCATATTCTATGGTACCAGAATCAAAAAGGATACTATTTGAAATTAATCCTATTTTTCTTGTTATAAGACCAGTTCAATTCTTAATAACAGAAGGAATACTGCCAGATGCATTCATGATTATCAAGTCTGTTATTGTAGCTGTTATTGTTACCTTCTTTAGTTATATTAGTTATAGGTTTTTTGCTAAAAATGTCATATATTATGTATGATATTTTAATCAAGGATCAGCTATATGACACTTGCTTTTGGATTAAATTTTGCTGATTTAAACAATTTACAAGGTCTAAAAAAATTAGATAATATTTTTTTAAATTTCCTGCGTAGTCATAATTATTCTCTCTATCAAATTATTTTATCATTAAGAGCCAGTCCTGAGCAAGTTGATCAGAAATATTACTCAGATTTTTTATTAGAAATTTCACCTATTTTAGATGATTTTTTGGCTGAATTATTTGCTATAGAGCAAGAAATAGCCAATATAAGACTTAGTCATAAAGAGTTTGATCTAATTTATGAATGTAAGAGAAAATTTGTTCAGCGTATCGCGGTAAAAAAATATCCTTATGAAAAATTACAGGAGATTGATTTTACTAATGTGTCAAATTCTCTAAAAAAACTCCTGGGAATAGAATGTTATCCTTGCGGTCATCCTTGTGGTATGTGCCATCCCTGCGATGTATGTCATCCCTGCGAAAGCAGGGATCCAGATTCCCGCCTACGCGGGAATGACAGGAGAGCAGACGGGAATGACAAAGGAGTGTATGAGGATGACAGAGGAACGGACGAGGATGACAAAAGTGATTTTACGAATAAGTTTGCTCGTCAAGTAATGGAATGGCAATTAGATGCTGAAAAATATGCTTTTGAGTTAGATATAGCAGCAAAATATGCGGCTTTTATGGTTTATAATAACGTTGAAAATCAACTATTTTCCCTACCCCAAAAAATAGATAAAGATAATCTAATAGACCATGACAAGGTAGCTAAGTATAGAAACAATGCAAGAATAGGATTTGATTATTTAGATTCTACGTCCAATCTAGATGTGGTTTTAAATAATACTCATTATTGTATCTATTGTCATAAACAGGAAAAAGACTCCTGTTCTAAAGGTTTATTATCAGCAATATACTCAAATCAGAAGAGTATGCTGTCAAAGTCGGGATGTCCGCTGAAGCAAAAAATCTCTGAGATGAATTATGTAAAATCAAAGGGATTTAATCTAGCTGCCCTTGCTATTATTATCATTGATAATCCAATGGTAGCTGCTACTGGTCACAGAATTTGTAATGATTGTTCCAATGCTTGCATCTATCAAAAGCAACAAGCTGTGGATATTCCTCTTGTTGAATCTAATATCTTAGAGACTACTCTGCTTCTGCCTTATGGGGTAGAAATATATTTAGTACTTACCAATTGGAATCCGCTTAACATTTTTGCTCCTTTACCAAATCTTCCAACTAATTATAAGGTTTTAGTAGTTGGTCAAGGACCAGCTGGCTTTAGTTTAAGTCATTATTTATTACGGGATGGGCATGATGTAATAGCCATAGATGGTTTAAAAATCACCCCATTGCCTTTTGATGTTAACAAATCTATTAAATATTGGTCTGATTATAAAAAAAACTTATCAGAGAGAATACCAGGAGGTTTTGGCGGAGTGGCTGAATATGGTATTACTCCAAGATGGGATAAAAATAATTTGACGATATTACGTCTGATGTTACAAAGAAATAGTCGGTTTAAACTTTTTGGTGGTGTAAGTCTGGATAGCAATATAACTATGGAGCAGGTATACCATTTGGGATTTGATCATGTTGCCTTGTGTACTGGGGCTGGTAAGCCCCAAATCGTTGAGATGAGAAATTTTCTTGCAAAAGGTGTTAGAACAGCTTCCGACTTTCTAATGACCTTGCAATCAGGAGGAGCTTTTTTAGAGCAATCTATCACTAATTTACTTATTAAGATGCCTATTATCATTATTGGTGGTGGATTGACCGCTATTGATGCAGCAACTGAAAGCTTAAATTATTATAAATTACAAGTAGAAAAGTTTCTAAAGAACTATCAGTTATCAGTTGTAAAGAATGGTAAAAAGCACACAGAGCAACATTGGACAAATGAGGATAGATTAATAGCTGAAGAATTTATTTTGCATGCAAAATTATTTAAGCAAGCACAAACTAGACAATCTATCAAGCAAATCCTAGACGAATTAGGCGGAGTAACAATTTGTTATAGGGGTAAATTAAAAGATTCTCCTGCATATAAGTTAAACCCTGAGGAAGTGATGTATGCTCTGGGGGATGGTGTAAAATTTGTTGAGGATATGATACCTTTAGGTATTGATGTTGATCAGTACAACTATACCCAATCGATAGAATTTGATAATTTAGGTGTAAGAAAAAAATTTAAGGCACGAACTGTACTGATGGCAATAGGTATCGATAAAGAGGTAGTAAATAATCATTTAGAAGATAATGTAACATATTTTGGTGATTGTGATCCTTTATACTCTGGAAGTGTGGTTAAAGCCATAGCAAGTAGTAAAGAAGGGTACAAAAATATCGGAGAAAAACTTACCCAAAATAGCCCAATTTTTCCTGGTAGTTATATAGATTTCTTTGCTAAATTAGATTATCTATTAATGAGTCGTATTGAAGAGGTTAATATTCTATCTGACAAGATAGTAGAGCTTGTAATACATTCTCCTCTTGCTGCTAAGAATTTTCAACCAGGGCAATTTTTCCGTTTGCAAAATTATTCTAGTGATATTGCAAAAATTATTGAACCTTTGGCTATTGCTGGAGCTTATGTTGATTCAAAAAATGGGTTAATTCATTTGATAGTTTGGCAAGGTGGTAAATCAAGTAATTTATGTAGATATTTATCGAAAAATGAGCAGGTAGTACTAATGGGGCCTAATGGTAAGCCAACTGAGATATTGAAAGATAGCAATATAGTTCTTATTGGAGGAGGGGTTGGAAATGCTGTTTTATGCTCAATAGCCAAGGCTCTTAAAAATAATAATTGTAAAATTATATATTTTGCTGGTTATAAAAATTTACAAGATAGATTTTATCAAGAAAAAATTGAAGAATCAGCTGATATAGTAGTTTGGTGTTGTGAAGAGGGGATTTTATCAAAAAATCGGTCAAAAGATATTAGTGTTAAGGGTAATTTGCTGTATGCTATAATGGGGTATTGTTCTCTCTGGGAGAATTTGGCTATAGATAGGATAATAGCCACCGGTGTTTCAGAAATGATGCAAGCTATAAGAGATATAAAAGATAATTTTTTTGGTAAAAAACCCCAACTAATAGTAAGCATTAATTCTCCTATGCAGTGCATGATGAAAGGCATTTGTGGGCAATGTATTCAAAAAATTACAGACAAAAATAGATATATTTTTACTTGTGCCTGCCAGGAGCAAGATGCAAAAATAGTCGATTTCACAGGGCTTAAGAGTCGTTTAGAACAAAATTCTCTGCAGGAAAAACTATGATTAATTCCTCCACGGTATATATATTGTAGTTTTTATGCTATGTATAGCTTTAAAACCTAGATAAACTGAAATACGTTCAATGATTATCTGTTGATAGTATGATATTTCTAAGGCGATGCTTGAATTTTCTGCTTGTACGTGTAAAATATTTATTAACTGTCCTTTCTCTTTAGCTTTAACTATTTTTAGAGGAATAGTTTTGCTACTAAATTTTGATCCAACAATCTTACTCCAATTAATCATAATTTCTGCAAGCAATGGGTGCTGCTTGCCAAAAATTCGTCTAATAATTATGTTGATGTCATGTCTGAGTGGTTTCATGGGCAAAATTAATGATTGTAACCATTACTACTAATATAGCAAAAATAATTGATACTAAAGGAAAATATAGAGAACTGATTGATAATATCATAAGTAATATATTGCATATTATAATTCTATACACTACTTCTCTATGACTTTTACCATTTTTCACTGCCTTTTGAAAAAAATGCTTTAAATGAGGTTGCCAAATCTTTTCCTTATTAAGTAGTCTAATTAATATGGTTAGTCCTCCATCGGTCATGTAATATAAGCTAGCAATAGATGAAGCAATAAATAAATGAATACTAGAAGCTGAAATAAGTATTAAACATAAACCTAATAAAAATCCTAAACTTATGCTACCTACGTCTCCTATAAAAATTTTAGCAGGATGCCAGTTAAATATCAAAAAACCTATAGAACATCCCAATATAATGATGTTAAGTACAATTATAAAATTTATATTTATTATTGTATCATACTTTAAATAACAGAGTATCAATATAGTGATAGATAAATGAATAGATTCGGCACCACTAATACCATCTATCCCATCAAGAAAATTGTAAATATTTAAAAAGGTAGTCAAATATATTATAGATAACACAAAATCAATATATAACGGTAATTCATAATGAAATAATAATGCCGGAGATAAAAATAATACAATGCTTATTGTAGAACAAATTATATGAATAATTAGTCTTATAAATACGGGAACGGAGATAAGATCATCTAAAAATGAAATTGTAGAAATGATCAGCAATAAAGGTAAAATTTTAATCGAATTTATTAGTGCTTTTGTTGTAAAATATTCGTAAGAGATAAGACCAATTATTACCACTATTACTATAGCAAGCCCACCTCCTCTTGGTGTAATTTTATTGTGTGCTCTACGTGGATCCGGTATATCCACCATTCCAAAAGAAGGAAGATTGAAAATCAATATCCAAGTAAAAAAGCTTGTTGCTATAAAAGATAACAAAAATAAAAAACTATAATTAATAAAATCACTCATAACAACATATTAGATTTAAAACTGAAATATTCATTAGCTGCAATAATCACGTGGTCATGAACAGATATATTCACATTAGCACAAGTTTCTACTATTTTGTGTGTTAGTTTTATATCAGTATTTGAAGGTTTGCTAACACCACTTGGATGATTATGTACTAATATAATTGCACCAGCTTCATTAAATAAAGCTCTTTTAATTATTTCTCTTGGATATATTGTTGCCTGATCTATGGTGCCTTGGCTTAAAACTTCATCAGCAATCAGGACATTCTTTTTATTTAGAAATAAGATACGAAACTGTTCTGTCTTCATATTACCCATCGTTGCTTTCAGATAATCTATTAGAATACTCCAAGAACTAATGACATTTTGATTTATTACTTTTTGTTTTAGCATTCTGTTAGTTAATTCACGCATAGTAACAAAATTTATGTATAAATTATCATTAGTCCCCTTAATATTAAGTAGTTTTTCTTTATCTGTATTTATTAAATCAGCCAGACTACCAAATCGCGTTAGTAATTCCTTCGCTAATGGTTTTACATCTTTTCTAGGTATTACAGAAAATAATATCATTTCAAGTAATTCATAATCCGCAAGATTCTCTGCAGACATAACAATACGTTGCCTTAGACGTTGTCTATGTCCAATATAATGAGGAGTATCATCTTTCATATTGTTCTATTATAAATCTATTTTATAAGGTGGATATGTCAAGTGTTTTGGTGACAAAGTAAAAATGTCAAAACCATCTTTGGTTACCCCCAAACTATGCTCAAATTGTGCTGATAATGATTTATCACTTGTGGTAACTGTCCAATCGTCTAATTTACTTAGATGGGTAGAGTGATGTCCAGCATTTACCATTGGTTCAATAGTAAAAAACATACCTTCTTCTAATACCAAGCCAGTGCCAGCTTTACCGTAATGTAGAACATCCGGTTTTGTATGGAATATACGCCCTATCCCGTGACCAGTATAATTTCTAACAACTGAATAATTATGCTTTTCAACATAAGTTTGTATAGCATTTCCGATAGTTCCTAAATGTACTCCTGGTTTCACTAGTTCAATTCCTGTCATCATAGCATCATAAGTAACTTGCACTAAGCGTTTTGCTTTAATTCCGACATCACCAACGTAAAACATTCTACTAGTGTCACCGTACCATCCATCAACAATTACAGTAACGTCAATGTTTATGATATCACCATTCTTAAGGAGTTTATCATTTGGGATACCATGGCATACTACATGGTTAACAGAAGTGCAAATTGATTTTGGGAAGCCATTATAGTTTAAAGGTGCAGGGATTGAATTATTGGATACAATAAAGTCATGGCAAAGATCATTTAAATAAATGGTACTTACCCCTGGTTTTACATAATTAGTAATGAAATCTAAGGTTTCTGCAGCAAGTTTACCTGCAATATGCATTTTTTTAAAGTCTTCGGCTGTATGAATGGTTATAGTCATAAAATAATTAACTTTTTTTATTAAAATTATCTGTTGAAAGTAGAAATATATACTAAATTTTCACTTTTTTAAATTATTATTTGAATTTCATTGGATCTTTTTCAACAACCCTGACTTTATAGAAGCTATAAGATAGGGTTATTGTCTCAACATCATTCATTTCTTTATCTTCCTCAAAATCAGAGTCTATAAAAAATGTTACGGGCATTAACATTTTCTCTCTTGCTTTTAATAACTGTTCTTCAAAACAAAAACAATGTATTTTAACAAAATATTTACCGGCTTTATTGGGTGTAACATTATAAACGGAAGTTCCTATTATATCATCGTTGCTTAGATTTTCAGACTCGTAAAAAATTAGTGTATTTTGTCCTGGAATAACTGTAGCCCTTCTTTGTTTAGGAATAAATCGCCAAGGTAAATTACTATCAACATTAGAGTCAAATTCTATAGTTATCACTCTAGTTCCCTTTTTAGGGGAATATATATTAAATTCCTGTCTTACGGTGGTACCGCCATAACCAGTGACTTTACAAAATAAATTATAAATTGGTATCGATGCAAAGCTTAAAAAAACCATACTAAATGCTAAGCTAACTAAGGCTAAGGCAAATTTCCTATTGGAACGTCTATTAGGATCTGTGAACATTTCTCTTTAATGGGCTCCGTCCATTATACCTATTTGGATTAGCTCTATTGTAAAAAATCAAATTTTAACTTTTTACGAAAAGTCTATTTAAAATATCTTAAACTTATGATATTATATACTCGTTTTAATAAAACAACCTATTTTAAGGTATTATATGACTAACAAAATCAGTGTGCCAGTAATTTCTGCAGAATCAGGATTTTATCAATATTTGCAAAAAATTAATAAAGTTCCATCACTCTCACAAGAGGAGGAATTTTTACTTGCCAAAGCCTATCTTGAACAAAACGATCTAGAAGCTGCACATAAGTTAGTAACTAGCCACTTGAAATTAGTAGCAAAAATTGCCATTAGATATAGAAATTATGGACTACCTCTAAATGAGCTTGTATCAGAAGGGAATTTAGGTCTTATGCAGGCAGTAAAGAAATATAATCCTGATTTAGGTTTTCGTTTGTCTACTTATGCTTTGTGGTGGGTTAAAGCTTCAATCCATGAATATGTCTTAAGATCTTGGTCTTTGGTTAAAATGGGTACTACAGCAGCACAAAAAAAATTATTCTTTAGTCTTGGTAAAATTAAGCATAAAATTGCTAACCTATATTCAAGGGCTGTCACAGATCAAGATTTTGTTCAAATTGCTCAAGAACTTGGAGTGACTACCAATGAAGTTAGTGAAATGAATGCTAGATTATCTGGTCCAGACTTATCGCTGAACAATTTGGTAAATGGTGATGATAATAGTAGTAGCGAATTAATTGAATTTTTACCAGAAACTCGTCCAAGTCAAGAGCTAAGATTAATTAGCCAAGAGGATTCTGCTAATAAGCATAACTTGTTAACCCAAGCGATGAAGATCTTAAATGATCGCGAATTACATATTCTTACTGAGCGTAAATTAACAGATTCTCCAAAAACTCTGGATATTCTTAGTATAGAATATAAAATTTCTAAGGAAAGAATTAGGCAGATTGAAAACACCGCATTTGAGAAAGTGAAAAACTTTATACTTCAGCAAATGCCAAAACCTGTTTAAAAGTCTATTTAGATATATCAGTTGTCATTGCGAGGAGACCACGTAGTGGTCGTGGCAACCCATTTTTCTGTCATGCCTGCTTGGCTTAGTGTAATCTTTGCTTGCCTTAACTGTCATCCCTGTGAAAGCAGGGATATAAAGATTCCCGCCTACGTGCATATGCGTCAATTTAAGAAGGTAATAATTGGAAAACCGTCATTGCGAGAAGGCGTTAGCCGACGAAGCAATCCATAAAAGTAACCAAAAATGGATTGCCACGCCACATATTGTAGCTCGCTAATAGACAACTTTTTCTTAAACTGATGCTTATGAGCATTGAGCGACGACGTCCCCAACTTCTCATCAGTTGACTATATAAACATGAAAGAACCATTATCGATATATATACACTGGCCATTCTGTCTATCAAAATGTCCGTATTGTGACTTTAATTCTCATGTTTCAGATAAAGTAGACCATAATGATTGGCTGAAATGTTATGAGTTAGAACTGAATCATTTCAAGGATACTATAGGTCATAAATATATAAAATCTATTTTCTTTGGTGGTGGCACCCCATCTTTAATGAAGCCATTTGTTGTTGAAGGAATCATTAGCAAAATAGCAAATCTAGCAATAATAGATGAGTACACAGAAATTACTTTAGAAACAAATCCTACTTCATTTGAGACCGAGAAATTTAAAGACTTTAGATTAGCTGGAATAAATAGGGTGTCAATTGGCGTTCAGTCTTTAGTGGAAACTGACTTAAAGAGTTTAGGGCGACAACATGATGTGGGGCAAGCAATCAAAACTATTGAGATAGCTCGCCGCATTTTTCCCAGAATATCTTTTGACCTAATTTATGCAAGAAGTAACCAAACTCTAAAAAGTTGGCAAGACGAACTGACCAATGCTATGCAACTTGCCTCAGGTCATATCTCATTATATCAACTATTCATCGAAAAAGGTACGTTATTTTATAAATTGTTTAACGATGGGAATCTGACTATACCAAGCTCAGATCAAGCGGCTGATCAGTATGAGTGGACTAATTTATACTTAAAGTCACAAGGATATTTTAGGTATGAAATATCAAATTATGCTATGTTAGGTCATGAATGTAAGCATAATTTGACATATTGGCAATATAATAATTATTTAGGTATAGGTCCTGGTGCTCATAGTAGAGTTAATATGTACGATAGTGATTTTACATCTAATCTCTATAGTATCATGATGTGGCATAAGCCAGAAAAATGGTTGCAAACTGTTAAGAGCTTGGGCTGTGGCATTCAACATATCAATAAACTTTCTATGCAAGAAATAACCGAAGAAATGTTGATGATGGGACTACGTCTTGAAAATGGTCTAAATATTGACCTTATACAAAAAAGAACAGGTAAGCAATTATTTGACATTTTGGACATACAAAAGGCAATATACTATAAAAAGTTGGATCTACTTCAGTGGAATGAGGGATCAGGCGATAAAGGTCATATTAATCTTACAGATAAAGGTCTAATGTTACACAGCTATATAGTACCAAGGTTGTTTTCACAATAGAACTTATATAAAAAATTATTGACTCAGCATATTTTATATGTTACCATAGTAGAGTGCTTTATGTACATTTTTAGACAAGTCTTTTTTATAAACTTATATAAGAGGTAAATTTTCAATAAGAATTTTTTAAAACTTATAATCTCAGATTTACGGATATGGATTCATCTTGGATGTAGTGATCAAGAAAAATTTCATTCGCAATTAGTTAGTTTTAATATTGAATTAAAATTTACAACTCCACCAAAAGGCACAATTACCGACAAACTTGAAGATACAATTTGTTATCTTGAGCTTGTTCAAAGTATTAAATTTCTTTGCCAAACTAAACAATTTAATCTAATAGAACATTTAACTATAGAAGTTTATCATGTTATTGATAAATCTTTATTGAGATATCGTGATATTGTTCAATCTGTCAGTGTAACAACACGTAAAATGTCACCGCCTATCCAAGATGTTCATGGAGATATTGCTTTTACTTACTGCTCTGCTTTATGTAGTAAAGGAGGGGACAATGATTTACATTAGTCTTGGTTCTAATTTAGGAAATCGTATTAATAACTTAAATATGGCTGTGAATTTATTAACACAAAGTTGTTTACGCAATTCTAAGTCTTCAATTATACTTGAAACCGAAGCGATTTTGCCAGATAATACCCCTCCATCTTGGAATAAACCATTCTTAAACATGATCGTTGCGGGAGAGACGGATTTATCACCCGATGCACTACTTATAACCATGAAATCGATAGAATCTGATATGGGACGATTGGCTATTTATGAAAAATGGGCACCTCGTATTATTGATCTAGATATTTTACTTTGGGATGAACTTGAGATCAATACTCCTCAGCTTACAATACCGCATCCAGAATTAAGTACTCGACCATTTTTACAACATCTTTTAGCCCTCATGGAAGTACAGCCATGGACAAAGATGCCTTTAACAAATTCTTTTTCTAAAAGTTTTGTTCTACATCCTGCAATTGTGGGGATTGTTAACGTTACAAATGATTCCTTTTCAGATGGAGGGCAATTTAACAATCCAGATAAAGCAATTGAGCAAATTCAAGAATTAGCTAGTGATGGTGCTAGTATTATTGAAATTGGGGCTCAATCCACAAGACCAGGTGCTGTAATTCATACACCAGAGGAGGAATATAATAAATTAAAGCCTGTTCTAGATGGGATTACAACATTAATAAATAAAGGAATGCTTAAAGTTAGCATAGATAGTTTTTGGTCATCTACTGTTAAACGGCTTCTTGAAAACTATCAGATTAGTTGGATTAATGATGTCAAAGGTGATTTTGATAATAGAACTTTGAAGAGCATTGCTGAGAAAGGTTGTAAACTATGTTTCATGCATTCATTGAGTATTCCACCTAATCAAGAATTAATTCTATCTTTAGAGCATAGACCTATTAGTTTGATAAAAGAATGGGGAAAGCAATCCATTGAGCGTCTCTTAAATATCGGCTTTTCTCAAGAAAATATTATCATTGATCCAGGTATTGGCTTTGGAAAATCGTCATATCAAAACATAGAGATTTTACGATATGTTCAAGAACTCAGGAGCTTAGATGTTCAAATTATGGTTGGACACTCCAGAAAATCCTATATTCAGGCATTTTCTACAGTTGATGCTAAGAATCGGGATATTGAAACTATTGCTACTTCCCTTGCATTAAAAGATAAGGTAGATTTTTTGCGTGTTCATAATGTAAGGAACCATATGCGATTTTTTACAACCTATCAAAACTTTCATCAATAGGGTGTCATATGAAGATAATAGGTATCATGGCAGCAACGCAACAAGGAGTTATTGGTGATAGAAACTCTTTACCTTGGAGTTATCCGGAAGAACTTGAGCATTTTAGAGCTACAACTAGTGGACATATTATGATTATGGGACGAAAGACTTATAACATAATACCCAAAACTTCGCTAACTATAGTCAATTCAGGAGAATTTGGGGCTAGGAGCGATGGAGCGACGCCTATAAGTAATAGGCGAGCGACGAGTGACGACGTCACCAACTTCTCATCAATTGATTATAATAGAGATATTATTGTTTTTTCTCGTAATCATCATTGTATTTCTAACGATGCAAAGATAGTAAGTTCATTGAATGAGTTTCTAAAATATATTCAATCTTTAAACTTAGTAAAGAAGCTTTTTATGATTGGAGGAGCTGAGATTGCTCATTTATTTTTAGAACATAATCTGATTTCTTATTTTATACTAACAAAAATACACCACTTATATTCTGGTGATACATCCATTGATTTAAGATATTTTAAAGGATGGGATGAAAAAATTTTAAAAGAACACCCTAATTATACTATTTGTAAGCTTACAAATATAAAGGAGATATCATGATATTTTGCACAAACCTTAATACATCTCTTGAGGTATTTCATTTACTTAAACATCCGTTTTATAAGTTATGGAATGAAGGATTGTTGAAACATGAAATATTACAAATCTATGTAAAAGAATACTATCATCATGTTTCTGCTTTTCCTAGATATATAAGTCAAATCCATGCTCTTTGTGATAAGATTCAAGAAAGACAAATTTTGCTAGAGAATTTGATTGATGAGGAGAAAGGTGATGATAATCATCCTGAATTATGGTTACGTTTTGCTGAAGGAATAGGCGTATCAAGGGAGTCAATCCCAAATTTTCCAGAATTAGTTTCAACTTGCAAACTAGTTGAAGGATATTTGGAACTAGTGAGAACAGATTATCCGACAGGATTAGGGGCTTTATATGCCTATGAAAGGCAAACACCAGAAGTTGCTGCTTCTAAGATGGATGGTTTAAAAAAGCATTATGGAATTCAAGATAATAAAACATTGCAATTTTTTTCTGTTCATCAAGAAGCTGATAAATGGCATACAGAACAATTGGTTAGTCTGATAAAGTCTCTTAACAAAAACGATCAGCAGAAAGTTTTTTATGGAGCAAAAGAAGGAGCTAAATTACTATGGTTCTTTCTTGATGGGATGATGAAAATGGTAGAATGTCATGCTTGTTAAAGGTATAAAAACTCATAGGATTGAGGTTAATGATTGTTTGGAACAAATTTTAGATCAATATACCCAAGAGCTTGTAGATGAAGATATTGTTGCTATAACATCCAAGATAATTAGCATCATACAAGGACGTTTAGTTTCAAAGGATAGTATATGTAAGAATTTATTGATTAAGCAAGAAGCAGATTTAGTGTTGGAGACAGACCGTAATCCTTATGATCTTTATTTAACTATCAAGAATGGTATACTTATACCTTCTGCAGGTATAGATGAATCAAACGTACATGGAGTATATGTTTTGTATCCTGAGAATATTCAAAAAACAGTTATTTGGATATGGGAATATTTAAAAAAGAGACATAATCTTAAAAAGATTGGTGTTGTGATTACGGACAGCCATACAACAATCATGAGACTAGGTGTAACAGGTATCGCTCTTGGTTGGTGTGGTTTTATACCCATTTATTCATATATTGATAAACCTGATCTTTACAATAGTCCATTAAGGGTTACACAAGTGAATATTTTAGATGCTTTGGCGACTTCAGCAGTTTTTGTTATGGGTGAAGGTAATGAACAAACTCCTCTTGCTATCATTAAAGATGCACCTAAAATTTACTTTCTTGATAGACCTCCCACAATAGAAGAAGAGAAAAATATCTTGATTCCTATGGATGAAGATTTATATTCTCCGCTACTACGGGCTGCCAAATGGCATATTGTCTAATGGCATGTTATCTCCGACAGTTTCTTAGTAAATTTGCTGCAACTTCGTTGATAATTTCTCCTCCTGTTATTGACAAGCCAATTATTTTTTGATAAAATCGATGTGTTATAATTAGCTATTTGCTTATCTAATATTTTTAACAAGTTCACTACATGATTTACTAGAGTATCAATTATGCAAGATACAAATACTAACGATTTACGTAATATCATAGGTACTATCAGTGCTAAATTGTATGAAAATGACATAGTAGCTGAAATATATTACAGATTAAAAGACCCTTATTCTACTGTAAAGAAGATATTACGAAAGACTATTGCTTTGAAAGAATTAACTGACTAAGGTGGTCCCCTTTGTCTAGACAAAAATTTAGATAAATAGAGATATAATTCACAAAAATTAAATTGTTGTTTTTATACAATATTTTTTTCAAAATATACACATTCTGGATTTTTATAATCCAAAGCTTGATGTATCCTTTGTCTATTATAAAAGTCCATATATTCGTTAATTGCTGTCTTTGCCTCCTTTACTGTTGTTAAAATAATCCGATAAATTTTTTCCTGTTTTAATGATCGCCAAAAACGTTCAATAAAAATATTATCTAAGGCTCGTCCCTTACCATCCATACTAATCAAGATATTATGTAGCTTTAGCATACTAATAAAATTCTCCGAGGTAAATTGTACTCCTTGATCAGTATTAAATATTTTTGGCATACCATATTTTTCTATAGCGTCTTCAAGGGCTGTTACACAAAATTCACTTTCCAAACTAATGGAGATTCGCCAACTTAGAATATAACGACTATACCAGTCAATAATAGCTACTAAATATACGAACCCTTGGCTCAGTCTTATATACGTTATATCTGCACTCCAAACCTGGTTTGGCAATACTATTTCTAATCCTTTTAGTAAATAAGGATATATTTTATGCACTTGATTCCTCTTGCTTAAATTTATTTTAGGATAAACAGCTTCAAGACCCATTATCTTGTAGTAACGTCTAACAGCTTTACGACCTACCGAAAAACCTTGGGCTTGTAAATATTTAGCCATCCGCCGCATACCATAATATGGATGCATAGTATAGGTCTCATCAATTATTGCCATAATCTTGATATCTTGTTCACTAATACCAGTAGGTTGATAGTAATAGGTTGACCTGCTAATATCCAATAACTTACACTGTTGTACAATTGTTAACTTATTATGATTAGGCTCTATCATATTACACCTAACCTTTAATTCCAAACAATGCAGATTTTTTTTTGAGCCAGTCACACTCAACGCTTAACTGACCAATTTGCTCATATAGATTCTTGATTAACCCCTGCTGATTTGGATCAGCACTCTGTGTTTTATTCTTAAAACCTTGTACTAACAACTCAAGACCTTGTTTTTTCCAGTTACTGATCTGTGTTGCATGAACACCATACTTACTGGTTATCTGGGCTATTGTTAGCTCTCCCTTAATTGCTTCTATGACAATTTTGACTTTCTCCTCAGCACTATATTGCCTTACTTGTTTTTTCATCTCTAGCTCTCCTTGTTTGCTAAAGAATTCTATCTCATTTTTCTTATTTTTCTGTCCAAAATATTGGAACCATTATAGTAAATATAGAAGGGAAAAAGGAGTTACTTGGCATTTGGATAGGCAAAAATGAAGGTGCTAAATTTTGGATGCAAGTAGTTACTGAGTTAAAGAATCGAGGAATTGAACAAATTTATGTTGCTTGTGTGGGGTTTAAAGGGCTTTCCAGAAGCTATAAGCAGTGTATTCCCGAGTACTATAGTACAATTATGTATTGTACATATGGTTCGCAATTCAGTAAAGTATGTGTCATATAAAGATTTAAAAGAGGTCACATCAGATCTAAAACAAATTTATACAGCTAATAATGACGAAATGGCACGTTTAAAACTTCAGCAATTTGGTGTAAAATGGGATAAAAAATATCCGGTAATTTCTGATATTTGGCAACGTAATTGGTCTGGGATAATACCGTTTTTTGCCTTTCCTGAAGAGAACAGAAAGGTAATTTATACTACTAACACTATAGAATCTGTAAATCGTCAAATTAGAAAAATTATCAAAAATAAGGGGGTGTTTCCAGATGATAAGTCAATTCAAAAAATAATATTTTTATCCCTACAAAATGCAGCCAAAAAATGGACCATGCCTATTAAAGATTGGTCTTTAGCTTTAAATCAATTTGAAATACTTTGTGGAGATTTTAAATATGATTTATTGGAAAATAAAAAATGAACTTACACAAATTAAATGATTGACTCACTAGACAATAAGAAGGATGATGTTATTGCTGATTCTTGAGAGAGTTTCCTATAGTCAATTGATGGGAAGTTGGTGACGTCGTCACTCAATGCTTGCCTATTACTTATAGGCTTTGCTCCATCGCTCCTGCTACCTAATTCTCCTGAATTGACTATATAATCATACCTATTTTTAGTTAGTAACTGTAAAATTATTATTGACCAAAGCTAATTTTAGCACTTCATCTACAGTTGATACTGATAAAATTTCTAAACTCTTTTTTATATTCGGTGGAATATCTTCTAAGTCTTTAACGTTATCTTGAGGTATTATCACCGTTTGTATACCACCTCGGCTAGCGGCTAATAATTTTTCTTTTAGTCCCCCAATTGGTAATACTGTCCCCCTTAGGGTGATTTCTCCAGTCATTGCTACAGTTCTGTTTACCGGTATTTTGGTCATAAGTGAAACAATAGTGGTAAATATTGCACATCCAGCAGATGGACCATCTTTTGGAATCGCTCCAGCCGGTACGTGCAAATGGATATCAAGATCTTTATAATCTTCATATTTTAATCCAAAACTACTAGCTCTAGAACGAAAACAGCTATAGGCTGCTTGAGCAGATTCTTTCATTACATCCCCAAGTTTACCAGTAGTTTTAATATCTCCTTTGCCATGGAATGACAAGGCTTCAATGGTAAGTAATTCTCCGCCAACTTCTGTATAAGCAAGTCCCGTAGTACTACCTATTTGATCTTCTTTTTCAGCTAGACCAAAATTATATTTCCTAACTCCTAAATATTTTTCAAGATTGGTAGATGATATTGATATGCTTTTTATTTTTTTGTTACTCAAAATTCTTTGCAATACTTTTCTTGTAACAGAGCCAATTTCTCTCTCAAGCGATCTTACTCCTGATTCTTTGGTGTAATATCTAATTAATTCTAAAATTGCTCCATCATCAATAGTGAGTTCATTTTTCTTTATTTCATGCATTTTCAATTGCTTTGGTATTAAGTAGTTTTTGGCAATTTGTAATTTTTCTTCTTCAACATAACCAGAAATATTAATGATCTCCATACGATCAAGTAGAGCTCTGGGCAGATTATAAGAATTAGCTGTTGCAATAAACATTATCTCTGACAGATCATATTCTACTTCTAAATAATGATCAACGAAATTACTGTTTTGTTCAGGGTCTAAGACTTCAAGTAAAGCAGAAGCCGGATCACCTCGAAAATCAGAACCCATTTTATCAATTTCATCTAATAACATAACGGGGTTATTAGTTTTAACTTTTTTTATTAAATTCATAATTTTTCCTGGCATAGAACCAAGATATGTTTTTCGATGTCCCCTAATCTCCGATTCATCTCTAATACCGCCAAGAGCAAATTTAGTATATTTCCTACCTATTGCTTCAGCAATGGATTTGACCAATGAGGTTTTCCCAACTCCTGGTGGACCGATTAAGCATAATATAGGTCCTTTAATTTTTTTAGAACGTTGTAACACTGCTAAATATTCAATAACACGCTCTTTGACTTTCTCAAGACCAAAGTGATCACGATCCAAAATTTCTCTAGTTTTATTTATATCAGTTTTATTATTATCAAATTTCCCCCATGGCATGGCTAATAATGTATCAAGGTAATTACGGACAACTGATGATTCACCTGACATTTGATTCATAAGCTTTAGCTTTTTCAGTTCTGCTTCAGCTTTTTCTTTTGCTTCTTTTGAAAGTTTTAAGGTTTTAATCTTTTTTTCTATATCAGAGAAATCAGATTTATCATGTTCGAGTTCTTTTTGTATAGCTTTCATTTGTTCGTGCAAGTAATAATCACGCTGAGTTTTCTCAATTTGTTTTTTTACTCGCAATTGTAAAGCTTGCTCTGCATCTATTTGAGCCATACTAGATGTTAATGTATCTATTATAGTTTTAATTCGTGATTGAGGTTTGGTCTCCTCTAACAAAGTTTGTTTTATTATTAATGGTACAGTCAAATAAGAAGCTAGTACATTAGTGACATAACTAAAATCTGTTGGATTTTTTGCTATTTCACCAGTTATCGTTTCTATTATTTCTGGATTAATTTTTTTATGAGTCTTAGTATATTTTGTGAATAACTCGATAACATTTGCTGTGGAAACTTTTAAAGATTCTACATCAATTACCTCTTCATCATGTAGTATGCTATATTCAGCTTCAAATATTTCTTTATTAGTGATGTTATGTAGGGTAACCTTATCGATTGCCTCAACTAGAATTTTGGCATTATTCTGTAACCTTACTGTTTGTATAATTTTAGCAATTACTCCTGTAGAATGAAGATCTTGAATATCTGGAGTATCTTGATCTTGTTGTTTTTGTAATACTAATAATATATATCTATTATTATCTATAATTTTAGTATTAAACAAAGCTTTTAGAGACTTTGACCTACCGACAAATACAGGAGCGATCATACCTGGAAATATCACCATGTCTTTTAATGCGAGTAAGGGTAATTTTTCTTTATTTGTCATATTAAAAACCTTAAGAAATTTATATACTAAAGAGGATGGTAGCTATATAATACCGTCTTACTATGATTTCAAGCTACATTTAGTTTTATATATGCCTTCATCGCCTCAATCTTCCAATATCATATCAATAGCAAGCAATAGGGTAAAACAATATCTTCATTTGACCCCAATAGTTCAATCTGAAATTTTAGATAAAATGCTCGGGCATAAAATTTTCTTTAAAATAGACTCGTTACAAAAAACCGGAGCATTCAAGGTTAGAGGGGTATTAAACCACTTATTAGAGTTGCAAGAACAAAATTGTTTACCAAATAAAGTTGTTGCATATAGTACAGGTAATCATGGAATTGGTCTTGCTTGGGTAGCAAAAACCCTTAACCTTAAGGCAAGAATTTATTTACCAGAAAATACCTCTCCAATTAAACAACAAACAGCAAAATATTATGGAGCAGAGGTTATACTAACTAAAACTAGACAGATGGCAGAAGATAAAGCAAAGAGTGACATAGAAAATGATTTTTACTATTTGCATCCTTCCGATAGTGATTCTAGTATAGCTGGGGCTGGTACGATGTGTTATGAAGCATTGCAACAACTAGGATTCAGCCCAGATGCCATTTTTGCTTCTTGTGGAGGTGGGGGGGTGCTTTCTGGATCATATTTAGCGAAAGAATTGCTATCTCCATCCAGCTTGCTGATAGGTTCAGAGCCGCTTAATGCCAACGATGCTTTCTTATCGATTAAGCAAGGTTCGATATATAGGTTTACTGATTCACCAAGTACTGTAGCAGATGGTTTGCGTACTTTAGCAGTTTCACCACGTACATTTAATTATCTAAATAAACTTGATGATTTCTTTCTTGCTGATGAACATTCTATATATTATTGGACCGCTTGGTTGATTCATTTGCTACGAATTGCCTGTGAACCATCATGTGCTTTAAATATGGTTGGAGTAGTAAATTGGTTAAAGAAACAGTCAAAACCTAAGAAAGTTTTAGTGCTTATATCAGGTGGGAACATTGATCCTATTATTTATCAGGAGCTTTGGAAGGGAGAATATCTTGCTAATTTGCCTAAGTCTTAGTACTATAGTTGTAAATTAACTCACCTTACGCATAAACCCCATGACAATTTAAAAATTCTGGAAAAGTACAAAACGTCATTGCGAGCGAACGTACGTGAGCGTGGCAATCCACATATAGATTGCTTCGTCGCCCACTATAGTCAATTGATGAGAAGTTGGTGACGTCGTCGCTATAGTACCCTACAATTTTGAGAAGATGAAGAAGAATGGTTGATTTAGAGTGGTGTGAAGTAGTATAAGGTAGGTATTTTTATAACAAAATGCATAATATAATACTTCAAGAATTGATTTTATATATAGACGGAAATAAATCAAGATTAAAATGTTTGGTTGGTATGGTAATTAGTTTGCTGACGGGCAGCTCAATTTATCAAAAAGGTTTAGCACTTGGTATTTTAGGTGATGCTAAAGCGACGTCAAAAACTCATAGAATTTATCGTTTTTTAAAAGATTTTAATTTTGATTATATGAAGGTTGGCTATTTGCTATTAAGCTTTTTTGCTTCAAAAAATTATGTCGTAGCAATGGATAGGACAAGTTGGAAATTTGGTAAATCCGATATTAATATTTTATTGTCCCAAAATTTGGTTAAAACCTCCGGCTTCAGCCGGAAAAGACTTCAGTCCTTGTTCTAAAATATTTCAATTTACTAATGTTATCATATATATTATTCTCTGAATAGAGAATAATATATATGACTGATTATAGTAAGTCTAGCCACACCGTATTTTACCACCGCTTCCATATCGTTTGGATTACTAAGTATCGATACAAAGTACTCACAGGTAACCTCAGGATTAGAATTAGAGAAATTATTGCTCAGGTAGCAGAATATCTTGGTATCAAAATCATCAATGGAATATTATCTGCCGATCATGTCCATATTATGGCTGAAATTCCACCTCATATATCCATTAGTCAGTTTGTTAAAGCAGCTAAAGGACGTTCATCATATAAAATTCAGCAAGAATTTCCTGAAATTAGAAAAACTTACTGGGGACGCCACTTTTGGGCTAGGGGCTTCTTTAGCTCAACCAGTGGTAATGTCACTGATGATATAATCAATAACTACATTAACAATCATTCAGATGCACATCAGCCTAATAATGTAATGAATATCTCTTTAGAGTAAATCCGTGACTTCTAGTCGCAACTTCAACCTACCAGCTTCAGCTGGTTAGTTATTGAGTTTTAGTAATGGTAATTGGTAAAATATCGGTGCCAATATTCTGGAAGACTTTGTCGCATGGTGGCGGGTGTTCTGCAGAATTTATGAAGGAATTTTTACAGAAATTTATTAATAATTTTGGCGTTGAAAGAATAAAATATTTGCTTGCTGATAGAGAATTTATGAATAAAGAATGGTTAGACTTTCTGATAAATAACCATCTAAAGTTTGTTATTCCATTAAAAATGGATCATAAAATTCGTCTTACAAAAGGTTTAAGAACTTTAACCATTGAAAGAATATTTAGTGATGTTAAAGCCTTAGAGTATAGGGCTTGTAGTGGTATATTATGGAATAGAAAGGTTAATTTTACCGCATATAGAAATGATAAGAGCGAGCTGATGGTTCTGGTGTCTTCAATTGAAATAGAGCAAGATATTTTTGCTTTATATAAATTTCGTTGGAGTGTTGAACGACTATTTTTGCACCTAAAAAGCGGTGGTTTTGATATTGAAAAAAGTCACATTGTAAAATTGGATAGATTTGAAAAATTATTAGTGATAACTGCTATTGCTTCAGCTTTAATAGTCAAAAATGGAATAATACAAAATGCCTTAAATCCCATCCGAATAAAACGGTACAAAACCATTGAAAGACAATTGTTTTCATTATTTACCTATGGCTTTGATCATATCAAAAATGCTTTTTATCAATCTACAACAGCCATAACGCAGCTAATATCCACATTATTAATACCTCCCAAACAAAAACTTTTTTCTATCCTAATACCATCTTTACAAAAATTATAATGGTCCCAATATTTTGGACAGAAAAATAAGAAAAATGAGATAGAATTCTTTAGCAAACAAGGAGAGCTAGAGATGAAAAAACAAGTAAGGCAATATAGTGCTGAGGAGAAAGCCAAAATTGTCATAGAAGCAATTAAGGGAGAGCTAACAATAGCCCAGATAACTAGTAAGTATGGTGTTCATGCAACACAGATAAGTAACTGGAAAAAACAAGGTCTTGAGTTGTTAGTACAAGGTTTTAAGAATAAAACACAGAGTGCTGATCCAAATCAGCAGGGGTTAATCAAGAATCTATATGAGCAAATTGGTCAGTTAAGCGTTGAGTGTGACTGGCTCAAAAAAAAATCTGCATTGTTTGGAATTAAAGGTTAGGTGTAATATGATAGAGCCTAATCATAATAAGTTAACAATTGTACAACAGTGTAAGTTATTGGATATTAGCAGGTCAACCTATTACTATCAACCTACTGGTATTAGTGAACAAGATATCAAGATTATGGCAATAATTGATGAGACCTATACTATGCATCCATATTATGGTATGCGGCGGATGGCTAAATATTTACAAGCCCAAGGTTTTTCGGTAGGTCGTAAAGCTGTTAGACGTTACTACAAGATAATGGGTCTTGAAGCTGTTTATCCTAAAATAAATTTAAGCAAGAGGAATCAAGTGCATAAAATATATCCTTATTTACTAAAAGGATTAGAAATAGTATTGCCAAACCAGGTTTGGAGTGCAGATATAACGTATATAAGACTGAGCCAAGGGTTCGTATATTTAGTAGCTATTATTGACTGGTATAGTCGTTATATTCTAAGTTGGCGAATCTCCATTAGTTTGGAAAGTGAATTTTGTGTAACAGCCCTTGAAGACGCTATAGAAAAATATGGTATGCCAAAAATATTTAATACTGATCAAGGAGTACAATTTACCTCGGAGAATTTTATTAGTATGCTAAAGCTACATAATATCTTGATTAGTATGGATGGTAAGGGACGAGCCTTAGATAATATTTTTATTGAACGTTTTTGGCGATCATTAAAACAGGAAAAAATTTATCGGATTATTTTAACAACAGTAAAGGAGGCAAAGACAGCAATTAACGAATATATGGACTTTTATAATAGACAAAGGATGCATCAAGCTTTGGATTATAAAACTCCAGAATGTGTATATTTTGAAAAAAATATTGTATAAAAACAACAATTTAATTTTTGTGAATTATATCTCTATTTATCTAAATTTTTGTCTAGACAAAGGGGACCACCTTATTAGCTGCGTTATGGCTGTTGTAGATTGATAAAAAGCATTTTTGATATGATCAAAGCCATAGGTAAATAATGAAAACAATTGTCTTTCAATGGTTTTGTACCGTTTTATTCGGATGGGATTTAAGGCATTTTGTATTATTCCATTTTTGACTATTAAAGCTGAAGCAATAGCAGTTATCACTAATAATTTTTCAAATCTATCCAATTTTACAATGTGACTTTTTTCAATATCAAAACCACCGCTTTTTAGGTGCAAAAATAGTCGTTCAACACTCCAACGAAATTTATATAAAGCAAAAATATCTTGCTCTATTTCAATTGAAGACACCAGAACCATCAGCTCGCTCTTATCATTTCTATATGCGGTAAAATTAACCTTTCTATTCCATAATATACCACTACAAGCCCTATACTCTAAGGCTTTAACATCACTAAATATTCTTTCAATGGTTAAAGTTCTTAAACCTTTTGTAAGACGAATTTTATGATCCATTTTTAATGGAATAACAAACTTTAGATGGTTATTTATCAGAAAGTCTAACCATTCTTTATTCATAAATTCTCTATCAGCAAGCAAATATTTTATTCTTTCAACGCCAAAATTATTAATAAATTTCTGTAAAAATTCCTTCATAAATTCTGCAGAACACCCGCCACCATGCGACAAAGTCTTCCAGAATATTGGCACCGATATTTTACCAATTACCATTACTAAAAATAAAATATTAATATCGGATTTACCAAATTTCCAACTTGTCCTATCCATTGCTACGACATAATTTTTTGAAGCAAAAAAGCTTAATAGCAAATAGCCAACCTTCATATAATCAAAATTAAAATCTTTTAAAAAACGATAAATTCTATGAGTTTTTGACGTCGCTTTAGCATCACCTAAAATACCAAGTGCTAAACCTTTTTGATAAATTGAGCTGCCCGTCAGCAAACTAATTACCATACCAACCAAACATTTTAATCTTGATTTATTTCCGTCTATATATAAAATCAATTCTTGAAGTATTATATTATGCATTTTGTTATAAAAATACCTACCTTATACTACTTCACACCACTCTAAATCAACCATTCTTCTTCATCTTCTCAAAATTGTAGGGTACTATAATTACTTATAGGCGTCGCTCCATCGCTCCTAGCCCCAAATTCTCCTGAATTGACTATAAAGTGGCTTCTCGCAATGACGCCAAGCTATTTTCTATATGACTTTTAAATGCCATGCGTAAGCTGAGAATTTAATTTATCGTTCAAGATGCCGATCTGAAGAATGGCTTCTTTGCAAATTTTTCTGATGAACATTATTTTCTTTTTGCAATAAATCTGATGTAGATTTACTTTTTCGTAATTGTTCTATAACTGCAGGAGTTACGATTTCTTCAGCAGATTTCTTGGCAGCACTCATAGATTTGGTTAATGAATTGTTACCTTTAACTTCAGGTTGTTCATAAAAAGGATCATTTGCCCTACCTAAATCTTTTAAAAAGCTTAGCGTGCCTTTTGCCGCTGATATTAGTCTGTTACTACTTTTTTTCTTTTCTTTATTTTCAGTTTCTTGTTCATTAGATTTTCCTTCAAGCTTATTTACTGTTGCATGAAGTATATCTCGTTTTTGCTCATCGGTTAATTTTCTATAATTTTTGTCGAGCCTTATTTCATTTAAAGCTTCTTGATACACATCAAATTTATTTTGTTTTTGCTCATCGGTTAACTTGAAATAATCTTTCTCTCGCATCAACTCAGTTAGAGCAGTAGTTTGAATATGTTGTTTTTGTACAATCTTACGCAACTCTTGTAAATTATGATAATCTGCAACATCACTCTTATGTAGTTCGTTATTAATATTAATTTTAAATGCTGTAACAAGATCAGCTGATTGTTTTTCAGTTAAACCTGAGGTAATCAAAGTAATCGCTGAAGCTGTACCAGATTTAACCGCCGCAGCAATCTTAGCAGGATTACCAGTGCTAGCTGCAATTATATTAGATGCTAAAATCGTTGCGTCCTGAATATTCTCCATAAAAAACTTACTTGTATTAAATGCCAGTTCTGCTTTGGAAGATATGTAGTGATAATGTTTATTTTCTTCACCTGGGGCAGATGTTGGGACGTGTAATTTATTGCCCAATAACCGGGCTAACTTGGGATCCAGTGCTAATAAATATTGTTGTTTACTTATATCTCCTCGATTTTGCATTAATAGGTCATTTTCTTGGGCAAGTTTACGAATCTTTCTTGTTTTAATAGCATCAGCTACCATACCTCCAGCTACTCCAGCTAATGTTATTGCTGCCATGGCTAAGGCTGTAGGGGGGGGTATCCCAGTTAATGCTACTATTGCAAGCGTTGCCGTAATAGTTCGGCTTACAGCACTACCGAGTGCAATTTTGGCTAATTTTGTATTTAACAGCCAATCTATAGCCTTGAAAGCCTTGGTCTTTTTTGTCCACTCCCAAGCAGAAACTATGTAAGAGATAGCTCTTTTTATGTTTGATTCTGTCTTTATTTCTTTATTTTCTTGTTCTAAAGATTTTAGAAATTCATTTGAAATTCTAATCTCATTTGTTTTAATCGACTTTAATTTCTCATTTTGTTCTTGCTCAATTATCGACAAATCATCCTTACTTCTTACCGATTTTGCAGCAGAAGTAGTTTTTAACTTATTGATACGTCCAAGCTCCATATCGTCAAGGCTTTTGATAATTCTTGCTTTTCTTTCTTTTGGTTGAATTATTTGATTATCCACCGAATTACTTAGAGTTTCATCTAGAGGAGATACTTTTAATTCATTCGGCTTCTCTTTAACGCTAGGAGTATCAATAGTAGATTCGTCAATTGTAGCACTATTTGTTTCGGAATCTTTAAGGTTCTCAAACGACGTAGATTCTTTTTCATTATGTATCATATATATCACACTCTAAATATAACATAAAATTAAAGACTGATTCTATAGCTAAATTTCCAATTCACAAACGTCTATAATCAATTGATGAGTTGGTAACGTCTTCACTCGTCTACATATAGGCGTTTCTCCATCGTTCCTATGAGGCAAGTTAGGTTTTTTCGTATCAATTGATAAGGCGTGTAATCCACTAGTTAGCTCATCTGCTAAAAGATTGTTAATCATTTTATGTTGTTCTAGCAAGCTTTTTCCTATAAAAGCTGCTGAAAAAATTTTAACCCTAAAATGGCTCTCAGTAGTTCCACCAGTATGGCTAGCATGTTTGGAACTTTCATCAACTATTTCACAATAATGTGGTTTTAACACATCTAATTTGCTTTTTATTCTATTTATTTTGCTCATAATTTTATAATATAAAACTTTTACTTGTATCATTCTACTAGGATTTTAGTATTTAGTAAATTTATATTATTTGAGTTATGGTGAAATTAGATACGAAAATTAGAAATTTACAGTTTGAGCTTGATAAAGTAGAGCGTGGATATTGCATCTCTTTTAAGCTATTAAATTATGACGAATTAAATGCTATGATGGCAAAAGACATTCACATAATTGACAAACTTAATAAAATTATTTCTGAAATTTGCAATGAATTAATTAGCAATTCTGTCACATCAATTTATAAACACATTGAACATGATCGAATATTATTAGTTCTACCGATATTAGATCCAAATCTAGTTAAAGAAATTGCCCTAAAAGCACATTTATTATCCCAGCTTTATGTTGATGATCTATTACCTACAGTTTATATGAATTGTAGTATTGCTAGCATAGAATTTCCCAAATTTAGCAATAAAGCTGAAGAAATTTATAATTTATTGAACTGGCTAATTTCTTATCCAGGTGACCAAAATTATTATCGTGAGTATGACTCTAAATATTATAATATAGAATACATTAAAGAGTCCAATAAACAGCTTAATCTCTTAAGAAAGTCCCTATTAAACAAAACAATGGTTTTTGCTTATCAGCCAGTTATTGACCGTAAAACAATGAAAGCTCATTACTATGAATGTTTATTAAGGATTCCTGATACAAATAACTATCTATGTTCTATAGGAGCAATAATCCCAGAGGCTGAAAAGAAAGGTTTAATTTTTATAGTAGATCAAGTAGTGCTAGAAATGGCAATCAAAGAATTAGATGCTAACCCAGACTTGATGCTATCAGTTAATATTTCAAATATTGGCACATTAGATTCTCCTTTGCTAGTAATAGCAGAAAAATTATTACAAACATATGATGTTTCAGGAAGATTAATTATCGAAATTACTGAGACTAGCCTTAATCAGCATTATCAACAAATAACGTATTTTATGCACAGATTAAGAAAATACGGTTGCAAATTTGCTTTAGATGATTTCGGCTCTGGGTTTACTTCATTTAAGCAATTACAAAATTTGCCAATAGATATTCTTAAAATTGATGGTAGCTACGTACGTAACATCACCAGCGATCTGCAAAGTCAAGACTTCATTAAAAGATTAATTAACCTCTCTGAGGATTTGGGTATTCAAACTGTAGCAGAATTTGTTGAGAATGGTAAGATTGCCAAATTCTTAATCAATCTAAAAATAGATGCTATGCAAGGCGATTTCTTCTCACCTGCCTCAGTTAATAGAATAAAATAATCAGATATTAGTAAAGCAATTGAATTAGGTGGTAATATATGAGTGAACGTTCACGCATCATTGCGAGGAAGCGTGAGCCGACAAAGCAATCCATAAAAGTGATTAAAAATAGATTGCTTCACGCTACTAAAGTATCTCCTCGCAATCTGATGTATCCCCACGAAATTAAGCACGACAAAGCTCCGTCTTTATAATAGATGCCAGGGGTTCTACCAATGGTTTTATGGCATGCAAATAATTAAATTCAATAATAAATTTCCCAAGGGTAAAATACGAATAAATCTTTTTATCTTTTACTGTGTTAGGTTGGAAAATTCTTTGCATACCTTGGCTATAGCCTACCACACCTATAACCCAATATGTTATAATAACAATGGCAGATAGTAACATTAAAACTCCCCATCTATTCACATCTAAAGTTCGAATATATCTTCCAGCAAGACCAAATTTATGACTTTTTATCACTCGAAACGTCTCCTCTATTTGCATACGTTTGCTATATAACCTCACTATTTCCGCTCCCTTATATTCATCAGAACTTAAGTTAGTTACCAATATCCAAGGTTCTTTTGCAGCTTTGTTATATGAACCATTTGCTGTTTTACTGCTAGTACGATTCCTGCTAACCTTCTGCACTCGACCCTTAGGGACTTTGCAAGTTGTAACCATTTTGCAGGAATATTTATGAGCTTTGGTTAGCAGAATCGTACCACATTCCATCGTTTTTGAACCAATTGATGGCATGAAATTTTCAACTGATATCCAATCCTCATTCTTAGCTAATTTTAAATCTTTTCCTTGTCGTACCCGACACACCCAACTCCACCCTTGTTTTTCTATTTCCTTAAACCATTCAATATGAAAGCCAGCGTCCATAATCACAATAACCCTTTTTCCATCAGGTATTATACTCTTTAATTTATTTAAAAATTCTACCGTTCTGCCCTTTAATTCACCTTCTTCAAACACATCTTGATACAAAGGTAAACTCATCCCTCTTGTACAAAATTGAGCACTTAGCATTTGTACCATGCGATCATCTTTAAGATAACATAAATCAATCACAACACTGTCATCATTAGAATGCTTGATAAACTCAAATATGAAATATGATAAAGCACTATAGAGATTATCAACCTCGTTATATAAATGTTTGTTACCTATACATCTATCAACTTTTTTTATTTTATGTTTTACTTTACTATCACCACTCAAGTTCCTGCCAATTGCACTCAAAGACAAATTCTGACTATATCGCAAGCCTTCTGCAACATCAAGTAACGCATTTAAACGATTATTTGTATAAAAGGACAATGTTCTTTTATTACTTCATTTAATACTGTTTTTACATCCATAACCTACTATCTCCATCATCATTAAATAATGAAGATATTCTATCAATTCTTGCTATTTTGCAACAATTTCGTGGGGATACATCAGCTCGCAATGACGCTTGAATGATTTTTTATACAGCAACCAATGGATAATAAAAAATATTAAACTAGTAATTACCCAAGTAGTATTGCTAATTAGATTAAATATTGTATCTTTTTCTACTTTTTGCATATAATTTGTTTTTTCAAGATTTATCTTTTTGTCTATTTCTATTTTACTTAATAATCTAATCTTTTCCGCTTCCTGTGGATTCTTCGAATCAATAAAGTTTTCGACAGAGTTAAATTTAGCTATATCATGATTATACTTATATTCTGGTAATACTAGACTTGCAATATTTTGCATAACTTGCACCAATGTGAACATAAGAGTTAGGCTAGCAAAAAGACAAATTATCATGCTGTAAAGTTGTAATAAATTTTTAAACATATTGCGTCACAATTATAAAATGATACTATTTTTTAGTTAGCTCAGATAAATGAGTTTTTCTTTAAACGCATCAATCGTTCTCATTAACTCATCTTTTACCGAACCAGTCACTTTTACTAGTTTAATTTACTTAAATGATTAATGCAACAGAATCTATCTACTTTGTTCACAGAGCCTAGCCTTTTGCAAAATCTGCTTTATTTTTTTTGCCTTTAATTCGTGTTTTCTTAATTCTTGTACCTTTTTATTTGCCAATAGATATTCTTAAAATTGATGGTAGCTACGTACGTAACATCACCAGCGATCTGCAAAGTCAAGACTTCATTAAAAGATTAATTAACCTCTCTGAGGATTTGGGTATTCAAACTGTAGCAGAATTTGTTGAGAATGGTAAGATTGCCAAATTCTTAATCAATAGACCTCTTGCATAACACGTTAATTCGGGATAAGGATTAGTAAAAATGCTTTAGCTATAACTAATACAAGATTTTGGATATGTATAAATTGCATTTCTGTGAATTCATACATTAATTGCTCTTCGTAGTGTATATATGTCTGCTATTTTTACTAATCCTTATCCCGAATTAACGTAAGTTGGAAATTTGGTAAATCCGATATTAATATTTTATTTTTAGTAATGGTAATTGGTAAAATATCGGTGCCAATATTCTGGAAGACTTTGTCGCATGGTGGCGGGTGTTCTGCAGAATTTATGAAGGAATTTTTACAGAAATTTATTAATAATTTTGGCGTTGAAAGAATAAAATATTTGCTTGCTGATAGAGAATTTATGAATAAAGAATGGTTAGACTTTCTGATAAATAACCATCTAAAGTTTGTTATTCCATTAAAAATGGATCATAAAATTCGTCTTACAAAAGGTTTAAGAACTTTAACCATTGAAAGAATATTTAGTGATGTTAAAGCCTTAGAGTATAGGGCTTGTAGTGGTATATTATGGAATAGAAAGGTTAATTTTACCGCATATAGAAATGATAAGAGCGAGCTGATGGTTCTGGTGTCTTCAATTGAAATAGAGCAAGATATTTTTGCTTTATATAAATTTCGTTGGAGTGTTGAACGACTATTTTTGCACCTAAAAAGCGGTGGTTTTGATATTGAAAAAAGTCACATTGTAAAATTGGATAGATTTGAAAAATTATTAGTGATAACTGCTATTGCTTCAGCTTTAATAGTCAAAAATGGAATAATACAAAATGCCTTAAATCCCATCCGAATAAAACGGTACAAAACCATTGAAAGACAATTGTTTTCATTATTTACCTATGGCTTTGATCATATCAAAAATGCTTTTTATCAATCTACAACAGCCATAACGCAGCTAATATCCACATTATTAATACCTCCCAAACAAAAACTTTTTTCTATCCTAATACCATCTTTACAAAAATTGTAGGGTACTATGGATTTTTTCTCACCTGCCTTGGTCGATAGAATATTATAATCAGATATAAGGTCTATTGATTTTTTACAATATTTTTCTAATAACACGTCAGTTCGGGATAAGATATAGATGAAATAGTAATAGATAAAAGGATTGTCAAAAAGGAGTGCCTGCAGTATTTATATTTTTAAACAAAAAAACAAACTACAGGCATGAAAAAAGATATCACAGAATTATATAGTTTTATAGATGATTTTTGTAAAATTTATTTGGAGTATGAACAGAGAAAGTTATTACCATCAAATAAGCAAAGAAATCGCTGTTGTAGCATGAGTCTAAGTGAAATGTTAACAATAATAATTATGTTTCATACATCCTATGCTAAGAATTTTAAATTTTTCTATAAAAGTTATATAGAGTGCATGCATAAGGATGATTTTCCCAAAGCCTTGAGTTATAATAGATTTGTTGAATTAATGGCACGATTATTCATACCGCTAAATATGTTGATTCATTTGTTGTTTGGTGAGGAAACAGGTATTTATTTTATTGACTCTACAACGATTAAAGCTTGTCACAATAAAAGGCGTTATAGCAATAAAGTTTTTAAAGGATTAGCCAAACATAGTAAATCCTCTATGGGGTATTTTTATGGTTTTAAATTACATGTAATAATCAATAATAAAGGGGAGTTTATGGCATTAAAAGTGACCAAAGGCAATGTAGATGATAGGGTTCCAGTACCGGAGTTAACAAAAAGATTAACTGGAATTATAGCAGCTGATAAAGGTTATATTAAGCAAAATTTGTTCTTAAATTTATATGAAAGAGGCTTAAAAATGATTCATGGAATTAAGAAGAATATGGAAAATAAATTAATGGATTTGAAAGAAAAAATCTTACTTCGAAAGCGTAACTTAATTGAAACAGTTTTTGATTATCTAAAAAATAAAATGAACCTTGAACATACTAGACATAGATCACCAATAAATGCCTTTGTCCATATATTATCTACTCTTGTTGCTTACTCATTAAAGAAAAATAAACCTTCAACAAAATTTGATTTTAATCTACATGTTCACAATATCCTTATCCCGAATTGACGTAATAACGCTTAGTGTACACTATAATTGTTGTATACTCATCATTAGAGCTTGACCTTTAGTTAAAAACTGATTATGCAAGAGATAAACAATTAATTATTAGATACATGTTTCTATTAGAGTTAAAAAAAATAAATGGGACTCTTGATACTATGCATTTTATCGGCATTGGGGGAATTGGTATGAGTGGCATTGCCGAAATACTACATAATCTCGGATATAAAGTGCAAGGTTCTGACATAGCCGAAAATTATAATACTAAAAGACTAGAGAATAATGGTATTAAGGTTTTCCTTGGTCATCAAGCTCAGAATATTACTGATGTTTCATATGTAGTGGTCTCGTCGGCTATTAATAAAGATAATCCTGAAATTCAGGAAGCTATACGTAAAAAAATACCAATAATTAGGCGAGCTGAAATGCTAGCTGAATTAATGAGGCTAAAATGTTCCATAGCAATTTCTGGTTCGCATGGCAAAACTACGACTACATCACTCGTTGCCTGTTTATTTGAAGCGGCTGGGCTTTGCCCAACGTTAATTAATGGTGGTATTATTAATAATATATCCACCAATGCATATCTTGGGTCTGGGAATTATCTAATAGCTGAAGCTGATGAATCTGATGCAACTTTCATTCACATACCATCAACAATCGCAGTAATAACTAATATCGATCCAGAACATCTAGATTTTTATCAGGATTTTGATAGTTTAATTAAAGCTTTTAAGAGTTTTGTAACTAATTTACCATTTTATGGTTTTGCCGTGGCTTGTATTGATCATCAAATTGTTAGAAAACTAGTAAATGACATATTTGAGCGTAGAATCATAACTTATGGAATAGACTCAAATGATGCCAACATACAAGCCTTTAATTTAAACTCTGATATTGAATCATCAACTTTTGATGTGCGAATTAGTCTACCTAACGTAAATGGGGTAACAACTATCGAGCACATCACCTTACCTACTCCGGGAAGGCATAATATCCTTAATGCTCTTGCGGCTATCGCGATAGCCGTAGAGCTTGATTTTGGTATTAAAATTATTAAAAATGGATTTAATAGCTTTAAAGGGATAAAACGCAGATTCACTAAAGTAGCTGAATATAATAACGCTACGATAATTGATGATTATGCTCACCATCCGGAAGAAGTAAAAGCTACACTTGCTACGGCAAGAAATATTGCTAATAAGCAAAATAGTAAAGTTATAGCAATCTTCCAACCACATAGATACTCAAGGGTTAAATATTTGTTTGATGATTTTATAACTTGCTTTTTTGATGCTGATCGGCTGTATATCACAGATATATATGCTGCCGGTGAACAGCCAATAGATGGTATAACGGGAAGAAATTTAGTAGACAAAATCAAGGATACTAAATCTCATTCGATGGTATCATTTATCGAGAATCACCAGGATATAGCTGGTCTTATTGCCAAGGAAGCTATGCCAAATGATATAATAATTATGATGGGTGCTGGGAGTATTTCTGCTTGGGCAAATAATTTGCATCAGCAATTTACCCAAGAACATCATTGCGAGAAGCCGCTTTAGTGAAAGCGGAGTAATTGTTGTTGTCTAGTTTAGTGAACAATGGATTGCCACGACCACTATGTGGTCTCGCAATGACTTATATGCATCTCAAGCGTCATTGCGAGGAGCCACTTTAGTGGCGACGTGGCAATCCACATTTGTTGCTTCGTCAGTTCACGTCTCCTTGCAATGACGTTATTTCAACAAATCTGTAAAGTAGATATTTTATAATTATGCAAATAGCTGGTGAATATAAAAATAATTACAATTTAAGTCATTTAACTTGGTTTAAAGTTGGTGGACCTGCGGAGATATTTTTTAAACCATTAGATTCCTCAAGCTTAGCAGATTTTGTCGCACAAAACCAACAACAGAAAGCAATAACTGTTTTAGGGGCTGGATCAAATATTATTATTAGAGATGGTGGTATAGAGGGGGTTGTGATAAAACTTGGTCAGAATTTTACTAATATAGAATTAATGCCAGAACACCAATTATCGGCAGGGCAATTATCGGTAGGAAGTAGTTGTCTTAATTTTAATCTTGCTAAATTTTGTCAAATACATTCAATTACTGGTTTTGAGTTTCTAAGCGGTATACCAGGTACTATAGGTGGTGGAGTGGTAATGAACGCCGGTGCCTATAACTCGGAATTTAAAGATATTATCCTAGCAATTGAAGCAATAGACTCTAGAGGTAATGTTATTACCATCCCTAACGAAGAAATAGGTTTTAAATATCGAGGTAATAATTTACCACAAGATTTGATTATAACCAAAGCTATATTTAAGATAACGATGGGGGACAGTAATATGATCCTAGAAAAAATGAATGAAATAAGTAAAAACAGACTAGCAAGCCAACCAATTAAAGAACGTACTGGTGGTAGTACATTTGCTAATCCAGAAAATCATAAAGCATGGCAACTAATCGATAAAGCTGGCATGAGGGGATACAAAATTGGTGGGGCTTCCATCTCACAACTACATTGTAACTTTATGATAAACCATGGCAATGCCTCTGCTGGTGATTTAGAAAATCTTGGTGATCTTGTTAAAAAAAGAGTATTTGAAAATAGTGGGATTGATCTAAAATGGGAAATTAAAAGAATAGGGAAATATGCATAAATATCAAACAAGTTTTATTGCTAATTCTAAGGTTACAATATTGAGTGATAAAGGAAAAAAACATGTGGCGGTAGTAGGTGGCGGTATGTCGGCTGAACGAGAAGTTTCTTTAGTATCATCTTCGGGAGTTAACAAAGCTTTGGTAGATAGTGGATATAAAGTCACTTTTATAGATATGGGAGTAGACATTGCTTCGGTACTTTTACAGATAAAACCTGATATAGTTTATAATTGTTTACATGGTACTTATGGCGAAGATGGTTGTTTGCCTGGGTTACTCAATATCTTGCGAATTCCTTATACTCACAGTGGGGTTCTCGCTTCTTCTTTAGCATTTAGTAAAATACATGCAAAAGCATGGTTTGTTGCTAATGATATTAAGGTAGCCAAGAATATTGTCGTTAATAAATCTGATAACATTAAGGTTGATCCTATGCCAAGACCCTATGTTATAAAACCCCTTACCCAAGGCTCAAGTATAGGCGTTGAAGTAATATTTGCTGAGGATGATTTTAACTTTGCTAATTATAATTTTCCTTATGGTGATCAGGTAATGATTGAAGAATATATTAAGGGGCGAGAAATGCAAGTAGCCGTTTTAAACGGCGAAGCCTTAGGGGTATTGGAAATAAAACTCCTGAAACAGCGTTTTTATGATTATGAGACTAAATACACTGATGGATTTGCCCAGCATTTATGTCCAGCTCCATTACCGCAAAATATATATAATGAGTTACTAGAAGAGTCGGAAAGAATATATCAAACCATGAATTGCAGAGGTGTGGCTAGAGCAGAGTTTATTTTTGATGAAAGTAAGAATGAAATTTTTACTCTAGAAATTAATACTCATCCTGGTATGACTCCCTTATCGATTATACCAGAAATAGCTGCCTTACAGGGGATAAATTTTTGCTCGTTAGTGGAAAGAATCTTAGAAACAGCATGTATTGACACATGAAGAGGAATAAAGCGTCTAATAAGAAGAAAAAAGCCAATATACCTTTACGACGAAAGTTGGCAATGGTGTATATTAGAGCGGTATTTTTTATTAAAATTACCCTAGTAGTTTTGTTGTCTTCATTTTTCTTTACCAGCTATTTTGCTCCTGTAAGACAAGAAATTATCCAAAATATTTATGAATTGACTTCTGATATTAGCTTTAGACTTGAAAATGTTTTAATAGAAGGGCAATATAATACTAAGGAAGAAGATATATTGGCAACTTTAAATGCTGATAAGGGTACGCCTATTCTTTCTTTAGACCTGGGAGCAATAAAGAGTAATTTGCAACGCAATCCTTGGATTAAAAATGTTGTAATTATTGAGAGAAGATTACCTAATACTATTTACATAAGATTAACTGAGAGAGTGCCAATTGCTATCTGGCAATTTAACGAGAAGGTTTTCCTTATTGATGAAGAAGGATATAAAATTACTACTGATATAGGTACTTTCACTAATCTTCCTCATGTTGTAGGATCGGACGCTAATATTTATACTAACAAATTAATTCAAGATTTAGCAAAATACCCTGAACTAGCTAAGAAAATTATCTCTTCGGTACTTTATGGGAAAAGACGATGGAATTTAAATCTAGAGCAAGGTATAACTGTTAAAATGCCAGATTCTGGGTTTGATCGTGCTTTAGATTACCTTGCAGGATTGGATATGAAAAATCTATTATTTAATCAAAATTATAAAACTATAGATTTACGAGATTTGAGTAAGTTTTATATAGAAAAATATTAAGAATTATGAAAGCCAGATTGTCTAACTTTTTAACTCTTGACCTTGGTAGTAGTAAAATAGCTTGTATTGCAGCATATATTGACAAAAGAGAAGATGCAAAAATAGTAAGCCAAGTTCTGCATCACTCAAAAGGTATTAAATCAGGAGTCATATTAGATTTAAAAGATGCGGAAAATAGCATAGTCGGAGCGATTTACGCATTAGAAAAAGATTGCGGTAAAAACATAAAAAAAATAACTATATCACTAACAGGCTATGGCACTAAGTCTTATTATGCAAATAGTAAAATAAAACTTTCTAATCAGCCAATTTCACCACAAGATATCAAAAAACTTATCAAAAAAGCCTTATTGGAATTCAAAATTAAAGACCAAGAAATTATTCATTATTTCCCTATAGAATTTACTCTTGATAATAATAATGCTATTGAAGATCCAATCGGAATGTTTGGCAAAGAATTAGGGTGTGAATTACATATTATCACAGCAAATTTTAATATGCTGATGAATATTACCAATTGTTTTGCAAAATGTCATGTGGAAATAAATAATATTATATTAGCAATTTATGCGTCAGGAATTGCTTGTCTTTCAGAAGATGAAAAAAATCTTGGCTCTATCATAATCGATATGGGGGCAAGAACCACCTCTTTTGGTGTGTTTGTCTCAGGCAAGTTAATATATACAAGCTACATAGATATAGGTAGCTTTCATATTACATCTGATATAGCAAAAGTCTTCTCAGTAAGCCTGAACGTTGCAGAGAAACTTAAGATTCTCTATGGTAATGCCATGCCATCTTCTCTTGATAAAGATAATATTATTAATTTAGAAGATTTTGAAATGGAAATTCCTGATAGTGGTAGACCAACAATTACCTCAAAATATCTTGCATGCGTTATCAGTCCAAGAGTAGAAGAAATATTATTGATGGTTCAAGCCCAGCACGATAGAGTTGTGGCAGGCAATATGATCGCCTACCGCATTGTTATTACTGGTGGAGGAGCGATGCTCCGGGGAGTAAAAGAACTAGCAAGTAAAATTTTTGAGAAACAAGTACGAATTGGTAAACCGGAAATCTTACCAGGTTTTGCTGAAGACTATAATCCCCACATATATTCCACTGCTATAGGTATGGTAAAAACCCAATCTTTAAAAATACAAAAGAATAATTTTGATATTAATGATAATAATGATGCTAGTTGGTTTAAAAAATTTCTAATTTGGCTAAAAGAAAATATCTGAAAATAATCATTACATAATTGTCACTAAACTTGATATTTCCAATAATTTTTTTCACAAAAATACTTTACATATCAAATATATTTCTATATCATATAGAATGTATCTTTTTATAAAAAGAGGCTCGGTATTGACTGTAGCTATTTGTCTCAACGAAAAGGATAACATTCATTAAATTTATAAGGCAAATATTATGACTATACTTACTGAAATTATCGACAATCTGCGTGCAGGAGAAGATATTAAGGAAATAGATTTGTGTAAGAGCGGAATAGACGATAAAAAAGTTAAGTTATTAATGCAAGCCTTAGAGAAGTATAATAACACCGTAACGGAGATAGACTTGGACAGCAACAGAATAACCAATGAGGGTGCTGGGTTGATAGCATGCTTCTTGGAAAAAAACAGTTCTGTAACGTAGCTAACCGGACTAGTGTTAAGAACAAGCTCTTTTGCCGCCACTTAGAATTAAATTGGAAAATCTTTAATCCTTTTTTCATACTCAGATTGGCAATCTCCGAGTGATAATTTTGAATACATCTCCAATGATTGACGACTCTCATGTCCTGAATATGGCTGAATTAATGCGTCATCTACGCCTTTTTTCTTCATCCAAGTAAAAAGAAAATGTCTTAATGTATGAGGAGATATTGAATGCTCAATACCCGCTTCTTTTGTATAGTTCATTAATATTTTTCTAATGCCTCGATCAGAATATGCCATCTTCAAACTTGATTCAAATAAATATTTTGAATCATTTCTTTTCATATTTTCTAGATGAACAGCTAATATTTCCTTAAAACTATCAGGAAACGGAACTATTCTGTCCTTCTTTCCCTTACCTTGCACAACTTTTATCTGACAATTATCTAAATCTATGTCAGATATTTTTATATTTACTAACTCAGAAACTCTCACCCCGGTATAAAGCAATGTTTTAATCATTACTATATGCTTCATATTTCTAGATTTCCATACCGTGTTGTAATATTTATTTATTTCCTCTTCCGTAGGCACATACGGCAACTTCCTTTCCTTACCACTCTTTACTTCTACATCAAGATTTTTTCTTATATGCCTGAATAATTCTCTTAAGTAATTATAATCAGGCTTTTCTTTTTTCAGATGTTTGCAAAAATATTTAGCTTTTTCTCTAACTGGCGTACGTTCTAATATCATAATAAGCAATTAAATAGTTATCCCGATTAACAAGCGTTTATTAAAATCTAACGGAAAAAGACCATAAGGATTTATATGACCTGAGAATAACGGTGTTAATGCTCTATAGTCTTCAGGCATAAACCTGTTCTGCCAATGTGGCTGTGATAATATTTGTTGAATAATCAAGGTATTGATATAAACCATACATACCTGCAACAGATGTAAACATAATACCGATAATTCCTGATCTTCAATATTGTTCGTTGCAATGTGACCTAGTTTACCGTAAAAAATAAAATCCATTACATTATTAAGGCGTTCAACAATATTTAGTCCTTCATTAACTCAATGATAGGTAAGCCACTAGTTTGACTAGTGAGACCATCAAGGCTTGGCCTTTAGATTTAGTATAAAATAAAAAGTTATCATATATAACTTCTTTGGCTTGACGGTCAAAGGAGAAAATATATGACAACATACGAAAGTTTAAATCATTCTAAATGGGATTGCAAATATCATATTGTGTTTATTCCAAAGTGTCGTAAAAAAGAATTGTACGGGAAGGTTAGAAAATATCTTGGGAACGTATTCCATGAGTTAGCTTTTCAACGTGGGAGCAAGATCATAGAGGGGCATATGGTACAAGATCATGTGCATATGCTCATCAAGATTCCTCCTAAATATTCTGTAGCTGAAGTAATAGGCTATATCAAGGGGAAAAGTGCTATAGCCGTTGCTAGGCAGTTTGGTGGACGAAAACGTAATTTTAATGGAGAAAAGTTGTGGGCTAGAGGTTATGCGGTCTCAACTGTAGGATTTGAAGAGAATCAGATCAAACACTACATTAAGAATCAAGAGCAACTTGATAGTTTAGGCTCTGACGAATCAGGAGAATTTTAATTAACAATGGCAGCCCTTTGGGCTGCTCATAACCGTCAAGCCCCTCGCTTTGCGAGGGCGTTCTGACTTCAATACGTAATTCTTCCGAGGATAAATATTTACACAAAAATATGGTTTTATTGGCTTTGCCTAGTTCTACCAGTGCCTTATATACCGGATGAGCGTAATTATTATTACTAAATCTTTTGATTAATACGGATGGTGTAACTATTCCTAGTTTTAGGGCAACCATATGTTTGACAGTCTCATCGTAATTATCTTCTAATAACTCCCAATTTATACTTCCCTTTAGGATCTCTGAAATATTTTTATATTTATTTCTATCTCTAGAATCAACGTAATACAATTTTTGCTTATTGATTGCCTTTAGTCTCGGGCATAAGGAGAAATCTAGTAAATAACTCACGGCAAAACCTATTACACTTTGTCCATGGGTATCGACAAATACACGATTCATGTCCATGTCCGTATCATGGTCAATAATGCCTTTTATCATGCTACCTACCTCTGATGAGGTGCAATCCTTTAACTGCGAGTAAATACATAATGATTTCTTGTCAACATGCCAATAAATCATTACTCCTTTCTTACCATAACGAAAATGCCATTCGCTCATTAGATTTTGATCCCAAGCAAACAGATGAGTTGAGTCACAGGCCACTGTTGTAGTAGCCTCTCCCCAAACATCAGGATTTCGTGTTTTTAAAACGTTATTAACCATTGTACGAATAGCATTTCTAATGTTTGTAGCATTAATATGGCGTTTTTTTACATAACGTAAATCACTATAATTAACATTATCATTAGCAATGCTGATTCTTTTTAATCCGGTGTTGCTACCAATGCCAAATATACATAGTAATAGTCTTCTTTGTAGATCAGAACTATTGATATTGCTGCTTTTACCAACAGTTTCAAGTTCCTTAGTAAAATTGATTCTTAGATCGCACTCTTTTAAAATATCAATTAAGTGTATACTTGACCACTTATTATTGATTTCTTGCTGTAACTTAATAATATTATCAGGTTCATCCTGTGAGTCTAAGGGAGTAAGCTTTATATTGTTACCAACTTTACTTTGTTGGATCTTTACAAACTGATTATTAGGAATATTTGCATTTAATGCATCTAAGCTGTTAGTAAGTGAAGTCTTTAATTTTTCTACGAACTCCTCGAATTTTAGCGGTAACCCAAGTAACTCATAATATGATTCTCGTTTCTCAATAAAGTCCTTCGGTAAGTCCTTATTCGGATCTCTATAACGGTAACTTTTATTAACCCAAATAGCTTTAAAACCAAGAAGTTCTTTAATCTGTTCTAATATGGCTAGTTCATAATTATATTTATTTATTCGCAATTGACCTTTTTCTATTTTAAAGATCATGCTATACCAGTTCTGTGGGATAGCTCTATTGATTGGTGGGATATTAATATAGTAAGCTAAATCTGATTCATTCCAGTATTGGTTGATAAAACGAATTGCCTTTAAGATAGGTTGATAATCAATATGATCTTCAGAAATTTGTAATATTCTTATTATCGCAAGTAGACTACCTCTATTGCCATAAGCATAGGTGGTATGCATTTTTTCTCGCACCTGAGCCTGATACCACTTACTACCACGATGTTGTAGATCTTCAATTACTTCTTCCAGCTTCTCCTGAGGCACTACCGGATAAACTTTGTCCTCAATAATGCTTTTAGGATTTTTTGCATTTAGTATAGCCAACTTTTCTAGAATATCAAACTTTCCGTCAACACGCTTAACTTCCTGAAGAATATGACGGTCTACATGCTTCTCTGCTCCGGCTCGCATCTTTTTAATTAGTTTAATCATGGTATCTATTAAGGCATCCAACAATAGCTCCAGTCTTACACTACAGAATATTGCCATGGTGGCATATTTTATAGTCGGGGCAAAATCTAGAATATTGCTAGGTGCAAAAACCATCACACGTTCATAATATTTTAATAATAATTTTCTGTCTACTGACTCTATTATGCAGTCAGATAATTTGATTTGACCTAGTAAATTGATTTTATTTATGGCACATTGAATATTCTTAATTTTAGCTCCAGAGATATCTTTTTTAAGTTCTGATAATTCTATAATGTTATTATCCTCATCACTATTTTTACTAAGAATGCGATCTATTAAAAGAAGATTTCCTTGACTTAAATTATCAAATATTTTTCTAAAAAATTGTTGTTCAAATTTTTGTTTAGCTAACGAAATGTAATTTTCTAATTGTTTGGTATTAACAATTTCTATTCTATCTTTGATGAAATATGTACGTATTTGTTCAAGTAGCACTGAATCTGAGAAATGACGCGGTATCAAGTCATCTACAAGATAATTCATTATTAATGTAATATCCTTGGCATTTGCTACACGATATCCTAAATACTGTCTGATATCCTGACGATACCTTTCTCCAGTACGTGTATCCCAGTCAAATGTAATAATTTGTGTTGGATCAATATCTAAATGTTTGGCAACCTGTAACAATAATTGCATCGAAACTGTGTTAGCTTTATTAGAGGGAAATTGTATGTATTTTTTGAAATACACTAACATTATTGCAAAAGTTAACTGATTTGATTGACCTTTCTTTTTCTTGCATAAATTTAAATCCTCTAATGATAAATTATATTGCATTTTTATCTGTTCCTAGAAATCACAGTGTCGGTATTGATTTACTCGATTTTATTCATATTACAATTATTTTGCAATATATTTTTTGCTCTAACAATAAAAAAGTGTAAACATTATTTTTTTAGGAACTGTAAGTGGCGGCAAAAGAGCTTGTTCTTAACACTGCTCCTTATTCCATGCCACAACAAAGAAAAACCTCTTATGAGGTGATTATTACAAATTATTAGTTTTTAATTAATAATATTGTAATTATCATTCCAGCTAATTAATTCAAAGCTACAATTTTGAGCTTGAAAAGCAGTTTTTAGGTCTTGCATGTGACGATTTCTAATGTAATAATCTAAAAGGCGGAAGTAGATTTGAGAGTTACTTTTTTATTGATGTCATCTTCTTGTACTACTATTAATTTACTAAAGGTAGCGATATCAATATATTTATTGTGTCGTTCAATTAAAAACTTTCTAGCTTTATACCATAATGAATCAGGATTTAATTGCTTAGCTAGTTCAAGCAAATAAGCATTATTTTCATCTTTAGTATTATTTCCTTGTGTTGCTGATATAGATTGCTTGCATGGTGTAATTTGTAACTCTGTTATGTTATTACCATACACCATTTGTACTTGCTGTAATATTTTAGTTTTAATATGTTCTGATAAGGCAATATCTTTTAACAATTTGAACTGAAATTGATCCCCTAAAACTTTACCAAATGTACAAGAAGTTAACAACTGATAAGCTGTATCAGTATCAAAAGCACCAGAAATTTTACATTTTAACTGAGCCTGGCGGCTAGTATCAGTACTATATTCTATCTTTTGTAAGTACTACTCTTTCGCTTTATTTTCATCACTAGATTTAAACTGGAAATTGCTAGAATTAGCTTGAGTAGTTTCTCGTAGTTCATTGCTTAAAGCTTTAGCCATATAATTCAATAGCACTTTCTTATGACCAAAATGATGATTTGAATATTCCCCAGCTAACTTTAATAACAACATACGTCAATTCGGGATAAGGATATTGTGAACATGTAGATTAAAATCAAATTTTGTTGAAGGTTTATTTTTCTTTAATGAGTAAGCAACAAGAGTAGATAATATATGGACAAAGGCATTTATTGGTGATCTATGTCTAGTATGTTCAAGGTTCATTTTATTTTTTAGATAATCAAAAACTGTTTCAATTAAGTTACGCTTTCGAAGTAAGATTTTTTCTTTCAAATCCATTAATTTATTTTCCATATTCTTCTTAATTCCATGAATCATTTTTAAGCCTCTTTCATATAAATTTAAGAACAAATTTTGCTTAATATAACCTTTATCAGCTGCTATAATTCCAGTTAATCTTTTTGTTAACTCCGGTACTGGAACCCTATCATCTACATTGCCTTTGGTCACTTTTAATGCCATAAACTCCCCTTTATTATTGATTATTACATGTAATTTAAAACCATAAAAATACCCCATAGAGGATTTACTATGTTTGGCTAATCCTTTAAAAACTTTATTGCTATAACGCCTTTTATTGTGACAAGCTTTAATCGTTGTAGAGTCAATAAAATAAATACCTGTTTCCTCACCAAACAACAAATGAATCAACATATTTAGCGGTATGAATAATCGTGCCATTAATTCAACAAATCTATTATAACTCAAGGCTTTGGGAAAATCATCCTTATGCATGCACTCTATATAACTTTTATAGAAAAATTTAAAATTCTTAGCATAGGATGTATGAAACATAATTATTATTGTTAACATTTCACTTAGACTCATGCTACAACAGCGATTTCTTTGCTTATTTGATGGTAATAACTTTCTCTGTTCATACTCCAAATAAATTTTACAAAAATCATCTATAAAACTATATAATTCTGTGATATCTTTTTTCATGCCTGTAGTTTGTTTTTTTGTTTAAAAATATAAATACTGCAGGCACTCCTTTTTGACAATCCTTTTATCTATTACTATTTCATCTATATCTTATCCCGAACTGACGTAACTTATTAATAAAGTCTAAGTTAAATTCTCGATTTGATTTAATCTGCAATAAATCAGCATCTTCTTGAGTTAGAGGATAAAAATCAGCTAATCTTTTTCTTCTGAACCAGCTATTTTTATGGTTTACAACTGGAATGCCTGAACTATTGGAGCAATTTGACTCTACTACTGGCTGACATTTCTGTGAGACTTGCTGAACAACTTTTTGTAATGTCGTACTGAGTGGCAAGGCATCTCTCATAGGGTTTTCAGTAGATGTATTAGTATTATCAACTTGTGCTTCATCTGATAATTCTTGTTCAAATTGTAAAATTTGCTCAATCTTTTGCTGTGGTAATTGCTGGTTATTATCAATTTCATTCGCATCAACTTGATTTTTTTCATTTTGAAAAATTTCAGATTTGGTAGATCTAGATTTATTAGATATATTTTTATTATTATCTATATATATAGAGTGGTCCAAACTTTTTTGGGGTTGAGGCAAAAATTCTTTGGGGTTAGCCCCAAAAGTTTTTTGGGTTGAGTGTAAAATTTTTTCATTTTCAGTAGAAAGTGATTGAGAATGAGGTTGGAAATTTCTTGCCAGTTTAATACAAGGGACATTACGACACTTAATGCCATATTTGACTATGGTTGCTTTACGAAGATCAATAAAGCTAGCTTTCTGCAACTCCAGCAAACATTGTCTAACCCGTTCTTGGCAAACTCCTAGAGATTGTTCAAAGAAGTTATAAGTTTCCTGGAGTTCATCTAAGCTATTATTATGATAGATTTGCAAGCGAAATACGATCAGTGATAGGAGTTGTCTAGCAGTTTTACTTAAAACTTTACCAGTGTTGGAAGAAAGGTCACGCCATTCAGGTGGCACAAAATTACCAACGAAGTTGTAAAATATTACGGAATTACTACTGCTTTTAGTAGCAGATTTAGATAAGTTACAGCATATATGCAGCATATAGATTCCTTCTAAACATCATTATAGAAGGACTTTCAGGACAATTATACTACTATTTTTACAGCATATATACAGCATAAAAATTTTTCATAAAAAAGCAGATTATTGCAATATAATGAAAAAGCTTTGAGGTAGGTGGTGCCGCTAGGAGGGATTGAACCTCCGACCTCATCATTACCAATGATGTGCTCTACCTCTGAGCTATAGCGGCCTAGAAAGAAGTTCTAGGAAGCTGCTGGAGATAATCATTTATATTTATGTGCAGCTATAATCTTTTTTATCAATTCATATCTGATTTTCAGTTGGTTATTGATTCTATACCATAATAACCAACTGAAACTATAGTGGTAGGATTTTCGTTACTGCTAATTTGATTTTTAATGGTTTCCAATTGAGATTCGTCATATTCCTCAACATTTAGCATAGCCAATTTATTTGTGAAATATTCCTCACTTTCTCTTACCACTCTTAACAATTAACTACGATCCTCAACAAGAATTTATCACTTATGATATACAGGTTAGTACTCTTTAATCTCAGTAGACCTCTTGCATAACCTAACCTAATTGGTAATTTTGTTGTCAAAACTCGTCTCCGTTCCTCACGTACATCTCAGTACGCTGCGGTACTCGACTTCGTTTTTCCTAAAAATTCCACAATTATCTTTAGGTTATGCAAGAGGTCTAGTTGTGTGGCTGGGCATTATACAGGATTAGAATTATGCCATCAACACAACATTAACTATTTTATGCCCGCCCTTACTAGAGAATTTTACTTTACCTTTAACCAAGGCAAATAACGTATGATCTCTTCCAAGCCCAACATTTTCACCTGGGTAAATTTTAGTACCCCGTTGTCTAACAATTATATTACCTGATATGACATATTGTCCATCAGATTTTTTAGTACCTAATCTACGACCGGCTGAGTCTCTACCATTCCTGGAACTACCACCAGCTTTTTTAGTTGCCATCTATATATCCTTATAAATCCAGTTATAATTTAGTAATGTCTAATATTTTCAGTTCGGTTAACTCCTGCCTATGACCATTCTTTCGACGATAATTCTGGCGACGTTTTTTCTTAAAGACAATAATCTTATTATCTTTAAAATGGTTAGTAATTTCAGCTGTAACAAGAGCCCCTTGAACTATTGGTGTACCGATAAAAGATGGTTTCGAATCTTCACCAATCATCAACACCTGATCAAGTTGAACTTTTGCCCCTCTATCACCGTCAATTCTTTCTATTTTGATGACACTGTTTTTGCCGACTTTATACTGTTTTCCGCCTGCTTTGACGATTGCGAACATGAGAAATATCCTAAACTAAAATTTAAACAAACTAAGTCCTTAAACAAAACTAAGTCGGCATTATATTACCACCATCTATTTTAGTCAATGGGAAATCGCAAATAAAATCGATAACACCCTAAATTAGATTGTATTAATGTTGTTGTAATAATGTTAATTAATCTTTCTTAAGATTTTAATTATAATTAAATAATTTTCACACCTCTTGTTGACATAGGTTAATCACTATGATACACCAGATGTTGCACAATCAAGCTGATATACTCAAAAATTTGTATTAATTACGTCAAATTCACAGGCGTTATTGTAAAGAAATACTTTAGCCTGAATATTGCATGAAAGAATAGAGACAAAACCCTTGTAATACTATATAATATCAGTGTTAAAAGAAGATTACATAGAGGGTTTTGCCATGACAAATTGTACAGGATTAATTTACCAATCGAAAGTAAAAAATCGTCAAATAGAAATAAATTTCACAGGAGGTAATATTAGTAGCGATGGAGGTGTATTATTGCTAAGAGAAGCAGATAAAAGACTTGGTCTAACTAATGAACTGGCTAAGATTTTTCCTGATAAGCGAGATTCTGATAAAATTACTCATACTATTTTAACAATGCTCAAACAGCGTATTTATGGTATTGCTCTTGGTTATGAAGATTTAAATGATCACGATAATTTAAGAAAATGTCCAGCTTTGCAAACAAGTATAGACACACTGGACGATATGGCTAGTAGCTCTACTTTATGCCGTTTAGAAAATAAAGCAGATCGTGGATTTGCTCTTAAAGCTCATAAGGTGATGATTGACAAGTTTGTCGAATCTCATAAAACCGTGCCGAAACAATTAATACTTGATTTTGATGCCACTGATGATGAAATTTATGGCAATCAAGAGGGGAAGTTTTATCATGGATATTATCGTCATAATTGCTTTCTACCTTTATACGTCAGTTCGGGATAAGATATAGATGAAATAGTAATAGATAAAAGGATTGTCAAAAAGGAGTGCCTGCAGTATTTATATTTTTAAACAAAAAAACAAACTACAGGCATGAAAAAAGATATCACAGAATTATATAGTTTTATAGATGATTTTTGTAAAATTTATTTGGAGTATGAACAGAGAAAGTTATTACCATCAAATAAGCAAAGAAATCGCTGTTGTAGCATGAGTCTAAGTGAAATGTTAACAATAATAATTATGTTTCATACATCCTATGCTAAGAATTTTAAATTTTTCTATAAAAGTTATATAGAGTGCATGCATAAGGATGATTTTCCCAAAGCCTTGAGTTATAATAGATTTGTTGAATTAATGGCACGATTATTCATACCGCTAAATATGTTGATTCATTTGTTGTTTGGTGAGGAAACAGGTATTTATTTTATTGACTCTACAACGATTAAAGCTTGTCACAATAAAAGGCGTTATAGCAATAAAGTTTTTAAAGGATTAGCCAAACATAGTAAATCCTCTATGGGGTATTTTTATGGTTTTAAATTACATGTAATAATCAATAATAAAGGGGAGTTTATGGCATTAAAAGTGACCAAAGGCAATGTAGATGATAGGGTTCCAGTACCGGAGTTAACAAAAAGATTAACTGGAATTATAGCAGCTGATAAAGGTTATATTAAGCAAAATTTGTTCTTAAATTTATATGAAAGAGGCTTAAAAATGATTCATGGAATTAAGAAGAATATGGAAAATAAATTAATGGATTTGAAAGAAAAAATCTTACTTCGAAAGCGTAACTTAATTGAAACAGTTTTTGATTATCTAAAAAATAAAATGAACCTTGAACATACTAGACATAGATCACCAATAAATGCCTTTGTCCATATATTATCTACTCTTGTTGCTTACTCATTAAAGAAAAATAAACCTTCAACAAAATTTGATTTTAATCTACATGTTCACAATATCCTTATCCCGAATTGACGTTATTCCTATTATAGTATTTTTTATGCTATTATTTATCATGGTATGGACCTATTAATTAAATTATTATTTAATTTGGAGCAGCTGAAAACTATTTTTCAGCTGACTCCGTACAAGTAAAGCATATTTCGCTTCACTCGTCCATACCATCATTCCCGCTTCGGTGCGGAATCTATAATACCTCAGGGCATTTTTAGATCCCGCACTGAAGCAGGGATGACAACCATTGTCCTATATTTTATTCAAATCTGCAAAAAAACTTGATTATAGTCAATTCAGGAGAATTTGGGGCTAGGAGCGATGGAGCGACGCCTATAAGTAATAGGCGAGCGACGAGTGACAACGTCCCCAACTTCTCATCAATTGACTATAGGAGTATCATAGGAGGGATTATATCACCTTCGAGTTTAGGCGTAACCAGGAAATTACTTAGCTATAGAAGTTATTTTTGCAAAATTGAAAAATTTAGATTAGTGAGTAGTATATAATATGGTATACTTCAAATAATTTGAATTCTATAGTCAATTCAGGAAATTTTGGGGCTAAGATCGATGACGTCACCAACTTCTTATAGTCAATTGATGAGAAGTTGGTGACGTCGTCGCTCGCCTATTACTTATAGGCGTCGCTCCATCGTTCCTAGCACCAAATTCCCCTGAATTGACTATAGAAGAATATATAATTTCGACGTAATATAACCTGAGTTTGACGTAAGCACCAAACAAAATGCTAAGCATTATGTAATAACATAAACAAACTGTTGGTGGTGAGCTATGGTAAAAATAAAACCTTCTTTCAAACCAGTTTGTTAGAAAGAATATTTGAAAAGTAAGAAGGGAGGGGTTATAAAGTTCTCGAATAATAACAACAAAATTGGAGAATATATTATGATCCCTATTACGGAGATTTTCTGCTTAATTGATGATTTTTGCAAGCATTTTGATACGGAGCAAAATAAATATATATTACCAAATCCTAACCGTAAGCGTAAAGTAGTTTGCAGTATAGGACTCTCAGAGATTATTACTATTATAGTAATGTTTCACTTGAGTCACTACCGTACCTTTAAAGATTTTTATTTATGCTGCCTATGTCAAAGTTATAGAAAGGAATTTCCAAAACTTGTGAGCTATAGTCGTTTTGTTCAGTTAATGCCAATGAGCTTCATGCCCATGGTATTACTGCTAAAAAGCCTATCAGGAAAACAAACTGGTCAATATTATATCGACTCTACTAAACTTCCTGCTTGCCATAATTTAAGAATTAATAGACATAAAGTATTCAAAGACATAGCAAAAAGAGGTAAGACTTCCACTGGGTGGTTCTTTGGTTGTAAGCTACATATTGTCATTAACAGTTGCGGAGAGATTATGAGTTTTTCTTTAACTCCAGGAAATGTTGATGATAGAGCAGTGGTAGAAAATTTAGTAGATAAATTACAAGGCTGGCTTTTTGGTGATCGTGGGTATATCAGTAAAAAACTCACTCAATCCCTTGCTAATCAAGCTTTAGAACTAATAACAAAAATTAAAAGTAATATGAAAGAAAGAATAATAGATCCTATTAAAAAGCGGTTTTTAAATAAAAGGTATATTATTGAAACCATTAACGATCAACTAAAAAACCTTTGTCATATAGACCATACAAGGCACAGATCTGTTATAAATTTTCAAACTAACGTATTAGCTGGACTGCTTGCCTATGTTTTTAAGCCTAATAAAATTTCTGTAGCTTTTGGAAAATTAAACAATCTCAACCTTCCTCTTACATCAAACTGAGGTTAATATAAAACTATAATATGAACATCAATGATAAAACTTACTATAGATGATATTGAAATTGAAGTAGAAGAGGGTACAACCGTATTTCGTGCCTGCAGCAAGCTTGGTATAGAAATCCCCCATTTCTGCTTTCATGAACGTTTGAAAATTGCTGGTAATTGTCGTATGTGCTTGGTAGAGATGGAAAAATCTCCCAAACCTATCGCCTCTTGTGCTACGCCTGTTGCCCCAGGTATGGTGATCCATACTAATACTATTGGCGTTAAAAAGGCTCGTGAAGGGGTAATGGAGTTTCTATTGATCAATCATCCTCTAGATTGTCCTATTTGTGACCAAGGAGGTGAGTGTGATCTACAGGATCAAGCATTTAAATATGGTGGAGCACGTTCTAGATTTTTGGAGAATAAAAGGACAGTCAAAGATAAATATATGGGACCTTTGATTAAAACCCAAATGACTAGATGCATACAATGTACAAGATGTATAAGGTTTGCCACTGATATTGCTGGAATTGAGGAAATAGGAGCTCTTTATAGAGGAGAGCATATGGAAGTTACCTCTTACCTTGAGCGTAGTCTTGCTTCAGAGTTGTCAGGCAATATTATCGATGTTTGTCCAGTTGGAGCATTAAATTCAAAGCCTTATTCTTTTAAAGCCCGTAGTTGGGAACTAAAGAAAACCGAATCAATAGATGTATTTGATGCCCAAGGTTGTAATATCAGGATAGATAGTAGGGGGGAGGAAGTAATGAGGATATTACCTAGGGTTAATGATGACATTAATGATGAGTGGATATCCGATAAAGCACGATTTGCTTATGATGGTTTGAAATATCAAAGGTTAGATTCTCCGTATATCAGACAAAATGGTAAATTAGTTGAAGCCTCTTGGAGTGATGCCATTGCTCTAGTAGCACAAAAATTACAATCGCTTGCCGGTGATCAAATGGCGGCAATCGCTGGAACACTCGCCTGTACCGAATCAATGTTTTTATTAAAAACATTGTTACAGAAGCTAGGATGTAATAATTTTGATAGTAATCAATTTAATTATAAAATAGACCGATCTAGTAGAGGAAACTATCTATTTAACACAACGATTTCTGGACTTAAAAAAGCTGATCTTGCTTTGCTAATTGGTGCAAATATTAGGCAAATAGCACCTGTTCTTAATGCTTGTATTGGCGTGTTGCAAAGAGAAGGTAAGCTAAAAGTAGCTCGAATTGGTAATGTTAGTGACCAAACTTATTCTATCAATGAATTAGGGGCTAGCCCTGAAATAATTAAGGCAATAATATCAGGAGAACATCAATTTTCTAAGGAGTTGGCAGCTGCAAAAAATCCAATAATAATCATTGGTGATGGAGTATATTCTCGGGAGGATGGTTATGCTATTTTGGCACTCATTCATCAGATGGTGGATAAATATAAGATAGTTAGAGAGAATTGGAATGGTTTTAATATATTGCATAATCATGCGTCAATGGTCGGTAGTTTAGATATAGGTTTTAGCCCTAAAAATTCTAGTGCTAAGGGTGGTGGTAATGGGGTTTATGAAATTTTACAAAAGGCAGAAATAGGTGATATCAAATTTGTCTATTTACTAGGTAGTGATGAGATTGATATGAGTAAAATAAAATCATCTTTTGTCGTATATCAAGGGCATCACGGTGATAATGGAGCAAATGCAGCAAATGTCATTTTTCCTGCTAGTAGCTATACAGAGAAAGATGCTATTTACCTAAATTTTGAAGGAAGACCACAATATGCTAGGGCGGCAACTAGTCCAGTAGGACAAGCAAAAGAAGATTGGCTTATTATAAATAACCTAGCCAGTAATTTAGGGCTAAATCTTGGTATGAATAATTTAGTTGAAATAAGAAATAAGTTGGCAGCAGAGTTTCCAGTATTTGCCAATATTTCTGAAATAATGAGTGGTGACTTTATAAAATTTACCTCTACAGATAAATTACTTAACTATTATATAGTTACTAAACCGATAAATTATTACATGACAGATTCAATTAGTAGGGCATCTATTACTATGGCAAAGTGTTTGGAATCAAAACAAGAAAGGGAAAAAGTTGCATGATATCGTTATTTCAACAATATCTATTACCGTTAATTATTGTGGCATTGAAAGTCCTATCTATCACTATTCCTCTTTTGCTGTGTGTAGCATATCTTACCTATGCTGAGCGAAGAGTAATAGGTTTAATGCAGTTAAGAAAAGGTCCAAATGTCGTTGGATATTTTGGTTTGTTGCAACCAATTGCTGATGCAGTTAAACTATTATTTAAAGAAACAATTATACCAAGACAAGCTGATAAAATATTATTCACCTTGGCTCCTATGGTTACCTTTGTGCTTAGTTTAATTGGTTGGGCAGTGATACCTTTTGATAAAAAGTTGGTGTTAGCTGACATTAATGTTGGTGTTTTATATATTATGGCAATCTCATCGTTGGGGGTTTATGGTATAATCATAGCTGGTTGGGCAAGTAATTCGAAATATGCTTTCCTTGGGGCTATTCGCTCGTCAGCTCAGATGATTTCATACGAAGTATCTATAGGGTTGGTGATTGTTACTGTACTTTTAACGACTGGAACTCTTAATCTTTCAGAAATCATAGAAAGGCAACAAGTATTGCCTTGGTGGGTTGATTTGATGTTGTTACCTATGGCAGTAATATTCTTCATATCAGTACTTGTAGAAACTAATAGATTGCCTTTTGATTTATCAGAAGCTGAATCTGAGCTGGTTGCTGGTTATAATGTTGAATATTCTTCGATGGGTTTTGCCTTATTTTTTCTTGGTGAATATGCTAATATGATTTTAGCTAGCGGTATGACCACAACATTTTTCTTAGGTGGTTATTTTCCGCCTTTTGGCATTAAATTCTTGAATTTTATACCAGGCTTTATTTGGTTTATAGTAAAAGTTGGGTTGTTCTTATTTTGTTTCTTATGGATAAGAGCGACATTACCTAGATATCGTTACGACCAGTTAATGCGTTTAGGTTGGAAAGTATTTTTACCTTTTACTTTATTTTGGGTGGTGTTAGTATCAAGTGTTTTAATGTTTACTGGTAATTTACCAAACTACCTAAAATAATTCACCCTGCAATTTTTTAATTGCCCCGGGGTTTATGCGTAAGGTGAGTAAGTAATGAATAGCTTTATTAGTTAATTTATAAATGAATTTTATAGGAGAATTTTATGGGAACATATTTAACCGTTGGCATAGTGCAAAATATTGCAGTCGATAAAAAACGCATAAAGTATCCAGATATAACAGTTGATCATATTACCAGGCGATTAAACGATGAACTAAATCTTGATTATTATAATTATAGTGAAGATAATGACGGATATTACTGGGAAATTAAACCGCAAACTCTTGAAGGAAACCTAGTGGATTTTCTAGATGCTCAATTCCAAATGTACACAAGTAAAAAATATAGCAATATGCAAGAGGTTATTGAAAAATTAACAAAAATCAAGAATGGCGAAGAAATAATAAAATTAGCTGCAGATGAACATTTTGTTAATTTTCAGTTAGTTGAGCAAATAATTGAATATGTAGATATAATCCGTGACAACGGCTTTAGCGAGCAGATCAGCCTATATTACAGTTTAATTTCATATTTTATGGATGGAAAAATCATCATGGAAGGTTACGGTGGGATGTTCAGATATTTTGAGCATAATATACGCTTGCAAAGAGAAAAATATCCTGTAGCAGATTGTATAAAAGTCATGATTACTAGTTAATAATATAGATTTATGTATTAGTCAATTGATGAGAAGTTGGGGACGTTGTCGCTCAATGCTCGCCTATTACTTATTATAGTACCCTACAATTTTGAGAAGATGAAGAAGAATGGTTGATTTAGAGTGGTGTGAAGTAGTATAAGGTAGGTATTTTTATAACAAAATGCATAATATAATACTTCAAGAATTGATTTTATATATAGACGGAAATAAATCAAGATTAAAATGTTTGGTTGGTATGGTAATTAGTTTGCTGACGGGCAGCTCAATTTATCAAAAAGGTTTAGCACTTGGTATTTTAGGTGATGCTAAAGCGACGTCAAAAACTCATAGAATTTATCGTTTTTTACGTCAGTTCGGGATAAGATATAGATGAAATAGTAATAGATAAAAGGATTGTCAAAAAGGAGTGCCTGCAGTATTTATATTTTTAAACAAAAAAACAAACTACAGGCATGAAAAAAGATATCACAGAATTATATAGTTTTATAGATGATTTTTGTAAAATTTATTTGGAGTATGAACAGAGAAAGTTATTACCATCAAATAAGCAAAGAAATCGCTGTTGTAGCATGAGTCTAAGTGAAATGTTAACAATAATAATTATGTTTCATACATCCTATGCTAAGAATTTTAAATTTTTCTATAAAAGTTATATAGAGTGCATGCATAAGGATGATTTTCCCAAAGCCTTGAGTTATAATAGATTTGTTGAATTAATGGCACGATTATTCATACCGCTAAATATGTTGATTCATTTGTTGTTTGGTGAGGAAACAGGTATTTATTTTATTGACTCTACAACGATTAAAGCTTGTCACAATAAAAGGCGTTATAGCAATAAAGTTTTTAAAGGATTAGCCAAACATAGTAAATCCTCTATGGGGTATTTTTATGGTTTTAAATTACATGTAATAATCAATAATAAAGGGGAGTTTATGGCATTAAAAGTGACCAAAGGCAATGTAGATGATAGGGTTCCAGTACCGGAGTTAACAAAAAGATTAACTGGAATTATAGCAGCTGATAAAGGTTATATTAAGCAAAATTTGTTCTTAAATTTATATGAAAGAGGCTTAAAAATGATTCATGGAATTAAGAAGAATATGGAAAATAAATTAATGGATTTGAAAGAAAAAATCTTACTTCGAAAGCGTAACTTAATTGAAACAGTTTTTGATTATCTAAAAAATAAAATGAACCTTGAACATACTAGACATAGATCACCAATAAATGCCTTTGTCCATATATTATCTACTCTTGTTGCTTACTCATTAAAGAAAAATAAACCTTCAACAAAATTTGATTTTAATCTACATGTTCACAATATCCTTATCCCGAATTGACGTGTTTTTTAAAAGATTTTAATTTTGATTATATGAAGGTTGGCTATTTGCTATTAAGCTTTTTTGCTTCAAAAAATTATGTCGTAGCAATGGATAGGACAAGTTGGAAATTTGGTAAATCCGATATTAATATTTTATTTTTAGTAATGGTAATTGGTAAAATATCGGTGCCAATATTCTGGAAGACTTTGTCGCATGGTGGCGGGTGTTCTGCAGAATTTATGAAGGAATTTTTACAGAAATTTATTAATAATTTTGGCGTTGAAAGAATAAAATATTTGCTTGCTGATAGAGAATTTATGAATAAAGAATGGTTAGACTTTCTGATAAATAACCATCTAATACCAAGTGCAATAATTAACGCAGTGGTGTAAAATGGGTTTTTAACTGATAAAGGTACTCAAATGGCTAGGTTAATATTACCACAAGGTTTTCATGGTCATGATTTTATAAAAATGATGAAACATGAGCCGCATGGTCGAAATCGTATACGTTTATTGGCGATGTATCACCTTCAATTAGGCAAATCTTTAAAAGCCATATCTGAAATAGTGAAGTCACACTGGAAAACTGTGCAATCATGGCTCAGAAGATTTAGGAATCATGGTTTTGAAGGATTATTTGAATCACAAAGAAGCGGCGCCCCTAGGAAGATTAACACTATACAAGAGTCTGCTCTTTTTGATAAAATCAATACGCTCAGTGAAAGTAAAACTGGTGGGTATATAACTGGAAAGGAGCTACATATCATGTTACTTGAGGAATATGGTGCTAAATGCGCTTTAAAAACAGTCTACAATACTATGCACCGCCTTGGTTTTAGCTGGATTACTTCTCGTTCAATGCATCCAAAGTCAAATCAAGAGACTCAAAATACATATAAAAAAACTTCCCAGACATGTTAACAAAATTATTACCAAAAAATATCGATAGATGTAAAGTTGATATATGGTCTCAGGATGAAACTCGAGTTGGGCAACAAGGTAGCTTAACTCGTATATGGGCTAAGCGTGGCACTAGACCCCGTAAAGTTCGGCAACAGCAATTCATTTCAACATATATTTATGGAGCTGCTTGCCATGATACAGGAGAAGCTTTTGCATTAATTTTACCATATGCAAACACACAGGCAATGAATAAATTCTTAGAAGAGCTTTCTCGCAGTATTCAAGGCAACCGACATATAGCTTTACTAACGGATAATGCAGGTTGGCACACAGCCAAAAAACTAACTGTGCCAAGCAATATCACTTTGATACCGCTTCCGCCCTATGCACCGGAACTTAATGCAATGGAACAAGTTTGGGAATGGATCAAAAATCATTTCTTGTCTAACCAATGTTATGGTGTATATGAAGATATCGTCACTATGGCTTGTTACGCTTGGAATCAATTTGCTCATAATGTAGATTTAGTAAAATCAATTATGTATAGAGACTGGATAAACACACCGTGTTAATTATTGCAATTGGTATTAAACCTAAGAAAGTTGCGATAGTTGCTTGTATGCGTAAGCTACTTGAAGTTTGCCATAAACTTATTCAACAAAAACGTTGTTTTATTATTTAGATAAATATTTTTTTGAAAATTTAGATAAAAGATAATTGCTATGGGCTATAAGTCTCGTTTAGAATTATACAAACTACTCTCCATGTATGGCTAAAACAGCACATAAGCCCTTATTCCTCAGTAATTCTTTAATTAGATATTCTGCTTTATATTAAATCCTTGAATTTTAAAAGGCTACAGTATAGAATCAGCTGCATGTTTAAATAATTCATTGACGAGGTAAAATATGAATATTTATAGACCATATTTGGAACAATTTGATAGGAACTTCGTCTGGCGTTTGCTGTTTGTTCTTTGCAGCGTTGCTCTGATTATTGCAGCATCAGATGCTTTTGCGAATTCTACTGCCGATCCGGTAGGTACAGTGTTGTGTAATATGATTAAAGTATTTCGTGGAAATACGGCTCGTGGTATAGCAGTTATTGGTATAGTTGTACTAGGAATTCAAACTCTCAGAGGACAATTAAAATGGGAAGTTGCACTGGTTATTGTGACTGGGGTTATAATATTGTTTAAAGCTCCTGACATTATAAATATGGTAGCTGGGTCAACTGATGCAACATGTGGTATCACAGAGATTGCTAAATAGATAAAAAAGCGTTTCCACATTTAAAGGACAATATCGTTGTAGCTAGCGGCTCTCCAACAATCTTATTAGCGGGGAGCCGCTTTTGCTGACCTAAAGCAATACAGGGAAACTTATAGTATTGACATAGCTATAGTTAATTTTCACTTTCTCGCATTTTCTTGTGATATAAAGCACCAAAATCAATCGGATCAATCATCAATGGCCGGAACCCTCCATCCTGCGTTACATCCGAAATAATTTTTCTGGCAAATGGGAAAATCATTGCTGGACAGTGGATTGCTAATATCATCTGGTGTTGATCTTCCGCTATATTAATCAGGTTAAAAACCCCCGCATATTTTAGGTCTACTATAAATAGCTTATGCTTTTCGCTCATTGCTTTAGCTTCTATACTTAATTCTACCTCATAAAAATTTTCTTCAGGTAAATTAGAAATATTAAGGTCTAGGAATAAATCAATTTGTGGATTACGTTCCAAAGATACTAAAGATTTTGGAGCATCTGGATTTTCAAAAGATAAATCCTTTATATATTGAGCATTAATAGCGATATGTGGCATCTCTTGTTGATTAGAGTCTTTCATAACAAATAGTCCTTTTATATTAAAATTTTTAAGTTATCGGCAAGGTAACACCTTGCTGTTTCATATATTTCCCATGACGATCAGCATAAGATCTATTACAAATTTGATCGCCTTTTAAAAATAAAAATTGACACGCTCCCTCATTAGCATAAATTTTTGCCGGCAATGGAGTAGTATTAGAAAATTCTAATGTTACATGTCCTTCCCATTCAGGTTCTAATGGTGTTACGTTAACAATTATACCGCATCTTGCATAGGTTGATTTACCAACACAAATAACTAATACATCTCTTGGAATCTTAAAATATTCAATTGTTCTTGCTAAGGCAAAACTGTTTGGTGGAATAATACAAACATCAACCTCTCTATCTACCAAGCTGCATTCAGTGAAATTTTTGGGATCAACTATTGCCGAATTGATATTAGTAAATATTTTGAATTCCTTTGAGACTCTTGCATCATAACCATAGGACGATAAACCATAAGAAATGATTCTCTCTGAGTTATTTAATTTAACTTGCGTATCAGTAAAAGGTGTAATCATATCATGGTTTACACACATTTTTCTTATCCAATTATCAGACATAATGGTCATATATAATTACACATAATTATGGTTAAATTTCCGAATAAATCTAAATAATATAGTAAAAAATTAGAAGCACTAAGTGTTTTTAGAATATTTTTTTAAAAAAATTCCAGCCATAGTAAATTAGCAAGACCAGTACTCAGACTCAAGATCATTTACATATAGGTTATCATTTCTCTTTAAATGCTCTGAACATAGTGTCAGTAATAGGATCAAGTAGATATCTTAGGAGAGTTCTTGTACCAGTGACAATTTGAACTTCCACCTGCATGCCAGGATGGAGTTCTAACTTTCTAGCTTTTGCAATCTTATTAAATTCCTCCATATCAATCTCAATTATAGCAACGTAAAAAGTTTCTGGAGTTTGTTGTGCTTGAGTTCTGTCTTGGACAGTATCAGGAGATATTCTAACTACTTTACCAGTAAATAGTGGTGTTGTTCTAGATTTAAAAGCACTAAAGCGAATCTTTGCTAACAAACCTTCATGTACTGAATCTATGTTTTTTTGTGGAACTTTTGCCTCTATTATCAAAGTATCATTAGTTGGAGAAATTTCTACAATCGGAGTAGTGTTGTTAGGAATTACTCCGCCTATTGTATGAAAGTGCAATACATTGACAATACCATCAACAGGAGACGTAATAACTGTACGACTCAATGAGTCCTTATAAGCAGTAAACTGCTCTTTTAGATGAGATACTTGCCCTTGAGCATCTTTTAATTCAGTCAGAGTATCCTTTGTATATTTATTCTGTAGGTTAATAATACTAATCTCACACTCTATAATAGTATGTTTAGTAGCTGCAATGTCACTTTCTGTCATAGCTATTTCACTTTTAAAGTTGGCTTCCTTAGCTTCAACTTCCAATAAAGCAGCTTTATTAGAAAAACCTTTATCATGTAATGTATGTATTGCTTTTAAACGATCCCTAATAACTTCTAGACTTTTGACATTGGCAGTCTTTCTAGCTTGCATACCTTCAATTTTTTTATTTAATTGCTCGATCCTTTGATACAAAGCATTTTTCTCACTTTTATACATTTCTTTTTTGGAGTAAAATAAGCTTTCTTGAGTATGTATAACCCTTGCTACTTCAGGTAAATTTATGGCTTCTGTTAATAATTCTGGAAACTCAATTTTGTCTTGATTATCTCTCTCAGCCATTAAGCGACTTTCTGCTGCTAAAGCGTGCCTATATTGGCTTAAAGTAATTTCGTACTGCGATTTAATTTTTGTATCTTCCAACTTTATTAATTTATCACCCGCCTTAACTTTATCGCCTTGTTTAACAAAAATATTAGCTATAATTCCCCCCTCCTGGTGGTTAATTATTTGCTTATTACTATATGTTACCACAACGCCCGATGCCCCAGCCGCACTATCAAGAGGAGCAAAACTTCCCCATATTCCTCCAACTAATACAAAGCAGATTATTATAGCTACTCCAAAAAGAATTGGAGCTCTAGCAGTTTGTACTACATCATTGCGATCAACATCATTATTTTTGGTAACAAAATTAACAAAACGATCAAGATAATATAATGTATTCTGAATTGTCTTAGAAATACCTACTACTATCTTTTGTGATAGAACACCCCCCTTTGTTTTTTTCGAGTGTATCAAATCATTTTGTAGCGATAAGAGCTGTTTAAGTTGCTCTGCTGTAAATGTCGGCTTATTAGTTGGCTTTTCTTCCATAATACTTAAAACTTTATTCGTTAATGTGAATTGCACCGTTTTGTAACAGTTTAACTCGATTTTGCAGCTCTTCTTGAGTACCATAAAGAGCTACGGCTCCATCTTGTAATACCAATATCTTATCTACCACTGATAATACAGAAGGTCTATGAGAGATAACAACTACAGCAATACCCCTAGCTTTTGCTTGCTTTAAAGAATTTGATAAGGCTATTTCACCCGCCTCATCAAGATTAGCATTGGGTTCATCTAAAATAATTAATTTAGGATTACCATAAAATGCTCTAGCAAGACCAACACGTTGTTTTTGTCCCCCAGAGAGATTAGAGCCAGCTGTTCCAATATCCGAATCATAACCATCTGGTAATCTTAAGACCATTTCATGAGCTCCAGCAATTTTAGCTGCCTCAATTACTTTTTCTGGATCAGCATTTTCAGCCATCCTAGCTATATTCTGTTTTATGCTACCACTAAATAATTCTATCCCTTGTGGCAAATATCCTACATGCTTACCAAAATCTTCTCTATTCCAGCGATAAATTTCCCCGCTATCAAGTCTAACAGTTCCTGATGCAGCTTTCCATACCCCAACTAGAACTTTAGCTAAAGTTGACTTACCTGCAGCAGAAGGTCCGATAACTGCTAATATTTCTCCAGGCTGAACGGCAAAAGATACATCTTTTAAAATATATCTTGGTACTGGAGGTTGTGGCATATATGGAGGGACTGGAAATGAATAATAAATATTTTCTACAGTTAAATGTCCTTCGACATTCGGAATTGGCATTGCTTCTTCTCTTGATTTATACGAAGCAAATAACTGATTGATATTTTTATAAGATTTTATGGCACTACTCATACTTTTCCATAACTCAATAGCATTATCGAAAGGAGCTAGAGCCCTGCCAACTATAATAGAACTCATAATCATACCACCAGTAGTCATATCTCTTCCTGAAGTACTAACAACCACATAAGCACCAATACCAGTTACAAGCATTTGCATAATATTACGAATAAATCTGGAAAAATTAGAGATAGCACCATTACGATAACTAGCAATGGATTGTTTCTCCAAAGCAGCAATATTAAATTGATGCCAATTTGCCGTGACATTTTTCATCATCCCCATAGCTTCTACAACTTCTGAATTCCTATTAGCAATATCAGCTTGGGTCATACCCTTTATCGAGAATTCAGTAGCCTCACCAAGAGTTCTATTAGTTGCGGCAGCATTAAAGAAAGCCGTAGATACGATAATAATAGCACCAACTAATGTTAAAATCCCAATATATGGGTGAATTAAGAAAATTACTACTATATAGACAACACTCCAAGGGGCATCAAATAAAGTATTAATACCAGTACTAGTTACAAAAGTTTTTATTGTTTGAAAATCACGAAGTAATTGGCTAGCACCAGTATTAGTACGGGTTGCAGCAGCTGAAATAGAGTGACCAAAAATTACAGAAGCAACTGTTTTGTCCAACCATTCACCAACTTTAATTAAAGTGAATGATCTAGCAATTTGTAATAACCCATAAATAAAATAGATTGTACCAATAATAATGGACAACCACATTAATGTCCATGTGTTACCACTTCCTATAACTCGATCAAGAACTTGTAATGAATAAAGAGGGGTTATCAACATTAATAAGTTAATAACAAACGCGAAACCAAAAATTATCCAAAAAGCAATTTTGCACTTTTCAAGAGCACTATTTAGAGGGTTTGCTACTTGAGTTGCTAATGCACTATTATTTTTCATATTACCATTATTATATCATATTATTTTACTATATAGTTAGTAAAAATTATATTATTTGCAATATTTATTAAACTCAAATTATATATGCAATAAATAATATATACAACTTCTTTATTAAACTTAGGCTCTGTCAAAAAAATTTAGATGACTTATTTCTATCTAACAAATCTTTATCTTGACAATTAAAACAGCCCCATACTTTACCAAATAAAGTAATGTTGAATAGTTAATATATCAATTTTTTTAAAGATTTCAACTATCTCAGTACATAAATTAAAAATTACCTGAAAATCTAGGAGGTTGTTCGAAGGAAATTTGAATATATCCATCTTTAAACGTAAAATTGTCATATATGGACGAGTGAATTTGTCAACAAAGAAAATAAAAAAATAGAGCCACAAAGGAAGCAGTCATACCAATTGCAATAATTAACGCAGTGGTGTAAAATGGGTTTTTAACTGATAAAGGTACTCAAATGGCTAGGTTAATATTACCACAAGGTTTTCATGGTCATGATTTTATAAAAATGATGAAACATGAGCCGCATGGTCGAAATCGTATACGTTTATTGGCGATGTATCACCTTCAATTAGGCAAATCTTTAAAAGCCATATCTGAAATAGTGAAGTCACACTGGAAAACTGTGCAATCATGGCTCAGAAGATTTAGGAATCATGGTTTTGAAGGATTATTTGAATCACAAAGAAGCGGCGCCCCTAGGAAGATTAACACTATACAAGAGTCTGCTCTTTTTGATAAAATCAATACGCTCAGTGAAAGTAAAACTGGTGGGTATATAACTGGAAAGGAGCTACATATCATGTTACTTGAGGAATATGGTGCTAAATGCGCTTTAAAAACAGTCTACAATACTATGCACCGCCTTGGTTTTAGCTGGATTACTTCTCGTTCAATGCATCCAAAGTCAAATCAAGAGACTCAAAATACATATAAAAAAACTTCCCAGACATGTTAACAAAATTATTACCAAAAAATATCGATAGATGTAAAGTTGATATATGGTCTCAGGATGAAACTCGAGTTGGGCAACAAGGTAGCTTAACTCGTATATGGGCTAAGCGTGGCACTAGACCCCGTAAAGTTCGGCAACAGCAATTCATTTCAACATATATTTATGGAGCTGCTTGCCATGATACAGGAGAAGCTTTTGCATTAATTTTACCATATGCAAACACACAGGCAATGAATAAATTCTTAGAAGAGCTTTCTCGCAGTATTCAAGGCAACCGACATATAGCTTTACTAACGGATAATGCAGGTTGGCACACAGCCAAAAAACTAACTGTGCCAAGCAATATCACTTTGATACCGCTTCCGCCCTATGCACCGGAACTTAATGCAATGGAACAAGTTTGGGAATGGATCAAAAATCATTTCTTGTCTAACCAATGTTATGGTGTATATGAAGATATCGTCACTATGGCTTGTTACGCTTGGAATCAATTTGCTCATAATGTAGATTTAGTAAAATCAATTATGTATAGAGACTGGATAAACACACCGTGTTAATTATTGCAATTGGTATTAATTGCTTCTATGACAATTTTGGCTTTCTCCTCAGCACTATATTGCCTTACTTGTTTTTTCATCTCTAGCTCTCCTTGTTTGCTAAAGAATTCTATCTCATTTTTCTTATTTTTCTGTCCAAAATATTGGAACCATTATAATCTCTCCGCAACTGTTAATGACAATATGTAGCTTACAACCAAAGAACCACCCAGTGGAAGTCTTACCTCTTTTTGCTATGTCTTTGAATACTTTATGTCTATTAATTCTTAAATTATGGCAAGCAGGAAGTTTAGTAGAGTCGATATAATATTGACCAGTTTGTTTTCCTGATAGGCTTTTTAGCAGTAATACCATGGGCATGAAGCTCATTGGCATTAACTGAACAAAACGACTATAGCTCACAAGTTTTGGAAATTCCTTTCTATAACTTTGACATAGGCAGCATAAATAAAAATCTTTAAAGGTACGGTAGTGACTCAAGTGAAACATTACTATAATAGTAATAATCTCTGAGAGTCCTATACTGCAAACTACTTTACGCTTACGGTTAGGATTTGGTAATATATATTTATTTTGCTCCGTATCAAAATGCTTGCAAAAATCATCAATTAAGCAGAAAATCTCCGTAAGAGGGATCATAATATATTCTCCAATTTTGTTGTTATTATTCGAGAACTTTATAATCCCTCCCTTCTTACTTTTCAAATATTCTTTCTCCTAACACACTAGTTTGAAAGAAGGTTTTATTTTTACCATAGCTCACCACCAACAGTTTGTTTATGTTATTACATAATGCTTAGCATTTTGTTTGGTGCTTACGTCAAACTCAGGTTAATTATTAGAAATACTAGGAGCATTAAATTCTTGTTGTCTTCATCTTATCCTTACCAACATATATGGGATAGTGTTATGAAAAAATTAGCTATAGAATAAGCTAATATGGTACTGTCCCCGGTACAATAAAAAATGGGGGTAAGGGGGGATTCTATCTTAAATCAGGAAGAATTGCATATCTAGACATAATTTAAGTGAAAATTAACATATCCATTACCACTTATAAGCGATATTGCCATTTTATTTTTATAAATACCACCTTCATGCAATATCCAGGCTAAGGTAAGCAGGGGTGACAACTACACTTCTTTGTCATTCCAGCTTCGGTGCGGAATCTATAATACCTCAGGGCATTTTTAGATACCTACTTTCGCAGGGATGACAACCATTGTCCTATATTTTATTCAAATCTGCAAAAAACTTGATTATTGACTATAACCCGTTCAACAATAATAATTTATTTAGTCTAGACATCTGATGAAACTTAGTCTAATCTCCTTTAATTTAATACTTGATATTATTACTTAAATTAACTTATTATGGATAATCTAAACCAAATATTAGAATCTGCTCAAAGCAGTATAGAGGCAACTCAAACTTTATCAGGATTACAACAAATTAGGGTAGAGTTTCTTGGCAAAAAAAGCTTACTCACTCAAGAAATGAAAAAACTGGGCGATCTTGAACCAAATGATCGCAAAAAGTTAGGTGAGATAGTTAATCTGCTTAAAGAACAGATTAGTAATTTGCTACAATCAAAACAAACTATTTTGGAAGAATTTGAATTAAATAAGCAATTTGCTGAAGAAAAGACAGATTTAACCATTCCAGCTAGACAGCACAAGAAGGGGAGTATTCACCCCATTACCCAAGCTACCGAAGAATTAATTCAAATATTTGCAAAATTTGGGCTAACCATTAAGGATGGTCCAAATATCGAAAATGACTGGTATAATTTTACTGCCCTCAATTTTTATGAAGACCACCCTGCCAGGCAGATGCATGACACTTTCTACCTAAAAGCAAAAGAAGGAGCCGATCCTCTGTTACTACGTACCCACACTTCAACAATACAAATTAGAACCATGCAAAATAATAAACCGCCTTTTAGGTTTATTGCTCCTGGTAGAACTTATAGATCAGATTCCGATATGACGCATACACCAATGTTCCACCAGATTGAAGGTCTAGTACTCGATGAAAATATTAATATGGGGCATTTAAAATACCTTATCACGGAATTTATCAAAGACTTTTTTGAACAAACAAATATTGAAATACGTTTTAGACCAAGTTTTTTCCCATTTACTGAACCATCTGCCGAAGTGGATATTAAGATGCCAGATAGCAATAAATGGCTTGAGGTACTTGGTTGCGGTATGGTTCATCCAAACGTTCTGAAAAATGTTAATATAGATAGTGATCATTATCAAGGGTTTGCTTTTGGGCTAGGTGTTGAACGTTTTGCTATGTTAAAATACGGGATCAAAGATCTTAGACAATTTTTTGAAGGAGATATAAGATGGTTAAAACACTATAATTTCTCTGCTTTTGATATACCAACTCTAGCTGGGGGGTTAACAAGATGAAATTTACTCTATCATGGTTAAAAAAATTCTTAGATACAGATGTTTCTGTTACAGATATTGCCGAGTGCTTGACTATGCTCGGTCTAGAAGTAGAAGAAATCGTAGATAGAAGGGAGGAGCTAAAAGATTTTGAAGTAGCTCACATACTAACTACTAAACCCCATCCTTCGGCGGATAAACTTAAGATATGTCAAGTCCAAACTAATGAAGGAATTTTACAGATAGTTTGCGGAGCAAGTAATGCTAGGGAGAATATTAAAGTAGTATTGGCAAAAATTGGTTGTGAAATTCCAAATGGTAAATTTAAAATTAAAGAATCGGTAATTCGTGGAGAAAAAAGTTGTGGTATGCTATGTTCGGAAGAGGAATTATTACTTGGTACTAATTCAGAAGGTATCATAGAACTGCCGCAAGAGGCTAAAGTAGGCGAGTCACTTATACAATATTATGGGTATAATGATCCTGTCTTTGATATTAATGTTACCCCCAATCGTGGCGATGCTCTTGGCGTCTATGGTATAGCTAGAGATCTTGCTGCTAGTGGTATTGGTACATTTAAAGAACTAGAGATAGCGGAAATTGCCGGAGAATTTAAATCTAGCTTGAGTTTACAAGTAGAAAATAAAGAGGCGTGTCCTTTATTCGGATTTCGAGAAATAAGAAATTTACAAAATAAGCTAAGCCCTGATTGGTTAAAACAATTATTGCAAAATATTGGCGTAAAACCAGTTTCGGCTATAGTAGACGTTACTAACTACATATCATATAGCTTCGGGCAACCAATGCATGCCTATGATAGAAGTAAATTATCAGATAATATCCAAGTTGCAACTCTTAAGGAAAAAACTAAATTTGCAGCTTTAAATGGCAAAGAATATGATTTAGATGCAGGAGATTTGGTAGTTCAAGATGATGGACAAGTACTTGCTCTTGCTGGTATTATAGGAGGAGATAGTAGTAGTTGTGGGCTTGAAACGCAAAATATTCTGCTAGAAGCGGCATGTTTTTCTGCTAAATATATTACTAAAACTGGTAGGCGTCTGCAGATTGATACTGATTCGCGTTATCGTTTTGAACGTAATATTGATCAAAAATTTACCTTAAAAGCCTTAAATATTGCAAGTAAAATGATTTTAGCTATTTGTGGAGGTGAAATTTCTGATATAGTGTATAATGGGGAACTCAACCTTGAGCAAAAATCCCTAAACTTCCCTATCAATTGCCTAGCTAAAATAACCGGTCTAAACCTAAGCAAAACCGAGATTTGTGATATTCTAAAGAAGCTTGGTTTTATTGTAGATATAGTCAATTCAGGAGAATTTGGGGCTAGGAACGATGGAGCGACGCCTATAAGTAATAGGCGAGCGACGAGTGACAACGTCCCCAACTTTTCATCAATTGACTATGTAGGTGATAGTCTCAAACTTACCATACCCTCCTGGCGGCATGACATCACAATTAAAGAAGATATTGTTGAAGAGATTGTTCGTATTTACGGTTATGACAAGTTACAGCCGGTTAAATTACCAGAGATGCAACTAGCAAGGATTGTCCCTAAAGAACAACGAAGAGTTTCTGATATTAAAAGAATTTTAGCTAGTTGCGGGTATGATGAGGTAGTAACAAACTCATTCATGGATAGTGAAATAGCAAAATTATTTGCTCCAATAAAAGAGGAGCTATTTTTGCTAAATCCTATTAATGTTGATAATAATTATATGCGACCTAGCATCATTGCCAAATTACTTAAATTAGTGCAAAAGAATCTAACAAGATCCATTAAAGATATTGCTTTGATGGAATTGGGGCCAATCTTTAACTCTTGCACATCCGATGGCGAATTGATTTTTGCTTCGGCGGTAAGATGTGGACTATATAACGAAAAAGATTGCCATTCTACAGCTCGCCCCGTAGATGTTTTTGACATTAAATCTTACTTAGAAAATGTTTTAAATTATGCAGGTTTACCTATTGATAAGTGCCAATTTGCTCCTGTTGATTTACCTTATTACCATCCGACAAACTCAAACATTATAAAACTTGGTAAGAATGTCATAGCATATTTTGGACAAATTCATCCCTCTATATTAAAATATTTTGATATTGACTGCCAGATATTTGCCTTTGAGATAAATATTGCCAATATACCATTTGCTAAAGCAAAATTTGCTAAAAGAGACGAGTTTATTGTTTCCGACTTCCAACCAACCTTTAGAGACTATGCTTTTGTAGTTGATCTAGAGCAACCGGTTGGCAAGATAATTGCTTATATCAAAAATTCTAATAAAAAAATGATAAAATCAGTTGATCTATTTGATGTTTATTCAGGAGACAAACTACCTTCCGGTAAAAAATCGGTGGCAATTAAAGTGCAATTTCAAGCAGATGATCGGACGTTAAATGAAGCAGACTTAAATTTATTAAATCAGGAAGTTATTGCAACTGCTTACGAGAAATTCCAAGGTAAATTAAGAGAATAAATAAAATTTTTGGTAAAGTAACTTTTTTTAGCCGAATACTTGACTTAGTTGGATTAATAAGGTTATATTGTATAATTGGGTATAAGAGTATAAATTAATTTATGAGCATTGTATGAAAAGTGGTAATGAAGATAATAACGAAGGCTTAGCTGTTGCCAATGAAGCTGTGGATAAGGTGGCTGAAGCTGTAATTGCAGTAAATAATGATTTATCAGCTCTTTCTCCTGCGAAACAAGATTTAGAGCATATAGCTGGAGTTCTAGTTGAGGTGGTGAATATTTTGGAAAAAAGGAACTCACTGCAAAATATAACAGATAACGATATAAAGGGGTTAGAGGAAAAAGCTGAGAGTATTAAAAGTCGTTCATCAATTGGAGCTCAGATAAAGGCATGGTTTGACTCATGGCTTACTCCTCTCATTAACTTTTTAAAATCTCCATTTAGTAAAAAACACCAAGAAAAATTACAGCAAGCAACAGAAGAGTTTGTTAAAGGAGCTGAGGTTATACAAGAACAAGTTGCCAAGGAGCAAGTTGTAGAAAAGCAAATAGCCACAACTATTGCAGCACAAGAAGTCCCGGAACAATCTTCTGTGAGACCAATTCCTAAACCTCGAGCTAAAACAGCCCCGTTAGCAGTACCAGAAGTAACTCACTCTATACAAGATGTTGTGCCAGCACAAGCTGTAGTGAGTAATACTCCAGCTATGCCGCCAACACAGGTAACAACTAGTACTCCAACAGTTATGCCACCACCAGTGCAGGTAACAGTTAATAATGTTCTAGCTGTTCCACCGCCCCCACCGCCACCGCCACCGCCACCACCACCGCCTAATCTTAATACAAAAGTGACACCGGTAGCAAATGTCGATATGGCAAATCATTTGGCAGCCATAAGAGAAGGGATTAAGTTAAAGAGTGCAGCAGATCGACCATTAGAGGAAATAGCTGTAGGTTCAACAAGCAATAGTTTGATGGGTGAATTGGGAAAAAGGCTTGCAGCACGGAGAGGAGCTGGTGAAGTTCAAGGTGGCAAAGAACTACCTAAAGCATGGCTTGCAGACCAAGCTAGATTTGAAGAGGCTAGAAAAGAAGAAGCAGTACGCCAGGCTAAACAAGATGTAATAGATGCTCCAAGAATAGCAGCGGCACTAAAAGCCGAAGCAGAAAAGCAAGCAGCAAGTGCAAAACCTGCTCCTCCTAAAGTTGAGTTTAATGATGTTGGAGTTCCAATACCACCACCTCCTCCCCCTCCCCCACCTATACCTGGACTTCCTGGTATTCAGTCGCCTAAACCAGTAGTAAAATCCCCAACCGTAGAACCAAAGGGACAAGCAAAGCCTATTCAATTTGCTGTTGATAAGGATGACATCATGAAAGCGGGACAAGGGTTAAGGAAAGTTACAATTAAGGAAGATTCTACCCATAAAAAACCAATAGAAACCCCTGTGATAAATTTTAAAACAAACCTTAAACCAAGAGGACCCAGCGGCGGTAGGGGGTAAGTATAGTTAATTGATGAGAAGTTGGGGACGTCGTCGCTCGTCGTTCCTAGCCCCAAATTCTAATTGACTATATAAGTAATGGGTAAGCATTGAGTGACGACATCACCAACTTCTCATCAATTGACTATATAAGGTAGGACTATCTTATTAGGAGCTTTATTACTATAACTAATTCCATAACCTTTTTGGCACCACTCTTTAACCAGATTAAACTTATGATTAAAAATTTTATCTATCTTTGATAATAGTTGATATCTTCCATCATAATATACTGTAGGGTCTATACCTCTAAATTTTGGTTTAATGTTTATTTGCCCTTTGCCAAATTCCACTATTGAAAATGTTCTAACTTTATGAGAATATTCCTTAAATAATTTTCGTAACTTAACATCTTTACTCATTTGAAGCTTTGTTAAAACTTGCTTATCTATACCAAAATGTAATTCATCTTTAGTGATAAGATTTATATCTACAGCACGTTTTAATATCTTAACGAAGCAGTCATATACTACAGCATTCCATTCGCCACCCCAAAATTCCCAAGTAAAATCTAAAGAAAGCATAGCAAATTGTTTAGCAAGCACAGGATCTGTAAAGAACCATGTATTATGTTTAAATTGTAAATTTTCGACCATTTCCTTTGCTTCAATTTCTGAAATTTTTTTAAGAATAACTCCTGTGTGAATATTATATTGTATTCGATCTGCACAAAGTGAAGGCAAGGGGGATTCTAATTCTACGTATTTGGGATTATCAGGGTCTAGTTCACTAATAGAAATGTTATATTTACTGATAATTTTTTCAATATCCATTTTCTTTAGAAACCATAAATGGATAGTATCCTGATAAGAACGTCTGCTGTTTGGTTGATAAAATAAATTATCTCCTAAATGAGAAAAAACAGTATGAGAAACATCATGTAACAAGCCGGCTATTTGTTCAATTTTTGGCACTCCTGCTTTTTGTAATAAAACAAATACTCCTATACTGTGATCATAGCGACTAAAAAATGGCATTAATTCCAAATAAGGGGGTGGACCAGATTGATCAATTTCTTTTATTCTTTGCATAGCTTTGCTTTGTATTAATTCCTCTATTATCGGATCATTAACTATAAAATCACCCCATACTGTATGAAGAACTTGTTCAGCATAGGAAGATAAACAAATAATATAATTTATTATAATAACCTCAGTTTGATGTAAGAGGAAGGTTGAGATTGTTTAATTTTCCAAAAGCTACAGAAATTTTATTAGGCTTAAAAACATAGGCAAGCAGTCCAGATAATACGTTAGTTTGAAAATTCATAACAGATCTATGCCTTGTATGGTCTATATGACAAAGGTTTTTTAGTTGATCGTTAATGGTTTCAATAATATACCTTTTATTTAAAAACCGCTTTTTAATAGGATCTATTATTCTTTCTTTCATATTACTTTTAATTTTTGTTATTAGTTCTAAACCTTGATTAGCAAGGGATTGAGTGAGTTTTTTACTGATATACCCACGATCACCAAAAAGCCAGCCTTATAATTTATCTACTAAATTTTCCACCACTGCTCTATCATCAACATTTCCTGGAGTTAAAGAAAAACTCATAATCTCTCCGCAACTGTTAATGACAATATGTAGCTTACAACCAAAGAACCACCCAGTGGAAGTCTTACCTCTTTTTGCTCATAGCAATTATCTTTTATCTAAATTTTCAAAAAAATATTTATCTAAATAATAAAACAACGTTTTTGTTGAATAAGTTTATGGCAAACTTCAAGTAGCTTACGCATACAAGCAACTATCGCAACTTTCTTAGGTTTAAAATTATTAACAAGCCTATTGTATAAAGTTTTTAAATATTGAAAACCATTTTTGCCAGTTAATACCGCCATGTATAAAGCATCCCGTGGTATTTTTCTGCCTCCCCTAATAAATCTTCGTCCTTGCTTATTACCACTATCACGGGCGTACGGAGCTATCCCCACAATTGCTGACAATTCATTACTACTATAATTTTTATCCCCTAATTCAGGTACAAAACTAATTAGTTTTGTAGCCAAACATTTACCAATACCAGGTACAGTCTCTAATATTTTTACCTTCTCTTTTAACTCTTCTGACTCATCTATTGTTTTGTTTAACTTCTTATCAAGCTCAGCCATTTCATTTTGTAAGAATTTAATGTGTTTTTCTATACTATCTTTATCAATACCATCAATACTATGATGTAGTCTTTTCTTTTCATTGCTAAGCATTAATACTAAATCTTCTCGTCTTTGCTTATATCTCTTCAAATTCTCTGATTCAACTTGATATATATAATTCGCTGAAAGCTGCATCTTATCACCATAATATGCTAATTTAAATGCATCCTTCCTATCAGTTTTACACAAATTTACCGATTTACTAAAAGAATTAAAACTATATGTATTGACCTTATGTATTTGTTGCTTATTATTATACAGCTTTTGACAAATCTCAGCTTCGTATCCTCCAGTGGGTTCACATATTATTAGCTTAATCTCTTGCTCTTTTGCTAATTTAATCACCTCTTCATGACCAGCTGCATCATTGGCAAAACGATGATATTTAGGTTTATCGCTTGTATTATATACACATATATCAAGCCATTGTTTACTTACATCTAGACCTATTATTTTACTCATGATATAATCTCCTTCGTCTTATTGTGCAAGGCTGCTACTTCCAACACCTTCTGCAATTTGTTCAAAGCAAACTTTGTAAGAGGGTACTTATTCTATGCTCGATTATCTCAATCAAGTACCCCTCAAATCACCCTCTTACCATTACTTATATCATAATTTAAAGATATAAGTATCCCACAGATTTTACAGGAGGGTTAAAATAATAAATTGAATAAGTGACTGAGAGTATAGTACCCTACAATTTTGAGAAGATGAAGAAGAATGGTTGATTTAGAGTGGTGTGAAGTAGTATAAGGTAGGTATTTTTATAACAAAATGCATAATATAATACTTCAAGAATTGATTTTATATATAGACGGAAATAAATCAAGATTAAAATGTTTGGTTGGTATGGTAATTAGTTTGCTGACGGGCAGCTCAATTTATCAAAAAGGTTTAGCACTTGGTATTTTAGGTGATGCTAAAGCGACGTCAAAAACTCATAGAATTTATCGTTTTTTAAAAGATTTTAATTTTGATTATATGAAGGTTGGCTATTTGCTATTAAGCTTTTTTGCTTCAAAAAATTATGTCGTAGCAATGGATAGGACAAGTTGGAAATTTGGTAAATCCGATATTAATATTTTATTTTTAGTAATGGTAATTGGTAAAATATCGGTGCCAATATTCTGGAAGACTTTGTCGCATGGTGGCGGGTGTTCTGCAGAATTTATGAAGGAATTTTTACAGAAATTTATTAATAATTTTGGCGTTGAAAGACTCAATAACTAACCAGCTGAAGCTGGTAGGTTGAAGTTGCGACTAGAAGTCACGGATTTACTCTAAAGAGATATTCATTACATTATTAGGCTGATGTGCATCTGAATGATTGTTAATGTAGTTATTGATTATATCATCAGTGACATTACCACTGGTTGAGCTAAAGAAGCCCCTAGCCCAAAAGTGGCGTCCCCAGTAAGTTTTTCTAATTTCAGGAAATTCTTGCTGAATTTTATATGATGAACGTCCTTTAGCTGCTTTAACAAACTGACTAATGGATATATGAGGTGGAATTTCAGCCATAATATGGACATGATCGGCAGATAATATTCCATTGATGATTTTGATACCAAGATATTCTGCTACCTGAGCAATAATTTCTCTAATTCTAATCCTGAGGTTACCTGTGAGTACTTTGTATCGATACTTAGTAATCCAAACGATATGGAAGCGGTGGTAAAATACGGTGTGGCTAGACTTACTATAATCAGTCATATATATTATTCTCTATTCAGAGAATAATATATATGATAACATTAGTAAATTGAAATATTTTAGAACAAGGACTGAAGTCTTTTCCGGCTGAAGCCGGAGGTTTTAACCAAATTTTGGGACAATAAAATATTTGCTTGCTGATAGAGAATTTATGAATAAAGAATGGTTAGACTTTCTGATAAATAACCATCTAAAGTTTGTTATTCCATTAAAAATGGATCATAAAATTCGTCTTACAAAAGGTTTAAGAACTTTAACCATTGAAAGAATATTTAGTGATGTTAAAGCCTTAGAGTATAGGGCTTGTAGTGGTATATTATGGAATAGAAAGGTTAATTTTACCGCATATAGAAATGATAAGAGCGAGCTGATGGTTCTGGTGTCTTCAATTGAAATAGAGCAAGATATTTTTGCTTTATATAAATTTCGTTGGAGTGTTGAACGACTATTTTTGCACCTAAAAAGCGGTGGTTTTGATATTGAAAAAAGTCACATTGTAAAATTGGATAGATTTGAAAAATTATTAGTGATAACTGCTATTGCTTCAGCTTTAATAGTCAAAAATGGAATAATACAAAATGCCTTAAATCCCATCCGAATAAAACGGTACAAAACCATTGAAAGACAATTGTTTTCATTATTTACCTATGGCTTTGATCATATCAAAAATGCTTTTTATCAATCTACAACAGCCATAACGCAGCTAATATCCACATTATTAATACCTCCCAAACAAAAACTTTTTTCTATCCTAATACCATCTTTACAAAAATTGTAGGGTACTTATATCTTTAAATTATGATATAAGTAATGGTAAGAGGGTGATTTGAGGGGTACTTGATTGAGATAATCGAGCATAGAATAAGTACCCTCTTACAAAGTTTGCTTTGAACAAATTGCAGAAGGTGTTGGAAGTAGCAGCCTTGCACAATAAGACGAAGGAGATTATATCATGAGTAAAATAATAGGTCTAGATGTAAGTAAACAATGGCTTGATATATGTGTATATAATACAAGCGATAAACCTAAATATCATCGTTTTGCCAATGATGCAGCTGGTCATGAAGAGGTGATTAAATTAGCAAAAGAGCAAGAGATTAAGCTAATAATATGTGAACCCACTGGAGGATACGAAGCTGAGATTTGTCAAAAGCTGTATAATAATAAGCAACAAATACATAAGGTCAATACATATAGTTTTAATTCTTTTAGTAAATCGGTAAATTTGTGTAAAACTGATAGGAAGGATGCATTTAAATTAGCATATTATAGTGATAAGATGCAGCTTTCAGCGAATTATATATATCAAGTTGAATCAGAGAATTTGAAGAGATATCAGCAAAGACGAGAAGATTTAGTATTAATGCTTAGCAATGAAAAGAAAAGACTACATCATAGTATTGATGGTATTGATAAAGATAGTATAGAAAAACACATTAAATTCTTACAAAATGAAATAGCTGAGCTTGATAAGAAGTTAAACAAAACAATAGATGAGTCAGAAGAGTTAAAAGAGAAGGTAAAAATATTAGAGACTGTACCTGGTATTGGTAAATGTTTGGCTACAAAACTAATTAGTTTTGTACCTGAATTAGGGGATAAAAATTATAGTAGTAATGAATTGTCAGCAATTGTGGGGATAGCTCCGTACGCCCGTGATAGTGGTAATAAGCAAGGACGAAGATTTATTAGGGGAGGCAGAAAAATACCACGGGATGCTTTATACATGGCGGTATTAACTGGCAAAAATGGTTTTCAATATTTAAAAACTTTATACAATAGGCTTGTTAATAATTTTAAACCTAAGAAAGTTGCGATAGTTGCTTGTATGCGTAAGCTACTTGAAGTTTGCCATAAACTTATTCAACAAAAACGTTGTTTTATTATTTAGATAAATATTTTTTTGAAAATTTAGATAAAAGATAATTGCTATGAAAAAACTCACTCAATCCCTTGCTAATCAAGGTTTAGAACTAATAACAAAAATTAAAAGTAATATGAAAGAAAGAATAATAGATCCTATTAAAAAGCGGTTTTTAAATAAAAGGTATATTATTGAAACCATTAACGATCAACTAAAAAACCTTTGTCATATAGACCATACAAGGCATAGATCTGTTATGAATTTTCAAACTAACGTATTATCTGGACTGCTTGCCTATGTTTTTAAGCCTAATAAAATTTCTGTAGCTTTTGGAAAATTAAACAATCTCAACCTTCCTCTTACATCAAACTGAGGTTATAATAGTAATAATCTCTGAGAGTCCTATACTGCAAACTACTTTACGCTTACGGTTAGGATTTGGTAATATATATTTATTTTGCTCCGTATCAAAATGCTTGCAAAAATCATCAATTAAGCAGAAAATCTCCGTAAGAGGGATCATAATATATTCTCCAATTTTGTTGTTATTATTCGAGAACTTTATAATCCCTCCCTTCTTACTTTTCAAATATTCTTTCTCCTAACACACTAGTTTGAAAGAAGGTTTTATTTTTACCATAGCTCACCACCAACAGTTTGTTTATGTTATTACATAATGCTTAGCATTTTGTTTGGTGCTTACGTCAAACTCAGGTTATAATAGCAAAAATTATTCTGTGTATCACAATTTACCTTTTATAATTATAAAAGGAGTCATTATCAAAATAATATCATTACTTGTCAAGATTCTTACCATAAGCATAAACAGCTTCTATGAAAAATTTTGTTGACAAAATTGAGGAAGGTAGTACTATTGCTGTTTTTAATTTAAGATAGCAGAAATTTGAAAGTTGATTTACCACTTTTAAAGTTTTTGTTAAATAATATCAAAGGATAAATTTTATATGAAAGTTGTAAGTTCGTTAAAATCTCTAAAGAAAAGAGATAAAGATTGCCAGGTTGTAAAAAGAAAAGGTAAAATTCTTGTAATAAACAAGAAAATTAAAAGGTTTAAAGCTAAGCAAGGTTAGAGGTTTTATAGTTGCTGATTAAGGTTTTTGGCAATCTAGCTTCACAAAAAATTCTGTATATGGAGATTAAGGTAATTATGAAAAATATTATGGTTTTAATTATGACAATAATGCTATCATCTTGTGGTAGTACGTCAAGTTTACGCAGCACTAAAGAATCAGCTAAATTACCTGATTTTAGTAGATATAACTACGTAATTGTTAAGGATTTTAAGGATGGTAGTAGTAAGTCCTCGGATGATCCGCATATCATATCAGAAGGTAAGAAGTTTGCTGATATTATAGCAAGCTCAATTAAATCTACTAAGCTATTCGATAAAGTTGAACGGAATACTGATTCTACAGATACTGCTATAGTTATTGAGGGAAAAATTACCAAATATAATGAAGGTAATGTTGTTGCTCGTACATTAGTCGGATTCGCTGGAAGATCTTATTTTGATGCAGAAATTAATATAAGGGATAATGAAACAAACCAATTATTAGGTAATATAGATGTTAATAAAAGGAGTTGGGCATTAGCCTGAATATTGCATGAAAGAATAGAGACAAAACCCTTGTAATACTATATAATATCAGTGTTAAAAGAAGATTACATAGAGGGTTTTGCCATGACAAATTGTACAGGATTAATTTACCAATCGAAAGTAAAAAATCGTCAAATAGAAATAAATTTCACAGGAGGTAATATTAGTAGCGATGGAGGTGTATTATTGCTAAGAGAAGCAGATAAAAGACTTGGTCTAACTAATGAACTGGCTAAGATTTTTCCTGATAAGCGAGATTCTGATAAAATTACTCATACTATTTTAACAATGCTCAAACAGCGTATTTATGGTATTGCTCTTGGTTATGAAGATTTAAATGATCACGATAATTTAAGAAAATGTCCAGCTTTGCAAACAAGTATAGACACACTGGACGATATGGCTAGTAGCTCTACTTTATGCCGTTTAGAAAATAAAGCAGATCGTGGATTTGCTCTTAAAGCTCATAAGGTGATGATTGACAAGTTTGTCGAATCTCATAAAACCGTGCCGAAACAATTAATACTTGATTTTGATGCCACTGATGATGAAATTTATGGCAATCAAGAGGGGAAGTTTTATCATGGATATTATCGTCATAATTGCTTTCTACCTTTATATGTTTTTTGTGGAAAAAAGCTGTTAGTAAGCAATCTTCGCAGCTCAAAGCTAGAACAAGCAAAGCATAGCTGGGCAATATTATCTCTATTAGTCAAGCGTTTTTGTCAATCGTGGCCTGAAGTAGAGATTATTTTTCGTGGTGATGGTGGATTTTGTCGTCATCAGATGCTGGATTGGTGTGATGAAAATAATGTAAAATATATAGTCGGAATAGCCCAAAATACTAGACTCAACAAGCTGCTTGAGCCATTGATGCAACAATCTAACGAAGCCTTCACAATTAGCAAAGAGAAGCAACGCTTTTTTAGTGAATTTAAATATAAAGCTGATAGCTGGAGTCGTCATCGTAAGATAGTTGGTAAAGCAGAAGTAACTAGCCTTGGTGAGAATCCAAGATATATAGTAACTAATTTAGCAGGTAAGCCAGAAGATTTATATGATAAAAATTACTGTGCACGTGGAGATATGGAAAATCGTATAAAAGAGCAACAGTTAGAGCTATTTGCCGATCGCACTTCATGCCATAAATGGTGGGCTAATCAACTCAGACTAATTTTGTCAAGCCTTGCCTATACATTAGTAGAATATATACATGATAAGTTTTTACAAGGTACTGAATTAGCTAAAGCCTTGGTAGGAACGGTGCGTTTAAAATTGTTCAAAATTGGAGCAGTAATTATTAGAAATACTAGGAGCATTAAATTCTTGTTGTCTTCATCTTATCCTTACCAACATATATGGGATAGTGTTATGAAAAAATTAGCTATAGAATAAGCTAATATGGTACTGTCCCCGGTACAATAAAAAATGGGGGTAAGGGGGGATTCTATCTTAAATCAGGAAGAATTGCATATCTAGACATAATTTAAGTGAAAATTAACATATCCATGACCACTTATAAGCGATATTGCCATTTTATTTTTATAAATACCACCTTCATGCAATATCCAGGTTAGGCGGAATAATTGCAGGTACGCAAGATGTTAACTCCCATATGAATGATGCTGCTTCTAAAATTGCTAATGAGTGTGCAATTGCTACAAAAAGGAAAAACAAATCTTAGGTTGCTATGCATTACTCTTTAATGTGGAAATTTATAGGAGTTGTTATCACAACTGTCGAAAGTTAGAAGAGGAAGCGGTTTTATAGGTCATCACGGCAGTTTAACAAGTTGTAAAAAAATAACCGGCGTCATTGCGAAGAGGCGTGAGACGACGAAGCAATCCATTTTTGATTGCTTTTATGGATTGCTTCGTCGACCTACAGTTTTACTCAAAATGACGTTAACCATATATGGTTTACGGGTTTCGAGGACAAAAACAACAACAAAATTGCCCTTTAATTTAATTTTAGATGGAGGATCTTATGCAAAATACTAATTTGATAATCGTTGCAGTAGGTCTACTTGTAGTATTTATTATATTCTTTGTTTATAAGAAGAGCAAGAATGCGTCTGTTAGTATGTTTATCAAGGATACTAATAATGCACAAGAGCTTAATGCACCATTTAATAAAGCAGATAATACCAAAAAGCTAACTCTAAAAGAAAAGGTTGAGCTATCGTGGAAGTTCTTATATGAAATTACAGAATCAATTGTTAATAAATTTTCTAAAGAGGATGTAGAATTAGTAAATCATCTTGGTCACACATTGTTAAATAACGGTATGAAGTATGAGCATGTAGTAGACCTTGGTATTAAGCAACAAGTTACATCAAGAGCTGCAAATATTGAACAACAAGCCCATTCTCAGTCTCAGAAATCTTTGGGTAAATAAGCACTAATAACGGTATTTTTGACAGCAAGATTAATTGTGAGCGTTCAGGGAAAAAAAGTTAAAGTACAAGATGTTTATTAGCGAGAAGGCGTAAGCCTAGAAGCAATTTAACCTCACAACCGTCATTGCGAGGAGACCGTAAGGTAGACGAAGCAATCCAAGAATAATAGATTGCCACGACCACTACGTGGTCTCGCAATGACGCTTGGCGATCAGATTTTTTATTCATCATAAGAAAAAACCGTGAACACTCAGATAGTTAAGTCTAACGAACCTAAGAGCAAAATCAAACCGACATAATTGTTATTTTTAAATCTAGTAAGACAGTTTTGTGAGTCTGAAATTTCTAATGTTATTACCTGCCAAATCAGCATCATATAAGCACAAAGGATAGCTATATAGTTAAGGTGATGAGATGCTATAATTTTAGCAATTATGAATAATATTATGAAAATGGTATAATAAACATATAGATGCAGTTTATAGTTTTTCTTTTCTAAAAATAATGGCATTGATTTGAGATTAATCTTTTTATCGTACTCTATGTCCATAAAGCCATAAATAATGTCATAACCAATAGTCCAAAAACAGCAGGCAATATACATAATAACAGCTTCTAGTGATATTTTATCAATTACTGCACTATTACCAATCAAGACTCCATTAAATGTTAGCCCTAGAAATATTTGTGGGAAAAAAGTAATTCTCTTCATTAGTGGATATAAAATGATCATGATGCAGGAGAAAAACCCTAAGTAAATGGCTGTTTTATTTAATGATAATAAAATGGCTAAGGAAATAATTGATAATATAATTAACAAAATCATCGCGTCACTTACTTTCAATGAGCCATTAGCCAAAGGTCTATTTTTTGTTCGTAACACATATTTATCAAAATCTTTGTCAAAAATATCGTTAAGAACGCTACCAGCTCCTCTGGTAACGACACTTCCGATAAAGAATAATAGTAATAATTTTACTAAATTATATATTGTAATATTGGTAAGAAGTACCCCAAAGCATGCTGAGAAAAATACTAATAGATAGCCAGTAGGATTTTGCAGCCTCATTAAACTGAGACTTAGGAAAAATTTATTTGGCATTACTATTAATTATGATATATCTTGGTTTAATTTAATTATAATAGTCTTATTATGACAGAATTTCCAAAAGATTATAGCTTTAGTGAAAGCGAAAGAAAATGGCAAAAATTTTGGCAAGAACAAAAAATTTATCTTTGGGATAAAAATGAAACAAGGGAAAATAGTTTTGTAGTAGATACTCCACCACCAACAGTCTCAGGGCAACTGCATATAGGACATGTTTATAGTTATACCCAGGCTGATTTTATAGTTCGTTTCAAACGGATGTTAGGTAAAAATATTTTTTATCCAATCGGTTTTGATGATAATGGTTTACCTACCGAACGTTTAGTTGAAAAACAAAAGCAGATAAAAGCAGCAAGTATGGCAAGAGAGCAATTTATTGAAATATGTAAAGAAGTTGTTATTTCTGAAGAAGAAAAATTTCGCTCATTATTTAATCAAATGGCTTTATCGGTTGATTGGAATTTGGAATATCAGACAATTAATCCATTATCACAAAAAATATCACAAATGTCATTTTTAGACTTAGTCAATAAAGGGGAAGTTTACCGCAATAATCAACCAATATTGTGGGATCCAGTTGATCAAACGGCTTTAGCACAAGCTGATATCGAAGACCAAGAAAAAACTTCAATGATGAATGATGTAATTTTTCAGACCAGTAAGGGTGAGAGGATTATTATTGCTACTACTAGACCAGAATTGTTAGCAGCTTGCGTTGCGGTATTTTATAACCCAAATGATGATAGATACAAACATTTGCAAGGTCAATTTGCCCTAACACCGCTATTTGATGTTAAAGTACCTATTTTAGCAGATGATTTAGTTCAAATAGATAAAGGAACCGGGCTTGTTATGTGTTGTACTTTTGGTGACGTAACCGATATAACTTGGTGGAGAGTTCATAATTTACCTATAAAAATTATTATAGATAAAAAAGGTATCATAGATTTATCAGACGAATTATCAAATTCATCTTCTTATAATCAGATAAATGGCTTAAAAATAAAAGATGCTAGAAGTAAAATTATAGAAATCTTAAAAGAGAAAAATTTATTAGTTAAACAAGTAGAAATTACTCAGACAGTAAAATGTGCTGAACGTTCAGGGGCTCCACTAGAGATACTTACCATACCGCAATGGTTTGTTCACACGATAAAACATAAAGATGTTTTAATGCAACGAGCGAATGAAATTAACTGGCACCCCAAAAATATGAAAATTAGGCTTGAGAACTGGATAAATGGTCTATCATGGGATTGGTGTATAAGTCGTCAACGCTATTTTGGCGTGCCATTCCCTGTTTGGTATTCTAAACGAGTTGGAGAAGTAGGCAAAGCTATATTTCCAGATATAACACAACTGCCAGTAGACCCAACCAAAGATTTACCAATTGGCTATTCGCGAGAAGAGGTAGAGCCAGATTATGATGTTATGGATACTTGGGCTACTAGTGCAATCTCACCGCAATTAAGTAGTTACGGTATATCTGAAAAGTTTAACGTAGATGCTGAGCGTCACCACAAATTATTTCCAGCTGATTTGCGTCCGCAAGCTCATGAAATTATTAGAACATGGGCTTTTTACACAATACTTAAAGCCCAATTGCATGAAAATACCCTACCTTGGAAAAACATTATGATTAGTGGGTGGTGCCTTGCATTTGATCGTAGCAAAATGTCAAAATCTAAAGGGAATATTATTGTACCACAAAAATTACTTGAGCAATATGGGGCTGATGTAATGCGTTATTGGACTTCTAAATCTAGGCTTGGAGCGGATACTGTTTACTCTGAAGAGGTAATGAAAAATGGGAAGAGACTTGTTAATAAATTATGGAATGCTTGCAAATTTGCGGCTATTCATTTTGACAAATTAGATACATTAGATAAAAATGTCCAAATTCCTGATATAGAAAGCAAAATTTGTCACAAGTTTGACCAATGGTTAATAGTAAAACTAGTTGAGTTAGTAGATAAAGTTGAATCAGATATGCACAATTATGAATATACCGATGCTATGGAGTTAATAGAAAAGTTTTTTTGGTCAGTATTTTGTGATAATTATCTTGAAATCACTAAGACCCGAGCTTATAACATGGATGGCTCAGATAATAGAGGGCAGTATAGTGCTATAATCACTTTATATTATTCGATAAAAATTTTACTCAAATTATTAGCTCCTTTCTTACCGCATATAACAGAAGAAATTTGGCAAATATTATATAGTACAAAATCTATCCATAGTCGAGGTAATTGGTCTCAAATCAAAAATTTCTCTTTCCCGGTAGATCAAATTCAGCCTGATAGGCTTATTAAAGTACTAGATTTGGTTAGAAAAGCTAAAGCAGAAAAGAATTTGTCAGTTAAATCTGATATTAAGGTACTAGAAATTATAGGAGAAAAACTTCCTAATGACTTAACGATAGACCTTAAAAATGTTACATCTTCTCATAAAATAGAATTTGTTGAGGAATTTTCATCAACAAATCAAGTTTTAAAGAATGATGAAGTTGTAGTTAATATAATATACTGACAATAAATCATCGATGAAGAAGGTAATAAAAATAGGTACAAGAAGAAGTACTCTGGCTTTGATTCAGACAGGTTTAGTAATTGACCAAATTAAAATTCATTATCCACAGATAAATTATGAAATAGTTCCAATAGTTACATCTGGCGATTTGATTAAGGATAAAAATTTGTATTATATAGGTGGGAAGGCTTTATTCTTAAAAGAAATAGAAGCTGCTCTTATAAATGAAGAAATTGATTTAGCTGTACATTCCTTTAAAGATGTACCTTGTAAATTACCGTCAGAATTGATGATATGTGCTGTACTTGAGAGAGAAGATGCACGAGATGTATTTGTCTGCTTGAACTATAAATCAATAGAAGAATTGCCTTTTGCCAGCATAGTTGGTACATCCTCAGTACGTAGAAAAATCCTAATACAAAGAAAAAGACCTGATTTACAAATTGTTACTTTTAGAGGAAATGTTGATTCAAGAATAAAAAAATTAATGCAAGGTGATGTTGATGCGACCATTCTCGCTTATAGTGGTTTGAAAAGATTGGGGCTATTTGATGAAAAATATTGCCACTTAATAGATATAAAAGAGATGTTGCCATCTGTAGGGCAGGGAGTTATAGCGGTAGAGATAAGAAAAAATGATAACAAAATGCAGGAGATATGTAATAAAATTAACCATCTTGAAACATGGGAACTAATGAAGGCGGGAAGAGCATTTTTAGAATATTTAGATGCAGATTGTAAAACCCCTATAGCTGCTTATTCAACATATGTATACTCAAATGATTTGAGTATACGTGATAAGGTTATTCATACGGAGTTTATGCTTGCCAATTTTGATGGTAGTAAAATAGTTTTTCATAGCGAAACTTCCGATTCAAAAGATGCTAAAAATTCTGGCATAAAAGCTGCCAAGAATATGATACACTGTTTTGATCTTAAAAACTAATCGGGTTAGCAGCTATAACTCGATAATCAAGTTTTTTTGCAGATTTGAATAAAATATAGGATCATGGTTGTCATCCCTGCTTACCTTAGTGTCACCCCTGCGTAAGCAGGGGCATAGTACCCTACAATTTTTGTAAAGATGGTATTAGGATAGAAAAAAGTTTTTGTTTGGGAGGTATTAATAATGTGGATATTAGCTGCGTTATGGCTGTTGTAGATTGATAAAAAGCATTTTTGATATGATCAAAGCCATAGGTAAATAATGAAAACAATTGTCTTTCAATGGTTTTGTACCGTTTTATTCGGATGGGATTTAAGGCATTTTGTATTATTCCATTTTTGACTATTAAAGCTGAAGCAATAGCAGTTATCACTAATAATTTTTCAAATCTATCCAATTTTACAATGTGACTTTTTTCAATATCAAAACCACCGCTTTTTAGGTGCAAAAATAGTCGTTCAACTAAGGTGGTCCCCTTTGTCTAGACAAAAATTTAGATAAATAGAGATATAATTCACAAAAATTAAATTGTTGTTTTTATACAATATTTTTTTCAAAATATACACATTCTGGAGTTTTATAATCCAAAGCTTGATGCATCCTTTGTCTATTATAAAAGTCCATATATTCGTTAATTGCTGTCTTTGCCTCCTTTACTGTTGTTAAAATAATCCGATAAATTTTTTCCTGTTTTAATGATCGCCAAAAACGTTCAATAAAAATATTATCTAAGGCTCGTCCCTTACCATCCATACTAATCAAGATATTATGTAGCTTTAGCATACTAATAAAATTCTCCGAGGTAAATTGTACTCCTTGATCAGTATTAAATATTTTTGGCATACCATATTTTTCTATAGCGTCTTCAAGGGCTGTTACACAAAATTCACTTTCCAAACTAATGGAGATTCGCCAACTTAGAATATAACGACTATACCAGTCAATAATAGCTACTAAATATACGAACCCTTGGCTCAGTCTTATATACGTTATATCTGCACTCCAAACCTGGTTTGGCAATACTATTTCTAATCCTTTTAGTAAATAAGGATATATTTTATGCACTTGATTCCTCTTGCTTAAATTTATTTTAGGATAAACAGCTTCAAGACCCATTATCTTGTAGTAACGTCTAACAGCTTTACGACCTACCGAAAAACCTTGGGCTTGTAAATATTTAGCCATCCGCCGCATACCATAATATGGATGCATAGTATAGGTCTCATCAATTATTGCCATAATCTTGATATCTTGTTCACTAATACCAGTAGGTTGATAGTAATAGGTTGACCTGCTAATATCCAATAACTTACACTGTTGTACAATTGTTAACTTATTATGATTAGGCTCTATCATATTACACCTAACCTTTAATTCCAAACAATGCAGATTTTTTTTTGAGCCAGTCACACTCAACGCTTAACTGACCAATTTGCTCATATAGATTCTTGATTAACCCCTGCTGATTTGGATCAGCACTCTGTGTTTTATTCTTAAAACCTTGTACTAACAACTATAGTACCCTACAATTTTGAGAAGATGAAGAAGAATGGTTGATTTAGAGTGGTGTGAAGTAGTATAAGGTAGGTATTTTTATAACAAAATGCATAATATAATACTTCAAGAATTGATTTTATATATAGACGGAAATAAATCAAGATTAAAATGTTTGGTTGGTATGGTAATTAGTTTGCTGACGGGCAGCTCAATTTATCAAAAAGGTTTAGCACTTGGTATTTTAGGTGATGCTAAAGCGACGTCAAAAACTCATAGAATTTATCGTTTTTTAAAAGATTTTAATTTTGATTATATGAAGGTTGGCTATTTGCTATTAAGCTTTTTTGCTTCAAAAAATTATGTCGTAGCAATGGATAGGACAAGTTGGAAATTTGGTAAATCCGATATTAATATTTTATTTTTAGTAATGGTAATTGGTAAAATATCGGTGCCAATATTCTGGAAGACTTTGTCGCATGGTGGCGGGTGTTCTGCAGAATTTATGAAGGAATTTTTACAGAAATTTATTAATAATTTTGGCGTTGAAAGAATAAAATATTTGCTTGCTGATAGAGAATTTATGAATAAAGAATGGTTAGACTTTCTGATAAATAACCATCTAAAGTTTGTTATTCCATTAAAAATGGATCATAAAATTCGTCTTACAAAAGGTTTAAGAACTTTAACCATTGAAAGAATATTTAGTGATGTTAAAGCCTTAGAGTATAGGGCTTGTAGTGGTATATTATGGAATAGAAAGGTTAATTTTACCGCATATAGAAATGATAAGAGCGAGCTGATGGTTCTGGTGTCTTCAATTGAAATAGAGCAAGATATTTTTGCTTTATATAAATTTCGTTGGAGTGTTAACGACTATTTTTGCACCTAAAAAGCGGTGGTTTTGATATTGAAAAAAGTCACATTGTAAAATTGGATAGATTTGAAAAATTATTAGTGATAACTGCTATTGCTTCAGCTTTAATAGTCAAAATGGAATAATAGAGCCTTTCTAATTAAGTGTGTAAATTTTTCATAGGGCTTAAATTCTACCTTCAAATTTTATCAAAAAGTGAGCCATAGCTGCGTTCCAGTTCGGAATCGGCATAACCCATTTCTTGGTCATATAATCAATTGCCAAATATAAGGTCTTAAAAACGGCATTATCATTTGGAAAAACCCTTTTATTCTTAGTAACCTTACGTAATTGGCTATTGACAGATTCTATACTATTAGTTGTGTATATTACTTTCCTTATCGCCTCAGGGTATTCTAGAAAAACCATTAAATTTTCCCAATGAACATACCAAGATTTAGCAATTTGTGGATACTGTTTACTCCATTTAGCTTCAAAAGATTCTAAAGCAAGATGTGCTTCTTCCTCTGTGCTAGCAGTATATATAGGCTTTAAATCAGCCGCTAATTCTTTTCGGTCTTTATATGATACATATTTTAAACTATTTCTAATCTGATGTACAATACATAATTGATGTTCGGTTTTCGGAAAAACTGCTTCTATTGCCTCAGACATACCGGTTAAATTATCACTGCAAGCAATAAGCATGTCTTGCATACCTCTGTTCTTCATCTCAGTAAAATTACCAAGCCAAAATTTAGCTCCTTCATTTTCACTGTTCCACAATCCTAAAATATCCTTCCTTCCAGATAAATCAATACCTAATGCTACATATACAGACTTATTGATAATTCGTTTATCTTGACGTACTTTTACTACTAAACAGTCAAAAAATACTATAGCATATACTCGATCCAATGGTCGGCTTTGCCATATCTTGACATCCTCAATTACATCATCAGTAATTTGACTTATCAAACTTTCGCTAACGTCAGCTCCATACAATTCTTGCATTTGAATCTTAATATCAGATAAGCTCATTCCTTTAGCGTATAACGATATTATTTTATCATCAAATCCTTCAATACGTCTTTGACGCTTCGGAATTAATGCAGGTTCAAATGTACTACTTCTATCCCTTGGAACCTCAATCTCTACAACTCCATTATTTGTTACTAGATTCTTTACTTTACTACCATTACGAACATTATTGCTATCAGTATGACAATATTTATCATATCCTAAGTGATTATTCATCTCTGACTGCAATGCCTTCTCTACAAGCCTTTTGGTTAATTGTTTTAATAAACCATCCTCTTTAAATAAAGTTGATATATCTGTATCATTATTTATTAATAAATCTATTGCTTGATTCATTGCTTCATTTTGTTTGTGACGCATTATAATTTCTCCTTTTGTTATATTATATTTTTATATAACCTTTGAAAAATTTACACACTTATTTGTACAGAGCCGAATAATACAAAATGCCTTAAATCCCATCCGAATAAAACGGTACAAAACCATTGAAAGACAATTGTTTTCATTATTTACCTATGGCTTTGATCATATCAAAAATGCTTTTTATCAATCTACAACAGCCATAACGCAGCTAATATCCACATTATTAATACCTCCCAAACAAAAACTTTTTTCTATCCTAATACCATCTTTACAAAAATTGTAGGGTACTATGACTAACAACTCAAGACCTTGTTTTTTCCAGTTACTGATCTGTATTGCATGAACACCATACTTACTGGTTATCTGGGCTATTGTTAGCTCTCCCTTAATTGCTTCTATGACAATTTTGGCTTTCTCCTCAGCACTATATTGCCTTACTTGTTTTTTCATCTCTAGCTCTCCTTGTTTGCTAAAGAATTCTATCTCATTTTTCTTATTTTTCTGTCCAAAATATTGGAACCATTATAATTCTAAGTTGGCGAATCTCCATTAGTTTGGAAAGTGAATTTTGTGTAACAGCCCTTGAAGACGCTATAGAAAAATATGGTATGCCAAAAATATTTAATACTGATCAAGGAGTACAATTTACCTCGGAGAATTTTATTAGTATGCTAAAGCTACATAATATCTTGATTAGTATGGATGGTAAGGGACGAGCCTTAGATAATATTTTTATTGAACGTTTTTGGCGATCATTAAAACAGGAAAAAATTTATCGGATTATTTTAACAACAGTAAAGGAGGCAAAGACAGCAATTAACGAATATATGGACTTTTATAATAGACAAAGGATACATCAAGCTTTGGATTATAAAACTCCAGAATGTGTATATTTTGAAAAAAATATTGTATAAAAACAACAATTTAATTTTTGTGAATTATATCTCTATTTATCTAAATTTTTGTCTAGACAAAGGGGACCACCTTAGTTGAGTCAATCATTTAATTTGTGTGTGCGTCAAGATAAGGTGCATTAATCTTACGGGTGAAAGTCCTGTTATGGAAGGAGTAGCTAGCTCCACCATATAGCGAGTCTTGTGCTGCTGAAGGTAACGACAGTAGTAAAGCGTAGACAGCGAAACATCCGAGCCGAAACCAAATGGTGAACGTGATAGCCCTGAAATGATATTGGTAGTGGAAGTCGATGTGCTACACAACGCAGTAGACAAGAGAAAACTAGAGGTCAAACTAGCGAAAATCCGAAAGTTTTCAACCATCGGGGTCTCAGGCGTCAGCGAGTTTGTAGAGATTAATGACACAACTTGAGAAGTCCTTATAACTCAATGATAGGTAAGCCACTAGTTTGACTAGTGAGACCATCAAGGCTTGGCCTTTAGATTTAGTATAAAATAAAAAGTTATCATATATAACTTCTTTGGCTTGACGGTCAAAGGAGAAAATATATGACAACATACGAAAGTTTAAATCATTCTAAATGGGATTGCAAATATCATATTGTGTTTATTCCAAAGTGTCGTAAAAAAGAATTGTACGGGAAGGTTAGAAAATATCTTGGGAACGTATTCCATGAGTTAGCTTTTCAACGTGGGAGCAAGATCATAGAGGGGCATATGGTACAAGATCATGTGCATATGCTCATCAAGATTCCTCCTAAATATTCTGTAGCTGAAGTAATAGGCTATATCAAGGGGAAAAGTGCTATAGCCGTTGCTAGGCAGTTTGGTGGACGAAAACGTAATTTTAATGGAGAAAAGTTGTGGGCTAGAGGTTATGCGGTCTCAACTGTAGGATTTGAAGAGAATCAGATCAAACACTACATTAAGAATCAAGAGCAACTTGATAGTTTAGGCTCTGACGAATCAGGAGAATTTTAATTAACAATGGCAGCCCTTTGGGCTGCTCATAACCGTCAAGCCCCTCGCTTTGCGAGGGCGTTCTGACTCTTACTGAGTTAAGTAAGTATTCAAAGTACAAGTGCCGAAACATAAGGCTTTGGAGATGGTGTTAAGGATGGCTGAGTCAGTTGTAGTAGTGATGAAGCTTCGTAATGGGAGTGGAGCGAAGGGCTGACAGAAAGGTAAGAACGTAAGAGGGAAACAATGACCGTACACAGCATAGACGGAAATACATGGTCAACGAAACTTGAGCGTATAAAGTTGCTATCATCACAAAATCAAGACATAAAGTTTAATAATCTTGGACATATTATTGATTTAAAGATGTTAGAAGAACAATATAAGGAACTTGATAGCAAGAAAGCTGTAGGAATAGATGGTATAACCAAAGCGGTTTATGGTAAGAAGTTGGAAGCAAATTTGCTCTCGCTCCTTACTAAAATTCGCAAGGGGCAATATCAAGCTAAACCTGCACGAATTACATTGATTCCAAAAGAAGATGGAGGCAAAAGACCTTTGGTAATATCATGCTTTGAAGACAAGATAATCGAGTCGGCAGTAAGCAAGATATTAAACTCAGTGTTCGAGCCAATATTCTTAAAATGTTCTTACGGGTTTCGACCTAAATTAAACGCCCATGATGCACTTAAGGAGTTGAATAGACTTACGTATAACTTCAATAAAGGAGCTGTAGTTGAAATTGATATAACTAAGTGCTTCAATTCAATCAAACATTCTGAGTTGATGGGATTCCTAAGAAAGAGAATATCTGACAAAAGATTCCTAAGACTAGTTATGAAACTGATGGAAACACCAATTATAGAAAACGGCATTACAGTTACTAACAAGGAAGGATGCCGCCAAGGGTCTAAAACATCACCAATTTTGGCAAATGTCTTCCTACATTATGTTATTGACTGTTGGTTTGCTAAAATCAGCAAGGAAAACATAAGAGGGCAAACTGGAATGGTGAGGTATTGTGACGATATGGTGTTCGTCTTTGAGAATGAAGAAGACGCGAGGAAGTTTTATGAGGTTTTGCCCAAAAGATTAAACAAGTATGGCTTGAACATCAATGAAGCTAAATCGCAGATGATTCAGTCCGGTAGATACCATGCTGAGGACTTAGCTAAGCAAGGTAAGAAGATCAAGAGTTATAATTTTCTTGGCTTTACTTGCTATTGGGGTAAATCAAGGTTTGGTAACATATGGAGATTAAAATATACCACAAGGAAAGATCGATTTACCGAGAAGCTTAAAGGGCTAAGAGAATATCTACGAAGTCACCTTAATGAGAGGGGCAAAGAACAGATATTATTGCAAGTCATTAGAGCTACAAAGGGGTGGATCAATTATCATGGTATATCAGATAATCAAAGACGAGTAAGTTCATTTATTCACCAAACTAGGCGAGCAATATATGGGTGGTTTAATAGAATGGGTGGGAAGCGTAAGATGAATTGGCAAAGATTAGCTGAAATACTCAAAAGGGTCGACTTTCCAAATAAGTGGAAGACCATTTCAATGTTCTAAAACCAACAAAAAAAAATAGGGTACAAGCCTATCTTACCTTTCGGGAGCCGGATGCGGTAGCTCTGCATGTCCGGTTCTGAGGAGGGGCTTAACCAAGCAATTGGTTAGGTCTACTCACAAAGTTCATTTTTTATTTTCCAATAAATCATATTTAAAATCTCCACAAAGTATTTCAAATTGATTTAAAGCTAAAGACCAATCTTTAATAGGCATGGTCCATTTTTTGGCTGCATTTTGTAGGGATAAAAATATTATTTTTTGAATTGACTTATCATCTGGAAACACCCCCTTATTTTTGATAATTTTTCTAATTTGACGATTTACAGATTCTATAGTGTTAGTAGTATAAATTACCTTTCTGTTCTCTTCAGGAAAGGCAAAAAACGGTATTATCCCAGACCAATTACGTTGCCAAATATCAGAAATTACCGGATATTTTTTATCCCATTTTACACCAAATTGCTGAAGTTTTAAACGTGCCATTTCGTCATTATTAGCTGTATAAATTTGTTTTAGATCTGATGTGACCTCTTTTAAATCTTTATATGACACATACTTTACTGAATTGCGAACCATATGTACAATACATAATTGTACTATAGTACTCGGGAATACACTGCTTATAGCTTCTGGAAAGCCCTTTAAACCCCACACAAGCAACATAAATTTGTTCAATTCCTCGATTCTTTAACTCAGTAACTACTTGCATCCAAAATTTAGCACCTTCATTTTTGCCTATCCAAATGCCAAGTAACTCCTTTTTCCCTTCTATATTTACAGCAAGTGCTAAATATACTGCTTTATTTATTACTATGTGATTGTCTCTAGATTTTACATAGATACAGTCCAAGTATAATATTGGATACACCCTATCTAAACAACGATTTTGCCACCTAGTTACTTCTTCTATTACCCCATCTGTTATGGTGGATATCAAGTCACCAGATACATCAGTTTGATATATTTCTTCTAAATGCCCTCGGATCTCGCTGACTGTCATACCGCGACCATAAAGGGATATCACTTTCTCATCAAATCCATTAAATCTCCTCAGCCCTTTTGGTATTAATTGAGGATTATACTCTCCTTCCCGATCTCTTGGTACTTCTACTGTCAGCTTACGACCATCCCCATCAATTACTGTCTTCTCATAGCTACCATTACGACTATTATTATCTACTTTTGCCATCTTGCTATGTTTTGAATATCCTAATTCATGATCCAACTCACTTGCTAATATTTTATCAACTATTTGCTTCTTTAGCTGTTGAAATAAACCATCTCGACCAAATAACTCCGATGGATCTGCTTTTGATAATAATTCTTCTACTAGCTGATTACTGATGTTTAATGTATCTTTATCTGTATCTAATTTTTTAGCCATAATTCCTCCTTGCTTGCTTAAGTTACTTTTTTTACAGTAATCTCTTACTGCTTTCTTTGCAACTTACACAAACTATAGGACAGACTCTTGTGGCTCTATTTTTTTATTTTCTTTGTTGACAAATTCACTCGTCCATATATGACAAATTTTGCGTTTAAAGATAGATGTTGTGACTCGGATATATTCAAATTTCCTTCAAACAACCTACTATTTATAAGCTCTGCAAAAAACTTGATTATCGAGTAATAGACAGCATGATGGGTGCTTATTCGGCACTAATTCAGGTTAATTGACTGTAACTTAACTTGTATAGAAAAGTTATTATTGTATTATAGTTTTTTCCTATTAGATATTTATATGTTAACTCCTTCAAAATTGTTCATTATTTGGTTGTTTGGTTTAACTAGCGGATTTACCTTAATGATTACAGGCAACACCTTAAACTATTGGCTTGCTAAAGAAAATATTGATTTACAATCTATTGGAATGTTTGCTGTTATCGTAATACCTTATTCTATCAATTTTTTATGGGCTCCTATTTTTGATACTGTAAAGTTAGGTTGGTTAAGTAAGCTACTTGGTCATAGATTATCTTGGATTTGTCTGATTCAAATTTTGTTGGCATTTGCTATTTTTCTTTTAAGTACCATGGATCCTCATCATAGTCTAATATTGTTTGCACTGGTAGGATTGATAATATCATTTTTAAGTTCAGCTAAAGATACTGTCCTAGGAGCATTTAGAACTGAAATTATTGCCAAAGAATCTCAAGGAGCAGCTTCTGGAATTTATATTTTTGGCTATCGTATCGGTATGCTAATATCAGGTTCCGGGGCTATTTATCTATCAAGCTACTTGGGATGGAATAATATATATAAAATCTTTGCCATTTCTGTACTTATTTGCTCTGCTATTTTAGTTGTGAGTATCTTACGATTAAAGCATGACTTAATTTCCCAAACTTATCAGGATTATAAGGTAAATAGTTCAAACTTTATACAAAATATCCTGAGACCTGTAGGATCTTTTTATTTAATCTTTTTAATAATAATCTTCCTTATTTTATATAGATTACCAGATGATTTTATTTGTATGATGATTAATCCTTTTCTGATACATATTGGTTATAACGAATTTGAAATAGCTAGTGCAGGGAAATTTTTCGGCATAATATCTGCAATAATTGGTGGGCTAATAGCTATCTCAGTGATGAGAAAAAAGAATATCTTGGATAGCTTGCTGATATTTGGAGTAATTCATGCCATAGCACATACCTTATTTATTCTGCAAGAGATTTATGGTAAAAATCTACCCTTATTCTTTATTACGACAGGTTTTGAGAGTATAACTGGTGGAATGACTATGACAGCCTACATTGCTTTTATTGCTTCAATTTGTCAAGGTAAATTTCGGGCTACACAATATTCGTTTTTCACTTCTATGATGGGATTTTCACGATCGATTTTTCCAGCTCTTTCAGGATATATTGTTGTACAATTCGGATGGCAAAACTTTTTTACATTTATTATTATCACAACGATCCCTTCCCTCCTTCTGCTACTAAAAATCAGCTCATTACTAAAAGTAAAAATGAAGTGAATGATGTAAAGTACCACATGAAAACTCCGCAAGGATTTGCGGAGTCAATTTTAAAACAAGATAATTACTATTTTAAAGCTTTTAAACCTTTTTCAAGACCTTTCGTGGAAAATGGCAAATTTACCTGTTGACCGGCTGAATTCATAAAACCAACAATAGGATTACCATCGCTTGATAAAATGGTTTTAAGATCAGTGTCTGATATATCAGCAATAGCCTGGCAAGAATCTTTTGTGCAATTAACGTACTTACCTGGAGCAACTAATTTTTTGGAACTGATAATAGACGTACCTGGAGCAACAGAAACGTCAGTAGGAATTATTTGTATCATTTTTAAATTTCTTTCCTTACCGCTACCAAAATAGCCTATTTGATATATAGCCAACACCTGTTGTTTATCATCTTTAGTAGAATTAAGAGCCTGATTTAAAAAACAAATCCGTTTTTTATCAGCACTTGTGGTGCATTTAACTACCCAATCTGAAAAGGCTTGCCCTTCTTTAACCGCAGCATCAACTCTGATAGGATTACCAAAAAATAACCCTAAACCTATTACAGCAAGACCGGCTGTAACAAATAATGATTTTTTAACACATTTTGTCATAAATTCTACTAATTTATTATTGGTATTTAAGAGCAAAATATATCTGAATTTAATATACTTGTCAATCATCCGTGATAAGAAATGTCAAAACTGAGGTTACAATTTGGACTAACAAGCAAAATAATAATTGAGAAACCGTCATTGCGAGCTGATGTATCCCCACGAAATTAAGCACGACAAAGCTCCGTCTTTATAATAGATGCCAGGGGTTCTACCAATGGTTTTATGGCATGCAAATAATTAAATTCAATAATAAATTTCCCAAGGGTAAAATACGAATAAATCTTTTTATCTTTTACTGTGTTAGGTTGGAAAATTCTTTGCATACCTTGGCTATAGCCTACCACACCTATAACCCAATATGTTATAATAACAATGGCAGATAGTAACATTAAAACTCCCCATCTATTCACATCTAAAGTTCGAATATATCTTCCAGCAAGACCAAATTGATGACTTTTTATCACTCGAAACGTCTCCTCTATTTGCATACGTTTGCTATATAACCTCACTATTTCCGCTCCCTTATATTCATCAGAACTTAAGTTAACCTGAGTTTGACGTAAGCACCAAACAAAATGCTAAGCATTATGTAATAACATAAACAAACTGTTGGTGGTGAGCTATGGTAAAAATAAAACCTTCTTTCAAACTAGTGTGTTAGGAGAAAGAATATTTGAAAAGTAAGAAGGGAGGGATTATAAAGTTCTCTAATAATAACAACAAAATTGGAGAATATATAAGGTGGTCCCCTTTGTCTAGACAAAAATTTAGATAAATAGAGATATAATTCACAAAAATTAAATTGTTGTTTTTATACAATATTTTTTTCAAAATATACACATTTGGCTCTGTACAAATAAGTGTGTAAATTTTTCAAAGGTTATATAAAAATATAATATAACAAAAGGAGAAATTATAATGCGTCACAAACAAAATGAAGCAATGAATCAAGCAATAGATTTATTAATAAATAATGATACAGATATATCAACTTTATTTAAAGAGGATGGTTTATTAAAACAATTAACCAAAAGGCTTGTAGAGAAGGCATTGCAGTCAGAGATGAATAATCACTTAGGATATGATAAATATTGTCATACTGATAGCAATAATGTTCGTAATGGTAGTAAAGTAAAGAATCTAGTAACAAATAATGGAGTTGTAGAGATTGAGGTTCCAAGGGATAGAAGTAGTACATTTGAACCTGCATTAATTCCGAAGCGTCAAAGACGTATTGAAGGATTTGATGATAAAATAATATCGTTATACGCTAAAGGAATGAGCTTATCTGATATTAAGATTCAAATGCAAGAATTGTATGGAGCTGACGTTAGCGAAAGTTTGATAAGTCAAATTACTGATGATGTAATTGAGGATGTCAAGATATGGCAAAGCCGACCATTGGATCGAGTATATGCTATAGTATTTTTTGACTGTTTAGTAGTAAAAGTACGTCAAGATAAACGAATTATCAATAAGTCTGTATATGTAGCATTAGGTATTGATTTATCTGGAAGGAAGGATATTTTAGGATTGTGGAACAGTGAAAATGAAGGAGCTAAATTTTGGCTTGGTAATTTTACTGAGATGAAGAACAGAGGTATGCAAGACATGCTTATTGCTTGCAGTGATAATTTAACCGGTATGTCTGAGGCAATAGAAGCAGTTTTTCCGAAAACCGAACATCAATTATGTATTGTACATCAGATTAGAAATAGTTTAAAATATGTATCATATAAAGACCGAAAAGAATTAGCGGCTGATTTAAAGCCTATATATACTGCTAGCACAGAGGAAGAAGCACATCTTGCTTTAGAATCTTTTGAAGCTAAATGGAGTAAACAGTATCCACAAATTGCTAAATCTTGGTATGTTCATTGGGAAAATTTAATGGTTTTTCTAGAATACCCTGAGGCGATAAGGAAAGTAATATACACAACTAATAGTATAGAATCTGTCAATAGCCAATTACGTAAGGTTACTAAGAATAAAAGGGTTTTTCCAAATGATAATGCCGTTTTTAAGACCTTATATTTGGCAATTGATTATATGACCAAGAAATGGGTTATGCCGATTCCGAACTGGAACGCAGCTATGGCTCACTTTTTGATAAAATTTGAAGGTAGAATTTAAGCCCTATGAAAAATTTACACACTTAATTAGAAAGGCTCACACATTCTGGAGTTTTATAATCCAAAGCTTGATGCATCCTTTGTCTATTATAAAAGTCCATATATTCGTTAATTGCTGTCTTTGCCTCCTTTACTGTTGTTAAAATAATCCGATAAATTTTTTCCTGTTTTAATGATCGCCAAAAACGTTCAATAAAAATATTATCTAAGGCTCGTCCCTTACCATCCATACTAATCAAGATATTATGTAGCTTTAGCATACTAATAAAATTCTCCGAGGTAAATTGTACTCCTTGATCAGTATTAAATATTTTTGGCATACCATATTTTTCTATAGCGTCTTCAAGGGCTGTTACACAAAATTCACTTTCCAAACTAATGGAGATTCGCCAACTTAGAATATAACGACTATACCAGTCAATAATAGCTACTAAATATACGAACCCTTGGCTCAGTCTTATATACGTTATATCTGCACTCCAAACCTGGTTTGGCAATACTATTTACGTCAATTCGGGATAAGGATATTTGTGAACATGTAGATTAAAATCAAATTTTGTTGAAGGTTTATTTTTCTTTAATGAGTAAGCAACAAGAGTAGATAATATATGGACAAAGGCATTTATTGGTGATCTATGTCTAGTATGTTCAAGGTTCATTTTATTTTTTAGATAATCAAAAACTGTTTCAATTAAGTTACGCTTTCGAAGTAAGATTTTTTCTTTCAAATCCATTAATTTATTTTCCATATTCTTCTTAATTCCATGAATCATTTTTAAGCCTCTTTCATATAAATTTAAGAACAAATTTTGCTTAATATAACCTTTATCAGCTGCTATAATTCCAGTTAATCTTTTTGTTAACTCCGGTACTGGAACCCTATCATCTACATTGCCTTTGGTCACTTTTAATGCCATAAACTCCCCTTTATTATTGATTATTACATGTAATTTAAAACCATAAAAATACCCCATAGAGGATTTACTATGTTTGGCTAATCCTTTAAAAACTTTATTGCTATAACGCCTTTTATTGTGACAAGCTTTAATCGTTGTAGAGTCAATAAAATAAATACCTGTTTCCTCACCAAACAACAAATGAATCAACATATTTAGCGGTATGAATAATCGTGCCATTAATTCAACAAATCTATTATAACTCAAGGCTTTGGGAAAATCATCCTTATGCATGCACTCTATATAACTTTTATAGAAAAATTTAAAATTCTTAGCATAGGATGTATGAAACATAATTATTATTGTTAACATTTCACTTAGACTCATGCTACAACAGCGATTTCTTTGCTTATTTGATGGTAATAACTTTCTCTGTTCATACTCCAAATAAATTTTACAAAAATCATCTATAAAACTATATAATTCTGTGATATCTTTTTTCATGCCTGTAGTTTGTTTTTTTGTTTAAAAATATAAATACTGCAGGCACTCCTTTTTGACAATCCTTTTATCTATTACTATTTCATCTATATCTTATCCCGAACTGACGTAAATCCATTAATTTATTTTCCATATTCTTCTTAATTCCATGAATCATTTTTAAGCCTCTTTCATATAAATTTAAGAACAAATTTTGCTTAATATAACCTTTATCAGCTGCTATAATTCCAGTTAATCTTTTTGTTAACTCCGGTACTGGAACCCTATCATCTACATTGCCTTTGGTCACTTTTAATGCCATAAACTCCCCTTTATTATTGATTATTACATGTAATTTAAAACCATAAAAATACCCCATAGAGGATTTACTATGTTTGGCTAATCCTTTAAAAACTTTATTGCTATAACGCCTTTTATTGTGACAAGCTTTAATCGTTGTAGAGTCAATAAAATAAATACCTGTTTCCTCACCAAACAACAAATGAATCAACATATTTAGCGGTATGAATAATCGTGCCATTAATTCAACAAATCTATTATAACTCAAGGCTTTGGGAAAATCATCCTTATGCATGCACTCTATATAACTTTTATAGAAAAATTTAAAATTCTTAGCATAGGATGTATGAAACATAATTATTATTGTTAACATTTCACTTAGACTCATGCTACAACAGCGATTTCTTTGCTTATTTGATGGTAATAACTTTCTCTGTTCATACTCCAAATAAATTTTACAAAAATCATCTATAAAACTATATAATTCTGTGATATCTTTTTTCATGCCTGTAGTTTGTTTTTTTGTTTAAAAATATAAATACTGCAGGCACTCCTTTTTGACAATCCTTTTATCTATTACTATTTCATCTATATCTTATCCCGAACTGACGTATTTTAGATAATCTAACTCTAGGTTCGGGTAATAGTGTATAACACTCACCAACGCTTAAGTTAGCTAAATCTTCTACAGCAATAATATCTTGTTTATGATACTGTTCGTTATAACTGACTCCATCTCTAAATTCATGAGCACCGAAGCTAGTATTCTTCTGCTGACGCATTAAAGTTTGGCTACCACACATAGAACTAATCATTTTAGCAATTGCTGGCTCAAGATTTCTAAAGAAGAAGGATGTGCCAAACTGCCCGAAGATTGCAGATCCATCATAATGACCATATTGGGAGTAAAGTTGATTTAGAGATTGCATACCAGCTAGGACGCAAGCTCCATATTTTCTACCTTCTGCCATCATAGGTGATAAAGCAGGAAGTTTACCAAGGGCTGGCAGCTCATCGATAACAATCCATACTCTGCGTTTACTATCTATGCCTATTTCCATAAGCTGCGTTAATGCAAGTTCAGTTAAACAAGATATTAGTGGTAAGGTTAATGCACGACTGCTGGGTTTGGTTGCTAGAAATAACCATGCTTTGTTTCCTGTCTGAAGATTAGCAAAGTATTGTTTAATTGAAAATGCTCCATTATCATCGGCAGGCTGTAGGTACATAAGTGGTTTGCTATTTGCTGCCAGTACTGCTACAATAGAGCCAGCCGTTTGCTTGGAGTCACTTGTAAGATATCTAGCGGCTTCAGTGCCTCCTAGTACGATTTTTAGATATTCTATATCTGCATGACATGCCATATTTGCTACATCTTGTACGGAGGCATTTTTTCCTCTCAAAAACTCAACGCAGCTATTGAGGACAGTTTCGGCAGCTGTTTCCCAAAAAGGATCAGAGTGACTGTTGGATTGCTTTCTGTTAAAACCTATTAATATCTTGGAAAATCGCTCTAAATCCTCACGAGATTCACAATCTTTCCAAAAGTCCCAAGCTTTGCCTCGTTGATCGAAAGGATTATACCAATTGCAATAATTAACACGGTGTGTTTATCCAGTCTCTATACATAATTGATTTTACTAAATCTACATTATGAGCAAATTGATTCCAAGCGTAACAAGCCATAGTGACGATATCTTCATATACACCATAACATTGGTTAGACAAGAAATGATTTTTGATCCATTCCCAAACTTGTTCCATTGCATTAAGTTCCGGTGCATAGGGCGGAAGCGGTATCAAAGTGATATTGCTTGGCACAGTTAGTTTTTTGGCTGTGTGCCAACCTGCATTATCCGTTAGTAAAGCTATATGTCGGTTGCCTTGAATACTGCGAGAAAGCTCTTCTAAGAATTTATTCATTGCCTGTGTGTTTGCATATGGTAAAATTAATGCAAAAGCTTCTCCTGTATCATGGCAAGCAGCTCCATAAATATATGTTGAAATGAATTGCTGTTGCCGAACTTTACGGGGTCTAGTGCCACGCTTAGCCCATATACGAGTTAAGCTACCTTGTTGCCCAACTCGAGTTTCATCCTGAGACCATATATCAACTTTACATCTATCGATATTTTTTGGTAATAATTTTGTTAACATGTCTGGGAAGTTTTTTTATATGTATTTTGAGTCTCTTGATTTGACTTTGGATGCATTGAACGAGAAGTAATCCAGCTAAAACCAAGGCGGTGCATAGTATTGTAGACTGTTTTTAAAGCGCATTTAGCACCATATTCCTCAAGTAACATGATATGTAGCTCCTTTCCAGTTATATACCCACCAGTTTTACTTTCACTGAGCGTATTGATTTTATCAAAAAGAGCAGACTCTTGTATAGTGTTAATCTTCCTAGGGGCACCGCTTCTTTGTGATTCAAATAATCCTTCAAAACCATGATTCCTAAATCTTCTGAGCCATGATTGCACAGTTTTCCAGTGTGACTTCACTATTTCAGATATGGCTTTTAAAGATTTGCCTAATTGAAGGTGATACATCGCCAATAAACGTATACGATTTCGACCATGCGGCTCATGTTTCATCATTTTTATAAAATCATGACCATGAAAACCTTGTGGTAATATTAACCTAGCCATTTGAGTACCTTTATCAGTTAAAAACCCATTTTACACCACTGCGTTAATTATTGCAATTGGTATAAAGATAATATCTCCGCGGTGTGGATTGTAGTACTTGGCAATCATCTCCCCAGTTTGATCAATAATAATAGCCGGTTGCTCTTTTGCTTCTACCTGAATCAGTAAATTATTCATGAGATTAGTTTTACCAGCACCTGTTGCACCAGTAATTAACACATGCCTAGTTTCCATATCTTTCACTAGAGGCATATCACCAATAGTTAGATCGCTGGCTTTACCAATTTTACGCAAGCACTTTCTAACTTCTTTGCTAGTCAATACTTTATTGCTACCATCTTTCTGCTTTTCTACTTTTATATCTTTGCCAAATCTTGACCATAGCAGATAGATTAAAACAAAGATGCCAAACATGACTAGCACAGTAAGAGCTAATTGTATTTTAACAAACTCCCATACTGAAAGGTAAGATGCTCTATAGAATCGTGATTTAAGAATTTTGCGTGGATCAATATCTTTGGCATATAAACCTTTTTTGTCATAAGCATCTATTTTAGTATAATAGTCCTTAGCATTGGGGTTAATCGCGTTTCTAATAAAGCTGCCAGCATCATCAAAACTATCAGCTAATAGTGCTTTCTGATAAGTCATAGCCGCCTTTAAATCTAATAGTTGTACTGGTTTGTATGAGATAACGCAGACTATTGCAACACTCACTAACAATGAACTCGTGAAAGAGCTACGTAGAACCTGAAGTAACATCCGTAGCTTATGTAGAAAAACTTGACCACCACCAATAATACCAATTGCAATAATTAACGCAGTGGTGTAAAATGGGTTTTTAACTGATAAAGGTACTCAAATGGCTAGGTTAATATTACCACAAGGTTTTCATGGTCATGATTTTATAAAAATGATGAAACATGAGCCGCATGGTCGAAATCGTATACGTTTATTGGCGATGTATCACCTTCAATTAGGCAAATCTTTAAAAGCCATATCTGAAATAGTGAAGTCACACTGGAAAACTGTGCAATCATGGCTCAGAAGATTTAGGAATCATGGTTTTGAAGGATTATTTGAATCACAAAGAAGCGGCGCCCCTAGGAAGATTAACACTATACAAGAGTCTGCTCTTTTTGATAAAATCAATACGCTCAGTGAAAGTAAAACTGGTGGGTATATAACTGGAAAGGAGCTACATATCATGTTACTTGAGGAATATGGTGCTAAATGCGCTTTAAAAACAGTCTACAATACTATGCACCGCCTTGGTTTTAGCTGGATTACTTCTCGTTCAATGCATCCAAAGTCAAATCAAGAGACTCAAAATACATATAAAAAAACTTCCCAGACATGTTAACAAAATTATTACCAAAAAATATCGATAGATGTAAAGTTGATATATGGTCTCAGGATGAAACTCGAGTTGGGCAACAAGGTAGCTTAACTCGTATATGGGCTAAGCGTGGCACTAGACCCCGTAAAGTTCGGCAACAGCAATTCATTTCAACATATATTTATGGAGCTGCTTGCCATGATACAGGAGAAGCTTTTGCATTAATTTTACCATATGCAAACACACAGGCAATGAATAAATTCTTAGAAGAGCTTTCTCGCAGTATTCAAGGCAACCGACATATAGCTTTACTAACGGATAATGCAGGTTGGCACACAGCCAAAAAACTAACTGTGCCAAGCAATATCACTTTGATACCGCTTCCGCCCTATGCACCGGAACTTAATGCAATGGAACAAGTTTGGGAATGGATCAAAAATCATTTCTTGTCTAACCAATGTTATGGTGTATATGAAGATATCGTCACTATGGCTTGTTACGCTTGGAATCAATTTGCTCATAATGTAGATTTAGTAAAATCAATTATGTATAGAGACTGGATAAACACACCGTGTTAATTATTGCAATTGGTATAAAATCATTTAACATATTTTACCTAATTCTTAATTTCCGTATCGCTTTTTAACCATGCCACTAACACTTTGCATGAATATTGCCTATACGTCAGTTCGGGATAAGATATAGATGAAATAGTAATAGATAAAAGGATTGTCAAAAAGGAGTGCCTGCAGTATTTATATTTTTAAACAAAAAAACAAACTACAGGCATGAAAAAAGATATCACAGAATTATATAGTTTTATAGATGATTTTTGTAAAATTTATTTGGAGTATGAACAGAGAAAGTTATTACCATCAAATAAGCAAAGAAATCGCTGTTGTAGCATGAGTCTAAGTGAAATGTTAACAATAATAATTATGTTTCATACATCCTATGCTAAGAATTTTAAATTTTTCTATAAAAGTTATATAGAGTGCATGCATAAGGATGATTTTCCCAAAGCCTTGAGTTATAATAGATTTGTTGAATTAATGGCACGATTATTCATACCGCTAAATATGTTGATTCATTTGTTGTTTGGTGAGGAAACAGGTATTTATTTTATTGACTCTACAACGATTAAAGCTTGTCACAATAAAAGGCGTTATAGCAATAAAGTTTTTAAAGGATTAGCCAAACATAGTAAATCCTCTATGGGGTATTTTTATGGTTTTAAATTACATGTAATAATCAATAATAAAGGGGAGTTTATGGCATTAAAAGTGACCAAAGGCAATGTAGATGATAGGGTTCCAGTACCGGAGTTAACAAAAAGATTAACTGGAATTATAGCAGCTGATAAAGGTTATATTAAGCAAAATTTGTTCTTAAATTTATATGAAAGAGGCTTAAAAATGATTCATGGAATTAAGAAGAATATGGAAAATAAATTAATGGATTTGAAAGAAAAAATCTTACTTCGAAAGCGTAACTTAATTGAAACAGTTTTTGATTATCTAAAAAATAAAATGAACCTTGAACATACTAGACATAGATCACCAATAAATGCCTTTGTCCATATATTATCTACTCTTGTTGCTTACTCATTAAAGAAAAATAAACCTTCAACAAAATTTGATTTTAATCTACATGTTCACAATATCCTTATCCCGAATTGACGTATATTCTACTAATGTATAGGCAAGGCTTGACAAAATTAGTCTGAGTTGATTAGCCCACCATTTATGGCATGAAGTGCGATCGGCAAATAGCTCTAACTGTTGCTCTTTTATACGATTTTCCATATCTCCACGTGCACAGTAATTTTTATCATATAAATCTTCTGGCTTACCTGCTAAATTAGTTACTATATATCTTGGATTCTCACCAAGGCTAGTTACTTCTGCTTTACCAACTATCTTACGATGACGACTCCAGCTATCAGCTTTATATTTAAATTCACTAAAAAAGCGTTGCTTCTCTTTGCTAATTGTGAAGGCTTCGTTAGATTGTTGCATCAATGGCTCAAGCAGCTTGTTGAGTCTAGTATTTTGGGCTATTCCGACTATATATTTTACATTATTTTCATCACACCAATCCAGCATCTGATGACGACAAAATCCACCATCACCACGAAAAATAATCTCTACTTCAGGCCACGATTGACGAAAACGCTTGACTAATAGAGATAATATTGCCCAGCTATGCTTTGCTTGTTCTAGCTTTGAGCTGCGAAGATTGCTTACTAACAGCTTTTTTCCACAAAAAACATATAAAGGTAGAAAGCAATTATGACGATAATATCCATGATAAAACTTCCCCTCTTGATTGCCATAAATTTCATCATCAGTGGCATCAAAATCAAGTATTAATTGTTTCGGCACGGTTTTATGAGATTCGACAAACTTGTCAATCATCACCTTATGAGCTTTAAGAGCAAATCCACGATCTGCTTTATTTTCTAAACGGCATAAAGTAGAGCTACTAGCCATATCGTCCAGTGTGTCTATACTTGTTTGCAAAGCTGGACATTTTCTTAAATTATCGTGATCATTTAAATCTTCATAACCAAGAGCAATACCATAAATACGCTGTTTGAGCATTGTTAAAATAGTATGAGTAATTTTATCAGAATCTCGCTTATCAGGAAAAATCTTAGCCAGTTCATTAGTTAGACCAAGTCTTTTATCTGCTTCTCTTAGCAATAATACACCTCCATCGCTACTAATATTACCTCCTGTGAAATTTATTTCTATTTGACGATTTTTTACTTTCGATTGGTAAATTAATCCTGTACAATTTGTCATGGCAAAACCCTCTATGTAATCTTCTTTTAACACTGATATTATATAGTATTACAAGGGTTTTGTCTCTATTCTTTCATGCAATATTCAGGCTAGCAAGTTGTAACCATTCTGCAGGAATATTTATGAGCTTTGGTTAGCAGAATCGTACCACATTCCATCGTTTTTGAACCAATTGATGGCATGAAATTTTCAACTGATATCCAATCCTCATTCTTAGCTAATTTTAAATCTTTTCCTTGTCGTACCCGACACACCCAACTCCACCCTTGTTTTTCTATTTCCTTAAACCATTCAATATGAAAGCCAGCGTCCATAATCACAATAACCCTTTTTCCATCAGGTATTATACTCTTTAATTTATTTAAAAATTCTACCGTTCTGCCCTTTAATTCACCTTCTTCAAACACATCTTGATACAAAGGTAAACTCATCCCTCTTGTACAAAATTGAGCACTTAGCATTTGTACCATGCGATCATCTTTAAGATAACATAAATCAATCACAACACTGTCATCATTAGAATGCTTGATAAACTCAAATATGAAATATGATAAAGCACTATAGAGATTATCAACCTCGTTATATAAATGTTTGTTACCTATACATCTATCAACTTTTTTTATTTTATGTTTTACTTTACTATCACCACTCAAGTTCCTGCCAATTGCACTCAAAGACAAATTCTGACTATATCGCAAGCCTTCTGCAACATCAAGTAACGCATTTAAACGATTATTATGTATAAAAGGACAATGTTCTTTTATTACTTCATTTAATACTGTTTTTACATCCATAACCTACTATCTCCATCATCATTAAATAATGAAGATATTCTATCAATTCTTGCTATTTTGCAACAATTTCGTGGGGATACATCAGATTGCGAGGAGCCACTTTAGTGGCGACAAAGCAATCCACAAAAGTGATTAAAAATGGATTGCCACGCCACCTACGGTGGCTCGCTAATAGACAACTTTTTAATTTATATATTAAAGCATAACTTGTATTGTAGAAAGATTTTTAATATGCTACAAAGACAAAGTAAAATTACGTATTTATAACACTATGTCTATTAGGTTCATATTAGTCCTATATTTGTTTTGCCTTTTTCCTTTATATTCATATGCTAATATGGATGCGGAAATTGCTGAATCACATAAATGTTCAAAGATGTTTCCTTACTTCGAAAAAACACACCAAATTCCTCCTGACACCCTATACTCAATATCTTTAAAAGAATCTGGCAAAAAACATACTGAACATAAAATCATGGTGGTTTGGCCTTGGACTGTCAATGTTGAGGGGAAAGGGTATCATTTTAACACTAAAAGAGAAGCGATATTCTTTGTAAGAAAACAAATTATTCAAGGTAAAGAAAATATTGATGTAGGATGCATGCAAATTAACCTAAAACACCATTTAAAGGCGTTTAACTCCTTAAATCAAGCTTTTGATCCTGAGCAAAACGTTGCTTATGGTGCTAAATTTCTCAAAGCTAAATATGATCAGTTAGGTAGTTGGCACAAAGCCATCGCCTATTACCATTCAGCTACTCATGATCTTGGCTATAAATATAAGCAAGATGTTATCAAGATTGCTAACAATATGGACTTGTATAAAAATTCTGTTAATATGTATAGTGGGAATTACCCTAATAATATAGCTACAACGACCCCAACAAATAAACGAAGCCCTTCATTTGTAAGTAATATTAGGAAATATAAGAGTGGTATTATGGTAGCACTACCAAAAGCTAGCTAGATTAAAATTTAGGTAACAATTATATTTGATCGTGATAAGTTAAAATTTAACCGTGAAAAAGTGATTCATAATATCGCTAAATGTTGGTTTTTTCAACATGCAGCAGAAGATATTATTGAACGTTTGAGTATTATTGATAAAAAATTTCCCAATATTCTAGATTTAGGAGGGCGTACTGGTCAATTAACAAAACTATTAGTGCAGAACTATAACTATGCTATAATTGTAGTGACTAATGCATCTAATACTATGTTACAATCCTTTGAGCATAATCCAAAATTGCTACTTGATGAAGAAATTTTACCTCTTAAAACAGCTAGTTTTGATCTAGTAACTTTTTCCTTAGGTTTACATTGGATCAATGATGTACAAAATTTTCTGTCACAAATAAAACGTATTTTAAAACCAGATGGTCTATTTATTGCTAATTTTATCGGTGGTAACAGCCTAAAGGAACTACGAATGAAATTTATCGAAGCTGAAATAGCAACAAATCGCCCTCACTTCCAACATGTTTCCCCTTTTATACATTTTGATCACGTCACACCTTTGTTACAACAGGCAGGATTTACAGAGATTATCGTTGATTATGAAAATATTCAGCTGAACTATAAAAGTCCTTTAGATTTCATTAGAGAGCTAAAGAATATAGGAGAATCTGGGGCATTATTGCAAAACCCTCACAACCTAATATCGAAGCAAATGCTTTCTATTCTAAGTAATACTACGTCGACTTTCACCGAGCAAATTAATATAATTAGTTTCATTGCCTCTCCGACTAAGAATAGCATAAAAACTTGTTATATAGTCAATTGATGAGAAGTTGGTGACGTCGTCACTCATCGCTCGCCTATTACTTATAGGCGTCGCTCCATCGCTCCTAGCACCAAATCCTCCTGAATTGACTATAGTGAATTAACTTGAATTAGCAACGTTATAAATCCGGTTAGTATTTAGCCTCAGCGTCATTGCGAGCCACCGTAGGTGGCGTGGCAATCCATTTCTAATAACTTTTGTGGATTGCTTCGTCGACCTTACGGTCTCCTCGCAATGACGGCACGATGGGTGCTTATTTGGCACTAATTCAGGTTAATTGACTATAATAGGCGAGTGACGACGCATAGTACCCTACAATTTTTGTAAAGATGGTATTAGGATAGAAAAAAGTTTTTGTTTGGGAGGTATTAATAATGTGGATATTAGCTGCGTTATGGCTGTTGTAGATTGATAAAAAGCATTTTTGATATGATCAAAGCCATAGGTAAATAATGAAAACAATTGTCTTTCAATGGTTTTGTACCGTTTTATTCGGATGGGATTTAAGGCATTTTGTATTATTCCATTTTTGACTATTAAAGCTGAAGCAATAGCAGTTATCACTAATAATTTTTCAAATCTATCCAATTTTACAATGTGACTTTTTTCAATATCAAAACCACCGCTTTTTAGGTGCAAAAATAGTCGTTCAACACTCCAACGAAATTTATATAAAGCAAAAATATCTTGCTCTATTTCAATTGAAGACACCAGAACCATCAGCTCGCTCTTATCATTTCTATATGCGGTAAAATTAACCTTTCTATTCCATAATATACCACTACAAGCCCTATACTCTAAGGCTTTAACATCACTAAATATTCTTTCAATGGTTAAAGTTCTTAAACCTTTTGTAAGACGAATTTTATGATCCATTTTTAATGGAATAACAAACTTTAGATGGTTATTTATCAGAAAGTCTAACCATTCTTTATTCATAAATTCTCTATCAGCAAGCAAATATTTTATTCTTTCAACGCCAAAATTATTAATAAATTTCTGTAAAAATTCCTTCATAAATTCTGCAGAACACCCGCCACCATGCGACAAAGTCTTCCAGAATATTGGCACCGATATTTTACCAATTACCATTACTAAAAATAAAATATTAATATCGGATTTACCAAATTTCCAACTTGTCCTATCCATTGCTACGACATAATTTTTTGAAGCAAAAAAGCTTAATAGCAAATAGCCAACCTTCATATAATCAAAATTAAAATCTTTTAAAAAACGATAAATTCTATGAGTTTTTGACGTCGCTTTAGCATCACCTAAAATACCAAGTGCTAAACCTTTTTGATAAATTGAGCTGCCCGTCAGCAAACTAATTACCATACCAACCAAACATTTTAATCTTGATTTATTTCCGTCTATATATAAAATCAATTCTTGAAGTATTATATTATGCATTTTGTTATAAAAATACCTACCTTATACTACTTCACACCACTCTAAATCAACCATTCTTCTTCATCTTCTCAAAATTGTAGGGTACTATAGTGACGACGTCCCCAACTTCTCATCAATTTATAGCTAATTAGGATAAATATTATTGCTAATAAAGCACATATATCGCCATATTGGGAGTATAAAGTTTCATATTTCAGCTTATTTGGTAATAAACTATCTATATAACCTACTTCATTGAGAGTTCGTTGTTGAATAATTCTACCTACCGGGTCTATTACAGCCGATATACCATTATTAGCCGTTCTAAGCATAGGAAGACCGTTTTCTATACTACGCATACGACTAATTTGTAAATGTTGGTATGGACCAGAGGAGTTTCCATACCATGTATCATTAGTGACGTTAATAATCACATCTGAAAGTTTATTACTCGTTTGAACGAGATTTGGAAAGATTGCTTCATAACAAATCAGAGGTTTTATGGTTATAGCAGGTTGGTCAATACTAACCAATTGTTTGCTTCCTTCAGTATAATCTAATAACCCAGGGGTTAATTTCTTCAATGGTAATATCCATTTAAGAGGCATATACTCACCAAATGGCACTAAATGAGATTTATGATATTCAAATAATTTATCCCCTTCTTTTGTTAAAGCGTATAAACTTGTATAAATTTCAAAATCATCTCCCTGTTTACCATTATTTGTTATACCACCAGTAATTAAAATTGCCTTTTTATTTTCTAGCATCTTTAATATTTTCATTTTGATTGGTTTATAGTCATATGGTACTACCATAGCGGCTTCCGACCATATAATTAGATCTACGTCACCTGGTTTTTCAGATAATGCAATATGAAGATTTAAATTTTTCCAAAATTCTTCAACGTCCCATTTAGCAATTTGTGGAATAGTTGGCTGAACTAATCGAACTTTTATATTTGAGAAATCGCTAGGATTGTTATGTAGCCTTAATAAACCGTAGGAAGTTATTATAGAAAATATTATTAATGAATTCACTAATAATATTTTTAATAGATTATATTGTTTAGTAAATAGGTGATAAAAACTAGTTGATATATATATTACAATAAAACTTAAACCATATATTCCTATAATACTAGAAGACTGGATGAGAGTATCGGAAAATGAAAAAGCGTATCCAAGTAAATTCCACGGCAATCCGGTAAATATCCATGATCTTACCCATTCAAAAAATACCCAATAAAGGCAAAATATAAACTGATATAAATTATTATTCTTCGCTAAAAATCCTAAACCGCAGGTTATAGCGATGAAACAAGCAAGAATAACTGGTAAACCAAATAACGCCAATGGTATCGCCCACCAAAATTCATCAATATAAACAGTGACCCCTATACTAATCCAGTACATATTGACTAAAAAATGCCCAAAACCAAATATAAAGCCTAATATAGAGGCTTCTTGCCAATTATTAGCAATTTGTACTTGATAACATAGTAGTGCCAAGAAAAATAACCCAGGTACGAAGAAAGTTGGAGCAAAAACTAAACCGCTAACCATACCTGAAATAAGTATAAATATTTTGGATAAAAACATTAGTGCTATCTATTATTAGTGTTATACTTTGGTTATATTCTCACCTTACGATAAATCCCATGACAATTTAAAAATTCCGGAAAAGTACAAAACGTCATTGCGAGACCACTACGTGGTCGAAGCAATCCACATTCATTAGATTGCTTCGTCGCTACTAAAGTAGCTTCTCGCAATGACGCCAAGCTATTTTCTATATGACTTTTAAATGCCATGCGTAAGGTGAGTTATATTTTAAAAGTTATTTACAAAAATATACATAATGCTATTGTTTGAGCAAGGTCTAATTATAAAGTATGGAGAATATATGCAAATTGTGGGTTTACTTGATGGTAAAAAAGGACTAATTACAGGCGTCGCTAATAATTTGTCAATATCTTGGGCTATTGCTCAAATGACCAAAGAACATGGTGCAGACTTAGCCCTTACCTATCAAGGAGAAATGCTTGAAAAACGCGTTAAGCCCCTTGCTGAGGAAATTGGTTGTAATTTTGTTGCTCCATGTGACGTAACCGATGAACAGTCACTTGATAATTTGTTTAAACTTATTGAACAAAAATGGGGAAAGCTTGATTTTTTAGTTCATTCTATAGCTTTTTCTGATCGAAATGAATTGAAAGGTAGATATATAGATACCACATTACCTAATTTTCTTAATAGCATGAATATATCATGTTATTCTCTAACTGCTATGGCAAAGCGTGCAGAACCTTTGATGAAAGATGGGGGAAGTATCCTGACTCTAACTTATTATGGCTCCCAAAAGGTGATTCGTAATTATAATGTGATGGGACTTGCTAAAGCTGCATTAGAATGCAGTGTAAAATATCTTGCAACTGATATGGGGTCAAATAACATCCGAGTGAATGCCATATCAGCTGGGCCTATTAAAACTCTAGCATCTAGTGGTATTAGTGATTTTAAAACTATGCTCGCTTCCCATGAGGCTACTTCACCGTTACGCAGAAATATTTCGCCTAGTGATGTTGCAGGGTCTGCTTTATACCTGCTGAGTAGCTTATCATCAGGAGTTACCGGTGAGATACATTATGTAGATTGTGGGTTTAACACTATAATAGGAACTGTATTAGCCGAGTAACTCATTGCTTCGTCATTGCGAGGAGGTCGCCAGACCGACGAAGCAATTCACAAAAGTAACCAAAAATGGATTGCCACGACCATTAAATGGTCTCGCAATGACAGCATGATGGGTGCTTATTCGGCACTAATTCAGGTAAATTGACTATAAACGAAAGAGTTGTAATTTCCACGTTATAAATTGTCATCCCTGCTTAACTTAGTGTCATACCTGCGTAGGCAGGTATCCAGCACAACTGTTGAAAGTTATAAGAGGAAGCGGGTTTTAGATAGGTTTTCTGTCATTGCGAGACCACGTAGTGGTCGTGGCAATCCATCTTTGGTTACTTTTATGGATTGCTTCGTCGACCTAAGGTCTTTCTCGCAATGACGTTGACCACATACGACTTTTAAACTATCCGGTCTAAAACCGTTTCCTTTTCTAACTTCCAACAGTTGTGGGGGTGACATTAAGACGAGTGTTATTATTTTAACTAATATAAAGCAAAATAAAGTCAGTTGATGAAAAGAATTATAAAATGTTTATATCAGGCAATTTTAAAAACAATTGAACATGATGGGGTTGAACATTCAGGGTATATGTCATTTATGATACTCATGGCATTTTTTCCTTTTTTAGTTTTTTTATTAGCATTAACAAGTTTTATTGGTGCCTCAGAACTCGGGCAGAATTTTATAACTATCTTTCTTGAGAGTATGCCAGAATTGGCTACTGACTCAATAAAAACTAGGATAAATGAACTTAGTAAAACTCCACCTCAAAGTCTAATGACCGTAGCGATAGTAGGAAGTATATGGACCGCATCATCTTTTGTTGAATGTTTAAGAACAATCTTAAATAGGGTATATGAAATAAAATCACCCCCTCCATACATAAGACGAAGATTACTTAGCATAGTACAGTTCTTAGTAATCAGCATATTCGTTACTTTTGCTATGTTCATTTTAATTATAGTGCCAATAATATTGACAAAACTTCCGATGATTTTACAAATAATGGAAGAACATATGCTAGCTCTAACTATTTTACGATATGTTATAATTTTTTGTTCATTATTTATTACCTCATCATCATTATATTATATCGTCCCTAATATAACATTAAATTTTACAGATGTAGTTCCTGGAGCTTTATTAACAGTAATTTTATGGGTGATAAGTGGATATTTATTATCTACTTGGATAAGAAGTTATAACCAATTAAGCATAATATATGGTTCACTTGGTGGTATAATAATAACCCTAATGTTCTTTTATATTATTAACATGATTTTTATATATGGTGCAGAATTTAATTATTTGCTAAAAAAATACCACTGAATTATTAAATAAAAGTAAATCTTTGTTTACTTTTATGAAATTTTTGTTGCGTCCTAGCTAAAATAGTAGTACAAGCCGTTTTGTTAGGATATGTGAAGGATATCTAAGTAAAAGCTTGAACGATGGGATAATGGTTGCATCTTTGTCATTCGCGTTCGTCCCTTTGTTATTCGTGCTTAGGTGCGGAATCTAAGCCCCCGCATCAAAGCAGGGGTGACATCTGACTTTTTTGTCATATATGGACGAGTGAATTTGTCAACAAAGAAAATTTTTGATCCATTCCCAAACTTGTTCCATTGCATTAAGTTCCGGTGCATAGGGCGGAAGCGGTATCAAAGTGATATTGCTTGGCACAGTTAGTTTTTTGGCTGTGTGCCAACCTGCATTATCCGTTAGTAAAGCTATATGTCGGTTGCCTTGAATACTGCGAGAAAGCTCTTCTAAGAATTTATTCATTGCCTGTGTGTTTGCATATGGTAAAATTAATGCAAAAGCTTCTCCTGTATCATGGCAAGCAGCTCCATAAATATATGTTGAAATGAATTGCTGTTGCCGAACTTTACGGGGTCTAGTGCCACGCTTAGCCCATATACGAGTTAAGCTACCTTGTTGCCCAACTCGAGTTTCATCCTGAGACCATATATCAACTTTACATCTATCGATATTTTTTGGTAATAATTTTGTTAACATGTCTGGGAAGTTTTTTTATATGTATTTTGAGTCTCTTGATTTGACTTTGGATGCATTGAACGAGAAGTAATCCAGCTAAAACCAAGGCGGTGCATAGTATTGTAGACTGTTTTTAAAGCGCATTTAGCACCATATTCCTCAAGTAACATGATATGTAGCTCCTTTCCAGTTATATACCCACCAGTTTTACTTTCACTGAGCGTATTGATTTTATCAAAAAGAGCAGACTCTTGTATAGTGTTAATCTTCCTAGGGGCGCCGCTTCTTTGTGATTCAAATAATCCTTCAAAACCATGATTCCTAAATCTTCTGAGCCATGATTGCACAGTTTTCCAGTGTGACTTCACTATTTCAGATATGGCTTTTAAAGATTTGCCTAATTGAAGGTGATACATCGCCAATAAACGTATACGATTTCGACCATGCGGCTCATGTTTCATCATTTTTATAAAATCATGACCATGAAAACCTTGTGGTAATATTAACCTAGCCATTTGAGTACCTTTATCAGTTAAAAACCCATTTTACACCACTGTGTTAATTATTGCAATTGGTATCACACTGGAAAACTGTGCAATCATGGCTCAGAAGATTTAGGAATCATGGTTTTGAAGGATTATTTGAATCACAAAGAAGCGGCACCCCTAGGAAGATTAACACTATACAAGAGTCTGCTCTTTTTGATAAAATCAATACGCTCAGTGAAAGTAAAACTGGTGGGTATATAACTGGAAAGGAGCTACATATCATGTTACTTGAGGAATATGGTGCTAAATGCGCTTTAAAAACAGTCTACAATACTATGCACCGCCTTGGTTTTAGCTGGATTACTTCTCGTTCAATGCATCCAAAGTCAAATCAAGAGACTCAAAATACATATAAAAAAACTTCCCAGACATGTTAACAAAATTATTACCAAAAAATATCGATAGATGTAAAGTTGATATATGGTCTCAGGATGAAACTCGAGTTGGGCAACAAGGTAGCTTAACTCGTATATGGGCTAAGCGTGGCACTAGACCCCGTAAAGTTCGGCAACAGCAATTCATTTCAACATATATTTATGGAGCTGCTTGCCATGATACAGGAGAAGCTTTTGCATTAATTTTACCATATGCAAACACACAGGCAATGAATAAATTCTTAGAAGAGCTTTCTCGCAGTATTCAAGGCAACCGACATATAGCTTTACTAACGGATAATGCAGGTTGGCACACAGCCAAAAAACTAACTGTGCCAAGCAATATCACTTTGATACCGCTTCCGCCCTATGCACCGGAACTTAATGCAATGGAACAAGTTTGGGAATGGATCAAAAATCATTTCTTGTCTAACCAATGTTATGGTGTATATGAAGATATCGTCACTATGGCTTGTTACGCTTGGAATCAATTTGCTCATAATGTAGATTTAGTAAAATCAATTATGTATAGAGACTGGATAAACACACCGTGTTAATTATTGCAATTGGTATAAGTTATTGGATATTAGCAGGTCAACCTATTACTATCAACCTACTGGTATTAGTGAACAAGATATCAAGATTATGGCAATAATTGATGAGACCTATACTATGCATCCATATTATGGTATGCGGCGGATGGCTAAATATTTACAAGCCCAAGGTTTTTCGGTAGGTCGTAAAGCTGTTAGACGTTACTACAAGATAATGGGTCTTGAAGCTGTTTATCCTAAAATAAATTTAAGCAAGAGGAATCAAGCGCATAAAATATATCCTTATTTACTAAAAGGATTAGAAATAGTATTGCCAAACCAGGTTTGGAGTGCAGATATAACGTATATAAGACTGAGCCAAGGGTTCGTATATTTAGTAGCTATTATTGACTGGTATAGTCGTTATATTCTAAGTTGGCGAATCTCCATTAGTTTGGAAAGTGAATTTTGTGTAACAGCCCTTGAAGACGCTATAACGTCAGTTCGGGATAAGATATAGATGAAATAGTAATAGATAAAAGGATTGTCAAAAAGGAGTGCCTGCAGTATTTATATTTTTAAACAAAAAAACAAACTACAGGCATGAAAAAAGATATCACAGAATTATATAGTTTTATAGATGATTTTTGTAAAATTTATTTGGAGTATGAACAGAGAAAGTTATTACCATCAAATAAGCAAAGAAATCGCTGTTGTAGCATGAGTCTAAGTGAAATGTTAACAATAATAATTATGTTTCATACATCCTATGCTAAGAATTTTAAATTTTTCTATAAAAGTTATATAGAGTGCATGCATAAGGATGATTTTCCCAAAGCCTTGAGTTATAATAGATTTGTTGAATTAATGGCACGATTATTCATACCGCTAAATATGTTGATTCATTTGTTGTTTGGTGAGGAAACAGGTATTTATTTTATTGACTCTACAACGATTAAAGCTTGTCACAATAAAAGGCGTTATAGCAATAAAGTTTTTAAAGGATTAGCCAAACATAGTAAATCCTCTATGGGGTATTTTTATGGTTTTAAATTACATGTAATAATCAATAATAAAGGGGAGTTTATGGCATTAAAAGTGACCAAAGGCAATGTAGATGATAGGGTTCCAGTACCGGAGTTAACAAAAAGATTAACTGGAATTATAGCAGCTGATAAAGGTTATATTAAGCAAAATTTGTTCTTAAATTTATATGAAAGAGGCTTAAAAATGATTCATGGAATTAAGAAGAATATGGAAAATAAATTAATGGATTTGAAAGAAAAAATCTTACTTCGAAAGCGTAACTTAATTGAAACAGTTTTTGATTATCTAAAAAATAAAATGAACCTTGAACATACTAGACATAGATCACCAATAAATGCCTTTGTCCATATATTATCTACTCTTGTTGCTTACTCATTAAAGAAAAATAAACCTTCAACAAAATTTGATTTTAATCTACATGTTCACAATATCCTTATCCCGAATTGACGTAATACAGAAGCTCCTGAAGATTATAAAATTAAGGTTATTCAGAAAAAATACCTAAATAATCTTGTAGAACAAGATCATAGGTTTATCAAAAAACGTACAAAGCCAATGCTTGGTTTTAAGAGTTTTCATTCTGCAGAAATGACTATTACCGGTATAGAAAATGTTCGTATGATTCAAAAAAGACAAATAATTGGAGCTAATGATAATCTTTCTACTTTTGAGAATTTTGCTATGTTAATGGCATCATAATGTCCAAAATATAAGTTGTAACAATTTTGGTATAGCATAATTTATAGATGCGACAGAACCATTTCTCTATGTATCTATAATGTCATATTTGGAATTGCTGGTTTCGTCCTGATTATTTTATGTAGTTGATATAAGATTATTATTAACTAGAATCATATAAGAGATAGTAATTAAATATTCAGTTTATATGTTTTCTTCAATTGATTTAATAATTTTTTTTGGATTTCTAGCTGTCAATACACTCGTAGGTATTTTCGCTGGAAAAGAAAATACTACAATCGCGGATTATGCCCTTGGAGATAGAAAATTTAGCACAGGAGATATTGCAGGTACATTAATTGCTACTTGGATTGGTGCTGGTTTTTTCTTATTTAGCATATCAAAAATTTATACATCTGCTCTCCCGTTTATTTTTATAATGATTGCTAACGGATTAATGCTTTTGCTTTTATCTGTATTTTATATACCTAGGATGAAAAGTTTTTTAGGTAATTTGTCTATAGCCTCCACCATGGGAAATTTATATGGTAAACATGTACAAGTGCTTTCTGCAATAGCAGCAATATGTTTGGCTATCGGTTATGTTGGGCTGCAAATTAAAGTATTATCAAATCTTGTATCTTGGATGACAGGGGCAGAAGGTATTTATATAATATTACTGTGTAGTATTATTGTAATAATATATTCAGCCTTTGGTGGAATAAAAGCCGTTGTTTATACGGATTTAGTACAGTTTTTTACCTTTGGTGTATTTGTTCCAGTAATAGCCTTTATTTTATGGAATTCACTTGATAATAGCCAAGTAGTCTATGATGTTGTGTCCTCAGAAAAATTCCTAGATTATAATTATTTATTTAGTTTGAGTTGGGTTAGCATCTTTATATGGTTCATTCTACCTGCTATGGATCCAAGCATTTTTCAAAGAATTTTAATGGCAAAAAACACGCGTCAAGCATCTAGAGCTTTTGCTATAGCTTCCGTTGCCTGTGTTACAATAATTATTTTCTCCTCTTGGCTTGCAATACTCGCTCGTGCCACAGGTGAGGATCTAGATCCAGATAATATTATTAATTATATACTCCATAATTACTCATATAAGGGTCTTATAGGTTTAACAGCGGCTGGTATTGCTGCCATGGTTATGTCTACAGTAGATTCCTATATTAATACATCCGCTGTCTTATTTAGTGAAGATATATGCAAGACGTTTGGAATTAAGTTGAAAAATGAATTAACCATCGCAAAATCTTTCTCAGTTTTAGCAGGAATAGTTGGAGTTTTTATTGCATTATCCGGTAATAACCTTTTTGACATTACCTTGTTTATAGCAAATTTTTATGTGCCAATTGTTACAGCACCAATGACACTAGCTATATTTGGTTTTAGGTCTACACGTCAATTCGGGATAAGGATATTGTGAACATGTAGATTAAAATCAAATTTTGTTGAAGGTTTATTTTTCTTTAATGAGTAAGCAACAAGAGTAGATAATATATGGACAAAGGCATTTATTGGTGATCTATGTCTAGTATGTTCAAGGTTCATTTTATTTTTTAGATAATCAAAAACTGTTTCAATTAAGTTACGCTTTCGAAGTAAGATTTTTTCTTTCAAATCCATTAATTTATTTTCCATATTCTTCTTAATTCCATGAATCATTTTTAAGCCTCTTTCATATAAATTTAAGAACAAATTTTGCTTAATATAACCTTTATCAGCTGCTATAATTCCAGTTAATCTTTTTGTTAACTCCGGTACTGGAACCCTATCATCTACATTGCCTTTGGTCACTTTTAATGCCATAAACTCCCCTTTATTATTGATTATTACATGTAATTTAAAACCATAAAAATACCCCATAGAGGATTTACTATGTTTGGCTAATCCTTTAAAAACTTTATTGCTATAACGCCTTTTATTGTGACAAGCTTTAATCGTTGTAGAGTCAATAAAATAAATACCTGTTTCCTCACCAAACAACAAATGAATCAACATATTTAGCGGTATGAATAATCGTGCCATTAATTCAACAAATCTATTATAACTCAAGGCTTTGGGAAAATCATCCTTATGCATGCACTCTATATAACTTTTATAGAAAAATTTAAAATTCTTAGCATAGGATGTATGAAACATAATTATTATTGTTAACATTTCACTTAGACTCATGCTACAACAGCGATTTCTTTGCTTATTTGATGGTAATAACTTTCTCTGTTCATACTCCAAATAAATTTTACAAAAATCATCTATAAAACTATATAATTCTGTGATATCTTTTTTCATGCCTGTAGTTTGTTTTTTTGTTTAAAAATATAAATACTGCAGGCACTCCTTTTTGACAATCCTTTTATCTATTACTATTTCATCTATATCTTATCCCGAACTGACGTAAGATATAAAAATATGGTATGCCAAAAATATTTAATACTGATCAAGGAGTACAATTTACCTCGGAGAATTTTATTAGTATGCTAAAGCTACATAATATCTTGATTAGTATGGATGGTAAGGGACGAGCCTTAGATAATATTTTTATTGAACGTTTTTGGCGATCATTAAAACAGGAAAAAATTTATCGGATTATTTTAACAACAGTAAAGGAGGCAAAGACAGCAATTAACGAATATATGGACTTTTATAATAGACAAAGGATGCATCAAGCTTTGGATTATAAAACTCCAGAATGTGTATATTTTGAAAAAAATATTGTATAAAAACAACAATTTAATTTTTGTGAATTATATCTCTATTTATCTAAATTTTTGTCTAGACAAAGGGGACCACCTTAGGTTTTGTCTCTATTCTTTCATGCAATATTCAGGTTAGTGTCACCCTGCTTCGGTGCGGGGTCTAGATTCCCGCCTACGCGGGAATGATGGTATGGACGAGTGAAGCGAAATATGCTTTACTTGTACGGAGTCAGCTGAAAAATAGTTTTCAGCTGCTCCAAATTAAATAATAATTTAATTAATAGGTCCATACCATGATAAATAATAGCATAAAAAATACTATAATAGGAATAGATTTAGCAAAAAATAGTATGCACTTGGTGCAAGTCGATCAAAATGGCAAAAAAATAGGTTATCAAAAAGTTACAAGAGATGAGTTAATAGCCTATTTAAGCAATCTCGATAAAAGTTCATTGGTAGCTATGGAAGCATGTGGAGGAGCTAATTATTGGTCACAGGAAATTGCTAAGCTTGGTTTGCAAGTCAAACTAATGAAAACAAAAGATGTAAAAGTTTATGCTACATCGAAACAGAAAAATGATTATAACGATGCGTTAGCAATATGCAAAGCGGCTCGTGATCCAGAATTAAAAACTGTGCTGCCAAAAAGCAAAGAGGAACAAGATATAAAATTTTTGCATAAAATTAGAAGTAATACGATCAGAGATCGTGTGCAAAAAACTAATTCTACAATATCAAGTTTATGTGAATATGGCTATAATATAAAATTAAGTAAAAATAAATTTTGCAAATCATGTAGGCTGGAGGTAGAGTTAGCGTATAGTAAAGGTTATATAAATTCTGGGATACGGTCAATTTTACTTTTAGAATGTAAAGAAATTGAGGATTTATGTGACAAAGAGAAAACTTTAGAAAAGCTGATTATCAGCAATAATAAGCAAAGTGAGAAAGCTACTAGGTTGCAGACAATTTTTGGCATTGGAGCAATCAATGCTAGTTGTTTGAGTGTAGCCCCAATGGAAAGTTATCCAACCCCGAGGGATTTTGCTGCTTCGCTTGGTTTGGTACCAAAGCAACATAGCTCAGGAGATAAGATAGTTTTAGGAGGGATTACCAAACAGGGAGATAGATATGCCAGAACTATGTTGATTCAAGCCGCAAGGACAATAGCAATAAGAGCAAAAAGTGGTAAGGAATCAAAGATAAACTAGTGCAGTGGGCAGTGAAGAAACTTGCTGAAAATAAATCATATAATATTATATGTGTTGGTTTAGCAAATAAGTTAGCAAGGATTGCTTATGCAGTAGTCACCAATGGTAGCGAATATGTTGCAAATTAGTTTAGTTGAGAAAAAAGAAGAAACTATGTCAACTAAATAAAAATTGGTAATTGATAAATATTGCGAGTAAAGAATAGTAACAATAAAGAGAACGAAAGTTAAAGAGTTAATGAATAAGTATTCTGAATAAAATCCGTAATTATGTCGAGGCTCTAGAAGCCGTGGGAATGAGAGGTCACTCAAGGATATTTATAAGAATGCAGAAACCATTATGGCACTCGATGCCGAATATATGACCGCTTCCTTTGTGGCTCTATTTTTTTATTTTCTTTGTTGACAAATTCACTCGTCCATATAAGACAAAGGGGACCACCTTAGGTTTTGTCTCTATTCTTTCATGCAATATTCAGGTTAGTGTCACCCTGCTTCGGTGCGGGGTCTAGATTCCCGCCTACGCGGGAAAGACAAAGGGGACCACCTTAGGTTTTGTCTCTATTCTTTCATGCAATATTCAGGTTAGTGTCACCCTGCTTCGGTGCGGGGTCTAGATTCCCGCCTACGCGGGAAAGACAAAGGGGACCACCTTAGGTTTTGTCTCTATTCTTTCATGCAATATTCAGGTTAGTGTCACCCTGCTTCGGTGCGGGGTCTAGATTCCCGCCTACGCGGGAATGATGGTATGGACGAGTGAAGCGAAATATGCTTTACTTGTACGGAGTCAGCTGAAAAATAGTTTTCAGCTGCTCCAAATTAAATAATAATTTAATTAATAGGTCCATACCATGATAAATAATAGCATAAAAAATACTATAATAGGAATAGATTTAGCAAAAAATAGTATGCACTTGGTGCAAGTCGATCAAAATGGCAAAAAAATAGGTTATCAAAAAGTTACAAGAGATGAGTTAATAGCCTATTTAAGCAATCTCGATAAAAGTTCATTGGTAGCTATGGAAGCATGTGGAGGAGCTAATTATTGGTCACAGGAAATTGCTAAGCTTGGTTTGCAAGTCAAACTAATGAAAACAAAAGATGTAAAAGTTTATGCTACATCGAAACAGAAAAATGATTATAACGATGCGTTAGCAATATGCAAAGCGGCTCGTGATCCAGAATTAAAAACTGTGCTGCCAAAAAGCAAAGAGGAACAAGATATAAAATTTTTGCATAAAATTAGAAGTAATACGATCAGAGATCGTGTGCAAAAAACTAATTCTACAATATCAAGTTTATGTGAATATGGCTATAATACAAAATTAAGTAAAAATAAATTTTGCAAATCATGTAGGCTGGAGGTAGAGTTAGCGTATAGTAAAGGTTATATAAATTCTGGGATACGGTCAATTTTACTTTTAGAATGTAAAGAAATTGAGGATTTATGTGACAAAGAGAAAACTTTAGAAAAGCTGATTATCAGCAATAATAAGCAAAGTGAGAAAGCTACTAGGTTGCAGACAATTTTTGGCATTGGAGCAATCAATGCTAGTTGTTTGAGTGTAGCCCCAATGGAAAGTTATCCAACCCCGAGGGATTTTGCTGCTTCGCTTGGTTTGGTACCAAAGCAACATAGCTCAGGAGATAAGATAGTTTTAGGAGGGATTACCAAACAGGGAGATAGATATGCCAGAACTATGTTGATTCAAGCCGCAAGGACAATAGCAATAAGAGCAAAAAGTGGTAAGGAATCAAAGATAAACTAGTGCAGTGGGCAGTGAAGAAACTTGCTGAAAATAAATCATATAATATTATATGTGTTGGTTTAGCAAATAAGTTAGCAAGGATTGCTTATGCAGTAGTCACCAATGGTAGCGAATATGTTGCAAATTAGTTTAGTTGAGAAAAAAGAAGAAACTATGTCAACTAAATAAAAATTGGTAATTGATAAATATTGCGAGTAAAGAATAGTAACAATAAAGAGAACGAAAGTTAAAGAGTTAATGAATAAGTATTCTGAATAAAATCCGTAATTATGTCGAGGCTCTAGAAGCCGTGGGAATGAGAGGTCACTCAAGGATATTTATAAGAATGCAGAAACCATTATGGCACTCGATGCCGAATATATGACCGCTTCCTTTGTGGCTCTATTTTTTTTATTTTCTTTGTTGACAAATTCACTCGTCCATATATGACAAATTTTGCGTTTTATGACTTTTAATGCCATGCGTAAGGCGAGATACTAATTATAGCCATCTTCTGTACTTAACCAAACTGAATATTACACAAATAATTTTCTAAAATAATATCTTTTGTTATTAGTGGCACTAAATATTTATGCTATATTATTTTATAACTGATATAGAATAAAATTTTATGAAAAATATTGAGAAAAAATGGCAAAGAATTTGGCTTGAGGAAAAAGCTTTTGCCGCAAAAGACAACAGTGATAAGCCTAAATATTACGTACTTGAAATGTTACCTTATCCTTCTGGGAAAATTCATGTTGGACATTTACGTAACTATTCTATTGGAGATTGTATCGCTCGTTTTATGAAATCACGAGGCTATAACGTATTGCATCCCATGGGTTGGGATGCTTTCGGTTTGCCAGCAGAAAATGCTGCCATTAATAATAACTCTAATCCTAAAGACTGGACTTATTCAAATATCGCAACTATGCGAGATCAGCTAAAATCAATTGGCTTTTCATATGATTGGTCGAGAGAAATAACAACTTGTGATCCAGATTATTATAAGCATGAACAAAAATTCTTTTTAGAACTTTATAATAGAGGTTTAGCCTATCAAAAAGAATCTTTAGTAAATTGGGATCCTGTTGATAATACTGTTTTAGCTAATGAACAAGTAGTAGATGGTCGTGGATGGCGTTCAGGTGCTTTAGTTGAAAAAAAATATTTAAAACAATGGTTTTTAAAAATTACTAATTACGCTGAAGAGCTATTAAATGAAATTTTAAAACTGGAATTTTGGCCTGATTCTGTTAAATCTATGCAGGAAAAATGGATAGGTAAATCGGAAGGAGCAAATTTTACTTTTAAAATTAAAGATCATCAAGCTAATATAGAAGTATTCTCTACTCGACCAGAAACTATTTTTGGAGCAAGTTTTGTTGCAATAGCCTATAATCACCCAATAATTGGGCAATTGGTGAATAAAAATAACGATATGGTGTTGTTTATTGAAAAATGTTCACAATTACACACTAATGCTGCAGTAGATAAAGCTGAAAAAGAAGGGGTGTATACTAACCTTTTTGCCATTCACCCATTTGATTCGACAATTATTATTCCTGTCATAATAACAAATTTCGTACTAATGGATTATGGTACTGGGACGGTTTTTGGATGTCCAGCTCATGATGAAAGAGATCATGCATTAGCAAAGAAAATGGGCTTGCCAATAAAGCAGGTAGTAATTAACAAAGATGTTCAAATGGACGTATACTCGGAGCCTTACACGGGTGATGGTATGATGATCAACTCAGACTTTTTGAATGATCTTGCTGTTCAGGATGCTAAACAAAAATCTATAGAAGAATTTGAAAAACGTGGTTTAGGAAAACGTACTATTAACTACCGTCTGAAGGATTGGGGAGTGTCTAGACAAAGATATTGGGGCTGTCCTATCCCAATAATATATTGCTCAGTTTGTGGAACTGTGCCAGTAGCTGAAAAAGACTTACCAATAACTCTACCAAGCGATGTTACATTTTATGGAAATGGCAACCCTCTTGATTTGCATCCTACTTGGAAAGATACTAATTGCCCAAAATGCCAAAAACAAGCTATTCGAGAGACTGATACGTTAGATACATTCTTTGAGTCTTCTTGGTATTTCACCCGTTATTGTAACGTGGCAGCAAAAGATATAACCGATAAGCAAGCATGTGATTATTGGTTACCTGTTGATCAGTATATTGGTGGAATTGAACATGCAGTAATGCATCTTCTTTATTCCAGATTTTTTACCAAAGTAATGAACGAACAAGATTATCTTAGTATTCGCGAACCTTTTAATAATTTGCTAACTCAGGGTATGGTTCTACATGCTACTTATAAAGATGCTAATAATAATTGGCTTTACCCAGATGAGGTAATAAAACAGTCTGATAAGTGGATTAATAAAAATACTGGAGAAAAAGTAGTTCAAGGACGAATAGAAAAAATGAGTAAATCCAAAAAGAATGTCGTGGATTTAGAATCAATATTGACCAACCATAGTGCTGATGCTATTAGGCTATTTGTCCTCTCCGATAGCCCGCCAGAGAAAGATTTTGAATGGTCGGCAAATGGTCTTGAAGGCTGTTCTCGTTTTATTAGTAAGCTAGAAAATATGGCAGAAATACTAATTAATAGTGAAATAACGGAAGGTTCTAGTAATAAATCAAATAAATTAACAAAGCTTACCCACTACACTATCAAACATGTTACCGAAGAATTAAAGGATTTTAAGCTAAATAAAGCCATAGCAAGAATGCGGGAACTATTTAATGCTTTGTCAGATGAAATATCTAAGGGCAAGGAAGGCAATATTGATAGTAGACCTCTTGCAAAACTCGCTTATGCTGAGGAATTTGAAGGAGACGCTTCACCTCGAACCGCAGCGTACTCAAATGTACGTGAGGATTCGAGTACCGCATCGACGTACAAATTACCAGCAGAAGTAGAGTTTTGCAAGAGGTCTAGTGTTAAAGAGGGGTTTACAGTCTTGATTATGTTACTTAACCCATTTATTCCACATATTACAGAGGAAATTTGGCAAAAATTAGGTAGTAAGGAAAGATTATATCAAACTTCCTGGCCTTCTTTCGATGAATCATTGCTGGAGCTAGAATCTTATACCATGGCTATCCAAGTTAATGGCAAACTGAGAGCTACACAAGAATTTGCCAACGTAACGAGCAATATTGAGATTCAGAATATGGTAATGCAATTACCCGAGATACAAAAACATTTAAGCGGCAAAGAGCCTAAGAAAATTATCATAATACCCTCGAAAATAGTAAATATCGTGGTGTGAGACTATTAAGTTACAAATATAATGAATAATCAAAAGTTTTACAACCAAACCCTCAGTACATGACAAAAAGATTAACGAGAAAAGAGTAGATAACGCTTGATCAAAGCCCTATTACTTATGTTATTCAGACTTAAGGAGAGGGAGAATGATTTCAGCGTTATCACAACTATTACTCGATAATCAAGTTTTTTTGCAGATTTGAATAAAATATAGGACAATGGTTGTCATCCCTGCTTCAGTGCGGGATCTAAAAATGCCCTGAGGTATTATAGATTCCGCACCGAAGCGGGAATGATGGTATGGACGAGTGAAGCGAAATATGCTTTACTTGTACGGAGTCAGCTGAAAAATAGTTTTCAGCTGCTCCAAATTAAATAATAATTTAATTAATAGGTCCATACCATGATAAATAATAGCATAAAAAATACTATAATAGGAATAGATTTAGCAAAAAATAGTATGCACTTGGTGCAAGTCGATCAAAATGGCAAAAAAATAGGTTATCAAAAAGTTACAAGAGATGAGTTAATAGCCTATTTAAGCAATCTCGATAAAAGTTCATTGGTAGCTATGGAAGCATGTGGAGGAGCTAATTATTGGTCACAGGAAATTGCTAAGCTTGGTTTGCAAGTCAAACTAATGAAAACAAAAGATGTAAAAGTTTATGCTACATCGAAACAGAAAAATGATTATAACGATGCGTTAGCAATATGCAAAGCGGCTCGTGATCCAGAATTAAAAACTGTGCTGCCAAAAAGCAAAGAGGAACAAGATATAAAATTTTTGCATAAAATTAGAAGTAATACGATCAGAGATCGTGTGCAAAAAACTAATTCTACAATATCAAGTTTATGTGAATATGGCTATAATATAAAATTAAGTAAAAATAAATTTTGCAAATCATGTAGGCTGGAGGTAGAGTTAGCGTATAGTAAAGGTTATATAAATTCTGGGATACGGTCAATTTTACTTTTAGAATGTAAAGAAATTGAGGATTTATGTGACAAAGAGAAAACTTTAGAAAAGCTGATTATCAGCAATAATAAGCAAAGTGAGAAAGCTTAAGGTGGTCCCCTTTGTCTAGACAAAAATTTAGATAAATAGAGATATAATTCACAAAAGAGTCTGTCCTATAGTTTGTGTAAGTTGCAAAGAAAGCAGTAAGAGATTACTGTAAAAAAAGTAACTTAAGCAAGCAAGGAGGAATTATGGCTAAAAAATTAGATACAGATAAAGATACATTAAACATCAGTAATCAGCTAGTAGAAGAATTATTATCAAAAGCAGATCCATCGGAGTTATTTGGTCGAGATGGTTTATTTCAACAGCTAAAGAAGCAAATAGTTGATAAAATATTAGCAAGTGAGTTGGATCATGAATTAGGATATTCAAAACATAGCAAGATGGCAAAAGTAGATAATAATAGTCGTAATGGTAGCTATGAGAAGACAGTAATTGATGGGGATGGTCGTAAGCTGACAGTAGAAGTACCAAGAGATCGGGAAGGAGAGTATAATCCTCAATTAATACCAAAAGGGCTGAGGAGATTTAATGGATTTGATGAGAAAGTGATATCCCTTTATGGTCGCGGTATGACAGTCAGCGAGATCCGAGGGCATTTAGAAGAAATATATCAAACTGATGTATCTGGTGACTTGATATCCACCATAACAGATGGGGTAATAGAAGAAGTAACTAGGTGGCAAAATCGTTGTTTAGATAGGGTGTATCCAATATTATACTTGGACTGTATCTATGTAAAATCTAGAGACAATCACATAGTAATAAATAAAGCAGTATATTTAGCACTTGCTGTAAATATAGAAGGGAAAAAGGAGTTACTTGGCATTTGGATAGGCAAAAATGAAGGTGCTAAATTTTGGATGCAAGTAGTTACTGAGTTAAAGAATCGAGGAATTGAACAAATTTATGTTGCTTGTGTGGGGTTTAAAGGGCTTTCCAGAAGCTATAAGCAGTGTATTCCCGAGTACTATAGTACAATTATGTATTGTACATATGGTTCGCAATTCAGTAAAGTATGTGTCATATAAAGATTTAAAAGAGGTCACATCAGATCTAAAACAAATTTATACAGCTAATAATGACGAAATGGCACGTTTAAAACTTCAGCAATTTGGTGTAAAATGGGATAAAAAATATCCGGTAATTTCTGATATTTGGCAACGTAATTGGTCTGGGATAATACCGTTTTTTGCCTTTCCTGAAGAGAACAGAAAGGTAATTTATACTACTAACACTATAGAATCTGTAAATCGTCAAATTAGAAAAATTATCAAAAATAAGGGGGTGTTTCCAGATGATAAGTCAATTCAAAAAATAATATTTTTATCCCTACAAAATGCAGCCAAAAAATGGACCATGCCTATTAAAGATTGGTCTTTAGCTTTAAATCAATTTGAAATACTTTGTGGAGATTTTAAATATGATTTATTGGAAAATAAAAAATGAACTTACACAAATTAAATGATTGACTCAACTAAGGTGGTCCCCTTTGTCTAGACAAAAATTTAGATAAATAGAGATATAATTCACAAAAATTAAATTGTTGTTTTTATACAATATTTTTTTCAAAATATACACATTCTGGAGTTTTATAATCCAAAGCTTGATGTATCCTTTGTCTATTATAAAAGTCCATATATTCGTTAATTGCTGTCTTTGCCTCCTTTACTGTTGTTAGAATAATCCGATAAATTTTTTCCTGTTTTAATGATCGCTAAAAACGTTCAATAAAAATATTATCTAAGGCTCGTCCCTTACCATCCATACTAATCAAAATATTATGTAGCTTTAGCATACTAATAAAATTCTCCGAGGTAAATTGTACTCCTTGATCAGTATTAAATATTTTTGGCATACCATATTTTTCTATAGCGTCTTCAAGGGCTGTTACACAAAATTCACTTTCCAAACTAATGGAGATTCGCCAACTTAGAATATAACGACTATACCAGTCAATAATAGCTACTAAATATACGAACCCTTGGCTCAGTCTTATATACGTTATATCTGCACTCCAAACCTGGTTTGGCAATACTATTTCTAATCCTTTTAGTAAATAAGGATATATTTTATGCGCTTGATTCCTCTTGCTTAAATTTATTTTAGGATAAACAGCTTCAAGACCCATTATCTTGTAGTAACGTCTAACAGCTTTACGACCTACCGAAAAACCTTGGGCTTGTAAATATTTAGCCATCCGCCGCATACCATAATATGGATGCATAGTATAGGTCTCATCAATTATTGCCATAATCTTGATATCTTGTTCACTAATACCAGTAGGTTGATAGTAATAGGTTGACCTGCTAATATCCAATAACTTACACTGTTGTACAATTGTTAACTTATTATGATTAGGCTCTATCATATTATACCAATTGCAATAATTAACACGGTGTGTTTATCCAGTCTCTATACATAATTGATTTTACTAAATCTACATTATGAGCAAATTGATTCCAAGCGTAACAAGCCATAGTGACGATATCTTCATATACACCATAACATTGGTTAGACAAGAAATGATTTTTGATCCATTCCCAAACTTGTTCCATTGCATTAAGTTCCGGTGCATAGGGCGGAAGCGGTATCAAAGTGATATTGCTTGGCACAGTTAGTTTTTTGGCTGTGTGCCAACCTGCATTATCCGTTAGTAAAGCTATATGTCGGTTGCCTTGAATACTGCGAGAAAGCTCTTCTAAGAATTTATTCATTGCCTGTGTGTTTGCATATGGTAAAATTAATGCAAAAGCTTCTCCTGTATCATGGCAAGCAGCTCCATAAATATATGTTGAAATGAATTGCTGTTGCCGAACTTTACGGGGTCTAGTGCCACGCTTAGCCCATATACGAGTTAAGCTACCTTGTTGCCCAACTCGAGTTTCATCCTGAGACCATATATCAACTTTACATCTATCGATATTTTTTGGTAATAATTTTGTTAACATGTCTGGGAAGTTTTTTTATATGTATTTTGAGTCTCTTGATTTGACTTTGGATGCATTGAACGAGAAGTAATCCAGCTAAAACCAAGGCGGTGCATAGTATTGTAGACTGTTTTTAAAGCGCATTTAGCACCATATTCCTCAAGTAACATGATATGTAGCTCCTTTCCAGTTATATACCCACCAGTTTTACTTTCACTGAGCGTATTGATTTTATCAAAAAGAGCAGACTCTTGTATAGTGTTAATCTTCCTAGGGGCGCCGCTTCTTTGTGATTCAAATAATCCTTCAAAACCATGATTCCTAAATCTTCTGAGCCATGATTGCACAGTTTTCCAGTGTGACTTCACTATTTCAGATATGGCTTTTAAAGATTTGCCTAATTGAAGGTGATACATCGCCAATAAACGTATACGATTTCGACCATGCGGCTCATGTTTCATCATTTTTATAAAATCATGACCATGAAAACCTTGTGGTAATATTAACCTAGCCATTTGAGTACCTTTATCAGTTAAAAACCCATTTTACACCACTGCGTTAATTATTGCAATTGGTATTACACCTAACCTTTAATTCCAAACAATGCAGATTTTTTTTTGAGCCAGTCACACTCAACGCTTAACTGACCAATTTGCTCATATAGATTCTTGATTAACCCCTGCTGATTTGGATCAGCACTCTGTGTTTTATTCTTAAAACCTTGTACTAACAACTCAAGACCTTGTTTTTTCCAGTTACTGATCTGTGTTGCATGAACACCATACTTACTGGTTATCTGGGCTATTGTTAGCTCTCCCTTAATTGCTTCTATGACAATTTTGGCTTTCTCCTCAGCACTATATTGCCTTACTTGTTTTTTCATCTCTAGCTCTCCTTGTTTGCTAAAGAATTCTATCTCATTTTTCTTATTTTTCTGTCCAAAATATTGGAACCATTATAATTTGTACTTTTCTGTAATTTTTAAATTGCCACGGAGTTATGCGTAAGGTAAGTAAATTATCAATTTTATTATGCTTTACTACGATGCAAGCCTTGCATATCAAGGTTCTTATGAATTTTTTAATCCAGAATTCGGGTTAATAGATAAAAATCTTTTATATTGACCTATCAGTGGATACTTATATAATGCACGCTTTCAATAAGCATAAAATTATAATGAATAAATTAGCAAAAATATTATCTACTATTTATATAGGTTCCTTGTTTTTTACCAATGCTCAGGCAGATGATGTTAATCTTGAGGCTGATCAGAGTTTTTTTTATATTGGGACGGAAGCCGGAATAGTACAGCCGGTGGTAAAAAAATTTCGCCATGATTCGGGTACTGACTTTACCTTAAAAAGGTCTAAGATGTATAGCGGTAAGATTGGTTACAGCTTTTATCCGCAAATGGCTATTGAGTTTTCAGCAACACATCATTCACAATACCGGCTAAATTATGTTTTACCCAAACAAGAGGTTGCCGGTTTAATTGTACCACAAACTGCAGGTGCCACTAAGATAATTTCCAATTTATATATGCTTAATATTGTATATGATTTTGACAAAATTAAAGAAATGACTCCTTTTGTCATATTAGGTGCTGGAATTGCTCAGGTAAAAGTTAGTTCCGCTTCTTCTCGCTGGAAATTAATGGATGTAGAATATTTTGAAATTAGAACCACTGATAGTAATTATTTTGCTTGGCAAGTAGGTCTTGGGCTTTCTAAGGATTTATCTAGTAATTTTAGCGTTGATATAGCAGTAAAATTACAAGCTGCTCATTCCATAAAGATTAATTATGATACTTTGGATATGCAAACTCAGAAATTTATCCCAGCAATTCCTATCAAAAAAACCATAGGGGTTGGAGAATTTGGTATAGGATTTACTTATAAATTACCAATTTAATGTAAAAAGACTATTAGTGCATGAAACTTTTTAGTATATAATACATTTAAATTTTAGTGTGGAGAACATATGACTGCTAATTTAGAGCTTGCCTCAACATCTCAGAATACATACGATGAATTGCCTTATGAGAGTTATTCATATGCCTTAACATCCCCGTACCATCTACAAACACTTGCTGTGTTATTTGGTATGCAATCACCAGCAGTTGAGACTGCAAGGGTTTTAGAGTTAGGGTGTGCTGCAGGTGGTAATTTAATACCTCATGCTGTTAATTATCCTAAAGCACATTTTGTTGGAGTTGATCTATCTAAAGTACAAATAGATGAAGCTAATAAACATAAAGAAGGATTAGAACTTAAAAATATAGAATTCCGACATTATTCTATTATGGATATTGATGAATCATTTGGTAAATTTGATTATATAATTTGTCATGGAGTAATCTCTTGGGTGCCAAAAATTGTCCAGGATAAGATTTTTGAGATAGGTAATAAAAATTTATCAGATAACGGCGTCATGTATATTAGTTATAATACACTACCTGGCTGGAATATGATTCGTACTATAAGAGATATGATGCTTTATCACTCAAATGCCTTTAATAACATTCAAGATAAAATTACTCAATCTAGGTTATTACTTGAATTCGTTAATGATAGTTTGGAATCTTCTAAATCGCCTTATTCTCAAGTGTTACAAAATGAAGCTAGTTTGCTTGCCAAACAAAATGACCATTATTTGCGTCATGACCATTTAGAAGAAGATAATGTACAATATTATTTTTATGAATTTATGGATGAGGCTAAAAAAAATAATTTACAGTATTTGTCTGATTGTAATATTTCCACCATGTATCTAGGAAATATGCCGGCAAAAGTGGTAGAGAAATTACAAGCAATAAATGATATTGTTAGAATAGAACAATATATGGACTTCATTACCAATCGTCGATTTAGGTCAACCTTACTTTGTCACAATAATATTAAATTAAATAGAGCTATCAAAAATGAGGATATTACTAAATTTAATATGACATTTAATATAGTGCCAGAAAAGCCTCTTGTTGATATAGACCTTAATTCATCTGAAGTCGCCAAGTTTTTTCATAATGGTAATAAGGATAATAATTTATCAACATCTTCTCCTTATATGAAAGCGATACTCTATACTTTCTCTGAGAATATCAATAATCCGATGAGTTTTGATAAAATTGCTGTTAGTAGTAATAAAAAACTGCAAGGAGCAAAACTGAATGAAATAAAGGCTGAATTTTTAGCTAATGCCATGAAGTTAGTGTTGCAAGGATATATTAATATCACCTTACAGAATAATAGGAAAGAAGTAAATCTTGATAAACCTAAAGCATCAAAGCTTATTTCATATCAGGTAACTCATACATCTAATATGTGGGTAACAAACCAAAGATATGAAGTGGTAGCTATTAATCTTTTTGAGAAGTTTGCTCTACGATATATGAACGGTAATAATGACCACAAGCAAATCATTGAACTTGTTATGCAGCATGTTACTTCTGGTGAGATGACCTTAAGCCGAGATGGTAATAAAATAGAGAATATTGATGAAGTCAATAAAGAATTAACATCATTCTTGCCGCCTACATTAACTAAGTTTGTGGCTAATGCTTTGCTGATTTAATTGTCATATATGGACGAGTGAATTTGTCAACAAAGAAAATAAAAAAATAGAGCCACAAAGGAAGCGGTCATATATTCGGCATCGAGTGCCATAATGGTTTCTGCATTCTTATAAATATCCTTGAGTGACCTCTCATTCCCACGGCTTCTAGAGCCTCGACATAATTACGGATTTTATTCAGAATACTTATTCATTAACTCTTTAACTTTCGTTCTCTTTATTGTTACTATTCTTTACTCGCAATATTTATCAATTACCAATTTTTATTTAGTTGACATAGTTTCTTCTTTTTTCTCAACTAAACTAATTTGCAACATATTCGCTACCATTGGTGACTACGGAAGTGTAATATAGTGAGTTGACATTGTTATAAAAAGGCGATACAATAATGTCATTATTAGCAACTATGAGTAATAGGATGACAACAAGAAGATATAGAATAATATATGAATCGTATGATCATAAGCAACCCACTACAACAATTTCAAGAGTAGAAGTACTTAATGGCGAGCTTAACGAACCAAGTAATTGTCTAGATTTTTCCATAGGTTTGGATAATCAAATTGCTTTAATTCAAGGAGTACAGGATATAGTTTTGCAGGAAAAGATTCAATTAATCCATAAACTAACAAAAGTTACTTGCCCTAAGTGTAAAATTAAAATGCATAAGACTGGTGTAAATAAATCTACTTTTCACGATGTTTTCACTGATCATAACATTGTAATACAGAGATTTAAATGCCATAATTGCGGATATGAAACGCACTCTACCGTCCGCACGTTATTGCAGGGAGTAATTTCTGGTGATTTAAAAAAAATACAAGCTACACTAGGTGCTACACATAGTTTTAGAGAAGGAGAGAAATTATTTGAATTATTTTCTGGTAAAGATCGGCAAATTAATAATCATAATCGTATTAAACAAGTTACAGAATCAGTTGGCAATGCTATTGAAGATATCAATGCTGATGAGAAGGAAATGCTCATTACTGAAGATGCTGTTGAACTAATATTAAATGTAGATGGAGGACATATAAAGACAACAGAGGATCAACGTAGTATGGAGGCTATGGTGGCTGTAGTTTACAAACCAGAATCTATAAAATCAAATAGTCAAGATACCAGGAATTATATTATAAGTAAGAATTGTGCAGCGTCAATTAAGGATGATCGTCAAAAACAAATTATAAGTTCTACTATTATTGCAGCATTGAAACAAGGCTTAAGCCCAAAAACACATATTACCGCACTATGTGATGGGGCGGCAAATTGCTGGAATATAGCAAAGGCACTAGAGCCTTTGTGTGCTAAAATAACTTATATTTTAGATTGGTTTCATTTGGGTATGAAATTTGAGAATATATCGTTACCAAAAAGGCTAAAAGAAGATCTGATGCATATCAAGTGGCATTTATGGAGAGGAGATGTGGAGAAGGCGATGATAAGATTTAAAGAAATATTAGCACTGACAAAAGAAGAACAGCATCATGATAGGATTAAAAAATTATCCCAATATGTTGATAATAATAAAGATAAAATTGTGGATTACTCAACAAGGAAGGATCAAGGGCTGATCTTTACTAGTAATCTTGCTGAATCAACTGTTGAGAGTTTAATCAATCAAAGATGTAAAGGGCAGCAACACATGAGATGGTCTAGAGAGGGGTTAAATCCTATTTTGCAATTAAGATCTATAATCCATAGTAATGATTGGTCTAGCAAATGGAAAACTGCGGTACTAAATGCTGCTTAATAATTCACTATATTACACTTCCGTTTGTATTTGTTTCTAATGCCTTTACACCAATCATTAACTTTCTTTAACTTGGTGCTTATCCTTTTTCCACTGCTCTTTAACTTAGGTATTATTCTACCATTCCTAGACTTTCCCAGATAAAAGGTAAATCCTAGAAAATCAAAGGACTCCTGTTTTATGCCTCGAGACAACTGGTTCTTTGAAAATCTGACCAATTTGGTCTTTTCTTCATTAAGTTTAAGTTTGTACTTTTCAAGTCGTTTCACAAGAACTACTTTAATCTTCTTTGCATCCTCTTCATATCTACAGCATATCACTGCATCGTCACAGTAGCGAAATAATTCTACCGTACCACTGCAATGCTGGGTTACTACTTTTTTAATCCATTCATCTAGTACATAGTGAGCAAATATATTCGCAAGTATGGGGCTTACAATACTTCCTGCAATTACCCCTTCTTCTAGGATAGTTAACTCTCCATCAGATAATACTCCCGCCTTAAACATACGGATTAAATACCTAATTAGCCTCTCATCCTGAACCTTCTCCCGTAATATTTCGATCAATATCTTCCTATCCAATGTACCAAAAAAAGTTCGCTAAGTCTAAGTCTATTATGCTCTCAACCTCATTTTCATAAAGATGTTTAGAAAGCTCCCTACTGCATCATGACATCCAATCCCTGCCCTGAAACCGTAGGAACACTTAAGGAATAATGGCTCATAGATATTTTCAAGTACCTTCTTCATCATCTTTTGGCAAAGCTTATCTTCAAAATTGCTAATCCCTAAAGTCCTATACTTACCCGGGCTTCCTTCCTTTGGTATCTTTACCTCTAGTATATTCCCTGGTTTATATACCATGTTCTTTAGTTTCTTAACCAATTCTCTGATATTTTCTGTAAGGTTTAAGCTATAGCTCGATTTGTCCATACCATCTGTTCCCACCGCTCTATTTACATCAAGCTCTTGGTAACATTTGGTAAGTGCTTCTTCATTAAATAAATGCATGAGATTGTTAAATCTCTTGCCCTTATCCTGTGAGGATAACCTAAGGTGGTCCCCTTTGTCTAGACAAAAATTTAGATAAATAGAGATATAATTCACAAAAATTAAATTGTTGTTTTTATACAATATTTTTTTCAAAATATACACATTCTGGAGTTTTATAATCCAAAGCTTGATGCATCCTTTGTCTATTATAAAAGTCCATATATTCGTTAATTGCTGTCTTTGCCTCCTTTACTGTTGTTAAAATAATCCGATAAATTTTTTCCTGTTTTAATGATCGCCAAAAACGTTCAATAAAAATATTATCTAAGGCTCGTCCCTTACCATCCATACTAATCAAGATATTATGTAGCTTTAGCATACTAATAAAATTCTCCGAGGTAAATTGTACTCCTTGATCAGTATTAAATATTTTTGGCATACCATATTTTTCTATAGCGTCTTCAAGGGCTGTTACACAAAATTCACTTTCCAAACTAATGGAGATTCGCCAACTTAGAATATAACGACTATACCAGTCAATAATAGCTACTAAATATACGAACCCTTGGCTCAGTCTTATATACGTTATATCTGCACTCCAAACCTGGTTTGGCAATACTATTTCTAATCCTTTTAGTAAATAAGGATATATTTTATGCACTTGATTCCTCTTGCTTAAATTTATTTTAGGATAAACAGCTTCAAGACCCATTATCTTGTAGTAACGTCTAACAGCTTTACGACCTACCGAAAAACCTTGGGCTTGTAAATATTTAGCCATCCGCCGCATACCATAATATGGATGCATAGTATAGGTCTCATCAATTATTGCCATAATCTTGATATCTTGTTCACTAATACCAGTAGGTTGATAGTAATAGGTTGACCTGCTAATATCCAATAACTTACACTGTTGTACAATTGTTAACTTATTATGATTAGGCTCTATCATATTACACCTAACCTTTAATTCCAAACAATGCAGATTTTTTTTTGAGCCAGTCACACTCAACGCTTAACTGACCAATTTGCTCATATAGATTCTTGATTAACCCCTGCTGATTTGGATCAGCACTCTGTGTTTTATTCTTAAAACCTTGTACTAACAACTCAAGACCTTGTTTTTTCCAGTTACTGATCTGTGTTGCATGAACACCATACTTACTGGTTATCTGGGCTATTGTTAGCTCTCCCTTAATTGCTTCTATGACAATTTTGGCTTTCTCCTCAGCACTATATTGCCTTACTTGTTTTTTCATCTCTAGCTCTCCTTGTTTGCTAAAGAATTCTATCTCATTTTTCTTATTTTTCTGTCCAAAATATTGGAACCATTATACTATAGAAAAATATGGTATGCCAAAAATATTTAATACTGATCAAGGAGTACAATTTACCTCGGAGAATTTTATTAGTATGCTAAAGCTACATAATATCTTGATTAGTATGGATGGTAAGGGACGAGCCTTAGATAATATTTTTATTGAACGTTTTTGGCGATCATTAAAACAGGAAAAAATTTATCGGATTATTTTAACAACAGTAAAGGAGGCAAAGACAGCAATTAACGAATATATGGACTTTTATAATAGACAAAGGATGCATCAAGCTTTGGATTATAAAACTCCAGAATGTGTATATTTTGAAAAAAATATTGTATAAAAACAACAATTTAATTTTTGTGAATTATATCTCTATTTATCTAAATTTTTGTCTAGACAAAGGGGACCACCTTATTGAATCAGAGAATTTGAAGAGATATCAGCAAAGACGAGAAGATTTAGTATTAATGCTTAGCAATGAAAAGAAAAGACTACATCATAGTATTGATGGTATTGATAAAAACAGTGTAGAAAAACATATTAAATTCTTACAAGATACGTCAATTCGGGATAAGGATATTGTGAACATGTAGATTAAAATCAAATTTTGTTGAAGGTTTATTTTTCTTTAATGAGTAAGCAACAAGAGTAGATAATATATGGACAAAGGCATTTATTGGTGATCTATGTCTAGTATGTTCAAGGTTCATTTTATTTTTTAGATAATCAAAAACTGTTTCAATTAAGTTACGCTTTCGAAGTAAGATTTTTTCTTTCAAATCCATTAATTTATTTTCCATATTCTTCTTAATTCCATGAATCATTTTTAAGCCTCTTTCATATAAATTTAAGAACAAATTTTGCTTAATATAACCTTTATCAGCTGCTATAATTCCAGTTAATCTTTTTGTTAACTCCGGTACTGGAACCCTATCATCTACATTGCCTTTGGTCACTTTTAATGCCATAAACTCCCCTTTATTATTGATTATTACATGTAATTTAAAACCATAAAAATACCCCATAGAGGATTTACTATGTTTGGCTAATCCTTTAAAAACTTTATTGCTATAACGCCTTTTATTGTGACAAGCTTTAATCGTTGTAGAGTCAATAAAATAAATACCTGTTTCCTCACCAAACAACAAATGAATCAACATATTTAGCGGTATGAATAATCGTGCCATTAATTCAACAAATCTATTATAACTCAAGGCTTTGGGAAAATCATCCTTATGCATGCACTCTATATAACTTTTATAGAAAAATTTAAAATTCTTAGCATAGGATGTATGAAACATAATTATTATTGTTAACATTTCACTTAGACTCATGCTACAACAGCGATTTCTTTGCTTATTTGATGGTAATAACTTTCTCTGTTCATACTCCAAATAAATTTTACAAAAATCATCTATAAAACTATATAATTCTGTGATATCTTTTTTCATGCCTGTAGTTTGTTTTTTTGTTTAAAAATATAAATACTGCAGGCACTCCTTTTTGACAATCCTTTTATCTATTACTATTTCATCTATATCTTATCCCGAACTGACGTAAGTAGTTACTGAGTTAAAGAATCGAGGAATTGAACAAATTTATGTTGCTTGTGTGGATGGTTTAAAGGGCTTTCCAGAAGCTATAAGCAGTGTATTCCCGAGTACTATAGTACAATTATGTATTGTACATATGGTTCGCAATTCAGTAAAGTATGTGTCATATAAAGATTTAAAAGAGGTCACATCAGATCTAAAACAAATTTATACAGCTAATAATGACGAAATGGCACGTTTAAAACTTCAGCAATTTGGTGTAAAATGGGATAAAAAATATCCGGTAATTTCTGATATTTGGCAACGTAATTGGTCTGGGATAATACCGTTTTTTGCCTTTCCTGAAGAGAACAGAAAGGTAATTTATACTACTAACACTATAGAATCTGTAAATCGTCAAATTAGAAAAATTATCAAAAATAAGGGGGTGTTTCCAGATGATAAGTCAATTCAAAAAATAATATTTTTATCCCTACAAAATGCAGCCAAAAAATGGACCATGCCTATTAAAGATTGGTCTTTAGCTTTAAATCAATTTGAAATACTTTGTGGAGATTTTAAATATGATTTATTGGAAAATAAAAAATGAACTTACACAAATTAAATGATTGACTCAAATTGCCTTTAGAAGCGACATACAGTGCTAATTCTTTGATTCTCACAGTTTTAGCTTTTACTACTGCACAAATTAATTCTGCAAATGTTTTAATTCGTGCTGGGTGCCAATCTAAAAATATGTATAATATTTGGTATAGTGATTGAGAGTCCATTAATACCTCCTGTTGCTTATTCTCAGCGGAGATTAGTGACTCTCAGTCACTTATTCAATTTATTATTTTAACCCTCCTGTAAAATCTGTGGGGTACTATGTTATTCATTAACTCTTTAACTTTCGTTCTCTTTATTGTTACTATTCTTTACTCGCAATATTTATCAATTACCAATTTTTATTTAGTTGACATAGTTTCTTCTTTTTTCTCAACTAAACTAATTTGCAACATATTCGCTACCATTGGTGACTACTGCATAAGCAATCCTTGCTAACTTATTTGCTAAACCAACACATATAATATTATATGATTTATTTTCAGCAAATTTCTTCACTGCCCACTGCACTAGTTTATCTTTCGATTCCTTACCACTTTTTGCTCTTATTGCTATTGTCCTTGCGGCTTGAATCAACATAGTTCTGGCATATCTATCTCCCTGTTTGGTAATCCCTCCTAAAACTATCTTATCTCCTGAGCTATGTTGCTTTGGTACCAAACCAAGCGAAGCAGCAAAATCCCTCGGGGTTGGATAACTTTCCATTGGGGCTACACTCAAACAACTAGCATTGATTGCTCCAATGCCAAAAATTGTCTGCAACCTAGTAGCTTTCTCACTTTGCTTATTATTGCTGATAATCAGCTTTTCTAAAGTTTTCTCTTTGTCACATAAATCCTCAATTTCTTTACATTCTAAAAGTAAAATTGACCGTATCCCAGAATTTATATAACCTTTACTATACGCTAACTCTACCTCCAGCCTACATGATTTGCAAAATTTATTTTTACTTAATTTTGTATTATAGCCATATTCACATAAACTTGATATTGTAGAATTAGTTTTTTGCACACGATCTCTGATCGTATTACTTCTAATTTTATGCAAAAATTTTATATCTTGTTCCTCTTTGCTTTTTGGCAGCACAGTTTTTAATTCTGGATCACGAGCCGCTTTGCATATTGCTAACGCATCGTTATAATCATTTTTCTGTTTCGATGTAGCATAAACTTTTACATCTTTTGTTTTCATTAGTTTGACTTGCAAACCAAGCTTAGCAATTTCCTGTGACCAATAATTAGCTCCTCCACATGCTTCCATAGCTAGCAATGAACTTTTATCGAGATTGCTTAAATAGGCTATTAACTCATCTCTTGTAACTTTTTGATAACCTATTTTTTTGCCATTTTGATCGACTTGCACCAAGTGCATACTATTTTTTGCTAAATCTATTCCTATTATAGTATTTTTTATGCTATTATTTATCATGGTATGGACCTATTAATTAAATTATTATTTAATTTGGAGCAGCTGAAAACTATTTTTCAGCTGACTCCGTACAAGTAAAGCATATTTCGCTTCACTCATCCATACCATCATTCCCGCTTCGGTGCAGGATATTATAGTCAATTCAGGAGAATTTGGGGCTAGGAGCGATGGAGCGACGCCTATAAGTAATAGGCGAGCATTGAGCGACGACGTCCCCAACTTCTCATTAATTGACTATAGCACAACCAATACTAAAGTAACTTGGTAAAGACGTATCAATTATTATTTCTTTACCAAGTACTTTCTCAGGTAAGATGACTTTTTTGGCATGTAATAACATTTCCCTGGATAAAGCTATTGCTTCTAAGGTGCCGTATTTTCTGTCCCCTATTATAGGGCAAGCTAGCATTTTCGCATGAAATCGAAGTTGATGCATCTTTCCAGTAAGAGGAGTAAACTCAACCAGTGTCAAATCCTTATTTAACTTCTTAAGGAATTTATAGCGGGTTATCGATAATTTACCATTTTCCTCATCATTTTGCACAGTTTCATACGCTCCCCCCCTATTCTTACCTATCATACCACTAATTTCTCCCTCGGATTGTGGAAGCTTACCTAAAACTACCGCTATATAGGTCTTTTTAATATCCTTCTCCTGAAAGGCTTTAACTAATTTTATACTACTCGCATAATTTTTAGCAATTAGCAATATTCCTGAAGTATCTTTGTCTAACCTATGAACTAACTTAAAATCTGCCCCCCGACCATTTAAATATTGCAATGCATCATCTATAGATAGCGTTATCTTGCTACCACCTTGGGTGGCAAGACCTGACGGCTTATTGATTGCTATAAACCAGTCATCTTGATAAATTAGATAATCCTTCAACAATTTACCAGCTAGTTTAATCGCTGAACTGGTAAAAACCCTATCAGAAGTTTTCAGAGGTTGTAAATTTAAACTATCCTCTATAAAAATTTGATCACCAACATTTATTCGCAGATTGGCTGCTACCTTACAAGAATTAACCATTATCCTCTTAAACCTTAAGGCACGCTCAATCACTCCTTGAGTAAGACTAGGATATAATTTTTTTAAGTAACGATCCAACCTACAAGGCAGTTCTAGATCAACATTCAATATTGCCACTTATGCACTCTTTAATAAAAAATAACTCCACAATATACAAGATAACAGTATAATTGCACAAATCTGATGAAATAAAGCTATTAATACAGGTACTGAATATAAAATAGTAGTTATGCCAACTAACATTTGTAATAGCAATATACCAACAATGTAATAAGCTGCTTTATTTAATTTAGGATGCTTAGTTTTTATTAAGCTCACTACTAAAAATCCAGCACTAATACAAACTATATATGCTCCCATTCTATGAAAAAACTGAACAACCACAGGGTCGCTTAAGCTATCTATAGTAAGTAGTTTAAACGTTAGTTCTTCAGGTATAAAATTATTACCCATTAATGGAAAGCTATTATATACCTGCCCAGCATCAAGACCTGCAACCAATCCCCCTAAAAGAATCTGTATATAAACTATACTAATAGTTACTAAACAACATAATTTTGCTGAGTTCAAACTTATCGTTTGTTCATTTAGTAAAATATCAAAACTATTATTCATCAGCTGATAGAACAATAAATTATAGATGATAATCGCTATAATCAAATGCCCAGCTAAGCGGAAATGACTAACATATGGCTGCAAAATTAGCCCACTTTTTACCATATACCAACCCATAAATCCTTGAACCGCAAATAATAACAATATCCCCAAATATACTGGTAGTGATCTACTAGCAATTTGCCTAGTCATCAAAAAATATACCAACGGTATCAGATATAATAAACCAACAACTCTCCCAGCAAAACGATGAATAAATTCAATCCAAAAAATAAATTTAAACTCTGAGAGAGTCATATTAACATTTTTTTGCTTATATTCGACTGATTGCTGATATTTACTAAACTCATCCTGCCACTCAGCATTATTGAGTGGCGGGACAATACCTGATACTGGCTTCCATTCAACAATTGATAAACCAGCATCAGTAAGCCTAGTAAGACCACCCCAAAAAATCATAAAAACCACCATACAGCAGCATGCAGCCAACCAAGGCTTTATTAATAGTTGTGACATTAAACCCAATATCTTTAATATCTATAATATAACAGATTTTTTTGATCCACTAATAGCTGTTTTCATTATTTTTGTAATATTTTGTATTTTTTTTAATATAGTCAATTCAGGAGAATTTGGTAGCAGGAGCGATGAGTGACGACGCATAGGCACCAGCAATTATCTTTTTTACTTTTTTATAAAAACAAATAATAGTTGATTATCTAATAAATAATTCATATTTCTATTGAACCTATTTATAATAAAATTTAAATGACCTTTATCAGTTAACCGTTTTTATCTGTATTTTATAAAAAAATAATAATTAATTATTTAGTAACAAAACTCCGCTTCTGTTGCAATAATTTATGGCAAACTTCAAGCAATTTACGCATACAAGCAACTATCGCAACTTTTTTAGGTTTAAAATTATTAACAAGCCTATCATATAAAGTTTTTAAATATTGAAAACCATTCTTACCAGCCAATACTGCCATGTATAAAGCATCTCTGGGTATTTTCCTGCCTCCTCGAATAAATCTTCGTCCTTGCTTATTACCACTATCACGAGCATATGGAGCTATACCAACAATTGCTGACAATTCATTGCTACTATAATTTTTATCCCCTAATTCATGTACAAAACTAATTAGTTTTGTAGCCAAACATTTACCAATACCAGGTACGGTCTCTAATATTTTTACCTTCTCTTTTAACTCTTCCGACTCATCTATTACCTCACTTAATTTTTTATCAAGCTCTGCTATTTCATCTTACGTCAATTCGGGATAAGGATATTGTGAACATGTAGATTAAAATCAAATTTTGTTGAAGGTTTATTTTTCTTTAATGAGTAAGCAACAAGAGTAGATAATATATGGACAAAGGCATTTATTGGTGATCTATGTCTAGTATGTTCAAGGTTCATTTTATTTTTTAGATAATCAAAAACTGTTTCAATTAAGTTACGCTTTCGAAGTAAGATTTTTTCTTTCAAATCCATTAATTTATTTTCCATATTCTTCTTAATTCCATGAATCATTTTTAAGCCTCTTTCATATAAATTTAAGAACAAATTTTGCTTAATATAACCTTTATCAGCTGCTATAATTCCAGTTAATCTTTTTGTTAACTCCGGTACTGGAACCCTATCATCTACATTGCCTTTGGTCACTTTTAATGCCATAAACTCCCCTTTATTATTGATTATTACATGTAATTTAAAACCATAAAAATACCCCATAGAGGATTTACTATGTTTGGCTAATCCTTTAAAAACTTTATTGCTATAACGCCTTTTATTGTGACAAGCTTTAATCGTTGTAGAGTCAATAAAATAAATACCTGTTTCCTCACCAAACAACAAATGAATCAACATATTTAGCGGTATGAATAATCGTGCCATTAATTCAACAAATCTATTATAACTCAAGGCTTTGGGAAAATCATCCTTATGCATGCACTCTATATAACTTTTATAGAAAAATTTAAAATTCTTAGCATAGGATGTATGAAACATAATTATTATTGTTAACATTTCACTTAGACTCATGCTACAACAGCGATTTCTTTGCTTATTTGATGGTAATAACTTTCTCTGTTCATACTCCAAATAAATTTTACAAAAATCATCTATAAAACTATATAATTCTGTGATATCTTTTTTCATGCCTGTAGTTTGTTTTTTTGTTTAAAAATATAAATACTGCAGGCACTCCTTTTTGACAATCCTTTTATCTATTACTATTTCATCTATATCTTATCCCGAACTGACGTTTAACGAAGAAGGAAGTTAATCATAGCTTAGAAGATATAGATATCTTAAATAATATGAATGGTTTGAGTAGGTCTTTGGTAAAGATTTATGATTTTGCTGAAAATAATATAAGGAAGCTAACAGATAAATATTTGCCAAAGGCGGAGTATTATCATTATAGAGAGCCTAGTAAGAGTGTAGTAAGGGTAGAAGAGGTGCTTGATAGGGTATATGAAGAAAATCAAGATATGGATGCTGCAATAAATGTAAGAGAAGAAAAGCAGGTAGTAGGAGGTAATGCTAATGTGCATAGTAGTCAAATCAATATAGGTAAGAAATTAGGGGAAATTGGTCATGTTGCTAATACAAGTGCTGTTGTGGATGATGTAACAAGTATCGAATCTAATTCTAGTATTAATAGTATTAATGATACAGGCATGTTAGAGGCTAAGGTGGTCCCCTTTGTCTAGACAAAAATTTAGATAAATAGAGATATAATTCACAAAAATTAAATTGTTGTTTTTATACAATATTTTTTTCAAAATATACACATTCTGGAGTTTTATAATCCAAAGCTTGATGCATCCTTTGTCTATTATAAAAGTCCATATATTCGTTAATTGCTGTCTTTGCCTCCTTTACTGTTGTTAAAATAATCCGATAAATTTTTTCCTGTTTTAATGATCGCCAAAAACGTTCAATAAAAATATTATCTAAGGCTCGTCCCTTACCATCCATACTAATCAAGATATTATGTAGCTTTAGCATACTAATAAAATTCTCCGAGGTAAATTGTACTCCTTGATCAGTATTAAATATTTTTGGCATACCATATTTTTCTATAGCGTCTTCAAGGGCTGTTACACAAAATTCACTTTCCAAACTAATGGAGATTCGCCAACTTAGAATATAACGACTATACCAGTCAATAATAGCTACTAAATATACGAACCCTTGGCTCAGTCTTATATACGTTATATCTGCACTCCAAACCTGGTTTGGCAATACTATTTCTAATCCTTTTAGTAAATAAGGATATATTTTATGCACTTGATTCCTCTTGCTTAAATTTATTTTAGGATAAACAGCTTCAAGACCCATTATCTTGTAGTAACGTCTAACAGCTTTACGACCTACCGAAAAACCTTGGGCTTGTAAATATTTAGCCATCCGCCGCATACCATAATATGGATGCATAGTATAGGTCTCATCAATTATTGCCATAATCTTGATATCTTGTTCACTAATACCAGTAGGTTGATAGTAATAGGTTGACCTGCTAATATCCAATAACTTACACTGTTGTACAATTGTTAACTTATTATGATTAGGCTCTATCATATTACACCTAACCTTTAATTCCAAACAATGCAGATTTTTTTTTGAGCCAGTCACACTCAACGCTTAACTGACCAATTTGCTCATATAGATTCTTGATTAACCCCTGCTGATTTGGATCAGCACTCTGTGTTTTATTCTTAAAACCTTGTACTAACAACTCAAGACCTTGTTTTTTCCAGTTACTGATCTGTGTTGCATGAACACCATACTTACTGGTTATCTGGGCTATTGTTAGCTCTCCCTTAATTGCTTCTATGACAATTTTGGCTTTCTCCTCAGCACTATATTGCCTTACTTGTTTTTTCATCTCTAGCTCTCCTTGTTTGCTAAAGAATTCTATCTCATTTTTCTTATTTTTCTGTCCAAAATATTGGAACCATTATAGTGATGCAAGTTACTTTTTGATATCTATTTGATGTGTACTAACTTATAAATTAGTAGACAATAGAAAAAGCACTAAATATACTGTAGATTAAATGGTAAATCGGCATATAATAGACAATATAGTAAACAAATTGATTTAATAGACGTATTTGGATAGATAAAATGAGATTACTCAATGAGATTATTTGGCTATGCTAGAGTATCAACTTCTGATCAATCATTAGAAATACAAAAACAAGCTCTTAAAAAAGCCGGGGTTATCGAGTCAAGAATATTTTCTGATAAAACAACAGGTAGTAATCTTGATCGAGAAGGACTAAAATCATTAATGGTTAAAGTTGAGGAAGGTGATTCAGTGTTAATTACTAAACTGGATAGATTAGGAAGGGATACAGCAGATATGATCAGCCTAATTAATCACTTTGATAAAATGAATGTAGGAGTACGTTTCTTAGATGATGGTATTAGCACCGAAGAAGCTATTGGTAAAATGGTAGTAACGATTTTATCAGCAGTAGCACAAGCTGAGCGTCTTAGGATTTTAGAGCGTACTAATGAAGGTAGGCTAGAGGCAAGAATTAAGGGTGTGAAATTTGGAGCTAAACGTAGGATTAATAGAAAGCAATTGCTGCAATATCATGAACAAGGTATTATTGGTACTAGTTTAGCTAAAAAAATGAGTATCAGTCGTGCTTCTGTGTATAAGATACTCAAAGAAGAGTGATCAAATGTTGGCTAAATGATAGATAACAAGTAAGTAGCAAAATGACAAAAAAACCTAAACATGACGAGCTTTTTAAAAGAATTATGGGCAATGAAATAGCTGCACAAGAATTTTTAGAGTATTATGGACCAGTGTTAAGAACAAGCTCTTTTGCCGCCACTTACAGTTCCTAAAAAAATAATGTTTACACTTTTTTATTGTTAGAGCAAAAAATATATTGCAAAATAATTGTAATATGAATAAAATCGAGTAAATCAATACCGACACTGTGATTTCTAGGAACAGATAAAAATGCAATATAATTTATCATTAGAGGATTTAAATTTATGCAAGAAAAAGAAAGGTCAATCAAATCAGTTAACTTTTGCAATAATGTTAGTGTATTTCAAAAAATACATACAATTTCCCTCTAATAAAGCTAACACAGTTTCGATGCAATTATTGTTACAGGTTGCCAAACATTTAGATATTGATCCAACACAAATTATTACATTTGACTGGGATACACGTACTGGAGAAAGGTATCGTCAGGATATCAGACAGTATTTAGGATATCGTGTAGCAAATGCCAAGGATATTACATTAATAATGAATTATCTTGTAGATGACTTGATACCGCGTCATTTCTCAGATTCAGTGCTACTTGAACAAATACGTACATATTTCATCAAAGATAGAATAGAAATTGTTAATACCAAACAATTAGAAAATTACATTTCGTTAGCTAAACAAAAATTTGAACAACAATTTTTTAGAAAAATATTTGATAATTTAAGTCAAGGAAATCTTCTTTTAATAGATCGCATTCTTAGTAAAAATAGTGATGAGGATAATAACATTATAGAATTATCAGAACTTAAAAAAGATATCTCTGGAGCTAAAATTAAGAATATTCAATGTGCCATAAATAAAATCAATTTACTAGGTCAAATCAAATTATCTGACTGCATAATAGAGTCAGTAGACAGAAAATTATTATTAAAATATTATGAACGTGTGATGGTTTTTGCACCTAGCAATATTCTAGATTTTGCCCCGACTATAAAATATGCCACCATGGCAATATTCTGTAGTGTAAGACTGGAGCTATTGTTGGATGCCTTAATAGATACCATGATTAAACTAATTAAAAAGATGCGAGCCGGAGCAGAGAAGCATGTAGACCGTCATATTCTTCAGGAAGTTAAGCGTGTTGACGGAAAGTTTGATATTCTAGAAAAGTTGGCTATACTAAATGCAAAAAATCCTAAAAGCATTATTGAGGACAAAGTTTATCCGGTAGTGCCTCAGGAGAAGCTGGAAGAAGTAATTGAAGATCTACAACATCGTGGTAGTAAGTGGTATCAGGCTCAGGTGCGAGAAAAAATGCATACCACCTATGCTTATGGCAATAGAGGTAGTCTACTTGCGATAATAAGAATATTACAAATTTCTGAAGATCATATTGATTATCAACCTATCTTAAAGGCAATTCGTTTTATCAACCAATACTGGAATGAATCAGATTTAGCTTACTATATTAATATCCCACCAATCAATAGAGCTATCCCACAGAACTGGTATAGCATGATCTTTAAAATAGAAAAAGGTCAATTGCGAATAAATAAATATAATTATGAACTAGCCATATTAGAACAGATTAAAGAACTTCTTGGTTTTAAAGCTATTTGGGTTAATAAAAGTTACCGTTATAGAGATCCGAATAAGGACTTACCGAAGGACTTTATTGAGAAACGAGAATCATATTATGAGTTACTTGGGTTACCGCTAAAATTCGAGGAGTTCGTAGAAAAATTAAAGACTTCACTTACTAACAGCTTAGATGCATTAAATGCAAATATTCCTAATAATCAGTTTGTAAAGATCCAACAAAGTAAAGTTGGTAACAATATAAAGCTTACTCCCTTAGACTCACAGGATGAACCTGATAATATTATTAAGTTACAGCAAGAAATCAATAATAAGTGGTCAAGTATACACTTAATTGATATTTTAAAAGAGTGCGATCTAAGAATCAATTTTACTAAGGAACTTGAAACTGTTGGTAAAAGCAGCAATATCAATAGTTCTGATCTACAAAGAAGACTATTACTATGTATATTTGGCATTGGTAGCAACACCGGATTAAAAAGAATCAGCATTGCTAATGATAATGTTAATTATAGTGATTTACGTTATGTAAAAAAACGCCATATTAATGCTACAAACATTAGAAATGCTATTCGTACAATGGTTAATAACGTTTTAAAAACACGAAATCCTGATGTTTGGGGAGAGGCTACTACAACAGTGACCTGTGACTCAACTCATCTGTTTGCTTGGGATCAAAATCTAATGAGCGAATGGCATTTTCGTTATGGTAAGAAAGGAGTAATGATTTATTGGCATGTTGACAAGAAATCATTATGTATTTACTCGCAGTTAAAGGATTGCACCTCATCAGAGGTAGGTAGCATGATAAAAGGCATTATTGACCATGATACGGACATGGACATGAATCGTGTATTTGTCGATACCCATGGACAAAGTGTAATAGGTTTTGCCGTGAGTTATTTACTAGATTTCTCCTTATGCCCGAGACTAAAGGCAATCAATAAGCAAAAATTGTATTACGTTGATTCTAGAGATAGAAATAAATATAAAAATATTTCAGAGATCCTAAAGGGAAGTATAAATTGGGAGTTATTAGAAGATAATTACGATGAGACTGTCAAACATATGGTTGCCCTAAAACTAGGAATAGTTACACCATCCGTATTAATCAAAAGATTTAGTAATAATAATTACGCTCATCCGGTATATAAGGCACTGGTAGAACTAGGCAAAGCCAATAAAACCATATTTTTGTGTAAATATTTATCCTCGGAAGAATTACGTATTGAAGTTAATGAAGGACTAAATATTGTTGAACGCCTTAATAATGTAATGGATTTTATTTTTTACGGTAAACTAGGTCACATTGCAACGAACAATATTGAAGATCAGGAATTATCGGTATTATGTTTACATCTGTTGCAGGTATGTATGGTTTATATCAATACCTTGATTATTCAACAAATATTATCACAGCCACATTGGCAGAACAGGTTTATGCCTGAAGACTATAGAGCATTAACACCGTTATTCTCAGGTCATATAAATCCTTATGGTCTTTTTCCGTTAGATTTTAATAAACGCTTGTTAATCGGGATAACTATTTAATTGCTTATTATGATATTAGAACGTACGCCAGTTAGAGAAAAAGCTAAATATTTTTGCAAACATCTGAAAAAAGAAAAGCCTGATTATAATTACTTAAGAGAATTATTCAGGCATATAAGAAAAAATCTTGATGTAGAAGTAAAGAGTGGTAAGGAAAGGAAGTTGCCGTATGTGCCTACGGAAGAGGAAATAAATAAATATTACAACACGGTATGGAAATCTAGAAATATGAAGCATATAGTAATGATTAAAACATTGCTTTATACCGGGGTGAGAGTTTCTGAGTTAGTAAATATAAAAATATCTGACATAGATTTAGATAATTGTCAGATAAAAGTTGTGCAAGGTAAGGGAAAGAAGGACAGAATAGTTCCGTTTCCTGATAGTTTTAAGGAAATATTAGCTGTTCATCTAGAAAATATGAAAAGAAATGATTCAAAATATTTATTTGAATCAAGTTTGAAGATGGCATATTCTGATCGAGGCATTAGAAAAATATTAATGAACTATACAAAAGAAGCGGGTATTGAGCATTCAATATCTCCTCATACATTAAGACATTTTCTTTTTACTTGGATGAAGAAAAAAGGCGTAGATGACGCATTAATTCAGCCATATTCAGGACATGAGAGTCGTCAATCATTGGAGATGTATTCAAAATTATCACTCGGAGATTGCCAATCTGAGTATGAAAAAAGGATTAAAGATTTTCCAATTTAATTCTAAGTGGCGGCAAAAGAGCTTGTTCTTAACACTAGTCACGTCAGTTCGGGATAAGATATAGATGAAATAGTAATAGATAAAAGGATTGTCAAAAAGGAGTGCCTGCAGTATTTATATTTTTAAACAAAAAAACAAACTACAGGCATGAAAAAAGATATCACAGAATTATATAGTTTTATAGATGATTTTTGTAAAATTTATTTGGAGTATGAACAGAGAAAGTTATTACCATCAAATAAGCAAAGAAATCGCTGTTGTAGCATGAGTCTAAGTGAAATGTTAACAATAATAATTATGTTTCATACATCCTATGCTAAGAATTTTAAATTTTTCTATAAAAGTTATATAGAGTGCATGCATAAGGATGATTTTCCCAAAGCCTTGAGTTATAATAGATTTGTTGAATTAATGGCACGATTATTCATACCGCTAAATATGTTGATTCATTTGTTGTTTGGTGAGGAAACAGGTATTTATTTTATTGACTCTACAACGATTAAAGCTTGTCACAATAAAAGGCGTTATAGCAATAAAGTTTTTAAAGGATTAGCCAAACATAGTAAATCCTCTATGGGGTATTTTTATGGTTTTAAATTACATGTAATAATCAATAATAAAGGGGAGTTTATGGCATTAAAAGTGACCAAAGGCAATGTAGATGATAGGGTTCCAGTACCGGAGTTAACAAAAAGATTAACTGGAATTATAGCAGCTGATAAAGGTTATATTAAGCAAAATTTGTTCTTAAATTTATATGAAAGAGGCTTAAAAATGATTCATGGAATTAAGAAGAATATGGAAAATAAATTAATGGATTTGAAAGAAAAAATCTTACTTCGAAAGCGTAACTTAATTGAAACAGTTTTTGATTATCTAAAAAATAAAATGAACCTTGAACATACTAGACATAGATCACCAATAAATGCCTTTGTCCATATATTATCTACTCTTGTTGCTTACTCATTAAAGAAAAATAAACCTTCAACAAAATTTGATTTTAATCTACATGTTCACAATATCCTTATCCCGAATTGACGTTAGTCCCATTACTAAAAATAAAATATTAATATCGGATTTACCAAATTTCCAACTTGTCCTATCCATTGCTACGACATAATTTTTTGAAGCAAAAAAGCTTAATAGCAAATAGCCAACCTTCATATAATCAAAATTAAAATCTTTTAAAAAACGATAAATTCTATGAGTTTTTGACGTCGCTTTAGCATCACCTAAAATACCAAGTGCTAAACCTTTTTGATAAATTGAGCTGCCCGTCAGCAAACTAATTACCATACCAACCAAACATTTTAATCTTGATTTATTTCCGTCTATATATAAAATCAATTCTTGAAGTATTATATTATGCATTTTGTTATAAAAATACCTACCTTATACTACTTCACACCACTCTAAATCAACCATTCTTCTTCATCTTCTCAAAATTGTAGGGTACTATAGAGGCAAAGACAGCAATTAACGAATATATGGACTTTTATAATAGACAAAGGATACATCAAGCTTTGGATTATAAAAATCCAGAATGTGTATATTTTGAAAAAAATATTGTATAAAAACAACAATTTAATTTTTGTGAATTATATCTCTATTTATCTAAATTTTTGTCTAGACAAAGGGGACCACCTTAATAAGTCAATTCAAAAAATAATATTTTTATCCTTACAAAACGCAGCCAAAAAATGGACCATGCCTATTAAAGATTGGTCTTTAGCTTTAAATCAATTTGAAATACTTTGTGGAGATTTTAAATATGATTTATTGGAAAATAAAAAATGAACTTACACAAATTAAATGATTGACTCGACATAATTTAAGTGAAAATTAACATATCCATGACCACTTATAAGCGATATTGCCATTTTATTTTTATAAATACCACCTTCATGCAATATCCAGGCTAGTGGCATTGAAGCAATCCAAAAAAACGATTAAAATGGATTGCTTCCTCGACCTTACGGTCTCCTCGCAATCTGATGTATCCCCACGAAATTAAGCACGACAAAGCTCCGTCTTTATAATAGATGCCAGGGGTTCTACCAATGGTTTTATGGCATGCAAATAATTAAATTCAATAATAAATTTCCCAAGGGTAAAATACGAATAAATCTTTTTATCTTTTACTGTGTTAGGTTGGAAAATTCTTTGCATACCTTGGCTATAGCCTACCACACCTATAACCCAATATGTTATAATAACAATGGCAGATAGTAACATTAAAACCATAGTACCCTACAATTGACTATAAAAGTTGCGTAGCCTATTTATGCAGTCTTTTGGTAGTTGAATATTCAAAATGTAAGGCTTTACCTTCAAATACCCTACTATAGGCATGATGTAAACTACTGGCTGCTTCTGCAAAACCACTAAGAATTAATTTTAATTTTGCTGGATAACTAGCAATATCACCAATTGCATAGATACCTGGAATATTTGTTTCAAAATAACCAGGCTCGACAATTATATGATTAGTTTTAATATTTAATCCCCAATTTTTTATCGGACCAAGTTCTTGGGTAAGTCCAAAAAATGGCAGTAATATATTTGCCGGTAAGGTGCGAATATTTTCCTCAAAACCCTTTACTCCAACGGCTTCTAAGATGCCATCTTTTCCTACTAAATGGTCTAGTTGATAATTAATTACCAGCTTAATTTTACCATTATCGGCTAATTCTTTGAGTTGCCTTATAGTTTCAGGAGCTGCTCGAAATTTCTCACGCCGATGTACTAAATATATTTTTTTAGCAATTTCGCAGAGTGATATTGCCCAATCTACAGCCGAATCTCCGCCACCAGCTATGACGATTTCTTGGTTAGCCAAACTATTGCGGTTATTGATAAAATAAAATACTGATTTTCCTTCAAATGCTTCTATACCAGCTAGTGGAGGTCTGTTAGGTCCAAAAGAACCACAGCCAGCAGCAATAATAATAGCTTTAGCAGCTATTGTGACATTTTTAGAAGTGGTGATTTGGAAATAGTCATCTTCTTTTTTTAATTGTATAACTTGCTGATTGAGATGATAAACCGGATTAAACGGTTTAGCTTGTAATGCCAATTGTTCTATCAACTCTTCTGCCATAATTTTAGGGTAGGCTGGTATGTCATATATCGGCTTTTCTGGATAAAGTATACTACATTGCCCGCCTATTATTTCCTGTGAGTCAACAACATGGCAACGCATACCAAGCATCCCAGCTTGGAAAATAGCAAATAACCCAACTGGTCCTGCTCCAATTATTATAATATCAGTATTGTGCATAAAATAAAATTTTATAAATAAAAAATCGTAAAAACTCTTAGTGATACCAGGACAGCAATTGCAAATATGACATTATAGATACATAGAGAAATTTTAGCATTGTGATCCACTCAACTTTAAGACGAATAATCTATTTTTCTGTTAAAGATTTGTATGTATTTTCTTGAATTCTATAAATATTTTTATACAAACTTATCATAACACGTCAATTCGGGATAAGGATATTGTGAACATGTAGATTAAAATCAAATTTTGTTGAAGGTTTATTTTTCTTTAATGAGTAAGCAACAAGAGTAGATAATATATGGACAAAGGCATTTATTGGTGATCTATGTCTAGTATGTTCAAGGTTCATTTTATTTTTTAGATAATCAAAAACTGTTTCAATTAAGTTACGCTTTCGAAGTAAGATTTTTTCTTTCAAATCCATTAATTTATTTTCCATATTCTTCTTAATTCCATGAATCATTTTTAAGCCTCTTTCATATAAATTTAAGAACAAATTTTGCTTAATATAACCTTTATCAGCTGCTATAATTCCAGTTAATCTTTTTGTTAACTCCGGTACTGGAACCCTATCATCTACATTGCCTTTGGTCACTTTTAATGCCATAAACTCCCCTTTATTATTGATTATTACATGTAATTTAAAACCATAAAAATACCCCATAGAGGATTTACTATGTTTGGCTAATCCTTTAAAAACTTTATTGCTATAACGCCTTTTATTGTGACAAGCTTTAATCGTTGTAGAGTCAATAAAATAAATACCTGTTTCCTCACCAAACAACAAATGAATCAACATATTTAGCGGTATGAATAATCGTGCCATTAATTCAACAAATCTATTATAACTCAAGGCTTTGGGAAAATCATCCTTATGCATGCACTCTATATAACTTTTATAGAAAAATTTAAAATTCTTAGCATAGGATGTATGAAACATAATTATTATTGTTAACATTTCACTTAGACTCATGCTACAACAGCGATTTCTTTGCTTATTTGATGGTAATAACTTTCTCTGTTCATACTCCAAATAAATTTTACAAAAATCATCTATAAAACTATATAATTCTGTGATATCTTTTTTCATGCCTGTAGTTTGTTTTTTTGTTTAAAAATATAAATACTGCAGGCACTCCTTTTTGACAATCCTTTTATCTATTACTATTTCATCTATATCTTATCCCGAACTGACGTATAACGTTATTGTAATCAATTTGGTAAAAACCAACGGTTAGCAATAAATAAGTCTATTGCTCTAGAAAAAGCTTTGATAGGTCGAATCTATATTGGCGGGACTCTGTAATCTCGTTTGCCAGCTAATATCTCCCATAACATTTCCATTGATTCAAAGAAAAAAAGATCTACTAAACTTCTTATTCGTTCCCATAACGATCCTAATCTACCAAATTGCTCCCTCATTTCTTGAAATAATTTATCAACTAATTGGTGTATTTGATGAATAGTAAATGCTAACAAAGTAAAATTGTAGAAATTATAACATAGATTCTCAGAACCATGACCGTAATTATGTTCTATATTATAACCATGATTCTTTAAGCTATTAAAGCATTCGTTCTCTATTTTCCAACGTGCTCTTGCTCCGTCTATTATTGTTTTAGCATTATCTGAGGTGATTTCTAGATCAGTAATCCATTTACCATAATACTGACTTTTGTTACTACCATCTTTCTGCGGCACTAGCTCCCATGCCGCTATATAATTTGTTCTTACCTTAGTGCTAGTAAATAATTCAACATCATTAACCCATTCAATTATCAATTTGTTCCTTCTAAGGCTCAATGTCTCTATCTTTGATTTATCTACAGATTGAACATTATCCATTAATGTCTTATGATTATTGGGTTTTACTTTAAAAATATAATTAGCTTTATGATCACGAATTGTTTCTATCACTGGAGTTGTTGCATATAAGGCATCAGCATTGATTATTATCCCTAATTTATCATGATCCTTTCTAAATCTTGTCAAAAATCTCTTGAAAGCATTCGTCTCACAATCCTCTTTCTCATCACCATCTTGTACACGAATTTCCTCAGGCATTACTGGTATTACTTGTCGTAACCCAAATTTTACAATAGCCCCTTGTAATACTTGATGACAATGATATTGGTTATTTTTATGCCCTCTAATTAGGCAACGTTTACAACTCACTTTATCAGAGCTGTAATATTGTGTACCATCAACATTTAATAAGTATTTACCAGGAAATATTTGATATTGTTCTAGATGCTTCCCTCGTTGTAATTTACTAAATAATTCTTTGAAAATAGGTCTAAACGTTACGTCACTATCTACTTGGTCTATTACGTTCCTCATCCCCTGATCGCTAGGAAGCGATTGTACTGTAAACATGCTACGCAGATTATTACGTTGTTCCTTCCTTTCCATACGCCTTTGAAATTCTAGCAAAGATACTGATTGAAAATACATACACGCCAAACCAGATAACATAATATCTGCTATACTATTACTACTATTTACACCCCTTCTATCTTCTATACCAGCAAATCTATCTGCAATCATACTTCTGATTGCACTAAAACTTAAATGTTTCTTTGAATGCATAACTTGATACCAATATTATATTGATATTATCTTAGATAATTTATCCAACTTTGACTACTTTTTTAACTATTCCTCTACGAAAAACTTATTCCATATCCTTTTACTTACCTTCCTTCTATGACATATTTGGAATCGCTGCTGCGCATTAGGCTTTTGGGATTCATATTGCTTGCCTTTTTCATAAAACCACTTATTTGCTTAAATTGTTTCAATAGATTATTGACTTTCTGAACTGATGTTCCCGAGCCTTCAGCAATACGCTTTCGACGTGAGGCATTCAGCAAATCTGGTTTTTTTCGTTCTTTTTTGGTCATTGACAAAATTATTGCTTCTTGGTGATCTATTAATTTACCGCTTAATTTCGATTGATCAACTTTATCGATAATTTTATTAATGCCAGGTAACATATTTATCATACTGCTCAATCCGCCTAGTTTTTTTATACTCCTCATTTGCGTTAGGTAATCTTCCAAGTCAAATTTACCTTTTTTTAGTCTAGCAGCTGCTTTTTCCGCCTCTTCCTGATCTATTAGGCTACTTGCTTTTTCAACAAAGGAAATAATATCTCCCATATCTAATATTCTCGAGGCGATACGTTCTGGATCAAATAACTCTAAATCTGCCAATTTTTCACCAGTACTTAGGAACTTAATAGGCTTATTGGTAATATGCTTAATACTCAAAGCCGCTCCACCTTTAGCATCACCATCAATACGAGATAAAATCACCCCGGTAATTCCTAGTTGTTGGTCAAAATTGCTAGCTATAAGTACTGAATCTTGCCCTGTCATTGCATCAACCACCAGAATTATTTCCTTTGGCTCTACTAAATTTTTTATATTTACCGCTTCTTGCATCATTTGATCATCGATTTGCAACCTACCTGCCGTATCATAAATAACGACATCATAGGCAGCTAATTTTGATTCGTACAAGGCTCTTTTAGTAATATCGATAGGAGTATGGTTGGGGATAATAGTTAAACTATCTACCTCTATCGATTTACCAAGGATAGTTAATTGCTCCTGAGCAGCAGGACGATAAGTATCAAGAGAAACTAAAAGTACCTTTTTATTTTGGTTTTTTAGCCTAAGTGCTAATTTGGCACTAGCGGTAGTCTTACCACTACCTTGCAGCCCAACCATTAAAATATTTACCGGAGGGGCAGATTTAAGTTGTAATACACTCTCCTCTGGAGAAGAGGATAATATATTAATTAACTCATTATGGATAATTTTTACTATCATCTGCCCTGGAGAGACTGATTTTATCACCTCCTGCCCCATAGCTTTTAACTTTACTTCAGCAATAAAGTCCTTAACTACCGGTAGTGCCACATCTGCCTCAAGAAGGGCAATCCTAATATCACGCATAGTATCGTTTATTTGAGCTTCTGATAAAGTGCCGCTTCTTTTGATACGATCAAAGATTTTTGTTAGATTTTGAGTTAATGTTTGGAACATAAAATTTAATAAGTTACTTTAATTTTATCATTCTAGCATATTTACTAAGAAGCACTAAGCATATTAGCAAAAAAAATATTATAGTCAATTGATGTCATTATTAATTTTCCAAAAAATACTTTACATATAAAATAAAATATTGTCTTATGTAGGATATATCGTACATTTGTTAAATTTTTATAAGGTAAATTTTATGGGCAAATCCACTACAGAACTCAATAGAGTTATCAAAGCTCTAAAAGCAGGAGAAAATATTGAGAAGATAGATTTGCATAAGAATAAGATAGACAATAAGCAAATTGGGTTACTGGTACCAGCGATTCCAAATATGTCATAGAAGGAAGGTAAGTAAAAGGATATGGAATAAGTTTTTCGTAGAGGAATAGTTAAAAAAGTAGTCAAAGTTGGATAAATTATCTAAGATAATATCAATATAATATTGGTATCAAGTTATGCATTCAAAGAAACATTTAAGTTTTAGTGCAATCAGAAGTATGATTGCAGATAGATTTGCTGGTATAGAAGATAGAAGGGGTGTAAATAGTAGTAATAGTATAGCAGATATTATGTTATCTGGTTTGGCGTGTATGTATTTTCAATCAGTATCTTTGCTAGAATTTCAAAGGCGTATGGAAAGGAAGGAACAACGTAATAATCTGCGTAGCATGTTTACAGTACAATCGCTTCCTAGCGATCAGGGGATGAGGAACGTAATAGACCAAGTAGATAGTGACGTAACGTTTAGACCTATTTTCAAAGAATTATTTAGTAAATTACAACGAGGGAAGCATCTAGAACAATATCAAATATTTCCTGGTAAATACTTATTAAATGTTGATGGTACACAATATTACAGCTCTGATAAAGTGAGTTGTAAACGTTGCCTAATTAGAGGGCATAAAAATAACCAATATCATTGTCATCAAGTATTACAAGGGGCTATTGTAAAATTTGGGTTACGACAAGTAATACCAGTAATGCCTGAGGAAATTCGTGTACAAGATGGTGATGAGAAAGAGGATTGTGAGACGAATGCTTTCAAGAGATTTTTGACAAGATTTAGAAAGGATCATGATAAATTAGGGATAATAATCAATGCTGATGCCTTATATGCAACAACTCCAGTGATAGAAACAATTCGTGATCATAAAGCTAATTATATTTTTAAAGTAAAACCCAATAATCATAAGACATTAATGGATAATGTTCAATCTGTAGATAAATCAAAGATAGAGACATTGAGCCTTAGAAGGAACAAATTGATAATTGAATGGGTTAATGATGTTGAATTATTTACTAGCACTAAGGTAAGAACAAATTATATAGCGGCATGGGAGCTAGTGCCGCAGAAAGATGGTAGTAACAAAAGTCAGTATTATGGTAAATGGATTACTGATCTAGAAATCACCTCAGATAATGCTAAAACAATAATAGACGGAGCAAGAGCACGTTGGAAAATAGAGAACGAATGCTTTAATAGCTTAAAGAATCATGGTTATAATATAGAACATAATTACGGTCATGGTTCTGAGAATCTATGTTATAATTTCTACAATTTTACTTTGTTAGCATTTACTATTCATCAAATACACCAATTAGTTGATAAATTATTTCAAGAAATGAGGGAGCAATTTGGTAGATTAGGATCGTTATGGGAACGAATAAGAAGTTTAGTAGACCTTTTTTTCTTTGAATCAATGGAAATGTTATGGGAGATATTAGCTGGCAAACGAGATTACAGAGTCCCGCCAATATAGATTCGACCTATCAAAAGCTTTTTCTAGAGCAATAGACTTATTTATTGCTAACCGTTGGTTTTTACCAAATTGATTACAATAACGTGAATTATGATAAGTTTGTATAAAAATATTTATAGAATTCAAGAAAATACATACAAATCTTTAACAGAAAAATAGATTATTCGTCTTAAAGTTGAGTGGATCGCAATGCTAAAATTTCCCTATGTATCCATAATGTCATATTTGGAATTGCTGTTGTACAATTGTTAACTTATTATGATTAGGCTCTATCATATTACACCTAACCTTTAATTCCAAACAATGCAGATTTTTTTTTGAGCCAGTCACACTCAACGCTTAACTGACCAATTTGCTCATATAGATTCTTGATTAACCCCTGCTGATTTGGATCAGCACTCTGTGTTTTATTCTTAAAACCTTGTACTAACAACTCAAGACCTTGTTTTTTCCAGTTACTGATCTGTGTTGCATGAACACCATACTTACTGGTTATCTGGGCTATTGTTAGCTCTCCCTTAATTGCTTCTATGACAATTTTGGCTTTCTCCTCAGCACTATATTGCCTTACTTGTTTTTTCATCTCTAGCTCTCCTTGTTTGCTAAAGAATTCTATCTCATTTTTCTTATTTTTCTGTCCAAAATATTGGAACCATTATATTTTATACCTTTTATTAAATATTATTTACAATAACTTAGAGATTAAACTATAAAAAAATTATACACAAGTATAAATTAAATTAATATTTAATCTTTATTTATATTAATTTAAATTGAATTTATTGTAAATATTATTGAATTTTTAATTAGTTATCTTCGGCAATTTCCTAGTATAGTCAATTCAGGAGAATTTGGACTTTCCTGGATTGCTTCGTCGACCTTATGGTCTCCTCGCAATGACATCTTGTACTTTAACCTTTTTCCGTGAACATTCACATTCAATCTACAACTGCAGTACTAGTTTAATTCATTAAATTCTACTTTAGCAAATAATTTTGTTTGAAGTATCAATAATTCTGAATGATTATTTGAACTTTCTTCTGCCAATTTATTAGCTTTAGTTAAAAGTTCTAAGTCTCTAGCTAGATCGGCAAAAAAGAATCTTATCTCACCACTTTGCTTTGTTCCTAATATTTCTCCGCTACCTCTTAACAGTAAATCCTGCTCAGCTATATAAAAGCCATCATTACTATTTCTCATTACTTCAAATCTAGATTTTGCAAGTATAGTTAATTTTTGAGGATCATATAGAAGAATACAATGAGATTGTAACATTCCACGTCCAACTCTACCTCTTATCTGATGTAATTGAGCTAAACCAAACTGCTCGGCATTCTCTATGACGATTAAGGTGGCATCTGGGACATCAATACCCACTTCAATTACAGTAGTAGCAATAAGGATTTTAATATTACCATTCTTAAATTGTTGCATAATCGTATCTTTTTGTTCATTTTTCATTTTGCCGTGTATGGTAGTTGTAATGTTAGGGTAGACGGTTTCAATGGTAATGAATCTGCTATTAACGTCAGTCAGCCCAGTAGACCTCTTGCAAAACTCTACTTCTGCTGGTAATTTGTACGTCGATGCGGTACTCGAATCCTCACGTACATTAGAGTACGCTGCGGTTTGAGGTGAAGCGTCTCCTTCAAATTCCTCAGCATAAGCGAGTTTTGCAAGAGGTCTAGTGTTTTTTTCCTGGGTTACTAACTCTTCATCAGTTTGATCGATAAGGGGGCATATCCAGTAAATTTTTTCTCCAGATGTTAGTTTTTTATCCAAAACGGAAATTACATTATTTAGTTTTGTTTTGGGTAAGATGCTAGTAATAATTGGCAGTCGATTTTTTGGCTTACTGGTTAATTTAGAAATATCCATATCTCCAAACATAGTCAAAGTAAGGCTTCTAGGAATAGGGGTGGCTGTCATTACTAAAACATCGGGATACGAGGCTTTGTTAATTAAATCGAGCCGTTGTTGTACACCAAATTTATGTTGCTCATCAATGACAATATAACCTAGATTTTTAAAAATTACTTTTTCTTGAAATAAGGCATGAGTACCAATTAATATATCAATATCTCCGTTTTGTAGCTCTGATAATAGCTTATTGCGTTCTTTGCTAGATATTTTCCCAGTAAGTAAACCAATCTTTATTCCGCTTTCACTTAAGGCTTTAACAAAGAATTGGTGATGTTGATTTGCTAATAAATCAGTAGGAGCCATTAGTGCAGCTTGAAATTTATGATATACTACATTGACTATTGTTAATAAAGCTACCAGGGTCTTGCCAGACCCTACATCACCTTGCAGTAAACGCATCATTTCTGTAGGAGATAATTGATCTTTTTCAATTTCTTCAATGACTTTTTTTTGGTCATATGTTAGTTCAAATCCTAATATTTTAAGTATTGATTGTTGTAGCTGAGGGGATTTAGTAAATGAATTACCTTGTTTTAATTTTGTTTGTTGACGGAGATGTTGTAATGATAGCTGGTTAGCAAATAGTTCTCTTGCTGCTAATCGTCTTAAGGATTGAGTTTGTAATTTAGTATCATGAACTTGGTATAAATGCATGATTTTTAAATCATTTAATAAAGATTCAATATACTCCTTTATTTCTTGAAAATTTTCAGGGATACTGCTACACTCTTTTTCAAGCAAATCAATAGCCTTTATTATATAGGAATAAAGTTGTTTATTAATTATTCCATAAGTTAAAGGATAAATTGATTGTATAGAGTTGGTAAGTTTTTTATCAAAAATAAATATTGGGTGAGATATTTGAGCTAAGCTAGAGAATATTTGCACCTTGCCTTCAATTATTTGCTTACTACCTATCGTAAGTTTATTTAGCAAAAAATAAGGTGGTCTATTAAAAAATATCAGTAGAATAGAACCAGTCTCATTAGATACTAAGATTTTTAAAGGCTGCTTTCTGCTTTTAGGAACAAGAATTTCTTCAATTGTTACTTCCGCTTGAATTAACTGTCCATTTTTCAGTAAAGATAAATTGGGCGAAATTGTTTTAACTTGATAAGAAGTAGGGCGGTAAAATAGCAAATCTCTTAAATTGATTATCCCCAATCTTTTAAGTCCATCAATTATATTATCACTAACGTTAATATGTGATTTAATTGGTAAGAAAAAAAACTTACTGATAGTTAACATATTTTATTACTATATAGTTTTGTCTTTTTAATGTCATCCCTGCGTAGGTAGGGGGCTAGCCTGAATATTGCATGAAAGAATAGAGACAAAACCCTTGTAATACTATATAATATCAGTGTTAAAAGAAGATTACATAGAGGGTTTTGCCATGACAAATTGTACAGGATTAATTTACCAATCGAAAGTAAAAAATCGTCAAATAGAAATAAATTTCACAGGAGGTAATATTAGTAGCGATGGAGGTGTATTATTGCTAAGAGAAGCAGATAAAAGACTTGGTCTAACTAATGAACTGGCTAAGATTTTTCCTGATAAGCGAGATTCTGATAAAATTACTCATACTATTTTAACAATGCTCAAACAGCGTATTTATGGTATTGCTCTTGGTTATGAAGATTTAAATGATCACGATAATTTAAGAAAATGTCCAGCTTTGCAAACAAGTATAGACACACTGGACGATATGGCTAGTAGCTCTACTTTATGCCGTTTAGAAAATAAAGCAGATCGTGGATTTGCTCTTAAAGCTCATAAGGTGATGATTGACAAGTTTGTCGAATCTCATAAAACCGTGCCGAAACAATTAATACTTGATTTTGATGCCACTGATGATGAAATTTATGGCAATCAAGAGGGGAAGTTTTATCATGGATATTATCGTCATAATTGCTTTCTACCTTTATATGTTTTTTGTGGAAAAAAGCTGTTAGTAAGCAATCTTCGCAGCTCAAAGCTAGAACAAGCAAAGCATAGCTGGGCAATATTATCTCTATTAGTCAAGCGTTTTCGTCAATCGTGGCCTGAAGTAGAGATTATTTTTCGTGGTGATGGTGGATTTTGTCGTCATCAGATGCTGGATTGGTGTGATGAAAATAATGTAAAATATATAGTCGGAATAGCCCAAAATACTAGACTCAACAAGCTGCTTGAGCCATTGATGCAACAATCTAACGAAGCCTTCACAATTAGCAAAGAGAAGCAACGCTTTTTTAGTGAATTTAAATATAAAGCTGATAGCTGGAGTCGTCATCGTAAGATAGTTGGTAAAGCAGAAGTAATTAGCCTTGGTGAGAATCCAAGATATATAGTAACTAATTTAGCAGGTAAGCCAGAAGATTTATATGATAAAAATTACTGTGCACGTGGAGATATGGAAAATCGTATAAAAGAGCAACAGTTAGAGCTATTTGCCGATCGCACTTCATGCCATAAATGGTGGGCTAATCAACTCAGACTAATTTTGTCAAGCCTTGCCTATACATTAGTAGAATATATACGTGATAAGTTTTTACAAGGTACTGAATTAGCTAAAGCCTTGGTAGGAACGGTGCGTTTAAAATTGTTCAAAATTGGAGCAGTAATTATTAGAAATACTAGGAGCATTAAATTCTTGTTGTCTTCATCTTATCCTTACCAACATATATGGGATAGTGTTATGAAAAAATTAGCTATAGAATAAGCTAATATGGTACTGTCCCCGGTACAATAAAAAATGGGGGTAAGGGGGGATTCTATCTTAAATCAGGAAGAATTGCATATCTAGACATAATTTAAGTGAAAATTAACATATCCATTACCACTTATAAGCGATATTGCCATTTTATTTTTATAAATACCACCTTCATGCAATATCCAGGCTAGATTCCCGCTTACGCGGGAATCTTAGTGCATAAAAATATCGATATCGTTCCAGCCTATCAGATCCAAATTAGCTCTAATAGGTAAGAACTTAAAAATTTGTTTTGCAAGGTCTAGCCTATTTTCGGCTAGTAATCTATCTTGTAAGATAGAACGCAGCTGATGTAAATAAAGGACATCTTTGGCAGCATATTCTTTTTGTTCTTCCGTAAGTTCATTTCTTCCCCAATAGGAAGATTGTTGTTGTTTAGAAATTTGCACTGAAAGCAATTCGCGACATAAATCTTTTAAGCCATGGGAATCAGTGTAGGTTCTAACCAATTTAGAAGATATTTTGGTACAGAAGATATTCTCTAAATCAATTTCAAGATATCTCTTTATTGCGGCTAAATCAAATCGAGCATAGTGAAATATTTTACACCGATTTTTATCAAGTAATAATTTTTTTAAATTAGGTGCTGCATAGTTCTTGTCAATAAAGTTTACTAGATAAGCATCACCATCACCATTGCTTATTTGCAAAAGGCATAATCTATCCCTATGTACTTTTAATCCCATCGTTTCTGTATCGATTGCTAGGTCTCCAGCAATATTAAAATCTTCTGGAATATCATTGTAAAAAACTATAATGCTAATAATAACCTCCTAATCTTTTGTTGGTATACTCAAAGCGTCATTGCTAGCGAACGTATGTAAGCAAAGCAATCCATTTTTGGTTGCTTTTGTGGATTGCTTCGTTGACCTACGGTCTTTCTCGCAATGACGACCACATATGACTTTAAAACTGTCTTGGGTTACCATATTATTTTACGGTAAATACCTGTTCTGTTGGAGAAGCCACTCCTAAAACTCTTCTGGCCTCTTGGTCAAGCATATCCTTGTCTAGAGATTCTGGTCTAAGTAGTGTTACTTTATGTTCAAGTTCAACACGTTCTGCCCTTAAAGTTTCTAGCTCACTATAGGCTTTTTCCAGTCGTTGATTTAATGTAAAATAAGCAATAATTCCCCTATTACCATAAATAGAATGAAAAATAAAATAAGCTAATAGTAAAGAAAGTAAAACATTAAATATTATAATTTTGGATCTTTTAACTAAATCAATAAAATATTGATAATTCATAATATTTTAATAATAAAAAATAATATTGGGGCGGTGAGAATTATGCTGTCGAATCGGTCTAAAACGCCTCCATGACCTGGTATTATAGTACCACTATCTTTAATAGCAAATTTGCGTTTGAAATATGAAATAAATAAATCGCTCATTTGTGCTATTAGTGCTAAACAAAAAGCTGCTATAATTAAGTGCCGTTTGTTTAACAAATAGTAAGTTGGCAAATCAAATCCTGGCAACAAACTCAATAAAAATGCCGCAACCCCGCTAGCTAATACTCCTGTGATTAATCCACTCCAAGTTTTGTTAGGACTAATCTTGGGAGCAAGTTTAATACCGCCTATATTTTTCCCGCCAATCATAGCAAATACATCAACTGACCATATTATAGTAAAATAGAGTAATAATAGCCACCGATTTTTATCTTCAGTAGCAATTATTACTAAAGATATAATAGGAATGGGAATAATAATCAACCCAAATAATCCATAAAGACAGGATGGTTTGGTCATCTGATACCATTCATATAACATACCTACGGCAATTAATAACATCAATATATAAAATAACGACTTGATAGATATTATCGATATAATAAATACCGGTCCTATTACTAGGGCTGATAATATTCTCGTCGCTATATTAGACTTTTTCTTACCTGCCGCCAAAAGTCCTCTTCCTTTTTGAGTAATCATCTAACGCTTCTAATAAATCTTGTTTGTCAAAGTCAGGCCAGTATTTAGGTGAAAAATATAGTTCAGCATATGCGATTTGCCATAATAATAAATTGCTGATTCTATATACCCCACCAGTGCGAATTAATAAATCTACATCTGGCATTTCTGGATCATACAGATAATTAATAAACTCATGTTCGCTAATATTTGTTTTACCAGAATCGATAATTTTTTGACAGGCATCAACAATCTCTGCTCGCCCGCCATAGCTAAAAGCAAGACAAAGAGTTATTTTATTATTATGTTTTGTTAATTCCATAGCATCATGAATTTGTTTTTGTAACACAGAATCTAATAAACCCAATTTACCGATAATTTTTATTTTAACCCCATTCTTGTGCAGTGCCGCAGTCTCATTTTTTAGGTAATAACGTAATAATTTCAATAAAAATGTGACCTCAGTCTTTGATCTACGCCAATTCTCTGATGAAAAAGTATAAAGTGTAACGTAAGGTATATTAAGTTCTATAAAATTTGCTAATAATTTTTTCACTTTATCGGCACCTACTCTATGTCCTTCAAATTTAGGTAGGTCTTTCCCTAATGTCCACCTAGCATTACCATCCATGATGATAGCTAAATGATTTACTTTGTTGATTGTACTCATATTTACTTTTGTATTATAGGTAGTGAAATTTCAACCAATAACCCGCCTAAAGCTTTACTATCCTGTAATGATATTGTCCCACTATGATCAATAATTATTTCTTTAGTAATAGCAAGACCAAGTCCAACATTCCCTGAATTATTAAGTGAACGGGACTTATCTGAACGATAAAATGCTTTAAATACTAATAATTTCTCTTCATCCTTTATGCCAATTCCATTATCTTCAATCTTTATTATTGCATTAGTAGAGGTAGAGCATATAGTAATTTTTATTTTTGTAGAATATTTTATCGCATTATTTATTACATTAGATATTGCACGTTCAAAGTTGCTAGGCTTAATTTGTGTGTATATTGCTTGCCCTATCGTAATTAATTCAATGTTGGCAGACCATTTATTTGTAACATTTAACATCCAAGAAGATAATTCGATTATTTGAGCTTCTTCTCCATTTTCTCCTCTAGCAAAATCAAGATATGATTTTATCATTTGCTGCATAGCAACTATATCTTCCCTAAGACCTTCTGTTTCCTCAGATTTGTTCATTAGCTCTAATTGTAACTTCATTCTAGTTAACGGAGTACATAAATCATGCGAAATCATAGCAAGCATTCTAGTTCTTTTGCTAATTTGCTTTTCAATGCGTTCTTTCATTTTAAGAAAAGCAATACCAGCCTTTTTTATTTCTTTTGCCCCAGAAGGTTTAAATGTTTGTAATTTGGTGATTCCTTGCCCAAATTGATCAGCCGCATCTGCCAGAATTAAAATGGATTTAATTTGGTTTTTAGAGAAGATTAAGGAAACAGAAAGTAATAAAATGGTTAAGAAGATTAACCATAAGACAAAAATATAGGCAGTTGGATTCATCAACAATTTTGCTGGGAAAGTTATTTGCATTAAACCATTGGTTAATTGAAGTAGTACTTCAATTCTTCCTGAATCATTAAGCTGTACTATATTATTTTTATTAATTTTTACGTTAATAATGTTTTTAAAAATCTCTAATTCCTCACTAATTCTAGGTTGGGTAGGTGATAAGGTTGATTCTGGATAAAACTGATACGATAAATTTAAATAATTGGTTGCTACAGTATTCTTTGCCAATAAATTATTATCATCTTTTTCAAGAAGGTAAATAATCTCATTAGCAATAATATTACTAGTATAGTAAGAAACATTATACCAGTGACGATCATAGAACAAAAATACCGCTAAAATTTGTCCTATTAATGTTGGAACAATGATAATGAGTACAAATCTAGCCAGTAATGTTTGTGGTATAAATTTATGTATAGATAGCATATCCGCTATTCCGAATGGTTTTTAGGTATCTGGGTTCTTTCGGGTCATCTTCAATCTTACTTCTTATTCTAACAATTTGTACGTCGATAGAACGAGGGCTAAGACCTCCCATTATTTTTGATAACTCATCACGTTTCATTTCTTGTCCAACGTTGTTTAGTAATACTTCTAGTAATTTTTGTTCTGTAGAGCTTAATGATACAAGTTGATTATTTTTTATGAATTCCTTTGACTCAAAATTATAATAATTATTACCTAATTGTTTGATTTTATCTTGTTTTTTATAATTATTATAGCTATTTAATAGATTGTTGATTCTTAATAATAATTCTTTCGGTTCAAAAGGTTTAGTTAAATAATCTGATGCCCCGGCTTCTAAGCCCTTGATACGATCATTTGGTTCTGACAATGCAGTTAGCATAACAATTGGCACAAGGTCTTTGGTAGCTCTTATAGTTTTAGCAAAATCAAGTCCTGTAACATTTGGTAACATGACGTCTAGAATAATTAAGTCATAAATAGAAGATTTTAATAATTCCTCAGCTCCTTCGACAGAATGTGTTGTTGATACTAAAAAGCCGTTTTTATACAAAAACTGTTTTAAAAGTTTCTGTATTCTAGTATCATCATCAACTACAAGAATGTGGGGTTTTGAGCTTTGCATAAATAAATTTTAGGTAATAAAAATTACTATAGTTTAATAGTAGAATATTAACAATGACAATAATACAAGAAAATATACTAACTGAAAAGCCGTTTAAAAATCTTAATCAATTATCAGGTTATATTTGGATTAATGGTAGATTTATTGCTTGGCAGGAAGCTAAGATACATGCTCTTACTCATAGTTTGCATTATTCTGGTGGAGTTTTTGAAGGAGAAAAAGCCTATAATGGTAAAATTTTTAAATTAGAAGAACATACACAACGCTTGATAGAGTCAGCAAAAAGTCTAAGCATAGAGGTGCCATATAGTTTTGAAGAAATTATAGAAGCTCACCAGCTACTTATAACAAAAAACAATATTAAAGATGCGTATATTCGCCCATTAATTTGGTTGGGTAGTGAATCTCTTAATCTGACTAATGTAAACTTATCGGTTAATCTATTAATTGCTGCTGTTCCATCAACTCTTAGACCTTCTGGTGCCTTAAGTCTGCATATTGCTCGTTGGCGAAAATGTCATCCAAACTCATTGCCGCCACAATGTAAATCATCAGGACATTATAATATGATGATAGTATGCCAGAAAGAAGCTAAGTCTCTGGGGTACGATGATGCAATTTTATTAGATTGGCGGGGATATGTTGCTGAATGTAGTACGGCAAATATCTTCTTTGTTAAAGATGATCAATTATTCACTCCAATAGCTGATAGTTTCTTAAATGGCATAACACGTCAAACAATTATTGAACTTGCTAATGATTTAAATATCAAGGTTATAGAAGAGTATATAACTCCAGATAGGGTAGGGGAGTTTAATGAATGTTTTATGACAGGTACAGCTGTAGAAGTTAAGGGGATTAAATCGATTAACCTTGGTGAGCGAAATGTCATCTTTGAAGATAGTAAAATTACTAATTTGCTAAAAAAAGAATATAATTACTTAGTGTACAAATAAATAGTGATATACTGAGGTTATGTAAAGTACTTCCGTCTATTAGCGAAGAGTAGCTTGGCAATACCGTCATTGCGAGCGAACGTATGTGAGTGAAGCAATCCACAAAAATGATTAAATGGATTGCTTCGTCGGCTCATGCCTCCTCGCAATGACGTTGGGGTAGAAGTGCTTCCGTCATTGCGAGACCATATAATGGTCGAAGCAATCCATTGTTCATTGGATGTTATATATGACATTCCCGTTGAGACAAATGGCTAAATGCTAATTGGCTTAGCTATAGTCAATTCAGGAGAATTTGGGGCTAGGAACGATGGAGCGACGCCTATTAAGTAATAGGCGAGCGATGAGTGACGACGTCACCAACTTCTAATCAATTGACTATAATAAAAATGATATGAATTTAACAGGTGTTTATGGAAAATAATATATTAAAAGGAGTCATTACAGCTATGATAACTCCTTTTAAGGAGAATAAATTAGATTTTGCTTCTGTGGAAAAGATAGTGAACTATCAAATTGCTAATAAAGTTGATGGGATAGTGGTTGCTGGTTCTACTGGTGAGGGAGCTAGTTTAACTTTGCAGGAATATCAGTCTTTATTACAAGCGGTTATGGAAATTGTTAATAAACGTATGCCAGTAATAGCTGGTTGTTCAGCCATGACTACTAGCGTCGCCGTAGATATGGTGCAAATATGCACAAAAGTTGCCGTTGATGGATTTATGTGTAGTATTCCTTCTTATGTAAAGCCAACTCAAGAGGGAATATATTTGCATTTTGAAACTATCCATAATGCCAGTAATTTACCAATAATGCTATATTCAGTACCTAGTAGAACTTTGGCAGACTTTTCCGATGATACGATAATTAGGCTCAGTAAACTACCGCGTATTGTAGCCCTTAAAGATGCTGGTAACGATTTAGAACGCCCCTTACGAATTAGGGCTATAGTCAAAGATTTTAATTTATTGTGTGGTAATGATGAATTAGCTTTATCTTATAATGCTCATTCGGGGGTAGGGTGTGTTTCTGTTGCGTCCAATATCACGCCTAGTTTGTGCAAGAAATTACAGGATAATTGTCGTGAGGGTAATTATCAGGAAGCTCTGCAAATTCAACAGCAATTACTACCTATATATAAAGCATTATTTGCAGAATCCAATCCGATACCGGTAAAATATGCTGCGGCAAGATTGGGGTTATGTGCCAATGAATTAAGGCTTCCTTTAACTTCAGCTAACGTCGTTACCGAGGAAAAAATAAATAAAGCTATGGAATATGTCGGAATATAAAAAAGTAATAGCACAAAATAAGAAGGCATATTTCAATTACTTTATTGAAGAAAAAATTGAAGCTGGCATAATATTGACTGGTAGTGAAGTTAAATCATTGCGTCAAGGAAAAGCCAGTATAGAAGATAGTCATGCAGAAAATTCAGCAAATGAAGTGTTTTTGTATAATTGTCATATTGCGGAATATGAAAAAGCTAATAGGTTTAATCACTCGACTAGAAGGACACGTAAGTTGCTCCTTAATTCGAGTGAGATAAAAAAAATAATTGGTAAGATTCGCTTAAAGGGTTATACTCTCGTAGCTCTTTCTTTATATTTTAATAAGAAAAATAAAGTAAAAGTTGAGTTAGGGATCGCAAAAGGTAAAAAATTACATGATAAAAGACAGACAATTAAAGAACAAGATTGGAAAAGGGATCAAGGGCGAATTATGCGGGTGAAGTGCTAACCATCATAAATGGATTACTAAAATGGATTAGATTGCTTCGTCAAATATTAAGAAAAAATCAACGAATGGTGAATTAATGACAATAACTGCTGAATACCTAATTGAAAGAAAGCAAAATAAGAAGAAATTAATGCTTTGGAAGCTAGCAACAATTTTTATGTTTATAGTTTTAATTGTGGTGATGATTAAGCAATTTGATTTGACAAAATCTGAATATATAACTACTAATAGTAAATATATAGCTGCTATTTCAATAGAAGATATAATTTTTGAAGATGCAAAACGTGATACAAGATTGGAAAAAATCATTGATGATGATCAGATTAGTGCTTTAGTGGTTAATGTCAATTCTCCTGGTGGAACTGTTGTTGGTTCAGAGAAAATTTATAATATACTCAGGAAAATATCCGCAGAAAAGCCGGTAGTAGTTGTTATGGGTACATTGGCAGCCAGCGGGGGATACTTGATATCCTTAGGAGGTAATTACATAATTAGTCATAATGGGACAATTACCGGCTCAATTGGTGTAATTCTTCAAACTCTAGAAGTCACAGATTTAGCAAAAACTTTAGGTATTACCTTTAATAATTTTAAATCCGGAGAATTAAAGGCGGTTCCTAATCCTACTGAAAAAGTCACAGAAGCTGTTCGTCAGGCAATAATGTCGAATGTACTAGATACTTATGATTATTTCATTGAACTAGTGGCTTTAAGAAGGAATATACCAATTGATCAAGTTAGAGAACTAGCTGATGGGCGGATATATTCTGGTCGCCAAGCTTTAAAGCTAAAGCTTGTTGATGCTGTGGGGTCACAGGATGATGCGATTAAATGGTTACAGGAAGTTAAAAAAATCGATAAGGATTTGAAAGTAAAAGAATTTAGAATAAAACCGAAACCAAAATTCCTTGAAATGATTATGGAAGATTTTGATAGTATCTTGCCAAGTTTTTTCAAGAATAAATTTCAAGGATTAGGGGCAATCTTTTGATTTATGGCAAAAAAATCTGACTTAGTAAATAAAATATCGGAGAACCTTGGTTATCTTTCTAGAGAGGATATAAAAGATTCGGTAGATTTGGTTTTGGATTATTTGCAATCTAGCTTAGCTGAACAAAACCGTATTGAAATTAGAGGGTTTGGTAGTTTCTCGGTTAGGCAGCGGAAATTTTCAAATAGTGAGCAATCATATAAAATCGTTTATTATCGTATGCCTAAAAATTATGGTAACATATGGGAGAAAAATATAGGGTCTTAAATTTACTCCTCATCCCTATCTTTTATTAAAATCAATTTATTGCAAGATTTTTAGTGGAGAAGATGGTAAAATAGCATTAGTTATCAATATAGAATTAAGAGGTTATATTATATGTTTTTATCAAAATTTCTTGACCCTAAAAATGATTTTTGTTTTCGCCAAATATTTGGTACTGAAAAGAACAAGGATATACTTGTTCATTTTTTAAATGATGTCCTAAAGTTTGAAGGTAGTGACCAAATAACTAATGTGGAATTTTTGCCAACTATCCAAGACCCTGATATTGCTATTTACAGAAAATCTATAGTTGATGTATTATGTAAAGATCAACATGGTAATCAATTCATCGTAGAGATGCAGATAAGTAAGCATCCAGGATTTGAGAAAAGAGCCCAATATTATGCGGCTAAAGCATATTCTAGGCAAATACTCAAAGAAGATGAAAACCATAAAAAGTTGGCAGTATACGCTAAATTAAAAGGAGTGATATTTTTAGCAATAGCAGATTTTGTGATGTTTGACGATAAAAAACATTGGAAGTCAGAGCATCGTCTTTTAGATACAGAAAGCTACGCTAATGATTTAAAAGATTTTTACTTTGTTTTTTTAGAACTCAAGAAATTTAATAAAATTATCAATAATCTAGAGACTACAGAGGAAAAGTGGATGTATTTTTTCAAACATGCAGGAGATAGTACATTAACATTAGCCGAAATAGAGAAGTTAATAGGTAAGGATAAAATTATTAGGAGAGCCTTTGAGGCGGTAGACCAAGCAAGCTGGTCAGAAGCGGAGCTTAACACTTATGAGGAAAGAACAAAAGCCTATTTTGATAATTTAGCGGTAGAACAGCAACAAATTGAAGATGCTGAAGCTAAAGGAAAAGCTATAGGTGAAGCTAAAGGCAAGGCTGAAGGCAAGGCTGAAGGTATTAAAGAAAGTACTATAGCCATGGCGAAAGAAATGCTAGCTGATAATGAGCCAATAGAAAAAATAGTTAAATATACAAAACTAACTATTAAGGAAATAGAAGCATTAAAAAAAGAATGAACCTTAACAAGAATGTAATCGATTGTCTGAATTAAAATTTGATGAAAAGCAGCTATTTCTGCTTAGTAGAATCAAGAATGTTGCTAAACAAATTGAAGATAAGTCATTTTTGAAATTCTTTAATAGCAGTTTATTAGCAAAACAAGGTATCTATTTATATGGTAATGTAGGTAATGGCAAGACTGCATTAATGCAACATTTTTTTCAAATATTGCAAATTAAGAAATTAATGATCCATTACCAGAACTTGATGCAATCGGTACATAAAGATATTTATCAGTTACAAGACAAATCAAAGTCTAAAAATAATATTATAAAAAGCATTGCGACAAATTATGCAAAACAAGCAGCAGTAATATGTATCGATGAGTTTGAAATTAAAGATATAGCTGATGCTATGATAATAGGACCGCTACTCCTTGAACTGATAAAATGTAAGGTATTTATCTTCATTACCAGTAATACCAAACCAGAAGATTTGTATAAAGATGGTTTACAAAGAAATTCTTTTCTGCCAATAATTAAAGAGATTATTCAAAGGTTTGAAGTCATGCACTTAGATAGTGAGCATGATTATCGGTTAGATAAAATTATACAGAGGACTGGCAGGCATATAATCTACCCAATTAATGAAAATAATAAATTGGAGATACAAGAACTTATTAGCAAGTTAAATCATAATAACCAACTTGTTCCTAAAGATATTGTTGTTTTCGGACGAGAAATATCTTTTAAAATGGCTAGCGAGAAAATATTAGTAACAGATTTTGAAGAGTTATTTGTAAGAGAATTAGGTTATGTTGATTATGTAGATATTTGTCAAAAATTTTCTATTATAATAGTAGAAAATATTCGTATAATAAGTTCTGATAATACAGATTTAGCTGTTAGATTTATAAATTTTGTTGATAATGCTTATTTTTATAAGGTTGTACTATTTATGACTTTACAAGATGAACCCATAAAAATATATCAGAATGGTTTGCGTAGTAATGAATTTAAGAGAACTATTTCAAGGTTGCATGAAATGAATAGTGATAGCTATGCCAATTAAAGGCGGTAAATTTATTACGTTTGAAGGCGGAGAAGGGTGCGGTAAATCTACCCAGAGTAATATGTTATCCCAGTATTTACTGTCACAAAATATCCCTACAGATTTAACACGTGAAGTGGGTGGAACTATTGCGGCTGAGAAAATGCGTGACATTTTAGTGCATCAAGATTTGTTGCCTATGTCAGAACTGCTGCAAGTTATGGCGGCACGTTATGACCATCTTCATAAAAGGATTATTCCTAAGCTAAATTCTGGGGTTTCAGTTATTTGTGATAGGTTTATAGATTCTACGGCTTGTTATCAAGGGCAAGAGGTAGGTACTGATTTAGTTTACGACCTTCATAAATCTCTAATATCACCTGTGATGCCTGATATTACCTTTTTTATTGATATAGAGCCAAATATTGCTTTAGCAAGGGCATGTGCGAGAGGTAATAATAATAAATTTGAAAGTAAGAATATTGAATTTCATCAAAAAGTCTATGATAAATTTCAATATATATCAGATAAATTTCCAGATAGAATAGTAAAAATAAACGCTGCAGATCTTAGTGCAAACGAAATTCATGATATAATTGTTGTGATGCTCACACGAAAGCTTGAAAAAACTATATAATTTTGTCACGTAACTATTTTGTTAATAGAGAAATATGCTAATTTTCATTGACTTTATTGCCATAGAGCTTTAAAAGTGCTAATGTAGCTTCACCCGACTTCCGCAAGAAAATGTTGAAAGATGGGAAGAGATGATATGGAGGAGCCATAGAGCTGGGAAATGATTTTTTCAGGCGGCTTGTTGTGCCTAGTAAATAATTTGTTGTTGACTTTGGTTTTTGTTATGCTATAAATATATTATTACATCTTAACTCTACAATTACCCAAATGTACATACGTCGTAAAAAAACACCCAACAGTCCAAGGCAATCAATACAAGTGGTTGAAGGATACCGAGATAGCAAAGGTAATGTCAAACAGCGTATTGTCCGGCATTTAGGGGTATTCTTCGATGATGCAGAAGAAGCCAAATTAGTTGCATTAGCAGAGGATTTAATTGTAAAGATTAAAGCTGAACGGGCAGTAGCTTCCGGTCAGGGCAGCTTCTTTGCTGATGATGGCTTAGCTAGCAAAAAAGGTCGCCCAGTCAAAAAGCAACTATCGGATATTATCCCTGTTAACCAAGTTAAATTAGACGAAATAGTTGAGACTGCTAGGCTTGTAGAAGGGGTGCATGAGGTAGGCGGGTATGTTTACGATCAAATGGATTTCAACCAACTATAGTTAATTCAGGGGAATTTGGTGCTAGGAACGATGGAGTGACGCCTATAAGTAATAGGCGAGCGACGACGTCACCAACTTCCCATCAATTGACTATAATGCAACGTAAACGTGATTCTGAGATACTTCGCAATTTGGTATTAGCCCGTATGGTAAAGCCTGATAGCAAGCGTGGTCTAGCGCAATATTTAAGCGAACAATTTGACAAAAACCATGATTTAGACGCCATATATCGCATGATGGATAAGTTGCAGGAGCAGATCCTAAAATTAAAGAATTATGCTTTAAAAATACCTTGGCTCTAATCCCTAACAAGCAAGTAAGTTTAGTATTTTTTGATGTTACAACATTATATTTTGAATCAACAGAAGTCTATGAACTCATAATAGTTGAAATGGGAGAAAATTAATATTTTGTTGTAGAGCTTGATTTGAAGTTGAGACAGGAGAAGTTTTGAGGGTAGGCTCATGGGCTTTTTTAATTGAACTGATTGTTGCTTTATTAATATTAAGATGTTTAGCTATCTCTTGGTAAGAATAATGATGGAGTAATTGGTAAACTAATTCCTTTAGATGGTTTGGTATAGGATCAAACTTATTAGTTTTAGTTTGACGCCAGGCTTTAAATTGCTGAGCTACTTGCTCAATAGTAATTGATGGTATTTGCATAGTATGGAATCCAAATGTATAAAAAATTCATACTAGCAAAAACATTAGATAAAGTTATGCAGTTTTGCTGCAGGTATACAACCATTGAAGAAATAGAGAAGTTATAGCTAACCCATTAATGTTTTCGATAGTTTCTTTGTTTCTATTAGTTAGGAATCTTCCTGTGATAACTATAGTCAATTCAGGAGAATTTGGAGCTAGGAGCGATGAGTGACACGTCCCCAACTTCTCCTGAATTGATTATAGTTATCACAGGAAGACTCTTAGGAGATGTGCTTTAATGTCAATAAAGCACCCTATTTTGTGTTATTCCTACGAAAGCAGCTATTCTCGTTCTATTTGCAAGACATCTTATCGTCTTTATTGTTTATTTCTTATAATTATGTGTAGTTATGACTTTAGAAGAATTTCACCAAAAATATAATTATGTTCAATCAACCAAGATGATGCAACAATATTTAGACATCAAATTTGCTAATCTTGATTGTCTTCTATTGTTTAGGATGGGTGATTTTTATGAAATGTTTTTTGAGGATGCAATTCTTGCCAGTCAAGTTTTAGGTATTGCTTTGACTAAAAGAGGTTCTAATGGTGATTGTGAGATTGCTATGTGTGGTGTCCCTCATCATGCTCTTGAGACCTATTTGAATAAATTAATTGAAGAGAATTACAAAGTTGCTATTTGCGATCAATTAGAGACACCCGAAGAGGCAAAAAAACGTGATGGTTATAAGGCTGTAGTACATAGGGATGTAACGCGTATCATCACCCCAGGTACTATTACTGAAGAATCTTTAATTGATGTTTGCGAGCCTAATTATTTGGCAAGTTTAGTTTTGTTAAAAAACAAAGCGTCAATTTGTTACGTAGATATTTCTACTGTGGAAATTTCAGTTATTGAGATTCCGCAAAATGAGATTATCAACGAACTATCGCGTCTTAAGCCAAAAGAGATTTTACTTAGTGAAAATTTGAGGGGACATCAATTAGCTAGTAATATTAATAACCAATTGCATTTTCGTATCTCATATCAAGTTGATAGTTTTTTTGCTAGTAAGAAATGTCATAAAATTATCTTAGATTTTTATAAAATTAATGATCTAAAAGCTATAGGTGAAGTATCTGAATGTCAAATAAGTAGTATTGGTAGTGTTTTAGAATATTTATCTTTGACCCAAAAGCAAAATATACCTTCTCTACCTTTACCTCGGTTGGTTAATTATCATAATTTTATGATTATTGATTCGGCAACTCGGCGGAATTTGGAAATTACCAGTAATTTATTAGGAAAAACCAAAGGCAGTGTTCTTGCTACTATTGATCATACCGTGACTAAGGCTGGTAGCCGTCTATTATATCACTTTTTATCTACACCACTAATAGATATTGATCAAATAAATTCTCGACAAAATATAACTGAGTTTTTTTATGCAAATATTGCAATAGTAGGAAATATTAAAAAATTACTCAAGAAAACTGGAGATTTAGAACGTTGCTTATCTAGAATTATGATGAATCGTGGTTCAGGACGAGATTTGTTAAATATTAAATATACATTAAATGCTGCACTGGAAATAAAGGGCGAATTTATTGCTCATTACGGGCTAAATTTGCCAGACTATATAGAAAACTTAATTAAACCATTATCTGGCAATGAACAATTATATTCCTTACTAGAGCAGGCAATTAGGGAAGATGCTCCAAATAATATCAATGAAGGCGGTATAATAAATCATCATTATCACCCTAAAGTACAAGAATTATATGACCTAATTAATAATGGCAAATCACATATAGAGAAGCTAAAGAATCTATATCGTCTTGATACTGGCATTGAAACTCTCAAAATATCACATAATAATGTGCTTGGGTTGTTTATTGAAATTACCCTAAGACATAGTGATAAGATGGTAGACACAAAATTTATTCATCGTCAAACAACTTCTAATGCTAGTCGATATACTACTATTGAATTACAAAAATTAGAAAGCGATATGGTTAATAGCAAAAGTTTAGCAATTAGTCTTGAACTGGAATTATATAATAAAATATGCCAGCAAGTTATTGATAATGCCATGTTTCTTCGATTGCTTAGCTGTTCTTTGAGTCAACTTGATGTATTCTGTAATTTTGCTTATATTGCCGATGAATATAATTATGTTAGACCAGTTTTAACGAACGATTTAACTTTTGAAATTATCAAGGGACGTCATCCAGTTGTTGAGCAAAGCTTGTTATGTGATAAAAAAAGTTTTATTGACAATAATTGTACTTTATCAGAATCTAATAGAATTTGGTTAATTACTGGACCTAATATGGCTGGTAAAAGTACTTTTTTGCGGCAGAATGCTCTAATAGCCATATTAGCACAAATTGGTAGTTTTGTACCAGCGACAAGTGCCAAGATAGGAGTGGTAGACAAGATATTCAGTAGAATAGGGGCAGGGGACGATTTGCAGGCAGGACAGTCGACTTTTATGGTGGAAATGCTAGAGACATCAGCTATTTTAGCACAATCTACTAAAAATTCCTTAGTGATACTAGATGAGGTTGGGCGTGGAACTTCGACATATGATGGTGTATCAATTGCTTGGTCAGTACTTGAATATATTCATGATAATCTCAAATGCCGATGTTTATTTGCTACGCATTATCATGAATTAACCAGTATGAGTAATTTTTTGCCAAGCCTAAAAAATTATACAGTTGCTATTGAGGAATTAGGAAAAGAAATATTATTTTTGCATAATATTATAGAAGGGGCGGCTGATAAATCTTATGGAATTCATGTAGCCTACTTAGCGGGGCTACCAAAATCTGTTATAATTAGGGCGAATGACATTTTAGCAAAATTAGAAAAAAGTGCAACGTACAAAAATAAGCATATATTAAATACCGAATCAAACAATTTAAGTCTATTTAATTTGCCAGTAGAAAGCAAAAAAGAAATGAAATTCAATAAGTTAGAAAAAGAAATTAATAAAATCGATCCTGATCAACTCTCTCCTAAGCAAGCTTTAGAGTTAGTCTATAAGTTAAAAGGATTGATTGTTGAGTAAATGCCTATGATTCGTTTTTTGGATTGCATCAATGCCACTAAAGTGGCTCCTCGCAATAACGCATAAGCGTTAGTTTAAGAAAACATTGAAAAACCGTCATTGCGAGGAGACCGTAAGGTCAACGAAGCAATCCAGAAAAGGGATTAGAAATGGATTGCCACGACCACTACATGGTCTCGCAATGACGACTAATTCACTTTAAGATTATAAAATAATTTTTTATAAAAATAACGATTGCCTTATTAATTATATCATGTATAATATACCCCATAAAATAAAAATCCGTTCAATACGGCATATAAATTGTAAATGTATGTCATTAGAACAATTAACTTTAATTAACCTCAGTTTGATGTAAGAGGAAGGTTGAGATTGTTTAATTTTCCAAAAGCTACAGAAATTTTATTAGGCTTAAAAACATAGGCAAGCAGTCCAGCTAATACGTTAGTTTGAAAATTCATAACAGATCTATGCCTTGTATGGTCTATATGACAAAGGTTTTTTAGTTGATCGTTAATGGTTTCAATAATATACCTTTTATTTAAAAACCGCTTTTTAATAGGATCTATTATTCTTTCTTTCATATTACTTTTAATTTTTGTTATTAGTTCTAAACCTTGATTAGCAAGGGATTGAGTGAGTTTTTTACTATAGTACCCTACAATTTTGAGAAGATGAAGAAGAATGGTTGATTTAGAGTGGTGTGAAGTAGTATAAGGTAGGTATTTTTATAACAAAATGCATAATATAATACTTCAAGAATTGATTTTATATATAGACGGAAATAAATCAAGATTAAAATGTTTGGTTGGTATGGTAATTAGTTTGCTGACGGGCAGCTCAATTTATCAAAAAGGTTTAGCACTTGGTATTTTAGGTGATGCTAAAGCGACGTCAAAAACTCATAGAATTTATCGTTTTTTAAAAGATTTTAATTTTGATTATATGAAGGTTGGCTATTTGCTATTAAGCTTTTTTGCTTCAAAAAATTATGTCGTAGCAATGGATAGGACAAGTTGGAAATTTGGTAAATCCGATATTAATATTTTATTTTTAGTAATGGTAATTGGTAAAATATCGGTGCCAATATTCTGGAAGACTTTGTCGCATGGTGGCGGGTGTTCTGCAGAATTTATGAAGGAATTTTTACAGAAATTTATTAATAATTTTGGCGTTGAAAGAATAAAATATTTGCTTGCTGATAGAGAATTTATGAATAAAGAATGGTTAGACTTTCTGATAAATAACCATCTAAAGTTTGTTATTCCATTAAAAATGGATCATAAAATTCGTCTTACAAAAGGTTTAAGAACTTTAACCATTGAAAGAATATTTAGTGATGTTAAAGCCTTAGAGTATAGGGCTTGTAGTGGTATATTATGGAATAGAAAGGTTAATTTTACCGCATATAGAAATGATAAGAGCGAGCTGATGGTTCTGGTGTCTTCAATTGAAATAGAGCAAGATATTTTTGCTTTATATAAATTTCGTTGGAGTGTTGAACGACTATTTTTGCACCTAAAAAGCGGTGGTTTTGATATTGAAAAAAGTCACATTGTAAAATTGGATAGATTTGAAAAATTATTAGTGATAACTGCTATTGCTTCAGCTTTAATAGTCAAAAATGGAATAATACAAAATGCCTTAAATCCCATCCGAATAAAACGGTACAAAACCATTGAAAGACAATTGTTTTCATTATTTACCTATGGCTTTGATCATATCAAAAATGCTTTTTATCAATCTACAACAGCCATAACGCAGCTAATATCCACATTATTAATACCTCCCAAACAAAAACTTTTTTCTATCCTAATACCATCTTTACAAAAATTGTAGGGTACTATGGTTTTCGTCAATCGTGGCCTGAAGTAGAGATTATTTTTCGTGGTGATGGTGGATTTTGTCGTCATCAGATGCTGGATTGGTGTGATGAAAATAATGTAAAATATATAGTCGGAATAGCCCAAAATACTAGACTCAACAAGCTGCTTGAGCCATTGATGCAACAATCTAACGAAGCCTTCACAATTAGCAAAGAGAAGCAACGCTTTTTTAGTGAATTTAAATATAAAGCTGATAGCTGGAGTCGTCATCGTAAGATAGTTGGTAAATCAGAAGTAACTAGCCTTGGTGAGAATCCAAGATATATAGTAACTAATTTAGCAGGTAAGCCAGAAGATTTATATGATAAAAATTACTGTGCACGTGGAGATATGGAAAATCGTATAAAAGAGCAACAGTTAGAGCTATTTGCCGATCGCACTTCATGCCATAAATGGTGGGCTAATCAACTCAGACTAATTTTGTCAAGCCTTGCCTATACATTAGTAGAATAACCTGAGTTTGACGTAAGCACCAAACAAAATGCTAAGCATTATGTAATAACATAAACAAACTGTTGGTGGTGAGCTATGGTAAAAATAAAACCTTCTTTCAAACTAGTGTGTTAGGAGAAAGAATATTTGAAAAGTAAGAAGGGAGGGATTATAAAGTTCTCGAATAATAACAACAAAATTGGAGAATATATTATGATCCCTCTTACGGAGATTTTCTGCTTAATTGATGATTTTTGCAAGCATTTTGATACGGAGCAAAATAAATATATATTACCAAATCCTAACCGTAAGCGTAAAGTAGTTTGCAGTATAGGACTCTCAGAGATTATTACTATTATAGTAATGTTTCACTTGAGTCACTACCGTACCTTTAAAGATTTTTATTTATGCTGCCTATGTCAAAGTTATAGAAAGGAATTTCCAAAACTTGTGAGCTATAGTCGTTTTGTTCAGTTAATGCCAATGAGCTTCATGCCCATGGTATTACTGCTAAAAAGCCTATCAGGAAAACAAACTGGTCAATATTATATCGACTCTACTAAACTTCCTGCTTGCCATAATTTAAGAATTAATAGACATAAAGTATTCAAAGACATAGCAAAAAGAGGTAAGACTTCCACTGGGTGGTTCTTTGGTTGTAAGCTACATATTGTCATTAACAGTTGCGGAGAGATTATGAGTTTTTCTTTAACTCCAGGAAATGTTGATGATAGAGCAGTGGTAGAAAATTTAGTAGATAAATTACAAGGCTGGCTTTTTGGTGATCGTGGGTATATCAGTAAAAAACTCACTCAATCCCTTGCTAATCAAGCTTTAGAACTAATAACAAAAATTAAAAGTAATATGAAAGAAAGAATAATAGATCCTATTAAAAAGCGGTTTTTAAATAAAAGGTATATTATTGAAACCATTAACGATCAACTAAAAAACCTTTGTCATATAGACCATACAAGCCATAGATCTGTTATGAATTTTCAAACTAACGTATTAGCTGGACTGCTTGCCTATGTTTTTAAGCCTAATAAAATTTCTGTAGCTTTTGGAAAATTAAACAATCTCAACCTTCCTCTTACATCAAACTGAGGTTAAATTAGTTACTATATATCTTACGTCAATTCGGGATAAGGATATTGTGAACATGTAGATTAAAATCAAATTTTGTTGAAGGTTTATTTTTCTTTAATGAGTAAGCAACAAGAGTAGATAATATATGGACAAAGGCATTTATTGGTGATCTATGTCTAGTATGTTCAAGGTTCATTTTATTTTTTAGATAATCAAAAACTGTTTCAATTAAGTTACGCTTTCGAAGTAAGATTTTTTCTTTCAAATCCATTAATTTATTTTCCATATTCTTCTTAATTCCATGAATCATTTTTAAGCCTCTTTCATATAAATTTAAGAACAAATTTTGCTTAATATAACCTTTATCAGCTGCTATAATTCCAGTTAATCTTTTTGTTAACTCCGGTACTGGAACCCTATCATCTACATTGCCTTTGGTCACTTTTAATGCCATAAACTCCCCTTTATTATTGATTATTACATGTAATTTAAAACCATAAAAATACCCCATAGAGGATTTACTATGTTTGGCTAATCCTTTAAAAACTTTATTGCTATAACGCCTTTTATTGTGACAAGCTTTAATCGTTGTAGAGTCAATAAAATAAATACCTGTTTCCTCACCAAACAACAAATGAATCAACATATTTAGCGGTATGAATAATCGTGCCATTAATTCAACAAATCTATTATAACTCAAGGCTTTGGGAAAATCATCCTTATGCATGCACTCTATATAACTTTTATAGAAAAATTTAAAATTCTTAGCATAGGATGTATGAAACATAATTATTATTGTTAACATTTCACTTAGACTCATGCTACAACAGCGATTTCTTTGCTTATTTGATGGTAATAACTTTCTCTGTTCATACTCCAAATAAATTTTACAAAAATCATCTATAAAACTATATAATTCTGTGATATCTTTTTTCATGCCTGTAGTTTGTTTTTTTGTTTAAAAATATAAATACTGCAGGCACTCCTTTTTGACAATCCTTTTATCTATTACTATTTCATCTATATCTTATCCCGAACTGACGTATCTTGGATTCTCACCAAGGCTAGTTACTTCTGATTTACCAACTATCTTACGATGACGACTCCAGCTATCAGCTTTATATTTAAATTCACTAAAAAAGCGTTGCTTCTCTTTGCTAATTGTGAAGGCTTCGTTAGATTGTTGCATCAATGGCTCAAGCAGCTTGTTGAGTCTAGTATTTTGGGCTATTCCGACTATATATTTTACATTATTTTCATCACACCAATCCAGCATCTGATGACGACAAAATCCACCATCACCACGAAAAATAATCTCTACTTCAGGCCACGATTGACGAAAACGCTTGACTAATAGAGATAATATTGCCCAGCTATGCTTTGCTTGTTCTAGCTTTGAGCTGCGAAGATTGCTTACTAACAGCTTTTTTCCACAAAAAACATATAAAGGTAGAAAGCAATTATGACGATAATATCCATGATAAAACTTCCCCTCTTGATTGCCATAAATTTCATCATCAGTGGCATCAAAATCAAGTATTAATTGTTTCGGCACGGTTTTACGAGATTCGACAAACTTGTCAATCATCACCTTATGAGCTTTAAGAGCAAATCCACGATCTGCTTTATTTTCTAAACGGCATAAAGTAGAGCTACTAGCCATATCGTCCAGTGTGTCTATACTTGTTTGCAAAGCTGGACATTTTCTTAAATTATCGTGATCATTTAAATCTTCATAACCAAGAGCAATACCATAAATACACTGTTTGAGCATTGTTAAAATAGTATGAGTAATTTTATCAGAATCTCGCTTATCAGGAAAAATCTTAGCCAGTTCATTAGTTAGACCAAGTCTTTTATCTGCTTCTCTTAGCAATAATACACCTCCATCGCTACTAATATTACCTCCTGTGAAATTTATTTCTATTTGACGATTTTTTACTTTCGATTGGTAAATTAATCCTGTACAATTTGTCATGGCAAAACCCTCTATGTAATCTTCTTTTAACACTGATATTATATAGTATTACAAGGGTTTTGTCTCTATTCTTTCATGCAATATTCAGGTTAGCATTTTGTTTGGTGCTTACGTCAAACTCAGGTTAATTTAAGTGAAAATTAACATATCCATGACCACTTATAAGCGATATTGCCATTTTATTTTTATAAATACCACCTTCATGCAATATCCAGGTTAGGCTTGTGCCAGTCGATATAGAATTTTACTATGAATTGCTTTTCTGGAGTGGGGGCATTTATTGCAATTTATTTACACACAAATTATGATATTAGTAATGATAGTATTATTCAATACTTGGGTAAATAAAGAATTAAGATTTAACAAATTGTATCTGATATTATTATATTTAAATTTTTTGATAAGTATTTCAGCTATTTGGGGCATAGTACCCTACAATTTTTGTAAAGATGGTATTAGGATAGAAAAAAGTTTTTGTTTGGGAGGTATTAATAATGTGGATATTAGCTGCGTTATGGCTGTTGTAGATTGATAAAAAGCATTTTTGATATGATCAAAGCCATAGGTAAATAATGAAAACAATTGTCTTTCAATGGTTTTGTACCGTTTTATTCGGATGGGATTTAAGGCATTTTGTATTATTCCATTTTTGACTATTAAAGCTGAAGCAATAGCAGTTATCACTAATAATTTTTCAAATCTATCCAATTTTACAATGTGACTTTTTTCAATATCAAAACCACCGCTTTTTAGGTGCAAAAATAGTCGTTCAACACTCCAACGAAATTTATATAAAGCAAAAATATCTTGCTCTATTTCAATTGAAGACACCAGAACCATCAGCTCGCTCTTATCATTTCTATATGCGGTAAAATTAACCTTTCTATTCCATAATATACCACTACAAGCCCTATACTCTAAGGCTTTAACATCACTAAATATTCTTTCAATGGTTAAAGTTCTTAAACCTTTTGTAAGACGAATTTTATGATCCATTTTTAATGGAATAACAAACTTTAGATGGTTATTTATCAGAAAGTCTAACCATTCTTTATTCATAAATTCTCTATCAGCAAGCAAATATTTTATTGTCCCAAAATTTGGTTAAAACCTCCGGCTTCAGCCGGAAAAGACTTCAGTCCTTGTTCTAAAATATTTCAATTTACTAATGTTATCATATATATTATTCTCTGAATAGAGAATAATATATATGACTGATTATAGTAAGTCTAGCCACACCGTATTTTACCACCGCTTCCATATCGTTTGGATTACTAAGTATCGATACAAAGTACTCACAGGTAACCTCAGGATTAGAATTAGAGAAATTATTGCTCAGGTAGCAGAATATCTTGGTATCAAAATCATCAATGGAATATTATCTGCCGATCATGTCCATATTATGGCTGAAATTCCACCTCATATATCCATTAGTCAGTTTGTTAAAGCAGCTAAAGGACGTTCATCATATAAAATTCAGCAAGAATTTCCTGAAATTAGAAAAACTTACTGGGGACGCCACTTTTGGGCTAGGGGCTTCTTTAGCTCAACCAGTGGTAATGTCACTGATGATATAATCAATAACTACATTAACAATCATTCAGATGCACATCAGCCTAATAATGTAATGAATATCTCTTTAGAGTAAATCCGTGACTTCTAGTCGCAACTTCAACCTACCAGCTTCAGCTGGTTAGTTATTGAGTCTTTCAACGCCAAAATTATTAATAAATTTCTGTAAAAATTCCTTCATAAATTCTGCAGAACACCCGCCACCATGCGACAAAGTCTTCCAGAATATTGGCACCGATATTTTACCAATTACCATTACTAAAAATAAAATATTAATATCGGATTTACCAAATTTCCAACTTGTCCTATCCATTGCTACGACATAATTTTTTGAAGCAAAAAAGCTTAATAGCAAATAGCCAACCTTCATATAATCAAAATTAAAATCTTTTAAAAAACGATAAATTCTATGAGTTTTTGACGTCGCTTTAGCATCACCTAAAATACCAAGTGCTAAACCTTTTTGATAAATTGAGCTGCCCGTCAGCAAACTAATTACCATACCAACCAAACATTTTAATCTTGATTTATTTCCGTCTATATATAAAATCAATTCTTGAAGTATTATATTATGCATTTTGTTATAAAAATACCTACCTTATACTACTTCACACCACTCTAAATCAACCATTCTTCTTCATCTTCTCAAAATTGTAGGGTACTATATATTTGGGGACACTTATCATATGATATTATAGATGCTGAATTCAAAGAATATTATACTAAACAAATGAAATATGGTGGTGGGATAGCCCCAGTTCTGTCTTTGATACTAATATTTTATGAGCTAGTTAGCCATAATCATAAACTAGTGGTAAATTCTCTTATGAGAAATTCTCCTATAAAAGCAAGCATCATTTGTTCTAGCATATTATTTTTGTCTGGAGGGTTTATTGGTGTGTTAATTACCAGTATGAACGTTACTGTTCCTGCCCACTATCATGGTTCGATTGTTGGAATAAGTGTGGCATTTATGGGATTTAGCTTTCTTTTATGTGACAATGCATGTAATAATGAACAAAAGAAAAATTCATATTCCTCTGCAGCAATTATTACTTTAACTATCGGACAAATGTTACATATTATAACTCTTCTTTTGGCTGGTGGTTATGGGGTGATGCGAAAAACACCAGGGGTAGAAATGGCTATTAGCAGTAAGTTACTGATGGGGGCAATGGGTGGTGGAGAACTAATTGCTATTGTTGGTGGCTTGATGTTTGTTGTTATTTGTGGTAAAAAGATGGTATTGAAATAATTAGTATAATAAAAATAATGACCTTGAAAAAACCTACTATAGAAGAAGCCCAAGAGGCAGTTAGAACTTTATTGCGATTTATTGGCGAGGATCCAAATAGAGAAGGGTTAGCGAAAACTCCTGATAGAGTAATAAAAACTTACCAAGAGATGTTTTGTGGGTACAATAAAAATGTAGAAGAAATATTATCTACTAAATTTTATGAAACTGGTAACTTTCAGGACTTCATTCTATTAAAAGACATAAAGTTTAATTCTTTTTGCGAACACCATTTATTACCAATAAATGGTACGGTTGATATAGCTTATATACCAGATAATTGTATAATAGGTATCAGTAAATTTGCCAGAATAGTTGATGTTTTTGCAAAAAGATTACAGATTCAAGAAAAAATGACAGTACAAATTGCTGAAACATTACAGAAATATATTAAGCCTATGGGTGTTGCGGTCAGGATTTCTGCATTACATAGTTGTATGACTCTTAGAGGTGTTATGCAAAATGATAGTATTATGAATACTATGCATTATACTGGTATATATTTAGAGCAGCAGAAATATCGTCATGAATTTCTAAATATTATTGCCAAAAAATAATCAAAGGTAATAGACCTCTTGCATAACCTAATCTAATTGGTAATTTTGTTGTCAAAACTCGTCTCCGTTCCTCACGTACATCTTAGTACGCTGCGGTACTCGACTTCGTTTTTCCTAAAAATTCCTCAATTATCTTTAGGTTATGCAAGAGGTCTAATGTAACCCAGTGGGCAAGTTATTTAAACAAAAAAGATGTCATTCCAGCTCCGGTGCAGAATCTCTAAATCCTCGCCTACGCTGGGAGAACAACTGTTATCATTGAGGTAAAGCAGTCATGTTACTATCAAAATATTTTTTACCCGTGCTAAAGGAAGAGCCAGTAGAGGCTCAAGTAGTTTCTCACAGATTGATGCTTAGAAGTGGTATGATAAGACAACAATCTGCTGGAATTTATAGCTGGTTGCCTATGGGATTAAAAGCCCTGAAAAATGTTGAGAATATTGTTCGACTTAATATGAATAAAGTAGGTGCCATTGAAATATTAATGCCTTGTATTCAACCAGCATCTTTATGGATGGAATCTAGAAGATTTGAGAATTACGGTAAGGAAATGCTAAAATTCCAAGATCGCCACGATAATACTTTATTATTTGGACCTACTAATGAAGATATGGTTACCGATATTTTTAGAAATAATATTAAGTCCTATAAAGATTTGCCAAAAAACTTATATCATATTCAATGGAAATTTAGGGATGAAATTAGACCTCGCTTTGGGGTGATGCGTGGTAGAGAGTTCTTAATGAAAGATGCATATTCTTTTGATATAGATCAAATAAGTGCGATAAAAACTTATAATCAGATGTATCTAGCATATATGCAAACTTTTCGTGATATAGGGCTCCGTGTAATCCCAGTGCTTGCTGATAATGGTCAGATTGGTGGGGATTTAAGCCATGAGTTCCATATTCTTGCCACTAATGGTGAGAGTACTATTTTTTATGACAAAAAATTTCTATCTTTAATAGATCAGGAAAATTTAGATATTGAAAAATTACAATCCTTATATGCGGTAGCAGAAGAAAAACATGTTCATGATAAATGTTTGTTAACAGAAGAGAATCTTGCTAATAGTAAGGCTATAGAGGTTGGGCATATTTTTTATCTTGGTACAAAATATTCTAAAGCAATGAAGGCTCTAGTAAATGCTAGTGATGGGAGTCTTGTGCCAGTGGAAATGAGTTCCTATGGTATAGGTATTTCAAGACTTTTAGCCGCCATAATTGAATCAAGTCATGATGATAAAGGGATTATATGGTCTCCAAATATTGCTCCTTTTATGGTATCAATATTAAATTTGAATATACTTGATAGTAAATGCAATGAACTATCACAAAATCTATATGATCAGCTTGTAGCGAATAAAATAGAGGTGTTATACGATGATACAAATGAGAGAGCTGGTAAAAAATTTGCCACTCATGATCTTATAGGTTCACCGTACCAAATAATTATTGGTTCCAAAAACTCTGAGAAAGATGTGGTCGAATTAAAAGATCGTAGAACAGGAATAATAGAAGAGTTAACAATAGAAAATGTTGTTACCTACTTCTCTAAAATTCTTTCTTATATTTAAGTTATGACTCTAGACAAGCCAAAACATGACGAAATCTTTCGCAAATCTATGGAGAATCCCATAGTTGCTAAAGAGTTTTTGGCAACTCATTTGCCGAAGGATGTGTTGGCTTTAATCGATAGCACAACTGTAAAATTAGAAAAAGATAGTTTTATTGAGTTAGACCTTTCTGAAACTATTTCAGATGTATTATTTTCTGTTAAGTTTAATGATCAGGATGGCTATATTTTTTTGCTATTGGAACATCAAAGTACTGTTGATAAAATGATGGCATTTAGGTTATTTAAATATATGATTAATATTTGTGATCTATATTTAACTACTAACCCTAAAGCTAAAAGCCTTCCATTAATTTATCCCCTAATAATTTATAATGGCAAGAAGAAATATAACGCATCGCTCAATATATGGAATTTATTTAGCCATCCAGATTTAGCCAGAGTCTTTTGGACAAATGATTGTCAGCTTATTAACGTACATGATATCCCCGATGAAGAACTTAAGGAAAAAGTATGGTCTGGGATTTTGTTATTTTTCCTCAAGCACATCCACGAACGTCAATTACTGAAGAGATGGCAAGAAATCTCTCATCTCTTGCCTAAATTGAGTAAAATAACAATAGGCTATGACCATATAAGAAATCTATTACAGTATACTTTGACCTTTATTGAGCAAAGTGATAAAATAGAGTTAGAAAAAATATTAAAAAATAGTTTAACTAAAGAGAAAGGAGAGGGAATTATGCCTAGTATAGCTCAAGTATGGAAAGAAGAAGGGATAGAGATAGGGCTACAGGATGGTATTAAAATCGGAGAGGCTAGAGGTGAAGCCAAAGGTAGAGCCGAGGGTAGAGCCGAGGGGGAAGCTAAATTAATAAAAATGATGATAAACAATGGTAGCTCCATTGAAGAAGTAGTAAGAATTACTGGACTATCTATTACTAAAATCAATGAATTACTGAAAGTATAGTAAATAATGAATTATTAGATTAGCTATATAAGCAAATTTTATTATGACTTCAGATAAGCCAAAACATGACGAAATCTTTCGCAAATCTATGGAGAATCCAATAGTTGCTAAAGAGTTTTTGGCAACTCATTTGCCGAAGGATGTGTTGGCTTTAATCGATAGCACAACTGTAAAATTAGAAAAAGATAGTTTTATTGAGTTAGACCTTTCTGAAACTATTTCAGATGTATTATTTTCTGTTAAGTTTAATGATCAGGATGGCTATATTTTTTTGCTATTGGAACATCAAAGTACTGTTGATAAAATGATGGCATTTAGGTTATTTAAATATATGATTAATATTTGTGATCTATATTTAACTACTAACCCTAAAGCTAAAAGCCTTCCATTAATTTATCCCCTAATAATTTATAATGGCAAGAAGAAATATAACGCATCGCTCAATATATGGAATTTATTTAGCCATCCAGATTTAGCCAGAGTCTTTTGGACAAATGATTGTCAGCTTATTAACGTACATGATATCCCCGATGAAGAACTTAAGGAAAAAGTATGGTCTGGGATTTTGTTATTTTTCCTCAAGCACATCCACGAACGTCAATTACTGAAGAGATGGCAAGAAATCTCTCATCTCTTGCCTAAATTGAGTAAAATAACAATAGGCTATGACCATATAAGAAATCTATTACAGTATACTTTGACCTTTATTGAGCAAAGTGATAAAATAGAGTTAGAAAAAATATTAAAAAATAGTTTAACTAAAGAGAAAGGAGAGGGAATTATGCCTAGTATAGCTCAAGTATGGAAAGAAGAAGGGATAGAGATAGGGCTACAGGATGGTATTAAAATCGGAGAGGCTAGAGGTGAAGCCAAAGGTAGAGCCGAGGGTAGAGCCGAGGGGGAAGCTAAATTAATAAAAATGATGATAAACAATGGTAGCTCCATTGAAGAAGTAGTAAGAATTACTGGACTATCTATTACTAAAATCAATGAATTACTGAAAGTATAGTAAATAATGAATTATTAGATTAGCTATATAAGCAAATTTTATTATGACTTCAGATAAGCCAAAACATGACGAAATCTTTCGCAAATCTATGGAGAATCCAATAGTTGCTAAAGAGTTTTTGGCAACTCATTTGCCGAAGGATGTGTTGGCTTTAATCGATAGCACAACTGTAAAATTAGAAAAAGATAGTTTTATTGAGTTAGACCTTTCTGAAACTATTTCAGATGTATTATTTTCTGTTAAGTTTAATGATCAGGATGGCTATATTTTTTTGCTATTGGAACATCAAAGTACTGTTGATAAAATGATGGCATTTAGGTTATTTAAATATATGATTAATATTTGTGATCTATATTTAACTACTAACCCTAAAGCTAAAAGCCTTCCATTAATTTATCCCCTAATAATTTATAATGGCAAGAAGAAATATAACGCATCGCTCAATATATGGAATTTATTTAGCCATCCAGATTTAGCCAGAGTCTTTTGGACAAATGATTGTCAGCTTATTAACGTACATGATATCCCCGATGAAGAACTTAAGGAAAAAGTATGGTCTGGGATTTTGTTATTTTTCCTCAAGCACATCCACGAACGTCAATTACTGAAGAGATGGCAAGAAATCTCTCATCTCTTGCCTAAATTGAGTAAAATAACAATAGGCTATGACCATATAAGAAATCTATTACAGTATACTTTGATCTTTATTGAGCAAAATGATAAAATAGAGTTAGAAAAAATATTAAAAAATAGTTTAACTAAAGAAAAAGGAGAAGAACTTATGCCTAGTATAGCTCAAGTATGGAAAGAAGAAAGGATTCAAATCGGACTACAAGATGGTATCAAAATTGGAGAGGCTAGAGGAGAAGCAAGAGGAGAAGCAAGAGGAGAAGCTAAATTAATAAAAATGATGATAAAAAGTGGTAACTCTATTGAGGAAGTAGCAAGAACGACTAGATTATCTGTTACAAAAATCAATGAATTACTGAAAGTACAGTAAATTGGTGCTTGTTAGCAAGGCGTTACTTTAATAATAACGCCTATGTATAGCATAATACCTTAAAATTTTTGTTATTCTCATAATAATAAAAAAAATTATAGGGTATGAAAAAAATAAGCAATATTGCAAAAATAATGCAAACAACTATTAGTGGGTCAAAAAAATCTGTTATATTTATAGATATATACTCAAATGATTTGGAAAATTGGATTTGAAAATAATGGGCTAGGAGGCAGCCTCCTAGCCTACGGCAGCGTATGTGAGTATGCGAGTCCCTGATATTTTCAAAAAAACAATCCTTCAAAGCAGGAGAGTGTAGATGTATTAAGGTAGAATAATTATTAATATAGGAATAACATGGGTTATAGTTTAAAAGTACTGGATCATTACGAAAATCCGCGTAACGTTGGATCATTGGACAAAAATGATGCATATGTTGGGACAGGTCTTGTGGGAGCCCCTGCCTGTGGTGATGTAATGAAGCTACAAATTAAAGTTAGTGCAGAGGGAATTATTACAGATGCAAAATTTAAAACATTTGGTTGTGGTTCTGCTATTGCTTCAAGTTCTTTAGTAACGGAATGGGTTAAGGGTAAATCTCTTGACGAGGCTGGTAGTATAAAAAATACAGAGATAGCCAAGGAATTATCTTTGCCACCAGTAAAACTCCATTGTTCTTTATTGGCAGAAGATGCCATAAAAGCGGCAATACTTGATTATAAAACTAAAAACTCATAGTAATTATTATGAAAAATGTTATGTCATTGACTGAGGCAGCAGCTCAACAAATAAAGAGATTGATAGACAGGCGTGATAAACCATCTTTTGGTATTAGGATTGGTGTGAAATCTGGTGGTTGTTCCGGTCTATCTTATTATGTAGAATATGCTGATATCAAAAATAAGTTTGATGAGGTGATAGAAGATAAAGGTGTACGAATATTAATTGACCCAAAAGCTCTAATGTATCTTCTAGCAAGTGAAATGGATTATGTAGAAGGTAAGTTTAAGTCTGGCTTTACTTTTAACAATCCAAACGAAAAAGGTAGTTGTGGATGTGGGAAATCGTTTAATGTTTAATATGCAATTACTAGATTTTGTTAATAAAAAAAACTATATAGATGGAAATTGGCTAGATTGCCAAGAGCAGTTATCAGTTTATAATCCTGCCAATGATAAAGTGGTTGGGTCGATACCAAATTTGCCTAATGATTTAATTATTAGTGCTATTGACAGTTCTGTTAGAGCTTTTAAGATTTGGTCACAGACTTCTTTTGAACAAAGAATAACTATATTAAGAAAATGGCATTCTTTAATATTAGAGAATATTGATCAACTAGCCTATATAATTACCTTAGAACAGGGGAAATTATTAGAAGATGCAAAGCGTGAGATATTATATGGGGCATCTTTTATTGATTGGTTTGCTAGTCACATTCATAATATTCAAGGTAAAATAAAGCCTGGAAAATCAATAAATCGGCTCTGTACAAATAAGTGTGTAAATTTTTCAAAGGTTATATAAAAATATAATATAACAAAAGGAGAAATTATAATGCGTCACAAACAAAATGAAGCAATGAATCAAGCAATAGATTTATTAATAAATAATGATACAGATATATCAACTTTATTTAAAGAGGATGGTTTATTAAAACAATTAACCAAAAGGCTTGTAGAGAAGGCATTGCAGTCAGAGATGAATAATCACTTAGGATATGATAAATATTGTCATACTGATAGCAATAATGCAGCGATTCCAAATATGTCATAGAAGGAAGGTAAGTAAAAGGATATGGAATAAGTTTTTCGTAGAGGAATAGTTAAAAAAGTAGTCAAAGTTGGATAAATTATCTAAGATAATATCAATATAATATTGGTATCAAGTTATGCATTCAAAGAAACATTTAAGTTTTAGTGCAATCAGAAGTATGATTGCAGATAGATTTGCTGGTATAGAAGATAGAAGGGGTGTAAATAGTAGTAATAGTATAGCAGATATTATGTTATCTGGTTTGGCGTGTATGTATTTTCAATCAGTATCTTTGCTAGAATTTCAAAGGCGTATGGAAAGGAAGGAACAACGTAATAATCTGCGTAGCATGTTTACAGTACAATCGCTTCCTAGCGATCAGGGGATGAGGAACGTAATAGACCAAGTAGATAGTGACGTAACGTTTAGACCTATTTTCAAAGAATTATTTAGTAAATTACAACGAGGGAAGCATCTAGAACAATATCAAATATTTCCTGGTAAATACTTATTAAATGTTGATGGTACACAATATTACAGCTCTGATAAAGTGAGTTGTAAACGTTGCCTAATTAGAGGGCATAAAAATAACCAATATCATTGTCATCAAGTATTACAAGGGGCTATTGTAAAATTTGGGTTACGACAAGTAATACCAGTAATGCCTGAGGAAATTCGTGTACAAGATGGTGATGAGAAAGAGGATTGTGAGACGAATGCTTTCAAGAGATTTTTGACAAGATTTAGAAAGGATCATGATAAATTAGGGATAATAATCAATGCTGATGCCTTATATGCAACAACTCCAGTGATAGAAACAATTCGTGATCATAAAGCTAATTATATTTTTAAAGTAAAACCCAATAATCATAAGACATTAATGGATAATGTTCAATCTGTAGATAAATCAAAGATAGAGACATTGAGCCTTAGAAGGAACAAATTGATAATTGAATGGGTTAATGATGTTGAATTATTTACTAGCACTAAGGTAAGAACAAATTATATAGCGGCATGGGAGCTAGTGCCGCAGAAAGATGGTAGTAACAAAAGTCAGTATTATGGTAAATGGATTACTGATCTAGAAATCACCTCAGATAATGCTAAAACAATAATAGACGGAGCAAGAGCACGTTGGAAAATAGAGAACGAATGCTTTAATAGCTTAAAGAATCATGGTTATAATATAGAACATAATTACGGTCATGGTTCTGAGAATCTATGTTATAATTTCTACAATTTTACTTTGTTAGCATTTACTATTCATCAAATACACCAATTAGTTGATAAATTATTTCAAGAAATGAGGGAGCAATTTGGTAGATTAGGATCGTTATGGGAACGAATAAGAAGTTTAGTAGACCTTTTTTTCTTTGAATCAATGGAAATGTTATGGGAGATATTAGCTGGCAAACGAGATTACAGAGTCCCGCCAATATAGATTCGACCTATCAAAAGCTTTTTCTAGAGCAATAGACTTATTTATTGCTAACCGTTGGTTTTTACCAAATTGATTACAATAACGTGAATTATGATAAGTTTGTATAAAAATATTTATAGAATTCAAGAAAATACATACAAATCTTTAACAGAAAAATAGATTATTCGTCTTAAAGTTGAGTGGATCGCAATGCTAAAATTTCCCTATGTATCCATAATGTCATATTTGGAATTGCTGCATAATTGTACTATAGTACTCGGGAATACACTGCTTATAGCTTCTGGAAAGCCCTTTAAACCCCACACAAGCAACATAAATTTGTTCAATTCCTCGATTCTTTAACTCAGTAACTACTTGCATCCAAAATTTAGCACCTTCATTTTTGCCTATCCAAATGCCAAGTAACTCCTTTTTCCCTTCTATATTTACAGCAAGTGCTAAATATACTGCTTTATTTATTACTATGTGATTGTCTCTAGATTTTACATAGATACAGTCCAAGTATAATATTGGATACACCCTATCTAAACAACGATTTTGCCACCTAGTTACTTCTTCTATTACCCCATCTGTTATGGTGGATATCAAGTCACCAGATACATCAGTTTGATATATTTCTTCTAAATGCCCTCGGATCTCGCTGACTGTCATACCGCGACCATAAAGGGATATCACTTTCTCATCAAATCCATTAAATCTCCTCAGCCCTTTTGGTATTAATTGAGGATTATACTCTCCTTCCCGATCTCTTGGTACTTCTACTGTCAGCTTACGACCATCCCCATCAATTACTGTCTTCTCATAGCTACCATTACGACGATTATTATCTACTTTTGCCATCTTGCTATGTTTTGAATATCCTAATTCATGATCCAACTCACTTGCTAATATTTTCTCAACTATTTGCTTCTTTAGCTGTTGAAATAAACCATCTCGACCAAATAACTCCGATGGATCTGCTTTTGATAATAATTCTTCTACTAGCTGATTACTGATGTTTAATGTATCTTTATCTGTATCTAATTTTTTAGCCATAATTCCTCCTTGCTTGCTTAAGTTACTTTTTTTACAGTAATCTCTTACTGCTTTCTTTGCAACTTACACAAACTATAGGACAGACTCTTTTTGTGAATTATATCTCTATTTATCTAAATTTTTGTCTAGACAAAGGGGACCACCTTAATCGCCCTCGCATTATAAGCAGCTTTACAACAGCTATTTCCTCCTGAGCTTCTACTTACTATCTCGATCCTGGCAAATTGTATCGCCATAATTCTTTACTGTTCATTATCTCAATCTTGCATTACATTACCATGCTAATTTTAAATCATCGAGTAGAATCTAGATCAAATGAACCAGCAAAAAAAAAGCAATAAACTTTAGTTTATATATTGCGTAGTGCGACACGATGGCACTAAAATAAAGTCTGCAAGTATATTGCGGCTAGGTTGCATTTAGACCTAATTACTATTATTGCGGTGCAAGGTTGGTAACGATCTTGTGCTAAGCGCAATAAGAAGCCTAACTAAATTACTAATCTGGATGGGAAATAGGGGCAAGGTAAAGTTAAAATTGGTTAAACGAAAGTGAATCTTTGTTTGGAAAATATCGTAAATATAAAAGTAGATACTCCAGATAACATCTATTATAGGGATAAAGTTGAAAAGCTTAACTGTAAGAAGGCATACGCGACCTTCTTTAAAAATGCCAGTTCCCCGGTATAAAGAAGATAACCAACTTAACGCATCTTTAATTAGTGAAACGTGGTAAGCCTATTACTTGACAACTTGTAGTAGGTAAGAGAGGTCTTAAAAAGCTAATGACACTAAGCTGAAAGGCTACAGGAATAAATAACTGGGTGTATAGGCACTATGTGCTAATCAGAAATGATGCTGACTTGAGACTGGTGATTTACCCTAAGTAAGTAAACAAGATTATGAATTATATTGGAAAAGTTAGATGCAAAACGCAAATGTAACAATTAAGACCGATAATAATAACTTTGAGAAAATTTATTGGCATGCAATAAATTGGCAAGAAGTCAGAACGCCCTCGCAAAGCGAGGGGCTTGACGGTTATGAGCAGCCCAAAGGGCTGCCATTGTTAATTAAAATTCTCCTGATTCGTCAGAGCCTAAACTATCAAGTTGCTCTTGATTCTTAATGTAGTGTTTGATCTGATTCTCTTCAAATCCTACAGTTGAGACCGCATAACCTCTAGCCCACAACTTTTCTCCATTAAAATTACGTTTTCGTCCACCAAACTGCCTAGCAACGGCTATAGCACTTTTCCCCTTGATATAGCCTATTACTTCAGCTACAGAATATTTAGGAGGAATCTTGATGAGCATATGCACATGATCTTGTACCATATGCCCCTCTATGATCTTGCTCCCACGTTGAAAAGCTAACTCATGGAATACGTTCCCAAGATATTTTCTAACCTTCCCGTACAATTCTTTTTTACGACACTTTGGAATAAACACAATATGATATTTGCAATCCCATTTAGAATGATTTAAACTTTCGTATGTTGTCATATATTTTCTCCTTTGACCGTCAAGCCAAAGAAGTTATATATGATAACTTTTTATTTTATACTAAATCTAAAGGCCAAGCCTTGATGGTCTCACTAGTCAAACTAGTGGCTTACCTATCATTGAGTTAATAAAAAGGTTAATAATCTTCGTAGACGTATCTATAGGGCATCTGCAAATGGTAACATGAAATTAGTACGTAGTTTACAGAAATTGATGTTGAAATCAAGAACAAATAAATTACTTGCTATAAGACGTGTTACCCAAATCAATAAAGGGAAGAAAAGTCCTGGTATTGATAAAATAGTTGTTAATACAGATAAAGAAAGAAATTTGTTAATGGAAAAGTTAGCAAATAATAATCTATCATCTGTTAAACCGATCAAGCGTGTGTATATTCCCAAACGAAAAGGCAAACTTAGACCTTTAGGTTTACCTATTATTTTGGATAGATGTATGCAAACTGTTGTTAAATCAGCACTTGAACCATTTTGGGAAGCTAAGTTTGAAGGTAATAACTATGGTTTCAGACCTGGACGTAGCACCCACGATGCAATACAGAGAATTTCTGCTATTGTCTGCCCTGGCACAACCAGGGGGTGGATACTAGATGCTGATATTAAAGGTGCATTTGATAATATTGATCATAATGTTCTTTTGAAAATTATAGGAAATTTTCCAGCACGAAATTGGATTAAAGCATGGCTTAAATCTGGTGTGATGGAAGAATATCAATTCACGTCAATTCGGGATAAGGATATTGTGAACATGTAGATTAAAATCAAATTTTGTTGAAGGTTTATTTTTCTTTAATGAGTAAGCAACAAGAGTAGATAATATATGGACAAAGGCATTTATTGGTGATCTATGTCTAGTATGTTCAAGGTTCATTTTATTTTTTAGATAATCAAAAACTGTTTCAATTAAGTTACGCTTTCGAAGTAAGATTTTTTCTTTCAAATCCATTAATTTATTTTCCATATTCTTCTTAATTCCATGAATCATTTTTAAGCCTCTTTCATATAAATTTAAGAACAAATTTTGCTTAATATAACCTTTATCAGCTGCTATAATTCCAGTTAATCTTTTTGTTAACTCCGGTACTGGAACCCTATCATCTACATTGCCTTTGGTCACTTTTAATGCCATAAACTCCCCTTTATTATTGATTATTACATGTAATTTAAAACCATAAAAATACCCCATAGAGGATTTACTATGTTTGGCTAATCCTTTAAAAACTTTATTGCTATAACGCCTTTTATTGTGACAAGCTTTAATCGTTGTAGAGTCAATAAAATAAATACCTGTTTCCTCACCAAACAACAAATGAATCAACATATTTAGCGGTATGAATAATCGTGCCATTAATTCAACAAATCTATTATAACTCAAGGCTTTGGGAAAATCATCCTTATGCATGCACTCTATATAACTTTTATAGAAAAATTTAAAATTCTTAGCATAGGATGTATGAAACATAATTATTATTGTTAACATTTCACTTAGACTCATGCTACAACAGCGATTTCTTTGCTTATTTGATGGTAATAACTTTCTCTGTTCATACTCCAAATAAATTTTACAAAAATCATCTATAAAACTATATAATTCTGTGATATCTTTTTTCATGCCTGTAGTTTGTTTTTTTGTTTAAAAATATAAATACTGCAGGCACTCCTTTTTGACAATCCTTTTATCTATTACTATTTCATCTATATCTTATCCCGAACTGACGTAATTCACCAAAACAACAGTTGGAACTCCTCAAGGGGGAGTAATCAGTCCATTACTTTTAAACACAGTTCTTCATGGAATGGAAGACATACTTAACATAATACCAATTGCAATAATTAACGCAGTGGTGTAAAATGGGTTTTTAACTGATAAAGGTACTCAAATGGCTAGGTTAATATTACCACAAGGTTTTCATGGTCATGATTTTATAAAAATGATGAAACATGAGCCGCATGGTCGAAATCGTATACGTTTATTGGCGATGTATCACCTTCAATTAGGCAAATCTTTAAAAGCCATATCTGAAATAGTGAAGTCACACTGGAAAACTGTGCAATCATGGCTCAGAAGATTTAGGAATCATGGTTTTGAAGGATTATTTGAATCACAAAGAAGCGGCGCCCCTAGGAAGATTAACACTATACAAGAGTCTGCTCTTTTTGATAAAATCAATACGCTCAGTGAAAGTAAAACTGGTGGGTATATAACTGGAAAGGAGCTACATATCATGTTACTTGAGGAATATGGTGCTAAATGCGCTTTAAAAACAGTCTACAATACTATGCACCGCCTTGGTTTTAGCTGGATTACTTCTCGTTCAATGCATCCAAAGTCAAATCAAGAGACTCAAAATACATATAAAAAAACTTCCCAGACATGTTAACAAAATTATTACCAAAAAATATCGATAGATGTAAAGTTGATATATGGTCTCAGGATGAAACTCGAGTTGGGCAACAAGGTAGCTTAACTCGTATATGGGCTAAGCGTGGCACTAGACCCCGTAAAGTTCGGCAACAGCAATTCATTTCAACATATATTTATGGAGCTGCTTGCCATGATACAGGAGAAGCTTTTGCATTAATTTTACCATATGCAAACACACAGGCAATGAATAAATTCTTAGAAGAGCTTTCTCGCAGTATTCAAGGCAACCGACATATAGCTTTACTAACGGATAATGCAGGTTGGCACACAGCCAAAAAACTAACTGTGCCAAGCAATATCACTTTGATACCGCTTCCGCCCTATGCACCGGAACTTAATGCAATGGAACAAGTTTGGGAATGGATCAAAAATCATTTCTTGTCTAACCAATGTTATGGTGTATATGAAGATATCGTCACTATGGCTTGTTATACCAATTGCAATAATTAACACGGTGTGTTTATCCAGTCTCTATACATAATTGATTTTACTAAATCTACATTATGAGCAAATTGATTCCAAGCGTAACAAGCCATAGTGACGATATCTTCATATACACCATAACATTGGTTAGACAAGAAATGATTTTTGATCCATTCCCAAACTTGTTCCATTGCATTAAGTTCCGGTGCATAGGGCGGAAGCGGTATCAAAGTGATATTGCTTGGCACAGTTAGTTTTTTGGCTGTGTGCCAACCTGCATTATCCGTTAGTAAAGCTATATGTCGGTTGCCTTGAATACTGCGAGAAAGCTCTTCTAAGAATTTATTCATTGCCTGTGTGTTTGCATATGGTAAAATTAATGCAAAAGCTTCTCCTGTATCATGGCAAGCAGCTCCATAAATATATGTTGAAATGAATTGCTGTTGCCGAACTTTACGGGGTCTAGTGCCACGCTTAGCCCATATACGAGTTAAGCTACCTTGTTGCCCAACTCGAGTTTCATCCTGAGACCATATATCAACTTTACATCTATCGATATTTTTTGGTAATAATTTTGTTAACATGTCTGGGAAGTTTTTTTATATGTATTTTGAGTCTCTTGATTTGACTTTGGATGCATTGAACGAGAAGTAATCCAGCTAAAACCAAGGCGGTGCATAGTATTGTAGACTGTTTTTAAAGCGCATTTAGCACCATATTCCTCAAGTAACATGATATGTAGCTCCTTTCCAGTTATATACCCACCAGTTTTACTTTCACTGAGCGTATTGATTTTATCAAAAAGAGCAGACTCTTGTATAGTGTTAATCTTCCTAGGGGCGCCGCTTCTTTGTGATTCAAATAATCCTTCAAAACCATGATTCCTAAATCTTCTGAGCCATGATTGCACAGTTTTCCAGTGTGACTTCACTATTTCAGATATGGCTTTTAAAGATTTGCCTAATTGAAGGTGATACATCGCCAATAAACGTATACGATTTCGACCATGCGGCTCATGTTTCATCATTTTTATAAAATCATGACCATGAAAACCTTGTGGTAATATTAACCTAGCCATTTGAGTACCTTTATCAGTTAAAAACCCATTTTACACCACTGCGTTAATTATTGCAATTGGTATTACGCTTGGAATCAATTTGCTCATAATGTAGATTTAGTAAAATCAATTATGTATAGAGACTGGATAAACACACCGTGTTAATTATTGCAATTGGTATTAGACATGGCAATAGCAATTATCTTTTATCTAAATTTTCAAAAAAATATTGAGTCTGTCCTATAGTTTGTGTAAGTTGCAAAGAAAGCAGTAAGAGATTACTGTAAAAAAAGTAACTTAAGCAAGCAAGGAGGAATTATGGCTAAAAAATTAGATACAGATAAAGATACATTAAGCATCAGTAATCAGCTAGTAGAAGAATTATTATCAAAAGCAGATCCATCGGAGTTATTTGGTCGAGATGGTTTATTTCAACAGCTAAAGAAGCAAATAGTTGAGAAAATATTAGCAAGTGAGTTGGATCATGAATTACGTTAATTCGGGATAAGGATTAGTAAAAATGCTTTAGCTATAACTAATACAAGATTTTGGATATGTATAAATTGCATTTCTGTGAATTCATACATTAATTGCTCTTCGTAGTGTATATATGTCTGCTATTTTTACTAATCCTTATCCCGAATTAACGTATGAATTAGGATATTCAAAACATAGCAAGATGCCAAAAGTAGATAATAATAGTCGTAATGGTAGCTATGAGAAGACAGTAATTGATGGGGATGGTCGTAAGCTGACAGTAGAAGTACCAAGAGATCGGGAAGGAGAGTATAATCCTCAATTAATACCAAAAGGGCTGAGGAGATTTAATGGATTTGATGAGAAAGTGATATCCCTTTATGGTCGCGGTATGACAGTCAGCGAGATCCGAGGGCATTTAGAAGAAATATATCAAACTGATGTATCTGGTGACTTGATATCCACCATAACAGATGGGGTAATAGAAGAAGTAACTAGGTGGCAAAATCGTTGTTTAGATAGGGTGTATCCAATATTATACTTGGACTGTATCTATGTAAAATCTAGAGACAATCACATAGTAATAAATAAAGCAGTATATTTAGCACTTGCTGTAAATATAGAAGGGAAAAAGGAGTTACTTGGCATTTGGATAGGCAAAAATGAAGGTGCTAAATTTTGGATGCAAGTAGTTACTGAGTTAAAGAATCGAGGAATTGAACAAATTTATGTTGCTTGTGTGGATGGTTTAAAGGGCTTTCCAGAAGCTATAAGCAGTGTATTCCCGAGTACTATAGTACAATTATGTATTGTACATATGGTTCGCAATTCAGTAAAGTATGTGTCATATAAAGATTTAAAAGAGGTCACATCAGATCTAAAACAAATTTATACAGCTAATAATGACGAAATGGCACGTTTAAAACTTCAGCAATTTGGTGTAAAATGGGATAAAAAATATCCGGTAATTTCTGATATTTGGCAACGTAATTGGTCTGGGATAATACCGTTTTTTGCCTTTCCTGAAGAGAACAGAAAGGTAATTTATACTACTAACACTATAGAATCTGTAAATCGTCAAATTAGAAAAATTATCAAAAATAAGGGGGTGTTTCCAGATGATAAGTCAATTCAAAAAATAATATTTTTATCCCTACAAAATGCAGCCAAAAAATGGACCATGCCTATTAAAGATTGGTCTTTAGCTTTAAATCAATTTGAAATACTTTGTGGAGATTTTAAATATGATTTATTGGAAAATAAAAAATGAACTTACACAAATTAAATGATTGACTCGGAATTTAAAGGTTAGGTGTAATATGATAGAGCCTAATCATAATAAGTTAACAATTGTACAACAGTGTAAGTTATTGGATATTAGCAGGTCAACCTATTACTATCAACCTACTGGTATTAGTGAACAAGATATCAAGATTATGGCAATAATTGATGAGACCTATACTATGCATCCATATTATGGTATGCGGCGGATGGCTAAATATTTACAAGCCCAAGGTTTTTCGGTAGGTCGTAAAGCTGTTAGACGTTACTACAAGATAATGGGTCTTGAAGCTGTTTATCCTAAAATAAATTTAAGCAAGAGGAATCAAGCGCATAAAATATATCCTTATTTACTAAAAGGATTAGAAATAGTATTGCCAAACCAGGTTTGGAGTGCAGATATAACGTATATAAGACTGAGCCAAGGATTCGTATATTTAGTAGCTAGAGCCTTTCTAATTAAGTGTGTAAATTTTTCATAGGGCTTAAATTCTACCTTCAAATTTTATCAAAAAGTGAGCCATAGCTGCGTTCCAGTTCGGAATCGGCATAACCCATTTCTTGGTCATATAATCAATTGCCAAATATAAGGTCTTAAAAACGGCATTATCATTTGGAAAAACCCTTTTATTCTTAGTAACCTTACGTAATTGGCTATTGACAGATTCTATACTATTAGTTGTGTATATTACTTTCCTTATCGCCTCAGGGTATTCTAGAAAAACCATTAAATTTTCCCAATGAACATACCAAGATTTAGCAATTTGTGGATACTGTTTACTCCATTTAGCTTCAAAAGATTCTAAAGCAAGATGTGCTTCTTCCTCTGTGCTAGCAGTATATATAGGCTTTAAATCAGCCGCTAATTCTTTTCGGTCTTTATATGATACATATTTTAAACTATTTCTAATCTGATGTACAATACATAATTGATGTTCGGTTTTCGGAAAAACTGCTTCTATTGCCTCAGACATACCGGTTAAATTATCACTGCAAGCAATAAGCATGTCTTGCATACCTCTGTTCTTCATCTCAGTAAAATTACCAAGCCAAAATTTAGCTCCTTCATTTTCACTGTTCCACAATCCTAAAATATCCTTCCTTCCAGATAAATCAATACCTAATGCTACATATACAGACTTATTGATAATTCGTTTATCTTGACGTACTTTTACTACTAAACAGTCAAAAAATACTATAGCATATACTCGATCCAATGGTCGGCTTTGCCATATCTTGACATCCTCAATTACATCATCAGTAATTTGACTTATCAAACTTTCGCTAACGTCAGCTCCATACAATTCTTGCATTTGAATCTTAATATCAGATAAGCTCATTCCTTTAGCGTATAACGATATTATTTTATCATCAAATCCTTCAATACGTCTTTGACGTATAATGGTTCCAATATTTTGGACAGAAAAATAAGAAAAATGAGATAGAATTCTTTAGCAAACAAGGAGAGCTAGAGATGAAAAAACAAGTAAGGCAATATAGTGCTGAGGAGAAAGCCAAAATTGTCATAGAAGCAATTAAGGGAGAGCTAACAATAGCCCAGATAACCAGTAAGTATGGTGTTCATGCAACACAGATCAGTAACTGGAAAAAACAAGGTCTTGAGTTGTTAGTACAAGGTTTTAAGAATAAAACACAGAGTGCTGATCCAAATCAGCAGGGGTTAATCAAGAATCTATATGAGCAAATTGGTCAGTTAAGCGTTGAGTGTGACTGGCTCAAAAAAAAAATCTGCATTGTTTGGAATTAAAGGTTAGGTGTAATATGATAGAGCCTAATCATAATAAGTTAACAATTGTACAACAGTGTAAGTTATTGGATATTAGCAGGTCAACCTATTACTATCAACCTACTGGTATTAGTGAACAAGATATCAAGATTATGGCAATAATTGATGAGACCTATACTATGCATCCATATTATGGTATGCGGCGGATGGCTAAATATTTACAAGCCCAAGGTTTTTCGGTAGGTCGTAAAGCTGTTAGACGTTACTACAAGATAATGGGTCTTGAAGCTGTTTATCCTAAAATAAATTTAAGCAAGAGGAATCAAGTGCATAAAATATATCCTTATTTACTAAAAGGATTAGAAATAGTATTGCCAAACCAGGTTTGGAGTGCAGATATAACGTATATAAGACTGAGCCAAGGGTTCGTATATTTAGTAGCTATTATTGACTGGTATAGTCGTTATATTCTAAGTTGGCGAATCTCCATTAGTTTGGAAAGTGAATTTTGTGTAACAGCCCTTGAAGACGCTATAGAAAAATATGGTATGCCAAAAATATTTAATACTGATCAAGGAGTACAATTTACCTCGGAGAATTTTATTAGTATGCTAAAGCTACATAATATCTTGATTAGTATGGATGGTAAGGGACGAGCCTTAGATAATATTTTTATTGAACGTTTTTGGCGATCATTAAAACAGGAAAAAATTTATCGGATTATTTTAACAACAGTAAAGGAGGCAAAGACAGCAATTAACGAATATATGGACTTTTATAATAGACAAAGGATGCATCAAGCTTTGGATTATAAAACTCCAGAATGTGTATATTTTGAAAAAAATATTGTATAAAAACAACAATTTAATTTTTGTGAATTATATCTCTATTTATCTAAATTTTTGTCTAGACAAAGGGGACCACCTTACTTATTTGTACAGAGCCGGTTTCTGCATTCTTATAAATATCCTTGAGTGGCCTCTCATTCCCACGGCTTCTAGAGCCTCGACATAATTACGGATTTTATTCAGAATACTTATTCATTAACTCTTTAACTTTCGTTCTCTTTATTGTTACTATTCTTTACTCGCAATATTTATCAATTACCAATTTTTATTTAGTTGACATAGTTTCTTCTTTTTTCTCAACTAAACTAATTTGCAACATATTCGCTACCATTGGTGACTACTGCATAAGCAATCCTTGCTAACTTATTTGTATACCTACAGCAAAACTGCATAACTTTATCTAATGTTTTTGCTAGTATGAATTTTTTATACATTTGGATTCCATACTATGCAAATACCATCAATTACTATTGAGCAAGTAGCTCAGCAATTTAAAGCCTGGCGTCAAACTAAAACTAATAAGTTTGATCCTATACCAAACCATCTAAAGGAATTAGTTTACCAATTACTCCATCATTATTCTTACCAAGAGATAGCTAAACATCTTAATATTAATAAAGCAACAATCAGTTCAATTAAAAAAGCCCATGAGCCTACCCTCAAAACTTCTCCTGTCTCAACTTCAAATCAAGCTCTACAACAAAATATTAATTTTCTCCCATTTCAACTATTATATTCTATAGATACCGATCCTGTAGCTGCCCCCAAACAAAATCACTATACTTGTCACATTATTAAACCAAATGGTACCAAACTTATTATCCAAACACTAGAACCAAAAACCATAATTCAGACATTTTTATGTTGCAACTAACCCCGGCGTCAGTTATTTTTGTTACCACTATTGCCATCGATTTTCGCAAGGGTATCGATGGCTTAATCGCTGTTTGTAGACAAAAACTTTCTTCTGACCCTCTTAATGGTTCCTTGTTTTTATTCTATAATAAAAACAGAACTGCCATTAAAATTTTGTCCTTTGACGGTCAAGGCTTTTGGCTATGCTCTAAACGCCTATCCAAAGGTAAATTTACCGCAAAACTTTTCCCATCTGATAATTCATCTTATCAAATTTGTTATAGAACCTTACACATTCTTATTCATAATGGTAATCCTAGTTCTGCCAAATTCTCTAATGATTGGCTTCCTGTCGTTTAAGCTGCTGTCTCGATTAATTCCGTATTATTCATATATCTTGCATAGGCAAAAGGCGTATAATTCGCAGGACTCTTCTTTGCTTTGCTACTCTGCTCTTGTAGCCAATTTAAATATTTAAAGGCATTGATCTCGTTCTCACTACAAGTCTTTACTATACTATACAGACCACTATGTATCTCAGCACTATTGATTGTTTTAAAGAATAATGAATTCTTCCTTTGTAAAATAATGGTACGCAGTGATCTCTCAGCCCAATTATTATCAAGATTGCTAACTGGCATTTTGAGTCAAACCTTCTTTATTATTTATCCAATATTTCATAGCTTGTCCAAGCCTACTATTAGGCTCAACTTTCTTGTCGTTAAATAATTCGTCTATTTTGTTATATATGTTTTCTATATATTTACCGCTATGTTCCTGATGATACAAAGTTTTTCTTCAGGACTCATCTCTTTACATTGATGTTCATTGTGGTAAATCCCTCGTGTTTGTTTGAGAAAATATCCGCATTCTTCAGGGTAATATAGTTCATTCTCTGTAAATTTTCTCTGACCATGTGACAAACAATTGATCATCACTATTATTGCCAGTAATTCTTGATCTGCTTCTGATAATACCGGGTTATTATTATTACTTGCGTCAGTCATTAATTGGATAGAATCTGTTCTATTCTTACGATTCTTTAGTACGTTACCTATATTTTCTCCACCATGCCTATTACCGGTAAAATATAAAACTATCACCTCATTATTTGCAGTCTTAGCACATATTGTAGTAGTATAACAGCTGCGTCCTTTCTTATTTTGAGTACGTAATTTCTTATTGGCTATAGTAATTTCTAAAATCCTAGCTCTAGTATCATCAAGGTTCAGTGAACTACATTCAGCAGCCATTTCCAATAATACCCCGTAAATTTCAGCTCCACCACCTTCTTGCCAAACATCTAAATATTGTTGCCAGAGCGAGCTATATGCCACAGGAACACCACTTAAACTTTGCAGCCTAGATAAACGGTAGAAAGGAGTGCCATAGGTCTTTTGTAACACTATTGCACTTCTGCTACTATTTGTCCATTTGTTGATATTTTTATTGTTCATAACTATATAATCACAAGCATTACAACGTAGCGTTTTCTTTACATATCTGTTGACTGTAATTGGAGCATTACCTGTAAATTGTAGCAATTTTCTAGCTTCACTATTATATAGTTTGCCATTACAACAGTGAGGACAGCTATCACCACTACAAAAATTCTCAGGAGTTAAATAGCTGGTATTCGCATCCTTATAATCATCAAACCCATATTTACCTTGCTAATTACTACGATCTATCTTTTTGGGCTTATCGCACTCTTCTTCATTACCACCATTCCCGTTATCAGATTCACTTGGCGGTTCTTTTAATGAATCTGAACTATCTTTTTTTTGTTATCTGCCTTAAAACCAATCAGCATTTCCTTAAGCTTATTTATACTGATATTTGATGATGCTAGCTTGTCTATTAGCTCATTACAAAATTTCACAAGTTCTACTATCGTTTGCTATAGTACCCTACAATTTTGAGAAGATGAAGAAGAATGGTTGATTTAGAGTGGTGTGAAGTAGTATAAGGTAGGTATTTTTATAACAAAATGCATAATATAATACTTCAAGAATTGATTTTATATATAGACGGAAATAAATCAAGATTAAAATGTTTGGTTGGTATGGTAATTAGTTTGCTGACGGGCAGCTCAATTTATCAAAAGGTTTAGCACTTGGTATTTTAGGTGATGCTAAAGCGACGTCAAAAACTCATAGAATTTATCGTTTTTTAAAAAATTTTAATTTTGATTATATGAAGGTTGGCTATTTGCTATTAAGCTTTTTTGCTTCAAAAAATTATGTCGTAGCAATGGATAGGACAAGTTGGAAATTTGGTAAATCCGATATTAATATTTTATTTTTAGTAATGGTAATTGGTAAAATATCGGTGCCAATATTCTGGAAGACTTTGTCGCATGGTGGCGGGTGTTCTGCAGAATTTATGAAGGAATTTTTACAGAAATTTATTAATAATTTTGGCGTTGAAAGAATAAAATATTTGCTTGCTGATAGAGAATTTATGAATAAAGAATGGTTAGACTTTCTGATAAATAACCATCTAAAGTTTGTTATTCCATTAAAAATGGATCATAAAATTCGTCTTACAAAAGGTTTAAGAACTTTAACCATTGAAAGAATATTTAGTGATGTTAAAGCCTTAGAGTATAGGGCTTGTAGTGGTATATTATGGAATAGAAAGGTTAATTTTACCGCATATAGAAATGATAAGAGCGAGCTGATGGTTCTGGTGTCTTCAATTGAAATAGAGCAAGATATTTTTGCTTTATATAAATTTCGTTGGAGTGTTGAACGACTATTTTTGCACCTAAAAAGCGGTGGTTTTGATATTGAAAAAAGTCACATTGTAAAATTGGATAGATTTGAAAAATTATTAGTGATAACTGCTATTGCTTCAGCTTTAATAGTCAAAAATGGAATAATACAAAATGCCTTAAATCCCATCCGAATAAAACGGTACAAAACCATTGAAAGACAATTGTTTTCATTATTTACCTATGGCTTTGATCATATCAAAAATGCTTTTTATCAATCTACAACAGCCATAACGCAGCTAATATCCACATTATTAATACCTCCCAAACAAAAACTTTTTTCTATCCTAATACCATCTTTACAAAAATTGTAGGGTACTATGATCGTTTGCTGTTCATCTCCCGTTAATGAACTTTCCTTGACGTGTTGTATTAGTTCTTCTCGTTCTTCAGCACTTAAGGTCGCTACTTTTGGTTTTTTCATTTGATTAATTATCATTATTATTAATATTTCAAATGTTATAATATAACTGGTACTTTTTCAACTAGTTTTTATTAATCGGTGATATTTGCATAGTAGAAACCCAAATTTATACAATAAATTCGTACTAGCAAAAAAATTAGATAGTGTTACGCAGTTTTGCTGCAAGTATACACTTATTTGCTAAACCAACACATATAATATTATATGATTTATTTTCAGCAAATTTCTTCACTGCCCACTGCACTAGTTTATCTTTCGATTCCTTACCACTTTTTGCTCTTATTGCTATTGTCCTTGCGGCTTGAATCAACATAGTTCTGGCATATCTATCTCCCTGTTTGGTAATCCCTCCTAAAACTATCTTATCTCCTGAGCTATGTTGCTTTGGTACCAAACCAAGCGAAGCAGCAAAATCCCTCGGGGTTGGATAACTTTCCATTGGGGCTACACTCAAACAACTAGCATTGATTGCTCCAATGCCAAAAATTTGCTGCAACCTAGTAGCTTTCTCACTTTGCTTATTATTGCTGATAATCAGCTTTTCTAAAGTTTTCTCTTTGTCACATAAATCCTCAATTTCTTTACATTCTAAAAGTAAAATTGACCGTATCCCAGAATTTATATAACCTTTACTATACGCTAACTCTACCTCCAGCCTACATGATTTGCAAAATTTATTTTTACTTAATTTTGTATTATAGCCATATTCACATAAACTTGATATTGTAGAATTAGTTTTTTGCACACGATCTCTGATCGTATTACTTCTAATTTTATGCAAAAATTTTATATCTTGTTCCTCTTTGCTTTTTGGCAGCACAGTTTTTAATTCTGGATCACGAGCCGCTTTGCATATTGCTAACGCATCGTTATAATCATTTTTCTGTTTCGATGTAGCATAAACTTTTACATCTTTTGTTTTCATTAGTTTGACTTGCAAACCAAGCTTAGCAATTTCCTATGACCAATAATTAGCTCCTCCACATGCTTCCATAGCTACCAATGAACTTTTATCGAGATTGCTTAAATAGGCTATTAACTCATCTCTTGTAACTTTTTGATAACCTATTTTTTTGCCATTTTGATCGACTTGCACCAAGTGCATACTATTTTTTGCTAAATCTATTCCTATTATAGTATTTTTTATGCTATTATTTATCATGGTATGGACCTATTAATTAAATTATTATTTAATTTGGAGCAGCTGAAAACTATTTTTCAGCTGACTCCGTACAAGTAAAGCATATTTCGCTTCACTCGTCCATACCATCATTCCCGCGTAGGCGGGAATCTGGATACCTGCCTTCGCAGGTATGACACTGAGTTAAGTAGGGGTGACAAGAAAGCACGGAAATGACAATTTATGGATTGCCACGCTCACATATGTTCGCTCGCAATGACGAGTTATAGATTTATACGTCATTGCGAGAAAGACCCTAGGTAGACGAAGCAATCTATAAAAGCAATCAAAAATGGATTGCTTCGTTGCTACTTAAAGTAGTTCCTCGCAATGACAAGCCTATAACTCGTCATTGCGAGCGAACGTATGTGAGCGTGGCAATCCATGAAGTCATATATTGCTTCGTTGACTTACGGTCTTCCTCGCTAATAGAGGTTGACCACATACAACTTTTAAACTGCCATGATTATAGTCAATTGATGAGAAGTTGGTGACGTCGTCGCTCAATGCTCGCCTATTACTTATAGGCGTCGCTCCATCGCTCCTGCTACCTAATTCTCCTGAATTAACTATACCTCAAAAAACTCTTCCAACTAAGTATGTAGAAAATACCTGAATAAAAATAATAAAAATATTTTTCATAAAATACTTAGTGCATATCATAATTAGTATATACTATAGTCAACTTAGGAGAATTGACTATATAATGATTTATAATATAAACTCGTAGAAATATATGGATAATAATAACGACTTCCCTGGTCAAGTAAATTTTGGTTTTTCCAAAGTGTCCTTTGAGCAAAAAAGAGATATGGTTAGAGATATTTTTTCTAGCGTTGCTAATGAATATGATGTAATGAATGACTTAATGAGCTTAGGGATACATCGTTTATGGAAAGATCAATTTGTTAGGCAAATTCCTAATTTAACATCAAATATATTGGACGTTGCAAGTGGCACCGGCGATATAGCTTTTAGGATAATAAAGCGAGCTAAGGAGCAAAATATATTACCCCAAGTCACTTTGTGTGATATAAATTTAGACATGCTGACGATAGCTCGTAATAAAGCTGTTGATAGTAACATATTACATGGATTAGAGTATGTCGTAGCTGATGCGGAAAAATTACCTTTTCCTGATAATAGTTTCGATTGCTATACTATAGCATTTGGTATTAGAAATGTGTCAAAAATTGACAATGCCCTAAAAGAAGCTTATCGCGTACTAAAGCCCAAGGGCAAATTTCTATGTTTAGAATTCTCTAAAATGCAATATGAGGGTCTGAAGCAATTATACCAGTTTTATTCGTTTAATATTATTCCTAAGATTGGTAAAATTGTAGCAAACAACGAAGCAGCTTATCAATATTTGGTAGAAAGTATTAGTTTATTCCCAGATCAGGAGAATTTTGCAATTATGTTAAAGGATGCTGGATTTAGCGATGTTAGTTATAAGAATCTTAATTTAGGTGTTGCTGCTATTCATAGTGGTTATAGATGATTAGCTTATTATTGAATTTTTGGCATATATTAAGAGTGGTAAGTAAGCAACAAATTCTGACTTATCCAGGTACCATAAAATTACCATCTAGGTTAAGAATTCTTGGTTGGATGATAACCATAATAGTTTATCCGATTGGTTTATTTAAACTACCAAAAGACGATTTTGGTATGAGGTTAACTGATTGTTTTAAAAAATTAGGACCTGTTTATATAAAATTTGGGCAAACTCTTTCCACCAGACCAGATCTCATCGGAGTTAAAATTACTAACTACTTGCAATCTCTACAAGATAAGTTGCCGCCTTTTAGTAGCAACATCGCACGACAGATTATTGAGGAGTCTTTTGGGCAAAGTGCCGATGAGTTATTTTCCGCCTTTGAGGATATACCAGTTGCGGCGGCGTCGATTTCTCAAGTACACAAAGCTAGGCTGAAATCAGGTGAGTTGGTTGCGGTAAAAATATTACGCCCTGAAATTCATCACACATATAATAAGGACATTAAACTTTTATATATTCTGGCTAAGCTAGTAGCAAGAATATCGACAAAATTAAAAAGATTACGATTAGTGGCAGTAATGGATGTATTTAATGCTACTATGAAGTTTGAGCTTGACCTACGTTTAGAGGCAGCTGCCGCCTCAGAATTGTTTGACAATTTCCAAAATGATGTTGATATATATATTCCTAAAATTTATTGGCAACTGACGCATGAATATATAATAACCACAGAATGGGTAGATGGAACATCAATTTATGCTCGAGATAAGCTGATAGAACAGGGCTTAGATCCAGCTAAAATAGCTCAAAAATTTGCTGTAATGTTTTTTAATCAAGTATATAGAGATGGTTTCTTTCATGCAGATTTGCACCCTGGCAATATTCTAGTTAGGTCAGATGGTAGCATAGTGTTACTAGATTTTGGTATTATGGGTAGATTACCTGATAAAGATAGAATGGCAATTGCTGAGAGCCTATTTGGTTTTCTAAGTAAAAACTATAAGCTAGTAGCACTTGTCCATCTTCGGGTTGGTTATATAGATAAAAATACCGATCTTGATCTTTTTGCCCAAGCCTGTAGAGCAGTGAGCGAACCGATTATAGGATATGCTGTCAAAAATATTTCTATAGGTAAGTTACTTGCCCAATTATTTAAAATTACTGAAGATTTTGGTATGGAGGTGCAACCACAATTGCTATTATTACAGAAAACTATAGTAGTAGTTGAAGGGGTAGGACAACAGCTCGATCCAGAAATTAATATGTGGCAGCTTATAGAACCATGGATCAAGAAATGGGCGGCTAAAAATCTTAGCCCAGAGGCAAAGGTGATTAGGCTTTTAAAGCATTTAGTAACTCATCTTACGCATGGCATTTAAAAGTTATAAAGAAAATAGCTTAGCGTCATTGCTAGAAGTGTGGGAACCGCACGACGAAGCAATCCAGAAAAGTGGTTAGTAATAGAAATATTGGAAAGATTATGTAAATGAAAATAGTAACTTGGAATATTAACTCTCTACGTTTGCGACTTGATTTGCTTAAGAAGCTAATTGATCAACATCAGCCTGATATTATATCTCTCCAAGAGACCAAAACAGTTAATGAATTATTTCCTCATCAAGCTATTAATGATATGGGTTATAATCATATATATTATTCAGGGCAAAAATCTTATAATGGAGTAGCAATTTTATCGAAAATTCCTATTACTAATAGATTCTCCCTTGAATTATATAATAGTGATAAAAGGCATGTAGTAGTTGAAGTTCTGGGTATAGAAATCCATAATTTTTATGTACCAGCTGGTGGAGATATAGCTGATGTAAAGATCAATGAGAAATTTAAACATAAATTGGCATATTTAGAATTAGTACAACAATGGTTGACTAATAATCGTAGTAAAAATAGTAAGATGATCATAACAGGAGACTTAAATATCGCACCATATGAGCATGACGTATGGTCGAGTCGTCAATTGCGAAATGTTGTTAGCCACACAGATATAGAGCGTTCAACCTTGTTGGAGTTACAATCTTCTCTGGGTTTTATCGATAGTAGCCGTCATTTCGTACCATATGATCAAAAATTTTATACTTGGTGGAGTTATAGAAACATAGACTGGAAAAAATCTAACCGGGGACGTAGATTAGATCATATTTGGACTAGTTGTAACTTACAAGATAAGATGTTATCGGTCAGCTCCTTATCAGAAGCTAGGGGATGGCTTCAACCTTCTGATCATGTGCCTTATTTTTTAACACTAAATAACCTGAGTTTGACGTAAGCACCAAACAAAATGCTAAGCATTATGTAATAACATAAACAAACTGTTGGTGGTGAGCTATGGTAAAAATAAAACCTTCTTTCAAACTAGTGTGTTAGGAGAAAGAATATTTGAAAAGTAAGAAGGGAGGGATTATAAAGTTCTCGAATAATAACAACAAAATTGGAGAATATATTATGATCCCTCTTACGGAGATTTTCTGCTTAATTGATGATTTTTGCAAGCATTTTGATACGGAGCAAAATAAATATATATTACCAAATCCTAACCGTAAGCGTAAAGTAGTTTGCAGTATAGGACCATAGTACCCTACAATTTTTGTAAAGATGGTATTAGGATAGAAAAAAGTTTTTGTTTGGGAGGTATTAATAATGTGGATATTAGCTGCGTTATGGCTGTTGTAGATTGATAAAAAGCATTTTTGATATGATCAAAGCCATAGGTAAATAATGAAAACAATTGTCTTTCAATGGTTTTGTAGAGCCTTTCTAATTAAGTGTGTAAATTTTTCATAGGGCTTAAATTCTACCTTCAAATTTTATCAAAAAGTGAGCCATAGCTGCGTTCCAGTTCGGAATCGGCATAACCCATTTCTTGGTCATATAATCAATTGCCAAATATAAGGTCTTAAAAACGGCATTATCATTTGGAAAAACCCTTTTATTCTTAGTAACCTTACGTAATTGGCTATTGACAGATTCTATACTATTAGTTGTGTATATTACTTTCCTTATCGCCTCAGGGTATTCTAGAAAAACCATTAAATTTTCCCAATGAACATACCAAGATTTAGCAATTTGTGGATACTGTTTACTCCATTTAGCTTCAAAAGATTCTAAAGCAAGATGTGCTTCTTCCTCTGTGCTAGCAGTATATATAGGCTTTAAATCAGCCGCTAATTCTTTTCGGTCTTTATATGATACATATTTTAAACTATTTCTAATCTGATGTACAATACATAATTGATGTTCGGTTTTCGGAAAAACTGCTTCTATTGCCTCAGACATACCGGTTAAATTATCACTGCAAGCAATAAGCATGTCTTGCATACCTCTGTTCTTCATCTCAGTAAAATTACCAAGCCAAAATTTAGCTCCTTCATTTTCACTGTTCCACAATCCTAAAATATCCTTCCTTCCAGATAAATCAATACCTAATGCTACATATACAGACTTATTGATAATTCGTTTATCTTGACGTACTTTTACTACTAAACAGTCAAAAAATACTATAGCATATACTCGATCCAATGGTCGGCTTTGCCATATCTTGACATCCTCAATTACATCATCAGTAATTTGACTTATCAAACTTTCGCTAACGTCAGCTCCATACAATTCTTGCATTTGAATCTTAATATCAGATAAGCTCATTCCTTTAGCGTATAACGATATTATTTTATCATCAAATCCTTCAATACGTCTTTGACGCTTCGGAATTAATGCAGGTTCAAATGTACTACTTCTATCCCTTGGAACCTCAATCTCTACAACTCCATTATTTGTTACTAGATTCTTTACTTTACTACCATTACGAACATTATTGCTATCAGTATGACAATATTTATCATATCCTAAGTGATTATTCATCTCTGACTGCAATGCCTTCTCTACAAGCCTTTTGGTTAATTGTTTTAATAAACCATCCTCTTTAAATAAAGTTGATATATCTGTATCATTATTTATTAATAAATCTATTGCTTGATTCATTGCTTCATTTTGTTTGTGACGCATTATAATTTCTCCTTTTGTTATATTATATTTTTATATAACCTTTGAAAAATTTACACACTTATTTGTACAGAGCCAAATTTGAAGGTAGAATTTAAGCCCTATGAAAAATTTACACACTTAATTAGAAAGGCTCGTTACTTCTTCAAACTTATTTTTAAGTTTTCCCTCTTTACCTTTAATATTCGCCATAAATTCTTCATTATTAGTATTAATACCGCTTTTTGTTGCTATTTCTTTAACTTGTGATTCAGGACTTCTATTAATTAGCTTATCATGTTCATTGCTAAAATCATTCAATGCTTTTTCTGCATGCTGACCAGATACTTGCTGCTTACCGCTATTTATTTCAGGTATTAAATTTTGTAATTCTTCAGATGCTATTTTATTCCATACTTTCATCACGTCAGGATGCCTTTTGTCTATTAGCTTCCTCACGGAGTTTGCATCCATACCAAACTCTATTACGCAGCGGTCTAACACTTCTTGATACATATCTTTGTTAACTGTCGCTGATTCTAATTCAAGTTTGCTTTTTGTTTTATACCAATTATCTACTGTTTCTTGACGCATTGATACTTGTGCCTCTAATCTTTTCTGTTCTTCATAGCTACTTCTTACTGCATCGCTATAATGTTTCTCAGCACTATTATCTTTTCCCCATACTTCACTTGATGCTGCTTTGACTATATTGTTGTAATCTTCATGAGTATTATTTTGTGTTGATGTATCATTATCCTCCATAAAAAACTGATCGCTTATATTTCTAGCAGTAACTGAACCTTCTACACTACCAGAGACACCAATACCAGTAAGTCCTTTTAGTGGAGTAGCCGCAGTCATAGATGCTTTTAACGCTGCATCTGTTGCTTGTTGCCAACTATATCCATATTGTTCTTTAAGAGTTCTTACGCTGTTTATTGCTCGCTGAAGTGACTTGCCTTGCTCTCCCATTATATCATAATTACAGCTTTCCCCACTATGTTCACGCTGTGCTAAGTTGGAAACAAAATCAGCTGTTTTACTAAAAGTGTTACTCTTTGCATCTGATAGTGATCTTTGATCTGATTTCAACAAACTTTCAGACGTGTGTATGCCTTGAGTCACATGATTTTGGGTTGTTTGTTCCAGATTAAATTTGGTGATACCAACCGAAGTATTAATACCTTGACCGCCAGTGTAAATTACGTTGCCATCAGGATTATTGCGAGCTATACTACCATCAGCTTGCTGCCAGCTATTACCTCCTTCAACATATTGCATATTATGGTCGGTCTTATATCCTGATTTCATATATTGCTGACTGTTCCCTTCTGAAATATTATCAATGCTTCTATTACCACTTGCTGCCTCTGCTCCTATACTACCACCTGTTGCTTGCAGCCCACCAATAATTGATCCAGCTAAGTGACCAAGACTGCTAACTCCACCTTGCATAATAGCAAATGCCAAAAATGGTATTACCATTTGTAAACCTGCTGCTACTGTTACTATTGTATCAACATGATTGGTGATTGTACTGCTACTACTGAAACTTAACATTAAATTTGAGCCAGTCTTTAAATGACTATACGTACCCATAATCATATTAATAATGGCACTTAATGCTGACCATAATTGTAGTGATGCCACTAGGGTTAGGTAAGAAGTATATTTTGCTATGCCACCACTAAAGATCAGCATTGGCACTAAGAATATAAATGATGCATAGACTATACATTTTATTACCACTAGTAACATTGGTAGATATAAGCTTGCCATATCGCTTGATAATAGCCAGCCGCTTTCTTGGTTAGTTCGTGCTCTTGCCATTGCATAGTTACCGGATGTATAGTCAGATATACTATTGATCATCATTTGCTGACGTAGTATGTCACCCGCTTTTTGACCACCACCATAGAGTGCTTTAATATTTTTCTCTAAAACATTTGATATAATTGATGAGCTAGTTGATGGAGTATAATCTGCTCCCTCTCTTGCTAAAGCAAATTCTGTATTGGCATTTTTTGACACTACTCTTTTGATTTCTTCATCAAAATAATTTTCAAAGAAATTTACTGCCTCTCTACAAGTGACATTATGCATTTTATCTCCTATCCGCAGATAAAGACGAGTTAAAGTTCCAGCTTTGCTACTTACTAATTTCCAAATATCTGGAGTATCTATTAATTGTTTAGGAGTAAATTGGTAGCTGATCATTGCTGGAAGTACAATACATTGCTTGATAAAAGATCGCATATTTTCTACAAATTCTGGGTCTTTTATGCGAACCTGACGTAATTCCTTTTTTAGTCTTGCACCAAATAACATCCCATAATTATAATAAGAAAATGTAGATGACCCAGAAACAAGAGACTCTATCGGTGCATATACTTGCTCAAAACCGATAGTGATCAAATGACCAAATTCCTCTAATATTCCAACAGGAAGGGCAAAAGCTATGGGAATATTATCAATCTTACCTATTCTTTTAGTGACATGATCTTTAACAATCATTTCTGTTTTAGGTAGTAATAATGTGTTAATTAGTATAATCATACCAATTACTTTAAACACATATGCCCTCCACACCATATTACTATTACTGTACGACATTTTTACTGCATAATAGCATCCGGTAATTATGCATAGACTATTTACTAAATCTGTATAAAATTCACTATTGCGTAACATTGCCAGACCATTTAACACATAGTACAAAGCATCGTAATAACCGTAAGTATGAATTGTTAAATCAAGTTCCATATTTTTTACCTATTTTCCTTTTTTTCAAACGTCATTGCGAGGAGCCAGTTTGCAATACACGTCAGTTCGGGATAAGATATAGATGAAATAGTAATAGATAAAAGGATTGTCAAAAAGGAGTGCCTGCAGTATTTATATTTTTAAACAAAAAAACAAACTACAGGCATGAAAAAAGATATCACAGAATTATATAGTTTTATAGATGATTTTTGTAAAATTTATTTGGAGTATGAACAGAGAAAGTTATTACCATCAAATAAGCAAAGAAATCGCTGTTGTAGCATGAGTCTAAGTGAAATGTTAACAATAATAATTATGTTTCATACATCCTATGCTAAGAATTTTAAATTTTTCTATAAAAGTTATATAGAGTGCATGCATAAGGATGATTTTCCCAAAGCCTTGAGTTATAATAGATTTGTTGAATTAATGGCACGATTATTCATACCGCTAAATATGTTGATTCATTTGTTGTTTGGTGAGGAAACAGGTATTTATTTTATTGACTCTACAACGATTAAAGCTTGTCACAATAAAAGGCGTTATAGCAATAAAGTTTTTAAAGGATTAGCCAAACATAGTAAATCCTCTATGGGGTATTTTTATGGTTTTAAATTACATGTAATAATCAATAATAAAGGGGAGTTTATGGCATTAAAAGTGACCAAAGGCAATGTAGATGATAGGGTTCCAGTACCGGAGTTAACAAAAAGATTAACTGGAATTATAGCAGCTGATAAAGGTTATATTAAGCAAAATTTGTTCTTAAATTTATATGAAAGAGGCTTAAAAATGATTCATGGAATTAAGAAGAATATGGAAAATAAATTAATGGATTTGAAAGAAAAAATCTTACTTCGAAAGCGTAACTTAATTGAAACAGTTTTTGATTATCTAAAAAATAAAATGAACCTTGAACATACTAGACATAGATCACCAATAAATGCCTTTGTCCATATATTATCTACTCTTGTTGCTTACTCATTAAAGAAAAATAAACCTTCAACAAAATTTGATTTTAATCTACATGTTCACAATATCCTTATCCCGAATTGACGTAATATCTAACCTTTTCAAAAAAACTAATAAACTTGCCATCATTTGCCCTGTTCCTTCAGTTATGCTATTTGCATCGTCCTTATGTCTCATCATTCCAGGTCTAGAGTAATCAACTAGATATTCATTAACCCAAGCTTCTTTAAATGATTCTCTTATTCCAGAACCTTCAAGCTCTTCTGCCCTAATATTACTTAATTCTGATCCCTTAGATCTTGCCTGCCTGCTGCCAACTAGATCATTAAAACCTGTTTCAGATTCAGCTCCTTTTACTGCAGATGCCTTTTGTCTTTCTAAAACTTGTTCAAAACCTTTATAGTTCTCTATTTTTTCATTAAATAACGGGTCTACTTTATTGACATTAGTTTTAGCAGTAGGTTCCGTATATACAGCTAAGCTAGTTAGCTGCCAGAATGTTAGTAGGACTACAGTGAGCTTTAGCAACCAACAACTCATATACCAAAAGTTTTTAAATGTTATTTTAAATTTAATCATTTTTCAGTAACCTCTCGGCTTCTTGTGATAAATCACCATTAACTGCAAATTTCTCTAAAGCCTTTTTAACGGAGATACTGCCAGTAATCTTATCGTAAGTAACTTTGCAAAATTTACCAAAACACCCATCTAAGTAACCTTGTTGTTTAACCAGCAAAATAGCTGGGACAACGTTAATACCAAACTGGTCAAAGGCTTCATCATCTATTTGCATACTGCCTGCTTCACCATTTTTTGATATCGACATAACTAGTTTGGTAAGTTCTTTAAAGCTACCATTGGGTAATCCCTTAAATACCAATGTTCCACCATATTTAACTGCTTGTTGATGATATATCCTCAGTAAATTACCTGGCATCCCGCTACTTACAAATATCTTAAGCACTGCTGAATTAATAAGTTCTTTGTCCCACAATTCTTTATCACCGCAATTTTGATGTTGTTTCAAACAATGTTGCTCATCTAACTCACGCAACTTTTGTAAAATAGCTTCTCTTGTTAATATTTGTCCTGCATGTCTCAATTCTTTAGCAAAATTTTGCTGCTGATCAGTTGCCTCAATATTTTTTATGTTATTTAGCAATTCGCTATTAGCGTTGCTGATATTTTGTGCTATAGTTAAGTGACTAATGCCAAATAGCAATGCAACTAAAAGGCACAGCAATTTTTCTTTCGCCATACTAAGTACCCCCAATCTTGTCCGTCATACGGATATTCTTTAAATGTTGAATACATCATGTCACTTAAGCCCAAAGACCAACAACCAATACTGCTGGACGTTGATACTGGGTTGACCATCTGTAGCTTATATTGACTCTTTTTAATCTTTAATGCCTTAGACTTACGGCATAATTTACCACCACCTGTTAGAGAAGTGTTTTCATCAGTTGACGTCTCCTCTGCTAATCCTATTCGGTGCATCTTGGCAATTATTCGGGTAGCTAGTAAACTACTACTCTGAACTCCACCAACATGGTCAGCATTTGCCCCAGAAAATGGATACATATTACCCCAACAACCAGCACACCAAAACATACTATCTAATGGCAACCTGACTGTGCTACTTGCACAATCTAAGGCACAAGCTGCCTGGGCTATAGGGTTAGCAAATAAAAAAGCTTCAGGATTTAACAAGCTCTGCAATTTCTCATCATTCCAAGTAACATCAAATTCACTCATATAAGCCACATCAAAGCTATTTTGTTCTAAACAGATAAAATCAGTGATAAGTTCAAGCCAATAAATTAGTGGGTAAATATAATAATGGACATGGTAAAAACTATCGTGAACATGCCTATCATCATATCCTCTATTGAAGCTACTAATCCTTTTTGCATCATATCCAAGAGATGATAGCGGTTCTCCACCAAGATTAGTCATACAATAAGGTGTTCTCGTAACATCAATAAGTCTTACTGGTTCCCAAAATCCTACTGCTATTCCTGGTACAGGAACATTTGCTTTTATACATAGACAAACTGGTGATGAGGGATTTTTGGTATCTCTTTGTTTAGGCAGGACACCACTACCAATATTAATGACGTTGCCTATATTTATCGGTAATATGCAACTCCAACAAATGTCAGTAATTGGGTTGACAAAGTGCCCTTTACATGTGATACTTGCAGATGCTGAAAATGGCATAAAAATAGCCACTATCAGTATGATGCTTAACCGTGTCTTTGCACCTTGAGCTGGGTCGCCAAACTTTCTGCTCAAGGCTGCATTATTAATATTTGTCAACTTTTTGCCTCTTACATCATTTAAATCCAAATTCTTCAAAAGGATTTAGTAATTTCACTCCAAATTTATTAAAATGTTTAGTATTACGAGTAACTAAAACCATGTCATGAACTATTGCTTGTGCAGCAAGTAGGCTATCTACCTGATTTGTAGAATCAATAGCAAGTAATTCTCCCCAACATTTACATACATCTATACTATCTATACCAATGGTTCTAGCGGTATAATTTTTAATTAAAATATCTTGCCACCTTTCTAAACTTAATGATGCTACTAAATCTGTCTGTCTCTTTTTAGCAATCCCTTTTTGAATCTCACCGATTGTTAAGTAACTTATATATAATGATTCTATAGCTACTTGATATAACCAAGATATTACCTGGCTATTTGGACTTTTCTTACGGAACTCTGACAATATATTAGTATCAAGTAAATATCTCATATATCAATATCTTCCCTAGCTTTACTTGGTTTTCTTTCAAATAAATCCTCATCATCATCGTTATCAACTTTTGGTATGGATAATAAAAATTCTTTAAATGACATAGGGGGTTTTATTTTATCACCTATATAATCTTCCTCTGAGATAATATAGACAGCTTTATGCCTCTTCTTATCATTTACTAATTGAGGTTGCCCGTTTTCAGCGAGTTCAATAATTTCTTCAAAATGTTCCTTTGCCTCTTGTAACTGCCATTTTTGCATAATTTACCTCTAATTTTATTAATTTAGTTATAATACCATTTTAACATTATTAGACCTAGCTCAAACTTTAGGTTAAATAGTTTCATAGTGCATTATAACTGTTTTTTTGCACCCACTAATCGATTTCTACTTCTCTTATTCTTAACAACTTGCCTTCTTGTTCTATTATCGCTGGGACTTGCTCAATTTTGAATTTTGTCGTTAAAATTCCTGCTTGATCAAAATATACTTCTCTATTTAGTTCTTTCTGTAAATCCAGCGGTCTGCCAGCGATTAATATTAACTTGTCTTCTCCCTTTATTACTCCGTTGCTTTGTTGCTGCCTAAACCACTCTATTTGCAAGCTATCTTTACCATTAATAAATATTAGTTTCTTGTCTAAACTCATGTGATCTAATGGATTCAATCTTGTACCTAGGGCATAAAGTAGTTTGTCATTAGGTAAAATAATATCTTCTTTTACTATATAGCTTGGCTCATAAGTAAAATTCTGTGGTTTCTCAGTTCGTTTTATATTTGTAACAAACACAGGTTCTTCTATTCTATTTTTAGCAATTTCTAACATTTTTCTTTGCTCCTGTTCTATATCAACTAGCCTTAGTTTTCTTTGGATCATTGTTAAAAATCCTTCTTCTTTAACCTCGAAAATTGTTCCATATATACCAAAATCCTTGGCAATGGTTATTTGTGGTAGTAAGATTACTAAAGCTATTGTTATTAGTTGTCTCATTTATATTTAGTTCACTTAGTTTTTTATGTTTGCTTTTTTAGCTACTACGATTAGTATTTAATCCATAGTGAACTAGCGTCATTGCGAGCTGGTATATCCCCACGAAATTAAGCACGACAAAGCTCCGTCTTTATAATAGATGCAAGGGGTTCTACCAATGGTTTTATGGCATGCAAATAATTAAATTCAATAATAAATTTCCCAAGAGTAAAATACGAATAAATTTTTTTATCTTTTACTGCGTTAGGTTGGAAAATTCTTTGCATACCTTGGCTATAGCCTACCACACCTATAACCCAATCATTTAATACTGTTTTTACATCCATAACCTACTATCTCCATCATCATTAAATAATGATGATATTCTATCAATTCTTGCTATTTTGCAACAATTTCGTGGGGGTACATCAGATTGCGAGGAGCTACTTTAGTAGCGACGAAGCAATCCAAGAAAGTTGGTAGAAATGGATTGCTTCGTCGGCTCACGCCTCCTTGCAATGACGGTGTAATGTTAATCGGGTTAGCTATATATTTACCTTTATTGCCGCTTGCTTATATTTTTTTTTAAATCTTTACCAATTTCTCTCCAACATTCGGCAACTTCTGGATTGTTGTTAAGTAGCCTTTTGTCTGTCAGCAGCATACCATAAAGAACTTCAACATTTTCTGGATGTAAGTAATCCAGTCCTGCCTTTATTATTAAACCTCCTAGCATGATCTTTTTTCTGGTATCTTGTTTACGTTTTAAATAATTAGCATTTTGGTTGCTATTTTGGCTGTTAATTTGGTTGTTACTCGGCTCTGTACAAATAAGTGTGTAAATTTTTCAAAGGTTATATAAAAATATAATATAACAAAAGGAGAAATTATAATGCGTCACAAACAAAATGAAGCAATGAATCAAGCAATAGATTTATTAATAAATAATGATACAGTATAATGGTTCCAATATTTTGGACAGAAAAATAAGAAAAATGAGATAGAATTCTTTAGCAAACAAGGAGAGCTAGAGATGAAAAAACAAGTAAGGCAATATAGTGCTGAGGAGAAAGCCAAAATTGTCATAGAAGCAATTAAGGGAGAGCTAACAATAGCCCAGATAACCAGTAAGTATGGTGTTCATGCAACACAGATAAGTAACTGGAAAAAACAAGGTCTTGAGTTGTTAGTACAAGGTTTTAAGAATAAAACACAGAGTGCTGATCCAAATCAGCAGGGGTTAATCAAGAATCTATATGAGCAAATTGGTCAGTTAAGCGTTGAGTGTGACTGGCTCAAAAAAAAATCTGCATTGTTTGGAATTAAAGGTTAGGTGTAATATGATAGAGCCTAATCATAATAAGTTAACAATTGTACAACAGTGTAAGTTATTGGATATTAGCAGGTCAACCTATTACTATCAACCTACTGGTATTAGTGAACAAGATATCAAGATTATGGCAATAATTGATGAGACCTATACTATGCATCCATATTATGGTATGCGGCGGATGGCTAAATATTTACAAGCCCAAGGTTTTTCGGTAGGTCGTAAAGCTGTTAGACGTTACTACAAGATAATGGGTCTTGAAGCTGTTTATCCTAAAATAAATTTAAGCAAGAGGAATCAAGTGCATAAAATATATCCTTATTTACTAAAAGGATTAGAAATAGTATTGCCAAACCAGGTTTGGAGTGCAGATATAACGTATATAAGACTGAGCCAAGGGTTCGTATATTTAGTAGCTATTATTGACTGGTATAGTCGTTATATTCTAAGTTGGCGAATCTCCATTAGTTTGGAAAGTGAATTTTGTGTAACAGCCCTTGAAGACGCTATAGAAAAATATGGTATGCCAAAAATATTTAATACTGATCAAGGAGTACAATTTACCTCGGAGAATTTTATTAGTATGCTAAAGCTACATAATATCTTGATTAGTATGGATGGTAAGGGACGAGCCTTAGATAATATTTTTATTGAACGTTTTTGGCGATCATTAAAACAGGAAAAAATTTATCGGATTATTTTAACAACAGTAAAGGAGGCAAGGCTCTGTACAAATAAGTGTGTAAATTTTTCAAAGGTTATATAAAAATATAATATAACAAAAGGAGAAATTATAATGCGTCACAAACAAAATGAAGCAATGAATCAAGCAATAGATTTATTAATAAATAATGATACAGATATATCAACTTTATTTAAAGAGGATGGTTTATTAAAACAATTAACCAAAAGGCTTGTAGAGAAGGCATTGCAGTCAGAGATGAATAATCACTTAGGATATGATAAATATTGTCATACTGATAGCAATAATGTTCGTAATGGTAGTAAAGTAAAGAATCTAGTAACAAATAATGGAGTTGTAGAGATTGAGGTTCCAAGGGATAGAAGTAGTACATTTGAACCTGCATTAATTCCGAAGCGTCAAAGACGTATTGAAGGATTTGATGATAAAATAATATCGTTATACGCTAAAGGAATGAGCTTATCTGATATTAAGATTCAAATGCAAGAATTGTATGGAGCTGACGTTAGCGAAAGTTTGATAAGTCAAATTACTGATGATGTAATTGAGGATGTCAAGATATGGCAAAGCCGACCATTGGATCGAGTATATGCTATAGTATTTTTTGACTGTTTAGTAGTAAAAGTACGTCAAGATAAACGAATTATCAATAAGTCTGTATATGTAGCATTAGGTATTGATTTATCTGGAAGGAAGGATATTTTAGGATTGTGGAACAGTGAAAATGAAGGAGCTAAATTTTGGCTTGGTAATTTTACTGAGATGAAGAACAGAGGTATGCAAGACATGCTTATTGCTTGCAGTGATAATTTAACCGGTATGTCTGAGGCAATAGAAGCAGTTTTTCCGAAAACCGAACATCAATTATGTATTGTACATCAGATTAGAAATAGTTTAAAATATGTATCATATAAAGACCGAAAAGAATTAGCGGCTGATTTAAAGCCTATATATACTGCTAGCACAGAGGAAGAAGCACATCTTGCTTTAGAATCTTTTGAAGCTAAATGGAGTAAACAGTATCCACAAATTGCTAAATCTTGGTATGTTCATTGGGAAAATTTAATGGTTTTTCTAGAATACCCTGAGGCGATAAGGAAAGTAATATACACAACTAATAGTATAGAATCTGTCAATAGCCAATTACGTAAGGTTACTAAGAATAAAAGGGTTTTTCCAAATGATAATGCCGTTTTTAAGACCTTATATTTGGCAATTGATTATATGACCAAGAAATGGGTTATGCCGATTCCGAACTGGAACGCAGCTATGGCTCACTTTTTGATAAAATTTGAAGGTAGAATTTAAGCCCTATGAAAAATTTACACACTTAATTAGAAAGGCTCCAATTGTTTTCAATTTTATTGAAAAATTTCTGTTTTAGTAAAATTTTTACATGAGCTTATTGTTAACGATTTTTTTTAATCGTTTAGCAAGTTTTTTAATGATAATTTTTTTATGTAGAGTTAGGCATGATGTGTAAATGATTGGCAATACATCGTAAATTCAAACCTATAGCAGAGATTATTGGATTGATCACATCTCCTATCATACCCTTCAAGAAGTTTCTGCCCATCCTGCCATATTGTTTCAAATGCCCTATTATTGGTTCTATAGCACTGCGTCTCCTGATCATACACTTGTCTTCTTTCAATAACTTTTTCCGAGTTTTTGGGGTATATACCTTACTCTTCTCTTTAACTTGGACTTTGGACAAAATAATTTAGCCTATATTTAGCAACTTATAATTTATCTATTATATAAAATAATTACCTAAAATTGCAAAAATATTAACTATAGATTAATAATAATCTTAAAAAGTTAACTTATAATACTAGTTTTTTATAAAACTTTCTATTTTGTGAAAAAACAGGGGTTTTTGTCCAAAGTCCAATTTAACATTGCTGCCAGTATAACCAAGATCAACAAACGATTTTTTTATCTTTATTCCAGTTACATTTTCTACCGCTTCAAAACTCTGCTGCAATGTATGACCATCATAAGGATTATTATGAAACGATTTTGCTGACAGTACAAAATTTCTAAGACCACTGACTACTACCGCAACTTTATTGCCAAACTCATATGGCTTGTTTCGTTTTCCCTTCACTATACACTCTACCTCAGGGGCATGAAAACTATACAATATTTTATTCTGTTCTTTGTATTGCTTTTTCTCTTCTCTTTTTAAAACAGATTGGCTATGTATTTGTTTTACTTTTTTCAATACTTCTTGATCTCTGATAGATAAGTTTAATTTCTGATTTTTTATCTCACGCTCACATATTCTAACCAAACGACCAAGTAACGTTTTTAAATGCTTCATTATTTTCCAACGCTTCTTGGCTTTGCTATGCTCTTTATACTTCCAGAGCTTTATTATATCTCGCTTATAGGTTCTAGCGTAGGTTTCGTTTAAACTTATACCCAAACTTTGGCAAAGCTTCACAATACTAAGCCTAGCTTTATCCATTAAATAAACATCATGTGGGTGCTTGATATTCTTAATTTGTACCGTTGTATCAGCAATTATCAATTCCAAATCTTTTTTTTTAATTGTGTTAGTTCTTATTCCAACTCTTATCAACTCTGCTAATATCTCGTTATATCCAGATTCACCTAATAAATTACGAAATCTTCTTATGCTAGTTTCAGACATCGCTATATCTGTTTCTATATATTCCCACCCACAGAAATATTGCTAATATATGTTTTCTTTTAGTTCTTCCTCTGCTAATGAATCTGAAAAATTATACATTGCTTGTAGCATCGTTACACCAAGCATCACTCTATGACATTTTCTATTTCTACCAAATCTCTTAATAGAAACATTTTTTGATAACCATTCTTCTAGACCAGACCAATTTATTAATTCTCTTAATTTATATAGCTTATTATTTGAGTTTAATTCTTCTTTTAATTTATAACCAAAAAGTTTTCCTTGTTTTTGTGATTTGATAATATTTTCTATTGGCATATTGACTGAAATCCATAAGGTTTATTAGCATATTTTAACATTTTCTTATGGATTTCTTTATTATTTTCTGCCATTAAAACCTATTATACCAATTGCAATAATTAACGCAGTGGTGTAAAATGGGTTTTTAACTGATAAAGGTACTCAAATGGCTAGGTTAATATTACCACAAGGTTTTCATGGTCATGATTTTATAAAAATGATGAAACATGAGCCGCATGGTCGAAATCGTATACGTTTATTGGCGATGTATCACCTTCAATTAGGCAAATCTTTAAAAGCCATATCTGAAATAGTGAAGTCACACTGGAAAACTGTGCAATCATGGCTCAGAAGATTTAGGAATCATGGTTTTGAAGGATTATTTGAATCACAAAGAAGCGGCGCCCCTAGGAAGATTAACACTATACAAGAGTCTGCTCTTTTTGATAAAATCAATACGCTCAGTGAAAGTAAAACTGGTGGGTATATAACTGGAAAGGAGCTACATATCATGTTACTTGAGGAATATGGTGCTAAATGCGCTTTAAAAACAGTCTACAATACTATGCACCGCCTTGGTTTTAGCTGGATTACTTCTCGTTCAATGCATCCAAAGTCAAATCAAGAGACTCAAAATACATATAAAAAAACTTCCCAGACATGTTAACAAAATTATTACCAAAAAATATCGATAGATGTAAAGTTGATATATGGTCTCAGGATGAAACTCGAGTTGGGCAACAAGGTAGCTTAACTCGTATATGGGCTAAGCGTGGCACTAGACCCCGTAAAGTTCGGCAACAGCAATTCATTTCAACATATATTTATGGAGCTGCTTGCCATGATACAGGAGAAGCTTTTGCATTAATTTTACCATATGCAAACACACAGGCAATGAATAAATTCTTAGAAGAGCTTTCTCGCAGTATTCAAGGCAACCGACATATAGCTTTACTAACGGATAATGCAGGTTGGCACACAGCCAAAAAACTAACTGTGCCAAGCAATATCACTTTGATACCGCTTCCGCCCTATGCACCGGAACTTAATGCAATGGAACAAGTTTGGGAATGGATCAAAAATCATTTCTTGTCTAACCAATGTTATGGTGTATATGAAGATATCGTCACTATGGCTTGTTACGCTTGGAATCAATTTGCTCATAATGTAGATTTAGTAAAATCAATTATGTATAGAGACTGGATAAACACACCGTGTTAATTATTGCAATTGGTATGAAATAGTGAAGTCACACTGGAAAACTGTGCAATCATGGCTCAGAAGATTTAGGAATCATGGTTTTGAAGGATTATTTGAATCACAAAGAAGCGGCGCCCCTAGGAAGATTAACACTATACAAGAGTCTGCTCTTTTTGATAAAATCAATACGCTCAGTGAAAGTAAAACTGGTGGGTATATAACTGGAAAGGAGCTACATATCATGTTACTTGAGGAATATGGTGCTAAATGCGCTTTAAAAACAGTCTACAATACTATGCACCGCCTTGGTTTTAGCTGGATTACTTCTCGTTCAATGCATCCAAAGTCAAATCAAGAGACTCAAAATACATATAAAAAAACTTCCCAGACATGTTAACAAAATTATTACCAAAAAATATCGATAGATGTAAAGTTGATATATGGTCTCAGGATGAAACTCGAGTTGGGCAACAAGGTAGCTTAACTCGTATATGGGCTAAGCGTGGCACTAGACCCCGTAAAGTTCGGCAACAGCAATTCATTTCAACATATATTTATGGAGCTGCTTGCCATGATACAGGAGAAGCTTTTGCATTAATTTTACCATATGCAAATACACAGGCAATGAATAAATTCTTAGAAGACCTTTCTCGCAGTATTCAAGGCAACCGACATATAGCTTTACTAACGGATAATGCAGGTTGGCACACAGCCAAAAAACTAACTGTGCCAAGCAATATCACTTTGATACCGCTTCCGCCCTATGCACCGGAACTTAATGCAATGGAACAAGTTTGGGAATGGATCAAAAATCATTTCTTGTCTAACCAATGTTATGGTGTATATGAAGATATCGTCACTATGGCTTGTTACGCTTGGAATCAATTTGCTCATAATGTAGATTTAGTAAAATCAATTATGTATAGAGACTGGATAAACACACCGTGTTAATTATTGCAATTGGTATAACAGTTGCGGAGAGATTATGAGTTTTTCTTTAACTCCAGGAAATGTTGATGATAGAGCAGTGGTGGAAAATTTAGTAGATAAATTACAAGGCTGGCTTTTTGGTGATCGTGGGTATATCAGTAAAAAACTCACTCAATCCCTTGCTAATCAAGGTTTAGAACTAATAACAAAAATTAAAAGTAATATGAAAGAAAGAATAATAGATCCTATTAAAAAGCGGTTTTTAAATAAAAGGTATATTATTGAAACCATTAACGATCAACTAAAAAACCTTTGTCATATAGACCATACAAGGCACAGATCTGTTATGAATTTTCAAACTAACGTATTAGCTGGACTGCTTGCCTATGTTTTTAAGCCTAATAAAATTTCTGTAGCTTTTGGAAAATTAAACAATCTCAACCTTCCTCTTACATCAAACTGAGGTTATAATAGTAATAATCTCTGAGAGTCCTATACTGCAAACTACTTTACGCTTACGGTTAGGATTTGGTAATATATATTTATTTTGCTCCGTATCAAAATGCTTGCAAAAATCATCAATTAAGCAGAAAATCTCCGTAAGAGGGATCATAATATATTCTCCAATTTTGTTGTTATTATTCGAGAACTTTATAATCCCTCCCTCCCTTCTTACTTTTCAAATATTCTTTCTAACAAACTGGTTTGAAAGAAGGTTTTATTTTTACCATAGCTCACCACCAACAGTTTGTTTATGTTATTACATAATGCTTAGCATTTTGTTTGGTGCTTACGTCAAACTCAGGTTAAATATAAAGCTGATAGCTGGAGTCGTCATCGTAAGATAGTTGGTAAAGCAGAAGTAACTAGCCTTGGTGAGAATCCAAGATATATAGTAACTAATTTAGCAGGTAAGCCAGAAGATTTATATGATAAAAATTACTGTGCACGTGGAGATATGGAAAATCGTATAAAAGAGCAACAGTTAGAGCTATTTGCCGATCGCACTTCATGCCATAAATGGTGGGCTAATCAACTCAGACTAATTTTGTCAAGCCTTGCCTATACATTAGTAGAATATATACATGATAAGTTTTTACAAGGTACTGAATTAGCTAAAGCCTTGGTAGGAACGGTGCGTTTAAAATTGTTCAAAATTGGAGCAGTAATTATTAGAAATACTAGGAGCATTAAATTCTTGTTGTCTTCATCTTATCCTTACCAACATATATGGGATAGTGTTATGAAAAAATTAGCTATAGAATAAGCTAATATGGTACTGTCCCCGGTACAATAAAAAATGGGGGTAAGGAGGGATTCTATCTTAAATCAGGAAGAATTGCATATCTAGACATAATTTAAGTGAAAATTAACATATCCATGACCACTTATAAGCGATATTGCCATTTTATTGTCCCAAAATTTGGTTAAAACCTCCGGCTTCAGCCGGAAAAGACTTCAGTCCTTGTTCTAAAATATTTCAATTTACTAATGTTATCATATATATTATTCTCTGAATAGAGAATAATATATATGACTGATTATAGTAAGTCTAGCCACACCGTATTTTACCACCGCTTCCATATCGTTTGGATTACTAAGTATCGATACAAAGTACTCACAGGTAACCTCAGGATTAGAATTAGAGAAATTATTGCTCAGGTAGCAGAATATCTTGGTATCAAAATCATCAATGGAATATTATCTGCCGATCATGTCCATATTATGGCTGAAATTCCACCTCATATATCCATTAGTCAGTTTGTTAAAGCAGCTAAAGGACGTTCATCATATAAAATTCAGCAAGAATTTCCTGAAATTAGAAAAACTTACTGGGGACGCCACTTTTGGGCTAGGGGCTTCTTTAGCTCAACCAGTGGTAATGTCACTGATGATATAATCAATAACTACATTAACAATCATTCAGATGCACATCAGCCTAATAATGTAATGAATATCTCTTTAGAGTAAATCCGTGACTTCTAGTCGCAACTTCAACCTACCAGCTTCAGCTGGTTAGTTATTGAGTTTTATAAATACCACCTTCATGCAATATCCAGGTTAGTTAGAGATAATTTAAAGTATAGTGGGCAAGAAATCAAGACAAAAGAAAATAATTTTTTCTAAAATTTCTTTAGTATAAGTTCAATGAATTAGTTGCCATAGATACCCTTAAATTATATTTATTAGGTAATAAAACTCCTAGGCTCTGTGAACAAAATTTAAATTACTAGATTTCGACTCTTTTTAGCTGCAAATTATAGGATTTTTTTGAAATAGAACTAACTATTCCGGCAAAAATCTTATTAATTTTCGCTTAAAAATACTCAAAATCTAAACAATTAAAATTTTGTTCACAGAGCCTAGGAGTCTGGCTGCAATAACTAAAGTAATTTTATATTTGGCTCTTTTTGACTGCAAATAAACATGATTTTTTTGAAATAGGTACACTATTTCTGCAAAAATCATATATATTCTCACCGAAAAATAGCTCAAAATATAATTAATTAGTTATCGTAGGCAGACTTCTAACACAAAATTCTCCTGAATTGACTATATATTCTTAATTTTTTTAGCTTTTGTCCAAAGTCCGAAAGTTATTCAATAACTTTATTCAATTGTACATCATGCAAATTACGACAAACATTCTCAATTGCCTGCTCATAATCAATAAGTTCTGCTATAGTCCAATTAAACTGGTCGAAAATATTATATGCATTATTGATCTGACTATTAATACCAACTGTATTAAGTCCTGCATTAGATAATAACTTTCTTATTAATTCTGTTTCCTGTGTTTTTTTATATTCATCATGGTTTGCTGTACCAAATTCTGCGATATTATGCATCTCTCTGGTTCGTATTTGTATTTCTATGTTACGTTCATAAATATCAACTACAGCTATAACATGCAAAGAACGATAGCCATTATTCTTAGGATTATCAATATAGTTTTTAGACTTCTTGATATTAACAGAATAGAGATTGTAAATAATAGCCAATACTTTATAACAATCTTCTTTTTTATCAACTATAATTCTAAAAGCAATTATATCAGTTAATTCTTTCAAAGTAATAGTTTTTCTTAATATCTTTTTTAAAACAGAACAAGGATCTTTTAATCTGTAATGTATTTCAGCTACTATATCATTTTTATACAGTTTAGTACTAATATCACCTATGATATTACGTAAGTTGTTAGTATTTGTATCTTGCATAATTATACTTTACTATAAATGGCAGTGAACTTGTTTAAAATACTTTTGTTTTACAATAGACTTCCTACATAAGTTAATTTAGTCTGTGATTTTGTTGTCAAAATTCACCTCTGCTCCTTACATACGTTTGTGTACGTGCAGGTAGCAGGTTTCATTTTTCTTAAAAATCCTGATGACTTCTTTGACTTATGCAGGAAGTCTAATAATTTAAGTTGTAGCTTAACTAATATTTAACCTGAAAGAATATATTAAAACTTATATTAAAATTATTTTAATATATTAAGTATTGTAAAATATTTCAATTGTTAAAAAGTATTAAGTATTATATGTAAGTAAAAAATACATGGATATAATTCACGTCAGTTCGGGATAAGATATAGATGAAATAGTAATAGATAAAAGGATTGTCAAAAAGGAGTGCCTGCAGTATTTATATTTTTAAACAAAAAAACAAACTACAGGCATGAAAAAAGATATCACAGAATTATATAGTTTTATAGATGATTTTTGTAAAATTTATTTGGAGTATGAACAGAGAAAGTTATTACCATCAAATAAGCAAAGAAATCGCTGTTGTAGCATGAGTCTAAGTGAAATGTTAACAATAATAATTATGTTTCATACATCCTATGCTAAGAATTTTAAATTTTTCTATAAAAGTTATATAGAGTGCATGCATAAGGATGATTTTCCCAAAGCCTTGAGTTATAATAGATTTGTTGAATTAATGGCACGATTATTCATACCGCTAAATATGTTGATTCATTTGTTGTTTGGTGAGGAAACAGGTATTTATTTTATTGACTCTACAACGATTAAAGCTTGTCACAATAAAAGGCGTTATAGCAATAAAGTTTTTAAAGGATTAGCCAAACATAGTAAATCCTCTATGGGGTATTTTTATGGTTTTAAATTACATGTAATAATCAATAATAAAGGGGAGTTTATGGCATTAAAAGTGACCAAAGGCAATGTAGATGATAGGGTTCCAGTACCGGAGTTAACAAAAAGATTAACTGGAATTATAGCAGCTGATAAAGGTTATATTAAGCAAAATTTGTTCTTAAATTTATATGAAAGAGGCTTAAAAATGATTCATGGAATTAAGAAGAATATGGAAAATAAATTAATGGATTTGAAAGAAAAAATCTTACTTCGAAAGCGTAACTTAATTGAAACAGTTTTTGATTATCTAAAAAATAAAATGAACCTTGAACATACTAGACATAGATCACCAATAAATGCCTTTGTCCATATATTATCTACTCTTGTTGCTTACTCATTAAAGAAAAATAAACCTTCAACAAAATTTGATTTTAATCTACATGTTCACAATATCCTTATCCCGAATTGACGTAATTCAGAAAATTAGCGATTATGTTTTGTATTTAAAATACAATTCTCTAATCTTTAGTAAATGATCTTTTAAGATTTATAGGATGATAGTAGTTTAAATAAATTATATATATTATGGAAAATAAAAATATCTTGTACCCACAAGAGATTTATGAGAAACATTTGTTAATAATTAACAATATCAGATTTACATCAAGAGAAATAGATGTAATAGCATGCATTGTACATGGGAAAAATGCAAAAGGAATAGCTAGTTTTTTATCAAATGAGGATAAACAGATCGAGACGAGAAATATTAAGGTGGTCCCCTTTGTCTAGACAAAAATTTAGATAAATAGAGATATAATTCACAAAAATTAAATTGTTGTTTTTATACAATATTTTTTTCAAAATATACACATTCTGGAGTTTTATAATCCAAAGCTTGATGCATCCTTTGTCTATTATAAAAGTCCATATATTCGTTAATTGCTGTCTTTGCCTCCTTTACTGTTGTTAAAATAATCCGATAAATTTTTTCCTGTTTTAATGATCGCCAAAAACGTTCAATAAAAATATTATCTAAGGCTCGTCCCTTACCATCCATACTAATCAAGATATTATGTAGCTTTAGCATACTAATAAAATTCTCCGAGGTAAATTGTACTCCTTGATCAGTATTAAATATTTTTGGCATACCATATTTTTCTATAGCGTCTTCAAGGGCTGTTACACAAAATTCACTTTCCAAACTAATGGAGATTCGCCAACTTAGAATATAACGACTATACCAGTCAATAATAGCTACTAAATATACGAACCCTTGGCTCAGTCTTATATACGTTATATCTGCACTCCAAACCTGGTTTGGCAATACTATTTCTAATCCTTTTAGTAAATAAGGATATATTTTATGCACTTGATTCCTCTTGCTTAAATTTATTTTAGGATAAACAGCTTCAAGACCCATTATCTTGTAGTAACGTCTAACAGCTTTACGACCTACCGAAAAACCTTGGGCTTGTAAATATTTAGCCATCCGCCGCATACCATAATATGGATGCATAGTATAGGTCTCATCAATTATTGCCATAATCTTGATATCTTGTTCACTAATACCAGTAGGTTGATAGTAATAGGTTGACCTGCTAATATCCAATAACTTACACTGTTGTACAATTGTTAACTTATTATGATTAGGCTCTATCATATTACACCTAACCTTTAATTCCAAACAATGCAGATTTTTTTTTGAGCCAGTCACACTCAACGCTTAACTAAGGTGGTCCCCTTTGTCTAGACAAAAATTTAGATAAATAGAGATATAATTCACAAAAATTAAATTGTTGTTTTTATACAATATTTTTTTCAAAATATACACATTCTGGAGTTTTATAATCCAAAGCTTGATGCATCCTTTGTCTATTATAAAAGTCCATATATTCGTTAATTGCTGTCTTTGCCTCCTTTACTGTTGTTAAAATAATCCGATAAATTTTTTCCTGTTTTAATGATCGCCAAAAACGTTCAATAAAAATATTATCTAAGGCTCGTCCCTTACCATCCATACTAATCAAGATATTATGTAGCTTTAGCATACTAATAAAATTCTCCGAGGTAAATTGTACTCCTTGATCAGTATTAAATATTTTTGGCATACCATATTTTTCTATAGCGTCTTCAAGGGCTGTTACACAAAATTCACTTTCCAAACTAATGGAGATTCGCCAACTTAGAATATAACGACTATACCAGTCAATAATAGCTACTAAATATACGAACCCTTGGCTCAGTCTTATATACGTTATATCTGCACTCCAAACCTGGTTTGGCAATACTATTTCTAATCCTTTTAGTAAATAAGGATATATTTTATGCGCTTGATTCCTCTTGCTTAAATTTATTTTAGGATAAACAGCTTCAAGACCCATTATCTTGTAGTAACGTCTAACAGCTTTACGACCTACCGAAAAACCTTGGGCTTGTAAATATTTAGCCATCCGCCGCATACCATAATATGGATGCATAGTATAGGTCTCATCAATTATTGCCATAATCTTGATATCTTGTTCACTAATACCAGTAGGTTGATAGTAATAGGTTGACCTGCTAATATCCAATAACTTACACTGTTGTACAATTGTTAACTTATTATGATTAGGCTCTATCATATTACACCTAACCTTTAATTCCAAACAATGCAGATTTTTTTTTGAGCCAGTCACACTCAACGCTTAACTGACCAATTTGCTCATATAGATTCTTGATTAACCCCTGCTGATTTGGATCAGCACTCTGTGTTTTATTCTTAAAACCTTGTACTAACAACTCAAGACCTTGTTTTTTCCAGTTACTTATCTGTGTTGCATGAACACCATACTTACTGGTTATCTGGGCTATTGTTAGCTCTCCCTTAATTGCTTCTATGACAATTTTGGCTTTCTCCTCAGCACTATATTGCCTTACTTGTTTTTTCATCTCTAGCTCTCCTTGTTTGCTAAAGAATTCTATCTCATTTTTCTTATTTTTCTGTCCAAAATATTGGAACCATTATACCATATTTTTAAGATATAAGATTAAGAAAATAAAGTAGAAAAGTCGTCTATTAGCGAGCCACCGTAGGTGGCGTGGCAATCCATTTCTAATCACTTTTGTGGATTGCTTCGTCGACCTTACGGTCTCCTCGCAATGACGGTTTCTCAATTATTGTTTTCTTAAACTAACGCTTATGAGTTACGACGTCACCAACTTCTCATCAATTGACTATATAAGTGATGTTCTTGTGGTGATCAAACTTTAACTGGCATAATCACGAAAATGTCTTTAGGATTCTGAAGCGTTTTCAATAACATTGGCGATGATGCATCCAAAAAATATAGGTCAACTTGGTTTGCTTTAGTAGCATTTAACACAGAATTGAGGGCTTCGGTAAGATATTTAGGATTAAAACCTATAGACAAAGATTCTTCATGATCAAAAACACATAAATTATTTTCATCTAGTGAATGTGGTATAGTCTCTTTGGCTGCTCCCCTTGCTTCCCCAGAAGCCGTAATTTCAAGTAAATCTTTTGATAAAGTTAATTTTATTGCTTGAAATTTATCTATAGTTATTGTTGCTACTCTATCTATAACATCAGCTAGCAATTTGGTATTAATAGTAAGCTTATAGTTGTTTTCTACTGGAATAAAGCCTTGGTAATCTGGAAAGGTTCCATCAATTAGTTTTGATACCATCATAATATCATTGCAAACAAATTTAACCCTATTCACACTTAGAAAAATTTCTACCTCTAACTGAATATTTTTAGGATCTTTTAATATTTTGACAATTTCTTCGAGAGTTTTTTTAGATAAAATAACGCCAAATTCGCTAACCTCATCGGTCATTTCCACTACTGACACTGATAATCTATGACCATCAGTGCTAGCCATACAACATTCTTCATCTTTTACGTAAAAATAAACACCATTAAGATTATAGCGAGTTTCATCAAGAGATACCGAAAACAAAGTACCCTCAATCATCTTAACAAAATCACGACAAGGTATTTTAAAAGTAGCTTCAACATTAATATTATCTAATGTGGGGAATTGGTCAGCAGGTAAAGTTAGAAGATTAAAAGCACAATTCTTTCCTACAATTTCAAGCTGCTCTGTTTCATTTGACACATTGAGTACTATATCTTTATCAGGTATCTTTTTTACTATATCATTTAATGTTTTAGTAGATACTGTTATTGCCCCCTCACTTATTACTTGAGCAGCTATTTTCTGGCTTAAATATATTTCCATATTAGTAGCCATTAACTCTAGTTTACCATCCTTCGATGATAATTTAATATGACTAAGTTCGGTAACTACATTACGTTTCTCTACTACATAATTAGCAAAAGTCAGAGCATGAGTTAGAGTTTTGGTCTCAACTATAATCTTTAATTCGTTGTTGTCCATATCTTTAATTGCCTCTTAACAAATCATTTATAGATACTTTACTCCTAGTTCCAGCATCTACCTGCTTAACGATTACGGCACAATATAAACTTGGTTTTCCTGAATCAGCAGGCAAGCTACCAGGTACTACAACTGAATAAGCTGGAACTTTACCATAAATTATTTTGCCACTTTCTCTATCTACTATCTTCGTAGAAGCACCAATAAATACTCCCATACTAATTACGCTTCCCTCTTCTACTAAAACTCCTTCTGCTATTTCTGATCTTGCACCTATAAAACAATTATCTTCGATTATTACCGGATTATTTTGGATTGGTTCTAACACACCACCAATACCTGTTCCACCGGAAATATGACAATTCTTGCCTATTTGGGCACATGAGCCTATAGTAGCCCAGGTATCAACCATTGTTCCCTCTCCTATATATGCCCCTATATTAATAAAAGAAGGCATAACAACAACCTTTTTAGCTAAATATACCCCCGTTCGGATAATTGCTCCGGGAACTATACGACAGCCATCTGTTTGAAATAATTCTGTACTATAATCTGTAGAAAATTTGGGGGCAATTTTATCATACCACCTCATGCAATCTCCAGAGTAAATTTGTGGATCAGTTACCATCATATGTAATAAAATAGCTTTTTTTACCCAATGATTAACTTGCCAATCAGTCCCTTCTTTCTTACAAACCCTGATTACTCCTTGATTCAAACCATCAATAATATCCTGCAATATTTGTTTGGCATAATTAGTTTTTTCTGAATTTTGGGTTAATTTGTCGCGTATTTGCCAAAATTCTTCTATAGTATTAATATGTTTTTGCATAACATCCTTGCTAAATTATAAAAAAAATCATAATTTACTTTATCTTTAAGTCAATCTAATATACTAAAATAATTTGAGTATCTAAATTAGAGTACGTAAATGAGTATTTCTTGCCCAAGTTGTAACACTAACTTTATAGTTTCGAAAGAACAAATAGGTATGACCGGTAGGAAGGTCAAATGTTCACAATGTAACCATATCTGGTATCAACAAGCAGCGCTTGATGAACAACAACCATCAATTATATCAAATCATCATACAGCAAAAAATGCTAGCACTAATGAAAATAATAAAATATTTTTGACCAAAGGTGCCAATTTACCAGCTTTATTACCACCAAAAACTCCCCAACATTCAAATATTTTACCTATATTATTGTTTAGCGTAATTATTCTTTTATTATTATTGTTATTTCAAGAAAAACTTAACATACCAGCTCTGTATAAAGAAAATGATAATATCCTAACTATAGGAAACATCCATGTTGAACAAAATAAAGAAATAGGACAAATTAAAGTTTCCTACCAGATAACCAATAACTCCGACCATGATGTGACCATACCATTAATTAGAGTTAGACTGTTAGATAAAAAATATGTAACGGTAAAATCTTATATAATGCATCACAAAAATATCAAACTCCTACCTAAACAACATATTGATATCGCTACGAATCTTGATGTAGTACCTCGTTCCAGTGAGTTATTAAATATTATGCTTGGTAATGGTTTGGATCTTATATTACATTAGACTTCTTTCGAAAGAGAATTTATAATGACCTAAAAATTAGCACAATGACCTAAGGTAGTTGCCTTAAGTTGTGCATTTTAAAATAATTATACAACTTAAAACTAAAAAAATGAATAAGCAAATTATATACCCCAAACTAGTTCCCAGGCTTTTTGCTTCTTGTCTAGATTCATTTTTGTTGTCAATTTTTACAACACCAATCACTGCCTTTATTTTATCTAGACTATCTTTATTTTTTTTCCAAGCTAGTATAGCAGACATACTAATAATGGGTAGCAGGAAGCCAGAATTACTCCAAAACGTGACTGCTAGTGGTGTTTTTACATTATTTATTTTAATGCTTATAATTAACTTTGCTCTAGTATCAACATATTTTATTGGTTTTTGGATTTATTGCGGGGCCACACCTGGAAAACTTATTATGCATATGAAAATAGTAGATGCGATAACTCTTGAAAAACCTAGTAAATGCCAATTAATTAAAAGATTTTGTGGATATGTATTAGTGCTAGTTGGTATTTGGTTTATACTATTTTCTAAACAACGCCAAGCTTTACATGATAAAATCGCTGGAACTGTAGTTATTAAGAGTTAAAAAAACACTATAACTAATTACTCACCTTACGCATGGCATTTAAAAGCCATAGAGAAAATAGTCTGGCGTCATGCGAGGAGACCGTAAAGGTCGACGAAGCAATTGTAAGTGATCAAAAATAGACCTCTTGCATAACCTAAAGATAATTGAGGAATTTTTAGGAAAAACGAAGTCGAGTACCTCAGTGTACTAAGATGTACGTGAGGAACGGAGGCGAGTTTTGACAACAAAATTACCAATTAGATTAGGTTATGCAAGAGGTCTAATGGATTGCTTCGCCCATTACATGATCTCACAATGACGATTGTGATGCATATACGTCATTGCAAGCGAAAAAATGTGTTGTTTACTTAATTTTAATAAGTTGTTTTAACAACTTTTAAAGTAGTGAAGGTATGCTTATGAATAAATTAAATGAAATAGATCAGTTGGTTTATCTTCTCTCTAAACTACCTGGTCTTGGTCAAAGATCAGCAAGGCGTATAGTCTTGCATCTTTTACAAGAAAAAGATGTTAGGCTAAAAAGTCTAATTTCAGTTCTTTGTTGTGTAGATAGTAATGTTGTCAAATGTAATATTTGTGGTAACATAGATTCTCATAATATTTGCAGAGTATGTTCATCTGATGATCGCAACGAATCTATCATAGCAATTGTTGAGACAGTTACAGAATTATGGGCAATAGAGCGTAGTGGTATTTTTAAAGGGCATTATCATGTACTAGGGCATAATTTATCAACTTCTAATGGTCACAATCCCAAAGCACTAAGACTACCGGAATTATTAGCTAGATGCCAGGATAAGAACATTAATGAAATAATTATTGCAACTAATTCTACTTTAGAAGGTCAAACTACCGCTTATTTCATTACTGAATATTTCAAAAATTCTACCATCAAAATATCAAGACTAGCTAGTGGCATTCCAATAGGCGGAGAACTGGACTATTTGGATGAAGGAACCCTATCTGCTGCAATAACATTAAGACAGCCTTTTGAATAATTTATTAAAAGTTATTTATTTTATCAAAATATTAGATATTATACATAAAGTGTTGGTTATATAATTTGATAACTTCTATTAATGAATTATTCAAGGTTACTATAATGAATTGTTTAACCTTTCCTTAGTTATTTTATATTTCCCTCACTATACTACTTTGATCTTAAGAATTGAATTCCATTTTGAATGGTGAGTACATATTAAGCACTAATAAGATTAGTGAGCATGTAAATTCATGATAAAATGAAAAAGTAATTCTTAAAAACAAAGCAATATATCATTTTTTTAGGTAAAATAATCATATGCTCCAACTTCTTTGGGCTATTTTAGTTATATTTTTGATTCCTGTATTTTTTTATATTTGCAGGTATGCGATGTTTTCATGGTTCGATTTAAGAAGCAATTCAAAGACTAAAATATTAGCATTAGAACAGAAATTATCAGAACAAGATAATATTTTAAATCATGTTACTCATGAAATAAGGAGTTCAATACATGGCGGAAGTAGTATATCTCAATTTTTATATGAAAATTGGGATAAAATGGATGAGCAAGAGCATATAAAATATGTTGGTATAATAGCTAAGAATAATCAGAATATTATAAAATTAATTAATGATCTACTAGACCTATCTAAGTTTAGTACTGGGAGGATGAATTTTAATTTTGTTGCTATGGATTTATTATCTTCTATAAAAAATATTGTGCAACAACTTACAGAATTAAATATATTTAACGATAAAGTCAATATTATTCTTATTAATAATAAGATTACGAAAGCAATGATTAGTGGGGATGAAATTAGGATTAATCAATTATTAAATAATTTATTTAATAATGCACTCAAATATACTAAAGAAGGGTTAATTGTGGCAATAATTAATTTAAAAAATTATGAGAATAAGCCTTATTGGTCCTTTAGCTTAATCGATACAGGTATAGGAATCCCAGACTCAGAGCTTGAAAATATTTTTGAAATATTTACTCGTAGCTCACGAACTAATGATAATTCTATTATTGGTACTGGCATTGGTTTATCTATTTGCCGGGAAATTATATTAGCTCATAATGGCTATATTTATGCCGAAAATAACCGTAGAAAAGGAACAAGGGTAGAATTCATGATTCCTGTATATGATGAAAAAGAGACATAAAATGTTGGCAAAGTGTAATATTATAAAAGTATTTACTATACTTTTTGTTGATGATGAACCAATCTGCCATGACGCGATAAATTTAGTGCTACGTCATGAACAGAAATATAGAATTATCAATGCTTATACCGGGCAAGAAGGCATTGATTTATTTAAAATACATACTAACAAAATAGACCTAATATTTCTTGATATTTCTCTTCCTGATATGACAGGTTGTGAAGTGCATAAACAGATAAGAAGTGATAAAAATCTTGCTCATATTCCTATAATTTTCCAAAGTGGTTTGTCTAGCAATCATCAGGAAATACAAGGATTTTTACAAGAGCAAGCAACCTACATAATCCGCAAACCATATAAAAATCAAGAATTGCTTAAAACTATAAGGCAGTTCTATAAAGCTCCATAGAGTTATAGTCGATAATCAAGTTTTTTGCAGAGCTTATAAATAGTAGGTTGTTTGAAGGAAATTTGAATATATCCGAGTCACAACATTTATCTTTAAACGCAAAATTTGTCATATATGGACGAGTGAATTTGTCAACAAAGAAAATAAAAAAATAGAGCCACAAGAGTCTGTCCTATAGTTTGTGTAAGTTGCAAAGAAAGCAGTAAGAGATTACTGTAAAAAAAGTAACTTAAGCAAGCAAGGAGGAATTATGGCTAAAAAATTAGATACAGATAAAGATACATTAAACATCAGTAATCAGCTAGTAGAAGAATTATTATCAAAAGCAGATCCATCGGAGTTATTTGGTCGAGATGGTTTATTTCAACAGCTAAAGAAGCAAATAGTTGAGAAAATATTAGCAAGTGAGTTGGATCATGAATTAGGATATTCAAAACATAGCAAGATGCCAAAAGTAGATAATAATCGTCGTAATGGTAGCTATGAGAAGACAGTAATTGATGGGGATGGTCGTAAGCTGACAGTAGAAGTACCAAGAGATCGGGAAGGAGAGTATAATCCTCTAAGGTGGTCCCCTTTGTCTAGACAAAAATTTAGATAAATAGAGATATAATTCACAAAAATTAAATTGTTGTTTTTATACAATATTTTTTTCAAAATATACACATTCTGGAGTTTTATAATCCAAAGCTTGATGCATCCTTTGTCTATTATAAAAGTCCATATATTCGTTAATTGCTGTCTTTGCCTCCTTTACTGTTGTTAAAATAATCCGATAAATTTTTTCCTGTTTTAATGATCGCCAAAAACGTTCAATAAAAATATTATCTAAGGCTCGTCCCTTACCATCCATACTAATCAAGATATTATGTAGCTTTAGCATACTAATAAAATTCTCCGAGGTAAATTGTACTCCTTGATCAGTATTAAATATTTTTGGCATACCATATTTTTCTATAGCGTCTTCAAGGGCTGTTACACAAAATTCACTTTCCAAACTAATGGAGATTCGCCAACTTAGAATATAACGACTATACCAGTCAATAATAGCTACTAAATATACGAACCCTTGGCTCAGTCTTATATACGTTATATCTGCACTCCAAACCTGGTTTGGCAATACTATTTCTAATCCTTTTAGTAAATAAGGATATATTTTATGCGCTTGATTCCTCTTGCTTAAATTTATTTTAGGATAAACAGCTTCAAGACCCATTATCTTGTAGTAACGTCTAACAGCTTTACGACCTACCGAAAAACCTTGGGCTTGTAAATATTTAGCCATCCGCCGCATACCATAATATGGATGCATAGTATAGGTCTCATCAATTATTGCCATAATCTTGATATCTTGTTCACTAATACCAGTAGGTTGATAGTAATAGGTTGACCTGCTAATATCCAATAACTTACACTGTTGTACAATTGTTAACTTATTATGATTAGGCTCTATCATATTACACCTAACCTTTAATTCCAAACAATGCAGATTTTTTTTTGAGCCAGTCACACTCAACGCTTAACTGACCAATTTGCTCATATAGATTCTTGATTAACCCCTGCTGATTTGGATCAGCACTCTGTGTTTTATTCTTAAAACCTTGTACTAACAACTCAAGACCTTGTTTTTTCCAGTTACTGATCTGTGTTGCATGAACACCATACTTACTGGTTATCTGGGCTATTGTTAGCTCTCCCTTAATTGCTTCTATGACAATTTTGGCTTTCTCCTCAGCACTATATTGCCTTACTTGTTTTTTCATCTCTAGCTCTCCTTGTTTGCTAAAGAATTCTATCTCATTTTTCTTATTTTTCTGTCCAAAATATTGGAACCATTATATTATAGGTGTGGTAGGCTATAGCCAAGGTATGCAAAGAATTTTCCAACCTAACACAGTAAAAGATAAAAAGATTTATTCGTATTTTACCCTTGGGAAATTTATTATTGAATTTAATTATTTGCATGCCATAAAACCATTGGTAGAACCCCTGGCATCTATTATAAAGACGGAGCTTTGTCGTGCTTAATTTCGTGGGGATACATCAGATTGCGAGGAGGCGTTAGCCTACGAAGCAATCCAATAACTGTGGATTGCCGCGACCACTATGTGGTCTCGCAATGACAGATAACGTCATTGTGAAGAGGCGTAAGCTGACGAAGCAATCCATAAATTATATTCAATTCAGGAGAATTTGGGGCTAGGAGCAACGACGTTACCAACTTCTCATCAATTGATTAGACCTCTTGCATAACCTAAAGATAATTGAGGAATTTTTAGGAAAAACGAAGTCGAGTACCGCAGCGTACTAAGATGTACGTGAGGAACGGAGACGAGTTTTGACAACAAAATTACCAATTAGATTAGGTTATGCAAGAGGTCTACTATATATAAATCAATTTAAACAACTACTATATGCAAGATATTCCCACTAATATTGAACAGCTTTCTGAATTAGAGGCAAAAGATTTATTAAAACAACTAGCAAATAAGATAGAAGAATATAATAAAGCCTATCACCAAGATGATGCTCCCCTGATTTCTGATGCTGAGTATGATCAATTATTTAATTTAAATCTTGAACTTGAAAAAAAATTTCCTCATCTAATACTAGAAAATAGCCCAACTAAACAAATTGGTAGTTCTGTAGCAGAGAAATTTTCGAAAGTAACACATATCAACCCGATGTTTTCGCTTAGTAATGCCTTTGATAGTGAAGATGTATCAGAGTTTATCAATAGAATAAAGAATTTTCTACGACTTGATAGTTTTCCGCCTATTTTTTGTGAACCTAAAATAGATGGTTTGTCTTTTTCTGCTACCTATGAGAATGGGATACTTACCAGAGCTGCAACAAGGGGTGATGGCTTGATTGGGGAAGATATAACGGAAAATATCAAGACTATCAAGAATTTTCCTCAATCAATAGACTTCTTGTATAAGTCAGAGATACTGGCGGCTCCAGCAATTTTGGAAGTAAGAGGAGAGGTCTATATTAATAAACAGGATTTTCTATTATTAAATCAAGCTCAAGAATTATCCAAAAAAGATAAATTTGCTAACCCGCGTAACGCGGCTGCTGGGTCATTAAGACAGTTAGATTCAAACGTTACAGCAACTAGACCCCTACAATATTTTGTCTATGCTGTGGGGAGTAGCAGTAGCAAAATAGCTGATGGTCAGGATGCTTTACTAGATAAGTTAAAAGAGTTAGGGTTTATCGTCAATAATATAGGAAAATTAGCCTATTCTGAAGATGAGATGAAATCTTTCTATGAATATTTGAATTCATCTAGAGAAGAATTACCTTATGAAATTGATGGTGTTGTATATAAGCTAAATGATTTTGCTTTGCAACAAAGAATGGGCTTTATTGCAAGAAGTCCAAGATTTGCTATTGCTCATAAATTTCCAGCGATTATTGGTCAAACTAAACTAATTAACATTACTCTACAAGTAGGTAGAACCGGTGTATTAACCCCAGTTGCTGAGTTAGAGCCGCTTTCTATTGGTGGAGTTAGGGTATCACGAGCTACCTTACATAATTATCAAGAAATTATCAGAAAAGACATACAGATCAATGATTATGTATTTTTGCAGAGGGCAGGTGATGTCATACCGCAAATTACTGCTGTAGATGTTACTCGTCGTTCTAGTGAATCGTCAAAAATCGATATGCCGAAGCTTTGCCCATCTTGTGGCTCTCAGTTACATTATAATCAAGAAACTATAATTATTCGTTGCGATAATGGTTTAAATTGTCCTGCTCAAAATTATGAACGAATTTGCCATTTTACATCTAAAAATGCTTTAGATATAAATGGTTTGGGGAAAAAGCAAATAGAATTTTTGCTGGAAAAATCTTTAATAGAAAATCCTGTGGATATTTTTTATTTACAAAATAATAATGAAAAAAACTTAGTCAAGCTTGAAAATATGGTAGGATGGGGGCGAAAATCTGTAAAAAACCTATTTGCCAATATTGACAAAGCCAAAACCGTTTCCCTAAATAGATTCATTTATTCCCTAGGAATCAGGCATATTGGTGAACAAACCGCCAAATTACTTGCTCGAGAATTTCAGAATTATAATAATTTCATAGCAGCTATGGAATCTTTGTTGAAAGGTGATCAGCAAATTTACCAAAGGTTAAATGATCTGGAAGGAATAGGAGATAAGATTCTACTAGACATTATCGACTTTTTTGATATTAAAGAAAATTTACAAATTATTCAGCAACTGAGTAAAATTCTAAATATTCAAGATCATAATCAACAAGCAACTAAAACTGCATTATCTGGCAAAATTGTGGTATTTACTGGTTCCTTACTAACTCTCTCAAGAGCAGAAGCCAAATCTCAGGCAGAAAAATTAGGAGCTAAAGTAGCCAGTAGCGTTTCGTCTACCACTGATTTAGTAGTGGCAGGTAGCGATGCTGGTAGTAAACTCAAGAAAGCTAAAGAGCTGGGGATTAAAATTATTGATGAAGATGAGTGGCAAAAGTTAGTACTCCTGACTTCGGAAAATAGTTAAAGATAAGTGTATAGAAAAAGCAGGAGAAAAAAGGTTTTGTTAATTAGAGGGCGTTTGTTGTGCCTCCATATATTTTTATTATTGACATACAATATTTTAGTAGATATACTAACCAACAATTAGTTTTAAATATGCTACTGATATGTTCGTTAGAGTCAAAAAATCTGCTACCCGTAATGTTAACGCTGTTCAACTAGTAGAAGGGATACGCGATCCCATAACTAATAAAGTAAAACAACGGGTTGTTCGACATATTGGTAGTGCATCAGACCAAGAAGAAATAACTAAACTAATAGAGCTTGCTGAATTCATTAAGGTTGAAATCGCTAGTAGCACTCAACCTAATCTTATCCCAGACAAGGATATAGTATCGATGGCAATGTCAGCTAGACAGCGGTACGAGAAAGAACAAATACAACCACAACCTATTGATGATATCAGCAATTTACGTAGTCAAGGAAGCACTATCATCGGCATTCATGAGGTGTATGGAAAAATTTATGACCAACTTGGTTTTAATAGAATCTTACCTAATCCTGCCAGGGAAGTGTCATACCAATTGCAATAATTAACGCAGTGGTGTAAAATGGGTTTTTAACTGATAAAGGTACTCAAATGGCTAGGTTAATATTACCACAAGGTTTTCATGGTCATGATTTTATAAAAATGATGAAACATGAGCCGCATGGTCGAAATCGTATACGTTTATTGGCGATGTATCACCTTCAATTAGGCAAATCTTTAAAAGCCATATCTGAAATAGTGAAGTCACACTGGAAAACTGTGCAATCATGGCTCAGAAGATTTAGGAATCATGGTTTTGAAGGATTATTTGAATCACAAAGAAGCGGCGCCCCTAGGAAGATTAACACTATACAAGAGTCTGCTCTTTTTGATAAAATCAATACGCTCAGTGAAAGTAAAACTGGTGGGTATATAACTGGAAAGGAGCTACATATCATGTTACTTGAGGAATATGGTGCTAAATGCGCTTTAAAAACAGTCTACAATACTATGCACCGCCTTGGTTTTAGCTGGATTACTTCTCGTTCAATGCATCCAAAGTCAAATCAAGAGACTCAAAATACATATAAAAAAACTTCCCAGACATGTTAACAAAATTATTACCAAAAAATATCGATAGATGTAAAGTTGATATATGGTCTCAGGATGAAACTCGAGTTGGGCAACAAGGTAGCTTAACTCGTATATGGGCTAAGCGTGGCACTAGACCCCGTAAAGTTCGGCAACAGCAATTCATTTCAACATATATTTATGGAGCTGCTTGCCATGATACAGGAGAAGCTTTTGCATTAATTTTACCATATGCAAACACACAGGCAATGAATAAATTCTTAGAAGAGCTTTCTCGCAGTATTCAAGGCAACCGACATATAGCTTTACTAACGGATAATGCAGGTTGGCACACAGCCAAAAAACTAACTGTGCCAAGCAATATCACTTTGATACCGCTTCCGCCCTATGCACCGGAACTTAATGCAATGGAACAAGTTTGGGAATGGATCAAAAATCATTTCTTGTCTAACCAATGTTATGGTGTATATGAAGATATCGTCACTATGGCTTGTTACGCTTGGAATCAATTTGCTCATAATGTAGATTTAGTAAAATCAATTATGTATAGAGACTGGATAAACACACCGTGTTAATTATTGCAATTGGTATCAAGCATAAACATAATACGCAATGTTGTTTTAGCTCGTATTGCTAACCCAACTAGTAAGCGTGAAACAGTCAATTTATTGGTCAATAATTATGGAGTAGATTTAAAGCTTGATTCGGTATACAAAACTATGGATAAAATAGATGATAAGGTGGTTGAGAAAATCGAGCAGTGTGCTTTACTTAGCACTCAAAAGTTGTTTAAAGAAAAAATCGATGTACTATTTTATGATGCAACAACTCTTTATTTTGAATCATTTACTGAAGATGAGTTGAAGAGTAAGGGGTTTAGTAAAGATCATAAATTCAATGAAGTACAGGTAATGCTGAGCATTTTTGTTACTAATAATGGTATTCCAATCGGTTATGAGATATTTCCTGGGGCGACCTATGAAGGTCATACTTTATTGAAAGCTTTAGATAGCTTGAAAGGCAGGTTTGCTATTGATAAAGTAGTGTTTGTAGCAGACAGCGGTATGTTGAATAATGAAAATTTAGCTCTATTAGAACAGGCTGGCTATCAATATATAGTAGGTGCTAAAATTAAGAATATGACTAAGGATATTACAGCTAAAATCTTAAATAATGATGATTATCAGCCATTAACCGTTGATGCAGAAGAATATAAGGGAAAAATAATTGAACTAGCTGAAAAGGGTCGCAAACTGATTATGAGCTATAGTAGCAAAAGGGCTTATAAAGATGCTCAAGATAGAGAGCAAGCATTGAAGAAATTAATGAAAAAAATGAACAAAAGTAAAGGAGTTAAGTCGTTAATTTCTGCTAGTGGTTATAAAAAATATTTAATAATTAATAATAACCTGAGTTTGACGTAAGCACCAAACAAAATGCTAAGCATTATGTAATAACATAAACAAACTGTTGGTGGTGAGCTATGGTAAAAATAAAACCTTCTTTCAAACTAGTGTGTTAGGAGAAAGAATATTTGAAAAGTAAGAAGGGAGGGATTATAAAGTTCTCGAATAATAACAACAAAATTGGAGAATATATTATGATCCCTCTTACGGAGATTTTCTGCTTAATTGATGATTTTTGCAAGCATTTTGATACGGAGCAAAATAAATATATATTACCAAATCCTAACCGTAAGCGTAAAGTAGTTTGCAGTATAGGACTCTCAGAGATTATTACTATTATAGTAATGTTTCACTTGAGTCACTACCGTACCTTTAAAGATTTTTATTTATGCTGCCTATGTCAAAGTTATAGAAAGGAATTTCCAAAACTTGTGAGCTATAGTCGTTTTGTTCAGTTAATGCCAATGAGCTTCATGCCCATGGTATTACTGCTAAAAAGCCTATCAGGAAAACAAACTGGTCAATATTATATCGACTCTACTAAACTTCCTGCTTGCCATAATTTAAGAATTAATAGACATAAAGTATTCAAAGACATAGCAAAAAGAGGTAAGACTTCCACTGGGTGGTTCTTTGGTTGTAAGCTACATATTGTCATTAACAGTTGCGGAGAGATTATGAGTTTTTCTTTAACTCCAGGAAATGTTGATGATAGAGCAGTGGTAGAAAATTTAGTAGATAAATTACAAGGCTGGCTTTTTGGTGATCGTGGGTATATCAGTAAAAAACTCACTCAATCCCTTGCTAATCAAGGTTTAGAACTAATAACAAAAATTAAAAGTAATATGAAAGAAAGAATAATAGATCCTATTAAAAAGCGGTTTTTAAATAAAAGGTATATTATTGAAACCATTAACGATCAACTAAAAAACCTTTGTCATATAGACCATACAAGGCACAGATCTGTTATGAATATTTGAGTCTGTCCTATAGTTTGTGTAAGTTGCAAAGAAAGCAGTAAGAGATTACTGTAAAAAAAGTAACTTAAGCAAGCAAGGAGGAATTATGGCTAAAAAATTAGATACAGATAAAGATACATTAAACATCAGTAATCAGCTAGTAGAAGAATTATTATCAAAAGCAGATCCATCGGAGTTATTTGGTCGAGATGGTTTATTTCAACAGCTAAAGAAGCAAATAGTTGAGAAAATATTAGCAAGTGAGTTGGATCATGAATTAGGATATTCAAAACATAGCAAGATGGCAAAAGTAGATAATAATCGTCGTAATGGTAGCTATGAGAAGACAGTAATTGATGGGGATGGTCGTAAGCTGACAGTAGAAGTACCAAGAGATCGGGAAGGAGAGTATAATCCTCAATTAATACCAAAAGGGCTGAGGAGATTTAATGGATTTGATGAGAAAGTGATATCCCTTTATGGTCGCGGTATGACAGTCAGCGAGATCCGAGGGCATTTAGAAGAAATATATCAAACTGATGTATCTGGTGACTTGATATCCACCATAACAGATGGGGTAATAGAAGAAGTAACTAGGTGGCAAAATCGTTGTTTAGATAGGGTGTATCCAATATTATACTTGGACTGTATCTATGTAAAATCTAGAGACAATCACATAGTAATAAATAAAGCAGTATATTTAGCACTTGCTGTAAATATAGAAGGGAAAAAGGAGTTACTTGGCATTTGGATAGGCAAAAATGAAGGTACGTCAATTCGGGATAAGGATATTGTGAACATGTAGATTAAAATCAAATTTTGTTGAAGGTTTATTTTTCTTTAATGAGTAAGCAACAAGAGTAGATAATATATGGACAAAGGCATTTATTGGTGATCTATGTCTAGTATGTTCAAGGTTCATTTTATTTTTTAGATAATCAAAAACTGTTTCAATTAAGTTACGCTTTCGAAGTAAGATTTTTTCTTTCAAATCCATTAATTTATTTTCCATATTCTTCTTAATTCCATGAATCATTTTTAAGCCTCTTTCATATAAATTTAAGAACAAATTTTGCTTAATATAACCTTTATCAGCTGCTATAATTCCAGTTAATCTTTTTGTTAACTCCGGTACTGGAACCCTATCATCTACATTGCCTTTGGTCACTTTTAATGCCATAAACTCCCCTTTATTATTGATTATTACATGTAATTTAAAACCATAAAAATACCCCATAGAGGATTTACTATGTTTGGCTAATCCTTTAAAAACTTTATTGCTATAACGCCTTTTATTGTGACAAGCTTTAATCGTTGTAGAGTCAATAAAATAAATACCTGTTTCCTCACCAAACAACAAATGAATCAACATATTTAGCGGTATGAATAATCGTGCCATTAATTCAACAAATCTATTATAACTCAAGGCTTTGGGAAAATCATCCTTATGCATGCACTCTATATAACTTTTATAGAAAAATTTAAAATTCTTAGCATAGGATGTATGAAACATAATTATTATTGTTAACATTTCACTTAGACTCATGCTACAACAGCGATTTCTTTGCTTATTTGATGGTAATAACTTTCTCTGTTCATACTCCAAATAAATTTTACAAAAATCATCTATAAAACTATATAATTCTGTGATATCTTTTTTCATGCCTGTAGTTTGTTTTTTTGTTTAAAAATATAAATACTGCAGGCACTCCTTTTTGACAATCCTTTTATCTATTACTATTTCATCTATATCTTATCCCGAACTGACGTAAGTAGTTACTGAGTTAAAGAATCGAGGAATTGAACAAATTTATGTTGCTTGTGTGGATGGTTTAAAGGGCTTTCCAGAAGCTATAAGCAGTGTATTCCCGAGTACTATAGTACAATTATGTATTGTACATATGGTTCGCAATTCAGTAAAGTATGTGTCATATAAAGATTTAAAAGAGGTCACATCAGATCTAAAACAAATTTATACAGCTAATAATGACGAAATGGCACGTTTAAAACTTCAGCAATTTGGTGTAAAATGGGATAAAAAATATCCGGTAATTTCTGATATTTGGCAACGTAATTGGTCTGGGATAATACCGTTTTTTGCCTTTCCTGAAGAGAACAGAAAGGTAATTTATACTACTAACACTATAGAATCTGTAAATCGTCAAATTAGAAAAATTATCAAAAATAAGGGGGTGTTTCCAGATGATAAGTCAATTCAAAAAATAATATTTTTATCCCTACAAAATGCAGCCAAAAAATGGACCATGCCTATTAAAGATTGGTCTTTAGCTTTAAATCAATTTGAAATACTTTGTGGAGATTTTAAATATGATTTATTGGAAAATAAAAAATGAACTTACACAAATTAAATGATTGACTCGAATTTTCAAACTAACGTATTAGCTGGACTGCTTGCCTATGTTTTTAAGCCTAATAAAATTTCTGTAGCTTTTGGAAAATTAAACAATCTCAACCTTCCTCTTACATCAAACTGAGGTTATTATAAAGACGGAGCTTTGTCGTGCTTAATTTCGTGGGGATACATCAGATTGCGAGGAGACCTTAGGTCGACGAAGCAATCCAGAAAAGTGATTAAAAATGGATTGCCACGCCACCTACGGTGGCTCGCTAATAGACGACTTTTCTACTTTATTTTCTTAAGCTGACGCCTATGAGTTCCATCGCTCCTGCTATAGTCAATTAAGGAAAGATTGGTGACATCCTTTTTGTTGAAACAAATGGCTAATTAGCTATATTAAAATTTAAGTTGAATATAAGCTATTAACAATATAATATGGAGATGTTGAAATTAGATAAGATACAATGATTACTATTACTTTTCCAGATGGAACGCAAAAGCAATTTACAAAAAATATTACGGGGTTGGAGATAGCTAGTCAAATCTCTACTTCTCTAGCAAAAGATGCTTTGGTTATTGAGGTAAATAATGAGCTAAAGGACTTAAGCTGGTCGATAGAATTTGATTGTAATTTAAGAATTTTAACCTATAAAGATTCTAAATGCTTAGAGGTAATACGTCATGATGCTGCTCATATAACAGCGGAGGCAGTTAAAGAATTATTTCCCAATATCCAGGTAACTATAGGGCCCGCTATTGAAAATGACTTTTTTTATGATTTTGCTAAGGAGCAACCTTTTTCATCGGAAGATTTACTGAAGATAGAAGCAAAAATGCATGAGATTGTTAAAAGAAATGAGAAAATCACTAGAGAAGTATGGAATCGTGATCAAGCTATAGAATTCTTTAAATCAATTGGTGAACATTATAAAGCTGAGATAATCTCGGGAATTCCGGCAAATGAGGATATTACCTTATACCGGCAAGGCAATTTTGTTGATCTGTGCCGTGGTCCGCATGCTCCATCAACTGGCTTCATTAAACATTTTAAATTAATGAAAGTGGCAGGAGCATATTGGCGAGGTGATAGTAAAAATCCTATGCTACAAAGAATCTATGGTACAGCTTGGGCAACAAAAGAGCAGTTGGACAATTATCTGTATATGCTTGAAGAAGCAGAGAAACGTGATCATAGAAAATTAGGGCGGGAACTTGATTTGTTCCATTTTCAGGAAGAAGCTCAAGGTATGGTATTTTGGCATGATAAGGGTTGGAGCATATACCGCATTATCGAACAATATATCAGAAATAAAATCAGAAAAATGGGGTATATTGAGGTAAAAACTCCGGTACTTGTTGATAAAAGCTTGTGGGAATCTTCTGGTCACTGGGAAAAATTTAGAGAAGATATGTTTGCTCTAAATCTTGCTGATGATAAAACGCTGGCTATGAAACCAATGAATTGTCCATGTCATGTGCAGATTTTTAAGCAAGGTATCAAAAGTTATCGAGATTTACCATTGCGTATGTCTGAATTTGGTTTGTGTCATAGAAACGAGGCATCTGGAGCACTGCATGGTTTGATGAGAGTAAAGGCTTTTAGGCAAGATGATGCCCATATTTTCTGTACCGAAGAGCAAATTAACAGCGAGACAGTAAAATTTTGTAGTCTCTTAACCGAGATTTATAAAGATTTTGGTTTTTCGGATATAAAAATTAAATTTTCAGATCGTCCTAAGGTGCGGGCTGGCAGTGATGAAGTTTGGGATAAAGCCGAAAATGCTCTAAAGAATGCCGTAAAAGAAGCCGGTTATTCTTACATATTAAACCCTGGTGATGGGGCATTTTATGGGCCAAAACTAGATTTTTGTCTTAAAGATTCAATAGGTAGAGAATGGCAATGCGGTACTCTACAAGTTGATTTTGTCTTACCGGAACGTCTTGATGCTCACTATATTGCAGCAAACGGTGAGAGAAAGAGACCAGTAATGTTGCATAGGGCTGTGATTGGTTCTTTTGAACGATTCATTGGCATATTAATTGAAGAATATGCCGGACGATTCCCTCTATGGTTAGCTCCTGTACAAGTAGCTATTGCTACTATAACTAGTGATTTAAATGATTATGCACTTGAGATGCATAAATTATTGGTTAGTGAAGGGGTAAGGTCAGATATTGATATTTCGCCTGAAAAGATTAATTATAAAATACGTTGTTTTTCTAATGATAAAGTGCCTATAATAGCTGTTGTTGGTAAACAGGAAATAGCAAATAATACTGTGACTATAAGACAACTCGGATCTGATCAACAAGAAATTATTTCTTTAGAAAATCTAGTAAAGCTTGTGAAAGATCAGAATACCCGCTATTTAACGTAAGTGGTATTTTGAATATAGCTAAATGTCATTGCGAGTCCACTAGCACTCCTTCATTGCGAGGAGCTGCAAAGCGGCGATGAAGCAATCCATAAAGGTATAGTCAATTCAGGGGAATTTGGTGCTAGGAACGATGGAGCGACGCCTATAAGTAATAGGCGAGCGACGAGTGACGACGTAACCAACTTCCCATCAATTGACTATAATTAGAAAGGATTGCTTCGTCGGCTCACGCCTTCTCGCAATGACGGTTGTGCTTGTAGTTTGTCATTGCGAGCGAACATATGTGAGCGAAGCAATCCATTTTTGTGTCACCCCTGCTCGACTTAGTGTCACCCCTGCTTTGGTGTGGGGTCTAGAGATTCCGCACCGAAGCGGGAATGATAATAGTGGGTGGGAATGACAAAAAACTGTGATAATACAATTTTATTTTAACAATAATTATGGAGAAGTTTTATTTCTGGAGTTAAGAGCAGTAATTTTCCGAAGGCTAATAGGGAAATTAGGGCTAGTCAAGTTCGTTTAGTCGGTGAAAATGGTGAGATGCTTGGCATCGTCAGTATTAGGGAAGCTTTGGAGTATGCCGAAAAGGCTGCTTTAGATTTAGTAGAAATTTCACCAAATGCTGAGCCTCCTGTCTGTAAGATATTGAATTTTAGTAAGTTTAAATATGATAGTAAAAAACGTATCCAAGATTCCAGGAAAAAACAAAGAATTATTGTTCTTAAAGAGATGAAGTTTAAGCCAAACATTAGTCAGGGTGATTTTGATGTGAAGCTTCGTAAAATCAAAGATTTTTTGAAGGAAGGTGACAAAGTAAAAATCTCCTTATGGTTCAAAGGTAGAGAGATTATCCATAACGATATTGGTATGAAGTTATTTGACCGTATATTGTTAGAACTAGAAGGTTTGGCTAAGATTGATTCTGCTCCTAAAATGGAGGGCAAACAGATAATTATGTTAGTCAGTCCTAATACCATAAAAATACCAACGAACTAATTAGAACTAATATTATGCCAATTAAGATTCTCATGCCTGCTCTATCCCCAACTATGACTGAAGGGAATGTTAGCAAATGGCTAAAAAAAGAAGGAGATAAGGTTGTTCCAGGGGATGTTATAGCAGAAATAGAGACAGATAAAGCTAATATGGAAGTGGAATCTGTAGATGAAGGGGTTCTTGCTAAAATAATTGTACCACAAGGTACAGAGAATGTAGCGGTCAACTCACTTATTGCTGTATTACTTGAAGAAGGTGAAGATATAAGCTTATTGGATAATTTTATATCAAATATTGATAATGCTGCTAAATCATCTGAAAAGCCGGCAATAGTTGTAGAGGAAAGTAAATCAGTTAATTTAACTCCGGAAAATAAAACAATAAAAGATACTGCTAGAGTATATGCCTCGCCTTTGGCTAGAAGATTAGCAGCTATTGATAATATTGATTTGTCAAATATTCAAGGTAGTGGACCACATGGCAGAATAATTAAAAAAGATGTATTATCCTACTTAGTGCAACCAACAAATAGTGGTAAGATTAGGGCGGTGAACAGAAATAACCAGGAGTACAGGGCTGTCCCCAATAACAATATTCGTAAAATCATCGCTAAACGTTTGCTTGAATCTAAACAAACCATCCCACATTTCTATCTATCAATAGAATGTAATATGGATAAGTTGCTTGATATTAGAGAAGATATCAATAAATCGCTGATAGAAGAGAGTAATATTAAAATTTCTGTCAATGATTTTGTTATTTTAGCAGTAGCCAAAGCTCTAAAAATTGTACCGGAAGCAAATGCCAGTTGGGATGAATCTGCTATTCGATATTATAACAACGTCGATGTATCAGTTGCTGTAGCAATCGATAACGGTCTTATAACACCTATCGTCAGAAATGCCGATCAAAAAGATTTGGTGACATTATCCCGCGAATTACAAACTCTTATAAAAAAAGCCCGGGATAATAAATTAACTCCTGAAGAATTTCAAGGGGGCGGGTTTTCCGTCTCTAACCTAGGTATGTACGGTGTTAAGAGCTTTAATGCTATAATAAATCCACCACAAAGCTGTATCCTAGCAATAGGAGCAAGCTCAAAACGTCCAATAGTTGACAATGATCAGATAAAAGTTGCTACTATGATGGATGTTAGCCTTTCTTCTGATCACAGAGTTGTTGATGGTGCTGTTGGAGCCAAATTTTTAGCTTCATTCAAAAAATTTATAGAAAGCCCTGCATTGATGCTTATATAATTTCTGATTTGCATCTTATCTTCATCACAACTTAAAACTTAAATCATAGAATAAATTATGAGCTTTTCTGATAATCTAGTAAAAATCTTAAACAAATATGAAGAAATATCAAAAAAATTAAGCACTGGTATAGTCGGAGAAGAATTTATCAAAGCATCGAAGGAATATGCTGGGCTAGAGCCAATTGTTCAAACAATTAATGAATATAATAATTCTACATCCGAGTTACGCGATATCAAAGAAATGGCACAAGAGCCAAATTTAGACCATGATACGCAGTCGATGATATATGATGAAATACATCGTTTAGAAGCTCTGATGCCTAAACTAGAAAGGGCGGTAAAACTTTCTTTGTTACCAAAAGATGAATCTGATACAAAAAATGCTATTATTGAGGTAAGAGCTGGTAGCGGTGGAGAAGAAGCGGCATTATTTGCAGCAACTTTATTTAATATGTATCACAGATACGCCGAATTAAAGAGCTGGCGTTTTGAAATATTATCAATCTCAGATACTGGTATTGGCGGATATAAAGAAGCATCAGCCCTAATTCAAGGACGCGATGTATTCTCTAAACTTAAATTCGAATCAGGCGTCCACCGAGTACAGAGGGTTCCTGAAACTGAGTCAAGTGGTAGGATCCATACTTCGGCAGCTACCGTTGCTGTCTTGCCTGAAGCAGAAGATGTAGACGTTAAGATCGATGACAAAGATTTACGAATTGACACATATCGAGCATCGGGAGCAGGTGGACAACATGTCAATACCACAGAATCAGCGGTAAGAATTACCCATTTACCAACTGGTATTGTCGTTGCCTTACAAGATGAAAAATCACAGCATAAAAATAAAGCTAAGGCTATGAAAATTCTTCGTTCTAGGGTATATGAAGCAGAACGATATAAAAAAGATATGGAGAGAGCCGAAGTACGCAAAGGTCAAGTTGGTTCTGGTGATAGATCGGAAAGAATTCGTACCTATAACTTTCCGCAAGGTAGAGTATCTGATCATAGAATTAACCTAACTCTCTACAAAATAGAAGATGTCGTAAAAAACGGGCAGTTAGATGAATTTATTGAAGCTTTAATATCGGCTGATGAGGCAAAAAAACTTTCAGAAGTTTAACGTTATTAAGAGGAGGCATTTTAGTGACAATGAAGTAATCTTAAATTGTCGTTCTTAGCAACGTTGTCCTGACTTCGGAAAATAGTTAAAGATAAGTGTATAGAAAAAGCAGGAGAAAAAGGGTTTTGTTAATTAGAGGGCGTTTGTTGTGCCTCTATATATTTTTATTATTAACATATAATATTTTAGTAGATATACTAACCAACAATTAGTTTTAAATATGCTACCGATATGTTTTAGTAAACACGATATTAAGATTAGACCAATTTATCATTGGAGTCCTAGGCTCTGTGAACAAAATTTAAATTACTAGATTTCGACTCTTTTTAGCCTGAATATTGCATGAAAGAATAGAGACAAAACCCTTGTAATACTATATAATATCAGTGTTAAAAGAAGATTACATAGAGGGTTTTGCCATGACAAATTGTACAGGATTAATTTACCAATCGAAAGTAAAAAATCGTCAAATAGAAATAAATTTCACAGGAGGTAATATTAGTAGCGATGGAGGTGTATTATTGCTAAGAGAAGCAGATAAAAGACTTGGTCTAACTAATGAACTGGCTAAGATTTTTCCTGATAAGCGAGATTCTGATAAAATTACTCATACTATTTTAACAATGCTCAAACAGCGTATTTATGGTATTGCTCTTGGTTATGAAGATTTAAATGATCACGATAATTTAAGAAAATGTCCAGCTTTGCAAACAAGTATAGACACACTGGACGATATGGCTAGTAGCTCTACTTTATGCCGTTTAGAAAATAAAGCAGATCGTGGATTTGCTCTTAAAGCTCATAAGGTGATGATTGACAAGTTTGTCGAATCTCATAAAACCGTGCCGAAACAATTAATACTTGATTTTGATGCCACTGATGATGAAATTTATGGCAATCAAGAGGGGAAGTTTTATCATGGATATTATCGTCATAATTGCTTTCTACCTTTATATGTTTTTTGTGGAAAAAAGCTGTTAGTAAGCAATCTTCGCAGCTCAAAGCTAGAACAAGCAAAGCATAGCTGGGCAATATTATCTCTATTAGTCAAGCGTTTTTGTCAATCGTGGCCTGAAGTAGAGATTATTTTTCGTGGTGATGGTGGATTTTGTCGTCATCAGATGCTGGATTGGTGTGATGAAAATAATGTAAAATATATAGTCGGAATAGCCCAAAATACTAGACTCAACAAGCTGCTTGAGCCATTGATGCAACAATCTAACGAAGCCTTCACAATTAGCAAAGAGAAGCAACGCTTTTTTAGTGAATTTAAATATAAAGCTGATAGCTGGAGTCGTCATCGTAAGATAGTTGGTAAATCAGAAGTAACTAGCCTTGGTGAGAATCCAAGATATATAGTAACTAACCTCAGTTTGATGTAAGAGGAAGGTTGAGATTGTTTAATTTTCCAAAAGCTACAGAAATTTTATTAGGCTTAAAAACATAGGCAAGCAGTCCAGCTAAATACGTTAGTTTGAAAATTCATAACGAGTCTGTCCTATAGTTTGTGTAAGTTGCAAAGAAAGCAGTAAGAGATTACTGTAAAAAAAGTAACTTAAGCAAGCAAGGAGGAATTATGGCTAAAAAATTAGATACAGATAAAGATACATTAAACATCAGTAATCAGCTAGTAGAAGAATTATTATCAAAAGCAGATCCATCGGAGTTATTTGGTCGAGATGGTTTATTTCAACAGCTAAAGAAGCAAATAGTTGAGAAAATATTAGCAAGTGAGTTGGATCATGAATTAGGATATTCAAAACATAGCAAGATGGCAAAAGTAGATAATAATCGTCGTAATGGTAGCTATGAGAAGACAGTAATTGATGGGGATGGTCGTAAGCTGACAGTAGAAGTACCAAGAGATCGGGAAGGAGAGTATAATCCTCAATTAATACCAAAAGGGCTGAGGAGATTTAATGGATTTGATGAGAAAGTGATATCCCTTTATGGTCGCGGTATGACAGTCAGCGAGATCCGAGGGCATTTAGAAGAAATATATCAAACTGATGTATCTGGTGACTTGATATCCACCATAACAGATGGGGTAATAGAAGAAGTAACTAGGTGGCAAAATCGTTGTTTAGATAGGGTGTATCCAATATTATACTTGGACTGTATCTATGTAAAATCTAGAGACAATCACATAGTAATAAATAAAGCAGTATATTTAGCACTTGCTGTAAATGGACTAGTGTTAAGAACAAGCTCTTTTGCCGCCACTTAGAATTAAATTGGAAAATCTTTAATCCTTTTTTCATACTCAGATTGGCAATCTCCGAGTGATAATTTTGAATACATCTCCAATGATTGACGACTCTCATGTCCTGAATATGGCTGAATTAATGCGTCATCTACGCCTTTTTTCTTCATCCAAGTAAAAAGAAAATGTCTTAATGTATGAGGAGATATTGAATGCTCAATACCCGCTTCTTTTGTATAGTTCATTAATATTTTTCTAATGCCTCGATCAGAATATGCCATCTTCAAACTTGATTCAAATAAATATTTTGAATCATTTCTTTTCATATTTTCTAGATGAACAGCTAATATTTCCTTAAAACTATCAGGAAACGGAACTATTCTGTCCTTCTTTCCCTTACCTTGCACAACTTTTATCTGACAATTATCTAAATCTATGTCAGATATTTTTATATTTACTAACTCAGAAACTCTCACCCCGGTATAAAGCAATGTTTTAATCATTACTATATGCTTCATATTTCTAGATTTCCATACCGTGTTGTAATATTTATTTATTTCCTCTTCCGTAGGCACATACGGCAACTTCCTTTCCTTACCACTCTTTACTTCTACATCAAGATTTTTTCTTATATGCCTGAATAATTCTCTTAAGTAATTATAATCAGGCTTTTCTTTTTTCAGATGTTTGCAAAAATATTTAGCTTTTTCTCTAACTGGCGTACGTTCTAATATCATAATAAGCAATTAAATAGTTATCCCGATTAACAAGCGTTTATTAAAATCTAACGGAAAAAGACCATAAGGATTTATATGACCTGAGAATAACGGTGTTAATGCTCTATAGTCTTCAGGCATAAACCTGTTCTGCCAATGTGGCTGTGATAATATTTGTTGAATAATCAAGGTATTGATATAAACCATACATACCTGCAACAGATGTAAACATAATACCGATAATTCCTGATCTTCAATATTGTTCGTTGCAATGTGACCTAGTTTACCGTAAAAAATAAAATCCATTACATTATTAAGGCGTTCAACAATATTTAGTCCTTCATTAACTTCAATACGTAATTCTTCCGAGGATAAATATTTACACAAAAATATGGTTTTATTGGCTTTGCCTAGTTCTACCAGTGCCTTATATACCGGATGAGCGTAATTATTATTACTAAATCTTTTGATTAATACGGATGGTGTAACTATTCCTAGTTTTAGGGCAACCATATGTTTGACAGTCTCATCGTAATTATCTTCTAATAACTCCCAATTTATACTTCCCTTTAGGATCTCTGAAATATTTTTATATTTATTTCTATCTCTAGAATCAACGTAATACAATTTTTGCTTATTGATTGCCTTTAGTCTCGGGCATAAGGAGAAATCTAGTAAATAACTCACGGCAAAACCTATTACACTTTGTCCATGGGTATCGACAAATACACGATTCATGTCCATGTCCGTATCATGGTCAATAATGCCTTTTATCATGCTACCTACCTCTGATGAGGTGCAATCCTTTAACTGCGAGTAAATACATAATGATTTCTTGTCAACATGCCAATAAATCATTACTCCTTTCTTACCATAACGAAAATGCCATTCGCTCATTAGATTTTGATCCCAAGCAAACAGATGAGTTGAGTCACAGGTCACTGTTGTAGTAGCCTCTCCCCAAACATCAGGATTTCGTGTTTTTAAAACGTTATTAACCATTGTACGAATAGCATTTCTAATGTTTGTAGCATTAATATGGCGTTTTTTTACATAACGTAAATCACTATAATTAACATTATCATTAGCAATGCTGATTCTTTTTAATCCGGTGTTGCTACCAATGCCAAATATACATAGTAATAGTCTTCTTTGTAGATCAGAACTATTGATATTGCTGCTTTTACCAACAGTTTCAAGTTCCTTAGTAAAATTGATTCTTAGATCGCACTCTTTTAAAATATCAATTAAGTGTATACTTGACCACTTATTATTGATTTCTTGCTGTAACTTAATAATATTATCAGGTTCATCCTGTGAGTCTAAGGGAGTAAGCTTTATATTGTTACCAACTTTACTTTGTTGGATCTTTACAAACTGATTATTAGGAATATTTGCATTTAATGCATCTAAGCTGTTAGTAAGTGAAGTCTTTAATTTTTCTACGAACTCCTCGAATTTTAGCGGTAACCCAAGTAACTCATAATATGATTCTCGTTTCTCAATAAAGTCCTTCGGTAAGTCCTTATTCGGATCTCTATAACGGTAACTTTTATTAACCCAAATAGCTTTAAAACCAAGAAGTTCTTTAATCTGTTCTAATATGGCTAGTTCATAATTATATTTATTTATTCGCAATTGACCTTTTTCTATTTTAAAGATCATGCTATACCAGTTCTGTGGGATAGCTCTATTGATTGGTGGGATATTAATATAGTAAGCTAAATCTGATTCATTCCAGTATTGGTTGATAAAACGAATTGCCTTTAAGATAGGTTGATAATCAATATGATCTTCAGAAATTTGTAATATTCTTATTATCGCAAGTAGACTACCTCTATTGCCATAAGCATAGGTGGTATGCATTTTTTCTCGCACCTGAGCCTGATACCACTTACTACCACGATGTTGTAGATCTTCAATTACTTCTTCCAGCTTCTCCTGAGGCACTACCGGATAAACTTTGTCCTCAATAATGCTTTTAGGATTTTTTGCATTTAGTATAGCCAACTTTTCTAGAATATCAAACTTTCCGTCAACACGCTTAACTTCCTGAAGAATATGACGGTCTACATGCTTCTCTGCTCCGGCTCGCATCTTTTTAATTAGTTTAATCATGGTATCTATTAAGGCATCCAACAATAGCTCCAGTCTTACACTACAGAATATTGCCATGGTGGCATATTTTATAGTCGGGGCAAAATCTAGAATATTGCTAGGTGCAAAAACCATCACACGTTCATAATATTTTAATAATAATTTTCTGTCTACTGACTCTATTATGCAGTCAGATAATTTGATTTGACCTAGTAAATTGATTTTATTTATGGCACATTGAATATTCTTAATTTTAGCTCCAGAGATATCTTTTTTAAGTTCTGATAATTCTATAATGTTATTATCCTCATCACTATTTTTACTAAGAATGCGATCTATTAAAAGAAGATTTCCTTGACTTAAATTATCAAATATTTTTCTAAAAAATTGTTGTTCAAATTTTTGTTTAGCTAACGAAATGTAATTTTCTAATTGTTTGGTATTAACAATTTCTATTCTATCTTTGATGAAATATGTACGTATTTGTTCAAGTAGCACTGAATCTGAGAAATGACGCGGTATCAAGTCATCTACAAGATAATTCATTATTAATGTAATATCCTTGGCATTTGCTACACGATATCCTAAATACTGTCTGATATCCTGACGATACCTTTCTCCAGTACGTGTATCCCAGTCAAATGTAATAATTTGTGTTGGATCAATATCTAAATGTTTGGCAACCTGTAACAATAATTGCATCGAAACTGTGTTAGCTTTATTAGAGGGAAATTGTATGTATTTTTTGAAATACACTAACATTATTGCAAAAGTTAACTGATTTGATTGACCTTTCTTTTTCTTGCATAAATTTAAATCCTCTAATGATAAATTATATTGCATTTTTATCTGTTCCTAGAAATCACAGTGTCGGTATTGATTTACTCGATTTTATTCATATTACAATTATTTTGCAATATATTTTTTGCTCTAACAATAAAAAAGTGTAAACATTATTTTTTTAGGAACTGTAAGTGGCGGCAAAAGAGCTTGTTCTTAACACTGGTCCTTATAAAGCCAATTACTCCCTAGAAGTGGGAGTTTGTTATAGAACCGCTCAAAGCGGGTTAATATTACTTATTTTGACCTGTAAAACAGGTTAAGTTGATCAGCTCTTTTATCCTCAGATTCTTGGTTTTGAACGTATTTACGTACTACCTCTTCATTCGCTCCTACGGTACTCACAAAATATCCTCTTGCCCAAAATTTATGACCAACAAAATTTTGCTGTTTATTTGCTATATTTTGTGCTACCCATATAGAACTTTTACCTTTAATAAAACCCACAAATGTACAGTGGTTTAAACTATTATAGTTTGGCATATACATTATCCTTCTTGATTCTGCTTTGAGCGGCAAAATCATTTAGGGATATCTTTAGTATATGTCAAACACTATGATTCCACCGCTGAAAGCGGTGGCTTAGCATTTGGGATAGTTAATTATGTATTTTTATTATCTCTAAAATTATCTTGTGGGTAAAGCTAAGTCTTTACAAGATGCTTACGCTTCTATAAAGATACAAAGTGTCTATCAAGGTAAAGCCAATCTTTTTATATATATGACTAATTCTATCTGCTGAGTATAGATAAATAGTTTTTATACCAATATCGTGTGCTAAGCTAATTGTCTTTAATATAATAGTTTTCCCAAAACCTTGTGTTCTAAATTGTTTCCTTACTGAAACAAAAGACATAATGGCATTATTATCGTAAATGCTTAACATAGAAGTAGCCACGGGAATATTTTGCCAATATAGTAACAAAAACCTATAGTTTTGTAATTTTGACAATGCTTTTACAAATAAAAATATTGCTTTATGTTCTTTATCAATTGCACTTGCAAGCACTTTAGACCACAAATGTATGTTTTGAGTAACAATGATCATTATATTATAACACTCTATTTGTTTTAAATTATGCATTTCAAATTTCATTGCTAAAATATTACCTTCTGGTTGTAAATAATTAGAGTTAATGTCATGTGTATTGTATAAAAAGAATGGTATATCTTGATAAAATGTTATTATTTTTTGTAACATAGTTTCAGAATGCACGTTCCAACATAAGTTGCATCTATGTAAATTATAAGGAGATTTTAGGGCTACTAAATCTTTATCATAGATAGCTTGCCAACCGTATGATTTTATTTTATTCCAATCGTTTAAGTGATATAATTTTATTATTGCCATGCATTTACATTACAATGTATTTTTATTGTCAGGACTTCCTCAAAAACCTAAAGATTTACTTTAGATAGGATATTTCATTAGACTTCCTGCATAAGTCAATCTAGTTGGTGATTCTGTCATCGAAACTTGCCTCCGCTCCTCACATACGTCTTTGTACTCTGCGGTGCTTGGCTTCGTTTCTTCTAAAAACCCCTCAACTATTTTTGACTTATGCAGGAAGTCTATTATATGAATAACTTAGCAACAAGCAACAGAGTTTCAAAATAGATATAGATGTTTTAATTCTCTTTCAGCTTCAGCTTGATCCATTACGTTCAGTTGATTATGACGTATTTGCTATTCGAAACATTATGACTATTATGTCTTAATTTTATAATTTACGTTCTAAATAATAGGCGTATCCCTGTTATACAACTGTCCATTAGGGAGTCAGCTGTCTAGATTGTCGCTACCGGTTAAAACTGTTCTAAATACCCAATAAGATCAAGGTTTTTATAAATTTATATAATTGTTATATTTTGCATCATATCACTGAAAATAGTACTTTTGCTTAAGTCCTTATTGTATTAATATATCATTAATACAATAAAAATTAGTTTTATGCAGGATATTAATAATTATCAATCAAAACTTGACCCTTGTTGCTACTCGGATAGATTGTTAAGTAAAATCTCGTTATTAAATGTAAAAGCAAATAATACACTAGATATTGTTAAAATAACACAAGCTATCTACTATGCTAAAAAATATCATGGTGTGCAAAAAAGAAAATCAGGAGAACCGTATTACTCTCATCCAATTGAAGTCGCGTACATGATGTTAGACTGGTCACTAAATTCGGAATTAATAATAGCTGCGTTATTACACGATATTGTAGAAGACACTGAATTTTCTTTAGAAAAAATTACCTTTCTCTTTAATCACAATATTTCTCAACTAGTAAGTAAGGTTACAAAACTCAATGATTCAATTAATACATATCAGTTAACAGAAGAGGAAATAGTATTGAAGCTTATCTGTGGTAAACAATCTAAAGAAGCAATTCTTATTAAGTTAATAGATAGATTACATAACTTGCGTACAATACGACACATGCCACAAATAAAGCAAAAAAAGAAAGCTAGTGAAACGCTCAGAATCTATGTTCCCCTTGCTAAGTATTTAGGTATAGCAGAAATAGAGTATGAATTAACAGATATTGCTGTTAGTATAATGGTTCCAATATTTTGGACAGAAAAATAAGAAAAATGAGATAGAATTCTTTAGCAAACAAGGAGAGCTAGAGATGAAAAAACAAGTAAGGCAATATAGTGCTGAGGAGAAAGCCAAAATTGTCATAGAAGCAATTAAGGGAGAGCTAACAATAGCCCAGATAACCAGTAAGTATGGTGTTCATGCAACACAGATAAGTAACTGGAAAAAACAAGGTCTTGAGTTGTTAGTACAAGGTTTTAAGAATAAAACACAGAGTGCTGATCCAAATCAGCAGGGGTTAATCAAGAATCTATATGAGCAAATTGGTCAGTTAAGCGTTGAGTGTGACTGGCTCAAAAAAAAATCTGCATTGTTTGGAATTAAAGGTTAGGTGTAATATGATAGAGCCTAATCATAATAAGTTAACAATTGTACAACAGTGTAAGTTATTGGATATTAGCAGGTCAACCTATTACTATCAACCTACTGGTATTAGTGAACAAGATATCAAGATTATGGCAATAATTGATGAGACCTATACTATGCATCCATATTATGGTATGCGGCGGATGGCTAAATATTTACAAGCCCAAGGTTTTTCGGTAGGTCGTAAAGCTGTTAGACGTTACTACAAGATAATGGGTCTTGAAGCTGTTTATCCTAAAATAAATTTAAGCAAGAGGAATCAAGTGCATAAAATATATCCTTATTTACTAAAAGGATTAGAAATAGTATTGCCAAACCAGGTTTGGAGTGCAGATATAACGTATATAAGACTGAGCCAAGGGTTCGTATATTTAGTAGCTATTATTGACTGGTATAGTCGTTATATTCTAAGTTGGCGAATCTCCATTAGTTTGGAAAGTGAATTTTGTGTAACAGCCCATAGTACCCTACAATTTTTGTAAAGATGGTATTAGGATAGAAAAAAGTTTTTGTTTGGGAGGTATTAATAATGTGGATATTAGCTGCGTTATGGCTGTTGTAGATTGATAAAAAGCATTTTTGATATGATCAAAGCCATAGGTAAATAATGAAAACAATTGTCTTTCAATGGTTTTGTACCGTTTTATTCGGATGGGATTTAAGGCATTTTGTATTATTCCATTTTTGACTATTAAAGCTGAAGCAATAGCAGTTATCACTAATAATTTTTCAAGAGTCAATCATTTAATTTGTGTGTGCGTCAAGATAAGGTGCATTAATCTTACGGGTGAAAGTCCTGTTATGGAAGGAGTAGCTAGCTCCACCATATAGCGAGTCTTGTGCTGCTGAAGGTAACGACAGTAGTAAAGCGTAGACAGCGAAACATCCGAGCCGAAACCAAATGGTGAACGTGATAGCCCTGAAATGATATTGGTAGTGGAAGTCGATGTGCTACACAACGCAGTAGACAAGAGAAAACTAGAGGTCAAACTAGCGAAAATCCGAAAGTTTTCAACCATCGGGGTCTCAGGCGTCAGCGAGTTTGTAGAGATTAATGACACAACTTGAGAAGTCCTTATAACTCTTACTGAGTTAAGTAAGTATTCAAAGTACAAGTGCCGAAACATAAGGCTTTGGAGATGGTGTTAAGGATGGCTGAGTCAGTTGTAGTAGTGATGAAGCTTCGTAATGGGAGTGGAGCGAAGGGCTGACAGAAAGGTAAGAACGTAAGAGGGAAACAATGACCGTACACAGCATAGACGGAAATACATGGTCAACGAAACTTGAGCGTATAAAGTTGCTATCATCACAAAATCAAGACATAAAGTTTAATAATCTTGGACATATTATTGATTTAAAGATGTTAGAAGAACAATATAAGGAACTTGATAGCAAGAAAGCTGTAGGAATAGATGGTATAACCAAAGCGGTTTATGGTAAGAAGTTGGAAGCAAATTTGCTCTCGCTCCTTACTAAAATTCGCAAGGGGCAATATCAAGCTAAACCTGCACGAATTACATTGATTCCAAAAGAAGATGGAGGCAAAAGACCTTTGGTAATATCATGCTTTGAAGACAAGATAATCGAGTCGGCAGTAAGCAAGATATTAAACTCAGTGTTCGAGCCAATATTCTTAAAATGTTCTTACGGGTTTCGACCTAAATTAAACGCCCATGATGCACTTAAGGAGTTGAATAGACTTACGTATAACTTCAATAAAGGAGCTGTAGTTGAAATTGATATAACTAAGTGCTTCAATTCAATCAAACATTCTGAGTTGATGGGATTCCTAAGAAAGAGAATATCTGACAAAAGATTCCTAAGACTAGTTATGAAACTGATGGAAACACCAATTATAGAAAACGGCATTACAGTTACTAACAAGGAAGGATGCCGCCAAGGGTCTAAAACATCACCAATTTTGGCAAATGTCTTCCTACATTATGTTATTGACTGTTGGTTTGCTAAAATCAGCAAGGAAAACATAAGAGGGCAAACTGGAATGGTGAGGTATTGTGACGATATGGTGTTCGTCTTTGAGAATGAAGAAGACGCGAGGAAGTTTTATGAGGTTTTGCCCAAAAGATTAAACAAGTATGGCTTGAACATCAATGAAGCTAAATCGCAGATGATTCAGTCCGGTAGATACCATGCTGAGGACTTAGCTAAGCAAGGTAAGAAGATCAAGAGTTATAATTTTCTTGGCTTTACTTGCTATTGGGGTAAATCAAGGTTTGGTAACATATGGAGATTAAAATATACCACAAGGAAAGATCGATTTACCGAGAAGCTTAAAGGGCTAAGAGAATATCTACGAAGTCACCTTAATGAGAGGGGCAAAGAACAGATATTATTGCAAGTCATTAGAGCTACAAAGGGGTGGATCAATTATCATGGTATATCAGATAATCAAAGACGAGTAAGTTCATTTATTCACCAAACTAGGCGAGCAATATATGGGTGGTTTAATAGAATGGGTGGGAAGCGTAAGATGAATTGGCAAAGATTAGCTGAAATACTCAAAAGGGTCGACTTTCCAAATAAGTGGAAGACCATTTCAATGTTCTAAAACCAACAAAAAAAAATAGGGTACAAGCCTATCTTACCTTTCGGGAGCCGGATGCGGTAGCTCTGCATGTCCGGTTCTGAGGAGGGGCTTAACCAAGCAATTGGTTAGGTCTACTCACAAAGTTCATTTTTTATTTTCCAATAAATCATATTTAAAATCTCCACAAAGTATTTCAAATTGATTTAAAGCTAAAGACCAATCTTTAATAGGCATGGTCCATTTTTTGGCTGCATTTTGTAGGGATAAAAATATTATTTTTTGAATTGACTTATCATCTGGAAACACCCCCTTATTTTTGATAATTTTTCTAATTTGACGATTTACAGATTCTATAGTGTTAGTAGTATAAATTACCTTTCTGTTCTCTTCAGGAAAGGCAAAAAACGGTATTATCCCAGACCAATTACGTTGCCAAATATCAGAAATTACCGGATATTTTTTATCGGACCAGTGTTAAGGTAGCTGCGATGAGCCGCCACATTTAATGCAAAGTTCTAACTTTTTAAGTTCCTAAAAGAATATTGTTGACACTTTTTGATATTTATATTAAAAGATATAGCTCATAATATTTAATTATAGGTAGTATTGTTCGTAAATAGTACCGACATTAGGTATTCTAGGAATATACAAAATAATATATGTCAAATTTACTATCATTAGAAGATTTTAATCTATGCAACACAAAAACTGGTAAAATCAATCAACTAGCTTTTGGAGTAATGTTAATTTATTTTCGGTCTCACATTAAATTCCCTGCAGCAGAAGAAAAACCAATATACGTCAATTCGGGATAAGGATATTTGTGAACATGTAGATTAAAATCAAATTTTGTTGAAGGTTTATTTTTCTTTAATGAGTAAGCAACAAGAGTAGATAATATATGGACAAAGGCATTTATTGGTGATCTATGTCTAGTATGTTCAAGGTTCATTTTATTTTTTAGATAATCAAAAACTGTTTCAATTAAGTTACGCTTTCGAAGTAAGATTTTTTCTTTCAAATCCATTAATTTATTTTCCATATTCTTCTTAATTCCATGAATCATTTTTAAGCCTCTTTCATATAAATTTAAGAACAAATTTTGCTTAATATAACCTTTATCAGCTGCTATAATTCCAGTTAATCTTTTTGTTAACTCCGGTACTGGAACCCTATCATCTACATTGCCTTTGGTCACTTTTAATGCCATAAACTCCCCTTTATTATTGATTATTACATGTAATTTAAAACCATAAAAATACCCCATAGAGGATTTACTATGTTTGGCTAATCCTTTAAAAACTTTATTGCTATAACGCCTTTTATTGTGACAAGCTTTAATCGTTGTAGAGTCAATAAAATAAATACCTGTTTCCTCACCAAACAACAAATGAATCAACATATTTAGCGGTATGAATAATCGTGCCATTAATTCAACAAATCTATTATAACTCAAGGCTTTGGGAAAATCATCCTTATGCATGCACTCTATATAACTTTTATAGAAAAATTTAAAATTCTTAGCATAGGATGTATGAAACATAATTATTATTGTTAACATTTCACTTAGACTCATGCTACAACAGCGATTTCTTTGCTTATTTGATGGTAATAACTTTCTCTGTTCATACTCCAAATAAATTTTACAAAAATCATCTATAAAACTATATAATTCTGTGATATCTTTTTTCATGCCTGTAGTTTGTTTTTTTGTTTAAAAATATAAATACTGCAGGCACTCCTTTTTGACAATCCTTTTATCTATTACTATTTCATCTATATCTTATCCCGAACTGACGTAATATCATTAAAATTAATATCAGCCATTGCTTCAGAGTTGGATATTGAAGAGTCTATTCTTTCAAAATTTAATTGGAGCGGTAGAACAGCCGAAAGATATCATCAGGATATTAGAAAATATTTGGGATATCGCCAAGCAAATAATAATGATGTTTTAATATTTACAGAATATCTAACAAATAATATTCTACCTCATTATCCATCTAATGAATTATTAATGGAGCAGACTAGGTTATTTTTTGACCAAAATAAAATTGTACTATTCAAGAAAAAACAGTTGGATCGTTATGTTGCTTCAGCAAAGCATCAATTTGAACAAAAATTTTTTGAAAAGATATTTAAAAGTTTAAGTCAAGATAACTGTTATTTGATTGAGCAAATCCTTGAACAAAGCGAACAGTCAAAGAATGGTATTATAGAATTATCAGAGTTAAAAAATGATATACCTGGGGTTAGGCTAAAAAATGTTAATTTTGCTTTGGATAAGATCGCTTTATTAAAACAAATTACTTTGCCCAAATCGATTGTAGATTTAGTAGATAGAAAATTACTGCTGAAATATTATGATCGTATCATGGATTTATCGCCTAGTAATATTTTAGAGTTTAGCCCTGTGGCAAAATATGCGACTATGGCAATATTCTGTTATATAAGATTGCAGCTAATATTAGATAGTTTAGCTGATACATTAATTAAGCTTATAAAACGTATGCGTTCTAGTTCTGAAAAATACGTAGATAACTATATTGTAAAGGAGGTTAAGCGTGTTGATGGAAAATTTGATATTCTAGAGAAATTAGCATCTTTATCAATTAACAATCCTAAAAGTACAATTGAAGATAAGATTTACCCTGAAGTTTCTAAAGAAAAACTAGAAGCAATAATTACTGATTTACAGCAACGCGGTAAATGGTATCAACAACAGGTACAAAATAAGATTCATTCAAAGTATGCGTATGGAAGTAGAACCACACTACTACCAATACTACAAACTTTTCAGTTAAAAGAAGATCACTCTAGTTATCAACCGATTTTAAAAGCTGTTGAATTTATTAATAATACCAATTGCAATAATTAACGCAGTGGTGTAAAATGGGTTTTTAACTGATAAAGGTACTCAAATGGCTAGGTTAATATTACCACAAGGTTTTCATGGTCATGATTTTATAAAAATGATGAAACATGAGCCGCATGGTCGAAATCGTATACGTTTATTGGCGATGTATCACCTTCAATTAGGCAAATCTTTAAAAGCCATATCTGAAATAGTGAAGTCACACTGGAAAACTGTGCAATCATGGCTCAGAAGATTTAGGAATCATGGTTTTGAAGGATTATTTGAATCACAAAGAAGCGGCGCCCCTAGGAAGATTAACACTATACAAGAGTCTGCTCTTTTTGATAAAATCAATACGCTCAGTGAAAGTAAAACTGGTGGGTATATAACTGGAAAGGAGCTACATATCATGTTACTTGAGGAATATGGTGCTAAATGCGCTTTAAAAACAGTCTACAATACTATGCACCGCCTTGGTTTTAGCTGGATTACTTCTCGTTCAATGCATCCAAAGTCAAATCAAGAGACTCAAAATACATATAAAAAAACTTCCCAGACATGTTAACAAAATTATTACCAAAAAATATCGATAGATGTAAAGTTGATATATGGTCTCAGGATGAAACTCGAGTTGGGCAACAAGGTAGCTTAACTCGTATATGGGCTAAGCGTGGCACTAGACCCCGTAAAGTTCGGCAACAGCAATTCATTTCAACATATATTTATGGAGCTGCTTGCCATGATACAGGAGAAGCTTTTGCATTAATTTTAGTGCGCCACGAAGTGTAGATAAACTAGTTGTTGAAAGAACAGTCTTAGAAGTGTTGACCTAGCACACTAAGTATCGAGCCTTGGGCAGAAATTGGCAACAATTATGCTAAGCGTAGGCAGAGATATTACAGGCCGTAGTGATTGAGCCACGTTAAAAATGTTATATGAGATCGCAGACTTTGTTAAGATAAAGGAATGCAACATTATCTATATCGTAAATTAGGCAGATATAGGTTTAGGTTTCCGGGGTCGGAGAGCATGGCATGTAATAAAAGTTTATCTATGAACGTGGGATATCCTATATTCTCTTCCATTTTTTTTGAAGTATCAGCCGACAAGAGTAAAACCCAAGGGAGCTGAGAGGGGATATAGGAAGTCGGATGGATCATAGTAGTGTTGAAGCAGAGGAAAGTTTGTGGAGCGAAGGATCCTGGGTAAAATCGATCTTTTTAGGGAAATGTTATGATAACAACAGAATATCAAATAAATACAGAAACGAAACTAAAAAGAATAGCATGGTTATCCTCACAGGATAAGGGCAAGAGATTTAACAATCTCATGCATTTATTTAATGAAGAAGCACTTACCAAATGTTACCAAGAGCTTGATGTAAATAGAGCGGTGGGAACAGATGGTATGGACAAATCGAGCTATAGCTTAAACCTTACAGAAAATATCAGAGAATTGGTTAAGAAACTAAAGAACATGGTATATAAACCAGGGAATATACTAGAGGTAAAGATACCAAAGGAAGGAAGCCCGGGTAAGTATAGGACTTTAGGGATTAGCAATTTTGAAGATAAGCTTTGCCAAAAGATGATGAAGAAGGTACTTGAAAATATCTATGAGCCATTATTCCTTAAGTGTTCCTACGGTTTCAGGGCAGGGATTGGATGTCATGATGCAGTAAGGGAGCTTTCTAAACATCTTTATGAAAATGAGGTTGAGAGCATAATAGACTTAGACTTAGCGAACTTTTTTTGGTACATTGGATAGGAAGATATTGATCGAAATATTACGGGAGAAGGTTCAGGATGAGAGGCTAATTAGGTATTTAATCCGTATGTTTAAGGCGGGAGTATTATCTGATGGAGAGTTAACTATCCTAGAAGAAGGGGTAATTGCAGGAAGTATTGTAAGCCCCATACTTGCGAATATATTTGCTCACTATGTACTAGATGAATGGATTAAAAAAGTAGTAACCCAGCATTGCAGTGGTACGGTAGAATTATTTCGCTACTGTGACGATGCAGTGATATGCTGTAGATATGAAGAGGATGCAAAGAAGATTAAAGTAGTTCTTGTGAAACGACTTGAAAAGTACAAACTTAAACTTAATGAAGAAAAGACCAAATTGGTCAGATTTTCAAAGAACCAGTTGTCTCGAGGCATAAAACAGGAGTCCTTTGATTTTCTAGGATTTACCTTTTATCTGGGAAAGTCTAGGAATGGTAGAATAATACCTAAGTTAAAGAGCAGTGGAAAAAGGATAAGCACCAAGTTAAAGAAAGTTAATGATTGGTGTAAAGGCATTAGAAACAAATACAAACTACCTATCATATGGACAATCTTTTGCAGTAAGCTTAGAGGACATATCCAATATTATGGAGTGTCGCACAATTGCGATGCCGTAAATGGTTTCATATGGAAGGCGGTTAAAATAATGTTCAAATGGCTAAATAGACGCAGTCAGAAGAAATCATTTAACTGGGAACAATTTAGACTTTTTATTACACGCCATCCTTTGCCAAAGGTAAAAGTATATCATGTCATGTTTCAGTGAGCATACCGTGTAAATGATGATATCTTGAGCCCATTGCCTTAATAGGGCACGATGCGGTTCTAACGAGGGGCGTAATAGGTGACTATTACGTCTACTCCCCCCATATGCAAACACACAGGCAATGAATAAATTCTTAGAAGAGCTTTCTCGCAGTATTCAAGGCAACCGACATATAGCTTTACTAACGGATAATGCAGGTTGGCACACAGCCAAAAAACTAACTGTGCCAAGCAATATCACTTTGATACCGCTTCCGCCCTATGCACCGGAACTTAATGCAATGGAACAAGTTTGGGAATGGATCAAAAATCATTTCTTGTCTAACCAATGTTATGGTGTATATGAAGATATCGTCACTATGGCTTGTTACGCTTGGAATCAATTTGCTCATAATGTAGATTTAGTAAAATCAATTATGTATAGAGACTGGATAAACACACCGTGTTAATTATTGCAATTGGTATAAGTACTGGAATGAATCAGACTCAGAGTATTATGAAACGGAGCCGCCTATTGAAGGTATAATACCTACAAATTGGCATCCAATGGTTGTTCAAGTAGATAAAGATGTGATTAAAGTTAATAAATATAACTATGAGCTTGCCGTTTTAGAAGAATTGAAGCGTTTTTTAAACTTCAAAGCAATATGGATTAAAAGAAGTTATCGATATAGAAATCCTGAAGAAGATATACCAAAAGATTTTGAACAAAAAAAGCAACAATATTATCAAGAACTTGGTCTACCTTTAGATGATAAGGAGTTTATTACAAAGTTACAAAATACCTTAGAAAGGGGTTTAGAAAATCTAAATAGCAAAATACCTAATAATAATCTTGTTAAAATCAAGACAAGTACTGTTGGGAAGAATATTACTATTACCCCATCAGAAGCACAAAAAGATCCAAATAACATCATTGCACTACAAAAGGAAATTACAGGTAGGTGGTCAAGTATAAACCTTATTGATATTTTAAAAGAAACTGATCTACTTACCAATTTTACACATCAAATGGAAACTATTGCTAAAAGTAGTAGTATTGAACCGTCAGGCCTTAGAAAAAGACTTCTATTGTGTTTATATGGTATAGGTAGCAATACAGGATTGAAGAGAATAAGTATTGCCAATGGTGATGTTAATTACAGCGATTTACGTTATATTAAGAAGAGGTATATTAATGCTACAAATGTTAGAAACTCTATTCGTCTAATTATTAACAATATTCTCAAAATACGTAATCCAGATATTTGGGGAGAAGCAACAACATCAGTAGCATGCGATTCAACAAAGATAAGTAGTTGGGATCAAAATCTTATTAATGAGTGGCATCACCGTTATCAAAGTCGAGGAGTAATGATTTATTGGCATGTTGATAAGAAATCATTATGTATTTATTCACAATTAAAAAGTTGTTCATCTTCAGAAGTAGGATCAATGATTAAAGGTATAATTGATCATGATACAGAGATGAACATGAACAGAGTATTTAAGGTGGTCCCCTTTGTCTAGACAAAGGGGACCACCTTAGTGACTGGCTCAAAAAAAAATCTGCATTGTTTGGAATTAAAGGTTAGGTGTAATATGATAGAGCCTAATCATAATAAGTTAACAATTGTACAACAGTGTAAGTTATTGGATATTAGCAGGTCAACCTATTACTATCAACCTACTGGTATTAGTGAACAAGATATCAAGATTATGGCAATAATTGATGAGACCTATACTATGCATCCATATTATGGTATGCGGCGGATGGCTAAATATTTACAAGCCCAAGGTTTTTCGGTAGGTCGTAAAGCTGTTAGACGTTACTACAAGATAATGGGTCTTGAAGCTGTTTATCCTAAAATAAATTTAAGCAAGAGGAATCAAGTGCATAAAATATATCCTTATTTACTAAAAGGATTAGAAATAGTATTGCCAAACCAGGTTTGGAGTGCAGATATAACGTATATAAGACTGAGCCAAGGGTTCGTATATTTAGTAGCTATTATTGACTGGTATAGTCGTTATATTCTAAGTTGGCGAATCTCCATTAGTTTGGAAAGTGAATTTTGTGTAACAGCCCTTGAAGACGCTATAGAAAAATATGGTATGCCAAAAATATTTAATACTGATCAAGGAGTACAATTTACCTCGGAGAATTTTATTATACCAATTGCAATAATTAACGCAGTGGTGTAAAATGGGTTTTTAACTGATAAAGGTACTCAAATGGCTAGGTTAATATTACCACAAGGTTTTCATGGTCATGATTTTATAAAAATGATGAAACATGAGCCGCATGGTCGAAATCGTATACGTTTATTGGCGATGTATCACCTTCAATTAGGCAAATCTTTAAAAGCCATATCTGAAATAGTGAAGTCACACTGGAAAACTGTGCAATCATGGCTCAGAAGATTTAGGAATCATGGTTTTGAAGGATTATTTGAATCACAAAGAAGCGGCGCCCCTAGGAAGATTAACACTATACAAGAGTCTGCTCTTTTTGATAAAATCAATACGCTCAGTGAAAGTAAAACTGGTGGGTATATAACTGGAAAGGAGCTACATATCATGTTACTTGAGGAATATGGTGCTAAATGCGCTTTAAAAACAGTCTACAATACTATGCACCGCCTTGGTTTTAGCTGGATTACTTCTCGTTCAATGCATCCAAAGTCAAATCAAGAGACTCAAAATACATATAAAAAAACTTCCCAGACATGTTAACAAAATTATTACCAAAAAATATCGATAGATGTAAAGTTGATATATGGTCTCAGGATGAAACTCGAGTTGGGCAACAAGGTAGCTTAACTCGTATATGGGCTAAGCGTGGCACTAGACCCCGTAAAGTTCGGCAACAGCAATTCATTTCAACATATATTTATGGAGCTGCTTGCCATGATACAGGAGAAGCTTTTGCATTAATTTTACCATATGCAAACACACAGGCAATGAATAAATTCTTAGAAGAGCTTTCTCGCAGTATTCAAGGCAACCGACATATAGCTTTACTAACGGATAATGCAGGTTGGCACACAGCCAAAAAACTAACTGTGCCAAGCAATATCACTTTGATACCGCTTCCGCCCTATGCACCGGAACTTAATGCAATGGAACAAGTTTGGGAATGGATCAAAAATCATTTCTTGTCTAACCAATGTTATGGTGTATATGAAGATATCGTCACTATGGCTTGTTACGCTTGGAATCAATTTGCTCATAATGTAGATTTAGTAAAATCAATTATGTATAGAGACTGGATAAACACACCGTGTTAATTATTGCAATTGGTATTAGTATGCTAAAGCTACATAATATCTTGATTAGTATGGATGGTAAGGGACGAGCCTTAGATAATATTTTTATTGAACGTTTTTGGCGATCATTAAAACAGGAAAAAATTTATCGGATTATTTTAACAACAGTAAAGGAGGCAAAGACAGCAATTAACGAATATATGGACTTTTATAATAGACAAAGGATGCATCAAGCTTTGGATTATAAAACTCCAGAATGTGTATATTTTGAAAAAAATATTGTATAAAAACAACAATTTAATTTTTGTGAATTATATTTCTATTTATCTAAATTTTTGTCTAGACAAAGGGGACCACCTTAAGTGTGAGAGATAAATATTATACTTTTGCTAAGCTTGGAGAATTAGTAAAAGCTAAGCAAAGAGCTAAAACGCCGGAGCAAGCGTTTAAAGCCTTAGAACACGAGCAGAAATATCTAGCTAGTTTACACGTTAATTGTAAGGAACATGGGCATGATTATAAGGAGTATAATTATAATGGCAGTAGTCTGTTAAAATCTATAAACCATGCTTATCGTAATGAGAGAAACAATGTATTTGAACAGTTGAATAAATTAGGATCATATATTGATAGAACTGCAATGCAACCTAGACAGATAACTAATACAATTAAGCATTCTACACATAGTGCTAGTGCGTTACAAAGTTTAACGCATCAATATCATAGCCATGTAATTGATAGGCTAAAGCAGCATTTAAATGATATTCACTCAGGCAAAGAGATGATAATAGACGGGAAATCATTTACATGTCAGTTAAAGTTACTAGATTATGCATTAAAGGTGCATGAGAATAATGAGTTTTTTCCTCGAGAACATATACAGCAAGGGAGAGATAAATTTGCTGCCCAGCAAAGAGTAATATCAAAGGAGTTCGAAGGTCCTTCTCTGTAGTATAGAGTTGTTTACTAGAAGTAGTGTATTTACAGGATGTAGGTTTAGTGATGCAAGTTACTTTTGGATATCTATTTGATGTGTACTAACTGATAAGTTAGTACACAATAGAAAAAGTACTAAAGATACTGTTAAGGGCGTAAAATTTGGAGCTAAACGTAGGGTTGATAGAAAGCAATTATTACAATATTATGATCAAGGTATTTGCGGCACGGTTTTAGCTAAAAAAATGAGTATCAGTCGTGCTGCTGTATATAAGATACTTAAAGAAAAGCGATCAAATGTTGGTGCAGTAATAAATTAACAAGCTAAGTTAGTAAAATGACAAAAAAACTTAAGCATGACAAGCTGTTTAAGCGGATCATGAGCAATGAAATAGCTGCCAAAGAATTCTTAGAGTATTATTTACCAAGTGATTTTAAAGAAAAGTTAGATTTATCAAAGATCACTACGTCAGTTCGGGATAAGATATAGATGAAATAGTAATAGATAAAAGGATTGTCAAAAAGGAGTGCCTGCAGTATTTATATTTTTAAACAAAAAAACAAACTACAGGCATGAAAAAAGATATCACAGAATTATATAGTTTTATAGATGATTTTTGTAAAATTTATTTGGAGTATGAACAGAGAAAGTTATTACCATCAAATAAGCAAAGAAATCGCTGTTGTAGCATGAGTCTAAGTGAAATGTTAACAATAATAATTATGTTTCATACATCCTATGCTAAGAATTTTAAATTTTTCTATAAAAGTTATATAGAGTGCATGCATAAGGATGATTTTCCCAAAGCCTTGAGTTATAATAGATTTGTTGAATTAATGGCACGATTATTCATACCGCTAAATATGTTGATTCATTTGTTGTTTGGTGAGGAAACAGGTATTTATTTTATTGACTCTACAACGATTAAAGCTTGTCACAATAAAAGGCGTTATAGCAATAAAGTTTTTAAAGGATTAGCCAAACATAGTAAATCCTCTATGGGGTATTTTTATGGTTTTAAATTACATGTAATAATCAATAATAAAGGGGAGTTTATGGCATTAAAAGTGACCAAAGGCAATGTAGATGATAGGGTTCCAGTACCGGAGTTAACAAAAAGATTAACTGGAATTATAGCAGCTGATAAAGGTTATATTAAGCAAAATTTGTTCTTAAATTTATATGAAAGAGGCTTAAAAATGATTCATGGAATTAAGAAGAATATGGAAAATAAATTAATGGATTTGAAAGAAAAAATCTTACTTCGAAAGCGTAACTTAATTGAAACAGTTTTTGATTATCTAAAAAATAAAATGAACCTTGAACATACTAGACATAGATCACCAATAAATGCCTTTGTCCATATATTATCTACTCTTGTTGCTTACTCATTAAAGAAAAATAAACCTTCAACAAAATTTGATTTTAATCTACATGTTCACAATATCCTTATCCCGAATTGACGTATCACTATAGAAAAGGAAAGTTATATTGAAGAAACGTTGCAAGAGAAATTTAGTGATATAGTGTACTCTGTTAAAACTAAAAGTGACGATAGTGCCTTCATCTACATTTTGTTAGACCATCAATCAACAGTAGATTATTGGATGGCACTGCGTTTATGGAGATATGCCCTACTACTGTGTGAACGACATAAGAAGAATAAAGATAAGCTACCATTAATCTACAGCATGATAATGTATAATGGCAGAGAAGTGTATAATGCTCCAATGAATTTATGGGAATTATTTGTTGATCCAGTACAAGCTAAAGAATTAATGGTGTCAGATTATCACTTAGTAGATTTACAGAGCATGTCGAATGATGAGATAGTACAGAAAAAACATTTAGGGATGATGGAATATGTGATGAAGCACATTCATCAGCGTGATATGGTTGCATTATGGGAAAAGTTTTTACAAACATTTTCCCTAGAGATTTTAGTAGATAAGGAAAAAGGGTATATTTACATAAAATCGTTTTTATGGTACACTGACGCAAAGCTTTCTGAGGAGAGGCAAGCAGAATTAGAGCAAGTACTAGCCAAATATTTATCAGAAGAAGAAAAAGGTAATATCATGAGAACTATCGCACAGAAATATATCGAAGAAGGTGAGTTTAGAGGCATCCAAATAGGTAAAGCTGAGGGTAAAGCTGAGGGTAAAGCTGAGTTGGTAAAGCTGCTGTTAAAGAATGGCAATTCTGTGGAGTCAATTGCTAAGATGACAGGTATGTCTATTAATAAAATTAATGAATTGCTGAAAATGCAATAATAAATGATTGACTCATGGTTTGAAAAATTTCTTGCGTTATTTTAAGTGAAGTATTTGAGATAGGCTTTGTTCGGAAGGGTAGGAAATAATAATTTCAAGAATTTATTTTTTGAATTATAATTGTAAGGATCTAATATTTAGAAGCTGGAAAAATGCCACATAAAGAAAGAGTTAAACTAGGTGTAGTAAGAAAAAGAGAAAAGCCAAAATATAAAGTTATAAACTGGACTCAATATAACCAAAGTTTAAGAAAGAGAGGAATGATTAGTCTTTATTTTCCTAAGGGAGATATAAAATCTCTCTTTATCAATGAGATGCCATACATTAAAGGAGAATCTGGAAGGCTACCTACATATCTCACACCATATGTTCAGTTTATTTATACCTTATATCGCTTATTTGTCTGGGGACAAAGGCAAATAACTGGTTATCTTGAGGATCTTTGGAAAAGCAAAAATCTTGATATAGCAGTTCCGAGTTTTGGTCATTTGTGTGATTTATTTGCTAATGTACCAATAAAGGTGAAGCAATTTTGTAATAAATTATGCCAAAGAATTAACAATGGAGAATCAATAGATTTAATAGTTGATAGTACCGGTCTTAGTTTTGGTAAAGCCAGTCATTGGTATGAAACAAAATATAATAAGCCATGCAACAATAAGCCCTGGAAGAAAATGCACATTGCAATTGATCCTGAGATGAATGTGCATGCGATTGAAATTACAGATTATGAGAGTTCGGATATTGAAGGTTTGGATCAACTAATACCTGAGGGACTAGAGATTAAGAAGCTAATTGCTGATGGTGGGTATTATAGTATTGCTGGTACTCAACGCCTAAACGACCAAGGCATTACACCAGTGATTCCACCACCGAAGCATGCTGTGGTTCATGACCAGAATGCTACAGCATGGCATGATAAAATAGTGCAATATATTAAAGATAAAGGCAGTGTTTATGCATTTCATAAAAAATAAATATGGTTATGGCAAAAGAGCGTTGGTTGAATCCCAAATTTCTCGTATTAAAAGGTGTATTGGTTCATCATTACTAACTCAAAACACAGACTCACAAAAATTAGAAGGAGTAACTATAGCAAATATTATCAATCAGTGGAATTCATTTGGTAGCTGTGTTTCTGTGAAAATGGGATAATTATGTCTAAATTAAGAAAAATTGTACCCTTCCGAACAAAGCCATTTGGAATTGCTGTTTCCGATCAGTTTTAACCAAAAAGGTGACTATAAATAACATCAAAATAAGGAAAATCAAATGACTAAAAGAAAGTTTTTAAAATTAGATAATATAGAGCAAGATAATGTATCCTTACAAAGTAAAAGCAAAAAGATTGAATATAATAAGAATAACATTGAAACAATACTTTCTGTATCTACAAATAAGAATGTGGAGGTATTTTTAAGTTATGTAGATGGACAAGGTATACAACATAGTTCTGCAAGAGATGAATTAATTAAGCAAATAAAGCTTCATGTCTCAGAACAAAATAAAAATATACAACATTATCTAGTGGTAAACTTTAATGATGAAAAGTTGGTTGATATGGCATATCTAACATATTCATATAAAAGTTTAGATTTAAAATTAGATATAATACCTATAGTTAACCATGACCAAGTACGCAATGGAGAGTTTCATTATATATATAATGACCTTGAAGACTTTGATGTAAATCTTCCTGGATCCAAAAGATATAATGAATTAGGTATAACAACTGCACGTCTTGAACAAGTTATAGAGTATACAAAGTTGAGAATAAAAAAATATCGAGAAATAGATTCAGAAAATTTTGAACAGTATAAATCAGATATTGATGCTATCAGATTAATGGAATCAAGTGTTTATACAGAAGCCCATAAAGAAATTTTAGATAATTGTTCTAAAATTATTAACGATATCGGGATGATGGTTAATCTAAAAGAGTTAAAAATATTTAAGTCGGAGGATATAAAACATAAAAAAAATACCTCTAATACTTATATCGAAGATTATAATGATCAGGATACTATTAAATTAACAGGAGAAACAGAGTGAAGTCAAAAACAGAAGAACAGCTTTTAAGAGAGATAAACAATAAGGCAAAACTGTTAACACAACAAATGGATGTCAAGATACATGATAATGGTATTTTAGTAATTGAGTCTATAACATTAAACAGAAGCGGCAATGGTGGAAAACAATATAATCATATTATACCTGTAGCAGAGTTTCTCACTTCCATGAAATTAAATCTACAGCGACAAAACGACATATATAAAGTTTTTGATAATTTATCTCATATCTATCGTTTAGATGAAGTAGATTTTGACAAATGTCAGGCACTAAAACAATATTATGATAGGATGTTTGCAAAAATAGAACTGAGTAATAGTCAATTATACGAAGGTGCTTTAAAAAATACTTTAAAAGATTATGTGATACCATTTATTTATAGCAGTTGGAATGAGAGAGATGCTGCTGTTTTTAAGCAAGACAAAGGAGCATCGCAACATGGAGCAGAGGGTGGTAAAGTTAAAGCACTTACACACCAATTCAGTTCATTATATTATAATAAAAAAAAATTATCAAATTTTGATGATTTTACATCAGCCATAATGAGCTTTATAGAAAAATTTAATCAAAATATTGATTTACCGGATGATCTCAGCCCAAAAGTTCTTCCAAAAATAATTATGGAAATAAGATGTGAACTAAATATGGCAATTAACCTTATTGAAAGCTCTAAACACAATATTTTTTTGTGCATGGAGGAAGATATAAAAGTGCTAAAGCAAGAAGTATTGGAGTGGCATAAGACGCTGCTAGAAAAAGATAAATTTGGTAAAGATTTTATTAATGATAATCTTAAAATTAAAGACAAACAGCAATTTCTTGATGAATGGGAAAAATATCTACAAAATCCACAAAATTTTCCACAACTCCCCAGTACTGATGAGTATCAGACTCTTTCAGAGTCTGATACTCATCCAATCTTAGAAAATTCACCTGCAAGAAATCACGTAAAAAAGATAGAATATAATTCTAAGACTATTGAGCAAATACTAGCTACTAGTACAAGAACTAAAATAGAAGTACTGTTAGGTACAACTGCCATTGAACAACGTCATAGTCAAAATCACAGATCTGTAACAGATGAACTTATTAGCAAAATAAAACAATACCTTATTGCACATGATAACAATAGAGTAGAACAACGTTATCTAATTATTAATTCTAGCAAGCTGTTATCAACTGATATGGCATATATAGCACATTTGTACTTTAATGGTAAAGATTGGAAATTAGATATTATTTCACTTGTGAATCATAATCAAGTACACAATGTAGAATTGAGTTATATATATGATAATCTTGCAGAATGTGATGTAAATCTTCCTGGATCCAAAATATATAACAATTTATGCATGACAAGTGCACGTTTTGAGCAAGTTATAGAGTATGCAAAATTAAGAATAAAAAAGTATCCAGAATTAAATTCAGAAAATTGTGAACAGTATAAATCAGAGTATAATCATATTGCAAATATGCAGTTGGAAACTTATACAGAACAACACTATCAAGAAAGTCGAGAAGATATAACAAGCTTATTGTTGAGTCCATCACATTTTACAGATAATACTGATCCAGATTCTGTTGCTAATCCTAATGATATGTCAGTAAGTTCTCATGCTATGGTTACGAGATCAAAATCACGTACAGGAGTAAATATACAAAATGTAGCTGGGACAAGTGGAATAGGTAATCAAGGATCCATTAAGGGAAAAGGAGATAGTGTGAGCTCTTCTGAAAAGGATAAGTCACCTATACCTAAGAAAAAAGCAAGATTTGATGTTGATGCTGATCAAGTAAATGGCAATTTAAAATTCGCTCATGAATTTCTACAAGTATCAGATAAGGCAGGTTTAAAAGTATCTGCAAAAAGTTGTGCTACTAGCTCTTCTAGAAAGCGTAAAACACGTGCTGTATGTCAAGAAGAAGATTTAGAGTTATTATATGATCCCTTAGAAGAGCATATACAAGAATCTATAAAAATAAACTCACGATCCTATATAAATTTAGCATATCTTTTTTCTATGCAACATCGAGATAACATGCCTGAAAATATCAAATTAGATAATGTTATTAGTTACGCAAAAAATATTGGTGACATAATTAATGAAGGAGAGGTGAATCGTAGTACAAGAGAACAAGAATTGCTAAAGACCTACTATCAAGAAGCACAAACATTTTTTAGTAAGTATTCTAAAGATAACTTATTTGATTTAGTAATTACAAAAAATAATCCTAGTCTTTTAGCAGATTCTGTTTATTTATTTACTAACGGTCAACAAACATTATTAGTATCAAGTCATAATAATTATTATCAATTATATAGTCAAGATTATAACTATCAGTTACTTTTTCAAACACAAGAGGATTTAAATTTTTTAGATATAAAAAATTTAGCTACAAAATTTTTCCAATGGCTTAGTGGTGGTAATACGGAATATAAAATATTTACTTTATCTAAAAATTTACCTCAAGATGTTATAACTCATTTAACACAAGCTCCGTTCTGGACACCCGATAATGTTGTTTCTGATTTGGTATTACTTAATAAAGAACATGCTGGATCAATTGAATCTATACCTTCAGAGGTAGTAAGAGAATTATTTTTTCTACATAACAAAGCCCTAGACATTAAATTACTAAATCAAGATTTTTTCCAATTAAATAAAGAGGGTATTACTTTTAGAGCAGATATCTTACATAAAGTGTTACCTTCACTAACGGCACAACAAATACAAGCATTAGGTGATGTTATTAAGAAGTATGATCTTTCTTTGGACACACAATGTCTTGATTTAATACCAGAGAGTAACAAAAATCTTTTACAAAATTATAATCACAAAATATTAAACCAATTAAAATCATCAGAAGTATTAAATCTTGATACGATTACTCAGTTGTCATGGGAGACATTGAACCATGAATTTGAAACTGGTAGTTTTGAAGGTATAAATTATAAGGACATCCTTCCTAAGGAAAGAAGAGAGAAGTCTTTAAAGTATTTTAAAGACTTACATGCTAACGCTCATAGTAAGTTTCATGCATTACAGGGTGCAGTAACACAAGGAGTATTTTTATTACCAGATATTATTCGTTCATTTAATACTGGGGATCCTGAAGGTTTAATAAAAACTACAGAGATGATAGCTGGAGACATGTTTTTAGATAAGACTTTGTTTCGTAAATTACCAATTAAAGGTCTTATATTTAAAGTAGTTACATTATATTCAATAGGAGAATTGCATAACAAATTAAATAGTTTACCACCTGATTCAGAAGAAGCTACCATTATAAAACATCAATTAGGAGAGCAATATTTTTCTGTTGGGTTGATGTTGGCTGAAATGTATGGATTTGAGATTGGTCCCTTATGGATAGGATTAATGGCTGAACAACTGATGTATGGAGCAATAGCATTGCGTAATCAATACCACTTACCTGATACATCATTATGGGAAGCATTTCTAATAAATTTAGGATTTTTTCAAGATGAATTGCCTATAATATTTGAAGAGAGACATTTGCTTGAAATACAATTGAAATTTTTAGATAGGCTTAATCTTCCATCTGCTTGGATTATATTATGTTTGCCTGATGTACAGGATATAAGATGGATAACAGTTCAAGATATACCAGAACAAGTACAAAATTATATCAAGAATAATGTAGATTCAGTTTGTTCCGCAAAAAGGACTGATAAAGGAGCGATAGGGGTGGCATCTTGGGAAGAACCTAAACGAACATGTGAATACTATGGATTTAGAAAAGAAGAATTTAGCTTTAGTAGTGGTAAACCTGATAGCTGGCAGCAAAAAATTTTTGACGTTAACCCTAAAAATAGAGATATTAAGTTTGTACCTACCAAAATTTATCAAGAACACAATGTGTTTCAAAATATTCAGTATCCTACTAGTGGTCAAAGGATTTACAAAGGGTATCATAGAATTGCTTCGCAAACCCTTGAAGACACTGATGATCCTGATGGTTTAGTCCAAGTTGCTAAGATAGAAGGGGGAATGTCAGCAATATACTACAATCTTACTACATGGGCAAAATGTTTAAGTGATGATGAATATGTTGGACCATGTAGTACTAGGCAATCAGTGTGGCTCAACGGTCCATATCGTCATAACATGATTATGTTATTTGATCCTAAGGTACACAGTGGTAATACTAATATATATTTCCATCCTGACGGATTAAATCATCTTGATACAAACTACTTTTCACACGTAAATAATGAATATCTTGCAAAAAACGAATATGACAAATGTACAACAGACCTTAATGATTACTGTTTTGAACATTTAAAACCCAATATTCCTTATACTTACTCATTACTGATCGTATTATATAATCTTGTCTACCCAAATTCAGTAAATTTTATACGTACGACAAATAACACACAACTGAGAATAAATAATCATAATACTACCATCAATACTAATTATATTATTGATGCCAATGCATTACAACAAGTAGGACCATTTAAAATATATGACCATACACATAATATTTCTATCACTTTAAGTAATCTTAGACAAGATTTAGCATTAGGGCAACAAAAGTTGAGTAGTAAAAATTTAGGTACAAGTGGCTATGGTATATATTTTAATTCTGAGAAAAAATTGATAATTCCTGGGTATAAAGACTCTATTGCTATATTGATAATTCAACCAATGGGGTGGTATATTGATGAATTAATTTTATCTGTTAAATATTGTAATATTATTAATGCTATTGGCAGAGATTATAGCAACCCGGGTAAAATAATTTTAGAAAAAATTGCTGCACATGATCATTCTTTTGACATTCAGTTAATAAATGACATGCATATTATAGACCAAAACAGTAAGATGGAGTTGAGTATAATAGGTTGTAGAGCTGAGAAAGCCCCGATAAAATATTCTAAATTGCTTAATAATCACTTTATAATTGAATCTTGTGACGCTTTACAACCATTTAATCTTGACGGACCATTGATAGGTTTATCTAGAATTCAAAATATAATGGGAAATGTATCATATGTATCATTTTTAAAATATAGATGTAAATATACACTTAAGTTTTTTGGTAATAATACGATTACTATAACAGGAATATTAGATAAGCAACCTGGTAATTTAGAACTAGTTATTCATAATGGAAAACTCTATGAATATATATTATCTGTTTTACCTAATCACAATGAGCTTTTTATAATAGAGCATGTGCATTATGATCAAAAAATTATATTAGCACAGTCTGAATTGGATTTAACTGAGATCATTGAACATAAAAGTCATGATATTCCAACATTCAGAAATCAAAGCTATATTGCTAAGTATTTAAAAAATGGAATTACGTTAATCTTTTACTCTCATGGTAATATAATCAAGCATCATTTTCTTACTAAGACTCCTAGTATTAATAATATAACATACTCCATAAAAGATGGTAATGTATTATGTGCTAAAATAGAAAATAAACACACTATAATGAATAAAGATTTTATATGGTATAAAAGTACCATGGCTGATAATAAAAAGTGTCTTGAATTTTCTACAGATATACAAAATGTATCTATAGTTAATGGTACATTAAATATTAATGGAGTTAATATTGTTGATATACCAAAAAAAATGGGAATTGTTACCCCTGATAATATTATTATGCCAATATCATTTTTTACTAATCTTGTAAAAATCAATATTATTCCTCAGACTCAAGATCAATTAGAAGAGCTATTAAGTAATAGTACTAATCCACGCCTTCGTCGTTCTCTAAAAGAAGATGGGAAATATTCAGAAGAAGCAGTATATCTAACTATAGATGAACAACAAATTAATATAAATGATGAATTAGCAAATAGTCATACACATGATACACCAAGATCAAGTGCATCTATATTAGAACCAAGTTTTTCATTTAATAATGGATTATGGAGTTGGGTTTGGAATAAATTATCTAATTTAAGTTTTAAATTATTACCAGAAGCAGATACTGCTACTCTTGACAAGAGTAAATCCTTTAATGATATTTATAAACTAATAAAACAATTGAATAATCATCCATCTGATAATCAAATCAAGAAACAAAATCATGCAACTGAAGCAAAAAATAATAATATAGATAACAGTAAGTTATCTTTGTCAGATTATCTTTTAATAGATGATCCTGGGCATGACCAAGGAAATTTACAAACTGTAATAAATTCTATAGATATACCTAGTAATCTGTCATTATTAACATTATTAATAGGACAATTTTTTGATACCAATAAGGCTTTATCTAGTAATCCTTACATATCTCCTGAACAAGAAAAAAATAGATATATAAATGAATTAAGCAAAACAGTAAAAAGTGCAATATCAGAAATGGAGACAAAATATGGTAAAAGACATATAACTCATGAGGAATTAGAAGATATTTTACCAAGTTTAAATATATTATTTAATGGTCAAGAAGAGTTAAATTATAACAATAATTCTACATCTGTTCTTGGCAGAACAACTGAAATATGTAATCATGTATATGATTTTTGGATGTGAGACAAATTAATATAACAGGCTTTGTTCGGAAGGGTAGGAAATAATAATTTCAAGAATTTATTTTTTGAATTATAATTGTAAGGATCTAATATTTAGAAGCTGGAAAAATGCCACATAAAGAAAGAGTTAAACTAGGTGTAGTAAGAAAAAGAGAAAAGCCAAAATATAAAGTTATAAACTGGACTCAATATAACCAAAGTTTAAGAAAGAGAGGAATGATTAGTCTTTATTTTCCTAAGGGAGATATAAAATCTCTCTTTATCAATGAGATGCCATACATTAAAGGAGAATCTGGAAGGCTACCTACATATCTCACACCATATGTTCAGTTTATTTATACCTTATATCGCTTATTTGTCTGGGGACAAAGGCAAATAACTGGTTATCTTGAGGATCTTTGGAAAAGCAAAAATCTTGATATAGCAGTTCCGAGTTTTGGTCATTTGTGTGATTTATTTGCTAATGTACCAATAAAGGTGAAGCAATTTTGTAATAAATTATGCCAAAGAATTAACAATGGAGAATCAATAGATTTAATAGTTGATAGTACCGGTCTTAGTTTTGGTAAAGCCAGTCATTGGTATGAAACAAAATATAATAAGCCATGCAACAATAAGCCCTGGAAGAAAATGCACATTGCAATTGATCCTGAGATGAATGTGCATGCGATTGAAATTACAGATTATGAGAGTTCGGATATTGAAGGTTTGGATCAACTAATACCTGAGGGACTAGAGATTAAGAAGCTAATTGCTGATGGTGGGTATTATAGTATTGCTGGTACTCAACGCCTAATCATATTGGACTTTGGACAAAATAATTTAGCCTATATTTAGCAACTTATAATTTATCTATTATATAAAATAATTACCTAAAATTGTAAAAATATTAACTATAGATTAATAATAATCTTAAAAAGTTAACTTATAATACTAGTTTTTTATAAAACTTTCTATTTTGTGAAAAAACAGGGGTTTTTGTCCAAAGTCCAAATCATAGAACAGCCAAAACAAATGGTAACAGTATGATTAGTAACATTGAACGTACCCCTGTTCGTCAAAAAGCTAAGCAACTAGCTAAATCCTTAAGGTCAGAATATCCTAATTATGATTATTTACGTGAGCTTTTTCGGCACTTGCGGAAAGAATTAAATGTTGAGGTGAACCATAAAGACAAGAAATTACCATATGTACCAACAGAAAAGGAAATAGATAAATATTATAAAGTAGTCTGGCAATCTCGTAATATGAAGCATGTAGGCGGAGTGTTAGGGAACGTGCGATGAAGTGCCACTTTCATTTTAGACAGGAAATCTCTTGATAACATTGTCATAGAGTCTGTCCTATAGTTTGTGTAAGTTGCAAAGAAAGCAGTAAGAGATTACTGTAAAAAAAGTAACTTAAGCAAGCAAGGAGGAATTATGGCTAAAAAATTAGATACAGATAAAGATACATTAAACATCAGTAATCAGCTAGTAGAAGAATTATTATCAAAAGCAGATCCATCGGAGTTATTTGGTCGAGATGGTTTATTTCAACAGCTAAAGAAGCAAATAGTTGAGAAAATATTAGCAAGTGAGTTGGATCATGAATTAGGATATTCAAAACATAGCAAGATGGCAAAAGTAGATAATAATCGTCGTAATGGTAGCTATGAGAAGACAGTAATTGATGGGGATGGTCGTAAGCTGACAGTAGAAGTACCAAGAGATCGGGAAGGAGAGTATAATCCTCAATTAATACCAAAAGGGCTGAGGAGATTTAATGGATTTGATGAGAAAGTGATATCCCTTTATGGTCGCGGTATGACAGTCAGCGAGATCCGAGGGCATTTAGAAGAAATATATCAAACTGATGTATCTGGTGACTTGATATCCACCATAACAGATGGGGTGATAGAAGAAGGGAAGTGTAATATAGTGAATTATTAAGCAGCATTTAGTACCGCAGTTTTCCATTTGCTAGACCAATCATTACTATGGATTATAGATCTTAATTGCAAAATAGGATTTAACCCCTCTCTAGACCATCTCATGTGTTGCTGCCCTTTACATCTTTGATTGATTAAACTCTCAACAGTTGATTCAGCAAGATTACTAGTAAAGATCAGCCCTTGATCCTTCCTTGTTGAGTAATCCACAATTTTATCTTTATTATTATCAACATATTGGGATAATTTTTTAATCCTATCATGATGCTGTTCTTCTTTTGTCAGTGCTAATATTTCTTTAAATCTTATCATCGCCTTCTCCACATCTCCTCTCCATAAATGCCACTTGATATGCATCAGATCTTCTTTTAGCCTTTTTGGTAACGATATATTCTCAAATTTCATACCCAAATGAAACCAATCTAAAATATAAGTTATTTTAGCACACAAAGGCTCTAGTGCCTTTGCTATATTCCAGCAATTTGCCGCCCCATCACATAGTGCGGTAATATGTGTTTTTGGGCTTAAGCCTTGTTTCAATGCTGCAATAATAGTAGAACTTATAATTTGTTTTTGACGATCATCCTTAATTGACGCTGCACAATTCTTACTTATAATATAATTCCTGGTATCTTGACTATTTGATTTTATAGATTCTGGTTTGTAAACTACAGCCACCATAGCCTCCATACTACGTTGATCCTCTGTTGTCTTTATATGTCCTCCATCTACATTTAATATTAGTTCAACAGCATCTTCAGTAATGAGCATTTCCTTCTCATCAGCATTGATATCTTCAATAGCATTGCCAACTGATTCTGTAACTTGTTTAATACGATTATGATTATTAATTTGCCGATCTTTACCAGAAAATAATTCAAATAATTTCTCTCCTTCTCTAAAACTATGTGTAGCACCTAGTGTAGCTTGTATTTTTTTTAAATCACCAGAAATTACTCCCTGCAATAACGTGCGGACGGTAGAGTGCGTTTCATATCCGCAATTATGGCATTTAAATCTCTGTATTACAATGTTATGATCAGTGAAAACATCGTGAAAAGTAGATTTATTTACACCAGTCTTATGCATTTTAATTTTACACTTAGGGCAAGTAACTTTTGTTAGTTTATGGATTAATTGAATCTTTTCCTGCAAAACTATATCCTGTACTCCTTGAATTAAAGCAATTTGATTATCCAAACCTATGGAAAAATCTAGACAATTACTTGGTTCGTTAAGCTCGCCATTAAGTACTTCTACTCTTGAAATTGTTGTAGTGGGTTGCTTATGATCATACGATTCATATATTATTCTATATCTTCTTGTTGTCATCCTATTACTCATAGTTGCTAATAATGACATTATTGTATCGCCTTTTTATAACAATGTCAACTCACTATATTGCACTTCCATGATAAATACTAATCGGGATACTATAAAAGTATTTATGCAATTTCTCTAGTAATCCATCCTCCACCAAGAACTCGAGCATTATCATATATAACACAAGCCTGACCAGGAGTTACAGCTTTCTCTGCAGACATTAACTTTACCCTAATTTCTGTACTACTTATCCTACTAATCTTGGCAAAGGTAGCAGGACGAGTCGAACGAATCTTAACTTGTACCTCAACTTCCTCTTGGACAACTATTTCTTTACCAAGCCAGTTAACATTCTTAATAGTAAATTCGGTAGAATCTAATGCCGAATCTGGACCAACATAGACAATTTTTGTATTAGGGTCAATTCTTACTACATAAAGTGGCTCATGAAAAGCTATTCCAAGTCCACGACGTTGACCTATAGTATAGTTGATGATACCATTATGTGTCCCAAGTTCAAAGCCGTCTACATGGATTATTTTACCTTTTTCATTAACATCGGTTCGAATATTACTAATTATCTTCCTATAATCACCATCTGGTACAAAACAAATATCTTGGCTATCGGGCTTATCTGCAACGCCTAAGTTAAATCTAGTAGCAATATTTCTTGTTTGCTCTTTGCTTAATTCTCCCAAAGGAAAAGATAGATAATTTAGTTGCTCTAAAGTAGTTGCAAACAAAAAATAACTTTGGTCTTTGGCAATATCAATACCAGTATGTAATTCTGCTCCATCTATACCTTCGACTTTCCGAACATAATGACCGGTAGCAAGACAGTCAGCTCCTAAATCTTTTGCTACTTTTAGTAAGTCCTTAAATTTAACTGACTGGTTACATTGTACACATGGCGAAGGTGTTTCACCTCTAATATAACTATCGGCAAAGTTATAAATTACTGATTCTTTAAATTTAGACTCGTAATCCAGTACATAATGCGGAATATTTAGCATATCCGCCACCATTTTTGCGTCATAAATGTCTTGCCCAGCACAACAAGCATTCTTTTTCTTGGTGGCTATGCCGTGATCGTATAATTGTAGTGTTATACCAATGACTTTATGTCCTTGTTCACAAAGCATAGCAGCCACTACTGAGCTATCAACCCCACCAGACATTGCAACTACTATTGTAGATGGATTACTTATTCTATTATTCATTGCATTTATAGTAAATTTATGTTATAGTAAATACATCTTGCAAACTCGATAAACGAAGCAATACATTATAATAACTTTATAGTTAAATTACAATAGGATTTGTAATTTATCCCGATTTTTAATCATCCATTATTTTTAATATCAAAAATTACTCCTATATTAACCTAAATTAGTGCCGAATAAACACCCATCGTGCTATCTATTAGCGAAGAGGCGTAAGCCTCGGAAACAATCCATTTTAATCGGATTTATAACGTTGCCAATTCAAGTTAATTCACTATATCCATAAAATAACCTGAGTTTGACTGGAAGTGTAATATAGTGAGTTGACATTGTTATAAAAAGGCGATACAATAATGTCATTATTAGCAACTATGAGTAATAGGATGACAACAAGAAGATATAGAATAATATATGAATCGTATGATCATAAGCAACCCACTACAACAATTTCAAGAGTAGAAGTACTTAATGGCGAGCTTAACGAACCAAGTAATTGTCTAGATTTTTCCATAGGTTTGGATAATCAAATTGCTTTAATTCAAGGAGTACAGGATATAGTTTTGCAGGAAAAGATTCAATTAATCCATAAACTAACAAAAGTTACTTGCCCTAAGTGTAAAATTAAAATGCATAAGACTGGTGTAAATAAATCTACTTTTCACGATGTTTTCACTGATCATAACATTGTAATACAGAGATTTAAATGCCATAATTGCGGATATGAAACGCACTCTACCGTCCGCACGTTATTGCAGGGAGTAATTTCTGGTGATTTAAAAAAAATACAAGCTACACTAGGTGCTACACATAGTTTTAGAGAAGGAGAGAAATTATTTGAATTATTTTCTGGTAAAGATCGGCAAATTAATAATCATAATCGTATTAAACAAGTTACAGAATCAGTTGGCAATGCTATTGAAGATATCAATGCTGATGAGAAGGAAATGCTCATTACTGAAGATGCTGTTGAACTAATATTAAATGTAGATGGAGGACATATAAAGACAACAGAGGATCAACGTAGTATGGAGGCTATGGTGGCTGTAGTTTACAAACCAGAATCTATAAAATCAAATAGTCAAGATACCAGGAATTATATTATAAGTAAGAATTGTGCAGCGTCAATTAAGGATGATCGTCAAAAACAAATTATAAGTTCTACTATTATTGCAGCATTGAAACAAGGCTTAAGCCCAAAAACACATATTACCGCACTATGTGATGGGGCGGCAAATTGCTGGAATATAGCAAAGGCACTAGAGCCTTTGTGTGCTAAAATAACTTATATTTTAGATTGGTTTCATTTGGGTATGAAATTTGAGAATATATCGTTACCAAAAAGGCTAAAAGAAGATCTGATGCATATCAAGTGGCATTTATGGAGAGGAGATGTGGAGAAGGCGATGATAAGATTTAAAGAAATATTAGCACTGACAAAAGAAGAACAGCATCATGATAGGATTAAAAAATTATCCCAATATGTTGATAATAATAAAGATAAAATTGTGGATTACTCAACAAGGAAGGATCAAGGGCTGATCTTTACTAGTAATCTTGCTGAATCAACTGTTGAGAGTTTAATCAATCAAAGATGTAAAGGGCAGCAACACATGAGATGGTCTAGAGAGGGGTTAAATCCTATTTTGCAATTAAGATCTATAATCCATAGTAATGATTGGTCTAGCAAATGGAAAACTGCGGTACTAAATGCTGCTTAATAATTCACTATATTACACTTCCAATATATAACCGCTTCCTTTGTGGCTCTATTTTTTTATTTTCTTTGTTGACAAATTCACTCGTCCATATATGACATAGTAGGCGGAAAGGACAAGAGTATTTTCTATTATTAAAATTGGAGAGATTAATGAGTTTTTTAACAAGAAAAAGTTTTGAATCAATAAAAGAGCTAGGGAAGACTAGTGGTCTCGCTAAAACCTTAGGAGCATTTGATTTAATATTATTAGGTCTTGGGGCTATAATAGGTACGGGTGTATTTGTAATAACCGGTCTAGTTGCGGCTAAATATTCTGGTCCTGCAGTTATGCTATCATATGCTATTGCTGGCGGAACATGTATTTTTGTTGCTCTTGCCTATACAGAGCTTGCTACCATGTTACCGACTTCTGGCAGTATTTATACTTACTCTTATATAGCATTTGGTGAGGTATTTGCTTGGTTAATGGGTAGTGTTATCATATTAGAACTTGGTTTTGCTGCTGGAACTGTTGCAGCTTCTTGGTCTGGATATGTTCAGGCAATATTGTCAGCTGGTGGAATAGGTTTGCCTAAAATTTTAACTACCGTGCCTAGCAATGGTGGAATAATCAATTTACCAGCTTTTCTTATTGTAGTGTTTGTCTCGTTTATTTTGTACTTAGGAACGAAAGATAGTAAAAAACTAAATGCCATTTTAGTATTTATAAAAATGGCAGCTATATTTGCTTTTATTGTGTTTGCCACACCGTATTTTGATGCAACAAATTGGCAAAACTTTTTACCTTTTGGTGCTAATAATATGTTAGTTGGGGCATCTATCCTATTTTTTGCTATGACCGGTTTTGGGACAATAGCTGCTACAGCTGAAGAATGCAAAAATCCTAACCGAGATTTAATGATTGGTATTATTGGATCCTTAGTAATTGCAACGATAGTATATGTTATAATAGCTGGACTAGTAACTGGTATAGCCCCTTTTGATCAACTTAATAATGACCAACCACTTGCCTATTCTCTTAGCTTAAACAATAGTAATGTTGGTTCTGCCATTGTTGCTACTGGAGCAGTATGTGGTATGACTACGGTACTAATGATGAATATTTACGCTACATCCCGTATTTTTTATGTAATTGCTCGAGATGGGTTATTGCCAAAAAGTTTTGCAAAACTTCATACAAAATATGATAGTCCTTATATTACTATCTTAATATTTTCTGGACTTGCTGCACTATTAGGGGGATTTTGTCCAACTGAAATTCTTGTTCAGTTATCATCTATGGGATCGTTAATAGATTATACAGTGGTTGCTATAATAGTCATATTGTTTAGAATAAAAATGCCAAATGCTCCAAGACCATTTAAGTGTCCTGCTGCATGTATCATTATACCATTTGTTTTAATAGCTTGCTTATATTTACTATCTATACAAATGTTTGATAGTAACTTTAATTTGATGATTGCAGGGCAATTATTAATATATTGGTTTGCACTAATGTTTGTTCTGTATATTCTTAGATTGTTCTTTATGAAACGACAAGTTTAATTTGTATGAGTAATGCACTACAACCATTACGTGGTACTAAAGACCTACTGCCTGCGGATTATATAATTCACGATTATATAATTAACACAGCAAAACATATTGGTGAACTTTATGGTTATCAAGCCATGAGTACGCCGATAATTGAATATACTAAAGTTTTTGACCGTACACTTGGAGAGACTTCTGATGTAATAAGCAAGGAAATGTACAATTTCCTTGATAAGAGTGATAATAATATTTCTCTTAGACCTGAGTTTACAGCCGGTATTATTAGGGCTTTTATCTCTAATAACCTGCAACAAACATTACCTATTAAGTTCTTTTCAAGCGGTCCAGTATTTCGTTATGACCGACCACAGGCTGGTAGACAAAGGCAATTTCATCAAATAAACTTTGAGTATATTGGTGGAGAAGAAGGCTCGAGTAACGATGCTGAAACAGTTAGGCTTGCCTTAGATATTCTTCAGGCTTTAGAAATAGATAAAGATACAACTTTAGAAATAAACTCAATTGGTTGTGCTGCAACTCGTACCATCTACCAACAAAAGCTGGTAGAGTATTTCAATGATTATAAGTCAGAATTATCAGAAGATAGCCAAAAGCGACTCGTCAAAAATCCGATGCGGATCTTAGATTCAAAAGATGAAAATGATAGAAAAATAGTTGCGAATAGCCCGTTAATGTCTCAATACTATAATAGTGATACTGCAAAATATTTTGACGATGTACTAAAATACTTAGATTTACTGAATGTAAAATATATCATTAACCCAAGGCTAGTAAGGGGGCTTGATTATTATTGCCATACAACTTTTGAGTTTACTACTAGCAAACTTGGCAGTCAGTCGACAATTCTTGCTGGTGGAAGATATGATGGGTTGAGCAAAATTATGGGCGGGTCAGAGACAAAAGCCATTGGCTTTGCTGCTGGAATCGAAAGGCTTGCTTTAATGAGAGAATACAACATACCTAAAGCCAGACCAGTATTTATCTTTCCTATTAGTGACAATAATTTAGAATATTGTTTAATCTTAGCCAATCAATTCCGCCAAAAAAATATTTCTGTTACCTTAGACGCCAAAGGCAAAATAGCCAAGAGAATGATCCGGGCTAATCTACAGAAAGCTAAATATGTTATTTTTGTTGGTGATGATGAACAAATGAGTAATAGCTTTAAATTAAAAGATCTTGATAAAGAACAAGAATATTTATTACAATTTGAGCAAATTGTAGAATTACTTTAGTTATAGTTAATTCAGGAGAATTTGGTGCTAGGAACGATGGAGCGAGGAAGTGTAATATAGTGAATTATTAAGCAGCATTTAGTACCGCAGTTTTCCATTTGCTAGACCAATCATTACTATGGATTATAGATCTTAATTGCAAAATAGGATTTAACCCCTCTCTAGACCATCTCATGTGTTGCTGCCCTTTACATCTTTGATTGATTAAACTCTCAACAGTTGATTCAGCAAGATTACTAGTAAAGATCAGCCCTTGATCCTTCCTTGTTGAGTAATCCACAATTTTATCTTTATTATTATCAACATATTGGGATAATTTTTTAATCCTATCATGATGCTGTTCTTCTTTTGTCAGTGCTAATATTTCTTTAAATCTTATCATCGCCTTCTCCACATCTCCTCTCCATAAATGCCACTTGATATGCATCAGATCTTCTTTTAGCCTTTTTGGTAACGATATATTCTCAAATTTCATACCCAAATGAAACCAATCTAAAATATACAGCGATTCCAAATATGTCATAGAAGGAAGGTAAGTAAAAGGATATGGAATAAGTTTTTCGTAGAGGAATAGTTAAAAAAGTAGTCAAAGTTGGATAAATTATCTAAGATAATATCAATATAATATTGGTATCAAGTTATGCATTCAAAGAAACATTTAAGTTTTAGTGCAATCAGAAGTATGATTGCAGATAGATTTGCTGGTATAGAAGATAGAAGGGGTGTAAATAGTAGTAATAGTATAGCAGATATTATGTTATCTGGTTTGGCGTGTATGTATTTTCAATCAGTATCTTTGCTAGAATTTCAAAGGCGTATGGAAAGGAAGGAACAACGTAATAATCTGCGTAGCATGTTTACAGTACAATCGCTTCCTAGCGATCAGGGGATGAGGAACGTAATAGACCAAGTAGATAGTGACGTAACGTTTAGACCTATTTTCAAAGAATTATTTAGTAAATTACAACGAGGGAAGCATCTAGAACAATATCAAATATTTCCTGGTAAATACTTATTAAATGTTGATGGTACACAATATTACAGCTCTGATAAAGTGAGTTGTAAACGTTGCCTAATTAGAGGGCATAAAAATAACCAATATCATTGTCATCAAGTATTACAAGGGGCTATTGTAAAATTTGGGTTACGACAAGTAATACCAGTAATGCCTGAGGAAATTCGTGTACAAGATGGTGATGAGAAAGAGGATTGTGAGACGAATGCTTTCAAGAGATTTTTGACAAGATTTAGAAAGGATCATGATAAATTAGGGATAATAATCAATGCTGATGCCTTATATGCAACAACTCCAGTGATAGAAACAATTCGTGATCATAAAGCTAATTATATTTTTAAAGTAAAACCCAATAATCATAAGACATTAATGGATAATGTTCAATCTGTAGATAAATCAAAGATAGAGACATTGAGCCTTAGAAGGAACAAATTGATAATTGAATGGGTTAATGATGTTGAATTATTTACTAGCACTAAGGTAAGAACAAATTATATAGCGGCATGGGAGCTAGTGCCGCAGAAAGATGGTAGTAACAAAAGTCAGTATTATGGTAAATGGATTACTGATCTAGAAATCACCTCAGATAATGCTAAAACAATAATAGACGGAGCAAGAGCACGTTGGAAAATAGAGAACGAATGCTTTAATAGCTTAAAGAATCATGGTTATAATATAGAACATAATTACGGTCATGGTTCTGAGAATCTATGTTATAATTTCTACAATTTTACTTTGTTAGCATTTACTATTCATCAAATACACCAATTAGTTGATAAATTATTTCAAGAAATGAGGGAGCAATTTGGTAGATTAGGATCGTTATGGGAACGAATAAGAAGTTTAGTAGACCTTTTTTTCTTTGAATCAATGGAAATGTTATGGGAGATATTAGCTGGCAAACGAGATTACAGAGTCCCGCCAATATAGATTCGACCTATCAAAAGCTTTTTCTAGAGCAATAGACTTATTTATTGCTAACCGTTGGTTTTTACCAAATTGATTACAATAACGTGAATTATGATAAGTTTGTATAAAAATATTTATAGAATTCAAGAAAATACATACAAATCTTTAACAGAAAAATAGATTATTCGTCTTAAAGTTGAGTGGATCGCAATGCTAAAATTTCCCTATGTATCCATAATGTCATATTTGGAATTGCTGCTATTTACACCCCTTCTATCTTCTATACCAGCAAATCTATCTGCAATCATACTTCTGATTGCACTAAAACTTAAATGTTTCTTTGAATGCATAACTTGATACCAATATTATATTGATATTATCTTAGATAATTTATCCAACTTTGACTACTTTTTTAACTATTCCTCTACGAAAAACTTATTCCATATCCTTTTACTTACCTTCCTTCTATGACATATTTGGAATCGCTGCTATCCTGGTTATTTTATCCCATAAAAAACGGATCGGTCTAATTTTTTTGGTCTAAATTTATGGAGCATTATAGTCTAATTCTATATTACAATGAAGTAAGAATAGGGAAATATCGACTATAAGCATAGAAATGAGGGTTCTGGAAATTCTTCTTTTGATAAACTAATTCATTGCCATCTAGATCAACAACATTTCCACCATTAGCTTTAATTAGTGCATGACCTGCTGCGATATCCCATTCCATAGTTGTCCCAAATTTGGGGTAAATATCGACTTTCCCTTCTGCTATTAAACATAATTTAATTGAGCTTGGTATGCTAACTATTTCGGTAATTAAATGTTTTTCTAAAAATTTCTTAATCTTTGAATTGGAGCAGTGTGAGCTAACAACAGCACTATAATGATTTCTAGGTAAGGCATCAAAACTTACTTCCACGTCATTTTGTTCAACTCGCAAAATATTATTAACATCTGTATAATGTAATTTCTGTATGGATGGTTGATAGATAAAGCCAATAACAGGCATACCATTTTTTATCAAGGCAATATTTACTGTATATGTATCCTCACCTTTGACATAACTTTTTGTCCCATCAATCGGATCAATCAACCAAAATTGCTCTTTATTTAAAGCAACTGGCTCTCTCTCTTCACAAATTACAGGAATATTTGGTGTTAACTTTGTTAAACCATTATATATAAAATCACTAATTTCTTTATCAGCATTTGTTACAGGTGAATTATCATCTTTATAACAAACTATTAGCCCTAAATCTCTTGTCATTAGAGCAATTCTTCCAGCATCGGTAATTAAACTTTTTAACGACCTAATTAAATTAACCATCATTTGTTATTTTTTATCAATTGCTTAGCATCATCATCTTCTAACCATTTTCCTGTTTTTAATAATACTTCTTGTTGCAACTTCACTATATTATCCTGTGGAGTACCCTTTAATTCTGTAACAGCTAAATATTCTATTCCATAATAATCTAGGTCAACTATCTTTAGAAAATTATCTATATCATTTAATTCACTTTTTTTATTCTCAAAAATTATAATGTTATCAGGTAAAATATTTGTGATACGCATAAACTCATATAGTGCCTGAGTTTTATTTAAAAAATCAGTAAATATTATGCCTTTATAAAAAATTGGTGACCTTTTATCATTCTCATCAAATTTTAATATTTCTTTATTATTAACTTTATCAGTAAATTTAATACCAAGTCTACTTAGTTGCTTATACTGCCATTCCTCATAATTTTCAATCCTTCTACATGCTGGGTTAATTTTAGTAAAGCCAAAAACCAAAGCCCCGGAACTCTTTAGCTTATCAATAAATTTCGACCAATTAGCTTCTACCAACATAACTTGTCTTTGTAGTAGCAACTTAGCAATTACTTCATCTATATTGGAACGATACTTTTTTAAAGCAGCAAGCTCCTCGGTAAACCCTGCATAAGGATTAGCATAACGAAACATATTAGACTTAGGTGTAATTATTGTATCATCAATATTGATTAGCACTAAGCTAGATCCATTAATTTTTTCAAATAAATTTTTTACCGTAACAGAATCTATAGAATAAGTGGGAATGATTATTGCATAACTCGTATATGGTAGCATAACAAGAATTAATAATAATTTTGACTTATGCAGGAGGTCTAACAATTTTAATAAAAGGTTATTTTTTATTGTCATATGGATTTATGTTTTTCTGATTCTTAATTTTAACATTGCTTCTTTTTGTAGCATTTATCTTATTAATCAACTCACTAAATAATTTTACAAAATCACGAGAGTTAAATATTGATTCTTTTGTATCAGATAATCGATAATTATAACCAATAAACATCACATTATCGTCATAATTTTTGAGTTGACTTTCCATCGAAATTAACTCACTAGAATTTTCATCAATCATTATTAGAACTTTTGGCATGAACTTCACTTCTATTAAAAAGTTTAATATTAACCGAAATGAAGGACTATTATTGCTGCTCAATATACCTTGATAAAATGTCTGATAAGTATTATCAAAAGGCTCCATATTATTAAAAATAAGATAATTATGTTGAGGGAAACTATTAGATAAGTCAATATCAAATTTCTTTAAATAATCAGCCTTCCATATTTCTAATTTCTTTATATTGTTAAAGTTACCAGTTAAACTACGGTCACTAACAATTACTGGACTTCCTTTATCCATTATACCTTTTATAAATTTAGGTAAATTGCTATCTAATAACTCATTTTTATACTCTGTAAACAATATTGTATCAATATAAACTACCTTTGATGCTTTAACTGATTTAAATAATTCAGATAGTTTAGATAATTCATTTTTATTCAGTTGGTTAATTGGTGGAAAGAATGATTTGAATATAACTTTGTCTCTTCCTAAAACCAGTAGGATATCCTCCGGGGGATAATTATTGCATAATTCTTGATATTCATTATTTATTTGCTCTAAACTATTAGTCTTAACAATCTTGCCATTTGCTATTAAGGGTAATAGTAGTAGTATGGAAGCAATATATTTATTGCATAATTTGATACTTTTCAAAGCAGAAGTGTATAGTTTTAATTTAGTTTCTTTAGTTAACATGGTATTTGCTCTTATTTTTAGTCATTGCAAAAGTAGAGTTTCAAAAGAGGTATATTATCTTGCCATTATGAATTCAATAGACCTCTTGCATAACCTAAAGATAATTGAGGAATTTTTAGGAAAAACGAAGTCGAGTACCGCAGCGTACTAAGATGTACGTGAGGAACGGAGACGAGTTTTGACAACAAAATTACCAATTAGATTAGGTTATGCAAGAGGTCTAATATCAAGGTCAACTTTTTGCCATATCATCACAAGTAAGTATAGGATAATTTTTAAACATTGCTAAAGCAATACAACCCCTATCGCCTAAGGATAAACCATACTATTTTGTTTTTTTAATTATTTTTGCCGTTATTAATGCCTGTTCTTCACAAAAATCTATAATTTTAATACCAGAAAGTTTGATCAGATTTTTACAATCGTCTTCTGTTAAATTTTGCACTTCAATACAATATTTATACTTTAGATTATGGCATGTTTCAAATTCTGTCTTTCGTGTAACATTTAATATAATATGTCATTTAAATAAATTACACAATAAACTTATAGATCATTGCCACGACCTACTTGCGTTGTCTCGCTAATAGCGGAAAAGCTATCTAAACCCGCTCCACCTTCTAACTTTCAACAGTTGTGGCGTCGCTCCATCGTTCCCAATGGCATTCGGTTAAGAAAATCCAGTTTGGAGGTCATGAGTTATTGTGCTTAGTTCCTAAAAATGGGTACTATTATTGCTTGCCTTATTAAAAAATATGATAAAACATGTAGTTGGACTTTGGACAAAATAATTTAGCCTATATTTAGCAACTTATAATCTATATGAGATATAAAGTAATTTACTTGAGATTGCAAAAATATTAACTATAGATTGATAAACTTTTTAAAAAGTTAGCTAAAAATACTAGTTTTTTATAAAACTTACTATTTTGTAAAAAAATAGGGTATTTTGTCCAAAGTCCAAATGTAGGAATTCGCTTCTCTAATAACCTAAAATTAATAAGGTTAGTTCTTAATTTAAGAGGGATAACAGCTTAACCGAATGCCATTGCCATCGTTCCTAGCCCCAAATTATCCTGAATTGACTATATACCTAGGCTCTGTGAACAAAATTTAAATTACTAGATTTCGACTCTTTTTAGCTGCAAATTATAAGATTTTTTTGAAATAGAACTAACTATTCCGGCAAAAATCTTATTAATTTTCGCTTAAAAATACTCAAAATCTAAACAATTAAAATTTTGTTCACAGAACCTAGCAATGACGGTTAGTATATTCATTTAGAGATTTCTTGATGTTATTAAGTATGGTAAGTTCATTTTTCCTCCTAGTAAATATATAATATATTATTTTGCCTATAGTGGTGCGTTTTTTAACTTGCATAACCAACTCCTGCTGAACAATTTCTTGAATTGTCGTTAAATTACCATTCTTTAGAAATCGCGATAAGAGCTGAAGCTGTTCAACACTAAAAGTTGTTAGCAATATTCTAATGATTACTGTAACATAACCTGAAGGAGTTGTTATATTAGTCCTCCTGACATATTTCTTAAAATTTAAACTAAATGTTTTATTTGAATATTTATCACTAAAAATTTCTACAAAATTTATTTCGCGTAATTGGTTTATTACTATTACCCTTTCTTGTTCAATTATCCTCAACATTTTGACTGAAGTAACATAGTTATTTATCTTATAGTCAGCTGCGATTTTACAGGTTATTATCTGTTGTATAAACTCTACATAGTTTAGATCTTTTTTTAACAATGAACTAATATTGCTAAATAGTAGCTGATACCTAGTTTTTAAGGCATTTTTAGTAAAACTATCTAAAGAAATATATCGTTTAATAATTTTAGCTTCAAGTTTTGAAGAAAATTTAGATTCAATAGAAGAAATCATTAAAGAAATAGTATGACCACTTTGAATATTTTGAGTTAACCCTTTTCTAATATAAGATAGTATATAATTAAGATCAGGGTCTACGGTTATATTGAGTATCCTGATAGCATTTATATGCTTTATAATATTAATTAAAATTTCATGCATAAAGGTATTTCGCTGGAGTAAAAATCTTTCTACTATATTAAATTCCGAATTTTCTATCTGATGTATCATAGTATTATAATTTTCAAATAATTCTAAAAGCTCATATCCTAAATTATTCAATTTATTGAAATTTTTTCTAAACTTTGATTCCTCATGTATTTTTATCAAAATATGGTTTATAATCTTAGATTTAACACATAAATCTTTTATCCTGTTATATAAGCAAATTAACTTAGCATTAGTTAATTCTATTAATACGTTGTGATCATTTATCAGGAAATTAACAATTCTTTCAAAAATATATTTATAATCTACTGAGTTCTCTGCTTGCAGTATTAATAATATATTGGCATGGAATAGCAATAGGACAGAGTCTTTCTTTAGATCAATAGTAGAATCAATTTGCCATAATTCTTTAATAAGCAATAATTGATCTAAAAGTAGATTTTGTTGTTCTGTTAATAAATTATAGTCAATTGATGAGAAATTGGTGACGTTGTCACTAGTTACTCGCCTATTAGATATAGGAATCGCTTCATCGTTCCTAGCACCTATCTCTAAATTTACAATAATTGCAGTCGCCTGTAGATTATTTATAACATCTTGATTCTTAATATCTTCAGTTATCAGTAGGCAACAATGTCGTACGAAATTTTCCGCTAAATCCATTACTGTTTTTAGTGCTTGATTATCTTTTGCCCGATGTGAGTTAGAAGAGTTTTCTAAATAATCCAATAATTGCTTAAGAGAAGTAGAAAAATTTGTTATCTCTTCTGTTTGATATTTTTGTTGCTTTAACAGCTCAATAGAAAGTGTTCCGTATTTTTCCAAAATGGAATGCAAGTTCTTTTGGCTATTCGAACTAAGATAATCAAGCAAATCACTATTTTGTTGCAGGATTTTTATAATACTAAAAGTATACAAAGACCTTTTTAAAGTATTAGGATACTTACAAGACACGATATACTCAGAGCTTAAAGAGACGAAGCAGTTTTTTAATCTTTTTTCATACATAACTAATAACCTATTGTATCACTCACCTTACGCATAACCCATGGCAATTTGAAAATTGCAAGATATCTATTAGCGAGACCACGTAGTATCCGTATTAAGTCGGGACATCAAATGCAGGGATAACACAAAACCTGGTTGCTTTGTCGACCTACCAACAATTATAAATTCAAAAATATTAGTTTTAAAACAAAATAATATTACAACTTTAGAGCTAACTATAATGTTAATTACTAATTGTTTAGAGACTTAATTACTCTAAATTTACACCTAGCAATTATAGCTATATTACAGCAATTTATATTTTGAATTTATAATTGCTATCGACCTACGGTCTTTCTTGCAATGACGTCTTGTACTTTTCTGCAATTTTTAATTACCATGGGTTATGCGTAAGGTGAGTATATAATCTAATATCGCGATCCTAAAATATGTTTGAGAAACACTGAATTATCAATACCCGCCATTAAACTTTTAATAAATTCAATGTTAATGGTTTTATTCTTATTTAAAGGTAGTAAGAATGAAATATTTTGTAATCTACCTTTGGTTAATCCTAGATTATAACTATACTCTTGCACTGCTAATCTTATAGAGGTAGTCAGAAATAATGCCACATCAGGATCAAGTATTTTATTTGGTAATTTCTCTTCTTTTATTTTTAAAATCCAGATATTTTGACCGGAGCAAAAATCATGATGTTGGTAGAAGGTTGAACCAGTACTACCATCTAAGGCTATTGTTATAGTATTTCCATTATTTATCAAACCATTCGTAGGAATAACATAGTCAGAAACTCCGTTATTTACGCCTTTTCTACCGATAAAAGGAATCGCTTTTGGATTAAAAAGGTTAGATAATTCAATGTTTATTTTATCAATTTGTTTTGTTGGCAAAATATCAAAATATGTTATCAGTGATTCTTTAGATAAGTGATTGATAATATCTATAGAATCACCATATTTGTGCTGCGTATTATAATAATCTCTTGGCAAGAATTTAAAATATCTATTTTGCACTAAATATGCAAAATAATTATTTACTGTATTTTGTATATCGTTGATTTTTATTAAACAGTTGAATTCTTTATGTAACGTATAAACCCACTGATCTTTTGCTGTAATAATTTTTTTAAATGAAAATTTTGTTTCAGATTTTTGCTTGTATGCATCTAAGAAATTCTGGTAATTTTGTTCTGCTATGTATTTAGGAGTTCTCATTTTTTGATTTTTAATTAGTTCATAACCATCATTAAATTCAGCAAACCATGTTTCACCCATGTGTTGTGAGTGTGTTTCAAAAACCAAAATAATAGTTTCCGTACCTTTAGGATAAAACAATTGACAGGGCATTTTTATAGAGGCTAAAAGCTTATGCTTGGTAAGAATTCTTTCTTTAATTGATATTAATCCAGAGTGTTTTTTGGTTCTGCTTGATACAGCATTAACAGGGATAATTGCCACTCCGATAGAGTTAGGTAGTAAAACATCTAACATTAATTCTACAAATGAGATTTCAGAATATATCTCGTCCGAATAAGGCGGATTAATAAAGCCAACATTACATTCTTTCTCTAATAATGTATCCTTGATAGCAAAACAATCATCACAATATAGATTAGATCTCCCATCTTTATTAATAAACATATTTAATGCAACTATAGTGTAGATGCTAGTGTCTTTCTCTACTCCGATAATACTTTCTTTCCTGAACTTTTCTTTTTCTGAAAATGAATATTTATCATTCAACGATATTTTTTTCCAAGCAGCAGTCAGAAATCCACCAGTTCCAACACATGGATCTAAAATTTTTGAATTAATATTAATATCTGCTAGCTCACAAAATAATTTGGTTACATGGGATGGAGTTAGAACTATCCCTAGGTCAGAACCACCAGAAGTTGAATAAGACAAGAACACATTAAAAAACAATGCTATTAAATCTAGCTCACTTTTCTTATAATACTCAAATAAAATATTATCGACATTTCTCACTAACTCTAATAAAGTGCCATTTGGGAATTGTTGCCTTGCAGCTTCCTTATCGTTAATCCCTAAATTTTCCAATAAACGTCAGTTCGGGATAAGATATAGATGAAATAGTAATAGATAAAAGGATTGTCAAAAAGGAGTGCCTGCAGTATTTATATTTTTAAACAAAAAAACAAACTACAGGCATGAAAAAAGATATCACAGAATTATATAGTTTTATAGATGATTTTTGTAAAATTTATTTGGAGTATGAACAGAGAAAGTTATTACCATCAAATAAGCAAAGAAATCGCTGTTGTAGCATGAGTCTAAGTGAAATGTTAACAATAATAATTATGTTTCATACATCCTATGCTAAGAATTTTAAATTTTTCTATAAAAGTTATATAGAGTGCATGCATAAGGATGATTTTCCCAAAGCCTTGAGTTATAATAGATTTGTTGAATTAATGGCACGATTATTCATACCGCTAAATATGTTGATTCATTTGTTGTTTGGTGAGGAAACAGGTATTTATTTTATTGACTCTACAACGATTAAAGCTTGTCACAATAAAAGGCGTTATAGCAATAAAGTTTTTAAAGGATTAGCCAAACATAGTAAATCCTCTATGGGGTATTTTTATGGTTTTAAATTACATGTAATAATCAATAATAAAGGGGAGTTTATGGCATTAAAAGTGACCAAAGGCAATGTAGATGATAGGGTTCCAGTACCGGAGTTAACAAAAAGATTAACTGGAATTATAGCAGCTGATAAAGGTTATATTAAGCAAAATTTGTTCTTAAATTTATATGAAAGAGGCTTAAAAATGATTCATGGAATTAAGAAGAATATGGAAAATAAATTAATGGATTTGAAAGAAAAAATCTTACTTCGAAAGCGTAACTTAATTGAAACAGTTTTTGATTATCTAAAAAATAAAATGAACCTTGAACATACTAGACATAGATCACCAATAAATGCCTTTGTCCATATATTATCTACTCTTGTTGCTTACTCATTAAAGAAAAATAAACCTTCAACAAAATTTGATTTTAATCTACATGTTCACAATATCCTTATCCCGAATTGACGTAATGTGACTTTTTTCAATATCAAAACCACCGCTTTTTAGGTGCAAAAATAGTCGTTCAACTTTGCTATTAGGCTAAGAAAAAGCGAGAAAGTCAAGCATTTCAACGGTGGCAAGATAAAGTTGAATAAATGTTTTGCCGATATGCAAATAGGTAACACTAAAACTATAGAAAGCAAAATTTACAATGGTATGGCAATTAAAATAACTTGTTTGCAATTAGAAAGAGAGCAACTATTTATTGCTAGTAATGTCCTTATTGGTGAATGTGCTTTGCTAGCATATAAGCAAAGGTGGAGCATTGAGCGATCTTTTCTGTCTCTCAAATCATCTGGATTTAATATTGAAGATACCCACATTACAGATCAAAAAAAGCTAGAAAAACTATTTGCAATAGTATCTTTATCCTTAGCTATTTGCGTGCTTGCTGGTGACATTAAGAACAAAATTTATCCTATAAAGATCAAAAAACATGGTCGTAAATTATACTCATTATTTACTTATGGATTTGATTGGATAAAAGATTATTTTTATAACTCGTTAAGTGATACCCCTGCTATGTTGTTTTCATTACTACGAAAACACATTATGATTGCTTTTCAACTTCAACAATAACTGTGGGGTACTATGACGTTTGCTATATAACCTCACTATTTCCGCTCCCTTATATTCATCAGAACTTAAGTTAGTTACCAATATCCAAGGTTCTTTTGCAGCTTTGTTATATGAACCATTTGCTGTTTTACTGCTAGTACGATTCCTGCTAACCTTCTGCACTCGACCCTTAGGGACTTTGCAAGTTGTAACCATTCTGCAGGAATATTTATGAGCTTTGGTTAGCAGAATCGTACCACATTCCATCGTTTTTGAACCAATTGATGGCATGAAATTTTCAACTGATATCCAATCCTCATTCTTAGCTAATTTTAAATCTTTTCCTTGTCGTACCCGACACACCCAACTCCACCCTTGTTTTTCTATTTCCTTAAACCATTCAATATGAAAGCCAGCGTCCATAATCACAATAACCCTTTTTCCATCAGGTATTATACTCTTTAATTTATTTAAAAATTCTACCGTTCTGCCCTTTAATTCACCTTCTTCAAACACATCTTGATACAAAGGTAAACTCATCCCTCTTGTACAAAATTGAGCACTTAGCATTTGTACCATGCGATCATCTTTAAGATAACATAAATCAATCACAACACTGTCATCATTAGAATGCTTGATAAACTCAAATATGAAATATGATAAAGCACTATAGAGATTATCAACCTCGTTATATAAATGTTTGTTACCTATACATCTATCAACTTTTTTTATTTTATGTTTTACTTTACTATCACCACTCAAGTTCCTGCCAATTGCACTCAAAGACAAATTCTGACTATATCGCAAGCCTTCTGCAACATCAAGTAACGCATTTAAACGATTGTTATGTATAAAAGGACAATGTTCTTTTATTACTTCATTTAATACTGTTTTTACATCCATAACCTACTATCTCCATCATCATTAAATAATGAAGATATTCTATCAATTCTTGCTATTTTGCAACAATTTCGTGGGGATACATCAGATTGCGAGGAGACATAAGCCAACGAAGCAATCCCAAAAGCAATCCAAATGGATTGCCACGACCACTATGTGGTCTCGCAATGACAGATAACGTTATTGCGAAGAGTGCGGAAATCGCACGACGAAGCAATCCATATAGTCTTGATGTATCTATACTAATTCTTATGGATTGCTTTAATGCTACTAAAGTATCTCTGAGCCATGACTCTTAGCAGTCAGCTTTTTTACTCGTCAGAGGAAATAAATAAAAAAGATAATTGCATGGACAAATTCACCAACTTCTCATCAATTGACTATACTCAGTAATTATTGACGAATATGTCTTAAATTGCTAATTTTTGTAACATCTAGATTGCTACTAGACCTTATAGGGTTAATATCTATGCCCCCACGTCTTGTATATCTGGCATAAACAGTTAATTCATCGGGAATACAAAACTTACTAATATCACAAAAAATACGCTCAATACATTGTTCATGAAACTCATTATGATTACGAAATGACACCAAATATTTTAATAAAGAACTATGGTCAATTTTTTTGCCTCGATAGCTAATTTGTACTGATGCCCAATCTGGTTGATTAGTCACTAAACAATTTGATTTGAGCAAATTAGAATATAGTACCTCATCGACGATCTTCGTATTATCTTCCAATAATTTTGGCAAATTTTGACTAATTTCAAAATTAGTAATTGTCACATCTAATTTATCAAGATTTATACCTGAAAAAGATTGCAGCCTAGTACCATCATATGACTCTAAATCTTTTAAAAACACTATTACATCTGACCCAAATATTAGACCTAAATCCCTGGTAATTAACTCTATTACTTGCTCTGAACTGCTAAGCTTAGTATTACTAAAAGAATTTAAGTAAAGCTTTAGTGACTTTGATTCTATAATATTAGGTGAATCGCTACTCACCATAAATTCCAATATCCGTATCTCAGGTTTACCAGTTTGGTTTAGCCAAGAGACCTCATAACAATTCCAAATATCAAAGCCATAAAAAGGTAAATCACCTATTATCTGTAATTGCTCTCTAGCAAATTTACGACTAATTGGTTGTAATAAACTATTATCGTACACATCTATATATGAATTTTGTTTGCCGAGTATAGTTTCCAAATCCATTTTATTTTATCCAGTAAGTCATGTAGTTCGGATGCTCCACACCATTTAATAAATATTTAAAACCCATAGCAATCCTTAATATAAACCACACTAATAAGCATATATACAATATAGGACCAATTAGTATTATAGTGGTCATTATAGATATCATCATACCAACGAATCCTATCCAAAAAGTCCGCCATATAAAAATATAATGGCTAGATAAATATTTATTTTTAATATCCTTATTAATATAGGAAAAAACTGCACCAATAATAGGTAATAACGGAGCAACTATTCCACGCAAAAATAATATATAAATTACCACCAGATTAGTTCTTCCGGCTGCTATATATTTTCTAACTTCCTTATCCATTTTCATCTCTTTAAAATTAGTATATCTACCGTCATTGCAAGGAAGAGCGTAGGTTGACAAAGCAATTGTAAGTTGTCATTCTTAACAACGGCAGGAATCCCTGCAGGTATGACACAAAACAGCATTGCTTTATCACCCCCTCGCTAATAGCAGAGTAATGCTAATAGGGTTGCCTATAACTATACAACTAGTATATAATCATATGAATTTCAAGCCATTATTTTAAATTTTTATAATGGCTTGATGATTGTTCTAACTAAAATATAAGCAGCTTCATTACTCTGAGATGCTTATATTAACTGATAATTAACTAAAAGACGAGACTCTAGTCGTAATTATACCTAAATTATAACATATTTATTATAATATTTGATAGATAATAAATCTACCTATAATTTTGTTTTAAATAATGATTTTTTACTATTTACTGAGTTTTGTTGCGATTGCTTTCTAAAGTTAGATTTGCTCTTATGTAGTTCTATAATTTCCTTGGTTACCTTTACTATAAAAGCTGGTTCAATCTCACCTTCCATACAAGTTGCTTTAAAAGATTCGCTACCACCAAAAATCCATGATTTTGCTTCTAGTTCAAGCTTTTTTGCAACACGTAATTCTGATATATTGGTTGCATCAATAATTGCCTGGGTAATAATAGCTTTACGTAAGATGACATCAGGTGAATTAGTGTATGACTTAAGGCGTTCAAATGGGGAAGGGAATTTAATAACATTAGATATATTTATTTTGTTTACCATAAATTTATTACCATATATTGATTTCAATTAGGTTCTGCATGCAGAACCTAAGAAGTATAATGATTTTTATGGTTGTACTAATAGTTTCGAGATAAAAATTTGTAAATATTTTAAATTATCTTAATATTTATAGATATTATGTGGTTAACTCACCTTATAATCGATAATCAAGTTTTTTTGCAGATTTGAATAAAATATAGGATAATGGTTGTCATCCCTGCGTAAGCAGGGGTCTTAGATCATAGTACCCTACAATTTTTATTCTATAAGTATTAAGCAGCATAAAAACGTCATTGCGAGCTGATGTATCCCCACGAAATTAAGCACGACAAAGCTCCGTCTTTATAATAGATGCCAGGGGTTCTACCAATGGTTTTATGGCATGCAAATAATTAAATTCAATAATAAATTTCCCAAGGGTAAAATACGAATAAATCTTTTTATCTTTTACTGTGTTAGGTTGGAAAATTCTTTGCATACCTTGGCTATAGCCTACCACACCTATAACCCAATATGCCATAATAACAATGGCAGATAGTAACATTAAAACTCCCCATCTATTCACATCTAAAGTTCGAATATATCTTCCAGCAAGACCAAATTGATGACTTTTTATCACTCGAAACGTCTCCTCTATTTGCATACGTTTGCTATATAACCTCACTATTTCCGCTCCCTTATATTCATCAGAACTTAAGTTAGTTACCAATATCCAAGGTTCTTTTGCAGCTTTGTTATATGAACCATTTGCTGTTTTACTGCTAGTACGATTCCTGCTAACCTTCTGCACTCGACCCTTAGGGACTTTGCAAGTTGTAACCATTCTGCAGGAATATTTATGAGCTTTGGTTAGCAGAATCGTACCACATTCCATCGTTTTTGAACCAATTGATGGCATGAAATTTTCAACTGATATCCAATCCTCATTCTTAGCTAATTTTAAATCTTTTCCTTGTCGTACCCGACACACCCAACTCCACCCTTGTTTTTCTATTTCCTTAAACCATTCAATATGAAAGCCAGCGTCCATAATCACAATAACCCTTTTTCCATCAGGTATTATACTCTTTAATTTATTTAAAAATTCTACCGTTCTGCCCTTTAATTCACCTTCTTCAAACACATCTTGATACAAAGGTAAACTCATCCCTCTTGTACAAAATTGAGCACTTAGCATTTGTACCATGCGATCATCTTTAAGATAACATAAATCAATCACAACACTGTCATCATTAGAATGCTTGATAAACTCAAATATGAAATATGATAAAGCACTATAGAGATTATCAACCTCGTTATATAAATGTTTGTTACCTATACATCTATCAACTTTTTTTATTTTATGTTTTATTTTACTATCACCACTCAAGTTCCTGCCAATTGCACTCAAAGACAAATTCTGACTATATCGCAAGCCTTCTGCAACATCAAGTAACGCATTTAAACGATTATTATGTATAAAAGGACAATGTTCTTTTATTACTTCATTTAATACTGTTTTTACATCCATAACTATACTAATTCTCATGGATTGCTTCGTCGCTACTAAAGTAGTTCCTCGCAATGACGCTTATCGGTCAGCTTTTTTACTCATCATAAGGAAATAAATAAAAAATTGTAGGGTACTATGCTATTTTACCATCTGGTAATAGAGTAACAAAAGAATAATAGCCAGAATTATCAATATCTAATTGTTTACTAACCCATTGCACCATTCTTTTTTGGTAGATATATTTTACCTCATAATTAGGGATAGATAGTTCGTAAATATCTTGTTCTGACATCTTGGCTGCAGGATTTAGATAACCACTAAATAATAATAAGCTAAATAGCCCTTCTGGTTGTCTGATATCAGCAAAATTTATATGTTTAGTAATAGAAGAAGTAATAGTTTTACCTGCAACTAAAGCCTGAATATCTGTTTGCATCTCATCTGAGAGCAATACATGATCAATCCAATCAGTCCCGCCACTATCAATCCAATAATGATCCAGCTTGCCTTTACTTGCCAAACATTGCATAATCGACCATGGATTATAAATGACTTCTCCACCAAAATTATAGCCATTATACCAATTTTTAATTTCTTCTGGCTTTGTAGTGGTTGGTACTTTAGTTAATAATTCATCAACTTCTGCTTGAGTAAATCCGTAACTGCTAGAAAATCTTTCATCTAGTAAACTACATTCAGTTAAATTATTCAAATCTGAAAACAAATTAGCCTTAGCAACACGCAATATGCCGGTAATAACACCTTTTTGTAATGAATCATTGGTTTTAAGACTATTGCCAAATATTGCATGAAATAGAGATAGTACTTCCTCAAACTCTTCTGCCTTACTGCCAAATTTCATATATGCACTATTAATTGGCGTATCATATTCGTCAATTAGTATATAGACCTTTTGATTAAAATGTTTAAAAAGTAAGTCACTTAAAAATTTTAAACTATTTTTAATGTCATCTTCTATGAACTTGCCTGTAAAATATCTTTGTAATATTTCCTTTTGTGCATCAATCAATAATTTTTCATCTTGTTTTATATAACGCTCTAAATAACGATGCTTGGCAAATAAATTAATTATTTGACTTTTAATTCCCACCTCAATTTCTTCATAATTACTTCCTCTAACGCCCTTAAAACTTATAATAATAACTGGGAATTGACCTTGGTAATCAAGCATAATCTCTGAGTACTTTGCTATTTGTAAAGGTTGTAGTAATCTTTTTTTACCACTAGTTAATCCTAAATCTACCTCTCCACCAGCAAATAGTTTATAGTTCACTCTTTGTTCTTGTGGTATAGGATTGCCATGTTGATCTACCTCTATCTCAAAAAATCTCCGCACCATATCCATATTTAAGCTCTTCCCCCACCGCCTTGGGAGGGTGATTAAGGTGACTTTACCACTATCTTCTAACAACTCCTTGATCATTAGACTCTTATCAACAAATATGTCGCTATTAAGCAACAAATCGTAGAAATCATCGGTACCAACAAATATTCTTGGTTGATAATTAATATTATTTTTATTTTTTTCTTCTATCATTGTTTTCACGTATTCCTTCCAACTCTAATATCCATTATACTACTATAACCTCAGTTTGATGTAAGAGGAAGGTTGAGATTGTTTAATTTTCCAAAAGCTACAGAAATTTTATTAGGCTTAAAAACATAGGCAAGCAGTCCAGCTAATACGTTAGTTTGAAAATTCATAACAGATCTGTGCCTTGTATGGTCTATATGACAAAGGTTTTTTAGTTGATCGTTAATGGTTTCAATAATATACCTTTTATTTAAAAACCGCTTTTTAATAGGATCTATTATTCTTTCTTTCATATTACTTTTAATTTTTGTTATTAGTTCTAAACCTTGATTAGCAAGGGATTGAGTGAGTTTTTTACTGATATACCCACGATCACCAAAAAGCCAGCCTTGTAATTTATCTACTAAATTTTCCACCACTGCTCTATCATCAACATTTCCTGGAGTTAAAGAAAAACTCATAATCTCTCCGCAACTGTTAATGACAATATGTAGCTTACAACCAAAGAACCACCCAGTGGAAGTCTTACCTCTTTTTGCTATGTCTTTGAATACTTTATGTCTATTAATTCTTAAATTATGGCAAGCAGGAAGTTTAGTAGAGTCGATATAATATTGACCAGTTTGTTTTCCTGATAGGCTTTTTAGCAGTAACACCATGGGCATGAAGCTCATTGGCATTAACTGAACAAAACGACTATAGCTCACAAGTTTTGGAAATTCCTTTCTATAACTTTGACATAGGCAGCATAAATAAAAATCTTTAAAGGTACGGTAGTGACTCAAGTGAAACATTACTATAATAGTAATAATCTCTGAGAGTCCTATACTGCAAACTACTTTACGCTTACGGTTAGGATTTGGTAATATATATTTATTTTGCTCCGTATCAAAATGCTTGCAAAAATCATCAATTAAGCAGAAAATCTCCGTAAGAGGGATCATAATATATTCTCCAATTTTGTTGTTATTATTCGAGAACTTTATAATCCCTCCCTTCTTACTTTTCAAATATTCTTTCTAACAAACTGGTTTGAAAGAAGGTTTTATTTTTACCATAGCTCACCACCAACAGTTTGTTTATGTTATTACATAATGCTTAGCATTTTGTTTGGTGCTTACGTCAAACTCAGGTTACTATACTACTTTTTTATTCTCCACTAATAGCTAATTAGCAAAATTTTTATAATTTTTTGTTTTTTTATAGTGAATTAACCTGAATTAACACCCAGTACGATATAATTATGCAGCCTTAGAAAATGTTATAATTTCAGTGCCGTTGGCAGTTATAGTCAATTCAGGAGAATTTGGGGCTAGGAGCGATGGAGCGACGCTTATAAGAATAGGCGAGCGACGAGCGACAACGTCCCCAACTTCTCATCAATTGACTATAGCAATATCTGGCAAATGATCGCTACTACTTGCGTAAACATTTTTCATGATTTTTCTAAGATTTTCGATATCTTGTAACTTGTTAAATTTGACAGCAATTTTTATACAAGCGGCAATCCAAAAAATGCTCAGAAACGGATTGCTTCGGAGGCTTACGCATCTTCGCAATGACAAAAATTTACTCTTTTGCTCTTCTTATCCTACTCTATTTTTATTATTAATTCAATCTACAACTATAGTACTAGTGGAGTACTATATGGGGCAAATCAATATGAATGGCATACAAAAAATAAAACAGCTATACTCCGTAATGTAAACACTGATAGTACAGTATTTTGTGATAAAATAGAATAATATAACTGAGTTTATAGCTGTATAATCAATTGATGAGAAGTTGGGGACGTCGTCGCTCAATGTTCGCCTATTACTTATAGGCGTCGCTCCATCGCTCCTAGCCCCAAATTCTCCTGAATTGACTATATACTGATATCAGGCTGCAACTTGATTTTTCTTTTATAATCTTTTTCAAAACGTCTTACCATCAAATATGCTAATATCACAAAGAAAATAAGATATATCATGGGGAATAATTTAAAGTTTAGATATCTCATTAATACTAGACATACATAATTTGCACTGCCAGACATCAACATTGACCCCATAGTATGCCCAAGACTTATTGCCCGGTAGCGATCATTAACAGCGAAAGCTTTGACCATAGTACCATGGGCAAGAGCGTTGAAAGGGGCAACAAAACAAGCAAGCATTAAACAAGAGCCTAAAGCCAGATTAACCATTTGATAGTTAACAGAAATAATAAATAATAGACTAGCTACAAGAGTAGCAAATAGACTGATCTTAAACACTATCATTTGATTAAATCGATCAGCAAATAAGCCAGAAATAGGCATAGCAATTGCAAAACACACAGTTATCAGAACTGAAAAAACACTCATAATAAAACTAGTTTGTGGTAGAATCATAGGCAAATATTGTTTCATAAAGATAATGGGTAGTTGATAGGTCACACCAAATCCACCAGCAAGAAATACTACCATCAAAATAATCCGCCACTGTTTGTTAACTAAAGCAGCTAGGCTTTGAACCCTTATTCCATTTGCTTGATTTTTCTTAAATTCCGGTGTTTCATCTAATTTACGACGGAAATATAGAGTAATTAAAGCTAAAGGTAAACTAATTAAGAAAGGAATACGCCAACCCCAATCTGGAAAAATATGGGAACTAAAAAAATTGGTTGCCCCAATTCCTAGTAATAAGCCTAAAACTCCAGTACAACGAGTTATCGCCGAAGCGGTATATCGATATTTCTCTCCTAAATGTTCGATAACGTAAATAGCTGCTCCGTCATATTCTCCAGCTACAAAAATACCTTGCATAATGCGGCACAAAACCAAAATTACCGTACTCCAAACCCCAATAGACGAGTAGTCTGGCAAACATCCTATAATCATAGTAGGTATCACAATTCCTATTATAGTAATAGTTAACGCCGTCTTACGCCCATAAATATCCCCTATACGTCCAAAAATTAGCGAACCAATAGGTTTTGAGAGATATGCCATCGCATAAACAGCAAAAGCATTTATTAGACTAGTTATATAATCAGTATTTGGAAAGAATTTTGTTGCAATAATTCCAGCAGAAAAACCGTATAAACTATAGTCGTAATATTCAACGATTGTTCCTAGGAATGCTCCGATAATTTTATTTTTTGTTTTTTCTTTCACTTTTCATCTTATTTAAGCTCCTTCAGCTAGTAGTTTATTTTTCACTGAAGGTGATAAGTTAATATTAAGCTCCTTTAAAGCTTTTTCATCAATATAATCAGGAGCATTAATCAATAAATCTTCCGCCTGTTGATTTAGTGGAAAAGCTATCACCTCTCTAATATTGGTTGAATCGGTTAATAACATAACAATCCTATCTATGCCAGGGGCTATTCCACCATGTGGCGGAGCACCAAATTTAAATGCTCTGATCATTCCACCAAATCTTTTATCAACAATTTCTGGAGGATATCCAGAAATCTCAAAAGCTTTATACATTATTTCCGGTTTATGATTTCTAATTGCTCCACTAGATAATTCAATACCATTACAAACAATATCATATTGATATGCTTTAATGGCAAGTAGATCATCTACTGTTTTAGCTGATTCTAATATCTCCATACCACCTTGGGGCATAGAAAATGGATTATGGCTAAAATCTATTTTTTTAGTTTGCTCATTTAATTCATAAAATGGAAAATCTATTATCCAACAAAACTCAAAACAATCTTTTTTAAGTAAAGCTAAATCCTCGCCTAATTTAGTTCGAATCTTACCAGCAAGTTTAGAGGCTTTATCAACTTTATCACTAGTAAAGAAGACAGTATCACCATTTTGTAGATTTGCTAAAGACTTTAAATTTAATAATTGTTCCTCTGTTAAAAATTTAACAATAGGCCCTTTAACTTGTCCATCTTCTAGAAACTGGATGTAACCAAGCCCACTTGCCCCCTCGGAAATTGCAAATTCTGCCATTTTATCAAAGAAGCTTCTAGGTAAAGTAGAAGTTTTAGGAGCTGGTACCGCTCTTACAACAGAGCCATTTTTTATATTTTCTTTAAAAATAGCAAAATTAGATTCTCTAAATAATTCGGTAACATCGGCAATGATTAGCGGATTTCTAAGGTCTGGCTTATCAGTACCATATTTTAACATTGCTTCTTCATATGGAATTTGGACAAAAGGGGTATTTGATACTGTCTTATCAGAAAATTTGCTAAATATTTCATACATCACCGGTTCAATAGTATTAAATATATCTTCCTGCGTAACAAAAGACATTTCTATATCCAATTGATAAAATTCACCTGGCGACCTATCAGCTCTTGCATCCTCATCTCTAAAACAAGGAGCTATCTGAAAATAACGATCAAATCCTGATACCATAAGCAATTGTTTGAATTGCTGAGGAGCTTGCGGTAAAGCATAAAATTTCCCAGGGTGTAATCGGCTGGGTACTAAGAAATCCCTAGCCCCTTCTGGTGAACTGGCAGTTAAGATTGGTGTTTGAAATTCAGTAAAACCACCCTGCGTCATAATCTGACGTAGATGAGCAATAATTTGCGATCTTAGCATAATGTTATTATGCAACTTTTCACGCCTAAGATCTAGGAAACGATATTTTAACCTAGTTTCTTCGGGAGAAATTTGTTCAGAATTCACCAATAATGGTAAAGCTTCGGCATTAGACTCAATTATAAACTCACTTACCAATATTTCAATTTTACCGGTCGTTAATGAGTCATTTATTGTGTCATCAAGCCTTGCTACCACTTCACCGACAATAGTTATGACCGATTCGTACCTTAACCGACTAGCAGCATCCATTAAACTTGGGTCTTGATCAGTAAATACTAATTGGCTGATACCAAAATGATCCCTAAGATCAATAAATACCAAATTACCATGATCTCTTCTTCTATGTACCCAGCCAGATAATTTTACTCTTTTTCCGACATCACTCAATCGCAATTCATTACAATTATGCGTTCTATATTTATGCATTTTATTCAACATATTTATTTTGTTTATATACTCAAGCGATCTGAGTATATAGATATATAAAATATATCCATATTAGGCAATAGGCTTTTTATTAAATTCCATCCTTCATATATAACCTGAGTTTGACGTAAGCACCAAACAAAATGCTAAGCATTATGTAATAACATAAACAAACTGTTGGTGGTGAGCTATGGTAAAAATAAAACCTTCTTTCAAACTAGTGTGTTAGGAGAAAGAATATTTGAAAAGTAAGAAGGGAGGGATTATAAAGTTCTCGAATAATAACAACAAAATTGGAGAATATATTATGATCCCTCTTACGGAGATTTTCTGCTTAATTGATGATTTTTGCAAGCATTTTGATACGGAGCAAAATAAATATATATTACCAAATCCTAACCGTAAGCGTAAAGTAGTTTGCAGTATAGGACTCTCAGAGATTATTACTATTATAGTAATGTTTCACTTGAGTCACTACCGTACCTTTAAAGATTTTTATTTATGCTGCCTATGTCAAAGTTATAGAAAGGAATTTCCAAAACTTGTGAGCTATAGTCGTTTTGTTCAGTTAATGCCAATGAGCTTCATGCCCATGGTATTACTGCTAAAAAGCCTATCAGGAAAACAAACTGGTCAATATTATATCGACTCTACTAAACTTCCTGCTTGCCCTAATTTAAGAATTAATAGACATAAAGTATTCAAAGACATAGCAAAAAGAGGTAAGACTTCCACTGGGTGGTTCTTTGGTTGTAAGCTACATATTGTCATTAACAGTTGCGGAGAGATTATGAGTTTTTCTTTAACTCCAGGAAATGTTGATGATAGAGCAGTGGTAGAAAATTTAGTAGATAAATTACAAGGCTGGCTTTTTGGTGATCGTGGGTATATCAGTAAAAAACTCACTCAATCCCTTGCTAATCAAGCTTTAGAACTAATAACAAAAATTAAAAGTAATATGAAAGAAAGAATAATAGATCCTATTAAAAAGCGGTTTTTAAATAAAAGGTATATTATTGAAACCATTAACGATCAACTAAAAAACCTTTGTCATATAGACCATACAAGGCACAGATCTGTTATGAATTTTCAAACTAACGTATTAGCTGGACTGCTTGCCTATGTTTTTAAGCCTAATAAAATTTCTGTAGCTTTTGGAAAATTAAACAATCTCAACCTTCCTCTTACATCAAACTGAGGTTAATAATAATATATCATAAAAATCAACTACACTAATACTTGAAATCAAGTTTTTTTGCAAATTTGACTCAATAACTAACCAGCTGAAGCTGGTAGGTTGAAGTTGCGACTAGAAGTCACGGATTTACTCTAAAGAGATATTCATTACATTATTAGGCTGATGTGCATCTGAATGATTGTTAATGTAGTTATTGATTATATCATCAGTGACATTACCACTGGTTGAGCTAAAGAAGCCCCTAGCCCAAAAGTGGCGTCCCCAGTAAGTTTTTCTAATTTCAGGAAATTCTTGCTGAATTTTATATGATGAACGTCCTTTAGCTGCTTTAACAAACTGACTAATGGATATATGAGGTGGAATTTCAGCCATAATATGGACATGATCGGCAGATAATATTCCATTGATGATTTTGATACCAAGATATTCTGCTACCTGAGCAATAATTTCTCTAATTCTAATCCTGAGGTTACCTGTGAGTACTTTGTATCGATACTTAGTAATCCAAACGATATGGAAGCGGTGGTAAAATACGGTGTGGCTAGACTTACTATAATCAGTCATATATATTATTCTCTATTCAGAGAATAATATATATGATAACATTAGTAAATTGAAATATTTTAGAACAAGGACTGAAGTCTTTTCCGGCTGAAGCCGGAGGTTTTAACCAAATTTTGGGACAATAAAATATAGGACAATGGTTGTCATCCCTGCAAAAGAGATGTCATACCTGCGTAGACAGGTATCTAGCACAACTGTTGAAAGTTAGAAAAGGAAGCAGTTTTAGACCAGGTAGTTTAAAAGTCGTATATGGTAAACGTCATTGCGAGAAAGACCTTAGGTCGACGAAGCAATCCGCAAAAGTAACCAAAAATGGATTGCCACGACCTACTTGCGTGGTCTCGCTAATAGCGGAAAAGCTATCTAAAACCCGCTTTACCTTATATAGTCAATTGATGAGAAGTTGGTGACGTCGTCGCTCAATGCTCGCCTATTACTTATAGGCGTCGCTCCATCGTTCCTAGGCTCTGTGAACAAAATCTAAACAATTAAAATTTTGTTCACAGAGCCTAGCACCAAATTCCCCTAAATTGATATAATAAGGTTAGTTCTATAAGATAATTTAACATTAGACTGATAATAAACAATAAATATTTTTAGTAAAATAATATTTGTTAATAAACTACTTGAAAAATATACACTTGCTGTAATTTTGCTGTATAGTTATCTTTTATCTTTTATTTAATGTAGGATATGTCAGATAATCAACAAAAATCAATAGCAGAATTAGAATACGGGGCTGACTCCATCAAAGTTTTAAAAGGTCTTGAGGCAGTTAAGAAAAGACCTGGTATGTATATTGGTGATACTGACGATGGTTCAGGATTACATCATATGATTTACGAGGTGGTTGATAATGCCATCGATGAAGCCTTAGCTGGTCACTGTGATCTAATTAGAGTAATCCTAAATGCCAACGGCTCTGTAACAGTGCGTGATAATGGACGTGGGATACCTGTTGATATCCACGAAGAAGAAGGTATATCAGCAGCTGAGGTTATTATGACCCAATTGCATGCTGGAGGTAAATTTGACCAAAACTCTTATAAAATATCTGGTGGGTTGCATGGTGTTGGTGTATCTGTGGTAAATGCCCTATCAGAGTGGTTAGAACTTAGAATTTGGCGAGATAATAAGGAATATTTTATAAAATTTAGAGATGGAGCTACTGAAACATCACTCACACTAAAAGGGGAGTCAGTAGAAAAAAGCGGTACAGAGATTACTTTTTTCCCATCTATTACTACTTTTAGCATGATAGAGTTTAATTTTGCTACTGTAGAGCATAGACTTAGAGAACTAGCATTTTTAAATTCTGGTGTTAGGATATTATTAAAGGATCACCGTTTTGCTGAACAGCAAGAAGTAGAATTTTGCTTTACTGGTGGTGTAGAAGCTTATGTCAAATATATAGATAAAGCTAAAACTTCATTACATAAATGTATATCACTCAATACTAATAATCAGGCAACAGGGGTTACTTTTGAATTGGCAATGAATTGGAATGATTCATATCATGAAAATATTTTATGTTTTACTAATAATATAAGACAACGTGATGGCGGTACGCATCTTATTGCCTTTAAAGCAGCTCTTACCAGAGTTATCACAACTTATACCGAGAATATTGGACTCAATAAAAAAAGTAAAGTAAACTTCACAGGGGATGATACTAGAGAAGGATTGTCATGTATTTTATCAGTAAAAGTACCTGACCCCAAATTTTCATCACAAACTAAAGATAAATTAGTTAGTTCTGAAGTCCGTCCTATCGTAGAAAATGCTGTATATACTAAGGTTTTAGAATGGTTTGAAGAGCATCCTAGTGACGCAAAAATAATTATTAATAAAATTATTGAAGCGGCAACTGCTAGAGAAGCAGCCAAAAGAGCAAGGGAATTAACTCGTCGAAAATCAGCCCTTGAAATTTCAAACTTGCCTGGAAAACTTGCTGATTGTCAAGAAAAAGACCCGGCTCTTTCGGAGTTATTTATTGTTGAAGGAGATTCGGCTGGTGGTACAGCAAAGCAGGGTAGAGACAGAAAGTTCCAAGCAATTTTACCATTACGAGGTAAAATCCTGAATGTTGAAAGAGCTAGATTTGATAAAATGTTAAATTCTGAGCAAGTAGGAACGTTAATAACAGCTCTTGGGACAGCTATTGGTAATGAAGATTTTTCTTTAGATAAACTAAGATATCATAAAATAATTATTATGACTGATGCTGATGTTGATGGTTCGCACATCAGAACTTTATTGCTTACTTTCTTCTACCGGCATATGCGGCAATTAATTGATAAAGGATATTTATATATAGCTCAGCCGCCTTTATATAAGGTAAAAAAAGGCAATAACAATTTTTATTTGAAAAATGAACAAGCTTTGCAAGATTATTTAGTAAAAAATACTATTAGTGATGCAACAATTATGTTGTATGATGGACGAAAGATCAGTGGTTCTGATCTTGAGGAGATAATCAAGAAAGCTATCCGGTTCGTTACATTACTTGATCAAGTTGGCAAAAAATTTAATCGGCAAATTGCAGAATGTTTAGCTATCAAAGACTTGTTAGGTAATCAAATATTTGCGGCAGATAAGACAAATGAAATAAACCAGGCTTTGAATATTTTAAATCTTGATGATATATCACCTGATAAAACAGATTGGCAATTTGTAGTTAGCACCAATAAAATAGAATTTTTCCGCTTTGTTCGAGGACAAAAAGAAAGTAAAATTTTATCAAAAGAACAGCTTGAATCTTTTGAGTTTACTCAGCTAGCCAAATCATTTACTCCGCTTGCAGATTTATTTATTGAGCCAACAAAGTTATTAATTAAAAACCAGGAATATATTATTACACTGCCTAGTATGCTGCTGAATTATATATTGGAAAGCGGAAAAAAAGGTATAGCTATTCAGCGTTTCAAAGGTCTTGGAGAAATGAATTCTGATCAGTTAGGAGAGACAACATTAGACCCTGAAAGAAGAACTTTACTGCAAGTTAAAGTACATGAACAAGATAGTGCTGAAGTAATTTTTTCAACATTAATGGGAGATATTGTTGAACCTAGAAGACAATTTATTCAAGCAAATGCCTTGAATGTAATTAATTTAGATGTTTAAAATTTAAATCTTCTTCTGAATTGGCTCACTATTGTAGTTTAAATTAATGGTGCAACAATTTAAAAACCCTGCATGCGATGTAATTTATTTTCTGTAATCTACTAGCTAGGCTAGCTTGTTTGTGTTATTATTTACTTAATAAAGTTTATAATATATTGCTAATATGACAGTAGAATTTTTTGATAATATTTCAACCAAAGAAACTAATATTGTTAAAGATAACAATAAACCGCCGAGAATGAGGATAGGTACCGATAATTTTGAGACGTTATTGCTAAATAGTGATGTATTTGTTGATAAAAGCCTAATGATCAAAGAGTTACTGGAAGATAGTGGTGAAGTCATCCTGATCACCAGACCAAGGCGTTGGGGTAAGAGCTTGAATATGAACATGCTCCAGAAATTTTTTGAGATAGAGGTGGATGAGAGAGGTATGCCTTTACCTGAAGAGGATAGAGTAAATAACAAGCTATTTATCGGGGGTGAGGTAGATTTAGGACTGGTAACAGGTAGAAAGAAGTTACTTAAGAAATTGAAAATAGCTCAGCACACAGATGTAATATCTGAGCATCAAGGTCAATTTCCGGTGATTTTACTAAATCTTAAAGATGTAAAAGGCAGTAGTTATCAGGAAATAGAACTAGGTATTAAGGATCAGGTGATAGAATTATTTGCAAATCATCATTACTTAAATCATCATGTAACAGAAGATACAGGACTATTAAATAATGCCCAAAAAGAAAAACTAAGGAGATATTTTGATGGGAAACTTGAGAAGAACGATTTAAAAGATAGTTTACGGGTTTTGAGTGAAGTACTGTACAAACATTTTGGTCAAAAAGTTTACATATTGATCGATGAATACGATACGCCGATCAATAGTTCGTATATTAAATTTGGTAACAAGCCAGAAGAGTTTGAACAGGTACTTGAAATGTTTCGCGGAATGTTTGGCAGTAGTTTAAAAACTAATCCTTATTTAGAGAAAGGGGTAATAACCGGCATATTACGAGTTGCTAAAGCTAATTTATTTTCGGATTTGAATAATGTTAGTGAGTATAGCTTGCTTGATGAAAAATATTCTAAGTTCTATGGTTTTACTCAAGCAGAAGTTGATGAGTTATTAACTCAATGATAGGTAAGCCACTAGTTTGACTAGTGAGACCATCAAGGCTTGGCCTTTAGATTTAGTATAAAATAAAAAGTTATCATATATAACTTCTTTGGCTTGACGGTCAAAGGAGAAAATATATGACAACATACGAAAGTTTAAATCATTCTAAATGGGATTGCAAATATCATATTGTGTTTATTCCAAAGTGTCGTAAAAAAGAATTGTACGGGAAGGTTAGAAAATATCTTGGGAACGTATTCCATGAGTTAGCTTTTCAACGTGGGAGCAAGATCATAGAGGGGCATATGGTACAAGATCATGTGCATATGCTCATCAAGATTCCTCCTAAATATTCTGTAGCTGAAGTAATAGGCTATATCAAGGGGAAAAGTGCTATAGCCGTTGCTAGGCAGTTTGGTGGACGAAAACGTAATTTTAATGGAGAAAAGTTGTGGGCTAGAGGTTATGCGGTCTCAACTGTAGGATTTGAAGAGAATCAGATCAAACACTACATTAAGAATCAAGAGCAACTTGATAGTTTAGGCTCTGACGAATCAGGAGAATTTTAATTAACAATGGCAGCCCTTTGGGCTGCTCATAACCGTCAAGCCCCTCGCTTTGCGAGGGCGTTCTGACTAAAGTGCCAACAGCAACTAATCCTGAACAAATTAAAGCTTGGTATAATGGTTATAATTTTGGTGGGGAGATCATCTATAATCCATGGTCGATTATGCAATGTTTGGCTCATAAAGGCAAGCTTGACCATTATTGGCTTGATAGTGGGGGGACGGGTCTTGTTGATAAAGCATTATTGTCAGATGGAATGCAGGAAGATTTACAGAGCTTAGCTGCCGGAAAGGCTATTATCTCACCGATTGTCAAACAAATTAGTTTTGCTGATATCAACAAACCAGTAGGATTATTTAGCTTGTTGTTATTTAGCGGTTATTTAAACCCTGTTGCTAAAAAACCAGAAGAAGATATTTACGAATTGTCGGTACCAAATAAAGAGGTACGATATATATATAATGCCAGAATGCTCCAATGGGTAACTGATCAGTTACAAATCGATCACTCTCGATATTATTCTTTTGCTACTTTGCTGCCGGCAGGTAAAATAGAACAATTTAAAGAAAGATTGCAAGAATTATTACTCAATGCTACTAGTTTTTACCAAACTGGCGAGAAAAAAGCCGAGCTATTTTATAGTGGTTTTATGCTAGGTTTGATTAATACTTTAGCTTCCGACTACATAATAGACAGCGAAAGAGAGACTGGTAGCAGTAGGGCTGATATTATGTTGATACCTAGAGCTGGAAAGCAAGACAATGCCATTATTATTGAATATAAAATATGCAAGTCTGCTGATATTTTAGAATCTGTTGCCAAAGAAGGGCTAGATCAAATAGCAAAAAAACAATATGAGGCTAAAATAAAAGAATACTCCCATGTTCAGAAAATCATCAAAATTGCTATAGCGTTTCGCGGTAAGGAAGTGGCACTAGAATATCAAATAGCTCAGGTCTCTTAGGCACAACTGTTGAAAGTTAGAAAATTACAACTAAAGATTGTATGAACATAAATATGTCCTCAAGCCATCATTGCGAGGAGCAGCTAAAAGCGGCGACGCGGCAATCCAAGAAAAAGTGAATAGAAAGGATTGCTTCGTCGGTCTGGCGACCTCCTCGCAATGACGGTTTTTCAATTATTGTTTTCTTAAACTGACGCTTATGTGTTCCATCGCTCCTATAGTTAATTCAGGAGAAGTTGATGCTAGGAGCGATGGAGCGACGCCTATAAGTAATCATAGTACCCTACAATTTTTGTAAAGATGGTATTAGGATAGAAAAAAGTTTTTGTTTGGGAGGTATTAATAATGTGGATATTAGCTGCGTTATGGCTGTTGTAGATTGATAAAAAGCATTTTTGATATGATCAAAGCCATAGGTAAATAATGAAAACAATTGTCTTTCAATGGTTTTGTACCGTTTTATTCGGATGGGATTTAAGGCATTTTGTATTATTCCATTTTTGACTATTAAAGCTGAAGCAATAGCAGTTATCACTAATAATTTTTCAAATCTATCCAATTTTACAATGTGACTTTTTTCAATATCAAAACCACCGCTTTTTAGGTGCAAAAATAGTCGTTCAACACTCCAACGAAATTTATATGTATAATGGTTCCAATATTTTGGACAGAAAAATGAGATAGAATTCTTTAGCAAACAAGGAGAGCTAGAGATGAAAAAACAAGTAAGGCAATATAGTGCTGAGGAGAAAGCCAAAATTGTCATAGAAGCAATTAAGGGAGAGCTAACAATAGCCCAGATAACCAGTAAGTATGGTGTTCATGCAACACAGATCAGTAACTGGAAAAAACAAGGTCTTGAGTTGTTAGTACAAGGTTTTAAGAATAAAACACAGAGTGCTGATCCAAATCAGCAGGGGTTAATCAAGAATCTATATGAGCAAATTGGTCAGTTAAGCGTTGAGTGTGACTGGCTCAAAAAAAAATCTGCATTGTTTGGAATTAAAGGTTAGGTGTAATATGATAGAGCCTAATCATAATAAGTTAACAATTGTACAACAGTGTAAGTTATTGGATATTAGCAGGTCAACCTATTACTATCAACCTACTGGTATTAGTGAACAAGATATCAAGATTATGGCAATAATTGATGAGACCTATACTATGCATCCATATTATGGTATGCGGCGGATGGCTAAATATTTACAAGCCCAAGGTTTTTTGGTAGGTCGTAAAGCTGTTAGACGTTACTACAAGATAATGGGTCTTGAAGCTGTTTATCCTAAAATAAATTTAAGCAAGAGGAATCAAGCGCATAAAATATATCCTTATTTACTAAAAGGATTAGAAATAGTATTGCCAAACCAGGTTTGGAGTGCAGATATAACGTATATAAGACTGAGCCAAGGGTTCGTATATTTAGTAGCTATTATTGACTGGTATAGTCGTTATATTCTAAGTTGGCGAATCTCCATTAGTTTGGAAAGTGAATTTTGTGTAACAGCCCTTGAAGACGCTATAGAAAAATATGGTATGCCAAAAATATTTAATACTGATCAAGGAGTACAATTTACCTCGGAGAATTTTATTAGTATGCTAAAGCTACATAATATCTTGATTAGTATGGATGGTAAGGGACGAGCCTTAGATAATATTTTTATTGAACGTTTTTGGCGATCATTAAAACAGGAAAAAATTTATCGGATTATTTTAACAACAGTAAAGGAGGCAAAGACAGCAATTAACGAATATATGGACTTTTATAATAGACAAAGGATGCATCAAGCTTTGGATTATAAAACTCCAGAATGTGTATATTTTGAAAAAAATATTGTATAAAAACAACAATTTAATTTTTGTGAATTATATCTCTATTTATCTAAATTTTTGTCTAGACAAAGGGGACCACCTTAATTTATTCACAAATTCACTAAAACTATAATTCTTTTCCTGTATTTCAGGTATTTTAATTGCTTCTTGTGTCATATTCTAGAAAATTAAAGTTTTATTAATATTCATCCTTATAGACTCCCCACAATATTTTCTTAGGTAGCCACCCAGTATAATTTTTACAACGTACTTGGCAATGATCTTTTTTGCATTTATTAAGTAAGCAACGAACTTGATTACTTACTTTTGCAATAATTTTATTTTGATCATCAGGCACTTTAGTAAGTGCTGCCAACTCTGGGCTTACCACAATTACCGATCTTTTACCGGATAATATGCTGGAATGCACCCATCCCCCTTCTCCTTTTATGTCCTGAATTTGCCTCCATTGTTCATACTCTGTAATAATTTCTACAGGTTCCCCTTTTTTGATAAACACCCATTCTATAGGGGCTCTTATCGTAGGACCAACTCTAGCATTTACCTCATTAGCCTTTATCGAGGCAAATCTAGGTACAGGTAACCTTTGATCATCGGCATTTGTTAGCAAAGGTATAGTGGCTAAAATAAGCCCAATCCAAATATATAGCCCCATATATAGTTTTTGTTGTAATAGTAGCAGTAATTTGATCGCCATGAGTAACACACCTAGTATTTCTCTGAGTCATTTTCTTCCAATTCGTGCAATGCATCATCTCGTTTAGCTATTACATAATTACCTGATCTAAATTGCCCTTTGATACGATTTATTTCATATTCACTCAAACCAATAAACTTTAAAATTGTTCCACCGAGTTGCAAACCAGTTTCGTAATTTCCTGGGATAATTGTGGTTGCCCCAGCATCATAAAATTCTCTAGCATTTTGTAGATTTTTTAATCTTACAATAACCTCAAGATCTGGAAAATTACTTGAGATCGTTCGAAGAGATTTTTTGATAGTAACCTTATTATTCATTGTAAGCACTAGAGCTAAAATCCTTTCTGCTCCGACGGCTTTTAGCGTATCAATTTGTGATACATCTCCCCTAAAAACTGGAAATCCATTAGCTGTTTCTTCTTTGACAATCTCGTCATTAACATCTAATGCTATATAGTTGATTCCTTCAGCTTCTAGCACCAATGCCACCATCTTACCAACACTACCAAAACCAGCAATTATTATATGGTTTGTTAAATCTCTTGCCCCCAGTTCTATAATTTGTATTGGAGTTTTGCCAAGCTGCTTATCAAGTTTTTCAGCAAGTTTCCTACCTAAAATTGCTAGTAATGGAGTTAATGCCATGGTACATGTCACCACTAATAAAAGCACATTGGCAGTACTCTCTTCAATAACCCCAGTTTCTTTACCAAGACCAAACAAGATAAAAGCAAACTCCCCACCTTGTGATAATAATAAACCGGCATGCAATGCCACTCCCCGATTGAAACCAAATAAGATACAAAAGGCGGTAATAATTAATGTTTTTACCATGATCAAGGCAACAGTGCAAGTTAGGATAGTTGATATTTGAGCGTATATTTCTTGTGCGTCAATATTCATACCAACGCTCATAAAGAATAGTCCTAACAATAAGCTTTTGAAAGGATATATACTTTCTTCCGCTTGCAATCGAAAATCTGTTTCTGCAACCAAAACCCCCGCAACAAAAGCTCCTAAAGCAAGTGATAGACCAAAATATTCTGTTGCCCAAGCAGCTGACAAAACTACCAATAAAGTCATGGAAATTGGCAGCTCGTTTATATCACCATTTTCTGATGAAATGAACCCAAACAAAGGTCTTAGAAATACCCTCCCTGCAACAAATATAGCAAATAGAGCTATAATAGCCTTAAGCAAAGCTATCCCTAGAGCTGATACTAAAGAAACTTTACTATCGCTAGCAAATAGCGGTACAAGACCTAGCAGTGGTACAACTGCTAGGTCTTGTAATAACAAAATAGCTAGGGATATACGACCCAATTGAGTCGCCTGGCTACGGCTTTCTTCAATAACTTGCATGACAAGTGCCGTCGAGGATAAAGCAAGACCACCCCCAATAATAATTGCAGCACCACTATTACCGCTAATTAGAGCAACAGCAGCAGCAATTATTATAGCGGTTGTTAATACTTGCAGTGAGCCAAGACCAAATACATACCTCCTCATTATCTTTAATCTTTCAAAAGATAATTCCAAACCTATAGCAAAAAGCAAAAAAACTACTCCGAATTCTCCTAATAATTTTGTCTGATCATAGGTTACAATCCTGAATCCATTATCACCAATTACCGCTCCGGCAATTAAATACCCCAAAACAGGACTGAGATTAAGACGTTTCAGTATTGCTACAACAAATACAGCAGTTCCTATTAAAATTATAATATTGATAAGAATATGTTCTTCCATTTATACCTTTTCTTCAGAAGTTATTTATATATAGTCAATTGATGAGAAGTTGGGGACGTTGTCGCTCAATGCTTGCCTATTACTTATAGGCATTGCTCCATCGTTCCTATCCCAATTTCTCCTGAATTGACTATACATTATTTTTTAACTACACTAAGTAGTTTTCAGTAAAAAATCTAATATTTTAAATTTATTTTTTCCCCACATCTCTTCTAATTTAAAATGCTCTCTAGTTTCTGGGTAAAAAATATTCACTAATATATCTCCAACGTCTATTAACACCCATTCAGATTTTCCAAGCCCTTCAATATTAGTACTGATATTAGCTTGATTCTTTAACTCTAAAGCTAAATATTCAGCAATTGCCCCTACATTTTTAGTTGAACGTCCGCTTGCAAGAATAATATATTCAGCTAAGGTGGTTTTTTGCTTTATATCTATTACAACTATATCTTCTGCTTTTTTTTCTTCTAAACATTTAACGACAAACTCTTTTAATAGTTCAATATTTTTTATCATAATTACCCTTTTGTTTTTTTCGAATCTAAGATGATGGCTTTTTTGTAAAGAATTAATTATTGCAGGCTATAAATTTTTGCTATATTCTGCATAAAAAGTTTTAAAAAATGGCAATATCTATTACAGAACTTGAACAGATTATACGTTATAGTTTTCCAAATGCCAAAATAAAAATCATTGATCTAGCTGGGGATCAGGATCATTATTCCTTAGAAATACAAGATGATGCTTTTTGGGGAATCAGTCTCATTAATCAGCACAAGATGGTAAAAAAAGCTTTAGCAGAAATATTGGATAATAATAAATTACATGCTATCACTATCAAAACTATCAATTCTCCATTAAATAATTAGTTATCGTAAGTAACCTCCTAGGCTCTGTGAACAAAATTTAAAATTCGGTAGCACTTCCCAAGCTTTTATAATATAATGCAGCTAATGATAAATGTATATAGCTAACTCGACTAGCATTACGTCATACCATAGTAAGACGTTGTTGCGAGAAGCATCCTAACTAATAGCGGGGTAATAGACCTATTACATAACCTAAAGATAATTGAGGAATTTTTAGGAAAAACGAAGTCGAGTACCGCGGCGGACGACAATGTACGTAAGGAACGGAGACGAGTTTTGACAACAAAATTACCAATTAGATTAGGTTAGGCAAGAGGTCTAATGCTGATCTGGTTAACTATAGCAATAAATTAAGCATTCGTAGCTCAGCTGGATAGAGCGTTGCCCTCCGAAGGCAGAGGTCGTTGGTTCGAATCCAATCGAGTGCACCATTCTATACTGCACCCATTTGTCTAGACCAAATTTTTATAAATGATCCGTTTTTTTAATTTTTTTATCTATAAAATACAGATATCTTTTTTTACATTTTATAATACACTTCAGCTGGTATTTTATACTGTAAACTTTGATGTCGTCTTTGGTAATTATACCAAATAACAAAATCTTTTATTACTATTTCTAATTCCCTAATACTACTTGGCTTATAGTAATATATCGCTTCTTGTTTCAAGGTTCTCCAAAGCCTCTCAACATATATAGTTAATTCAGGGGAATTTGGTGCTAGGAGCGATGGAGCGACGCCTATAAGTAATAGGCGAGCGACGAGTGACGACGTCACCAACTTCTCATCAATTGACTATATATTATCAAAGCATCTACCCTTATGATCCATACTAATTTTTATATCTCTAGAACTTAACTCTTTAATAAAATCATTACTAGTAAACTGCACCCCTTGATCGCTATTAAAAATCTCAGGATTGTGCTTTGTTAATGCCTCTCTAACCTGAATATTGCATGAAAGAATAGAGACAAAACCCTTGTAATACTATATAATATCAGTGTTAAAAGAAGATTACATAGAGGGTTTTGCCATGACAAATTGTACAGGATTAATTTACCAATCGAAAGTAAAAAATCGTCAAATAGAAATAAATTTCACAGGAGGTAATATTAGTAGCGATGGAGGTGTATTATTGCTAAGAGAAGCAGATAAAAGACTTGGTCTAACTAATGAACTGGCTAAGATTTTTCCTGATAAGCGAGATTCTGATAAAATTACTCATACTATTTTAACAATGCTCAAACAGCGTATTTATGGTATTGCTCTTGGTTATGAAGATTTAAATGATCACGATAATTTAACCTGAGTTTGACGTAAGCACCAAACAAAATGCTAAGCATTATGTAATAACATAAACAAACTGTTGGTGGTGAGCTATGGTAAAAATAAAACCTTCTTTCAAACCAGTTTGTTAGAAAGAATATTTGAAAAGTAAGAAGGGAGGGATTATAAAGTTCTCGAATAATAACAACAAAATTGGAGAATATATTATGATCCCTCTTACGGAGATTTTCTGCTTAATTGATGATTTTTGCAAGCATTTTGATACGGAGCAAAATAAATATATATTACCAAATCCTAACCGTAAGCGTAAAGTAGTTTGCAGTATAGGACTCTCAGAGATTATTACTATTATAACCTCAGTTTGATGTAAGAGGAAGGTTGAGATTGTTTAATTTTCCAAAAGCTACAGAAATTTTATTAGGCTTAAAAACATAGGCAAGCAGTCCAGCTAATACGTTAGTTTGAAAATTCATAACAGATCTATGCCTTGTATGGTCTATATGACAAAGGTTTTTTAGTTGATCGTTAATGGTTTCAATAATATACCTTTTATTTAAAAACCGCTTTTTAATAGGATCTATTATTCTTTCTTTCATATTACTTTTAATTTTTGTTATTAGTTCTAAACCTTGATTAGCAAGGGATTGAGTGAGTTTTTTACTGATATACCCACGATCACCAAAAAGCCAGCCTTGTAATTTATCTACTAAATTTTCTACCACTGCTCTATCATCAACATTTCCTGGAGTTAAAGAAAAACTCATAATCTCTCCGCAACTGTTAATGACAATATGTAGCTTACAACCAAAGAACCACCCAGTGGAAGTCTTACCTCTTTTTGCTATGTCTTTGAATACTTTATGTCTATTAATTCTTAAATTATGGCAAGCAGGAAGTTTAGTAGAGTCGATATACGTCAATTCGGGATAAGGATATTGTGAACATGTAGATTAAAATCAAATTTTGTTGAAGGTTTATTTTTCTTTAATGAGTAAGCAACAAGAGTAGATAATATATGGACAAAGGCATTTATTGGTGATCTATGTCTAGTATGTTCAAGGTTCATTTTATTTTTTAGATAATCAAAAACTGTTTCAATTAAGTTACGCTTTCGAAGTAAGATTTTTTCTTTCAAATCCATTAATTTATTTTCCATATTCTTCTTAATTCCATGAATCATTTTTAAGCCTCTTTCATATAAATTTAAGAACAAATTTTGCTTAATATAACCTTTATCAGCTGCTATAATTCCAGTTAATCTTTTTGTTAACTCCGGTACTGGAACCCTATCATCTACATTGCCTTTGGTCACTTTTAATGCCATAAACTCCCCTTTATTATTGATTATTACATGTAATTTAAAACCATAAAAATACCCCATAGAGGATTTACTATGTTTGGCTAATCCTTTAAAAACTTTATTGCTATAACGCCTTTTATTGTGACAAGCTTTAATCGTTGTAGAGTCAATAAAATAAATACCTGTTTCCTCACCAAACAACAAATGAATCAACATATTTAGCGGTATGAATAATCGTGCCATTAATTCAACAAATCTATTATAACTCAAGGCTTTGGGAAAATCATCCTTATGCATGCACTCTATATAACTTTTATAGAAAAATTTAAAATTCTTAGCATAGGATGTATGAAACATAATTATTATTGTTAACATTTCACTTAGACTCATGCTACAACAGCGATTTCTTTGCTTATTTGATGGTAATAACTTTCTCTGTTCATACTCCAAATAAATTTTACAAAAATCATCTATAAAACTATATAATTCTGTGATATCTTTTTTCATGCCTGTAGTTTGTTTTTTTGTTTAAAAATATAAATACTGCAGGCACTCCTTTTTGACAATCCTTTTATCTATTACTATTTCATCTATATCTTATCCCGAACTGACGTAATATAATATTGACCAGTTTGTTTTCCTGATAGGCTTTTTAGCAGTAACACCATGGGCATGAAGCTCATTGGCATTAACTGAACAAAACGACTATAGCTCACAAGTTTTGGAAATTCCTTTCTATAACTCAATGATAGGTAAGCCACTAGTTTGACTAGTGAGACCATCAAGGCTTGGCCTTTAGATTTAGTATAAAATAAAAAGTTATCATATATAACTTCTTTGGCTTGACGGTCAAAGGAGAAAATATATGACAACATACGAAAGTTTAAATCATTCTAAATGGGATTGCAAATATCATATTGTGTTTATTCCAAAGTGTCGTAAAAAAGAATTGTACGGGAAGGTTAGAAAATATCTTGGGAACGTATTCCATGAGTTAGCTTTTCAACGTGGGAGCAAGATCATAGAGGGGCATATGGTACAAGATCATGTGCATATGCTCATCAAGATTCCTCCTAAATATTCTGTAGCTGAAGTAATAGGCTATATCAAGGGGAAAAGTGCTATAGCCGTTGCTAGGCAGTTTGGTGGACGAAAACGTAATTTTAATGGAGAAAAGTTGTGGGCTAGAGGTTATGCGGTCTCAACTGTAGGATTTGAAGAGAATCAGATCAAACACTACATTAAGAATCAAGAGCAACTTGATAGTTTAGGCTCTGACGAATCAGGAGAATTTTAATTAACAATGGCAGCCCTTTGGGCTGCTCATAACCGTCAAGCCCCTCGCTTTGCGAGGGCGTTCTGACTTTGACATAGGCAGCATAAATAAAAATCTTTAAAGGTACGGTAGTGACTCAAGTGAAACATTACTATAATAGTAATAATCTCTGAGAGTCCTATACTGCAAACTACTTTACGCTTAAGGTTAGGATTTGGTAATATATATTTATTTTGCTCCGTATCAAAATGCTTGCAAAAATCATCAATTAAGCAGAAAATCTCCGTAAGAGGGATCATAATATATTCTCCAATTTTGTTGTTATTATTCGAGAACTTTATAATCCCTCCCTTCTTACTTTTCAAATATTCTTTCTAACAAACTGGTTTGAAAGAAGGTTTTATTTTTACCATAGCTCACCACCAACAGTTTGTTTATGTTATTACATAATGCTTAGCATTTTGTTTGGTGCTTACGTCAAACTCAGGTTATTATAGTAATGTTTCACTTGAGTCACTACCGTACCTTTAAAGATTTTTATTTATGCTGCCTATGTCAAAGTTATAGAAAGGAATTTCCAAAACTTGTGAGCTATAGTCGTTTTGTTCAGTTAATGCCAATGAGCTTCATGCCCATGGTATTACTGCTAAAAAGCCTATCAGGAAAACAAACTGGTCAATATTATATCGACTCTACTAAACTTCCTGCTTGCCATAATTTAAGAATTAATAGACATAAAGTATTCAAAGACATAGCAAAAAGAGGTAAGACTTCCACTGGGTGGTTCTTTGGTTGTAAGCTACATATTGTCATTAACAGTTGCGGAGAGATTATGAGTTTTTCTTTAACTCCAGGAAATGTTGATGATAGAGCAGTGGTAGAAAATTTAGTAGATAAATTACAAGGCTGGCTTTTTGGTGATCGTGGGTATATCAGTAAAAAACTCACTCAATCCCTTGCTAATCAAGCTTTAGAACTAATAACAAAAATTAAAAGTAATATGAAAGAAAGAATAATAGATCCTATTAAAAAGCGGTTTTTAAATAAAAGGTATATTATTGAAACCATTAACGATCAACTAAAAAACCTTTGTCATATAGACCATACAAGGCACAGATCTGTTATAAATTTTCAAACTAACGTATTAGCTGGACTGCTTGCCTATGTTTTTAAGCCTAATAAAATTTCTGTAGCTTTTGGAAAATTAAACAATCTCAACCTTCCTCTTACATCAAACTGAGGTTATAACAGAATAAAATATTTATAATATAGTCAATTCAGGAGAAGTTGGTGCTAGGAGCGATGGAGCGACGCCTATAAGTAATAGGCGAGCATTGAGCGACGACGTCACCAACTCCTCATCAATTGACTATAGTAAAAAAGATCATGCGTAAGGTGAGTTTAGGAGTAGATAGCTTCCGCAATATTTCAAATAAAAAAGTATTAGGGGAATTTTACAGTTAGTAATATAATCATCTTTATACTAAATAAATTTATACAAAGATCAATGACTATTTTTTTGATAATCATTATTGTTCTAATGATAGGATGTTCCGCACTACTCTCAGCCACTGAAACGGCTATAACCGCCTCTTCTCCTGGGAAAATACAAAAATTTAAGGCAGAAGGTATTAAACGTGCCACGATTGTATTACAAGTTCTAAAGGAAAAAGAAAAAGTAATTGGTACATTACTAATTGCCAACACCTTATTTAATACTGTCTGTACTACGATTGCTACCAGTATGTTTATCGATTGGCTAGGTGATAATGGTACTGTCGCAGCTTCAGCGGTTATGGCTTTCTTGATAATTATTTTTGGTGAAATCATACCAAAAGCTATTGCTGTAACAAAAGCAGAACAGTTAGCGTTATTCACTTCTCCAGCCATTATATATCTTTTAAACATTTTGAGACCAATTAACTATATCTTTGAATTGATAGTTAAAGGGTTTTGTTTTATTTTTCGTATTAATCTGCAACAAAATATCTCAGGAACAGAAGAAGTTAGGGGAGTTATTGAGCATTATCATCAAGAAGGTAATGTTTATAAATCTGACCGTGATATGTTAGGCGGTATATTAGATATTAGGAGAATGACAGTATCTGAAATTATGATACACCGAAGTAATGTCGTAGCCATCAATATAGATTTGCCTAAAGAGGAGATAGTAAGGAAAGCATTATTGTCCAGCCCTCATACAAGAATACCATTATGGAAAGACACTCAGGACAACATAATTGGTGTACTTCACATACGAGATATGCTCCGAGCTCTTTATGAAAAAAATAATGATGTAAAAAAAATTAATATCGAGAAATTGATAAGTCAGCCTTGGTTTATACCTGATAATGCTTTGGTCACTCATCAACTTCATGCTTTTAGAGAAAGAAAAAACCATTTTGCTTGTGTTGTTAACGAATATGGTGATTTACAAGGTATTATTACTTTAGAAGACATTTTAGAAGAAATTGTTGGTCCTATTATCGATGAACATGATTATCCTATTGACACAATTGTAAAGAAATCTGAAGTGGAGTTTATTATTGACGGATCTGTAACTATAAGAGATGTAAATAGAGAACTAAATTGGAATTTACCTGATTATAATGCAAATACCATAGCCGGCTTAATTATCCATGAACTTGAGCGTATTCCTAATCAAGGAGAATCTATAAAAATATTTAATTTAAGTATTACTATTAGCAAAAAAGTAGGCAATAGGCTTGATAGCATAAAAGTTATTGTTTTACCAAATAAAGAATCTGAAAGTGATTAGTAATTTTGGTAATTATTTACAAATATTGGCAATGCTGTTCAGTATACTAGCAGTTATTACCGCTTCATATCGTGCAGGTACTTTATTTTTTTACTTTAGCTGGCTGTCCACATTACTATCTTTTTTGTTATTAGTGTGTGGATTTATTATATCGGATTTTTCTATACATAATGTTTTTCTAAATTCTAGTACATTAAAGCCGCTAGGATTTAAAATCGCGGCTAGTTGGGCGAGTCATGAGGGGTCTATCCTGTTGTGGCTGTGTTTATTGCAAACTATAGGCGTTATTTATATTGCACTATTTAATAGCCGTCCAGCTCGAGTCTACCACATAATTGTACTAGCACTAATACAAATATTGTTCAATAGCTTCATTTATTTTACCTCCAACCCATTTGACAGCCTATCATTCCGTCCCACTCAGGGTCTCGGCTTAAACCCTATGCTTCAAGATATTGCCCTAATAATACATCCACCTATATTATATCTAGGTTCGGTCTGTTATGTCGCCCCTTTTACATCGGCTTGCGTTATGTTGCTTACCTCTAACTTAGACTCGGCTAATCTTAGAGCTATTAAAATATTTAGCAATTTAGGAATAATTTTTTTAACCTTAGGAATAGCCCTAGGATCATGGTGGGCTTATAGAGAACTCGGCTGGGGTGGCTTTTGGTTTTTTGATCCAGTAGAAAATATTTCCCTACTACCATGGTTGTCAGCTATCTCTCTACATCACTCAATCTTGGTAACAATCAAATCTGAACGAATGAAAAATTGGACGATAACCTTATCAATCATCACTTTCTTACTGGTAGTTTTGAGTACGTTCTTGGTACGCTCAGGGCTAATCACCTCAATTCACTCTTTTGCCTCATCAGCTGAGCGGGCAATCTATATGCTGGCAATATTTGCTATTATTGCTATATCAAGCTTAGTTCTACTACTAGTAAAAGGGCAAAATATCACTCAACCTGATTCGATAGGATTAGACAGACACCAATTTAAGCACAAGCTTATTGTTTGGGGAAGTATATTTTTCTTAACGGCTTTAGTAGTATTACTATGTTCCACCATTTACCCCGTAGTTTATTCTTTATTATATCAAGAATCTGTTACCATTAGTGAAAGATTTTTTATCAATAATTTTATAATTTTTATCATCCCAACGGTTCTACTAGCTGGTATCGCTCAAAGAAATCATAATGGATTGCTTCGTTGGCTTACACCTCCTCGCAATGACACCAGTTTACTACTCATTTTAGTTTGTTCTTTTGCAATAACGTTTATCAGCTCATACCAAATTCAGTATGGTTTTATTTCAGCATGTGCTGTGATATTTTCTCTTTTTCTAATAATACAAAATTGTTACTATGTATTAACAAAGAGCAATTTTTTTAGAACCAAACTAAAAGCCAATATTGCCATGATTTTAGGACATTTAGGCTTTGGCTTACTTGTTTTAACTATTACTGTTAATTCATTATTACAAAGTGAAGTAGATTTTATAGGCAAAGTTGGAGACAAGGTACTAGCCAAGGGATTTGAAGTTACTTTAAAAGATATTAGAGTATCATCAGCCCAAAACTATTATCGGCAAATTGCTGAATTTTGGATTCAGGATCAACAAAATAATATCACTATATTAAAGCCTGAAAATAGATTTTATATAATAGAAAAACAACTATCCCAAGAAAGTAATATATATTCTTATTTAACTTATGATCTTTACGCGGTGTTAAGTAAAATTGATGATGATGTAATTCATGCAAAAATATATTACAAACCGATGATGAGTCTTATCTGGCTATCTATTATGCTTACAGTCGGAGGATTGTTAATCGGATTATTTAATAAACTTAGTATATATAGTGAATTAACTTGAATTGGCAACATTATAAATCCGATTAGTATTTAGCCTCAACGTCATGGCTCAGAGCCACTTTAGTGGGAACGAAGTAATCCAAAAAAACGATTAAAATTGATTGCTTCGTCGATCTTACGGTCTCCTCGCAATGACGCTTGGCGATCAGATTTTTTTATTCATCACAAGAAAATAGCAAAAAAATCGTGAACTCTCACATCTAAACTACAACTGTAATACTAGGACTAACCTGTTGCATTTGTTCTATAACATTAACCTGCCCTCTGAGAAAAAAGGATATTGTGCAAGTATCTAGGCTCTGTGAACAAAATTTAAATTACTAGATTTCGACTCTTTTTAGCTGCAAATTATAAGATTTTTTTGAAATAGAACTAACTGTTCCGGCAAAAATCTTATTAATTTTCGCTTAAAAATACTCAAAATCTAAACAATTAAAATTTTGTTCACAGAGCCTAGCCTGGATATTGCATGAAGGTGGTATTTATAAAAATAAAATGGCAATATCGCTTATAAGTGGTCATGGATATGTTTTGGACTTTGGACAAATTACCATTAGATTTGGAGATAAAATTTGTCCCAATAAAAGAAACTTGCATTAAGCAAATATTGGTATGTAGGTGATACATTATATGGAACTGAACAATGTAGGATTTCCGCTGGTAAGCAGGGTAATTTAGTACATATTTTTAGAATTAATAGCACACGTAACTTTTATTCCATACCTACTCCAATAGACTCAAACATATTGAAAAAAGGGCGTAAAACTGAATTTGGCAATAAAATACGTCAATTCGGGATAAGGATATTGTGAACATGTAGATTAAAATCAAATTTTGTTGAAGGTTTATTTTTCTTTAATGAGTAAGCAACAAGAGTAGATAATATATGGACAAAGGCATTTATTGGTGATCTATGTCTAGTATGTTCAAGGTTCATTTTATTTTTTAGATAATCAAAAACTGTTTCAATTAAGTTACGCTTTCGAAGTAAGATTTTTTCTTTCAAATCCATTAATTTATTTTCCATATTCTTCTTAATTCCATGAATCATTTTTAAGCCTCTTTCATATAAATTTAAGAACAAATTTTGCTTAATATAACCTTTATCAGCTGCTATAATTCCAGTTAATCTTTTTGTTAACTCCGGTACTGGAACCCTATCATCTACATTGCCTTTGGTCACTTTTAATGCCATAAACTCCCCTTTATTATTGATTATTACATGTAATTTAAAACCATAAAAATACCCCATAGAGGATTTACTATGTTTGGCTAATCCTTTAAAAACTTTATTGCTATAACGCCTTTTATTGTGACAAGCTTTAATCGTTGTAGAGTCAATAAAATAAATACCTGTTTCCTCACCAAACAACAAATGAATCAACATATTTAGCGGTATGAATAATCGTGCCATTAATTCAACAAATCTATTATAACTCAAGGCTTTGGGAAAATCATCCTTATGCATGCACTCTATATAACTTTTATAGAAAAATTTAAAATTCTTAGCATAGGATGTATGAAACATAATTATTATTGTTAACATTTCACTTAGACTCATGCTACAACAGCGATTTCTTTGCTTATTTGATGGTAATAACTTTCTCTGTTCATACTCCAAATAAATTTTACAAAAATCATCTATAAAACTATATAATTCTGTGATATCTTTTTTCATGCCTGTAGTTTGTTTTTTTGTTTAAAAATATAAATACTGCAGGCACTCCTTTTTGACAATCCTTTTATCTATTACTATTTCATCTATATCTTATCCCGAACTGACGTAAAATGCATTTGAGTGACGTAAAAACTCATAGAGCTTGCGATCGATATGAAGAGAAAACTTGGATAAATTCTAAAGGTAAAGAATATACTGTACAGATAAGGTGCTGGGATAATATGTTAATACGTGGATCAAGAAAATATCATTCATCCGCACATCCGATGAATTTAATTCAAATTATACTAACCTCAGTTTGATGTAAGAGGAAGGTTGAGATTGTTTAATTTTCCAAAAGCTACAGAAATTTTATTAGGCTTAAAAACATAGGCAAGCAGTCCAGCTAATACGTTAGTTTGAAAATTTATAACAGATCTGTGCCTTGTATGGTCTATATGACAAAGGTTTTTTAGTTGATCGTTAATGGTTTCAATAATATACCTTTTATTTAAAAACCGCTTTTTAATAGGATCTATTATTCTTTCTTTCATATTACTTTTAATTTTTGTTATTAGTTCTAAAGCTTGATTAGCAAGGGATTGAGTGAGTTTTTTACTGATATACCCACGATCACCAAAAAGCCAGCCTTGTAATTTATCTACTAAATTTTCTACCACTGCTCTATCATCAACATTTCCTGGAGTTAAAGAAAAACTCATAATCTCTCCGCAACTGTTAATGACAATATGTAGCTTACAACCAAAGAACCACCCAGTGGAAGTCTTACCTCTTTTTGCTATGTCTTTGAATACTTTATGTCTATTAATTCTTAAATTATGGCAAGCAGGAAGTTTAGTAGAGTCGATATAATATTGACCAGTTTGTTTTCCTGATAGGCTTTTTAGCAGTAATACCATGGGCATGAAGCTCATTGGCATTAACTGAACAAAACGACTATAGCTCACAAGTTTTGGAAATTCCTTTCTATAACTTTGACATAGGCAGCATAAATAAAAATCTTTAAAGGTACGGTAGTGACTCAAGTGAAACATTACTATAATAGTAATAATCTCTGAGAGTCCTATATATAGTACCCTACAATTTTGAGAAGATGAAGAAGAATGGTTGATTTAGAGTGGTGTGAAGTAGTATAAGGTAGGTATTTTTATAACAAAATGCATAATATAATACTTCAAGAATTGATTTTATATATAGACGGAAATAAATCAAGATTAAAATGTTTGGTTGGTATGGTAATTAGTTTGCTGACGGGCAGCTCAATTTATCAAAAAGGTTTAGCACTTGGTATTTTAGGTGATGCTAAAGCGACGTCAAAAACTCATAGAATTTATCGTTTTTTAAAAGATTTTAATTTTGATTATATGAAGGTTGGCTATTTGCTATTAAGCTTTTTTGCTTCAAAAAATTATGTCGTAGCAATGGATAGGACAAGTTGGAAATTTGGTAAATCCGATATTAATATTTTATTTTTAGTAATGGTAATTGGTAAAATATCGGTGCCAATATTCTGGAAGACTTTGTCGCATGGTGGCGGGTGTTCTGCAGAATTTATGAAGGAATTTTTACAGAAATTTATTAATAATTTTGGCGTTGAAAGAATAAAATATTTGCTTGCTGATAGAGAATTTATGAATAAAGAATGGTTAGACTTTCTGATAAATAACCATCTAATACCAATTGCAATAATTAACACGGTGTGTTTATCCAGTCTCTATACATAATTGATTTTACTAAATCTACATTATGAGCAAATTGATTCCAAGCGTAACAAGCCATAGTGACGATATCTTCATATACACCATAACATTGGTTAGACAAGAAATGATTTTTGATCCATTCCCAAACTTGTTCCATTGCATTAAGTTCCGGTGCATAGGGCGGAAGCGGTATCAAAGTGATATTGCTTGGCACAGTTAGTTTTTTGGCTGTGTGCCAACCTGCATTATCCGTTAGTAAAGCTATATGTCGGTTGCCTTGAATACTGCGAGAAAGCTCTTCTAAGAATTTATTCATTGCCTGTGTGTTTGCATATGGTAAAATTAATGCAAAAGCTTCTCCTGTATCATGGCAAGCAGCTCCATAAATATATGTTGAAATGAATTGCTGTTGCCGAACTTTACGGGGTCTAGTGCCACGCTTAGCCCATATACGAGTTAAGCTACCTTGTTGCCCAACTCGAGTTTCATCCTGAGACCATATATCAACTTTACATCTATCGATATTTTTTGGTAATAATTTTGTTAACATGTCTGGGAAGTTTTTTTATATGTATTTTGAGTCTCTTGATTTGACTTTGGATGCATTGAACGAGAAGTAATCCAGCTAAAACCAAGGCGGTGCATAGTATTGTAGACTGTTTTTAAAGCGCATTTAGCACCATATTCCTCAAGTAACATGATATGTAGCTCCTTTCCAGTTATATACCCACCAGTTTTACTTTCACTGAGCGTATTGATTTTATCAAAAAGAGCAGACTCTTGTATAGTGTTAATCTTCCTAGGGGCGCCGCTTCTTTGTGATTCAAATAATCCTTCAAAACCATGATTCCTAAATCTTCTGAGCCATGATTGCACAGTTTTCCAGTGTGACTTCACTATTTCAGATATGGCTTTTAAAGATTTGCCTAATTGAAGGTGATACATCGCCAATAAACGTATACGATTTCGACCATGCGGCTCATGTTTCATCATTTTTATAAAATCATGACCATGAAAACCTTGTGGTAATATTAACCTAGCCATTTGAGTACCTTTATCAGTTAAAAACCCATTTTACACCACTGCGTTAATTATTGCAATTGGTATAAAGTTTGTTATTCCATTAAAAATGGATCATAAAATTCGTCTTACAAAAGGTTTAAGAACTTTAACCATTGAAAGAATATTTAGTGATGTTAAAGCCTTAGAGTATAGGGCTTGTAGTGGTATATTATGGAATAGAAAGGTTAATTTTACCGCATATAGAAATGATAAGAGCGAGCTGATGGTTCTGGTGTCTTCAATTGAAATAGAGCAAGATATTTTTGCTTTATATAAATTTCGTTGGAGTGTTGAACGACTATTTTTGCACCTAAAAAGCGGTGGTTTTGATATTGAAAAAAGTCACATTGTAAAATTGGATAGATTTGAAAAATTATTAGTGATAACTGCTATTGCTTCAGCTTTAATAGTCAAAAATGGAATAATACAAAATGCCTTAAATCCCATCCGAATAAAACGGTACAAAACCATTGAAAGACAATTGTTTTCATTATTTACCTATGGCTTTGATCATATCAAAAATGCTTTTTATCAATCTACAACAGCCATAACGCAGCTAATATCCACATTATTAATACCTCCCAAACAAAAACTTTTTTCTATCCTAATACCATCTTTACAAAAATTGTAGGGTACTATGGTCCTATACTGCAAACTACTTTACGCTTACGGTTAGGATTTGGTAATATATATTTATTTTGCTCCGTATCAAAATGCTTGCAAAAATCATCAATTAAGCAGAAAATCTCCGTAAGAGGGATCATAATATATTCTCCAATTTTGTTGTTATTATTCGAGAACTTTATAATCCCTCCCTTCTTACTTTTCAAATATTCTTTCTCCTAACACACTAGTTTGAAAGAAGGTTTTATTTTTACCATAGCTCACCACCAACAGTTTGTTTATGTTATTACATAATGCTTAGCATTTTGTTTGGTGCTTACGTCAAACTCAGGTTAAAATATTACAAGAATATGGATTAGATAAAAAGGTTATCATATTAAAATCGAAGGAGTAGGTTTTAGTTCCAAACAGGATGTCCCAACTATTCATTCTGAATTGGCGTGCTTGATAGCAGAGCTATGGAAAAATCATAATCTACTAGTTTCTAATGAAGCGGGGCATTCTATCGAGCAATTATTGTTTCAAACTCGTAAAGACCTTGCAATAATACCGCCAATGCCAGAAATCAAAGAAGAGAATGTAGGGATAATTGGTCAAATGGTTTTATGGACTCAGGATGTATGGGATCATTTATCGCACTAAATAACGCCAAAGTTTGTCGGTACCTTTGCTAATGCCAATTCTAGGGGTAGTAATAAATTGAGGAGTATCACCTACGTCAATAACACAAAAGGATTGATTGCTAGTCATATCCTGACCATTTTGGGTTTTATTAATTCCAAGGGTACGACATAATTTACCAGGCCCATCAAGTAAAACTGCTGAAGGTTTGTATTGATATACTCCTCTAATTAATACAGCAGCTGGAAACCCTGGTTTTTCTGTCACTATATTTAAACAATAATACATACCATAAATTAAATATACATAAGCATTACCTGCAGAACCATACATAAGCTTTGTACGAGGTGTTATCCCCCTGGCTGCGTGGCAAGCAGGATCATCTTCTCCAACATAAGCTTCTGTTTCAATAATTCGTGCTTCTATATTACCAAAACACAGAACCTTGCCAAGTAGTTCCTGTGATACAATAAGCGTATCTCTTTCATAGAATGATTTTGGAACTATTGTAGACATCTTAGCCTTTGCAAAAAAGAAGAAGACCCATTATAACATTTCTTATTTAGATTACGAACCAAAAAGAGGCAATCATTTGAGTATACACGGTAATGATATTAAAGATCATGATAATTCATCAATTTTGCAGATCGATAAGAATTTAGATTTTTATCGATATAAAATTACTATTGAATATTTAGGAACTGCTTTTGTTGGCTGGCAGAAGCAGAAAGGTGCTTTATCTATTCAACAAACACTGGAAGACGGTATCCATAAATTTACTGGTGAAATAGTAGCGGTTCATGGAGCTGGCAGGACTGATGCAGGGGTTCATGCTTTAGGGCAAGTAGCACATTTCGATTTAGTGAAATATATGTGTCCTTATAAAGTTATGCAGGCTATCAACTATTTTGTGAGAGATTATAATATAGCGGTAGTTGATTGTGTTCTAGTAGACAAAGATTTTCATGCAAGATTTTCTGCTTTAGAACGTCATTATGTCTATAGAATTATCAATAGACCTAGCCAAGTTATAATAGATTTAAATCGTGCTTGGTGGATAAAACAACCTCTTGATGTTGAAGCAATGAGACGCGAGGCTTCCTACCTCATAGGACATCATGATTTTAGCTCATTTAGAGGCAAATTTTGCCAAGCAAAGTCACCTATAAAAACCTTATCCGAATTAATTATTACCCAAAAAAATAAAAAAATAAAAATATATTTTTCTGCTCGATCTTTTTTACATAATATGGTTCGAAATATTGTTGGTAGTTTAGTATTAGTTGGACGAAATATATGGCAAGAAGGTGATATCCAAAGAGTTCTGGATGCAAAAAAAAGAGAAATAGCGGGAGCAAAGGCTCCGGCATGTGGGCTGTATTTCCTTAGAGTTGACTATTAACTTATAAGTATGCACCCTAAGCGTCATTGCGAGACCACGCAAGTAGGTCATGGCAATCCATTATTCTTAGATTGCTTCTTGGCTTACGCCTTCTCGCAATGACATCTTATACTTTAACTTTTTTTCCGTGAGACCCTTACTATTATTGGGTCTTTACTTCTACTTGTACAACTTTCTTAATGTTGTTATCGAAATATAAGAGTAAATCAAATTTATCACCAACTTTTAGTGTGGTTTTTAAATCCAAAAGCATAATATGCATACCGCCTGGCTGTAAAATAGCACTAGTTTTCGCTGGAATAACTAGCTTATCTAGTTGTACCATTTTGCTAACACCTTTTTCGTCAACAAAACTTTTATGCAATTCAACCTTGTTAGCTACCTCGGAAGAAACATTTACTAAATTATAATTTGTATCAGAATTATTAACTATCTCAAGATATATTGCAGAATTATTACGTTTGCCAATAGCAGTTGATATGGAAGGTCTTGCCCAAGCGTTTCGTGTGTCAATGGAAGCAGCTAATATCGTCGTATTATCCGGATTATTGTTATTTGGAGCGGCAGCAAAGCAGACTGACAGGCTAAAACATAGGCTGGCAACAATGATGGCTATTATATTCTTAAGTATCATATTATCCTCATAAATTAAGTTACTCGAGTCATTAATTATAGTATACACTATATTATACATACACTAAGTATATTTAGTATATAATTCTAATTTTGGTTTATTTTAATAAATTTTTGTTTAACAGGATCCCAATTATAGTGAACATTTACTGTTTTAATTTCCGTGACTGTAATGTCTCCATTAGATAACTGTGCAACATCAAAACCTTTTTGGATAGATTCAGTAATTAGAGTCGTTGATTGACAAATATATCTAACATTAAAAAAAGGATTATTATCAGTATCTAATGAATTGGTAGCTTTCTTAGTTAGGCTATTCAAAATAGGTATGTTTTTTTCTTTCATTCTAGATAACTTCAGATATTCTGTACTGTTTTATAGCAGTTTTGTAATAAAGTGGCAAGGTTTGTTATTAGGTTAATTTTAGTATAATTAGTTTTTTTATAATGAGGTGTGTGTAGTGCTAGGAAATATTGATTTTTCAAACTCGTCAATAAGGCTATTTTTCTATTTCTTAAAGAAAAGAAAAATTAAACTAATCGTTTTAGGTTTGTTATGCATAATGTTGGGAATGATACCTACTATTGATGGTGTATTGCTCCAAAAGATTATAAATTTGCTAGAGTCTTTTTCTGATGAAGAAGCTAAATATTTACCTTCCTCTATGATGTATTGGGCAATAATATATGCAGTTTGGTGGATGGGTGTCAATGTTATATGGCGGGTTTATGATTATGTTTATCTAAAAACAATACCCTATATCAAAGGACAGATACTAGATGAGATGTATAATTATACTCAGTATCATAACCATAAATTCTTTCAAGAAAACCTGGCTGGTTATATTACCAATCGTATTACTGAAGCTTCTAGGTCTTTCGAAATGGTTCTATCGTTATTTGGTGAAAAAATTATATATAAGTTAGCTGTAATTGTCTTCTCTCTAGTAGCCATGTACTCGGTTCATCAAATATTTTTCACTATATTCCTGATATTTATTTGTCTTTTTATAGGGATTACTGTTATTTGTTCAAGTACAGTAAATAAATATTCAGTAAATTATGCCCGAAGTAAATCAATAGTTGCCGGTAAGATTGTGGATTTGATAGCCAATATTAGTACAGTACGGATGTTTACTTCTCATAAATTTGAACGTCAAAATCTAGAAGCAAGAATAGATAATGTGATAGTCAATGAACAAATTATGCAGTTTTTCATGTGGAAACTACGTAACGTACTAGGAATAATCTGTGCTATAATGATTTTTATCATGATTTATTATTTGGCACAGCTTCGTAGTCAAATGCAAATAACTATAGGAGATTGTGTCTTGATACTTACTCTGTGTATGGCTGTTACTACTGAAATTTGGGATTTAACGCAGGAAATAGGGGATATGTTTGAAGAATTTGGTTCTTTTCATCAAACTTTATCATTGATGAAACCTCATATTATAAAAGATATTGACAATCCCCATCTTCTAAGGGTTGCAAAAGGTGAGATAGCATTTAAAAATGTTAGTTTTAAATATTACCATAATAATAATTTATTTGAGAATAAATCTATTACAATTTTGAGTCAACAAAAGGTCGGATTAGTAGGATTTTCTGGCTCAGGAAAAACAACTTTTATCAATCTTATTACACGGTTGCATGATATAGACCAAGGAGAAATTTTAATTGATGGGCAAAATATTAGATATGTAACTCAAGACTCTTTGCGAGATAATATTAGTATAATACCACAAGAACCAATCCTATTTCATAGGACAATTATCGATAATATTAGATATGGAAAAAAAGATGCTAGCTTAGAAGAAGTAATAGAGGCGGCAAAAGCAGCTCATATACATCAAGTTATTGCTGCCATGCCGGAAGGGTACCAAAGCTTATGTGGTGAAAGGGGTAATAATTTGTCAGGTGGTCAAAGACAGAGGATAGTAATCGCCCGGGCAATATTAAAGAATGCTCCAATATTAATCCTTGATGAAGCAACAAGCAGTTTAGATAGTGAGACTGAGAGCTTAATACAAGATTCTCTATCTTACTTAATGCAAAATAAAACTGTATTAGTTATAGCTCATAGATTATCGACTTTGTTGAATATGGATAAACTTCTAGTTTTTGATGCGGGTAGTATAGTCGAAGATGGATCGCATGAGGAATTATTGAAAAACAGTAAATTGTACAAAAAGTTATGGAAGTCACAAGCGAAAGGTTTGATAATTTAAATTTCTAAAACTCGATAATCAAGTTTTTTGCAGAGCTATATTTAAACGCAAAATTTGTCATATATGGACGAGTGAATTTGTCAACAAAGAAAATAAAAAAATAGAGCCACAAAGGAAGCGGTCATATATTCGGCATCGAGTCTGTCCTATAGTTTGTGTAAGTTGCAAAGAAAGCAGTAAGAGATTACTGTAAAAAAAGTAACTTAAGCAAGCAAGGAGGAATTATGGCTAAAAAATTAGATACAGATAAAGATACATTAAACATCAGTAATCAGCTAGTAGAAGAATTATTATCAAAAGCAGATCCATCGGAGTTATTTGGTCGAGATGGTTTATTTCAACAGCTAAAGAAGCAAATAGTTGAGAAAATATTAGCAAGTGAGTTGGATCATGAATTAGGATATTCAAAACATAGCAAGATGCCAAAAGTAGATATATAATGGTTCCAATATTTTGGACAGAAAAATAAGAAAAATGAGATAGAATTCTTTAGCAAACAAGGAGAGCTAGAGATGAAAAAACAAGTAAGGCAATATAGTGCTGAGGAGAAAGCCAAAATTGTCATAGAAGCAATTAAGGGAGAGCTAACAATAGCCCAGATAACCAGTAAGTATGGTGTTCATGCAACACAGATCAGTAACTGGAAAAAACAAGGTCTTGAGTTGTTAGTACAAGGTTTTAAGAATAAAACACAGAGTGCTGATCCAAATCAGCAGGGGTTAATCAAGAATCTATATGAGCAAATTGGTCAGTTAAGCGTTGAGTGTGACTGGCTCAAAAAAAAATCTGCATTGTTTGGAATTAAAGGTTAGGTGTAATATGATAGAGCCTAATCATAATAAGTTAACAATTGTACAACAGTGTAAGTTATTGGATATTAGCAGGTCAACCTATTACTATCAACCTACTGGTATTAGTGAACAAGATATCAAGATTATGGCAATAATTGATGAGACCTATACTATGCATCCATATTATGGTATGCGGCGGATGGCTAAATATTTACAAGCCCAAGGTTTTTCGGTAGGTCGTAAAGCTGTTAGACGTTACTACAAGATAATGGGTCTTGAAGCTGTTTATCCTAAAATAAATTTAAGCAAGAGGAATCAAGCGCATAAAATATATCCTTATTTACTAAAAGGATTAGAAATAGTATTGCCAAACCAGGTTTGGAGTGCAGATATAACGTATATAAGACTGAGCCAAGGGTTCGTATATTTAGTAGCTATTATTGACTGGTATAGTCGTTATATTCTAAGTTGGCGAATCTCCATTAGTTTGGAAAGTGAATTTTGTGTAACAGCCCTTGAAGACGCTATAGAAAAATATGGTATGCCAAAAATATTTAATACTGATCAAGGAGTACAATTTACCTCGGAGAATTTTATTAGTATGCTAAAGCTACATAATATCTTGATTAGTATGGATGGTAAGGGACGAGCCTTAGATAATATTTTTATTGAACGTTTTTGGCGATCATTAAAACAGGAAAAAATTTATCGGATTATTTTAACAACAGTAAAGGAGGCAAAGACAGCAATTAACGAATATATGGACTTTTATAATAGACAAAGGATGCATCAAGCTTTGGATTATAAAACTCCAGAATGTGTATATTTTGAAAAAAATATTGTATAAAAACAACAATTTAATTTTTGTGAATTATATCTCTATTTATCTAAATTTTTGTCTAGACAAAGGGGACCACCTTAGTGACTGGCTCAAAAAAAATCTGCATTGTTTGGAATTAAAGGTTAGGTGTAATATGATAGAGCCTAATCATAATAAGTTAACAATTGTACAACAGTGTAAGTTATTGGATATTAGCAGGTCAACCTATTACTATCAACCTACTGGTATTAGTGAACAAGATATCAAGATTATGGCAATAATTGATGAGACCTATATTATGCATCCATATTATGGTATGCGGCGGATGGCTAAATATTTACAAGCCCAAGGTTTTTCGGTAGGTCGTAAAGCTGTTAGACGTTACTACAAGATAATGGGTCTTGAAGCTGTTTATCCTAAAATAAATTTAAGCAAGAGGAATCAAGTGCATAAAATATATCCTTATTTACTAAAAGGATTAGAAATAGTATTGCCAAACCAGGTTTGGAGTGCAGATATAACGTATATAAGACTGAGCCAAGGGTTCGTATATTTAGTAGCTATTATTGACTGGTATAGTCGTTATATTCTAAGTTGGCGAATCTCCATTAGTTTGGAAAGTGAATTTTGTGTAACAGCCCTTGAAGACGCTATAGAAAAATATGGTATGCCAAAAATATTTAATACTGATCAAGGAGTACAATTTACCTCGGAGAATTTTATTAGTATGCTAAAGCTACATAATATCTTGATTAGTATGGATGGTAAGGGACGAGCCTTAGATAATATTTTTATTGAACGTTTTTGGCGATCATTAAAACAGGAAAAAATTTATCGGATTATTTTAACAACAGTAAAGGATTCGGATTATTTTAACAACAGTAAAGGAGGCAAAGACAGCAATTAACGAATATATGGACTTTTATAATAGACAAAGGATGCATCAAGCTTTGGATTATAAAACTCCAGAATGTGTATATTTTGAAAAAAATATTGTATAAAAACAACAATTTAATTTTTGTGAATTATATCTCTATTTATCTAAATTTTTGTCTAGACAAAGGGGACCACCTTACTGTATCTATGTAAAATCTAGAGACAATCACATAGTAATAAATAAAGCAGTATATTTAGCACTTGCTGTAAATATAGAAGGGAAAAAGGAGTTACTTGGCATTTGGATAGGCAAAAATGAAGGTGCTAAATTTTGGATGCAAGTAGTTACTGAGTTAAAGAATCGAGGAATTGAACAAATTTATGTTGCTTGTGTGGATGGTTTAAAGGGCTTTCCAGAAGCTATAAGCAGTGTATTCCCGAGTACTATAGTACAATTATGTATTGTACATATGGTTCGCAATTCAGTAAAGTATGTGTCATATAAAGATTTAAAAGAGGTCACATCAGATCTAAAACAAATTTATACAGCTAATAATGACGAAATGGCACGTTTAAAACTTCAGCAATTTGGTGTAAAATGGGATAAAAAATATCCGGTAATTTCTGATATTTGGCAACGTAATTGGTCTGGGATAATACCGTTTTTTGCCTTTCCTGAAGAGAACAGAAAGGTAATTTATACTACTAACACTATAGAATCTGTAAATCGTCAAATTAGAAAAATTATCAAAAATAAGGGGGTGTTTCCAGATGATAAGTCAATTCAAAAAATAATATTTTTATCCCTACAAAATGCAGCCAAAAAATGGACCATGCCTATTAAAGATTGGTCTTTAGCTTTAAATCAATTTGAAATACTTTGTGGAGATTTTAAATATGATTTATTGGAAAATAAAAAATGAACTTACACAAATTAAATGATTGACTCGTTTCTGCATTCTTATAAATATCCTTGAGTGACCTCTCATTCCCACGGCTTCTAGAGCCTCGACATAATTACGGATTTTATTCAGAATACTTATTCATTAACTCTTTAACTTTCGTTCTCTTTATTGTTACTATTCTTTACTCGCAATATTTATCAATTACCAATTTTTATTTAGTTGACATAGTTTCTTCTTTTTTCTCAACTAAACTAATTTGCAACATATTCGCTACCATTGGTGACTACTGCATAAGCAATCCTTGCTAACTTATTTGCTAAACCAACACATATAATATTATATGATTTATTTTCAGCAAATTTCTTCACTGCCCACTGCACTAGTTTATCTTTCGATTCCTTACCACTTTTTGCTCTTATTGCTATTGTCCTTGCGGCTTGAATCAACATAGTTCTGGCATATCTATCTCCCTGTTTGGTAATCCCTCCTAAAACTATCTTATCTCCTGAGCTATGTTGCTTTGGTACCAAACCAAGCGAAGCAGCAAAATCCCTCGGGGTTGGATAACTTTCCATTGGGGCTACACTCAAACAACTAGCATTGATTGCTCCAATGCCAAAAATTGTCTGCAACCTAGTAGCTTTCTCACTTTGCTTATTATTGCTGATAATCAGCTTTTCTAAAGTTTTCTCTTTGTCACATAAATCCTCAATTTCTTTACATTCTAAAAGTAAAATTGACCGTATCCCAGAATTTATATAACCTTTACTATACGCTAACTCTACCTCCAGCCTACATGATTTGCAAAATTTATTTTTACTTAATTTTGTATTATAGCCATATTCACATAAACTTGATATTGTAGAATTAGTTTTTTGCACACGATCTCTGATCGTATTACTTCTAATTTTATGCAAAAATTTTATATCTTGTTCCTCTTTGCTTTTTGGCAGCACAGTTTTTAATTCTGGATCACGAGCCGCTTTGCATATTGCTAACGCATCGTTATAATCATTTTTCTGTTTCGATGTAGCATAAACTTTTACATCTTTTGTTTTCATTAGTTTGACTTGCAAACCAAGCTTAGCAATTTCCTGTGACCAATAATTAGCTCCTCCACATGCTTCCATAGCTACCAATGAACTTTTATCGAGATTGCTTAAATAGGCTATCAACTCATCTCTTGTAACTTTTTGATAACCTATTTTTTTGCCATTTTGATCGACTTGCACCAAGTGCATACTATTTTTTGCTAAATCTATTCCTATTATAGTATTTTTTATGCTATTATTTATCATGGTATGGACCTATTAATTAAATTATTATTTAATTTGGAGCAGCTGAAAACTATTTTTCAGCTGACTCCGTACAAGTAAAGCATATTTCGCTTCACTCGTCCATACCATCATTCCTGCTTCGGTGCGGAATCTATAATACCTCAGGGTATTTTTAGATCCCTGCTTTCGCAGGGATGACAACCATTGTCCTATATTTTATTCAAATCTGCAAAAAAACTTGATTATCGAGTAAAAGAATCTTAAGTTACGTTAAATAAATTTTTTGGGAAAATAATAGGTTTCTTTGTAGAACACCCGATAGAATTATTTTTGATCCATTCTTCGTCCAGAAAGTTCATAACTAACGACTCATCCGATATCTGATTTAGTCTATTTTTCATTAATTCTTGTACTATTAACTTCTGTATTTTAGGATCTAGCATATATTGTTTAGATTCCAGCTTAGGTTCTTGAATTAATTGAAATATAGCTTGTATAATCCCACCTAATAACAATCCACGAGTAAGTTGTATATCTTGAGCTGGCACAGATTCGCCAGAATTATCTAGATTTATCGGATATCCGCCTCTATATATTTTAATTATACCATTATCTAAAGGTAAACATAAATTACTTAGTACATCTGAGATCATATTGGGATAATTATTTTGAATGATTTTAAGTAACGATTGAAACTCAATATCTTGTGATGAGCAGCTGATTAAATTTTTGATTCCTTGTATCTCATTTATATTAATAGAAATACTAATATCTTCACCCGTACAACCAAAAATATAATCTGCTTCCTGAAATATCAATTGAGTACTATTAGCAACCTTAACGGAATTTATGAAATTACATTTTTCTTTGATCTTATCATAAACTATTACTTTATGATTAAACGATAGAAGTTTCTGAACAACAGCCTTTCCTATTACTCCAAGCCCGACTACTCCTGACGTAAGACCACTACTGCGTAGTGACAAGAATTTATCAAGTTTGATTTCAACAGCCCTTGCAATCATTGGAGATTCTAATAATTGTTTTGCAGCAGAAAAAGCAACATTAATTACGGGTACGGTAATGTTAGTTTTTTTAATGTGAGCTATGCCTGAAGATGTTTGTTCTACAGCAAAAATTGTATAATTATCACTTAAAAATTTTGGAATATTTGTTATACACTTACTACCGTCATCAAGGATAATAATATTATTAGATTTTGTATTAAGTAAGGTATTGCTAACTTTATTCCACATATTAGCTATATCTCTATTAAAGCAATCATTAAAATTACCCAATTGCTGGGGTTGGGTGCAATGATAGTGTACTACTCCTAGTTTTATAATTTGCTCTACCACCTTTGGGCAAGTTGAATATATTTTACCCATTATATGAATGTTGCTTGGCTTGGCACCGAGCATGATAAGAGATTTTATTAGGTCAATTGTTGTAAATAGAAGATGCTGTATACAAACAAATGTTACATCTGTTAAATTGATATCCTTACAAACCTTTAATCTATCTACTATAGTTTGCAAGACTGGTAATATTTTTTGTTTATGCTCAGTATTACTCATAACACCTTACGTTAAGTTTGTAGTATATATAGCGATACAACCATTGAAAAAGCTAGATGAAGAACAAAATAATCTTTTATCTTCATTAGAAGCAGATTCTAAAAATCTAGAGTCTGCTTTTGGTATAGTTCTGCTAGGTAATATTTGACCAAAGGGATCATTATTAGAATGAAATAGCTCAAAATTTATGTTTTTAAGTGAATTAGTATTCAAAGTATCAATCTGATGGATAATATTTATTAATATATTTAATAATTTTTTTATTTCTCTTTGATCTTCAATTATACTGGGAGGATTTTTTAAATAGGGTGAACTATCACGTAAATTAGGATAGCTAAGGGAATAATAAACTCTACTTTCTTTTGTAAGCTTTGTTGGTTGCATAATAGTTGGTATATAATCTTTTAAACGATAATCATCCTTATATACTTGTTGTATTAAACTCATTGGTAGTGCTGTATCATTGGCAGTTGGTTTAAATGCGATACCTAAACCTTTAGCAATCAAAATCAAATGTTTTATAGTATCAATTAAGTAGGGTCTTGGTTTTAAATTACGTTTACTAATGGCATGTATAAAAAAGGACCATAACAAACTGAATTCCGTAAAATCCTCTAATAACTGAAATTGTTGCCAACATTTACTAACTAAGTATTTATATAATTCAACATATGCATCATTATTTTTATCTAAAAACCACCCACTTGAGAATACCAAGACTGTATTATACCAGAATTTTGTATTGCAGTTATATTTGTGAATATCTACAAATGTTTGCCAATGATCTGTAATATTACAAGGAACATGAATATCTTTACCTAATTTTTTTTTGATTCTAGTATGACTGATCATGTCAGAAATGCTTGGAATCATAAATGTCGAACGTGCTCCAGCTGATATATTCCAAATAGGAGTATTTAACGAAGAGTGTTGGGATCCTAGACCTAATAGATTCATTAATTCAAATAAACCAAACATTTCCCCTATATTAAGAAAGTTAAGTGAGATTACTCTATTTTGTGCTTCAACAAATACTTCACTAGCCTTATCAATAATAAGGGATAAGGGGATGTGGCTATACCCTAGATTTGTTTTTAAAATCGGTGGAATGCACTTATCTTCTATAGAGATTGTTTTACCATCTAAAGTTGGTAAGTAAAATTCTCTTTTATCAACAATAAATGCACCATAAGGATAGTACATTTTGAATAAAGGATATTCCGCATCTTTATTAATATTATCGCATTTCTCTGCTAATGTAGGATTGCACCTATGTACCACATCTCTAACTTCTTTCCATTTTACTTGCTCAATATTTAATTGAATATCTTGATCAAGAGTATTAAACATATTCATTACTTAAATAACCTGAGTTTGACGTAAGCACCAAACAAAATGCTAAGCATTATGTAATAACATAAACTAAGGTGGTCCCCTTTGTCTAGACAAAAATTTAGATAAATAAGAGATATAATTCACAAAAATTAAATTGTTGTTTTTATACAATATTTTTTTCAAAATATACACATTCTGGAGTTTTATAATCCAAAGCTTGATGCATCCTTTGTCTATTATAAAAGTCCATATATTCGTTAATTGCTGTCTTTGCCTCCTTTACTGTTGTTAAAATAATCCGATAAATTTTTTCCTGTTTTAATGATCGCCAAAAACGTTCAATAAAAATATTATCTAAGGCTCGTCCCTTACCATCCATACTAATCAAGATATTATGTAGCTTTAGCATACTAATAAAATTCTCCGAGGTAAATTGTACTCCTTGATCAGTATTAAATATTTTTGGCATACCATATTTTTCTATAGCGTCTTCAAGGGCTGTTACACAAAATTCACTTTCCAAACTAATGGAGATTCGCCAACTTAGAATATAACGACTATACCAGTCAATAATAGCTACTAAATATACGAACCCTTGGCTCAGTCTTATATACGTTATATCTGCACTCCAAACCTGGTTTGGCAATACTATTTCTAATCCTTTTAGTAAATAAGGATATATTTTATGCACTTGATTCCTCTTGCTTAAATTTATTTTAGGATAAACAGCTTCAAGACCCATTATCTTGTAGTAATACCAATTGCAATAATTAACACGGTGTGTTTATCCAGTCTCTATACATAATTGATTTTACTAAATCTACATTATGAGCAAATTGATTCCAAGCGTAACAAGCCATAGTGACGATATCTTCATATACACCATAACATTGGTTAGACAAGAAATGATTTTTGATCCATTCCCAAACTTGTTCCATTGCATTAAGTTCCGGTGCATAGGGCGGAAGCGGTATCAAAGTGATATTGCTTGGCACAGTTAGTTTTTTGGCTGTGTGCCAACCTGCATTATCCGTTAGTAAAGCTATATGTCGGTTGCCTTGAATACTGCGAGAAAGCTCTTCTAAGAATTTATTCATTGCCTGTGTGTTTGCATATGGTAAAATTAATGCAAAAGCTTCTCCTGTATCATGGCAAGCAGCTCCATAAATATATGTTGAAATGAATTGCTGTTGCCGAACTTTACGGGGTCTAGTGCCACGCTTAGCCCATATACGAGTTAAGCTACCTTGTTGCCCAACTCGAGTTTCATCCTGAGACCATATATCAACTTTACATCTATCGATATTTTTTGGTAATAATTTTGTTAACATGTCTGGGAAGTTTTTTTATATGTATTTTGAGTCTCTTGATTTGACTTTGGATGCATTGAACGAGAAGTAATCCAGCTAAAACCAAGGCGGTGCATAGTATTGTAGACTGTTTTTAAAGCGCATTTAGCACCATATTCCTCAAGTAACATGATATGTAGCTCCTTTCCAGTTATATACCCACCAGTTTTACTTTCACTGAGCGTATTGATTTTATCAAAAAGAGCAGACTCTTGTATAGTGTTAATCTTCCTAGGGGCGCCGCTTCTTTGTGATTCAAATAATCCTTCAAAACCATGATTCCTAAATCTTCTGAGCCATGATTGCACAGTTTTCCAGTGTGACTTCACTATTTCAGATATGGCTTTTAAAGATTTGCCTAATTGAAGGTGATACATCGCCAATAAACGTATACGATTTCGACCATGCGGCTCATGTTTCATCATTTTTATAAAATCATGACCATGAAAACCTTGTGGTAATATTAACCTAGCCATTTGAGTACCTTTATCAGTTAAAAACCCATTTTACACCACTGCGTTAATTATTGCAATTGGTATAACGTCTAACAGCTTTACTACCTACCGAAAAACCTTGGGCTTGTAAATATTTAGCCATCCGCCGCATACCATAATATGGATGCATAGTATAGGTCTCATCAATTATTGCCATAATCTTGATATCTTGTTCACTAATACCAGTAGGTTGATAGTAATAGGTTGACCTGCTAATATCCAATAACTTACACTGTTGTACAATTGTTAACTTATTATGATTAGGCTCTATCATATTACACCTAACCTTTAATTCCAAACAATGCAGATTTTTTTTTGAGCCAGTCACACTCAACGCTTAACTGACCAATTTGCTCATATAGATTCTTGATTAACCCCTGCTGATTTGGATCAGCACTCTGTGTTTTATTCTTAAAACCTTGTACTAACAACTCAAGACCTTGTTTTTTCCAGTTACTTATCTGTGTTGCATGAACACCATACTTACTGGTTATCTGGGCTATTGTTAGCTCTCCCTTAATTGCTTCTATGACAATTTTGGCTTTCTCCTCAGCACTATATTGCCTTACTTGTTTTTTCATCTCTAGCTCTCCTTGTTTGCTAAAGAATTCTATCTCATTTTTCTTATTTTTCTGTCCAAAATATTGGAACCATTATACGATCTCTGATCGTATTACTTCTAATTTTATGCAAAAATTTTATATCTTGTTCCTCTTTGCTTTTTGGCAGCACAGTTTTTAATTCTGGATCACGAGCCGCTTTGCATATTGCTAACGCATCGTTATAATCATTTTTCTGTTTCGATGTAGCATAAACTTTTACATCTTTTGTTTTCATTAGTTTGACTTGCAAACCAAGCTTAGCAATTTCCTGTGACCAATAATTAGCTCCTCCACATGCTTCCATAGCTACCAATGAACTTTTATCGAGATTGCTTAAATAGGCTATTAACTCATCTCTTGTAACTTTTTGATAACCTATTTTTTTGCCATTTTGATCGACTGGCACCAAGTGCATACTATTTTTTGCTAAATCTATTCCTATTATAGTATTTTTTATGCTATTATTTATCATGGTATGGACCTATTAATTAAATTATTATTTAATTTGGAGCAGCTGAAAACTATTTTTCAGCTGACTCCGTACAAGTAAAGCATATTTCGCTTCACTCGTCCATACCATCATTCCCGCGTAGGCGGGAATCTGGATACTGCAACGAAGCAGGTATGACATTAAGCCGAGTATGGATGATATAGTCAATTCAGGGGAATTTGGTGCTAGGAGCGATGGAGCGACGCCTATAAGTAATAGGCGAGCATTGAGCGATGACGTCACCAACTTCCCATCAATTGACTATACAAAACAGGATTGCTTCGTCGGCTTATGCCTCCTCGCAATGACGGTTGAGGCTTGCGTATTCCTCGCAATGACGGTGTTTATAAATCGTCATTGCGAGACCATGTAATGGTCGAAGCAATCTATTTTTGGTTACTTTTATGGATTGCTTCGTTCGGGCTTCACGCCTCCTCATATAAAATAAGAGGTAAGAATATGAGTACCATACCTTTTTGTAAAACCAATTTGCAAGCTATTCTACAAAATAGTTTGAGTATTCCTAAAGTTGTTATATATACTGATGGAGCTTGCTCAGGTAATCCTGGACCAGGTGGCTGGGGGGCATTGTTACAATTTAATGGAGTTTGTAAGGAGATATTTGGTCATGAGCTACACACCACTAATAATCGCATGGAAATGACAGCAGCAATTGAAGCGTTAAAAGTTCTTAAAAAATCATGCTGTGTAGAACTTTATACAGATAGTAAGTATTTACAGCTTGGAATAACTCAGTGGATTAACACCTGGATAAAAAATAACTGGCATAAAAACAACAATGATCCTATCAAGAATGTTGATTTATGGAAAAAATTGTACGACGAACTAGGTAAACACTCTATTATCTGGAATTGGGTTAAAGGTCATGGTAATAATAAGGGAAATCAGATAGCCGATAGTCTGGCTGTCAAGGGGAAAGAAACTGCTATAAAAATGCTCAAATGTCATTCATAGATAATTTTTTTATATCTATTTTCTCTAAGGAAATTGGGAAAGATCAATTTGGTAATAAATATTACGAAAGTAAAAAGCTTGATTATTTAGGTCAAGCTAGAAGACAGGTGGTTTATAAAGGTAAAGTAGAAGCATCAAAAGTTCCACCTATGTGGCATGCTTGGCTGCACTACATGATCAATGAAGTGCCAATCAATAATGATAAATTTGACTGGCAACAAGATTATCTTCCTAATATCACTGGTACTAGCTTGTCGCATAAGATAGTAAAAAATAAGACAACCAAAGCCAAATATAATAGGTGGCAACCTTTAGGCGAATCAAATTTAGGTGAATCAAAATAATGAAACAGAATGTTATAGAAACTTTAGTTGGCTTTATAGTAATAGTAGTTGCTATAGGTTTTTTTATTTTTGCTTATAAAATTGGCAACTCATCAAGAGTCGAATCTGGGTATATGCTTAAAGCAAATTTTCAAAACGCTGAAGGGATAGTCAGGGGAAGTGACGTGATGTTAGCTGGTGTAAAAATTGGATCAGTAATTGATATAACTTTAGATAAGACTAGTTTTTTTGCCTTATTAACGATTTGCATTAATAACGATATAAAGTTACCTAAAGACACTAGTATAGCAATAGTTACAGGTGGAATACTTGGTAGTAGATATATATCCGTAACTCCAGGTTCATCTGAAGAGAATTTGGCGATAGGTGAGCAGATAAAATATACTCAGTCGGCGGTTAATATTGAATCCTTGATAGGTAAATTAATTTATTCCTTTGGTAAAAAATAAATAATATTAAAAATCCTATTAGTGTACATTACAAATTAGTGTATAATTGTAGTGACAAGGATTATTATGTTACAAATGAAATAAGTTATAATCACAATGTTTAAATTAGCTAATATATTAAATACACTGAAATCGCCTACCAATCCTACGATAGAACCTAAAAATGTTCAGTCTGGTAACTCTGTTAAAATTACTAGGAATTGGTACGAAGAAAGATCTGATAAAATCATTGTACAGCGTAATATCTTGTTGGTAATATCTATATTACTGATACTTTTAGTAATGGCATCTATAGCAGCGGTAACTATAGTGATAAATTCAAGAGAGTTTAGCCCTTTTGTTATCCAAATTGATAATAGTACAGGTATTGCAACGATTGTTAATCCAATATCTTCGGAGATATTAAGTGGCAATGATGCTCTTTCAAGATATTTTATTAAAAAATATTTAATAGCTAGGGAAACATATAATCCTGTTGATTTTGATACTGAAGCACGTAGAAGGGTTAGGTTATTATCTTCAAATTCAGTATATTATAACTATCTTGGCTACATAAAAAATAAAGATATAGATCCAGTTTTAATGTATGGTCAAAATAACACAACTTTCTTACTAATTAAATCTTGGTCAAAATTACAAGAAAATTTACAAGAAAATAAAAATAAATATATGATTAGGTTTTCTATTAATGAAACAGCAGGTGATAGGAAGGTTTTTAATAAAATAGCAGTGGTAAGTTTTGCATATATTCCAATGGAATTAACAGATGTAGACCGAGATATTAATCCACTAGGCTTTCAAATTAATGATTACAGGGTAGATGATGATAATAGCTAGACTTCTTTTTACAGCAATAATATTATTGTATTCGGTTATTGCCAATGCTGATACAAGTAATATGCATGTAGGTAATGATTTAGATGACCTGGCAATAACTACTGATAACAGAATTAAAACTTATATACATAATCCTAATGAGGTTTATTTATTAGTTCTACATTTTGGGTTTCAGTCAAGTATAGAATTTGCCAAAAATGAGGAAATACAAAATATTGTTCTTGGAGAGTCATACGCTTGGAAAATGACTCCGTTGGCAAACAGATTGTTCATTAAGCCGTTAGAAAAAAACATTAGAACAAATATGACTATAATAACTAATAAAAGAACTTACCAATTCGATGTGGTATCCAAAGAATTGGAAGAAGGACGCGAAAAGGATTTGGTGTATGTAGTTAGGTTTTATTATCCTAAGAAAACCTTTAGTACTTTACAATAAATTTATTGTTAGTGCTAATCGATTGGCATTTAGTTATAGTATAGTCAATTGATGAGAAATTGGGGACGTTGTCACTCGTCGCTCGCCTATTACTTATAGGCGTCGCTCCATCGCTCCTAGCCCCAAATTCTCCTGAATTGAGTATAAACCTTGCGTTATTGCGAGACCACGTAGTGGTCGTGGCAATCCATTTCTTGGGGATTGCTTCATCGGTTTACGCCTCCTCGCAATAACGGATAAGCTATAAATGATTTTTTTTATAAATTGATATTAATTTAACATGTCAGAACAAGATAATACTACTTCTCAAGTCAATGCAACTGGTGCAGAGGAACAAGATATACCAGAAGTTCAAAATGAGCTATCAAAAGTTGCCACTAATCCTAAGCAAAGTATTGCGATTTTGCTTGTCATTTCTGCCTTTTTTATATTTATTTTTTTTAAACTTTTTATTAGTGATAATAAATCAGAGGAGGTGGTGGTAGCTCCGTCAGCACCTACTGATATTACTAAACCGACACAAGATAACTCTAAAAATATACCAGAAATTCCAAAATTACCAGAAGCACCTAAGCTTGAAGCCCCTGCGGAGCGTCCACCACCACCTCCTCCACAACCTATTCTCCCTCAAGTTGCTTTACCTACTGGAGAGAATAATAGTGCTGACAAAGTTACTCTTCCTTCCATTACATCATCACCTCTTCCTGGAAAATTAACTGAAAGTGATGAGGAAAAGAACCGTCGTGAAGCAAAGAGAAAATCTGCTATAGTATTAATTGCAGGAGTCCCAGAGAAAAAAACACCGGATCAAATTGCCGAAGAAGCAAATTTCCAAGATCGGGGAAATATGGCATTTGTTCTTGCTCGTGGCAAGATAATGGAAGCAGTATTAGAGACTGCTATTAATAGTGATTTAGGTGGAGAAATAAGGGCAATAATTAGCAGAGATGTATTCTCTGAAAAGGAGAAAATTATTTTAATTCCTAAAGGATCAAAGATTTTTGGTGTTTATGCAACTGGTACTGATGGAGCGTATGGTCGAATTTCCATAATATGGAATCGTATTGATCTATCAAGCGGTTATACCATTAATTTAGATGCTTTGGCTGTTGATAATCTTGGAAGACCAGGTGAACAAGGAAGAGTAGATAATAAATTTAAAGAGCGGTTAACCAATGCTGTATTATCATCAGCATTTAATATTGTACTTGCCAATGCTCTTGACAAAGTGGTAGCTCCACCAGTTAATGCACAAGCTACTGCTGCTAATACTGCTATCGCTGTTAATATACAGAATTTGGCACAAAGTATTAATAATAGTTCTGGTACTGAGGATGTTAAAATTGCACAGATATGTACTAATGTGATGAATGCCATTACTGATAAAAGCTCAACGGCATATATTTCAATGATGCAGGCTTGTAATATTGCTCGTAATCCAACTGGCTTGCAACCTGGTCAAAGACTTATAGCATTAATGAGTTCAGTAACTAGTGCAGCAGCTAGTTTGTTATCTAGTACGGCAAATGCTAGCACTCCAACTCAGGCACAAGCAGCTTCAAAACAAGCATTTACGGATGTTAGCAATACTGTGAAAGATATGATGAAGCAACAGGCATTTAAACCAACTATTACTATAGATCAAGGTACGTTAATAAAAATTTATGTTAATAAAGATTATAAATTTCCTCAAGCTGTACTAAGAAAATCAAGATTGATAAAATGAGTGATAATTTTGCGGCATTAGAGACTTTCCTATTACCATTTAAAGAACTATTTGCAGAAGATGGTGTTAATGAAATCATGGTAAACAAACCAGGGGAAGTATGGGTTGAAAAACAAGGGGATCAATTTTGTAAATTAGTACCTGAACTTGATTTTGAACATCTTATATCGCTGGGTAGGTTGGTAGCTCAATCAACCGATCAGATTATTTCCGAAGAAAGACCTTTACTTTCTGCCTCACTACCTAATGGTTATCGTATTCAAATAGTATTTCCTCCTGCTTGTGAACCAGGCTATGTTGGGTATGCTATCAGGAAAGGTAGTGCAATGAATCTCACGTTAGATCAATATGACAAGATGGGAGCTTTTGATTCAACATCTACAGGGGAATTGATTGACGAGAATGAACAAGTATTAAACAACTATCTGAAAGAAAATAAAATCAAAGAATTTATTCGGCATGCGGTAATTTCTAAGAAAAATATTATTATTAGTGGTGGAACATCAACTGGTAAAACAACCTTTACTAACGCTGCCTTAGCAGAAATTCCAAGTAGTGAGCGATTAATCACTGTGGAAGATGCACGAGAGGTAATTCTAACAAGCCATCCTAATAAATTACATCTCCTAGCTTCAAAAGGGGGGCAAGGTCGTGCAAAAGTTACTACTCAGGATTTGATTGAGGCGTGTTTACGTCTAAGACCTGATAGAATTATTGTTGGTGAGCTTAGGGGAGCTGAGGCATTTAGTTTTTTACGAGCCATTAATACAGGGCATCCTGGTTCTATATCTACTTTACATGCTGATACACCAGCCATGGCTATAGAACAACTTAAGTTAATGGTTATGCAAGCTAGTTTAGGTATGCCACCGGATGAGGTAAAAAAATATATATTAGCGGTCGTCGATATTGTGGTACAATTAAAGCGAGGTAGTGGCGGTAAAAGATATGTCTCAGAAATATACTATAGTAAGAATAGGCAAGGCTAACGATGGAATGGCATAAAATACAAAAACTTACTCGTAACATTTTAGGGCATGCTATAATACACCCATTGGTAGTATTTTGTACGATATGGGTAAGTGGGGCGATAGTTGCATTTATTACTAACGAAACTAGAGTCCTAAATATTGACTTAGTAGCCATAGACATAGCTTATAAGTGGTTTTATTGGTTAGTTAGTGTGTGGTCACAATTAGATCTTCAAGCATATAATTACTTGAAAATTAAGTTAATACTAGCCCTGACTATGCCAACAATTATAGTTATCATATTCTACTGGAAGAATTTCAAAAGAATAAAAAGTTTACAATTTTTTACTCAGGCAGAAAAAGTTTATGGTGATGCTAGTTGGGCTACTGAAGATGATGTAAGTAGAGCTAGTTTACGTGCAAAACATGGTATGTTACTTGGTACTAATAGTGGTGGATATTTTGTTGCTGATGGGTTTCAACATGCTTTACTTTTCGCCCCAACCGGTTCAGGTAAAGGTGTAGGATTTGTTATTCCCAATTTATTATTTTGGGAACATTCTATAATAGTGCATGATATTAAGCTAGAGAATCATGGTCTTACAAGTGGGTGGCGGCAAAAACAAGGGCAACGTGTTTTTGTTTGGGAGCCATCAAATCCTGATGGGATAACTCATTGTTACAACCCGATAGATTGGGTAAGTACCAAACCAGGTCAAATGGTGGATGACGTACAAAAAATCTCAAATCTGATTATGCCTGAAAAAGATTTTTGGAATAATGAGGCACGCAGTTTATTTCTCGGTGTGGTACTATACTTAATTGCTGATCCGACAAAAACTAAATCTTTTGGCGAAGTGGTGAGAACAATGCGTAGTGATGACGTAGTGTATAATTTAGCAGTAGTTCTAGATACTTTAGGCAAAGTAATACATCCTGTTGCCTATATGAATATAGCAGCATTTTTACAAAAAGCAGATAAAGAACGTTCAGGTGTTATCTCAACAATGAACTCCTCCTTAGAATTATGGGCAAATCCCCTTATTGATGCTGCTACTGCCTCATCTGACTTTAATATACTTGAGTTTAAAAAGATTAAAACAACAGTGTATGTTGGTCTAACTCCTGATAACATACAACGTTTGCAAAAACTGATGCAGGTTTTTTACCAGCAGGCTACAGAATTTTTAAGTCGTAAAATGCCTGATCTAAAAGAAGAACCTTATGGTGTGATGTTCTTACTTGATGAATTTCCTACTTTAGGAAAAATGGAAACATTTAAGGCCGGTATCGCCTTCTTCAGGGGGTATAGAGTTCGCCTATTCTTGATTATCCAAGATACTCAACAGCTCAAAGGAACTTATGAGGATGCTGGTATGAATTCGTTTCTGTCAAATTCTACATATCGTATTACTTTTGCAGCTAATAACTATGAAACAGCTAACTTAATATCTCAGCTAGTTGGTAATAAAACAGTTGAACAACGATCATATAGTAAACCAATATTTTTTGATCTTAATATTTCAACAAGAACGCAGAATGTATCACAAGTTTCAAGAGCTCTGCTTTTACCTCAAGAAGTAATTCAGTTGCCAAAAGATGAGCAAATTGTGTTAATTGAATCTTTCCCGCCTATAAAATCTTTAAAAATTAAGTATTATGAAGATAAGTTCTTTACAAATAGGCTATTACCCCCTACATTTATTCCAACTCAAAAACCTTATGATCCGAATAAAAATAATGTAAATGAGGAACAAGTGAATGTAGATTCTAGCAATACAGATGCTACCACTATAGAAGATTAATTTTTTTAAGTAAGAAATAAGATAAATATCTATGCGTTCAGCTATTATTGATATTGGGTATAATGCCGTAAGAGCTGTAGTTTATGAATGTGATAGACTTGGAGCTCCAGAAATTTTTAATGATAAATTTAAAAGTGATATTATTAATTTACTTAATCTAGATAATTTAGAAGTAAAGCATCAAGCATATTTGTCACTACAATATTTGGTACATATTTTTGATAGGTTATCAGTCACAGATGTTAAATGCGTTGCTACTGCTGTACTTAGAGGACATCCAAGAGCTGAAGAATTTAGGGAGATAGTTAAGAGAGAGTTTAATATTGATATTGAAATTATTTCTGGTGAACGTGAAGCTTATCTTACAGCTGCTGGGTTAATTTCTGGTATTAATGATGCTTGTGGTATCGCAGCAGACTTAGGGGGTGGCAGTCTTGAGCTTGTCCAAATCAAAGATAAAAAGGTGGGTATTTTAAAGTCTCTACCTTTAGGCACTAGCCTAATCACTACTAGCCTAACCACTAATTTAGTCACTAATACTCACTTTGACAATATTGATATAATTAGTCAAATGATCAAGAAAGAGTTTGAAGGATTACATTGCCCAAATTTATATTTAATAGGAGGGGCTTTAAGATTAATTGGGCGTTCTTATATGGAATTTATTCATTACCCTCTTAAGAACTTACATAACCTTGAAATAAACCGTAAGGAATTTGAACTATATCTTGAAAGATTGGCTCATGTTAATATGTTGAAAACGCAATACAAGTCAAAAATTCATGGTAATGCAATTTTAGTGGCACAATCTATGTTAAATGTCTTTTCACCAGAAAAGGTAATAATTTCAAATTATGGTTTAAAAGAAGGTGTTAGATTTGATTGCCTTCCTGAAGAAGAACAGCAAAAAGATATTATTTATGAACGAGTCAAGACATTAGTAAATTTTGACGAGACTACTTGCAATATCAAAAATTATACAGAAGTTATTAGACCTATCTTAATTCAACCAGATACCACAACAATTAGTATAATTGCTTTGGTCGTAATGCTTGCACAATATAATAAGAATATTGATAGAACACTGCGTTCTAATTTTATTGTTGAATTTATTCTAGCTTCAGATATTCCTTTTAGTCATCGTCAACGATTGATGATGAGTAACGCTCTTGCACTTAGCTATACATCCAAAAGTGATACATATATTAACAGGCTGGCAAAAAGAATGATTGATCAGTATGATTATTGTAACAGTCATGTAATAGGTAATTTTATAAAAATTGCTAGGGAAATTGATGGGCCAAGATTTCAATCACCATCTTTTTCTTTTGAATTAAAAAATGATAAATATATTGAAATTTCTACACTAAATATTTTACCAAAACCAGTTTTTACCAAACTATGTGAATATCTAAAAGTTATAGGTTTTGCTCGAAAGAATATTTATTGAGATAACAATCCTACGTGGGAATGACAACTTACAATTGCTTTGTTGCCACTAAATCGACTCCTCGCTAATAAACACTGTTCTCATTGCTAACAAAATATTTGTAGGGTATAGTAAGCACTGAAACAGAAGGAATTATGATAAAATGTACTCGCAAAATTGAATTTGATGCAGGTCATAGGGTGATCGGGCATAAGAATAAATGTCAATTTTTACACGGTCATCGTTATGTCCTTGAAGTTACCGCTGGATCTAATGTTACCAATAATCTTGGTATGGTGGTAGATTTTAGTTACCTAAAATCAGTAATAAAAAACTGGATAGATGATAATTTTGATCATAATATTATATTACATCAGAATGATAAAGAGATAGGAGATAAAATATGTAATTGGACTGGTCAGAAAATATATTATATGCAACAAAATCCAACAGCAGAAAATATAGCGTTACACTTAAAGTTGGATATCTTGCCAAAATTATTTACTAATAGTTCCTTTTTTATTACAAAAGTCAAATTATTTGAAACACCTAATTGCTTTGTTGAGGTATAAGTGGTACAAAGATGTTGTGTAATTTTAACTACGACCGATGACCAGCAAGTAGTAGACAAACTAACCATTAGTTTGTTGAAAGCAAATCTAGCTGCTTGCATACAAGTAGACAATATAGTTAGCTATTTTAAATGGGAAGGTAAGATATCTTCTGTACCAGAATTTCGTATTGTAGTAAAAGCCAAGTCTGATAACTACAATGCAATAGAAAAGATGATTATTGATATACACAATTATGATCTTCCTCAAATAATAAAGCTCGACATTCAAGATGGGCTATCGGCGTACTTAAACTGGGTAACTCAAAGTATCTAATTTTAAGAGAGTGTTTATTAGAATTAAGATTTACTCAATTATAGTCAATTCAGGAGAATTTGGGGCTAGGAGACTGACAACGTCGCCAACTTCTCATCAATTGACTATGTAGTAAAAAGAGTTGTAATTATAGTACAGCTAGTTTTTATTATAGACATTCACCTGAAATCAGCAAAATAAGTTTAAAACACTCTTTAATTTAATTAAGTATAATAATGAAATTATGGAAAAAAGTTACATTGGGGTTAATCTTAGGTATAGTGTTTGGTATATATTTTCCTGAATATGTATCTTACATAAAACCGGTAGGAGATATTTTCCTACGTTTAATAAAAATGATTATTGCTCCTTTAATATTTTTTAGTTTAGTAGCGGGCATAACTAGTATGAATGACCCTGCTTCTCTTGGTAGAGTGGGGTTAAAGGCGGTTGCAGCTTTCTTAGGCACGACCTTCTTTGCCGTAGTTTTTGGTATTACAGTTGCTCTTATATTAAAGCCAGGGCATGGTGTACATATTAACTTTGATGTTGCACAAACTATACCGCAAGGAAAATCCTTTAACATACTTAACTTCTTTGTAAATATTGTGCCTGAGAACGTAGTAGGTTCATTTGCCAATTCTAATGTTTTACAAATTGTATTCTTTGCAATATTTTTTGGACTTGTGATAAATAAAATGGGTATTAGTGCTGAACCAATTAAGAATTTATTTCATATATTATCAAAAGTGGTGTTAAAAATGATCTCAATGATCATTCAGCTTTCTCCATATGGTGCATTTGCTTTAACGGCTTGGATAGTTGGTACTCAGGGCTTTGATGTAATGATTAGCTTGTCCAAATTAGTTGTTGCGGTAGTTATTGCCATGATATGTCAATATGGTATTTTTGGCATGTTAATTTATCTATTCTGTCGAATATCACCATTACCTTTTTATAGAAAAAGTTTAGAATATCAGGTACTTGCCTTTTCTACTTCTAGTAGTAAAGCAACGCTTGCCACTACTATGCAAGTTTGTCGTGAACGACTAGGTATATCTGAATCTAGCACTTCTTTTGTATTACCACTTGGTGCATCGATAAACATGGATGGGTTTGCAATAAATTTAGCTCTTACCACTATATTCTTTGCCCAAATGATGGGTGTAGATTTAGCGTTGCATGATTATTTAGTAATCATTATTACCTCAACTCTTGGGTCTATAGGCGGAGCTGGCATTCCTGGAGCTTCTTTAATAATGCTACCTATGGTACTGTCTTCGATCAATTTACCGATTGAAGGGGTTGCTATAATCGCTGGAATTGATAGGATATTAGATATGTTACGTACGACCATTAATATTACAGGTGATGCAACAATTACCTTGATTATCGATAATAGTGAAGGTACTCTGGATAAAGATACATATAACTCAATATAATTAGAATTTTGGTATTAGTGGACAATAAAAATATGATATAGTATAGTCAATAGTTAAACGTCATTGCGGGAAACTAGTTTTACAGTTGTTGAAAGTTAGAAGAGGAAGGGGTTTTAGACAAGGGAGTTTAAAAGTTGTGTAGTCAAAGTCATTGCGGGGAGACGGGTTGTAGGTTTATACGTCATTGCGAGGAGGCGTTAGCCGACGAAGCAATCCATTTCTGGTCACTTTTTGGATTGCCGCGTCGCCGCAAAGCGGCTCCTCGCTATAGTCAATTTAGGAGAAGTAGATAGCAGGAGCGATGGAGTGACGCCTATAAGTAATAGGCGAGCATTGAGCGACGACGTCACCAACTTCTCATCAATTGACTATAATAGACGGTGTGATGCTAATCGGGTTAACTATAGTATGAAAAAATGAAGGATATATGAAAATAGAAAATGTTGAGTTAAAAATAGGAGATAAAATTTTTAATTTACCAGTAAAGACAGCTTCGATCGGTCAAGATGTTATTGATGTTAGCAATATATATTCATTAACAGGCTATTTCACTTACGACCCTGGATTTATGTCTACAGCAGCTTGTAAGTCGGCTATGACATATATAGACGGTGATCAAGGGATATTGAGATATCGGGGATATGATATTAAAACATTAGCAGAAAGAAGTAATTTTTTAGAGGTATCCTATTTGCTATTAAATGGTGAATTGCCGACTATTGATCAATATAAATCTTTCTCTCAGAAAATTACTTATCATTCTTTGATTAATGAGCAGCTTAGAAATTTATTTATGGCGTTTTGTCCATCAGATCATCCTATGGCAATTATGCTGGCTGTGGTTGGTTCTTTATCTGCATTCTATCCAGATTTTCTAAATGTAGAAGAAAATGAGCGTGAGTTGATTGCTATTAGAATGATTGCAAAAATGCCAACTATTGCGGCAATGGCATATAAATATTCAATAGGACAGCCTTTTATCTATCCTGACAATAGCTTAGATTTTACTGAAAATTTTCTCTATATGATGTTCTCAACACCTTGTGAAAAATATAAGGTGAATCAGGTAGTAAAAAATGCCTTAGATAAAATATTTATCCTTCATGCTGACCATGAGCAGAATGCCTCCACTTCAACAGTACGTTTAGCCGGATCATCCGGAGCAAATCCATTTGCTTGTATCAGTACTGGCATAGCTTCTTTATGGGGTCCAGCCCATGGTGGAGCTAATGAGGCAGTAATTAACATGTTGAAAGAAATTGGCACCATAAACCGTATTCCGGAATATATCGCACGGGCAAAAGATAAAAACGATCCATTCCGATTAATGGGTTTTGGTCACCGAGTTTATAAAAGTTATGATCCAAGAGCAATTGTACTTAGAGAAACTTGCAAAGAAGTATTAGATGAGTTAGGGAACCGTAATAACCCCTTATTACAAATTGCTACTGAGCTTGAAAAAATTGCTCTCAATGACCAATATTTTATCGATCGCAAGCTTTATCCGAATGTTGATTTTTATTCTGGCATTATTTATCAGGCTATGGGTATACCATCACAGATGTTTACAGTATTGTTTGCTATGGCAAGAACTGTCGGCTGGATGGGGCAATGGAAAGAGATGCATGAAGATCCAGAACAAAAAATTAGCAGACCTCGGCAATTATATACTGGGTATGTACAAAGAGAATTTATGCCTTATGATAAAAGATAAAAGAGTTTATGTAGCTATTATAGTCAATTGATGAGAAATTGGTGACGTCGTTGCTCCATTGTTCCTTCTACCCAATTCTCCCGACTTCAGTGTTGTTGTGCCAAAAAATGGCTGACAGAAGAGGAAATGATAAAATTTGCAGGCACAACAAATTATTTTAGTTGTCGCTACACATATTTGTTCGAATATAAAAATTTCAAAATAATCCTATAATAATTATTAGCTTTACTACTTGATTATTTCTTTTACTCTCCTGATGATATTAAATAAGGAATAGTGCTAATCGGTAAATTCATTGCTTTATAAATAATCTTTGCCTCATCTGATACCGGGGATGGAATGCCAAATACTCTTTTATCTTTAATGTGTACTACACCATAGTACCCCACAGTTATTGTTGAAGTTGAAAAGCAATCATAATGTGTTTTCGTAGTAATGAAAACAACATAGCAGGGGTATCACTTAACGAGTTATAAAAATAATCTTTTATCCAATCAAATCCATAAGTAAATAATGAGTATAATTTACGACCATGTTTTTTGATCTTTATAGGATAAATTTTGTTCTTAATGTCACCAGCAAGCACGCAAATAGCTAAGGATAAAGATACTATTGCAAATAGTTTTTCTAGCTTTTTTTGATCTGTAATGTGGGTATCTTCAATATTAAATCCAGATGATTTGAGAGACAGAAAAGATCGCTCAATGCTCCACCTTTGCTTATATGCTAGCAAAGCACATTCACCAATAAGGACATTACTAGCAATAAATAGTTGCTCTCTTTCTAATTGCAAACAAGTTATTTTAATTGCCATACCATTGTAAATTTTGCTTTCTATAGTTTTAGTGTTACCTATTTGCATATCGGCAAAACATTTATTCAACTTTATCTTGCCACCGTTGAAATGCTTGACTTTCTCGCTTTTTCTTAGCCTAATAGCAAAAGGTAATTTTTGGATTCCAACCATATATTGCAACCATTCTTCTCCAACAAATTCCCGATCGGCAAGGATAAGCTCTATCATTTCCTTAGGTATAATTGTTAAAATTTGCTCAATCAATTTCTTTCTTTCATTAGTAGAAGAGTTGCCTTTTTTATCAAGTAATACCAATTGCAATAATTAACACGGTGTGTTTATCCAGTCTCTATACATAATTGATTTTACTAAATCTACATTATGAGCAAATTGATTCCAAGCGTAACAAGCCATAGTGACGATATCTTCATATACACCATAACATTGGTTAGACAAGAAATGATTTTTGATCCATTCCCAAACTTGTTCCATTGCATTAAGTTCCGGTGCATAGGGCGGAAGCGGTATCAAAGTGATATTGCTTGGCACAGTTAGTTTTTTGGCTGTGTGCCAACCTGCATTATCCGTTAGTAAAGCTATATGTCGGTTGCCTTGAATACTGCGAGAAAGCTCTTCTAAGAATTTATTCATTGCCTGTGTGTTTGCATATGGTAAAATTAATGCAAAAGCTTCTCCTGTATCATGGCAAGCAGCTCCATAAATATATGTTGAAATGAATTGCTGTTGCCGAACTTTACGGGGTCTAGTGCCACGCTTAGCCCATATACGAGTTAAGCTACCTTGTTGCCCAACTCGAGTTTCATCCTGAGACCATATATCAACTTTACATCTATCGATATTTTTTGGTAATAATTTTGTTAACATGTCTGGGAAGTTTTTTTATATGTATTTTGAGTCTCTTGATTTGACTTTGGATGCATTGAACGAGAAGTAATCCAGCTAAAACCAAGGCGGTGCATAGTATTGTAGACTGTTTTTAAAGCGCATTTAGCACCATATTCCTCAAGTAACATGATATGTAGCTCCTTTCCAGTTATATACCCACCAGTTTTACTTTCACTGAGCGTATTGATTTTATCAAAAAGAGCAGACTCTTGTATAGTGTTAATCTTCCTAGGGGCACCGCTTCTTTGTGATTCAAATAATCCTTCAAAACCATGATTCCTAAATCTTCTGAGCCATGATTGCACAGTTTTCCAGTGTGACTTCACTATTTCAGATATGGCTTTTAAAGATTTGCCTAATTGAAGGTGATACATCGCCAATAAACGTATACGATTTCGACCATGCGGCTCATGTTTCATCATTTTTATAAAATCATGACCATGAAAACCTTGTGGTAATATTAACCTAGCCATTTGAGTACCTTTATCAGTTAAAAACCCATTTTACACCACTGTGTTAATTATTGCAATTGGTATAACAACCATGCTATAGGAATTGAAATATTACCATATACAATGGTTGCAACAAAAAAATTCAAATTTTTAATACCAAATTGCCAGCTGGTTCTATCTATGGCAAGGCTAATTTTACCTGTTAGACAGAGCAATTTAACAATAATTTTTCCTAAACTTATAAAGCACATATTTTGTTCTAAAAGCAAACGCTCAACTTTAACAATCTTGGCATGCAAATTGCCTTTAGAAGCGACATACAGTGCTAATTCTTTGATTCTCACAGTTTTAGCTTTTACTACTGCACAAATTAATTCTGCAAATGTTTTAATTCGTGCTGGGTGCCAATCTAAAAATATGTATAATATTTGGTATAGTGATTGAGAGTCCATTAATACCTCCTGTTGCTTATTCTCAGCGGAGATTAGTTACTCTCAGTCCATAGCAATTATCTTTTATCTAAATTTTCAAAAAAATATTTATCTAAATAATAAAACAACGTTTTTGTTGAATAAGTTTATGGCAAACTTCAAGTAGCTTACGCATACAAGCAACTATCGCAACTTTCTTAGGTTTAAAATTATTAACAAGCCTATTGTATAAAGTTTTTAAATATTGAAAACCATTTTTGCCAGTTAATACCGCCATGTATAAAGCATCCCGTGGTATTTTTCTGCCTCCCCTAATAAATCTTCGTCCTTGCTTATTACCACTATCACGGGCGTACGGAGCTATCCCCACAATTGCTGACAATTCATTACTACTATAATTTTTATCCCCTAATTCAGGTACAAAACTAATTAGTTTTGTAGCCAAACATTTACCAATACCAGGTACAGTCTCTAATATTTTTACCTTCTCTTTTAACTCTTCTGACTCATCTATTGTTTTGTTTAACTTCTTATCAAGCTCAGCTATTTCATTTTGTAAGAATTTAATGTGTTTTTCTATACTATCTTTATCAATACCATCAATACTATGATGTAGTCTTTTCTTTTCATTGCTAAGCATTAATACTAAATCTTCTCGTCTTTGCTTATATCTCTTCAAATTCTCTGATTCAACTTGATATATATAATTCGCTGAAAGCTGCATCTTATCACCATAATATGCTAATTTAAATGCATCCTTCCTATCAGTTTTACACAAATTTACCGATTTACTAAAAGAATTAAAACTATATGTATTGACCTTATGTATTTGTTGCTTATTATTATACAGCTTTTGACAAATCTCAGCTTCGTATCCTCCAGTGGGTTCACATATTATTAGCTTAATCTCTTGCTCTTTTGCTAATTTAATCACCTCTTCATGACCAGCTGCATCATTGGCAAAACGATGATATTTAGGTTTATCGCTTGTATTATATACACATATATCAAGCCATTGTTTACTTACATCTAGACCTATTATTTTACTCATGATATAATCTCCTTCGTCTTATTGTGCAAGGCTGCTACTTCCAACACCTTCTGCAATTTGTTCAAAGCAAACTTTGTAAGAGGGTACTTATTCTATGCTCGATTATCTCAATCAAGTACCCCTCAAATCACCCTCTTACCATTACTTATATCATAATTTAAAGATATAAGTACCCTACAATTTTTGTAAAGATGGTATTAGGATAGAAAAAAGTTTTTGTTTGGGAGGTATTAATAATGTGGATATTAGCTGCGTTATGGCTGTTGTAGATTGATAAAAAGCATTTTTGATATGATCAAAGCCATAGGTAAATAATGAAAACAATTGTCTTTCAATGGTTTTGTACCGTTTTATTCGGATGGGATTTAAGGCATTTTGTATTATTCCATTTTTGACTATTAAAGCTGAAGCAATAGCAGTTATCACTAATAATTTTTCAAATCTATCCAATTTTACAATGTGACTTTTTTCAATATCAAAACCACCGCTTTTTAGGTGCAAAAATAGTCGTTCAACACTCCAACAAAATTTATATAAAGCAAAAATATCTTGCTCTATTTCAATTGAAGACACCAGAACCATCAGCTCGCTCTTATCATTTCTATATGCGGTAAAATTAACCTTTCTATTCCATAATATACCACTACAAGCCCTATACTCTAAGGCTTTAACATCACTAAATATTCTTTCAATGGTTAAAGTTCTTAAACCTTTTGTAAGACGAATTTTATGATCCATTTTTAATGGAATAACAAACTTTAGATGGTTATTTATCAGAAAGTCTAACCATTCTTTATTCATAAATTCTCTATCAGCAAGCAAATATTTTATTCTTTCAACGCCAAAATTATTAATAAATTTCTGTAAAAATTCCTTCATAAATTCTGCAGAACACCCGCCACCATGCGACAAAGTCTTCCAGAATATTGGCACCGATATTTTACCAATTACCATTACTAAAAATAAAATATTAATATCGGATTTACCAAATTTCCAACTTGTCCTATCCATTGCTACGACATAATTTTTTGAAGCAAAAAAGCTTAATAGTAAATAGCCAACCTTCATATAATCAAAATTAAAATCTTTTAAAAAACGATAAATTCTATGAGTTTTTGACGTCGCTTTAGCATCACCTAAAATACCAAGTGCTAAACCTTTTTGATAAATTGAGCTGCCCGTCAGCAAACTAATTACCATACCAACCAAACATTTTAATCTTGATTTATTTCCGTCTATATATAAAATCAATTCTTGAAGTATTATATTATGCATTTTGTTATAAAAATACCTACCTTATACTACTTCACACCACTCTAAATCAACCATTCTTCTTCATCTTCTCAAAATTGTAGGGTACTATGGACTGAGAGTCACTAATCTCCGCTGAGAATAAGCAACAGGAGGTATTAATGGACTCTCAATCACTATACCAAATATTATACATATTTTTAGATTGGCACCCAGCACGAATTAAAACATTTGCAGAATTAATTTGTGCAGTAGTAAAAGCTAAAACTGTGAGAATCAAAGAATTAGCACTGTATGTCGCTTCTAAAGGCAATTTGCATGCCAAGATTGTTAAAGTTGAGCGTTTGCTTTTAGAACAAAATATGTGCTTTATAAGTTTAGGAAAAATTATTGTTAAATTGCTCTGTCTAACAGGTAAAATTAGCCTTGCCATAGATAGAACCAGCTGGCAATTTGGTATTAAAAATTTGAATTTTTTTGTTGCAACCATTGTATATGGTAATATTTCAATTCCTATAGCATGGTTGTTACTTGATAAAAAAGGCAACTCTTCTACTAATGAAAGAAAGAAATTGATTGAGCAAATTTTAACAATTATACCTAAGGAAATGATAGAGCTTATCCTTGCCGATCGGGAATTTGTTGGAGAAGAATGGTTGCAATATATGGTTGGAATCCAAAAATTACCTTTTGCTATTAGGCTAAGAAAAAGCGAGAAAGTCAAGCATTTCAACGGTGGCAAGATGAAGTTGAATAAATGTTTTGCCGATATGCAAATAGGTAACACTAAAACTATAGAAAGCAAAATTTACAATGGTATGGCAATTAAAATAACTTGTTTGCAATTAGAAAGAGAGCAACTATTTATTGCTAGTAATGTCCTTATTGGTGAATGTGCTTTGCTAGCATATAAGCAAAGGTGGAGCATTGAGCGATCTTTTCTGTCTCTCAAATCATCTGGATTTAATATTGAAGATACCCACATTACAGATCAAAAAAAGCTAGAAAAACTATTTGCAATAGTATCTTTATCCTTAGCTATTTGCGTGCTTGCTGGTGACATTAAGAACAAAATTTATCCTATAAAGATCAAAAAACATGGTCGTAAATTATACTCATTATTTACTTATGGATTTGATTGGATAAAAGATTATTTTTATAACTCGTTAAGTGATACCCCTGCTATGTTGTTTTCATTACTACGAAAACACATTATACGTCAATTCGGGATAAGGGTATTGTGAACATGTAGATTAAAATCAAATTTTGTTGAAGGTTTATTTTTCTTTAATGAGTAAGCAACAAGAGTAGATAATATATGGACAAAGGCATTTATTGGTGATCTATGTCTAGTATGTTCAAGGTTCATTTTATTTTTTAGATAATCAAAAACTGTTTCAATTAAGTTACGCTTTCGAAGTAAGATTTTTTCTTTCAAATCCATTAATTTATTTTCCATATTCTTCTTAATTCCATGAATCATTTTTAAGCCTCTTTCATATAAATTTAAGAACAAATTTTGCTTAATATAACCTTTATCAGCTGCTATAATTCCAGTTAATCTTTTTGTTAACTCCGGTACTGGAACCCTATCATCTACATTGCCTTTGGTCACTTTTAATGCCATAAACTCCCCTTTATTATTGATTATTACATGTAATTTAAAACCATAAAAATACCCCATAGAGGATTTACTATGTTTGGCTAATCCTTTAAAAACTTTATTGCTATAACGCCTTTTATTGTGACAAGCTTTAATCGTTGTAGAGTCAATAAAATAAATACCTGTTTCCTCACCAAACAACAAATGAATCAACATATTTAGCGGTATGAATAATCGTGCCATTAATTCAACAAATCTATTATAACTCAAGGCTTTGGGAAAATCATCCTTATGCATGCACTCTATATAACTTTTATAGAAAAATTTAAAATTCTTAGCATAGGATGTATGAAACATAATTATTATTGTTAACATTTCACTTAGACTCATGCTACAACAGCGATTTCTTTGCTTATTTGATGGTAATAACTTTCTCTGTTCATACTCCAAATAAATTTTACAAAAATCATCTATAAAACTATATAATTCTGTGATATCTTTTTTCATGCCTGTAGTTTGTTTTTTTGTTTAAAAATATAAATACTGCAGGCACTCCTTTTTGACAATCCTTTTATCTATTACTATTTCATCTATATCTTATCCCGAACTGACGTATTATGATTGCTTTTCAACTTCAACAATAACTGTGGGGTACTTATATCTTTAAATTATGATATAAGTAATGGTAAGAGGGTGATTTGAGGGGTACTTGATTGAGATAATCGAGCATAGAATAAGTACCCTCTTACAAAGTTTGCTTTGAACAAATTGCAGAAGGTGTTGGAAGTAGCAGCCTTGCACAATAAGACGAAGGAGATTATATCATGAGTAAAATAATAGGTCTAGATGTAAGTAAACAATGGCTTGATATATGTGTATATAATACAAGCGATAAACCTAAATATCATCGTTTTGCCAATGATGCAGCTGGTCATGAAGAGGTGATTAAATTAGCAAAAGAGCAAGAGATTAAGCTAATAATATGTGAACCCACTGGAGGATACGAAGCTGAGATTTGTCAAAAGCTGTATAATAATAAGCAACAAATACATAAGGTCAATACATATAGTTTTAATTCTTTTAGTAAATCGGTAAATTTGTGTAAAACTGATAGGAAGGATGCATTTAAATTAGCATATTATGGTGATAAGATGCAGCTTTCAGCGAATTATATATATCAAGTTGAATCAGAGAATTTGAAGAGATATAAGCAAAGACGAGAAGATTTAGTATTAATGCTTAGCAATGAAAAGAAAAGACTACATCATAGTATTGATGGTATTGATAAAGATAGTATAGAAAAACACATTAAATTCTTACAAAATGAAATAGCTGAGCTTGATAAGAAGTTAAACAAAACAATAGATGAGTCAGAAGAGTTAAAAGAGAAGGTAAAAATATTAGAGACTGTACCTGGTATTGGTAAATGTTTGGCTACAAAACTAATTAGTTTTGTACCTGAATTAGGGGATAAAAATTATAGTAGTAATGAATTGTCAGCAATTGTGGGGATAGCTCCGTACGCCCGTGATAGTGGTAATAAGCAAGGACGAAGATTTATTAGGGGAGGCAGAAAAATACCACGGGATGCTTTATACATGGCGGTATTAACTGGCAAAAATGGTTTTCAATATTTAAAAACTTTATACAATAGGCTTGTTAATAATTTTAAACCTAAGAAAGTTGCGATAGTTGCTTGTATGCGTAAGCTACTTGAAGTTTGCCATAAACTTATTCAACAAAAACGTTGTTTTATTATTTAGATAAATATTTTTTTGAAAATTTAGATAAAAGATAATTGCTATGAAAGTTGATATATGGTCTCAGGATGAAACTCGAGTTGGGCAACAAGGTAGCTTAACTCGTATATGGGCTAAGCGTGGCACTAGACCCCGTAAAGTTCGGCAACAGCAATTCATTTCAACATATATTTATGGAGCTGCTTGCCATGATACAGGAGAAGCTTTTGCATTAATTTTACCATATGCAAACACACAGGCAATGAATAAATTCTTAGAAGAGCTTTCTCGCAGTATTCAAGGCAACCGACATATAGCTTTACTAACGGATAATGCAGGTTGGCACACAGCCAAAAAACTAACTGTGCCAAGCAATATCACTTTGATACCGCTTCCGCCCTATGCACCGGAACTTAATGCAATGGAACAAGTTTGGGAATGGATCAAAAATCATTTCTTGTCTAACCAATGTTATGGTGTATATGAAGATATCGTCACTATGGCTTGTTACGCTTGGAATCAATTTGCTCATAATGTAGATTTAGTAAAATCAATTATGTATAGAGACTGGATAAACACACCGTGTTAATTATTGCAATTGGTATAAAACCATTTGTATGGTTTTATATGGTGCCAAAAAAATGTAATAATAGATTTATTTTGCATGAGTTATTTATTGTTTAAGAATTAGAATAACTAATTTTAACCTGAATTAGTATTGAATAAGCACCTATAGTGCTGTCTATTAGCGAGGAGCCATAGCTTGAGTAAAGCAGTCCATTTTTAATCGTTTTTTTAGATTGCTTCGTCGTGTTTACACACTTCTCGCAATGACGCTAATGCTAAATACTAATCGGATTTATAACGTTGCCAATTCAGGTTAATTCACTATATCTATAAATATAACAGATTTTTTTGCTCCACTAATAGTTGTTTTCATTATTTTTGCGGTATTGGTTATTTTTTTTATTCCCTAACTCAGTACATTACTGTTGCAACATATCGTCATTGTGAGGAGGCGTAAGCCGGCGAAGCAATCCATTTTTGTGTCACCCCTGCTTCGGTGCGGGGTCTAGATTCCCGCCTACGCGGGAATGAAATAATTTGTCGGAGAGGCTTTATTCATTACTTCCATGACAATATTTATATTTCTTACCGGAACCACAAGGACATATCTCATTTCTAGCCACCTTTCCCCAACTTGATGGATCTGATGGTATTCTATCCTGTGGATTGACTTGAGTTTTAATAGGTTTAAGCTGAGTTTCAATACTAATCCCTGCATTATATTTACTAAAAGCAGGGTCTTCCCTAGTTTCTCGCATGGTCTTTTGCAGTGTTTTGTTTGCCAAAGACATTGATTCTTTTTTAATGTGGCTAGTATCCATATGAAGATGACAAACTTTCTGGATAAATAGCTCCTTCAAATTATCAAGCATTTGTTCAAATAAATTGAACGCTTCTCTTTTATACTCGTTAAGTGGATCTTTCTGAGCATAAGCCCTTAGTGATATACCTTGTCGTAAATGATCTAAATTATGTAAATGATCTTTCCATACTTGGTCTAAAGTTGTTAGTAGAATATATTTAATTGCGTCATTCATCAAGTCAACGCTATATGCTGTATTCTTTGCCTGGTATAGGTCATTTACCATTTGCACAACATTAGATGTCACCTCTATCTCGGTGACGTTAGCCTTGGTTATAGATTCTTGATTTAGTTTTATAGCAAAAATACGTTGCAACTCTCCTGTTAGAGCATTTACATCCCAGTCTTCCCTATAAGAACCGGGGGGAATGAAAGTTAATACCACTTTTTCCACTAGTTCTTTTGTCATGCTAGCTAAAAAATCATGGGCAGAGTTTGATGCAATTATATCAGTACGTTGTTCGTAAACTATCTTACGTTGATCGTTCATAACATCATCAAAACGTAATAAATTTTTACGTATCTCGTAATTATGTCCTTCAACCTTCTGCTGAGCCTTCTCAAGTGAACGGCTAATCATAGGGTGATGGATTGCTTCACCATCTTTTAAACCTAACGTTCTTAGGACTCCAGAAATACGATCTGAAGCAAAAATACGCATAAGGTCGTCTTCTAGAGACAAGAAGAATTTTGTATTACCTGGATCACCTTGTCTACCGGCTCTTCCTCGCAACTGGTTATCTATTCTACGACTCTCATGCCTTTCGGTACCTATAACAAATAATCCCCCAGCCTCTATTACCCGCTGCTTCTCTTCAGATATTTGCTCCTTTATTTTGATCATTTCTAATTGATACTGTTCATCAGGTAGGTTTTGTAGAGAAAGTTGCTCTATTAGCATTTCCGGATTACCACCAAGCATAATATCGGTACCACGACCTGCCATATTGGTGGCAATAGTCACAGCCTTAAATCGCCCAGCTTGAGCTATAATAAATGCTTCTTGTTGATGAAATTTCGCATTTAAAACATTATGGGTTATTTTATTTATGGTAAGTAACTTAGAAATTTCTTCAGACTTCTCTATACTAACTGTTCCAACCAAAACAGGTTGACCACGATCATAACACTCTTGTATTAATTTTATAATAGCTTGATATTTATCGTGTTTATTGCCGTAAATTTCGTCATCATAATCAACCCTAGTGATTGGATTATGAGTAGGAACAGCTAGTACATCAAGATTATATATGTCCTTTAACTCTGTAGCTTCGGTCATTGCCGTACCAGTCATGCCTGATAATTTGGGATAATTCCTAAAATAGTTTTGAAAAGTAATAGAAGCCAAAGTTTGATTTTCGTTTTGAATTGGCACATGTTCTTTTGCCTCTAGCGATTGGTGTAACCCTTCAGAATAACGTCTACCTTCCATCACCCGCCCAGTAAATTCATCAATAATCATCACTTTGCCATCACGTACCAAATAATCAACATCACGATTGAAGAGAATATGTGCTCTCAATGATTGATTGACATAATGAACCAAACTTAAATTCTCAAAATCATAAAGGCTTGAACCTTGTTCAATAAGATTATTGGTCACAAGCATTGATTCTACATGAGTTATACCATCCTCAGTAAGATTAACGGTTCGTAATTTCTCATCTTTTTCGTAATCTTCATCTTTAAACTGACAAACCAATTTATCAATCTTAGTGTATAAATCCGAGCGGTCATCTACTGGACCCGATATAATTAGTGGAGTTCTTGCTTCATCAATTAAAATTGAGTCAACTTCATCAATAATAGCGAATTTAAAGGGACGAAGTACCTTAGAGTCTTCGCTATATTTCATGTTATCTCTGAGAAAATCAAATCCAAGCTCGTTATTAGTTGTATGAGTAATATCTGCTCTATAGGCATCATGTCTGTCTTTGTCACTGATATTAGCAACGATACACCCAACAGATAATCCTAAGAAATTATATATCTTCCCCATCCACTCAGCATCACGTTTTGCTAAATAATCATTTACCGTAACAACATGTACTCCTTCACCAGTAAGAGCATTCAAATATGCCGGTAATGTGGCAACTAAAGTTTTTCCTTCCCCTGTACGCATTTCAGTAATCATCCCACGATGCAATATCAATCCACCAATTAGCTGAACATCAAAATGCCTCATTCCATAGACTCTTCTTGCAGCTTCTCGTACGACAGCAAAAGCTTCATAGGTTAGGTCATCTAATGACTCCCCATCTTTTAATCTTTGCCTAAATTGCTCTGTTTTATTTCTCAATTCATCATCAGAAAGCTTTTGTATTGATGGTTCAAGCAAATTAATCTTTTCAATTTCTAAAAATAGTTTTTTGATATTTCTATCGTTTGCTGTGCCGAATAATTTTTTAAGTAAAGAAAACATTTATATCCTAAATTCTGTAAATAACCTTATAAAATAGGGTATTTTATAATATTTATCAAACAAATTGTAAATAGATATTGACGTCAGGTGGTTATCATTATAAAATCTAGCCATAATAATAAATATAAATGGATAACAAATGAAAAGAATATCTATAGTTTTTTTATCTGCTAGCTTACTTGCGAGCAGTGCTTTCGCTAACGAAGATAAAGTTGTTGCTACCTATAAGGGTGGCGAAGTAAAAGAATCGCAGATTATGCAGCAATTCCAATCTTCTTTAGATAACCAACCAAGTGCTAAAGGTAAGAAATTTTCTGATCTTAATGCAAATATACAGGAAATGTTAGTTCGTGGTTATATCGATACAAAATTGCTTGAGCAAGAAGCTAAAAATTCTAATATTGAATCTTCAAAAGAATTTCAAGCTAAATTGAATATAGCGAAAAACCAAATGGTTCAGCAAGAATTGATGGAGCGTTATGTAAAATCTCATGTTGATGAGAAGATGATTAATGCTGAATATGATAAGCTAGTTGCTAGCTTAAAAGGAAAAGAAGAAGTAAAAGTAAGCCATATTTTGCTTGCAACTGAAAAAGAAGCAGTAAATATAAAAAATAGGCTTAATAAAGGAGAAAAATTTGCTAAGCTTGCTAAAGATTTGTCAAAAGATGAAGGTTCTAAAGAAAATGGCGGAGAAATAGGCTATATTACTTCTGGGCAATTAGTACCTGAATTTGAAAATAAAGCATTATCAATGAAAGTAAATGAAATCTCTTCTCCGGTTAAAACTCAGTTTGGGTGGCATATTATTATGGTTCTTGACAAAAGACCTGCACAGATACCTTCTAAAGAGGAAGCTACCGCTAATATAACCAATAGGCTTAGTAGGGATGCTATATTAAAGTATGTCGCTGATCTTGAGAGTAAAGCTGATGTCAAAATAATGTTACCACAGTCACAAGTAACAGATGAGTCTAAAAAATAGCCTAGTATTATATTCAAAGATGTGCTAAGGGTAGAGATCATGCCTTAAACAAGTTTTGGTCTCTTTACCTCTTTTGCAAACGCTAGACCTTTGTAGTCAATTCAGGAGAGTTTGGGGTTAGGAACGATGGATCCTATAAGTAATAGGCGAGCATTGAGCGATGACGTCACCAACTTCTCATCAGTTGACTATAGACCTTTAGTAAAAAACGGCCAGATAGCTCAGTTGGTAGAGCAAAGGATTGAAGATCCTTGTGTCGCTGGTTCGATCCCGGCTCTGGCCACCATCTTTAACAAATGAAATTTGCCAAAAAGTTTCTTTGTCTATTTAGTGACTCACCTTACAAATATCCCTCATGGCAATTTAAAAATTGCAAAAATAATCGACATCATTGCGAGGAAGCTACTTTAGTAGCATTGAAGCAATCTAATGAATGTGGATTGCCACGACCACGTAGTGGTCTCGCTAATAGCGTCTTGTACTTTTTTGGAATTCTTAAATTGTCATGTGGTTTATGCATATGTGCGTAAGGTGAGTAACTAATTAATTTAACTATAATACTAATCGAGTTAGCTATATTTAAGTATACGTCTTGATTTGCAATAAAACTCTGATATTATGCAAATTGAAAAATTTAATTGTAACGCATAATTTACAGCTAATTGCATGACAATTAGCAATTGGGATAATCGTTGACTGATGAATGATATCTTCTCTAGTACATTACCTATTCTTTTAATTCCCTTACTTGGTAGTATTATCAAAAGGAAATGGTTAACTTCTGAAGAATTTTGGAGGGGGATAGAAAAATTATCGTATTTCTTTCTTTTTCCTATCATGCTTTTCAATAGTATATCCGTAGCTGATTTAAATGCATCTTCTATAATAAGGCTGGTACTTGCATTAATCATCTCTTCTTCTATTATTGCTGTTGCTTTAATTATTTATCAGAAAAAAACCAACTTTGATAAAATTCAGTTTACTTCAACCTTTCAAGGGGCAGTACGCTATAATAATTATATCTTTTTTGGCGTTAGTAGTCCTCTTTTGGGGCAGGAAGGACTTGCTATAGTATCGGCGATTGCATCCTATATGATTATTTTTACCAATATCATATCAGTAATGATTTTTTCACATTATGTTCCTGATAGTTCTGTAGCTCAGAGTTCTAAAACTAGCTTTATATGGACACTTAAATTAATAGTACAAAATCCCTTGATTATCGCTAGTATTATTGGATTCCTTTTTAATTATTCTAATTTAGAATTGCATCTTATCATAAAAAAAACCTTATCTACCCTATCTGATTCTGCTTTAGCTATAGGTATGCTTAATGTTGGAGCAGGTCTTAAATTCTTTATGCGTGGTACGATTCTGAAAAATGTATTATTTACTAGTTTTGTTAAGTTAGTGGCTTTTCCTATTGTTACAATAATTGTATTGTCATTAATGTCAATTACTGGTACTGCTAAATCAGTTGGGGTTCTATATAGTTGTTTACCATGTGCCAGTACCTCTTATGCTTTATCACGTCAGCTTGGTGGAGACCCAGAATCTATGGCATCAATTATTACTTTCACAACACTTTTTTCAATAGTTTCATTGTCAGTTCTGATGTGGATAAATATCTAATAGTAGAAAACTTGAAGTAATTAAGGAGTAACATTTATGGATGAAATGAATAAAATAAATTATCTCAAAGCCTTAGAATATCATAGCAATGGGAAACCAGGAAAAATTGCTATTGCTGCAACTAAGCCTTTGGATACTCAACAGGACTTGGCTTTGGCTTATACGCCAGGGGTAGCAGCACCATGTCTTGAAATTGCTAAGAATATAGATGACGTTTATAAATATACGGCTAGAGGTAACTTAGTTGCTGTAATAACTAACGGCACAGCCATTCTTGGTCTTGGTAATTTGGGGGCAGCTGCGTCAAAACCGGTAATGGAAGGAAAAGCCGTTTTATTCAAAAAATTTGCTGATATTGATTCTATCGATCTTGAAATAGATACTACTGATCCAGATGAGTTTATTAATGCCGTAAAATATCTTGGTTATAGTTTTGGCGGTATTAATTTAGAAGATATTAAATCTCCTGAATGTTTTATAATTGAGGAAAAATTAAAAAGTTGTATGCAGATACCGGTTTTTCATGATGATCAGCATGGAACGGCTATTATTGCTGCAGCAGGTCTTATTAATGCAACATATATTACAAATCGTTCATTGGATAATTTAAAAATTGTAGTAAGTGGTGCAGGGGCGGCAGCAATTGCTTGCATTGAATTACTAATTGCTTTTAGTGTCGACAAAAAAAATGTTATACTATGTGATAAAATGGGGGTTGTTTACAAGGGTCGAAAAGAAGGGATGAATGAATGGAAGGAATTATACGCTGTCGAAACCGATTTGCGTACCATAAGTGATGCTATGAAGTCAGCTGATGTATTCCTTGGTTTATCTTCTAAAGGTGCGGTATCAAAAGAAATGGTAGCTAGTATGGCTCAAAATCCCATTATTTTCCCGATGGCTAACCCAGACCCAGAAATTACTCCAGAGGATATACAGTCAGTTAGAAGTGATGCGATTATTGCTACAGGACGCTCTGATTACAATAATCAGCTTAATAATGTTATGGGATTCCCGTATATTTTCCGTGGAGCTTTAGATGTTAGAGCTACTACTATCAATCAGGAAATGAAAATAGCTGCAGCCCTTTCTTTAGCGGAGCTAGCAAGACAAGCTGTACCCGATGAAGTTTATAAAGCATATCCTGGTAGAAAAATGATTTTTGGTCCAGAGTATATAATTCCTGTACCATTTGACCCAAGATTAATTACCACTGTTTCGATGGCAGTAGCTAAGGCAGCTATAGATAGTGGGGTTGCTAGAATTACAGATTTTGACTTCAAGAATTATGCAAAGGAATTGGAAAGCAGACTAAATCCTACCTCGCATTACATGAATCTGTTATTTGAAAGAATCCAACAATCAGTGCCTAAAAGAGTAGTCTTTGCTGAGGGCGAGGAAGAAGAGGTAATTAAGGCTGCTATTATTATGCGAGATGCTGGTCATGCTCACCCTATCCTAGTAGGTAGGTATGATAAAATATCTGCTGTTTTAAATAAAATAGGTATGAATTATGATTTAGATGGTATTACCGTAATGAATGCGGCTATTAACCAAAATCTTAATAAATATATAGATACTCTTTATAGCCAATTACAGCGTAAAGGGTATTTATACCGTGACTGTGCTAGACTTGTTAAAAGTGATAAAAATATATTCTCAGCTATCATGATAGCTTGCGGCGATGCAGATTGTATGGTTACTGGCGTAACAAAGAGCTATTATAATAGTTTAGAGGATATTATGAAGGTAATGGAACCCAAAAAGAATAATAGAATATTGGGATATTCTATTATGATTACCAAGGAACATAATATAATTATTGCTGATAATAGCGTGACTGAACTGCCAAGTGAGCAAGATCTCGTAGAAATAACCTTGCAAACTGCCAGTATAGCAAAAAATATAGGAATGACGCCAAAGATTGCTCTACTTTCCTTCTCAACTTTTGGTAATCCAATGAGAGAAAAGGCAAATAGAGTACGGGAAGCTGTTAGAATCCTAGATAGGATGAATCTAGATTTTGAATATGATGGTGAAATGTCAGCTGATGTTGCTCTGAACCCCAATTTACGTAATTCGTATAAGTTTTGTCGGTTATCAGGTTCCGCTAATGTCTTGATTATGCCTGGTCTGCATTCAGCTGCAATCTCAACGCAACTATTACAAGAATTAGCCAGAGGTGTTTTTATCGGACCAATAATTAATGGTTTTGAATATCCGGTACAAATAGTAAGAATGGGGGCATCAGCAAGTGAGATAACAAAAATTGCCACATTTGCTTGTATAGATGCAATAAACCTTTAGGATAATTTAGGAGACTGCCTGCAATAACTAAAGTAATTCTATTTTTGTTATTCCCGCTTCGGTGCGGAATCTAAACCCCTACTTACGCAGGGGTAACACTAAGTTAAGCAGGTCAGATGGTTTTATTTCAGGATATTTTTCTGGTCTAGCTAAAAAATAACCAATATTTTCGTTGTCAGAATGCATTTCTATATAAGAGCCATAAATACGATTATCAAAACCACCATCTTTCTGTTTCTTAATAAACCGCTTGGCTTCAATTTGTTCCATCGATAAGTTGTATTCTTTACTTAATGCATAAATCACTTCAAGCAAATCAGCTAGTTCTTCAGAAACTTCATCGGATGTTTTTGCATCAATCACTTCTTGTGCTTCTTCCAACAATTTATCCTTAAGACGCTGGATATATTCATCTTCTTTCATACTACGTTCAAATACCGAAACACCACGAGACCGCATAATTCCTGGTACTAAATCACGAATGAGTTTATCAATTTTAAAACAATATTTTCTTGTCATAATTTTTTCGTTATAATTTTTTGTAATAGTAACTCACCATACGCATAACCCTATTATAGTCAATTGATGAGAAGTTGGGGACGTTGTCGCTCAATGCTTGCCTATTACTAGGCGTCGCTCCATCGCTCCTAGCCCCAAATTTTCCTGAATTGACTATACACAAATAATTTTCTAAAATAATATCTTTTGTTATTAGTGGCACTAAATATTTATGCTATATTTATTTTATAACTGATATAAGGTATTAATTAAGAGCGTTTTTATGGCAAAAATTAAAATAACAGAAAAAGAGAGAGATAGCTACATATCAAATAAATCATTTTTGGAACATGTTTTCATATATGCTATTAAAGCTGGGGACAATAAAACACTTGAATTACGTCAGTTCGGGATAAGATATAGATGAAATAGTAATAGATAAAAGGATTGTCAAAAAGGAGTGCCTGCAGTATTTATATTTTTAAACAAAAAAACAAACTACAGGCATGAAAAAAGATATCACAGAATTATATAGTTTTATAGATGATTTTTGTAAAATTTATTTGGAGTATGAACAGAGAAAGTTATTACCATCAAATAAGCAAAGAAATCGCTGTTGTAGCATGAGTCTAAGTGAAATGTTAACAATAATAATTATGTTTCATACATCCTATGCTAAGAATTTTAAATTTTTCTATAAAAGTTATATAGAGTGCATGCATAAGGATGATTTTCCCAAAGCCTTGAGTTATAATAGATTTGTTGAATTAATGGCACGATTATTCATACCGCTAAATATGTTGATTCATTTGTTGTTTGGTGAGGAAACAGGTATTTATTTTATTGACTCTACAACGATTAAAGCTTGTCACAATAAAAGGCGTTATAGCAATAAAGTTTTTAAAGGATTAGCCAAACATAGTAAATCCTCTATGGGGTATTTTTATGGTTTTAAATTACATGTAATAATCAATAATAAAGGGGAGTTTATGGCATTAAAAGTGACCAAAGGCAATGTAGATGATAGGGTTCCAGTACCGGAGTTAACAAAAAGATTAACTGGAATTATAGCAGCTGATAAAGGTTATATTAAGCAAAATTTGTTCTTAAATTTATATGAAAGAGGCTTAAAAATGATTCATGGAATTAAGAAGAATATGGAAAATAAATTAATGGATTTGAAAGAAAAAATCTTACTTCGAAAGCGTAACTTAATTGAAACAGTTTTTGATTATCTAAAAAATAAAATGAACCTTGAACATACTAGACATAGATCACCAATAAATGCCTTTGTCCATATATTATCTACTCTTGTTGCTTACTCATTAAAGAAAAATAAACCTTCAACAAAATTTGATTTTAATCTACATGTTCACAATATCCTTATCCCGAATTGACGTGAATTGTTAAATAGTAGGTGTCCTAATTTCAATTATTTTATTAAAATTAAACCAGAAGATTTATTTAAAGTATTAACGCACTTAGTCGTAAGTGATAAACATGAAAAGATAGTAAAATTAATAATTAACAAATTTGACAGTAATTTAAGTCAGCAAAGAGATACAAAAGAGGCAACTTTACTTGATCAAGCTGCTTGCTATGGAGCCGCAAAAATTGTAAAAATCTTACTTGCAAATAAATTTGATCCTAATAATCAAGATTTTTATGGACATACTGCGTTACATCGTGCAGTAACTGTTAATATTCTAGAAACTGTTCGTTTACTGATTAAACATCCTAGAATAGACTTAAATATTCAAGATCAGGACGGTAATACACCACTTCACTTAGCAATTTTTCATAAGGATTATTTAATATTAGGAGAATTAAAAAATGTAGGAGCAAAGCAAAATGTAGCAAATAAAAGAGGCTACAATTATGTTGAACTCTATAAGGCGTTGGTGAAGGAAAGTGCCAAAGTTACAATGCCAAACTTACAACCACCTGAGGAAAAAGAAAACGCCAAATTCTATGAAGGAATGACAAATTTTTATAAGGGTATTTTATCGGATAAAAATCAAGAAGAATATTTTGTCAGGGCTATCAATAGTATAAAAACCTTCCTTAGTGGATTGCCAATATCTTATGACACAAAAGACTTTGCTAGTGAAAGCTTATTTGCATTAGTTAAATTATATGAATACTATAAATATAAAGATTGTAAAGATAGTAATAAATTACAAAAATATATCATAGATAAAGCAGAAGCTTGGGGGGTATCTAATGTTTTAGCAGTATTACATAATACAAACGAAAAAATTGAGCCTGAGTGTAGTAAACAGGAGTCGGGACTGTTAATTGCATCAATGAGTTTATATGATGATACAGCAGTACCAGTTGGTTCTTTATGCTTTAGTAATGATGATGGTATGAATTTAACTGGCAAGATAGATTAGTTTTTTAAGTTATTTTATAAAAAATGGTTCCTATTTTCTTATATTTAGATCATAATCCGTCGTTGTTGTTTATGGGAAAAGATCAAAAAGTAATAATAAATGACTATTGACAAAAATATACCAAATTATCTGACGATAGCTCGTATAGCGGTTATTCCAATTATTGTAATGACCTTTTATCTAGATAGTTCTAAACTTGCTCATAGAATTGCAGCGATATTATTTGTTTTAGCTAGTATTACTGATTTTTTTGATGGTTATCTTGCTAGGAAGTTTGATTTAGTATCAGGATTTGGTAAAATGTTTGATCCTATAGCTGATAAATTATTAGTAGGTTGTGTAATTATAATGTTGGTAAAAAAAGGAATTGCAGGAGAGATACCGTGCTTATTAATTTTGGCCCGTGAATTTTTGGTGGCTGGGTTACGTGAATTTTTAGCTTTAATTCAAGTAAGTATTCCTGTATCTAGATTAGCTAAGATTAAAACATTTACCCAAATGTTCGCTTTGTCAGTATTAATTCTTGGTTCTAAAGGTTCGGGTATAATTCACATGGATTTAATAGGGCAAATAGCTTTATGGATTGCCGCACTTCTGACTGTCATAACAGGATACTCATATTTGCAGGCTTGCAGTAAATATTTTTAAACAAGTAGGCTTTTGTAAAAAAATTGATTACCAAAAAGCAATATTACTATTAGTTCGTTTTTTCTTTTAAAATAATTATTCATTAACAATGGAAAAAATTAAATTTATTGACATAATAGTAACTTAGCGTAGCATAAAAAGTGTGATATATAACTAAATATAGGGGTATTTAAGCTGTGACATGTGGTTATCAAGCAGCTAATGAACCTAAGAGGCTGTGGGGTAATTATCTTCAACAGTTTCCTAGGGCATTTTGTGTAATTTTCAACTATTAGTTTATTGATTTATGAAAGGGCAAAATTCACCATATCTAGATAAATTAAGAAAAAATTTATTCAAGATATTTACCTTAATTTTTATAGTTTATAACCTCAGTTTGATGTAAGAGCAAGGTTGAGATTGTTTAATTTTCCAAAAGCTACAGAAATTTTATTAGGCTTAAAAACATAGGCAAGCAGTCCAGCTAATACGTTAGTTTGAAAATTCATAACAGATCTGTGCCTTGTATGGTCTATATGACAAAGGTTTTTTAGTTGATCGTTAATGGTTTCAATAATATACCTTTTATTTAAAAACCGCTTTTTAATAGGATCTATTATTCTTTCTTTCATATTACTTTTAATTTTTGTTATTAGTTCTAAACCTTGATTAGCAAGGGATTGAGTGAGTTTTTTACTGATATACCCACGATCACCAAAAAGCCAGCCTTGTAATTTATCTACTAAATTTTCCACCACTGCTCTATCATCAACATTTCCTGGAGTTAAAGAAAAACTCATAATCTCTCCGCAACTGTTAATGACAATATGTAGCTTACAACCAAAGAACCACCCAGTGGAAGTCTTACCTCTTTTTGCTATGTCTTTGAATACTTTATGTCTATTAATTCTTAAATTATGGCAAGCAGGAAGTTTAGTAGAGTCGATATAATATTGACCAGTTTGTTTTCCTGATAGGCTTTTTAGCAGTAACACCATGGGCATGAAGCTCATTGGCATTAACTGAACAAAACGACTATAGCTCACAAGTTTTGGAAATTCCTTTCTATAACTTTGACATAGGCAGCATAAATAAAAATCTTTAAAGGTACGGTAGTGACTCAAGTGAAACATTACTATAATAGTAATAATCTCTGAGAGTCCTATACTGCAAACTACTTTACGCTTACGGTTAGGATTTGGTAATATATATTTATTTTGCTCCGTATCAAAATGCTTGCAAAAATCATCAATTAAGCAGAAAATCTCCGTAAGAGGGATCATAATATATTCTCCAATTTTGTTGTTATTATTCGAGAACTTTATAATCCCTCCCTTCTTACTTTTCAAATATTCTTTCTAACAAACTGGTTTGAAAGAAGGTTTTATTTTTACCATAGCTCACCACCAACAGTTTGTTTATGTTATTACATAATGCTTAGCATTTTGTTTGGTGCTTACGTCAAACTCAGGTTAGTTTATAGCACAATTATAATATCATTATATCAATATTATAATGATAAAGTTGAGATGAAAAAAACACAAATTCTGCAAACCAATTATGACAGAATAGTAGAGATAAGTATGACTCAATAACTAACCAGCTGAAGCTGGTAGGTTGAAGTTGCGACTAGAAGTCACGGATTTACTCTAAAGAGATATTCATTACATTATTAGGCTGATGTGCATCTGAATGATTGTTAATGTAGTTATTGATTATATCATCAGTGACATTACCACTGGTTGAGCTAAAGAAGCCCCTAGCCCAAAAGTGGCGTCCCCAGTAAGTTTTTCTAATTTCACGTCAATTCGGGATAAGGATATTGTGAACATGTAGATTAAAATCAAATTTTGTTGAAGGTTTATTTTTCTTTAATGAGTAAGCAACAAGAGTAGATAATATATGGACAAAGGCATTTATTGGTGATCTATGTCTAGTATGTTCAAGGTTCATTTTATTTTTTAGATAATCAAAAACTGTTTCAATTAAGTTACGCTTTCGAAGTAAGATTTTTTCTTTCAAATCCATTAATTTATTTTCCATATTCTTCTTAATTCCATGAATCATTTTTAAGCCTCTTTCATATAAATTTAAGAACAAATTTTGCTTAATATAACCTTTATCAGCTGCTATAATTCCAGTTAATCTTTTTGTTAACTCCGGTACTGGAACCCTATCATCTACATTGCCTTTGGTCACTTTTAATGCCATAAACTCCCCTTTATTATTGATTATTACATGTAATTTAAAACCATAAAAATACCCCATAGAGGATTTACTATGTTTGGCTAATCCTTTAAAAACTTTATTGCTATAACGCCTTTTATTGTGACAAGCTTTAATCGTTGTAGAGTCAATAAAATAAATACCTGTTTCCTCACCAAACAACAAATGAATCAACATATTTAGCGGTATGAATAATCGTGCCATTAATTCAACAAATCTATTATAACTCAAGGCTTTGGGAAAATCATCCTTATGCATGCACTCTATATAACTTTTATAGAAAAATTTAAAATTCTTAGCATAGGATGTATGAAACATAATTATTATTGTTAACATTTCACTTAGACTCATGCTACAACAGCGATTTCTTTGCTTATTTGATGGTAATAACTTTCTCTGTTCATACTCCAAATAAATTTTACAAAAATCATCTATAAAACTATATAATTCTGTGATATCTTTTTTCATGCCTGTAGTTTGTTTTTTTGTTTAAAAATATAAATACTGCAGGCACTCCTTTTTGACAATCCTTTTATCTATTACTATTTCATCTATATCTTATCCCGAACTGACGTATTTCAGGAAATTCTTGCTGAATTTTATATGATGAACGTCCTTTAGCTGCTTTAACAAACTGACTAATGGATATATGAGGTGGAATTTCAGCCATAATATGGACATGATCGGCAGATAATATTCCATTGATGATTTTGATACCAAGATATTCTGCTACCTGAGCAATAATTTCTCTAATTCTAATCCTGAGGTTACCTGTGAGTACTTTGTATCGATACTTAGTAATCCAAACGATATGGAAGCGGTGGTAAAATACGGTGTGGCTAGACTTACTATAATCAGTCATATATATTATTCTCTATTCAGAGAATAATATATATGATAACATTAGTAAATTGAAATATTTTAGAACAAGGACTGAAGTCTTTTCCGGCTGAAGCCGGAGGTTTTAACCAAATTTTGGGACAATAAACTTTCTTCTTTAGCATATTACTTATCTAGCAATATTCAGGACAAAAACATTTCAATTAACATTACTAGTAGTGAGATTGAGGTATGTACTGAAGCACTAAAATGTAAAAATTATAATATTTTCCGTTTTGGGGAACTATTAAATTGGTATATTCCAGAATTCATTAATTACAAGATAGAACTGAATAAAAATTTTCTTTATTCAAAGACTAAAATGCAAAATTATCAAATAGATAAAATATACCATATTAACGATTCTTACCAACTTAATATTAGCCTGGCAATTAATAGTGTATTTGGGCATAAAGTAGAAACAGATATCAAAAGAAGTTTTTGGCTATTAACTGCATTTATTATAGCTAATATGGTCTTGTTATATGTTCTATTAAAAATATTATTTAGCAGTTTCAGTAAGTCTTATGCATTACATTATCAAGATGAACATACTGCAGAATTAGAGCAACTCAAACTTAATCATCAAAGGGAATTAAAACATTGTGAAACCTTCCTAATGAAAAAGATTTGGAATAATGATTTTAATAAACAAAAAGATTTGGAAATTAATTGTTTATTTGCTCAAGAAGCTAATCAAATATCGTTGCTTGATAATAATTCCAATAATCAAGAAGATATGCTCAAGGATTATAGGTTAAGAAACTTTGGTGATAAAGTACCTTGCTCTATAACATTGTACCAAGAAAATAAAATAGAAGAAATTGATACCACTAAATTAGTTGATTTATTTATTGATAGATTTAATCAGGAAGATGAGAATATATCGTTTAAAATTTCCAGTAAAGCAAAAATATTACATTTTTCTTCTAATGCAGCATTGTATCAAATAATTTATAGTGTTATTAGCTATCTATTCTTTTTGTTAAAAAGCCAGCCTTTTGTTACCAAGCATAATATTAAATTAACTATTGATAGTATAAAGCAAAAGGTGGTACTACATTTTGAATATGATGGTTACCCTATAATGACAGCACAAGAGCTGCTAAAAACGTCAAATAATTTTTTCAAAACCCATGCTAACCCTTTTCTACTTAATCTAAGTCAAGTATTTAATCTATTACAAACGAATGGTTATAACTATCAAGTAAGTCATAATCAAAGTAATGTTATAGAGATTTACTCAAATGACTTGAAGAATTGGAACAACCAACAAGAAGAAAACGTCATTTTATTAAACTCTTTAATTAAGAGAAAAAAATGAATAAGAAATTTTTGTTACTTATAATATTAATTATGGTCAATGATTCATTTGCCCAGGAACAAATATCTAATTTGATTATACCAGTTAGTTATTTTGTAAGCCACGAGAATCAGCGTAATGCTTAAGGATAGCTTAAGTAAACATAAACAGGTAAGTATAGTAGGCACTAGTGGTATTGGCAAAACGCAATTTGTTAGAATGCACGCCTATGATAATAAGGCTGATTACGATATTATTTGGTTTTTTGATTGTAATGTTGATCTTAATGGGCAATTTTTTAAGTTAGCTAAACAGCTTAATAGTATTAGAAATGCTAATATATCTGAAAATATTACTTTAGCAAAGAAGGAAGTAATATCGTATTTAACTGACAAGAATAAGTGGTTATTAATATTTGATAATCTAAAAATTAATGAAAATAACAAAGTTCAAGAGTTTATTGATTGGGAGAGTAATGGAAATATAATATTTTGTTCGCAAGATAGTGAGAATTTACCTAACACTATAGAAATGGCTTTATTTGACAAAGATACTACCACTATTTTAGCTAATAATTTATTAAATAACCTGAGTTTGACGTAAGCACCAAACAAAATGCTAAGCATTATGTAATAACATACATAGTACCCCACACTTTTATAAAAGCCTATCCTGATGCGGTAAACAGACATTTCTTATTACTACTCTAACTAACTATTTAATTGGACTTTGGACAAAATACCCTATTTTTTTACAAAATAGTAAGTTTTATAAAAAACTAGTATTTTTAGCTAACTTTTTAAAAAGTTTATTAATCTATAGTTAATATTTTTACAATTTTAGATAATTGTTTTATATAATAGATAAATTATAAGTTGCTAAATATAGGCTAAATTATTTTGTCCAAAGTCCAATATTTAAGATATTACGGCTTCTTATTTATCTAAAAATGTTTTTATATCTTTCTTTTTAAGATTTTTGATCTTGAATTTACCCCATCAGGATCGGCTTTTATAAAAGTGTGGGGTACTTATATCTTTAAATTATGATATAAGTAATGGTAAGAGGGTGATTTGAGGGGTACTTGATTGAGATAATCGAGCATAGAATAAGTACCCTCTTACAAAGTTTGCTTTGAACAAATTGCAGAAGGTGTTGGAAGTAGCAGCCTTGCACAATAAGACGAAGGAGATTATATCATGAGTAAAATAATAGGTCTAGATGTAAGTAAACAATGGCTTGATATATGTGTATATAATACAAGCGATAAACCTAAATATCATCGTTTTGCCAATGATGCAGCTGGTCATGAAGAGGTGATTAAATTAGCAAAAGAGCAAGAGATTAAGCTAATAATATGTGAACCCACTGGAGGATACGAAGCTGAGATTTGTCAAAAGCTGTATAATAATAAGCAACAAATACATAAGGTCAATACATATAGTTTTAATTCTTTTAGTAAATCGGTAAATTTGTGTAAAACTGATAGGAAGGATGCATTTAAATTAGCATATTATGGTGATAAGATGCAGCTTTCAGCGAATTATATATATCAAGTTGAATCAGAGAATTTGAAGAGATATAAGCAAAGACGAGAAGATTTAGTATTAATGCTTAGCAATGAAAAGAAAAGACTACATCATAGTATTGATGGTATTGATAAAGATAGTATAGAAAAACACATTAAATTCTTACAAAATGAAATAGCTGAGCTTGATAAGAAGTTAAACAAAACAATAGATGAGTCAGAAGAGTTAAAAGAGAAGGTAAAAATATTAGAGACTGTACCTGGTATTGGTAAATGTTTGGCTACAAAACTAATTAGTTTTGTACCTGAATTAGGGGATAAAAATTATAGTAGTAATGAATTGTCAGCAATTGTGGGGATAGCTCCGTACGCCCGTGATAGTGGTAATAAGCAAGGACGAAGATTTATTAGGGGAGGCAGAAAAATACCACGGGATGCTTTATACATGGCGGTATTAACTGGCAAAAATGGTTTTCAATATTTAAAAACTTTATACAATAGGCTTGTTAATAATTTTAAACCTAAGAAAGTTGCGATAGTTGCTTGTATGCGTAAGCTACTTGAAGTTTGCCATAAACTTATTCAACAAAAACGTTGTTTTATTATTTAGATAAATATTTTTTTGAAAATTTAGATAAAAGATAATTGCTATGATTACTTATAGGCGTCGCTCCATCGCTCCTAGCACCAAATCCCCCTGAATTGACTATAGGAGGTTATCGGAGAATAAAAATTGACCGTATTTAGGGTAAATTCTCTATTCTTCAATAGGCTCCTAGTGTGTATCTAAATCATTAAGTATATGAAAGTATAATACCAATTGCAATAATTAACACGGTGTGTTTATCCAGTCTCTATACATAATTGATTTTACTAAATCTACATTATGAGCAAATTGATTCCAAGCGTAACAAGCCATAGTGACGATATCTTCATATACACCATAACATTGGTTAGACAAGAAATGATTTTTGATCCATTCCCAAACTTGTTCCATTGCATTAAGTTCCGGTGCATAGGGCGGAAGCGGTATCAAAGTGATATTGCTTGGCACAGTTAGTTTTTTGGCTGTGTGCCAACCTGCATTATCCGTTAGTAAAGCTATATGTCGGTTGCCTTGAATACTGCGAGAAAGCTCTTCTAAGAATTTATTCATTGCCTGTGTGTTTGCATATGGTAAAATTAATGCAAAAGCTTCTCCTGTATCATGGCAAGCAGCTCCATAAATATATGTTGAAATGAATTGCTGTTGCCGAACTTTACGGGGTCTAGTGCCACGCTTAGCCCATATACGAGTTAAGCTACCTTGTTGCCCAACTCGAGTTTCATCCTGAGACCATATATCAACTTTACATCTATCGATATTTTTTGGTAATAATTTTGTTAACATGTCTGGGAAGTTTTTTTATATGTATTTTGAGTCTCTTGATTTGACTTTGGATGCATTGAACGAGAAGTAATACCAATTGCAATAATTAACACGGTGTGTTTATCCAGTCTCTATACATAATTGATTTTACTAAATCTACATTATGAGCAAATTGATTCCAAGCGTAACAAGCCATAGTGACGATATCTTCATATACACCATAACATTGGTTAGACAAGAAATGATTTTTGATCCATTCCCAAACTTGTTCCATTGCATTAAGTTCCGGTGCATAGGGCGGAAGCGGTATCAAAGTGATATTGCTTGGCACAGTTAGTTTTTTGGCTGTGTGCCAACCTGCATTATCCGTTAGTAAAGCTATATGTCGGTTGCCTTGAATACTGCGAGAAAGCTCTTCTAAGAATTTATTCATTGCCTGTGTGTTTGCATATGGTAAAATTAATGCAAAAGCTTCTCCTGTATCATGGCAAGCAGCTCCATAAATATATGTTGAAATGAATTGCTGTTGCCGAACTTTACGGGGTCTAGTGCCACGCTTAGCCCATATACGAGTTAAGCTACCTTGTTGCCCAACTCGAGTTTCATCCTGAGACCATATATCAACTTTACATCTATCGATATTTTTTGGTAATAATTTTGTTAACATGTCTGGGAAGTTTTTTTATATGTATTTTGAGTCTCTTGATTTGACTTTGGATGCATTGAACGAGAAGTAATCCAGCTAAAACCAAGGCGGTGCATAGTATTGTAGACTGTTTTTAAAGCGCATTTAGCACCATATTCCTCAAGTAACATGATATGTAGCTCCTTTCCAGTTATATACCCACCAGTTTTACTTTCACTGAGCGTATTGATTTTATCAAAAAGAGCAGACTCTTGTATAGTGTTAATCTTCCTAGGGGCGCCGCTTCTTTGTGATTCAAATAATCCTTCAAAACCATGATTCCTAAATCTTCTGAGCCATGATTGCACAGTTTTCCAGTGTGACTTCACTATTTCAGATATGGCTTTTAAAGATTTGCCTAATTGAAGGTGATACATCGCCAATAAACGTATACGATTTCGACCATGCGGCTCATGTTTCATCATTTTTATAAAATCATGACCATGAAAACCTTGTGGTAATATTAACCTAGCCATTTGAGTACCTTTATCAGTTAAAAACCCATTTTACACCACTGTGTTAATTATTGCAATTGGTATTACACAAAATTCACTTTCCAAACTAATGGAGATTCGCCAACTTAGAATATAACGACTATACCAGTCAATAATAGCTACTAAATATACGAATCCTTGGCTCAGTCTTATATACGTTATATCTGCACTCCAAACCTGGTTTGGCAATACTATTTCTAATCCTTTTAGTAAATAAGGATATATTTTATGCGCTTGATTCCTCTTGCTTAAATTTATTGTCCCAAAATTTGGTTAAAACCTCCGGCTTCAGCCGGAAAAGACTTCAGTCCTTGTTCTAAAATATTTCAATTTACTAATGTTATCATATATATTATTCTCTGAATAGAGAATAATATATATGACTGATTATAGTAAGTCTAGCCACACCGTATTTTACCACCGCTTCCATATCGTTTGGATTACTAAGTATCGATACAAAGTACTCACAGGTAACCTCAGGATTAGAATTAGAGAAATTATTGCTCAGGTAGCAGAATATCTTGGTATCAAAATCATCAATGGAATATTATCTGCCGATCATGTCCATATTATGGCTGAAATTCCACCTCATATATCCATTAGTCAGTTTGTTAAAGCAGCTAAAGGACGTTCATCATATAAAATTCAGCAAGAATTTCCTGAAATTAGAAAAACTTACTGGGGACGCCACTTTTGGGCTAGGGGCTTCTTTAGCTCAACCAGTGGTAATGTCACTGATGATATAATCAATAACTACATTAACAATCATTCAGATGCACATCAGCCTAATAATGTAATGAATATCTCTTTAGAGTAAATCCGTGACTTCTAGTCGCAACTTCAACCTACCAGCTTCAGCTGGTTAGTTATTGAGTTTAGGATAAACAGCTTCAAGACCCATTATCTTGTAGTAACGTCTAACAGCTTTACGACCTACCGAAAAACCTTGGGCTTGTAAATATTTAGCCATCCGCCGCATACCATAATATGGATGCATAGTATAGGTCTCATCAATTATTGCCATAATCTTGATATCTTGTTCACTAATACCAGTAGGTTGATAGTAATAGGTTGACCTGCTAATATCCAATAACTTACACTGTTGTACAATTGTTAACTTATTATGATTAGGCTCTATCATATTACACCTAACCTTTAATTCGAGTCTGTCCTATAGTTTGTGTAAGTTGCAAAGAAAGCAGTAAGAGATTACTGTAAAAAAAGTAACTTAAGCAAGCAAGGAGGAATTATGGCTAAAAAATTAGATACAGATAAAGATACATTAAACATCAGTAATCAGCTAGTAGAAGAATTATTATCAAAAGCAGATCCATCGGAGTTATTTGGTCGAGATGGTTTATTTCAACAGCTAAAGAAGCAAATAGTTGAGAAAATATTAGCAAGTGAGTTGGATCATGAATTAGGATATTCAAAACATAGCAAGATGGCAAAAGTAGATAATAATCGTCGTAATGGTAGCTATGAGAAGACAGTAATTGATGGGGATGGTCGTAAGCTGACAGTAGAAGTACCAAGAGATCGGGAAGGAGAGTATAATCCTCAATTAATACCAAAAGGGCTGAGGAGATTTAATGGATTTGATGAGAAAGTACGTCAATTCGGGATAAGGATATTGTGAACATGTAGATTAAAATCAAATTTTGTTGAAGGTTTATTTTTCTTTAATGAGTAAGCAACAAGAGTAGATAATATATGGACAAAGGCATTTATTGGTGATCTATGTCTAGTATGTTCAAGGTTCATTTTATTTTTTAGATAATCAAAAACTGTTTCAATTAAGTTACGCTTTCGAAGTAAGATTTTTTCTTTCAAATCCATTAATTTATTTTCCATATTCTTCTTAATTCCATGAATCATTTTTAAGCCTCTTTCATATAAATTTAAGAACAAATTTTGCTTAATATAACCTTTATCAGCTGCTATAATTCCAGTTAATCTTTTTGTTAACTCCGGTACTGGAACCCTATCATCTACATTGCCTTTGGTCACTTTTAATGCCATAAACTCCCCTTTATTATTGATTATTACATGTAATTTAAAACCATAAAAATACCCCATAGAGGATTTACTATGTTTGGCTAATCCTTTAAAAACTTTATTGCTATAACGCCTTTTATTGTGACAAGCTTTAATCGTTGTAGAGTCAATAAAATAAATACCTGTTTCCTCACCAAACAACAAATGAATCAACATATTTAGCGGTATGAATAATCGTGCCATTAATTCAACAAATCTATTATAACTCAAGGCTTTGGGAAAATCATCCTTATGCATGCACTCTATATAACTTTTATAGAAAAATTTAAAATTCTTAGCATAGGATGTATGAAACATAATTATTATTGTTAACATTTCACTTAGACTCATGCTACAACAGCGATTTCTTTGCTTATTTGATGGTAATAACTTTCTCTGTTCATACTCCAAATAAATTTTACAAAAATCATCTATAAAACTATATAATTCTGTGATATCTTTTTTCATGCCTGTAGTTTGTTTTTTTGTTTAAAAATATAAATACTGCAGGCACTCCTTTTTGACAATCCTTTTATCTATTACTATTTCATCTATATCTTATCCCGAACTGACGTAAAGTGATATCCCTTTATGGTCGCGGTATGACAGTCAGCGAGATCCGAGGGCATTTAGAAGAAATATATCAAACTGATGTATCTGGTGACTTGATATCCACCATAACAGATGGGGTAATAGAAGAAGTAACTAGGTGGCAAAATCGTTGTTTAGATAGGGTGTATCCAATATTATACTTGGACTGTATCTATGTAAAATCTAGAGACAATCACATAGTAATAAATAAAGCAGTATATTTAGCACTTGCTGTAAATATAGAAGGGAAAAAGGAGTTACTTGGCATTTGGATAGGCAAAAATGAAGGTGCTAAATTTTGGATGCAAGTAGTTACTGAGTTAAAGAATCGAGGAATTGAACAAATTTATGTTGCTTGTGTGGATGGTTTAAAGGGCTTTCCAGAAGCTATAAGCAGTGTATTCCCGAGTACTATAGTACAATTATGTATTGTACATATGGTTCGCAATTCAGTAAAGTATGTGTCATATAAAGATTTAAAAGAGGTCACATCAGATCTAAAACAAATTTATACAGCTAATAATGACGAAATGGCACGTTTAAAACTTCAGCAATTTGGTGTAAAATGGGATAAAAAATATCCGGTAATTTCTGATATTTGGCAACGTAATTGGTCTGGGATAATACCGTTTTTTGCCTTTCCTGAAGAGAACAGAAAGGTAATTTATACTACTAACACTATAGAATCTGTAAATCGTCAAATTAGAAAAATTATCAAAAATAAGGGGGTGTTTCCAGATGATAAGTCAATTCAAAAAATAATATTTTTATCCCTACAAAATGCAGCCAAAAAATGGACCATGCCTATTAAAGATTGGTCTTTAGCTTTAAATCAATTTGAAATACTTTGTGGAGATTTTAAATATGATTTATTGGAAAATAAAAAATGAACTTACACAAATTAAATGATTGACTCAAGTAATATGAAAGAAAGAATAATAGATCCTATTAAAAAGCGGTTTTTAAATAAAAGGTATATTATTGAAACCATTAACGATCAACTAAAAAACCTTTGTCATATAGACCATACAAGGCATAGATCTGTTATGAATTTTCAAACTAACGTATTAGCTGGACTGCTTGCCTATGTTTTTAAGCCTAATAAAATTTCTGTAGCTTTTGGAAAATTAAACAATCTCAACCTTCCTCTTACATCAAACTGAGGTTAGCTAATTTTAAATCTTTTCCTTGTCGTACCCGACACACCCAACTCCACCCTTGTTTTTCTATTTCCTTAAACCATTCAATATGAAAGCCAGCGTCCATAATCACAATAACCCTTTTTCCATCAGGTATTATACTCTTTAATTTATTTAGAAATTCTACCGTTCTGCCCTTTAATTCACCTTCTTCAAACACATCTTGATACAAAGGTAAACTCATCCCTCTTGTACAAAATTGAGCACTTAGCATTTGTACCATGCGATCATCTTTAAGATAACATAAATCAATCACAACACTGTCATCATTAGAATGCTTGATAAACTCAAATATGAAATATGATAAAGCACTATAGAGATTATCAACCTCGTTATATAAATGTTTGTTACCTATACATCTATCAACTTTTTTTATTTTATGTTTTACTTTACTATCACCACTCAAGTTCCTGCCAATTGCACTCAAAGACAAATTCTGACTATATCGCAAGCCTTCTGCAACATCAAGTAACGCATTTAAACGATTATTATGTATAAAAGGACAATGTTCTTTTATTACTTCATTTAATACTGTTTTTACATCCATAACCTACTATCTCCATCATCATTAAATAATGAAGATATTCTATCAATTCTTGCTATTTTGCAACAATTTCGTGGGGATACATCAGATTGCGAGGAAGTGCGAAGCCCGAACAAGGCAATCAATTTTGGTTACTTTTTTGGATCAACTATGTTTCGCAATAAAAATTTAAATAAATTTGGTTTAAATTTTTATTGCTTCTTGCACATGACAGCAACAATTCTGCTATAGCTATTTGATTCATACATTTACAATATGTTATCTACTGTAATGTATACATATTTTTAAACTTTTTTGAATTTATAATTGCTGCTTACAATCTAGTTCACTTGACAATTGGTAAAGTTTGCAAAAATATATTTACATAAATGTTTAGGTCATACAAGTATATAATTTTCTTAAATTTTTAACCCCGATTTAGTCCAATCCTTATTAAAAATCTCTAAACCTGAATCTGTTAGTGGATGATTTAATAATTGCTTAATAATTTTACCAGACATTGTAGCAACATCAGCCTTATACATAGCAGCTTGATAAACATGGTTAGGGCTTCTTATAGATGCAGCAAGGATTTTTGTTTGATACTGATAATTATCGTATACTTGTCTTATATCACTTATTAAACTAATACCATTTCGACCTATATCATCAAGTCTACCGATAAAAGGTGATATATAAAATGCTCCAGCTTTTGCAGCGATAAGTGCCTGATTAACAGAAAAGCATAAGGTCATATTCACTTTTTTTCCTTTATCTGCAAAATATTGACACGCCTTAATACCGTTCCATGTCATAGGTAACTTAATCGCAATATTACTGGATATTTCTAAAATTTTATTACCTTGATTAATCATAGTATCAACATCATTAGCAACCACTTCAACGCTAACATCAGAAGTTATTATCTTACATATTTCTGCAATAGTTGATACAAAATCGTATTTTGTCTTAGACATCAAGGAAGGATTAGTAGTTATGCCATCAATTATACCTAATTGGTTAATCTCATCAATTTCTTTAATGTCAGCACTATCTAGAAAAATTTGCATTTAATTTAACCTCGACAAAATTGAATCAAGTTCTTCTAAATTACTATAGTGAAATATTAATTTCCCACCAATTGGGTAATCTTCAATAGTTACTTTTATATTAAATCTTTCTGACAATGATTTAGCTAATAATTGTAGATCATTCTCTTTACTACTCTCTTTTAGAAGACCTCTCCCTATACGTTTATCATGTTCTGGGGTTTTTGTATATTCATTTTTAGACCAATTTCTTACTATATCTTCAGTTTGACGAACACTTAAATCATTCTCAATAATATGATTAGCTATTACCTCAGCCTGCTGATGATTAATTAGACATCTTGCATGTCCCATAGTTAAAAGACCCTCATTTATTTTATCTTTGATAGATTGCGGTAACTGATTTAGTCTTAATAAATTAGCTATATGACTACGGCTCTTGCTAACTTTTTCTGCTAATTGCTCTTGTGTATAACCAAACTCTTTTATTAATCTCTCAAATCCTTCCGATTCTTCTATAACAGATAATTCCTCTCTTTGAATATTTTCAATTAGAGCTATTTCTATAATTTCTTTATCTCCTATATCTTTTATAATAGCAGGAATATCAGTAAGCTTAGCCACCTTACAAGCACGCCAACGTCTCTCACCAGCTATAATTTTATATTTTCCATCACTGACTGAACTAACAATGATTGGTTGTAACAAACCATTATTACTTATGGAATCGGCTAATTCTTTTATTTTATCATATTCAAACTTTTTTCTTGGTTGATTATTTCTAGCTTCAATTTTATCAATATCTATAATTTTTACTAACTCATCCTTCTCTACAGTAAAAACTTCTTCTCCAAGCAAAGCTGATAATCCTTTGCCTAAATTTTTATTTTTCATATATTTCTACCTAAAATCTCTTTTGTAAGTTCTATATAAGCAATAGAGCCAGTACATTTATGATCATAGATAATTGCTGGTTGACCGTGAGATGGTGCTTCAGATAGTTTTACATTCCGTGGAATAACTGTCTTAAATACCAATCTTCCTAAGCATTTTCTAACATCATTCTCTACTTGCTCAGTTAATCGATTGCGTTTATCATACATAGTAAATAAAATGCCGGCAATTTTTATTTTTGGGTTTAAATTCTTTTCTACAATTTCAACTGTTTTTAGCAAATGACTTAATCCTTCTAATGAATAAAAATCACATTGCATAGGGATTAATACATAGTCACAAGCCACTAATGCATTAACTGTCAATAAGTTAAGAGAAGGAGGGCAATCTATAATAATGTAGTCATATTTATTGACTAATTTATTTAACAAATTTGATAATAAATATTCACGCTTTTGTATACTTAATAAATCTATCTCAGCACCTGATAAATTAGTATTAGCTGTAATCAGTTGTAAATTTGGAATATTCGTTTGTATTATGGCTTCTTCAATCGTTTTTGAACCAATTAGTACCTGATAAATAGTAACTTTTCTATCCTGTTGGCTTATACCAAAACCAGTGCTACTATTTCCCTGAGGATCTAAATCTATTACCAAAATCTTTTTACCCATCACAGATAAAGCTGTCGACAAATTTACAGTAGTTGTGCTTTTTGCAACTCCACCTTTTTGGTTAACTACCGCAACTATTTTTGTCATATATGTTACTAATTTCTAAAATCTTACTATTATTAGAAGTTTCACTATCATATATAGAATGACAAAAAGACCATCTCTTTTTAGCAATCTCAATTTCTTGTTGATACTTCTCACCTTTAAATAATAAATACTTATTTCTTACATTAATATGTTTAGTATAAGCCAATATTTTATCTAACTGAGCACAAGCTCTAGAAGTTAATATATCACAATCTAATTTAACACTTTCTATTCGTTGATTAACCACATTAATTTTATTACTAGAAATTTTGGAAGCTTGCAATAAAAAAACAGATTTCCTTACATCAGACTCTACTAAAGTAACATTCTTTATCCCGGCAATAGACAAAACTATTCCTGGAAATCCACCACCTGAACCAACATCTATTAAATGAATATTTTGGTCATTTATGTACTTCATTAGTTGTAAGGAATCTAAGATATGTCTTACCCAAAAATCATTCTTGGTATTACAAGAAACGAGATTAATAGCTTTATTCCATTTCAACGTTAATGATTGATGTTTCTCAAGAGCTTCTAATACTTCACGTGAAACACTACTATAATTATACATTAATGTCTATATTTTGTTTTTATATAAATTATAATTGCTATTAAAGCAGCTGGAGTAACCCCAGATATTCTTCTAGCCGCACCAATAGTAGCTGGTTTGTGATACTGGAGTTTTTCCCTTACTTCTGTAGACAAGCTGGGTATTTTGAAGTAATCAATATCATCATCTAATAATTCTAGCTCTTCTTCTTTAAATAATTGAATGTCTGCATTTTGTCTAGTCAAATAAGAAGAATATCTTGATTCAATACAAAGATAATGAAGAATTTTTTTATTTAATGAAATAAGCTCTGGAAAGATTTCTATCGTTTTATCAACACCAAAATTTAGTAATCCTAGCAAATCAAAGGCTGTTTTATATGAACCATCTTGTGCGATAGAGACGCCCAGGTTGGCTAATTTAGTAGTTGTTAAAGAGATAGTTTTTACAATGTTTTCTACCTTATGAATATCGTCACATTTTTTACTAAAAACTTCTTTGCGTAAATTAGATATAATACCAATATCTATAGCCATTTGAGTTAGTCTTAAATCTGCATTATCTGCCCTAACCGAAAGTCTATATTCAGATCTAGAAGTAAACATTCTATAAGGCTCTACTGTACCAAGAGTGATTAAATCATCAATCATAACACCAATATAGGCATCTGCTCTAGTCAAAATAAAATTTGATTGATTTTTTAGTGATAAGGCTGCATTAATGCCAGCCATAATTCCTTGCCCCGCGGCTTCTTCATAGCCAGTGGTGCCATTAATTTGACCAGCAAAATACAATCCCTTAATTTTTTTCGTTTCTAACGTTATTTTTAACTCTCTAGGATCAACATAATCATATTCTATTGCATATCCTGGTTTTAACATAGTGGCATTTTTAAGACCAGGAATTGTTTTTAGCAGTGCTAATTGTATATCTTCAGGTAATGATGTAGATATGCCATTTGGGTATATAGTATGGTCGTCCAAACCTTCAGGTTCTAAAAATATTTGATGACTTGCTTTAGAGAATCTAGTAACCTTATCTTCAATGGATGGACAATATCTTGGTCCTATACTCTTGATTTGTCCAGAATACATAGCTGACTTATCTAAGTTATTCCTAATAATTTCATGAGTTTGTTCAGTTGTTCTAGTAACGAAACAATTTATTTGCTTTATCTTAACAGAAGTTGTGAGTTCGGAAAAAGGGCGTGGCACGGCATCTCCAGCCTGCACCTCTATTTCGTTATAATCAATTGTTCTTCCATCTATTCTTGGAGGAGTACCAGTTTTTAATCTACCAAGAGCAAAACCGAAAGATTTTAGTGCGTTAGATAAACCGTATGACGGCTTTTCACCTATTCTACCCGATGGAATTTTTTTATCTCCTATGTGAATGAGCCCGGATAAAAATGTACCGGTAGTTAATATAACTTTTTGATATTCAATTCTAGTACCATCATCTAAGGTTAATGCTTTTACTTCAGAGTTGTGTATCTCAATATTTTCTACAGATGCACATAAAATTGTCAAATTTGGATGATTTATCAAGGCATTATACATAGCTTTTTTATAAAGCTTTCTATCAGCTTGAGCTCTTGGTCCCCAAACTGCTGGACCTTTGCTTTCATTAAGCATCTTATAATGGATACCAGCTTGATCTATAATTTTACCCATGAGTCCATCAAGAGCATCTATCTCTTTTACTAAAGTACCTTTTGCTACCCCGCCTATTGCAGGATTGCAAGACATTTCACCAAGATTATCTAGTTTTAAAGTAATTAAAAGAGTATCTATGCCAAGACGTGCAGCAGCCGAAGCTGCCTCACAACCAGCATGACCACCACCAATAACTACAACGCTATACTTCATAATTATTGTGTTATTCTACAATTTCTTTTTCAGCAAAGAAAAATCTCACTTCTCTTTCAGCACTTTCTAAAGTATCAGAACCATGTATACTATTTTCCTCAATATTTTTTGCAAAATCTTTTCTAATAGTACCTAATTCAGCATCATTTGGATTAGTAGCTCCCATTATTTTACGATTTTGTAAAATAGCATTTTCTCCTTTAAGAACCTGCAAAACAACCGGACCGGAAATAATAGACTCTATTAAACTATTAAAAAATGCTCTTGATTTATGTTCTGCATAAAAAATTTCTGCTTGATCTCTAGTTAAAATAGTCATTTTTTGAGCTACTATTTTTAGCCCATTATTTTCTAAGTAAGAATTAATTTTACCAATTAGATTTCTTTTCGTAGCATCTGGCTTAATCATTGAAAATGTATATTCTTGAGTCACAGTAAACCTTTATTAATTTATTATTAACATTTATATAAATTTATATATTTTTGGCAAGCAAATTCATAATATTACAGTTAGGTAATATGTTATGCAGTTCTTCTAGAACTATAATTCCAAGTTAAGGAAAGAATTATTGCTCCCAAGAAAGCGGACAGGCTAAAAAATAAAAAAACACCATTCCACCCTAAATTATCAGAAATCCAACCAACACATACGCCAGCCAGTGCAGCACCAAGATAACCAAATAAACCTGAAAGACCATTAGCCGTACCAACGGCTTGTTTATTAGTAAAATCTGCTGTAGCAACACCTATTAATACTTGTGGTCCAGATACAAAAAAACCAACCAAAGCAAGAGTAATAATACTAAATATTTCATACTCATTTGGCATTTGCCAAAATAAAATGATAGTAAAAGCTAAAGCAAACATAAATACTGAACCAACTGGTCCACGTCGTCCCTGAAATATTTTATCTGACATCCATCCAGCAACAATACCACCAGTTAAACCTAAAATGTCATAAGAAGCAACTTGCCAACCAGCTTGAGCAATAGTAATGTTTTTTAGCTCGCACAAAAATACAGGAGCCCAAAAAATTATACCTGAACGCACAATATAAATAAACATGTTGGCAAAACACACATACCACATTAATCTATTACAAAATACAATTTTTATTAATTGAGTTGTTAATAAATTATCACTATCAAGAGATATATCACATTCTTTATACTCTTCCACTATAGGTAAATTAACCTCACTGGGGGAATTACGTAATCTATTGAATAGAAATAATGATACTAATAATGCAATTATTCCAGGAATTATAAATGCTGCTTCCCAACCGTAAACGTCTATTAGATAACCACATACTATCATAGTGATTGCTCCACCAATTTGATTAGAAGTGGCTCCTAGAGACCATTTCATTCCTAATTCCTTAGAAGCGTACCAATAAGTTAACATACGTGTTGCAGGTGTCCAACCCATAGATTGAAACCAATTATTCATAATCCATAAAATACCAAGAGATGTTATACTTGAAGCAAAACCTGATAACAATGTTATAATACCTACACATATAAGACCAATTACCATAAATATACGAGCATTTGATCTATCACTTAAGAATCCATTACATAACTTTCCTATACCATAAAATATAGAGGCGGTTGTTAAAATCCAACCAAGTTGAGTTTTTGTTACATCAAAATGCTCCATTAAAGCAGGCATTACAATATTAAAATTCTGACGACAAAGTATGAATGTCGAGTAACCAACAATTATCGAATATAAAATTCTAATACGCCAACTATTATACTTTTTTGCATAAGGGGGTCTTTCTTTAAAGGGTGTATTTGCCATCATTGCCTTGATTTATCAATTTTGCATTATATATCCTTGTCAAGAAAAATACCACAAGCTATTATGTTTTTTATATCTAAAACTTATTTTTCATCAAATATACTTGAGATATATTGCAAACTAGGATAGCTTAACTATAAAATCTAAAATTATTTTAAATGACAATTATGACAAAATTATTAAGATTTCTTCTGCCTTTTGTTGTGTTATTGCAATTATTATCATGCACCTCTAGTCCTCCTTATGAGATTAAAAGTCCTTGTGTATCTATTGAATCAACAGATCCGTCTGGTATTAGAAACCCATGTGTTCGTAGACCAGTAAATTTAACCATTGACATCGCTTAAAAATTTGCTTTATTACGTACACAAAATCAGTAGACTTTATAATTATCTTATAGATTACATCTTACCAGCAAGATGCTTGTCTTGTACCGAAATGACTGAAACTAAAGAGGATTTTTGTCAAAATTGTTGGAAAAAACTTGATTTTATTACAAAACCCTACTGTATTATTTGTGGTAGTAGATTAGATATATCAATTTTAGATAATATGTGTTGTGCAAAATGCTTTCAACATAAACCTTGTTATGATAACCTGAGTTTGACGTAAGCACCAAACAAAATGCTAAGCATTATGTAATAACATAAACAAACTGTTGGTGGTGAGCTATGGTAAAAATAAAACCTTCTTTCAAACCAGTTTGTTAGAAAGAATATTTGAAAAGTAAGAAGGGAGGGATTATAAAGTTCTCGAATAATAACAACAAAATTGGAGAATATATTATGATCCCTCTTACGGAGATTTTCTGCTTAATTGATGATTTTTGCAAGCATTTTGATACGGAGCAAAATAAATATATATTACCAAATCCTAACCGTAAGCGTAAAGTAGTTTGCAGTATAGGACTCTCAGAGATTATTACTATTATAGTAATGTTTCACTTGAGTCACTACCGTACCTTTAAAGATTTTTATTTATGCTGCCTATGTCAAAGTTATAGAAAGGAATTTCCAAAACTTGTGAGCTATAGTCGTTTTGTTCAGTTAATGCCAATGAGCTTCATGCCCATGGTGTTACTGCTAAAAAGCCTATCAGGAAAACAAACTGGTCAATATTATATCGACTCTACTAAACTTCCTGCTTGCCATAATTTAAGAATTAATAGACATAAAGTATTCAAAGACATAGCAAAAAGAGGTAAGACTTCCACTGGGTGGTTCTTTGGTTGTAAGCTACATATTGTCATTAACAGTTGCGGAGAGATTATGAGTTTTTCTTTAACTCCAGGAAATGTTGATGATAGAGCAGTGGTGGAAAATTTAGTAGATAAATTACAAGGCTGGCTTTTTGGTGATCGTGGGTATATCAGTAAAAAACTCACTCAATCCCTTGCTAATCAAGGTTTAGAACTAATAACAAAAATTAAAAGTAATATGAAAGAAAGAATAATAGATCCTATTAAAAAGCGGTTTTTAAATAAAAGGTATATTATTGAAACCATTAACGATCAACTAAAAAACCTTTGTCATATAGACCATACAAGGCACAGATCTGTTATGAATTTTCAAACTAACGTATTAGCTGGACTGCTTACCTATGTTTTTAAGCCTAATAAAATTTCTGTAGCTTTTGGAAAATTAAACAATCTCAACCTTCCTCTTACATCAAACTGAGGTTAAATTATTTTATAGACACTATAATAATGAAATTCAAGACATTGACTTAATTATTCCAGTTCCCATGAATAGGTTCAAGAGGTTGTTTAGAATGTATAATCCTGCTTTGATTTTAGCCTTAGAAATTAGCAAATTAACAGGAAAATCGTTTAGTCCGGATGTATTAATTAAGTCAAAATGGACCAAATCTCAAACATTTTTATCTAAAAAAGAACGAGAAAAAAACTTATCAAATAGCCTTATACTCAATAAAAAATATCAGATTATAGGTCGATTATAGGTCAAAAAATATTATTAGTAGATGATGTATTGACCACTGGAACTACAGTTAACAAATGTGCTAAAATCTTAAAAGATTCTGGAGCTGAATGTGTTTATGTTATGACAATTGCCATGACATAAATAGCATAGTACCCTACAATTTTTGTAAAGATGGTATTAGGATAGAAAAAAGTTTTTGTTTGGGAGGTATTAATAATGTGGATATTAGCTGCGTTATGGCTGTTGTAGATTGATAAAAAGCATTTTTGATATGATCAAAGCCATAGGTAAATAATGAAAACAATTGTCTTTCAATGGTTTTGTACCGTTTTATTCGGATGGGATTTAAGGCATTTTGTATTATTCCATTTTTGACTATTAAAGCTGAAGCAATAGCAGTTATCACTAATAATTTTTCAAATCTATCCAATTTTACAATGTGACTTTTTTCAATATCAAAACCACCGCTTTTTAGGTGCAAAAATAGTCGTTAACACTCCAACGAAATTTATATAAAGCAAAAATATCTTGCTCTATTTCAATTGAAGACACCAGAACCATCAGCTCGCTCTTATCATTTCTATATGCGGTAAAATTAACCTTTCTATTCCATAATATACCACTACAAGCCCTATACTCTAAGGCTTTAACATCACTAAATATTCTTTCAATGGTTAAAGTTCTTAAACCTTTTGTAAGACGAATTTTATGATCCATTTTTAATGGAATAACAAACTTTAGATGGTTATTTATCAGAAAGTCTAACCATTCTTTATTCATAAATTCTCTATCAGCAAGCAAATATTTTATTCTTTCAACGCCAAAATTATTAATAAATTTCTGTAAAAATTCCTTCATAAATTCTGCAGAACACCCGCCACCATGCGACAAAGTCTTCCAGAATATTGGCACCGATATTTTACCAATTACCATTACTAAAAATAAAATATTAATATCGGATTTACCAAATTTCCAACTTGTCCTATCCATTGCTACGACATAATTTTTTGAAGCAAAAAAGCTTAATAGCAAATAGCCAACCTTCATATAATCAAAATTAAAATCTTTTAAAAAACGATAAATTCTATGAGTTTTTGACGTCGCTTTAGCATCACCTAAAATACCAAGTGCTAAACCTTTTTGATAAATTGAGCTGCCCGTCAGCAAACTAATTACCATACCAACCAAACATTTTAATCTTGATTTATTTCCGTCTATATATAAAATCAATTCTTGAAGTATTATATTATGCATTTTGTTATAAAAATACCTACCTTATACTACTTCACACCACTCTAAATCAACCATTCTTCTTCATCTTCTCAAAATTGTAGGGTACTATAAACTTTGACATAGGCAGCATAAATAAAAATCTTTAAAGGTACGGTAGTGACTCAAGTGAAACATTACTATAATAGTAATAATCTCTGAGAGTCCTATACTGCAAACTACTTTACGCTTACGGTTAGGATTTGGTAATATATATTTATTTTGCTCCGTATCAAAATGCTTGCAAAAATCATCAATTAAGCAGAAAATCTCCGTAAGAGGGATCATAATATATTCTCCAATTTTGTTGTTATTATTCGAGAACTTTATAATCCCTCCCTTCTTACTTTTCAAATATTCTTTCTCCTAACACACTAGTTTGAAAGAAGGTTTTATTTTTACCATAGCTCACCACCAACAGTTTGTTTATGTTATTACTATAATGGTTCCAATATTTTGGACAGAAAAATAAGAAAAATGAGATAGAATTCTTTAGCAAACAAGGAGAGCTAGAGATGAAAAAACAAGTAAGGCAATATAGTGCTGAGGAGAAAGCCAAAATTGTCATAGAAGCAATTAAGGGAGAGCTAACAATAGCCCAGATAACCAGTAAGTATGGTGTTCATGCAACACAGATCAGTAACTGGAAAAAACAAGGTCTTGAGTTGTTAGTACAAGGTTTTAAGAATAAAACACAGAGTGCTGATCCAAATCAGCAGGGGTTAATCAAGAATCTATATACGTCAGTTCGGGATAAGATATAGATGAAATAGTAATAGATAAAAGGATTGTCAAAAAGGAGTGCCTGCAGTATTTATATTTTTAAACAAAAAAACAAACTACAGGCATGAAAAAAGATATCACAGAATTATATAGTTTTATAGATGATTTTTGTAAAATTTATTTGGAGTATGAACAGAGAAAGTTATTACCATCAAATAAGCAAAGAAATCGCTGTTGTAGCATGAGTCTAAGTGAAATGTTAACAATAATAATTATGTTTCATACATCCTATGCTAAGAATTTTAAATTTTTCTATAAAAGTTATATAGAGTGCATGCATAAGGATGATTTTCCCAAAGCCTTGAGTTATAATAGATTTGTTGAATTAATGGCACGATTATTCATACCGCTAAATATGTTGATTCATTTGTTGTTTGGTGAGGAAACAGGTATTTATTTTATTGACTCTACAACGATTAAAGCTTGTCACAATAAAAGGCGTTATAGCAATAAAGTTTTTAAAGGATTAGCCAAACATAGTAAATCCTCTATGGGGTATTTTTATGGTTTTAAATTACATGTAATAATCAATAATAAAGGGGAGTTTATGGCATTAAAAGTGACCAAAGGCAATGTAGATGATAGGGTTCCAGTACCGGAGTTAACAAAAAGATTAACTGGAATTATAGCAGCTGATAAAGGTTATATTAAGCAAAATTTGTTCTTAAATTTATATGAAAGAGGCTTAAAAATGATTCATGGAATTAAGAAGAATATGGAAAATAAATTAATGGATTTGAAAGAAAAAATCTTACTTCGAAAGCGTAACTTAATTGAAACAGTTTTTGATTATCTAAAAAATAAAATGAACCTTGAACATACTAGACATAGATCACCAATAAATGCCTTTGTCCATATATTATCTACTCTTGTTGCTTACTCATTAAAGAAAAATAAACCTTCAACAAAATTTGATTTTAATCTACATGTTCACAATATCCTTATCCCGAATTGACGTTTAATATAACCTTTATCAGCTGCTATAATTCCAGTTAATCTTTTTGTTAACTCCGGTACTGGAACCCTATCATCTACATTGCCTTTGGTCACTTTTAATGCCATAAACTCCCCTTTATTATTGATTATTACATGTAATTTAAAACCATAAAAATACCCCATAGAGGATTTACTATGTTTGGCTAATCCTTTAAAAACTTTATTGCTATAACGCCTTTTATTGTGACAAGCTTTAATCGTTGTAGAGTCAATAAAATAAATACCTGTTTCCTCACCAAACAACAAATGAATCAACATATTTAGCGGTATGAATAATCGTGCCATTAATTCAACAAATCTATTATAACTCAAGGCTTTGGGAAAATCATCCTTATGCATGCACTCTATATAACTTTTATAGAAAAATTTAAAATTCTTAGCATAGGATGTATGAAACATAATTATTATTGTTAACATTTCACTTAGAATCATGCTACAACAGCGATTTCTTTGCTTATTTGATGGTAATAACTTTCTCTGTTCATACTCCAAATAAATTTTACAAAAATCATCTATAAAACTATATAATTCTGTGATATCTTTTTTCATGCCTGTAGTTTGTTTTTTTGTTTAAAAATATAAATACTGCAGGCACTCCTTTTTGACAATCCTTTTATCTATTACTATTTCATCTATATCTTATCCCGAACTGACGTAATTCAGGAATTTTTATTTTTAATATAGATTTTATTTTAGAGCAGGCTAAATTATGGCAAAAGGAACTATTTAAACATGCATATAAAGCATATTATTTTGCAACTAAAAATTATAACAATATAACTCTTGCTTTAGAACCATATCTACATATTACACCAATTTCTTTAGACTATGCTATAATCGAAAATATTAGGCAAATGATTATGATAGAAGCCAATTTTAGTTGGCATGATATTGGTAATTGGCATTCTTTATGGCAAATGCAAGAGAAAGATATAACCAATAATTACTGTGAATGTGATGTGATCAACATTGATAGCACCAATTCATATATTAGCTCTAATAATAAGCTTACTGCGGTAATAGGAATGGATAATATAATAATTATTAATACTAAAGATGCGTTACTGATCGCAAATAAGTCAGAAATAAGAAAAATAAAGCAGCTGGTAGTAGAAATGACCGAGATTGGACGGAAAGAAATATTATGAACTTGCGTGAGAATATAAAAAATTATGTCAGCAATTTTCAAGAAGAAAATGAGTATAAACAAAGGATGTTAGACTTTTTAGATAATTGTGAAAATCCTTTTAGTAGAGAGACAAAAGAAGGGCATTTTACTAGTTCAGGATTTTTGCTTAATTCTAATAAAACAAAATTCTTATTGATGCATCATCGTAAGTTGGGTAAATGGTTGCAGCCAGGAGGGCATTGTGATGGTAATAATGATCTTTTAGCTGTAGCAATTAAAGAGGCTCAAGAAGAATCTGGAATTTTAGATATTGAGCCAATTTCTAAACAAATTTACGATATAGATGTTCATTTTATTCCTAGTAATGCTAAGGAGCAGGAGCATTATCATTATGATGTGAGATTTTTATTAAAAACCGTTTGCAACGATTGTTTTGTAAAAAATGCCGAATCACATGATTTAAGATGGCTAGATTTTGCTTCTAATTATGAAGAACTCCTGTTGGATGATTCAGTAAAAAGGATGATTAAGAAATATATCCAAATCTGGTCATGTACATATGGTAAAGGTAAAAATATTCCTGATCAAAGCATAAGTGAGGTAAATAAAGTGGATCAAACACAAATAATAAACTTTCTGCATAAGTCAAAAATAGTTGAGGGACTTTTAGAAGAAACGAAGCCGAGTACCGCAGCGTACATAGACGTATGTGAGGAGTGGAGGAGAGTTTCGACGACAAAATCACCAACTAGATTGACTTATGCAGGAAGTCTAATAGATAATAAGAAATTAATTATAGACAGCACGCTGGTGAGTAGATTACTCGCTAATCAATTTCCTCAATGGAAAGATTTGCCTGTGCAACCAGTTGTGGTTGGGGGGTGGGATAACCGAACATTTCACTTAGGTAAACAAATGCTTGTACGTATGCCAAGTGCAGCACACTATGCAATGAAGGTAGAAATAGAACAAAAGTGGTTGCCTAAATTGGCACCTTTGCTGCCTCTTCCAATTCCAGAACCATTGGCAATGGGAGAACCGGGCGAGGGGTATCCATGGCGATGGTCAATTTACAACTGGATCGAGGGTGAAACTGTTGCGTCTGCACATGTAGCTGATCAGTGTGACTTCGCAACCAGCCTTGCACAGTTTCTAATCGCTCTGCAACGTATTGATACAATGGATGGACCTTTGCCTGGAACACATAATTTTTATCGTGGAGGGACGCTAACAACCTACGATGTTGAGACACGGAAGGCGATTGATGTCCTGAAAGACAAGATTGATGCCAGTACTGCTACTAAAGTTTGGGAGGAAGCACTTGAGACCACCTGGCAGCATTCGCCAGTATGGGTTCACGGTGACATTAGTGCCGGTAACCTGTTAGTGCAAGAAGGGAAATTGAGTGCTGTCATTGATTTTGGAGGGTTGGGGATCGGCGATCCCGCTTGTGATCTAGCAATCGCTTGGAATATGTTTGGGAGAGAAAGTCGGAAAGTATTTCGTGTAGTGCTTTCGTTGGATGCAGATACCTGGACTCGCGGTCGTGCCTGGAGCTTGTGGAAAGCCTTGATAATCGTTGCTGGTTTTGAAGGAACAAACGCTGTTGAAGTTCCACAATCTTGGTGTGTTATTAATGAAGTCCTTACAGATTACAAGAATAAGTTAAGTTAATGGTAGCAAAAAAGTTTTATAGAAATAAAGAAGATTTTAATTGCGAGATGTGTGGTGAATTTATCCAAGGCAATGGTTATACTAATCATTGCCCAATATGTTTTTACAGTAAGCATGTAGATATTAACCCTGGGGATAGGGCATCTGGATGTAATGGGCTAATGCAACCAATTTCTTATAAAATAGATGGTAAAAAAGGTTTGGTCTTAACCCATAAATGCCTTAAATGTCGAGAATATAAAAATAATAAACTTGCTGATACTGATAATGTAGAAAATTTGCTAAATATTTTTAGTTAACCTGAGTTTGACGTAAGCACCAAACAAAATGCTAAGCATTATGTAATAACATAAACAAACTGTTGGTGGTGAGCTATGGTAAAAATAAAACCTTCTTTCAAACCAGTTTGTTAGAAAGAATATTTGAAAAGTAAGAAGGGAGGGATTATAAAGTTCTCGAATAATAACAACAAAATTGGAGAATATATTATGATCCCTCTTACGGAGATTTTCTGCTTAATTGATGATTTTTGCAAGCATTTTGATACGGAGCAAAATAAATATATATTACCAAATCCTAACCGTAAGCGTAAAGTAGTTTGCAGTATAGGACTCTCAGAGATTATTACTATTATAGTAATGTTTCACTTGAGTCACTACCGTACCTTTAAAGATTTTTATTTATGCTGCCTATGTCAAAGTTATAGAAAGGAATTTCCAAAACTTGTGAGCTATAGTCGTTTTGTTCAGTTAATGCCAATGAGCTTCATGCCCATGGTGTTACTGCTAAAAAGCCTATCAGGAAAACAAACTGGTCAATATTATATCGACTCTACTAAACTTCCTGCTTGCCATAATTTAAGAATTAATAGACATAAAGTATTCAAAGACATAGCAAAAAGAGGTAAGACTTCCACTGGGTGGTTCTTTGGTTGTAAGCTACATATTGTCATTAACAGTTGCGGAGAGATTATGAGTTTTTCTTTAACTCCAGGAAATGTTGATGATAGAGCAGTGGTGGAAAATTTAGTAGATAAATTACAAGGCTGGCTTTTTGGTGATCGTGGGTATATCAGTAAAAAACTCACTCAATCCCTTGCTAATCAAGGTTTAGAACTAATAACAAAAATTAAAAGTAATATGAAAGAAAGAATAATAGATCCTATTAAAAAGCGGTTTTTAAATAAAAGGTATATTATTGAAACCATTAACGATCAACTAAAAAACCTTTGTCATATAGACCATACAAGGCACAGATCTGTTATGAATTTTCAAACTAACGTATTAGCTGGACTGCTTGCCTATGTTTTTAAGCCTAATAAAATTTCTGTAGCTTTTGGAAAATTAAACAATCTCAACCTTCCTCTTACATCAAACTGAGGTTATAATAGTAATAATCTCTGAGAGTCCTATACTGCAAACTACTTTACGCTTACGGTTAGGATTTACGTCAGTTCGGGATAAGATATAGATGAAATAGTAATAGATAAAAGGATTGTCAAAAAGGAGTGCCTGCAGTATTTATATTTTTAAACAAAAAAACAAACTACAGGCATGAAAAAAGATATCACAGAATTATATAGTTTTATAGATGATTTTTGTAAAATTTATTTGGAGTATGAACAGAGAAAGTTATTACCATCAAATAAGCAAAGAAATCGCTGTTGTAGCATGAGTCTAAGTGAAATGTTAACAATAATAATTATGTTTCATACATCCTATGCTAAGAATTTTAAATTTTTCTATAAAAGTTATATAGAGTGCATGCATAAGGATGATTTTCCCAAAGCCTTGAGTTATAATAGATTTGTTGAATTAATGGCACGATTATTCATACCGCTAAATATGTTGATTCATTTGTTGTTTGGTGAGGAAACAGGTATTTATTTTATTGACTCTACAACGATTAAAGCTTGTCACAATAAAAGGCGTTATAGCAATAAAGTTTTTAAAGGATTAGCCAAACATAGTAAATCCTCTATGGGGTATTTTTATGGTTTTAAATTACATGTAATAATCAATAATAAAGGGGAGTTTATGGCATTAAAAGTGACCAAAGGCAATGTAGATGATAGGGTTCCAGTACCGGAGTTAACAAAAAGATTAACTGGAATTATAGCAGCTGATAAAGGTTATATTAAGCAAAATTTGTTCTTAAATTTATATGAAAGAGGCTTAAAAATGATTCATGGAATTAAGAAGAATATGGAAAATAAATTAATGGATTTGAAAGAAAAAATCTTACTTCGAAAGCGTAACTTAATTGAAACAGTTTTTGATTATCTAAAAAATAAAATGAACCTTGAACATACTAGACATAGATCACCAATAAATGCCTTTGTCCATATATTATCTACTCTTGTTGCTTACTCATTAAAGAAAAATAAACCTTCAACAAAATTTGATTTTAATCTACATGTTCACAATATCCTTATCCCGAATTGACGTGATTTGGTAATATATATTTATTTTGCTCCGTATCAAAATGCTTGCAAAAATCATCAATTAAGCAGAAAATCTCCGTAAGAGGGATCATAATATATTCTCCAATTTTGTTGTTATTATTCGAGAACTTTATAATCCCTCCCTTCTTACTTTTCAAATATTCTTTCTCCTAACACACTAGTTTGAAAGAAGGTTTTATTTTTACCATAGCTCACCACCAACAGTTTGTTTATGTTATTACATAATGCTTAGCATTTTGTTTGGTGCTTACGTCAAACTCAGGTTATATTATCTACTGGAATGTATACATATTTTCAAACTTTTTTGAATTTATAATTGCTGAAGTTGGGAACGTTGTCACTCGTTGTGCTACCCAATTCTCCTGAATTGACTTAAATCTAAATACAAGGAATGCTACTGATGTTTCATCATAATAATTATTGGCTTAATATCTATAAACCTAAGGGCATCAGCTCAGCAAAGCTTGTTTCTATAGTTAAAAAAAACCTTTTAGGAGTTAAAGTTGGTCATTGCGGAACCTTGGATGTTGAAGCGGAAGGGATATTACCTTTGGCAATTGGTGAAGCAACAAAATTGGTACGAATTCTAGTAGATGCAAAAAAAACCTACATTTTTACGGTGCAGTTTGGTAAACAAACTAATACAGCAGATGCCTCAGGTAAAGTAATAGGTGTTACTGATCATATTCCTAACGAAACCGATTGTCATAATATCTGTAAAAAATTCATAGCTACGATTAAACAGCGTCCCCCTGCCTTTTCTGCTATAAAAGTTAACGGTGTTAGATCTTATAAATTAGCCCGAGAAAATTTGGCAGTAGAATTAACCCCTAGGAATATCCAAATATATAATTTGGAATGTCTTAATTTTGATCATCAAAATAATCAAGCTACCTATAGGGTGGAATGCTCTAAGGGAACGTATGTAAGAACTTTAGCAGAAGATATTGCTTTATCCTTGCAAAGTTTAGCATTTGTGCTAGAATTACAGCGTACTAAAGTTGGAATATTTACAGCATGTAATGCTATTAAATTAACAGAACTTGATGAACAAAATCAAGGAATAAAAGAATTTCTTGAAAAAAGAAGTATAAAAATTGAAGCAGTACTGGACGACATCCTGGTACTTGATGCTACTACTGACCAAGCTAAAAAAATTATTTATGGTCAGAAATGTTATTTTGATTGTCTTGAAAAGATTAGACCTCTTCGGAAACTCGCTTATGCTGAGGAATTTGTAGGAGACACGGAACGCAAAACCGTAGCGTACATAGATGTATGTGAGGATTTGAGTACCGGCTCGACGCACAAATTACCAACAGAAGTAGAGTTTCCGAAGAGGTCTGTTGAATTAGTTTGGATTCGATATCAAGACTCTCTGTTGGCAATTGGTAGCTTGAGTGAAAATTGCTTTAATTCTTTACGAGTATTTAACCTATAAAATAAACATGGAGATTACTGATGTCGGTTACAGCACAGCGTAAGCAACAATTAATTACAGAATATGCTACTAAAGAAAATGATACTGGTTCTAGTGAAGTGCAATGTGCAATTCTAACTGAAAGAATCAGCAATTTAACAGAGCATTTTAAAACTAATCACAAAGATTTTTCCTCGAGAAGGGGATTATTAATGTTAGTTGGTCGTAGACGTCGATTATTAGATTATATCAAAAAACAAAGTTTAAGCAGATATTTGTCGTTGATCAATAAACTAGGAATAAGAAAGTAAAATAAAACCCGGCTAAAAAATCAAAAATTAGCCGGGTTTTTTGTTAATTAAATAAGGAAAAAGAATGTTTGAAGAAATAGTTAAAACAATAGAATTAGGTGGAAAAACACTTGAATTAACGACTGGTAAAATTGCTCGTCAAGCTGATGGAGCAGTTATGGTAAAAATGGGAGGAACTGTCTTATTATGTACTGCCGTAAGTGCCAAAGAGCCAAAAGAAGGGATAGGATTCTTTCCTCTTACTGTCCATTATAAAGAAATGGCATTTGCTGCTGGTAAAATACCAGGGGGGTTTTTTAAAAGAGAAGGTAAAGGATCGGAAAAAGAAGTATTAGTTTCACGCTTGATTGATCGACCAATTAGACCATTATTTCACCCAGCTTTTCTTAATGAAACCCAAGTAATCTGTACTGTTCTTTCATATGACCCTGAGTGTAATAGTGATATATTAGCAATTATTGGAGCATCCGCTGCATTAGCTTTATCTGCAGCACCATATCAACATATAGTAGCAGCCAGCAGAGTCGGTTTGATAGATGGTAATTTTATCCTAAACCCTTCATTTAACCAGTTAAAGACTAGTAAACTAGACTTAGTAGTGGCAGGAACTGACACATCAGTTATGATGGTTGAGTCTGAAGCCGATCTATTATCCGAAGAGCAAATGTTAGAAGCTGTTGAATTTGGTCACAAGGCATTACAGCCTGTAATCGAATTGATTAATGACTTAATAAAAATTGCTGGAAAACCTAAATTACAGCCTACCAGCTTGTTCCCTGCTAGCTTAAAAGAACAAATTAGCAGCATAGTGCAAGAAGATATTAAGCGGGCTTTTGCTATTAAATTAAAACAAGAAAGACTATTAGCGGTAAAGAACATTTATGATATAATTAAGCGGCACTTTGCAGAAGATATTGCTAATAATAATCTTACTAACTCACAAATTGAATTTGCTCTTAAAGAAGTAGAATCAGAAGTACTGCGTCAGGACGTATTAAAGAAAAATACTCGTATAGATGGCAGAAAGCCTGCCGACATAAGAAACATAGCTTGTGAAATTGCGATATTGCCAAAAACACATGGTTCAAGCTTATTTACTAGAGGAGAAACACAAAGTTTAGTAGTCACTACACTTGGTACTGGTCAAGATGAACAAATTGTTGATAGTTTAGACGGCGAATATAAAGAGCGTTTTATGCTCAACTATATTTTCCCTCCTTATTCAGTAGGAGAAGCAACCCCAGTGAGGGCTCCTGGTCGCAGAGAAATAGGTCATGGCAAACTAGCATGGAGAGCCATTAACCGCATGTTGCCAACTAAAGAGCAATTCCCTTATACCATTAGGGTAGTGTCAGAAATTACCTCCTGTAATGGCTCATCATCCATGGCTACTATTTGCGGTGGTTCAATGGCACTTATGGATGCTGGAGTGCCGATTAAAACCCCTATAGCAGGTATTGCTATGGGCTTGATAAAAGAAGACGATAAATTTGTAATTTTATCTGATATTATTGGGGATGAAGATAATCTTGGAGATATGGATTTTAAAGTAGCTGGTGGTACGGAAGGCATAACCGCCCTACAAATGGACATTAAGATATCTGGCATAACATTTGAAATAATGAAACAGGCTTTAGTTCAAGCAAAGACTGGTCGTATTCATATTCTACAAGAAATGGATAAGGCTATTAATAAAACCAATAACCATGTTAGCCAATACGCCCCTTGTATTTATAGCTTTAAAATTGATAAAGATAAAATTAGAGATGTTATAGGACCTGGTGGTAAAGTAATACGTGAAATTTGTGATACAACATCAGCTAAAATTGATATAAGTGACGATGGTAATGTAACTGTTTCTGCGGTAGGCAAAGAAAAGCTAGATATGGCAATTGCCAAGATTAAGTTAATTGCCATTGAGTCTGAAATTGGTGGCATATTCAATGGAACAGTTGTCAAAATATTAGAATCCGGAGCGTTTATCAATTATTTAGGTAATCGTGATGGATTTATCCATATTAGTGAGATCTCGAAGGAACGTATTGAGTCTGTGTCTAGTGTTTTAAAACATGGTGATGTGGTAAAAGTTAAACTTATTGGTTTTGACAATAAAGGCAAAGCCAAGTTAACCATAAAAAATATTGACGCTACCGTTACTCCAAACGTTACGACTAATCATAAATCTGAGCCTTATAAAGATAACGCTGATATTAATAACAATAAACGGGAATCTGCCAAAAAATGGCAAAATAACAAACCATCTAATGAAGATGAAACAGTAACTAAAGAACGGAAATACTTTAATTAAGGCTATTGACTTAATAAAAAATCAATACTAAACTTAAAGTTCTACTTAATTTAGGAGGAAAAGTTATGTTGAAAAAACCAGAAATATTGCCTATAATGGTTCCAATATTTTGGACAGAAAAATAAGAAAAATGAGATAGAATTCTTTAGCAAACAAGGAGAGCTAGAGATGAAAAAACAAGTAAGGCAATATAGTGCTGAGGAGAAAGCCAAAATTGTCATAGAAGCAATTAAGGGAGAGCTAACAATAGCCCAGATAACCAGTAAGTATGGTGTTCATGCAACACAGATCAGTAACTGGAAAAAACAAGGTCTTGAGTTGTTAGTACAAGGTTTTAAGAATAAAACACAGAGTGCTGATCCAAATCAGCAGGGGTTAATCAAGAATCTATATGAGCAAATTGGTCAGTTAAGCGTTGAGTGTGACTGGCTCAAAAAAAAATCTGCATTGTTTGGAATTAAAGGTTAGGTGTAATATGATAGAGCCTAATCATAATAAGTTAACAATTGTACAACAGTGTAAGTTATTGGATATTAGCAGGTCAACCTATTACTATCAACCTACTGGTATTAGTGAACAAGATATCAAGATTATGGCAATAATTGATGAGACCTATACTATGCATCCATATTATGGTATGCGGCGGATGGCTAAATATTTACAAGCCCAAGGTTTTTCGGTAGGTCGTAAAGCTGTTAGACGTTACTACAAGATAATGGGTCTTGAAGCTGTTTATCCTAAAATAAATTTAAGCAAGAGGAATCAAGCGCATAAAATATATCCTTATTTACTAAAAGGATTAGAAATAGTATTGCCAAACCAGGTTTGGAGTGCAGATATAACGTATATAAGACTGAGCCAAGGGTTCGTATATTTAGTAGCTATTATTGACTGGTATAGTCGTTATATTCTAAGTTGGCGAATCTCCATTAGTTTGGAAAGTGAATTTTGTGTAACAGCCCTTGAAGACGCTATAGAAAAATATGGTATGCCAAAAATATTTAATACTGATCAAGGAGTACAATTTACCTCGGAGAATTTTATTAGTATGCTAAAGCTACATAATATCTTGATTAGTATGGATGGTAAGGGACGAGCCTTAGATAATATTTTTATTGTCCCAAAATTTGGTTAAAACCTCCGGCTTCAGCCGGAAAAGACTTCAGTCCTTGTTCTAAAATATTTCAATTTACTAATGTTATCATATATATTATTCTCTGAATAGAGAATAATATATATGACTGATTATAGTAAGTCTAGCCACACCGTATTTTACCACCGCTTCCATATCGTTTGGATTACTAAGTATCGATACAAAGTACTCACAGGTAACCTCAGGATTAGAATTAGAGAAATTATTGCTCAGGTAGCAGAATATCTTGGTATCAAAATCATCAATGGAATATTATCTGCCGATCATGTCCATATTATGGCTGAAATTCCACCTCATATATCCATTAGTCAGTTTGTTAAAGCAGCTAAAGGACGTTCATCATATAAAATTCAGCAAGAATTTCCTGAAATTAGAAAAACTTACTGGGGACGCCACTTTTGGGCTAGGGGCTTCTTTAGCTCAACCAGTGGTAATGTCACTGATGATATAATCAATAACTACATTAACAATCATTCAGATGCACATCAGCCTAATAATGTAATGAATATCTCTTTAGAGTAAATCCGTGACTTCTAGTCGCAACTTCAACCTACCAGCTTCAGCTGGTTAGTTATTGAGTGAACGTTTTTGGCGATCATTAAAACAGGAAAAAATTTATCGGATTATTTTAACAACAGTAAAGGAGGCAAAGACAGCAATTAACGAATATATGGACTTTTATAATAGACAAAGGATGCATCAAGCTTTGGATTATAAAACTCCAGAATGTGTATATTTTGAAAAAAATATTGTATAAAAACAACAATTTAATTTTTGTGAATTATATCTCTATTTATCTAAATTTTTGTCTAGACAAAGGGGACCACCTTATAATGCAGAAGGATTTTCACTTGCTTCAAAAGGAGAGGAAACAAACATAGAAACTAACAAATGTAATTTTTACACGGATAGGCGAGAAGGTTCCTCTCCTCAATATATTATGCAGACTTATTCTGTTGGCTCTTTAAATAGTGCATTTTCTAAAATGATTTTTCGTGAGGGACAAGACATTACTCAATTAAGAAGTTCAGGCGTATCTGTGCATTATACCAATTGCAATAATTAACACGGTGTGTTTATCCAGTCTCTATACATAATTGATTTTACTAAATCTACATTATGAGCAAATTGATTCCAAGCGTAACAAGCCATAGTGACGATATCTTCATATACACCATAACATTGGTTAGACAAGAAATGATTTTTGATCCATTCCCAAACTTGTTCCATTGCATTAAGTTCCGGTGCATAGGGCGGAAGCGGTATCAAAGTGATATTGCTTGGCACAGTTAGTTTTTTGGCTGTGTGCCAACCTGCATTATCCGTTAGTAAAGCTATATGTCGGTTGCCTTGAATACTGCGAGAAAGCTCTTCTAAGAATTTATTCATTGCCTGTGTGTTTGCATATGGTAAAATTAATGCAAAAGCTTCTCCTGTATCATGGCAAGCAGCTCCATAAATATATGTTGAAATGAATTGCTGTTGCCGAACTTTACGGGGTCTAGTGCCACGCTTAGCCCATATACGAGTTAAGCTACCTTGTTGCCCAACTCGAGTTTCATCCTGAGACCATATATCAACTTTACATCTATCGATATTTTTTGGTAATAATTTTGTTAACATGTCTGGGAAGTTTTTTTATATGTATTTTGAGTCTCTTGATTTGACTTTGGATGCATTGAACGAGAAGTAATCCAGCTAAAACCAAGGCGGTGCATAGTATTGTAGACTGTTTTTAAAGCGCATTTAGCACCATATTCCTCAAGTAACATGATATGTAGCTCCTTTCCAGTTATATACCCACCAGTTTTACTTTCACTGAGCGTATTGATTTTATCAAAAAGAGCAGACTCTTGTATAGTGTTAATCTTCCTAGGGGCGCCGCTTCTTTGTGATTCAAATAATCCTTCAAAACCATGATTCCTAAATCTTCTGAGCCATGATTGCACAGTTTTCCAGTGTGACTTCACTATTTCAGATATGGCTTTTAAAGATTTGCCTAATTGAAGGTGATACATCGCCAATAAACGTATACGATTTCGACCATGCGGCTCATGTTTCATCATTTTTATAAAATCATGACCATGAAAACCTTGTGGTAATATTAACCTAGCCATTTGAGTACCTTTATCAGTTAAAAACCCATTTTACACCACTGCGTTAATTATTGCAATTGGTATTACATTATAGATACAGATGGTTTAATATATCAGTTGGTTCTGGATAGTAAAAGTCCTTGGGCTGCAGGAAAGGGATCTTTAAAAACTGGTAGTAAGTTAAATAAAGATATACCAAATGACATGAAGAATGTTATGAATGATTATTGCATAGGTATCATGTCTATAAATAGCGGTAAAGAACCTCTAACGGCAAAGCAACTTGAAGCTAACCTGTTGCTAACTAAATATTTATGTGATGAATATAAAATTGAGAGTGCGAATGTAGTTGCTTTAGCAGATTGGGCTGTAGGAAGGCATATTGCACCTGGTCCATATTTTCCATGGGAAGAATTCTCTAAGCATAATTTGGGTTTATGGTCTGACGTAGAGCGTAAAGATTACCCTGAAGTTATAGTATCATGGAAGAAGAAAGCTGACTCTAAAGAGGTAGTAGAAGATATACAACAACAATTTGCAGATTTGGGAATGATAGGAACGACAAAAGGTTATGAAGGATATTTGGATTCTGCTACGTTGTCCAATATGCTTTCTTTCAATTTACATCACTTTGGATCGGAAATTATAAATAATCCTTATCTTAATAGCATGTATGATGAGCATCTTTGGCAAAATTCAAGCGATCCTGATGCAAGAGGAGTATTAGGGGCGTGGAATGAAAATAGTCAAGCCGTATTAGATGATATTCTGAGTTAATTGTTTATGAGGTTAGAATCATAGAATGCTAGGAGGCTGCCTACAATAACTAAAGTAATTCTATATTTGGCTCTTTTTGGCTGCGAATAAACATGATTTTTTTGAAATAGGCACACTATTCTTGCAAAAATCATATCTATTCTCGCCGAAAAATATAGTCAATTCAGGAGAATTTGGGGCTAGGAGCGATGGAGTGCATAAGCGTTAGTTTAAGAAAATAAAGTAGAAAAGTCGTCTATTAGCGAGCCACCGTAGGTGGCGTGGCAATCCATTTCTAATCACTTTTATGGATTGCTTCGTCGACCTTACGGTCTCCTCGCAATGACGGTTTCTCAATTATTGTTTTCTTAAACTGATGCCTATGCGATGGAGCGACGCCTATAAGTAATAGGCGAGCGACGAGTGACGACGTCTATAGTACCCTACAATTTTGAGAAGATGAAGAAGAATGGTTGATTTAGAGTGGTGTGAAGTAGTATAAGGTAGGTATTTTTATAACAAAATGCATAATATAATACTTCAAGAATTGATTTTATATATAGACGGAAATAAATCAAGATTAAAATGTTTGGTTGGTATGGTAATTAGTTTGCTGACGGGCAGCTCAATTTATCAAAAAGGTTTAGCACTTGGTATTTTAGGTGATGCTAAAGCGGCGTCAAAAACTCATAGAATTTATCGTTTTTTAAAAGATTTTAATTTTGATTATATGAAGGTTGGCTATTTGCTATTAAGCTTTTTTGCTTCAAAAAATTATGTCGTAGCAATGGATAGGACAAGTTGGAAATTTGGTAAATCCGATATTAATATTTTATTTTTAGTAATGGTAATTGGTAAAATATCGGTGCCAATATTCTGGAAGACTTTGTCGCATGGTGGCGGGTGTTCTGCAGAATTTATGAAGGAATTTTTACAGAAATTTATTAATAATTTTGGCGTTGAAAGAATAAAATATTTGCTTGCTGATAGAGAATTTATGAATAAAGAATGGTTAGACTTTCTGATAAATAACCATCTAAAGTTTGTTATTCCATTAAAAATGGATCATAAAATTCGTCTTACAAAAGGTTTAAGAACTTTAACCATTGAAAGAATATTTAGTGATGTTAAAGCCTTAGAGTATAGGGCTTGTAGTGGTATATTATGGAATAGAAAGGTTAATTTTACCGCATATAGAAATGATAAGAGCGAGCTGATGGTTCTGGTGTCTTCAATTGAAATAGAGCAAGATATTTTTGCTTTATATAAATTTTGTTGGAGTGTTGAACGACTATTTTTGCACCTAAAAAGCGGTGGTTTTGATATTGAAAAAAGTCACATTGTAAAATTGGATAGATTTGAAAAATTATTAGTGATAACTGCTATTGCTTCAGCTTTAATAGTCAAAATGGAATAATACAAAATGCCTTAAATCCCATCCGAATAAAACGGTACAAAACCATTGAAAGACAATTGTTTTCATTATTTACCTATGGCTTTGATCATATCAAAAATGCTTTTTATCAATCTACAACAGCCATAACGCAGCTAATATCCACATTATTAATACCTCCCAAACAAAAACTTTTTTCTATCCTAATACCATCTTTACAAAAATTGTAGGGTACTTATATCTTTAAATTATGATATAAGTAATGGTAAGAGGGTGATTTGAGGGGTACTTGATTGAGATAATCGAGCATAGAATAAGTACCCTCTTACAAAGTTTGCTTTGAACAAATTGCAGAAGGTGTTGGAAGTAGCAGCCTTGCACAATAAGACGAAGGAGATTATATCATGAGTAAAATAATAGGTCTAGATGTAAGTAAACAATGGCTTGATATATGTGTATATAATACAAGCGATAAACCTAAATATCATCGTTTTGCCAATGATGCAGCTGGTCATGAAGAGGTGATTAAATTAGCAAAAGAGCAAGAGATTAAGCTAATAATATGTGAACCCACTGGAGGATACGAAGCTGAGATTTGTCAAAAGCTGTATAATAATAAGCAACAAATACATAAGGTCAATACATATAGTTTTAATTCTTTTAGTAAATCGGTAAATTTGTGTAAAACTGATAGGAAGGATGCATTTAAATTAGCATATTATGGTGATAAGATGCAGCTTTCAGCGAATTATATATATCAAGTTGAATCAGAGAATTTGAAGAGATATAAGCAAAGACGAGAAGATTTAGTATTAATGCTTAGCAATGAAAAGAAAAGACTACATCATAGTATTGATGGTATTGATAAAGATAGTATAGAAAAACACATTAAATTCTTACAAAATGAAATAGCTGAGCTTGATAAGAAGTTAAACAAAACAATAGATGAGTCAGAAGAGTTAAAAGAGAAGGTAAAAATATTAGAGACTGTACCTGGTATTGGTAAATGTTTGGCTACAAAACTAATTAGTTTTGTACCTGAATTAGGGGATAAAAATTATAGTAGTAATGAATTGTCAGCAATTGTGGGGATAGCTCCGTACGCCCGTGATAGTGGTAATAAGCAAGGACGAAGATTTATTAGGGGAGGCAGAAAAATACCACGGGATGCTTTATACATGGCGGTATTAACTGGCAAAAATGGTTTTCAATATTTAAAAACTTTATACAATAGGCTTGTTAATAATTTTAAACCTAAGAAAGTTGCGATAGTTGCTTGTATGCGTAAGCTACTTGAAGTTTGCCATAAACTTATTCAACAAAAACGTTGTTTTATTATTTAGATAAATATTTTTTTGAAAATTTAGATAAAAGATAATTGCTATGTCACTACCGTACCTTTAAAGATTTTTATTTATGCTGCCTATGTCAAAGTTATAGAAAGGAATTTCCAAAACTTGTGAGCTATAGTCGTTTTGTTCAGTTAATGCCAATGAGCTTCATGCCCATGGTATTACTGCTAAAAAGCCTATCAGGAAAACAAACTGGTCAATATTATATCGACTCTACTAAACTTCCTGCTTGCCATAATTTAAGAATTAATAGACATAAAGTATTCAAAGACATAGCAAAAAGAGGTAAGACTTCCACTGGGTGGTTCTTTGGTTGTAAGCTACATATTGTCATTAACAGTTGCGGAGAGATTATGAGTTTTTCTTTAACTCCAGGAAATGTTGATGATAGAGCAGTGGTGGAAAATTTAGTAGATAAATTACAAGGCTGGCTTTTTGGTGATCGTGGGTATATCAGTAAAAAACTCACTCAATCCCTTGCTAATCAAGGTTTAGAACTAATAACAAAAATTAAAAGTAATATGAAAGAAAGAATAATAGATCCTATTAAAAAGCGGTTTTTAAATAAAAGGTATATTATTGAAACCATTAACGATCAACTAAAAAACCTTTGTCATATAGACCATACAAGGCATAGATCTGTTATGAATTTTCAAACTAACGTATTTAGCTGGACTGCTTGCCTATGTTTTTAAGCCTAATAAAATTTCTGTAGCTTTTGGAAAATTAAACAATCTCAACCTTCCTCTTACATCAAACTGAGGTTATATTATGCTCTATTAGATAGGTTATCACTCGAAGCAAGCATGTTATATACAACGTTTCCCTGATTGTATATAATAGACATTGATCCCACTTAAACATAATTAACCTCAACATTCGACATAAGCACTAAACATGTATACTTAAAAAGATTCTTCATATGCATTTGTAAGTTCTAACCTGGATATTGCATGAAGGTGGTATTTATAAAAATAAAATGGCAATATCGCTTATAAGTGGTAATGGATATGTTAATTTTCACTTAAATTATGTCTAGATATGCAATTCTTCCTGATTTAAGATAGAATCCCCCCTTACCCCCATTTTTTATTGTACCGGGGACAGTACCATATTAGCTTATTCTATAGCTAATTTTTTCATAACACTATCCCATATATGTTGGTAAGGATAAGATGAAGACAACAAGAATTTAATGCTCCTAGTATTTCTAATAATTACTGCTCCAATTTTGAACAATTTTAAACGCACCGTTCCTACCAAGGCTTTAGCTAATTCAGTACCTTGTAAAAACTTATCACGTATATATTCTACTAATGTATAGGCAAGGCTTGACAAAATTAGTCTGAGTTGATTAGCCCACCATTTATGGCATGAAGTGCGATCGGCAAATAGCTCTAATACCAATTGCAATAATTAACGCAGTGGTGTAAAATGGGTTTTTAACTGATAAAGGTACTCAAATGGCTAGGTTAATATTACCACAAGGTTTTCATGGTCATGATTTTATAAAAATGATGAAACATGAGCCGCATGGTCGAAATCGTATACGTTTATTGGCGATGTATCACCTTCAATTAGGCAAATCTTTAAAAGCCATATCTGAAATAGTGAAGTCACACTGGAAAACTGTGCAATCATGGCTCAGAAGATTTAGGAATCATGGTTTTGAAGGATTATTTGAATCACAAAGAAGCGGCGCCCCTAGGAAGATTAACACTATACAAGAGTCTGCTCTTTTTGATAAAATCAATACGCTCAGTGAAAGTAAAACTGGTGGGTATATAACTGGAAAGGAGCTACATATCATGTTACTTGAGGAATATGGTGCTAAATGCGCTTTAAAAACAGTCTACAATACTATGCACCGCCTTGGTTTTAGCTGGATTACTTCTCGTTCAATGCATCCAAAGTCAAATCAAGAGACTCAAAATACATATAAAAAAACTTCCCAGACATGTTAACAAAATTATTACCAAAAAATATCGATAGATGTAAAGTTGATATATGGTCTCAGGATGAAACTCGAGTTGGGCAACAAGGTAGCTTAACTCGTATATGGGCTAAGCGTGGCACTAGACCCCGTAAAGTTCGGCAACAGCAATTCATTTCAACATATATTTATGGAGCTGCTTGCCATGATACAGGAGAAGCTTTTGCATTAATTTTACCATATGCAAACACACAGGCAATGAATAAATTCTTAGAAGAGCTTTCTCGCAGTATTCAAGGCAACCGACATATAGCTTTACTAACGGATAATGCAGGTTGGCACACAGCCAAAAAACTAACTCAATGATAGGTAAGCCACTAGTTTGACTAGTGAGACCATCAAGGCTTGGCCTTTAGATTTAGTATAAAATAAAAAGTTATCATATATAACTTCTTTGGCTTGACGGTCAAAGGAGAAAATATATGACAACATACGAAAGTTTAAATCATTCTAAATGGGATTGCAAATATCATATTGTGTTTATTCCAAAGTGTCGTAAAAAAGAATTGTACGGGAAGGTTAGAAAATATCTTGGGAACGTATTCCATGAGTTAGCTTTTCAACGTGGGAGCAAGATCATAGAGGGGCATATGGTACAAGATCATGTGCATATGCTCATCAAGATTCCTCCTAAATATTCTGTAGCTGAAGTAATAGGCTATATCAAGGGGAAAAGTGCTATAGCCGTTGCTAGGCAGTTTGGTGGACGAAAACGTAATTTTAATGGAGAAAAGTTGTGGGCTAGAGGTTATGCGGTCTCAACTGTAGGATTTGAAGAGAATCAGATCAAACACTACATTAAGAATCAAGAGCAACTTGATAGTTTAGGCTCTGACGAATCAGGAGAATTTTAATTAACAATGGCAGCCCTTTGGGCTGCTCATAACCGTCAAGCCCCTCGCTTTGCGAGGGCGTTCTGACTGTGCCAAGCAATATCACTTTGATACCGCTTCCGCCCTATGCACCGGAACTTAATGCAATGGAACAAGTTTGGGAATGGATCAAAAATCATTTCTTGTCTAACCAATGTTATGGTGTATATGAAGATATCGTCACTATGGCTTGTTACGCTTGGAATCAATTTGCTCATAATGTAGATTTAGTAAAATCAATTATGTATAGAGACTGGATAAACACACCGTGTTAATTATTGCAATTGGTATTATATAGTATTACAAGGGTTTTGTCTCTATTCTTTCATGCAATATTCAGGCTAAAACCTGATCTACCTTCTAACTTTCAACAGTTGTGCTAGATAACCTGAGTTTGACGTAAGCACCAAACAAAATGCTAAGCATTATGTAATAACATAAACAAACTGTTGGTGGTGAGCTATGGTAAAAATAAAACCTTCTTTCAAACCAGTGTGTTAGGAGAAAGAATATTTGAAAAGTAAGAAGGGAGGGATTATAAAGTTCTCGAATAATAACAACAAAATTGGAGAATATATTATGATCCCTCTTACGGAGATTTTCTGCTTAATTGATGATTTTTGCAAGCATTTTGATACGGAGCAAAATAAATATATATTACCAAATCCTAACCGTAAGCGTAAAGTAGTTTGCAGTATAGGACTCTCAGAGATTATTACTATTATAGTAATGTTTCACTTGAGTCACTACCGTACCTTTAAAGATTTTTATTTATGCTGCCTATGTCAAAGTTATAGAAAGGAATTTCCAAAACTTGTGAGCTATAGTCGTTTTGTTCAGTTAATGCCAATGAGCTTCATGCCCATGGTGTTACTGCTAAAAAGCCTATCAGGAAAACAAACTGGTCAATATTATATCGACTCTACTAAACTTCCTGCTTGCCATAATTTAAGAATTAATAGACATAAAGTATTCAAAGACATAGCAAAAAGAGGTAAGACTTCCACTGGGTGGTTCTTTGGTTGTAAGCTACATATTGTCATTAACAGTTGCGGAGAGATTATGAGTTTTTCTTTAACTCCAGGAAATGTTGATGATAGAGCAGTGGTGGAAAATTTAGTAGATAAATTACAAGGCTGGCTTTTTGGTGATCGTGGGTATATCAGTAAAAAACTCACTCAATCCCTTGCTAATCAAGGTTTAGAACTAATAACAAAAATTAAAAGTAATATGAAAGAAAGAATAATAGATCCTATTAAAAAGCGGTTTTTAAATAAAAGGTATATTATTGAAACCATTAACGATCAACTAAAAAACCTTTGTCATATAGACCATACAAGGCACAGATCTGTTATGAATTTTCAAACTAACGTATTAGCTGGACTGCTTACCTATGTTTTTAAGCCTAATAAAATTTCTGTAGCTTTTGGAAAATTAAACAATCTCAACCTTCCTCTTACATCAAACTGAGGTTATAAGTAATAGGCGAGCGACGAGTGACGACGTCACCAACTTCTCATCAATTGACTATACTTTATGCAAAATGATCGACCAACTTGTTCACCCAATTTTCCTGCGGTTATTGGAGCAATAAAAAACGGTGGGGAATGTTTTCTTACTAAAAATCCTGTGGCTTGTGGAAAACTTGTTGCATCAACAGCACTTAATCCATGTGTGGTACAACATGAGACTTATAGAACTGTAAACGATCTTTACTATCTGCATATGCCTAAAGATAATGCAGCAGAGGCAACTTTATATGCAGCTAGGTTAGGGGGAGAAGATCACGAACCTAGTATGTGGTGCAATCTAATGAAGCTTGGACTCTATAATTACTATAATGTAGGGGTTTTAGTTATATCATCATATCTCTTCAATCTAGATAATATAGGTTCTAAATCAGACATCTTAATCATACAAGGTCCGTCACTTGGAGCATCATCTGGCTCTTGATGAACTTCCATAAAAATACCAGCGACTCCGACGCTAACAGCTGCCCTTGCCAGTATTTCAACATATTTCCTCTCGCCACCACTACTATTGCCTATACCACCTGGCTGCTGAACCGAATGGGTTGCATCGAAAATTACTGGAGCCCCAGTTTCTGCCATAATTGGCAAACTACGCATATCTGATACTAATGTGTTGTAACCAAAACATACTCCCCGCTCGGTAAGCATGATATTCTTAGCCCCAAAGCTTTCCAGCTTAGCATGGACATTCTTCATATCCCAAGGAGCAAGAAACTGTCCTTTTTTCACATTAACCACCTTATTGGTCAGTGCTGCAGCCCGCAATAAATCTGTTTGTCTACATAAAAAAGCGGGAATTTGGATTATATCAACAATTTCAGCAACCCTGGCACATTGACTCTCTGTATGAACATCGGTAAGAATGTGACAATTAAAGGTTGATTTTACCTTATACAAAATTTCTAGCCCTTTGTCAAGCCCACTACCACGAAGACCATTAATTGAAGTTCTATTTGCTTTATCAAATGATGATTTATAAATAAATGGTATGTTAAGTTTAGCCGTAAGAGTCACAAGTTTGTCTGCCATAAATAGTGCATGATCTAGAGTTTCTATTTGGCATGGTCCAGCAATCAAAATAAATGGTAGAGCATTGCCAATTTTGATATTATGTAAGTCAATTATTTTTTGCATAAGTACAGTTGCTCCTTAAATTCTATTTCGCAATAGGCAAGCTAGATTCTTGTTGCTTATCATCAACTTGCTCTATTTTCTTAATTATTCCCGAATTCTTCTTAGAAGACAGATTAGCCAGAATAACAGCGTTAATCATAAATAACGTGGCAAGTACTACCGTAGTTCTAGTCAAGAAATTAACCACCGTCCGACCTGCAACAACACCCATAGTCCCATTACCACCACCAATACCACTTAATCCATCACTACCAGTCTTTTGCATCAAAATTACAATAATTAGCAATATTGCTATCACAATATGAACAAAAAGTAATATATTTATCATTTTTTAAAAACCCTAATAATTTAACCCTAAAAATAATTAATTAGTTATCGTAGGCAGCCTCTTAGCAATGATGCCAGTTCGAGTTAGCTATATTTAACATTTGAACTAGCATTTGATAATCAAGTGAGGATTTGCCAACCATAACCCCATCAATATTCTGTATACTTAATATCTTTTCTATATTATCTAAATTTACAGATCCACCATATACTAAGCTGATATTATTTGCAACTTGCCTTTGCTTGAGATAATAATTAAGGGCATCAAATATTTCTGTTAATTCTTCTTGTCCAGGAGTAATCCCTGTTCCTATAGCCCAAATTGGTTCATATGCTACTATTAAATTTTGTTCACCTACTATATTTGGCAAAGATTCCTCTAACTGCTTTAATAAAAAATCTTTATAATTATTGTTTTGTCGTATAGCTAAATCCTCTCCAATACAAATAATAGGGGTGACTTGAGACTCCAAACAATTTTCTGCTTTTTGTCTTATTAATGCATTAGATTCTTGCAAGAAATTTCTTCGTTCACTATGACCAACAATAGAGTAATTAATTTTACTCAGTTTTAATAGTAAGCTAGAATATTCTCCAGTGTAACTCCCCTGCCCTACAAATCGACTGACATTCTGTCCACAAAATTCTAAAGATTTAAATTTGTCAGATAGATAAGCAAGATAAGGGATAGGAGGGGCTATAATAAGCTGATTATTATACTGTTGTTCTGTAAGCTTAGTACAAAATTTAAATGCCTCATCTAAGCTCATATGCATTTTCCAATTAACAATAATAAGTTTTTTCATAAAAATTACTTGCAGATATTAGTGGACGAACTATTTTAGTGTATTGTAAACACTTAAAGAAGAAAAATTTTATATTTATGTTAAATAATATTAGAAACGCTGCTGATAGTTTTGTAATGCGTATTCTACTTGGCGTAATTGCCTTCGCCTTTGTTGGATGGGGAATTAAAGATGTATTACATACTAGCAATAATTTTGATTTGATTACCTTTTCTGATGCAAATAATATTAGCCAAGAAGATTTTCTAAAAGAAAAAGCCGAACAAATTCGGGCTATTCAAAGACAAAGTGGCACAAATCTTAGTGAAGAAGATATAAAACAGTTAAATATTGATAATTTTATTATTAAAAAACTTATCAATAACCGTATTATCAACTATTTAGTTGGCTATTATAATTTAGATTTAACTGATGATACTGTGATCGAGTTAATTAAGGAAAATCCTAATTTTAAGAATGAACAAGGTCTATTTGACATAGAGAGATTTAAAGGTTTTTTAAAAAATTCTTACATTAATGAAGAAGATTATTTGTTTGACATTAAAGAACATACTTTAATGAATCTTCTAATTAGCATTTTTATAGAATCATTTCCTACACCAAAGATAATGGTCAAAAATATTGTAGATTACATAGCTGAAACAAGAGATGTAGAACTTGTACAAATTGATCTACGACGTCAATCTAAAGACTTAGTAATAACTCCTCCAACCATATCACAGTTAGAAGATTTATACCAAAATAACCTAACATTGTTTGAAGTACCGGAAAAACGTAATTTGTCTTATGTAAAAATATCAAGTGAAATGTTATGCCAAAAAGTTCATAATAATGATGAGGAGTTATTAAATTTTTATCAGGACAACAAAGAAGAATTTGCTAATAAAAAGTTTAGCGAGGTCAAAAAACAAGTTAACGAATTACTGCAACAACAAAAAGCAGAAGAATTGAAACTATTAATGATTAAAAATCTAGAAGATGATGTTGCATCTGGCTCAAGTTTAACAGAAATTGCTGGGAAATATGAATTACCCATACAAAATTTAGAGTCTATAAGTTATCAGGATTTAGCAGTTAATAAAATTGATATTGCCCAAAATGCGGACAGTATTTTTGATCTTGCAGAAGGGGAATTATCATATCCAATAGAATTAACTGAAAAAGGAGCTTTTATATTGGTTGAGATTAAGTCTATTCAACCAAGCAAAGTGCAAGAATTCTCGGTAGTTAAAGAGCAAGTGCAAAAACTATGGAATGAACAATATTTAAAAGGTCTAAATTTAAAAACCATAGAAACTATTGCTAAAGAGTACACCCCAACTAAGAATAAAGAATTTTTGAAAGTTATTACTAGCCAATCTACAGCTTTTTCTAGGTCTGAAATTCATAATAATCATCAGCTACCAGCAGAATTATTATCAGCAATTTTCCGGACTAATATTGGCTCCAATACTCCAGTTTTTCAGTCAAAAGATAAGGCGTATTTTGCTTATATAAAATCAAAGAAAATTGATAAGAAAAAAAACCAGGAAATTCAGAAAAAAAATGAGAAGGATATTGCAAGAACCATACAAGACAATGTTATTGATGAGATGATTAGCTATGCTATCAAGAAAAACAAAATGAAACAAATGGGGTCGTGAACTATAGGGAACACACAAGGGCATCTATAGTCAATTCAGGGGAATTTGGTAGTAGGAACGATGGAGTACATAGGCGTCAGTTTAAGAAAATAAAGTAGAAACCGTCATTGCGAGCCACCGTAGGTGGCGTGGCAATCCATTTCTAATCACTTTTCTGGATTGCTTCGTCGACCTAAGGTCTCCTCGCAATCTGATGTATCCCCACGAAATTAAGCACGACAAAGCTCCGTCTTTATAATAGATGCCAGGGGTTCTACCAATGGTTTTATGGCATGCAAATAATTAAATTCAATAATAAATTTCCCAAGGGTAAAATACGAATAAATCTTTTTATCTTTTACTGTGTTAGGTTGGAAAATTCTTTGCATACCTTGGCTATAGCCTACCACACCTATCAATGGCATTCGGTTAAGAAAATCCAGTTTGGAGGTCATGAGTTATTGTGCTTAGTTCCTAAAAATGGGTACTATTATTGCTTGCCTTATTAAAAAATATGATAAAACATGTAGTTGGACTTTGGACAAAATAATTTAGCCTATATTTAGCAACTTATAATCTATATGAGATATAAAGTAATTTACTTGAGATTGCAAAAATATTAACTATAGATTGATAAACTTTTTAAAAAGTTAGCTAAAAATACTAGTTTTTATAAAACTTACTATTTTGTAAAAAAATAGGGTATTTTGTCCAAAGTCCAAATGTAGGAATTCGCTTATAGTACCCTACAATTTTGAGAAGATGAAGAAGAATGGTTGATTTAGAGTGGTGTGAAGTAGTATAAGGTAGGTATTTTTATAACAAAATGCATAATATAATACTTCAAGAATTGATTTTATATATAGACGGAAATAAATCAAGATTAAAATGTTTGGTTGGTATGGTAATTAGTTTGCTGACGGGCAGCTCAATTTATCAAAAAGGTTTAGCACTTGGTATTTTAGGTGATGCTAAAGCGACGTCAAAAACTCATAGAATTTATCGTTTTTTAAAAGATTTTAATTTTGATTATATGAAGGTTGGCTATTTGCTATTAAGCTTTTTTGCTTCAAAAAATTATGTCGTAGCAATGGATAGGACAAGTTGGAAATTTGGTAAATCCGATATTAATATTTTATTTTTAGTAATGGTAATTGGTAAAATATCGGTGCCAATATTCTGGAAGACTTTGTCGCATGGTGGCGGGTGTTCTGCAGAATTTATGAAGGAATTTTTACAGAAATTTATTAATAATTTTGGCGTTGAAAGAATAAAATATTTGCTTGCTGATAGAGAATTTATGAATAAAGAATGGTTGGACTTTCTGATAAATAACCATCTAAAGTTTGTTATTCCATTAAAAATGGATCATAAAATTCGTCTTACAAAAGGTTTAAGAACTTTAACCATTGAAAGAATATTTAGTGATGTTAAAGCCTTAGAGTATAGGGTATACCTGCAGCAAAACTGCATAACTTTATCTAATGTTTTTGCTAGTATGAATTTTTTATACATTTGGATTCCATACTATGCAAATACCATCAATTACTATTGAGCAAGTAGCTCAGCAATTTAAAGCCTGGCGTCAAACTAAAACTAATAAGTTTGATCCTATACCAAACCATCTAAAGGAATTAGTTTACCAATTACTCCATCATTATTCTTACCAAGAGATAGCTAAACATCTTAATATTAATAAAGCAACAATCAGTTCAATTAAAAAAGCCCATGAGCCTACCCTCAAAACTTCTCCTGTCTCAACTTCAAATCAAGCTCTACAACAAAATATTAATTTTCTCCCATTTCAACTATTATATTCTATAGATACCGATCCTGTAGCTGCCCCCAAACAAAATCACTATACTTGTCACATTATTAAACCAAATGGTACCAAACTTATTATCCAAACACTAGAACCAAAAACCATAATTCAGACATTTTTATGTTGCAACTAACCCCGGCGTCAGTTATTTTTGTTACCACTATTGCCATCGATTTTCGCAAGGGTATCGATGGCTTAATCGCTGTTTGTAGACAAAAACTTTCTTCTGACCCTCTTAATGGTTCCTTGTTTTTATTCTATAATAAAAACAGAACTGCCATTAAAATTTTGTCCTTTGACGGTCAAGGCTTTTGGCTATGCTCTAAACGCCTATCCAAAGGTAAATTTACCGCAAAACTTTTCCCATCTGATAATTCATCTTATCAAATTTGTTATAGAACCTTACACATTCTTATTCATAATGGTGATCCTAGTTCTGCCAAATTCTCTAATGATTGGCTTCCTGTCGTTTAAGCTGCTGTCTCGATTAATTCCGTATTATTCATATATCTTGCATAGGCAAAAGGCGTATAATTCGCAGGACTCTTCTTTGCTTTGCTACTCTGCTCTTGTAGCCAATTTAAATATTTAAAGGCATTGATCTCGTTCTCACTACAAGTCTTTACTATACTATACAGACCACTATGTATCTCAGCACTATTGATTGTTTTAAAGAATAATGAATTCTTCCTTTGTAAAATAATGGTACGCAGTGATCTCTCAGCCCAATTATTATCAAGATTGCTAACTGGCATTTTGAGTCAAACCTTCTTTATTATTTATCCAATATTTCATAGCTTGTCCAAGCCTACTATTAGGCTCAACTTTCTTGTCGTTAAATAATTCGTCTATTTTGTTATATATGTTTTCTATATATTTACCGCTATGTTCCTGATGATACCAAAGTTTTTCTTCAGGACTCATCTCTTTACATTGATGTTCATTGTGGTAAATCCCTCGTGTTTGTTTGAGAAAATATCCGCATTCTTCAGGGTAATATAGTTCATTCTCTGTAAATTTTCTCTGACCATGTGACAAACAATTGATCATCACTATTATTGCCAGTAATTCTTGATCTGCTTCTGATAATACCGGGTTATTATTATTACTTGCGTCAGTCATTAATTGGATAGAATCTGTTCTATTCTTACGATTCTTTAGTACGTTACCTATATTTTCTCCACCATGCCTATTACCGGTAAAATATAAAACTATCACCTCATTATTTGCAGTCTTAGCACATATTGTAGTAGTATAACAGCTGCGTCCTTTCTTATTTTGAGTACGTAATTTCTTATTGGCTATAGTAATTTCTAAAATCCTAGCTCTAGTATCATCAAGGTTCAGTGAACTACATTCAGCAGCCATTTCCAATAATACCCCGTAAATTTCAGCTCCACCACCTTCTTGCCAAACATCTAAATATTGTTGCCAGAGCGAGCTATATGCCACAGGAACACCACTTAAACTTTGCAGCCTAGATAAACGGTAGAAAGGAGTGCCATAGGTCTTTTGTAACACTATTGCACTTCTGCTACTATTTGTCCATTTGTTGATATTTTTATTGTTCATAACTATATAATCACAAGCATTACAACGTAGCGTTTTCTTTACATATCTGTTGACTGTAATTGGAGCATTACCTGTAAATTGTAGCAATTTTCTAGCTTCACTATTATAACCTGAGTTTGACGTAAGCACCAAACAAAATGCTAAGCATTATGTAATAACATAAACAAACTGTTGGTGGTGAGCTATGGTAAAAATAAAACCTTCTTTCAAACCAGTTTGTTAGAAAGAATATTTGAAAAGTAAGAAGGGAGGGATTATAAAGTTCTCGAATAATAACAACAAAATTGGAGAATATATTATGATCCCTCTTACGGAGATTTTCTGCTTAATTGATGATTTTTGCAAGCATTTTGATACGGAGCAAAATAAATATATATTACCAAATCCTAACCGTAAGCGTAAAGTAGTTTGCAGTATAGGACTCTCAGAGATTATTACTATTATAGTAATGTTTCACTTGAGTCACTACCGTACCTTTAAAGATTTTTATTTATGCTGCCTATGTCAAAGTTATAGAAAGGAATTTCCAAAACTTGTGAGCTATAGTCGTTTTGTTCAGTTAATGCCAATGAGCTTCATGCCCATGGTGTTATACCAATTGCAATAATTAACACGGTGTGTTTATCCAGTCTCTATACATAATTGATTTTACTAAATCTACATTATGAGCAAATTGATTCCAAGCGTAACAAGCCATAGTGACGATATCTTCATATACACCATAACATTGGTTAGACAAGAAATGATTTTTGATCCATTCCCAAACTTGTTCCATTGCATTAAGTTCCGGTGCATAGGGCGGAAGCGGTATCAAAGTGATATTGCTTGGCACAGTTAGTTTTTTGGCTGTGTGCCAACCTGCATTATCCGTTAGTAAAGCTATATGTCGGTTGCCTTGAATACTGCGAGAAAGCTCTTCTAAGAATTTATTCATTGCCTGTGTGTTTGCATATGGTAAAATTAATGCAAAAGCTTCTCCTGTATCATGGCAAGCAGCTCCATAAATATATGTTGAAATGAATTGCTGTTGCCGAACTTTACGGGGTCTAGTGCCACGCTTAGCCCATATACGAGTTAAGCTACCTTGTTGCCCAACTCGAGTTTCATCCTGAGACCATATATCAACTTTACATCTATCGATATTTTTTGGTAATAATTTTGTTAACATGTCTGGGAAGTTTTTTTATATGTATTTTGAGTCTCTTGATTTGACTTTGGATGCATTGAACGAGAAGTAATCCAGCTAAAACCAAGGCGGTGCATAGTATTGTAGACTGTTTTTAAAGCGCATTTAGCACCATATTCCTCAAGTAACATGATATGTAGCTCCTTTCCAGTTATATACCCACCAGTTTTACTTTCACTGAGCGTATTGATTTTATCAAAAAGAGCAGACTCTTGTATAGTGTTAATCTTCCTAGGGGCGCCGCTTCTTTGTGATTCAAATAATCCTTCAAAACCATGATTCCTAAATCTTCTGAGCCATGATTGCACAGTTTTCCAGTGTGACTTCACTATTTCAGATATGGCTTTTAAAGATTTGCCTAATTGAAGGTGATACATCGCCAATAAACGTATACGATTTCGACCATGCGGCTCATGTTTCATCATTTTTATAAAATCATGACCATGAAAACCTTGTGGTAATATTAACCTAGCCATTTGAGTACCTTTATCAGTTAAAAACCCATTTTACACCACTGCGTTAATTATTGCAATTGGTATAATACGATCAGAGACCGTGTGCAAAAAACTAATTCTGTAATATCAAGTTTATGTGAATATGGCTATAATACAAAATTAGGTAAAAATAAATTTTGCAAATCATGTAGGTTGGAGGTAGAGTTAGCGTATAGTAAAGGTTATATAAATTCTGGGATACAAGCAATTTTACTTTTAGAATGTGAAGAAATTGAGGATTTGTGTAACAAAGAGAAAACTTTAGAAAAGCTGATTATCAGTAATAATAAGCAAAGTGAGAAAGCTACTAGGTTGCAGACAATTTTTGGCATTGGAGCAATCAATGCTAGTTGTTTGAGTGTAGCCCCAATGGAAAGTTATCCAACCCCGAGGGATTTTGCTGCTTCGCTTGGTTTGGTACCAAAGCAACATAGCTCAGGAGATAAGATAACCTCAGTTTGATGTAAGAGGAAGGTTGAGATTGTTTAATTTTCCAAAAGCTACAGAAATTTTATTAGGCTTAAAAACATAGGCAAGCAGTCCAGCTAATACGTTAGTTTGAAAATTCATAACAGATCTATGCCTTGTATGGTCTATATGACAAAGGTTTTTTAGTTGATCGTTAATGGTTTCAATAATATACCTTTTATTTAAAAACCGCTTTTTAATAGGATCTATTATTCTTTCTTTCATATTACTTTTAATTTTTGTTATTAGTTCTAAAGCTTGATTAGCAAGGGATTGAGTGAGTTTTTTACTGATATACCCACGATCACCAAAAAGCCAGCCTTGTAATTTATCTACTAAATTTTCTACCACTGCTCTATCATCAACATTTCCTGGAGTTAAAGAAAAACTCATAATCTCTCCACAACTGTTAATGACAATATGTAGCTTACAACCAAAGAACCACCCAGTGGAAGTCTTACCTCTTTTTGCTATGTCTAAGGTGGTCCCCTTTGTCTAGACAAAAATTTAGATAAATAAGAGATATAATTCACAAAAATTAAATTGTTGTTTTTATACAATATTTTTTTCAAAATATACACATTCTGGAGTTTTATAATCCAAAGCTTGATGCATCCTTTGTCTATTATAAAAGTCCATATATTCGTTAATTGCTGTCTTTGCCTCCTTTACTGTTGTTAAAATAATCCGATAAATTTTTTCCTGTTTTAATGATCGCCAAAAACGTTCAATAAAAATATTATCTAAGGCTCGTCCCTTACCATCCATACTAATCAAGATATTATGTAGCTTTAGCATACTAATAAAATTCTCCGAGGTAAATTGTACTCCTTGATCAGTATTAAATATTTTTGGCATACCATATTTTTCTATAGCGTCTTCAAGGGCTGTTACACAAAATTCACTTTCCAAACTAATGGAGATTCGCCAACTTAGAATATAACGACTATACCAGTCAATAATAGCTACTAAATATACGAACCCTTGGCTCAGTCTTATATACGTTATATCTGCACTCCAAACCTGGTTTGGCAATACTATTTCTAATCCTTTTAGTAAATAAGGATATATTTTATGCGCTTGATTCCTCTTGCTTAAATTTATTTTAGGATAAACAGCTTCAAGACCCATTATCTTGTAGTAACGTCTAACAGCTTTACGACCTACCGAAAAACCTTGGGCTTGTAAATATTTAGCCATCCGCCGCATACCATAATATGGATGCATAGTATAGGTCTCATCAATTATTGCCATAATCTTGATATCTTGTTCACTAATACCAGTAGGTTGATAGTAATAGGTTGACCTGCTAATATCCAATAACTTACACTGTTGTACAATTGTTAACTTATTATGATTAGGCTCTATCATATTACACCTAACCTTTAATTCCAAACAATGCAGATTTTTTTTTGAGCCAGTCACACTCAACGCTTAACTGACCAATTTGCTCATATAGATTCTTGATTAACCCCTGCTGATTTGGATCAGCACTCTGTGTTTTATTCTTAAAACCTTGTACTAACAACTCAAGACCTTGTTTTTTCCAGTTACTGATCTGTGTTGCATGAACACCATACTTACTGGTTATCTGGGCTATTGTTAGCTCTCCCTTAATTGCTTCTATGACAATTTTGGCTTTCTCCTCAGCACTATATTGCCTTACTTGTTTTTTCATCTCTAGCTCTCCTTGTTTGCTAAAGAATTCTATCTCATTTTTCTTATTTTTCTGTCCAAAATATTGGAACCATTATAGTCTTTGAATACTTTATGTCTATTAATTCTTAAATTATGGCAAGCAGGAAGTTTAGTAGAGTCGATATAATATTGACCAGTTTGTTTTCCTGATAGGCTTTTTAGCAGTAATACCATGGGCATGAAGCTCATTGGCATTAACTGAACAAAACGACTATAGCTCACAAGTTTTGGAAATTCCTTTCTATAACTTTGACATAGGCAGCATAAATAAAAATCTTTAAAGGTACGGTAGTGACTCAAGTGAAACATTACTATAATAGTAATAATCTCTGAGAGTCCTATACTGCAAACTACTTTACGCTTACGGTTAGGATTTGGTAATATATATTTATTTTGCTCCGTATCAAAATGCTTGCAAAAATCATCAATTAAGCAGAAAATCTCCGTAAGAGGGATCATAATATATTCTCCAATTTTGTTGTTATTATTCGAGAACTTTATAATCCCTCCCTTCTTACTTTTCAAATATTCTTTCTAACAAACTGGTTTGAAAGAAGGTTTTATTTTTACCATATCTCACCACCAACAGTTTGTTTATGTTATTACATAATGCTTAGCATTTTGTTTGGTGCTTACGTCAAACTCAGGTTAAGATAGTTTTAGGGGGGATTACCAAACAGGGAGATAGATATGCCAGAACTATGTTGATTCAAGCCGCAAGGACAATAGCAATAAGAGCAAAAAGTGATAAGGAATCGAAAGATAAACTAGTGCAGTGGGCAGTGAAGAAATTTGCTGAAAATAAATCATATAATATTATATGTGTTGGTTTAGCAAATAAGTTAGCAAGGATTGCTTATGCAGTAGTCACCAATGGTAGCGAGTATGCTGCAAATTAGTTTAGTTGGAAAAAAGAAAAAACTATGTCAACTAAATAAAAATTGGTAATTGATAAATATTGCGAGTAAAGATTAGCAACAATAAAGAGAACGAAAGTTAAAGAGTTAATGAATAAGTATTCTGAACAAAATCCGTAATTATGTCGAGGCTCTAGAAGCCGTGGGAATGAGAGGTCACTCAAGGATATTTATAAGAATGCAGAAACCATTATGGCACTCGATGCCGAATATATGACCGCTTCCTTTGTGGCTCTATTTTTTTATTTTCTTTGTTGACAAATTCACTCGTCCATATATGACAAATTTTGCGTTTAAAGATAGATGTTGTGTTTAAAGATAGATGTTGTGACTCGGATATATTCAAATTTCCTCCCAACTTCCGCAAGAAAATGTTGAAAGATGGGAAGAGAGGATATGGAGGAGCCATAGAGCTGGGAAATGATTTTTTCAGGCGGTTTGTTGTGCCTAGCAAACAGTTTATTGTTGATTTTGGTTTTTCTTATGCTATAAATATATCTAAAATAAGCAAATAATGTTGTGTCTAAAAATCTACAACCCTTACAAACTAAGGCTTGTAGGACTTCCTCTTAATAAAAACTGCGGAAGTCTGGAAGAGCTATTAAAGCCTCATTGCAAAAATGAACTATAGCTCCATTTATATATATAGTCAATTTAGGGGAATTGGGTAGCAGGAGTGACTAATGACAACGTCCCCAACTTCTCTCTAATTATTCAAGATTTTTAGTAAGAGCAAAAAAACTCTGGAAAGGTGATAAGTGATGGTCGGGGCAGAGAGATTTGAACTCCCGACCCTCTGGTCCCAAACCAGATGCGCTACCAGACTGCGCTATGCCCCGAATAAATGATAAAAATCAAAATAAGTACTAGGCTCTGTGAACAAAATTTAAATTACTAGATTTCAACTCTTTTTAGCTGTAAATTATAAGATTTTTTTGAAATAGAACTAAACTATTCCGGCAAAAATCTTATTAATTTTCGCTTAAAAATACTCAAAATCTAAACAATTAAAATTTTGTTCACAGAGCCTAGGAGGCGAAGATAACGAAAATCTCCTAGTACTTAAGTGTTATAGTCAATTCAGGAGAAATTGGGGCTAGGAGCGATGCCCATAAGTAATAGGCGAGCGACAAGTGACAAAGCCCCCAATTTCTTATCAATTGACTATAGTTAGATTGATATTGTTTAATTATATAGACTATAATATAACTCAAATCAATTTTTTTGTTTTAAAAATCATCATATTTATAAAATGTCTTCATTACACGCATCAATATTAACCATATTTCCAGAAATGTTTCCTGGATCTTTGAAATATTCCCTTGCAGGGCAAGCCTTAAAAAAAGGTATTTGGTCTTATAATGTGGTTAATATAAAAGATTTCGGGTTAACTAAGCATAAAAATGTTGACGATGAGGCTTATGGTGGTGGTAGCGGGCTAATAATGCGTCCGGATGTACTTGGTAGCTGTTTAGATAATGTTTTGTCTTCAAGCCCTAATACCCCAATATATTACCCATCACCAAGAGGAAAATTATTTAACCAAAATATTGCTCATCAAATTATACAAGAAAAACAAATAATAATTTTATGTGGGCGATTTGAAGGGATTGACGAACGTATAATTGAAGAGTATAATGTTAGAGAAATTAGTATAGGGGATTATATTCTATCTGGTGGCGAGGTGGCAGCCCTTACTATTCTTGATTGCTTGATTAGATTACTTCCGAATGTATTAGCAAATCAAGATACATTGCAATCAGAGTCTTTTGAGAAAAATGGTGAGTTTGCTGGATTGCTTGAATGCCCTTTATATACAAGACCAGTAAAATGGAAAAATAGAGAAGTTCCAAGTGTTTTGTTGTCTGGTAATCATCAGTTAATTAGAGATTGGAAAAGTAATCAGTCTATGGAGATTACTAAAAAACGTAGACCATATTTATTAAATTTTATAGGAGTTTAAAGCGATGAATATTATTGAGCAATTTGAACAACAGCAAATTGCAAAACTAACCGAAAATAAAAAAATTCCTGATTTTAAGGCGGGAGATACTGTAAAGGTTACTGTAAAGATAATTGACCGAACAGTTGAGAAAGATGGTAAGGAAAAATTACTAGAGAGGCTGCAAGTATATGAAGGCGTGGTAATTGCTAGAAGAAATAGTGGAGTTGCCTCTTCTTGCGTAGTTCGTAAGGTCAGTCATGGTGAAGGCGTAGAGAGACGATTTATGATTTTCTCACCGATGGTACATGCAATTGAAGTTGTAAAATATGGTGTAGTACGTCGTGCTAAACTCTATTACCTAAGAAACCTAAGTGGTAAAGCAGCTAGAATTAAAGAAAAACTTCAAGTAAACACTAAAAAAATAAATAAGAAAAAAGTTGTTGCTTAAGAAAGGTCATAGCACCCTACATTTTTTTTGCTATTTTCTTATGAATAACAAATCTGCTCACCAAGCGTCATTGCGAGGAGCTACTTTAGTAGCGACGAAGCAATCCAGGAAAGTAATTAGAAATGGATTGCTTCTTGGCTTACGCCTTCTCGCAATGACGTCTTGTACTTTAGCTTTTTTTCCGTGAACACTCACTTGTGTGGCACAGCCTCCTAGGCTCTGTGAACAAAATTTTAATTGTTTAGATTTTGAGTATTTTTAAGCGAAAATTAATAAGATTTTTGCCGGAATAGTTAGTTCTATTTCAAAAAAATCTTATAATTTGCAGCTAAAAAGAGTCGAAATCTAAACAATTAAAATTTTGTTCACAGAGCCTAAGGCTTAAGCAACTCTTTAGCTGCTTTTAAGCTCGCATCGGTAATGGATTTTCCTGAAATCATGCGGGCAAGCTCAGCTTGTCTTTCCTGAAGATTCAGGCTTTTTACCGTAATTTTAGTAGTTTCATCCAATTGTAGTTTGTTGACGATAATATGCTGATCTGCTTTACCTGCTACTTGAGGTTGGTGAGTAATAACAACCACTTGGGCAATAGAGCTAAGCTTTTTAAGTTTTTCTCCAACTTTATCGGCCACGATACCACCAATTCCGGTATCTATCTCATCAAAAATAATAATGTCTTTCAGTGATTTATCAAAAAGACAAGTTTTTAGTGCTAACATAAACCTTGATAATTCACCACCAGAAGCAATCTTATCAATAGGTGCAAGTTTTATGCCAGGGTTGGTTGAGGCAACGAAACGCACATTATCAATACCATCAGACATTTTGCATAACAGTTTCTGACTAGTTATACCTTCCGGGTTTTGCTTAATTTCTCCTGAAAATTGCTCTCCAACGTTTAGTTCTGCAAAATTTTTATTATTAGCTTGGTTGTTAGCAGGATTATTTTTAGGTGCTATTTCTACTTTAAAAATCGCCTTTTCCATTTTAAGCTGTTCAAGCTCTTTTTGCACAGCTAATTCTAGATTTTTTGCACTAATAGAACGCTTGTATGATAAAGCTTCAGCTAGTTCAAAATATTTTTTATATTCTGTTCGCTTATTTATATCTAATGTTTTAGCATTATTGATTTTATTCTTAAGGATATTTAATTGTTGGTTAGAATTATCAAGAAATTCAGGTATTTTATCGCAAGAAATATTATATTTTCGTGCTATATCACGAATTTTAAATAGCCTTTCTTCCACTTCGTCTAAGTTAAATTCATTTCTATCAATGTTATTAATAATATTCTGTAATTTTATACGTGCTTCTTCTAAGCTATTATAGCAATCATCTAAATTTAATGAAATAGAGGCAAATTCTTCGCTTTGCTGTAAGTTACGGTTTATCAAACGTTGAGCATTATTAATTGACTTATTAATTTCAGGAACTTCAAGATATGATAATATATCTTGGGTCACTTGTATTTCTTTATCACGGTTTTGTAAACTACACCTTATAGTAACAAGCTTTTCTTCTTCTCCTGTTTGGTAATCAAGAGCTTCTAATTCTTTGGTAACAAAGGTTAAATAATCTATTTCTTGTTCTATAGCATCTTTATCTCTGGTAACTTTATTGATTTCTTTGGTAGTTGCCTGTAGAATATCGAAATGCTTTGATAATTCAGCTCTTAAATTTACAAGCTCTCCATAATCGTCTAGAATGTTAATATGAGAGGAGGGAGTAAGAAGGGAAGTATGGCTGTTTTGCCCATGAAGTTCAAATAAATAATCGGCTACTTGTTGCAAAGTATTTACCGTCACTACTTGATCATTGATAAGAAATTTTTTGCGGTTGTTAGATTTTTGGATACGTTTTATTAGTAATTCTTGGTCATACTCAATATTAAATTGCTCTAAAAGCTTTTTTAAATCATTATTGAGAGTGAAGGTCGTAGCAACCGAACAATAATCACTCCCATGTTTTATTACATTATCAGAGAATTTGTTACCTAAAGAGAACAAAATTGCATCTAGCAAAATAGACTTGCCAGCTCCGGTTTCTCCGGTAATTATACATAGTCCTTTTTCAAACTCTATCTCCAATTCGTCTATCAGAATAAAGTTCTTAACCGAAAGACTTTGTAACATTATATTTCATTCTTTTAAAGAGTCAGAACGCCCTCGCAAAGCGAGGGGCTTGACGGTTATGAGCAGCCCAAAGGGCTGCCATTGTTAATTAAAATTCTCCTGATTCGTCAGAGCCTAAACTATCAAGTTGCTCTTGATTCTTAATGTAGTGTTTGATCTGATTCTCTTCAAATCCTACAGTTGAGACCGCATAACCTCTAGCCCACAACTTTTCTCCATTAAAATTACGTTTTCGTCCACCAAACTGCCTAGCAACGGCTATAGCACTTTTCCCCTTGATATAGCCTATTACTTCAGCTACAGAATATTTAGGAGGAATCTTGATGAGCATATGCACATGATCTTGTACCATATGCCCCTCTATGATCTTGCTCCCACGTTGAAAAGCTAACTCATGGAATACGTTCCCAAGATATTTTCTAACCTTCCCGTACAATTCTTTTTTACGACACTTTGGAATAAACACAATATGATATTTGCAATCCCATTTAGAATGATTTAAACTTTCGTATGTTGTCATATATTTTCTCCTTTGACCGTCAAGCCAAAGAAGTTATATATGATAACTTTTTATTTTATACTAAATCTAAAGGCCAAGCCTTGATGGTCTCACTAGTCAAACTAGTGGCTTACCTATCATTGAGTTATTAACTAGTAAGTAACAATATTTATACCAAGTACTGTCCAGATAGTTATGACCGAGTACCGCGGCATATTTTTTTGCTTCATTGCTAAGCCCTAGCATTAAATAACTTTCCACTAAGCGATAAAGTGCTTCTGGTATATGTGATGTAGTTTGGTAATTATCGACAATAAGCTGGAATCTATTGATAGCAGCTATGGGGTTATTCTGCATGAGATAATAACGACCTACATCCATTTCTTTACCAGCTAAATGATCATTTACTAAATCGATTTTTAAAGCTGCATCAATTGAATATTTTGTTTTTGAGAAGAGTTTTATCACATCTTCAAAACTCTTTTTGGCTAAAAAGGTTCTTGATTGATCAAGTTGTACATTCGAGATTTGCATATAATAGGATAATGCCTTTAGGTAATAGGCATATGCAATATCTTCATGCATTGGATGAAGCTTAATAAAGCTATCCAGTACATCTACTGCTTCTTCATACTGACCTCCGAGGAATAAAGAATATGACTGCATCAACTCAGCTTGAGGAGTCATTTTATTACCAGGATCTTGATAAAAAATCCTCGAAAATTCTTCGGCAGCTTTCAAATATTGTTGCTTTTCCAGTAAAATAAGACCATCATTGTATAATTCTGGAGCTGGAACTATTAAGTCTTCATCCGTCTTCTTAGTTTTACAACCGGATAGGATTAAGCAGGTAGTGATTGTATAAAATAATAATTTTGCTAATTTCATCATGGAACTTGATAAGTTTTTTAAACTTAATTTATACACGAAACATTAATGAGTATACAAGATTATTTTAAAAATTATTTATTTAACATAGATTTTGAGAGTTATTAAACTTATGCTAGGTAAGTCTATTTATTGGTACCTCTGGCCGGACTTGAACCAGCACGCCTTTGGGGCTGTAGATTTTGAGTCTACTGTGTCTACCATTCCACCACAGAGGCTAAATATGTCTAATCAGTAAAATAGCTAGATATTTGTACTATGTAAATAAATTACTTGATTAAAACTAAATTTTTATTTTAGAATTTTCTTCTTGAAAAGAAAAGGTTTGCATCCTATACTATATTATATAGAGATAATAACATATTCATGGGGTTTCTTATGGTTGATTATACAAAAACTTTTACCGCCACTCAGAAAACATATGATGCAGGACTGAGAGAATACATGCTAAAAGTCTATAATTATATGGCTTTAGCTCTTGTGCTAACTGGAGTAACAGCTATTGCTACTATATCATTTGATCCATTGACCAGGCTTTTATTTCAGACTGCACCAAATGGACAATTTATAGGCAATACTGGTTTGGGAACGTTGATAATGATTTCTCCTTTGGGGATTGCTTTGTACTTCTTTATGGGCTTTGGCAAGATGAGTTTAGAAACTACTAAAGTATTGTTTTGGGTTTATGCTGCTTTAACTGGTATGTCTTTAGCCTCTCTTGGGCTTATCTATACTGGAGAGTCAATTGCTCGGACTTTCTTCATTTGCTCATCTGTCTTTGGAGCAATGAGTCTTTATGGCTACAGTACCAATAGAGATTTGACTTCAATTGGCTCGTTTCTTATTATGGGAGTGTTTGGTCTTATCATTGTATCTTTGGTTAACATGTTCTTACAAAGTTCCGCTATATATTTTGCAACATCTCTAATTGGGGTTGCTGTATTTATGGGGCTTATTGCATGGGATACTCAAAAAATTAAGTCGATGTATTTTATGTCTGGTGGTGGAGAATTAGGACAAAAAATGTCTATAATGACTGCTTTTAGCTTATATTTAGACTTTATCAATTTGTTCTTATATCTTTTAAGATTCTTTGGTAATAGAAGAAGCTAGAACTGACGTCATTGCAAGGAAGGCGAAGCCGATGAAGCAATCCATAAAAGTATAGTTAATTCAGGAGAATTTGGGGCTAGGAACGATGGAGCGACGCCTATAAGTAATAGGCGAGCATTGAGTGACGACGTCACCAACTTCTCATCAATTGACTATAACCAAAAATGGATTGCTACGACCTACTTGCGTGGTCTCGCAATGACGTTGGAAGATATTGCAAGCCTCAAAGCCTAATAAAACTAGTTTTGATGGTATAATCTTTATTAGGTCCTGAAATCTTATAACTCAAGTCAAAAGAATCTTCATTTAAGAATATGTAACTAGCTTGATAAATATCTAAGTTACATTGATGGGTAGCTTCAACTTGGCAAGGATTATTAGAGATAAAATGCATTTGGTAAAATAAAGTATTGTTATTCTCATTAACAAAGTACTTTACAATTTTGTCTTGTTCTAGAGAGTATATATATTCCTTAAAGGCTTTTACCTTAGTACTACTACCGTGATAGTTGACATCAAGTTCTTCTCTATATAATATACATGGATATTTTGAATATAGAGGCTCTTTATCCTCTATAAAATAAGCAATTCCTTTAGCTGTGCCATAATTACCTAAAATTCTCGTAATAGTATAGGTTCCAACTAGGTTGTAGAATATATGTATCATTTCCCTCATTCCTTAGCGTCATTATACAATAACCTAGCAATAGCATTTTCTTTACCAATTATAGCAATAATTTCAAAAACACTTGGAGAAGTAATCATACCTGTCATTAAAGACCTAATGGGTGACATGATATCTGCAAGTTTAATATTATTATGCTTGGCAATTTCTTTAAATTTTATTTGAATTGAGTCTTTATCAAAATTTGTTAAATTCTCCAATTCTTTTATAACTTGATCCAACAAATTTTTATCACAATTATTGATTAGTTCTTTAGCTTCCTCAGAGTAAATAATAGGAACATTAATCAAATAAATCCTAGCTAGTTTTGCTAATTCAACTAAATTGGTACTTCTTATTTTCAAACTTGGCATTGCTTGCCTAATATATTCCTTTTCTTTCTCAGTAACTTGATAATTTTCTTGTAAACTCTTACAAGTCATTTCTGTTAATGTTTGGTCATCAAGCTGACGTAAATAATGAGAATTTAAACTATCCATTTTGGCAAAATCAAGACGAGCTGGCGATTTACCTAGCCCATCAAGGTTAAACCATTCTATAGCTTGGGATATTGAAATAATCTCGTCATCCTTATGACTCCAGCCTAATCTTAGTAAATAATTGCACAAACTCTCAGGTAAATACCCCATATCTTGGTAAGCCTTTACTCCAAGAGCCCCATGTCTTTTAGATAATTTTGCTCCGTCAGTTCCGTGTATTAACGGTATATGTACCATATGTGGTACAGACCAGCCAAAAGCTTGATAAAGTATTTTTTGACGAGCCGCATTAGTTAAATGGTCATCCCCCCTGATAATATGGCTAATCTGCATATCGTGATCATCCACCACTACCGCTAACATATAGGTAGCAGTACCGTCACTACGTAACAATACCATATCATCAAGGTGCGAATTTTCAATAGTAACATCTCCTTGTAAAGCGTCATGAATAATTGTTTGCCCAGTTCTTGGGGCTTTCAGGCGGATAACTGGGATATTATTCTGCTCCTGCAAATTAGAAGGTGGCACATCCCGCCAAGGACTTTCGAACAAAAAATGTTGTTTATTAGCTATGGCGTTATTTCTCTGCCTATCTATTTCTTGTTGGGGGGTAAAGCAATAATAAGCTTTTCCTTGATCTAGTAATTTCAGAGCGGCTTTTTTGTATAAATCATTTCTTTTAGACTGAAAAACTACTTCTCCATCCCAGTTTAAACCAAGCCATTTCAAGCTGGAAAATATAGCATCTACCGCATCTTTGGTTGATCTTGCTTGATCAGTATCCTCAATTCGCAGCAAAAACTTACCATTATGGTGTTTAGCAAATAAATAATTAAACAACGCCGTCCTTGCTCCGCCAATATGCAAAAAGCCAGTAGGAGATGGAGCGAACCTAGTAATTATAGTCATATTTTCCTTTATTTAGTTAAGTAAGCAAAATAATTTACATCTATATCATCACTCAACTGCCAACGTCCATTAACGATATTATAGGTTAAGCCTTTGAGCTCTTTAAGCCCAATATTATTATCATTGAACATCGAGTAAATTTCCGATGGTTTAAGAAATTTACTATGATCATGAGTGTTTTTGGGTACCCAATTAAGTAGGTATTCTGCCATCAAAATAGCTAGCATATAGGATTTTACCGTACGATTAATCGTTGAAATTATAATCATACCCTTTGGTTTTACTAAACTAGCCAGGTTTTTTATAAAATCACCAGGATTATCTATATGCTCTATTACTTCTAAACACAGCACCACATCATACTTATACTGTTTTTTATTTAAATCATCTGAATATACTAATTCTTCAACAGTGGATTTAAGATATTGTATATTTAAATTTTGTTCCGAGGCATGCTGTACTGCAATATCTATATTACTTTGCAGGGCATCTATGCCAGTAACTATACCATTTAGTTTACAGAGAACCGAGGTAATTAATCCCCCACCACATCCTACATCTAGAATTTCTAAATTTGAACAAGGTAATATGTCATCCTGCACGTTAAAATGCTCTTTTATCTTGTCTATTATGTAACCAATACGAATTGGATTTATTTGATGAAGAATTTTAAATTTTCCATCTTTCTGCCACCATTGGCTAGAAATCTTACTAAATTTTTCTAGCTCTGTTTGATTAATAGAAGATTGTGTAGACATAGTTCCCTACTGGTTATAAAATTGGTTATAGTTAATTCAGGAGAAGTTGATGCTAGGCTCTGTGAACAAAATTTAAATTACTAGATTTCGACTCTTTTTAGCTGCAAATTATAAGATTTTTTTGAAATAGAACTAACTATTCCGGCAAAAATCTTATTAATTTTCGCTTAAAAATACTCAAAATCTAAACAATTAAAATTTTGTTCACAGAACCTAGCCTGAATATTGCATGAAAGAATAGAGACAAAACCCTTGTAATACTATATAATATCAGTGTTAAAAGAAGATTACATAGAGGGTTTTGCCATGACAAATTGTACAGGATTAATTTACCAATCGAAAGTAAAAAATCGTCAAATAGAAATAAATTTCACAGGAGGTAATATTAGTAGCGATGGAGGTGTATTATTGCTAAGAGAAGCAGATAAAAGACTTGGTCTAACTAATGAACTGGCTAAGATTTTTCCTGATAAGCGAGATTCTGATAAAATTACTCATACTATTTTAACAATGCTCAAACAGCGTATTTATGGTATTGCTCTTGGTTATGAAGATTTAAATGATCACGATAATTTAAGAAAATGTCCAGCTTTGCAAACAAGTATAGACACACTGGACGATATGGCTAGTAGCTCTACTTTATGCCGTTTAGAAAATAAAGCAGATCGTGGATTTGCTCTTAAAGCTCATAAGGTGATGATTGACAAGTTTGTCGAATCTCATAAAACCGTGCCGAAACAATTAATACTTGATTTTGATGCCACTGATGATGAAATTTATGGCAATCAAGAGGGGAAGTTTTATCATGGATATTATCGTCATAATTGCTTTCTACCTTTATATGTTTTTTGTGGAAAAAAGCTGTTAGTAAGCAATCTTCGCAGCTCAAAGCTAGATCAAGCAAAGCATAGCTGGGCAATATTATCTCTATTAGTCAAGCGTTTTCGTCAATCGTGGCCTGAAGTAGAGATTATTTTTCGTGGTGATGGTGGATTTTGTCGTCATCAGATGCTGGATTGGTGTGATGAAAATAATGTAAAATATATAGTCGGAATAGCCCAAAATACTAGACTCAACAAGCTGCTTGAGCCATTGATGCAACAATCTAACGAAGCCTTCACAATTAGCAAAGAGAAGCAACGCTTTTTTAGTGAATTTAAATATAAAGCTGATAGCTGGAGTCGTCATCGTAAGATAGTTGGTAAATCAGAAGTAACTAGCCTTGGTGAGAATCCAAGATATATAGTAACTAATTTAGCAGGTAAGCCAGAAGATTTATATGATAAAAATTACTGTGCACGTGGAGATATGGAAAATCGTATAAAAGAGCAACAGTTAGAGCTATTTGCCGATCGCACTTCATGCCATAAATGGTGGGCTAATCAACTCAGACTAATTTTGTCAAGCCTTGCCTATACATTAGTAGAATATATACATGATAAGTTTTTACAAGGTACTGAATTAGCTAAAGCCTTGGTAGGAACGGTGCGTTTAAAATTGTTCAAAATTGGAGCAGTAATTATTAGAAATACTAGGAGCATTAAATTCTTGTTGTCTTCATCTTATCCTTACCAACATATATGGGATAGTGTTATGAAAAAATTAGCTATAGAATAAGCTAATATGGTACTGTCCCCGGTACAATAAAAAATGGGGGTAAGGGGGGATTCTATCTTAAATCAGGAAGAATTGCATATCTAGACATAATTTAAGTGAAAATTAACATATCCATTACCACTTATAAGCGATATTGCCATTTTATTTTTATAAATACCACCTTCATGCAATATCCAGGTTAGGGCGATGAGTGACGATATCACCAACTTCTCATCAATTGGCTATACAGCTAAACCGATTAGCATTTATCCATAGCAAACTGACGTCATTGCAAGGAAGACCGTAGGTTGACGAAGCAACCCTGTTTTGGGTCATCCCTGCTTCGGTGCGGGATCCAGATTCCCGACCATTGCTAAGAATAACAATAGTGGGCGGGAATGATGGATTGCTTCGCTCTAGAAGGCTGCCTACGATAACTAATCAAATAGCTTTCTCCACATTAACTATAATAAGAGGCGATTTATTCATTTCATGTTTTAATATTTTGCGAATAGCTGACCTTACAGCATTTTCGACCTGCTCATCGAGGAGATTACCTTTTGATTTTTTCTGAATTTCTATTGTTTCAGCAATATTATCTTTGATTAGATTAATTAGCTGTGCATCATCATTAGAGTCAAGAAGTCCTGGCATAGATAAAATAGGTCTACAAGTAAGTTCGCCCTTCTTATTTATTATCAGAGAAGCAACTACTATACCATCGTCACGCATACGTCTGCGGGTTCTGAAAATTGATGATTCCGCTGGTAAAAGATAATTGCCATCAACAGCCAAATAACCCGTTGTTACTTTAGTTAAAATACGTGGATTATGAGGATCAAGTAATACTAGGCTACCATTTTCTACTTCAATAGCATGCTTTATACCATTTTTACGAGCTAATTTTGCTTGCTCATGTATGTGTACCGGTTCACCATGTACTGGCACGCAAATCTGAGGTCTAATTAAGGCGTACATTTGCTTGAGTTCGTCAATTGATGGATGTCCAGAAACATGAACGAAATGATCTCGTTCAGTTATCACTTCAATTCCTGCTTTTACGAAAATATTAAACATACGGAAAATTTTCTTTTCATTGCCAGGAATAATTTTTGAAGAGAATATAACTGTATCTTTAGGAGCTAACTTGATACTAGGGTGACTATTATTTGCCATTTTGGCAGTAGCTGCTAGAGGTTCCCCTTGACAGCCAGTAGCAATAATTAAAAGTTCTTGCCTTTTAAATCTTGCAACATCCCGCTCATCGATTAAAGGGGCAATATCTTTCATATAACCACTTTCCTGAGCTGCGAGTAAAATTCTATGCAAACTTCTTCCTGATAGCACTACTTTTCTTCCTGCCATCTGACCTGCATGAATTATAGTTTCAAGCCGTGCCAAATTTGAAGCAAAGGTTGTTACCACAATCATTTGGGGGCAACCTGCTATAATATCTATTAAACTTTTATGCACTTCTCCTTCCGAGCCAGAAGTCCCCGCATTAAATACATTAGTTGAATCACAAACTAGAGCTAAAACCCCTTCATCGCCATAGGATTTTAGTAAATCTTTGTTAGCTTTTTCACCGAGTAAAGGATCATGGTCAAACTTCCAATCTCCAGTATGAAAAACATTGCCAGCTTCTGTGCGTATCATAATTGCTTGCATTTCTGGAGCTGAATGGGTAAGCGGTACCATTTCTAATTGGAATGGATCAAGATTTATTTTTGCTGAAGGTTTTACTTCATGAATTTTTATAGTTTTAGCAAAATCATATTCAGCTAATCTAAGTTTCAGAAAATTTGCAGTAAAGGTAGTGGCATATATTGGGCATTTTAGACTGCTCCACAAATATTGGATTGCTCCCAAATGATCTTCATGTGCGTGAGTTAGGACTAAAGCTAACAAATCTTTTTTATATTGTTCGATAAAGCTAATATCAGCAATTATCATATCAACACCTGGTAAATAGTTATCAGCAAAGCCGCTACCGCAATCAACCATCAACCACTTTCCCTTATAATGATATAGATTGACGTTTATGCCGATTTCATTTGACCCGCCAAGTGGTAAGAATAGTAAAGCATTTTTATGGTTTTTAATGTTGAATGGCATGTTAACTTCTATATTATGTATGGTTTGAGTATATTTTTATACCTTATTTTCGGCTTTTAGTCTATGATTAATACTAATTTAGTTTATGCGAACATATTTGCCTTTGGTATAGTCTTATTATTGATCGTACTATTTCCTAATTTTGATATAGATTTCTCAAATTTATTCTACGACAGTAAAGATGGATTTATCTACCGTAACAATAGCATTGTCCAATTATTGTTTGAAATTATTCCAATATTAACTAAACTACTACTTACAGTAACATTATTACACTTAATTTACTTAATTGTTAAGCATAAAACTTTTAATAGACTTATTATTTCTGGGAGCTTTTATATAATTTTATCTACAGCAATAGGTCCTGGATTATTGGTGAATCATCTATTTAAAGAACATTTCGGCAGGGCTCGTCCTGTGCAAATTAAAAATTTTAATGGTTCCAAAAATTTTACTAGAGCTTTTTCAATTTCTAATGAATGTGTACATAACTGCTCATTTTCATCAGGACATGCAGCTATGGGATATAGTTTAACTAGCCTTGCGTATATTGCTCCTGTTATATATTTCTCAAGAATCTACAGTATTACCTTAATTTTTGGCTCATTAATTGGGTTAAGTCGCATATTAATGGGGGGGCATTTTTTAAGTGATGTACTAGCCTCATGTTTTTTTGTATTAATAATTAACCATATATTGTATTTATGTTGGCAAAAACTAAAATTGATTTAAATAAAATTGCGATTATTTACAACAATTCCACGAAGTCGTTAGAACTAGTTAAGCAGCTTGAACTATTTTATCAATTCTGTAAAGTAGAAAAAGCAGAAATAATTATTGTAGTTGGCGGAGATGGCGAATTATTACATGCGATACATCGTTATATGCACCTAAACATTCCTTTTTATGGAATTAATTCTGGCAATATTGGATTTTTAATGAATTCAATTATTATAGAAAAATTAATAGATAATTTACAAGAATCAATAGTTTCTCATTTATACCCTTTAGAGACGCAAGTAGAAACTGTAGATAGTAAAACCCATACCGCCCTAGCTATTAATGAAGTCTCGATATTTCGTAAAACCAACCAAGCAGCTAAATTTAAGATTGAAATTGATCAAGTTGAACGTATGAGTGAATTAGTAGCTGATGGGGCAATGGTTGCGACTCCAGCTGGTAGCAGTGCTTACAACTTATCTGCCGGAGGACCTATTTTGCCACTTGAGTCAAACGTATTATGTCTAACACCAATTTGTCCTTTTCGTCCAAGACGTTGGCACGGTGCGTTATTACCATTTTCCACTACTATAAGATTTGAAATTTTAGAAAGTAATAAAAGACCAGTAAATGCAGCTGCCGATTTTCAGGAATTTGATGATATTAAGTCAGTATTAATTAAATCAGCAAAGAACAAGATGATCAAATTACTATTTGATAAAAAAAATAGCCTTGAAAATCGAATTATCAAAGAGCAATTTAATGAGTAACTTACCTTACGCATAAAACCCCCATGGCAATTTAAAAATTGCGGAACGTCATTGCAATCTGATGTATCCCCACGAAATTAAGCACGACAAAGCTCCGTCTTTATAATAGATGCCAGGGGTTCTACCAATGGTTTTATGGCATGCAAATAATTAAATTCAATAATAAATTTCCCAAGGGTAAAATACGAATAAATCTTTTTATCTTTTACTGTGTTAGGTTGGAAAATTCTTTGCATACCTTGGCTATAGCCTACCACACCTATAACCCAATATGTTATAATAACAATGGCAGATAGTAACATTAAAACTCCCCATCTATTCACATCTAAAGTTCGAATATATCTTCCAGCAAGACCAAATTGATGACTTTTTATCACTCGAAACGTCTCCTCTATTTGCATACGTTTGCTATATAACCTCAGTATTTCCGCTCCCTTATATTCATCAGAACTTAAGTTAGTTACCAATATCCAAGGTTCTTTTGCAGCTTTGTTATATGAACCATTTGCTGTTTTACTGCTAGTACGATTCCTGCTAACCTTCTGCACTCGACCCTTAGGGACTTTGCAAGTTGTAACCATTCTGCAGGAATATTTATGAGCTTTGGTTAGCAGAATCGTACCACATTCCATCGTTTTTGAACCAATTGATGGCATGAAATTTTCAACTGATATCCAATCCTCATTCTTAGCTAATTTTAAATCTTTTCCTTGTCGTACCCGACACACCCAACTCCACCCTTGTTTTTCTATTTCCTTAAACCATTCAATATGAAAGCCAGCGTCCATAATCACAATAACCCTTTTTCCATCAGGTATTATACTCTTTAATTTATTTAAAAATTCTACCGTTCTGCCCTTTAATTCACCTTCTTCAAACACATCTTGATACAAAGGTAAACTCATCCCTCTTGTACAAAATTGAGCACTTAGCATTTGTACCATGCGATCATCTTTAAGATAACATAAATCAATCACAACACTGTCATCATTAGAATGCTTGATAAACTCAAATATGAAATATGATAAAGCACTATAGAGATTATCAACCTCGTTATATAAATGTTTGTTACCTATACATCTATCAACTTTTTTTATTGTCCCAAAATTTGGTTAAAACCTCCGGCTTCAGCCGGAAAAGACTTCAGTCCTTGTTCTAAAATATTTCAATTTACTAATGTTATCATATATATTATTCTCTGAATAGAGAATAATATATATGACTGATTATAGTAAGTCTAGCCACACCGTATTTTACCACCGCTTCCATATCGTTTGGATTACTAAGTATCGATACAAAGTACTCACAGGTAACCTCAGGATTAGAATTAGAGAAATTATTGCTCAGGTAGCAGAATATCTTGGTATCAAAATCATCAATGGAATATTATCTGCCGATCATGTCCATATTATGGCTGAAATTCCACCTCATATATCCATTAGTCAGTTTGTTAAAGCAGCTAAAGGACGTTCATCATATAAAATTCAGCAAGAATTTCCTGAAATTAGAAAAACTTACTGGGGACGCCACTTTTGGGCTAGGGGCTTCTTTAGCTCAACCAGTGGTAATGTCACTGATGATATAATCAATAACTACATTAACAATCATTCAGATGCACATCAGCCTAATAATGTAATGAATATCTCTTTAGAGTAAATCCGTGACTTCTAGTCGCAACTTCAACCTACCAGCTTCAGCTGGTTAGTTATTGAGTTTATGTTTTACTTTACTATCACCACTCAAGTTCCTGCCAATTGCACTCAAAGACAAATTCTGACTATATCGCAAGCCTTCTGCAACATCAAGTAACGCATTTAAACGATTATTATGTATAAAAGGACAATGTTCTTTCCTGACTTCGGAAAATAGTTAAAGATAAGTGTATAGAAAAAGCAGGAGAAAAAAGGTTTTGTTAATTAGAGGGCGTTTGTTGTGCCTCCATATATTTTTATTATTGACATACAATATTTTAGTAGATATACTAACCAACAATTAGTTTTAAATATGCTACTGATATGTTCGTTAGAGTCAAAAAATCTGCTACCCGTAATGTTAACGCTGTTCAACTAGTAGAAGGGATACGCGATCCCATAACTAATAAAGTAAAACAACGGGTTGTTCGACATATTGGTAGTGCATCAGACCAAGAAGAAATAACTAAACTAATAGAGCTTGCTGAATTCATTAAGGTTGAAATCGCTAGTAGCACTCAACCTAATCTTATCCCAGACAAGAATATAGTATCGATGGCAATGTCAGCTAGACAGCGGTACGAGAAAGAACAAATACAACCTATTGATGATATCAGCAATTTACGTAGTCAAGGAAGCACTATCATCGGCATTCATGAGGTGTATGGAAAAATTTATGACCAACTTGGTTTTAATAGAATCTTACCTAATCCTGCCAGGGAAGTGTCAAGCATAAACATAATACGCAATGTTGTTTTAGCTCGTATTGCTAACCCAACTAGTAAGCGTGAAACAGTCAATTTATTGGTCAATAATTATGGAGTAGATTTAAAGCTTGATTCGGTATACAAAACTATGGATAAAATAGATGATAAGGTGGTTGAGAAAATCGAGCAGTGTGCTTTACTTAGCACTCAAAAGTTGTTTAAAGAAAAAATCGATGTACTATTTTATGATGCAACAACTCTTTATTTTGAATCATTTACTGAAGATGAGTTGAAGAGTAAGGGGTTTAGTAAAGATCATAAATTCAATGAAGTACAGGTAATGCTGAGCATTTTTGTTACTAATAATGGTATTCCAATCGGTTATGAGATATTTCCTGGGGCGACCTATGAAGGTCATACTTTATTGAAAGCTTTAGCCTGGATATTGCATGAAGGTGGTATTTATAAAAATAAAATGGCAATATCGCTTATAAGTGGTCATGGATATGTTAATTTTCACTTAAATTATGTCTAGATATGCGAGTCTGTCCTATAGTTTGTGTAAGTTGCAAAGAAAGCAGTAAGAGATTACTGTAAAAAAAGTAACTTAAGCAAGCAAGGAGGAATTATGGCTAAAAAATTAGATACAGATAAAGATACATTAAACATCAGTAATCAGCTAGTAGAAGAATTATTATCAAAAGCAGATCCATCGGAGTTATTTGGTCGAGATGGTTTATTTCAACAGCTAAAGAAGCAAATAGTTGAGAAAATATTAGCAAGTGAGTTGGATCATGAATCAGGATATTCAAAACATAGCAAGATGGCAAAAGTAGATAATAATCGTCGTAATGGTAGCTATGAGAAGACAGTAATTGATGGGGATGGTCGTAAGCTGACAGTAGAAGTACCAAGAGATCGGGAAGGAGAGTATAATCCTCAATTAATACCAAAAGGGCTGAGGAGATTTAATGGATTTGATGAGAAAGTGATATCCCTTTATGGTCGCGGTATGACAGTCAGCGAGATCCGAGGGCATTTAGAAGAAATATATCAAACTGATGTATCTGGTGACTTGATATCCACCATAACAGATGGGGTAATAGAAGAAGTAACTAGGTGGCAAAATCGTTGTTTAGATAGGGTGTATCCAATATTATACTTGGACTGTATCTATGTAAAATCTAGAGACAATCACATAGTAATAAATAAAGCAGTATATTTAGCACTTGCTGTAAATATAGAAGGGAAAAAGGAGTTACTTGGCATTTGGATAGGCAAAAATGAAGGTGCTAAATTTTGGATGCAAGTAGTTACTGAGTTAAAGAATCGAGGAATTGAACAAATTTATGTTGCTTGTGTGGATGGTTTAAAGGGCTTTCCAGAAGCTATAAGCAGTGTATTCCCGAGTACTATAGTACAATTATGTATTGTACATATGGTTCGCAATTCAGTAAAGTATGTGTCATATAAAGATTTAAAAGAGGTCACATCAGATCTAAAACAAATTTATACAGCTAATAATGACGAAATGGCACGTTTAAAACTTCAGCAATTTGGTGTAAAATGGGATAAAAAATATCCGGTAATTTCTGATATTTGGCAACGTAATTGGTCTGGGATAATACCGTTTTTTGCCTTTCCTGAAGAGAACAGAAAGGTAATTTATACTACTAACACTATAGAATCTGTAAATCGTCAAATTAGAAAAATTATCAAAAATAAGGGGGTGTTTCCAGATGATAAGTCAATTCAAAAAATAATATTTTTATCCTTACAAAATGCAGCCAAAAAATGGACCATGCCTATTAAAGATTGGTCTTTAGCTTTAAATCAATTTGAAATACTTTGTGGAGATTTTAAATATGATTTATTGGAAAATAAAAAATGAACTTACACAAATTAAATGATTGACTCAGATATACGTCAGTTCGGGATAAGATATAGATGAAATAGTAATAGATAAAAGGATTGTCAAAAAGGAGTGCCTGCAGTATTTATATTTTTAAACAAAAAAACAAACTACAGGCATGAAAAAAGATATCACAGAATTATATAGTTTTATAGATGATTTTTGTAAAATTTATTTGGAGTATGAACAGAGAAAGTTATTACCATCAAATAAGCAAAGAAATCGCTGTTGTAGCATGAGTCTAAGTGAAATGTTAACAATAATAATTATGTTTCATACATCCTATGCTAAGAATTTTAAATTTTTCTATAAAAGTTATATAGAGTGCATGCATAAGGATGATTTTCCCAAAGCCTTGAGTTATAATAGATTTGTTGAATTAATGGCACGATTATTCATACCGCTAAATATGTTGATTCATTTGTTGTTTGGTGAGGAAACAGGTATTTATTTTATTGACTCTACAACGATTAAAGCTTGTCACAATAAAAGGCGTTATAGCAATAAAGTTTTTAAAGGATTAGCCAAACATAGTAAATCCTCTATGGGGTATTTTTATGGTTTTAAATTACATGTAATAATCAATAATAAAGGGGAGTTTATGGCATTAAAAGTGACCAAAGGCAATGTAGATGATAGGGTTCCAGTACCGGAGTTAACAAAAAGATTAACTGGAATTATAGCAGCTGATAAAGGTTATATTAAGCAAAATTTGTTCTTAAATTTATATGAAAGAGGCTTAAAAATGATTCATGGAATTAAGAAGAATATGGAAAATAAATTAATGGATTTGAAAGAAAAAATCTTACTTCGAAAGCGTAACTTAATTGAAACAGTTTTTGATTATCTAAAAAATAAAATGAACCTTGAACATACTAGACATAGATCACCAATAAATGCCTTTGTCCATATATTATCTACTCTTGTTGCTTACTCATTAAAGAAAAATAAACCTTCAACAAAATTTGATTTTAATCTACATGTTCACAATATCCTTATCCCGAATTGACGTAGATATGCAATTCTTCCTGATTTAAGATAGAATCCCCCCTTACCCCCATTTTTTATTGTACCGGGGACAGTACCATATTAGCTTATTCTATAGCTAATTTTTTCATAACACTATCCCATATATGTTGGTAAGGATAAGATGAAGACAACAAGAATTTAATGCTCCTAGTATTTCTAATAATTACTGCTCCAATTTTGAACAATTTTAAACGCACCGTTCCTACCAAGGCTTTAGCTAATTCAGTACCTTGTAAAAACTTATCACGTATATATTCTACTAATGTATAGGCAAGGCTTGACAAAATTAGTCTGAGTTGATTATCCCACCATTTATGGCATGAAGTGCGATCGGCAAATAGCTCTAACTGTTGCTCTTTTATACGATTTTCCATATCTCCACGTGCACAGTAAATTTTATCATATAAATCTTCTGGCTTACCTGCTAAATTAGTTACTATATATCTTGGATTCTCACCAAGGCTAGTTACTTCTGATTTACCAACTATCTTACGATGACGACTCCAGCTATCAGCTTTATATTTAAATTCACTAAAAAAGCGTTGCTTCTCTTTGCTAATTGTGAAGGCTTCGTTAGATTGTTGCATCAATGGCTCAAGCAGCTTGTTGAGTCTAGTATTTTGGGCTATTCCGACTATATATTTTACATTATTTTCATCACACCAATCCAGCATCTGATGACGACAAAATCCACCATCACCACGAAAAATAATCTCTACTTCAGGCCACGATTGACGAAAACGCTTGACTAATAGAGATAATATTGCCCAGCTATGCTTTGCTTGTTCTAGCTTTGAGCTGCGAAGATTGCTTACTAACAGCTTTTTTCCACAAAAAACATATAAAGGTAGAAAGCAATTATGACGATAATATCCATGATAAAACTTCCCCTCTTGATTGCCATAAATTTCATCATCAGTGGCATCAAAATCAAGTATTAATTGTTTCGGCACGGTTTTATGAGATTCGACAAACTTGTCAATCATCACCTTATGAGCTTTAAGAGCAAATCCACGATCTGCTTTATTTTCTAAACGGCATAAAGTAGAGCTACTAGCCATATCGTCCAGTGTGTCTATACTTGTTTGCAAAGCTGGACATTTTCTTAAATTATCGTGATCATTTAAATCTTCATAACCAAGAGCAATACCATAAATACGCTGTTTGAGCATTGTTAAAATAGTATGAGTAATTTTATCAGAATCTCGCTTATCAGGAAAAATCTTAGCCAGTTCATTAGTTAGACCAAGTCTTTTATCTGCTTCTCTTAGCAATAATACACCTCCATCGCTACTAATATTACCTCCTGTGAAATTTATTTCTATTTGACGATTTTTTACTTTCGATTGGTAAATTAATCCTGTACAATTTGTCATGGCAAAACCCTCTATGTAATCTTCTTTTAACACTGATATTATATAGTATTACAAGGGTTTTGTCTCTATTCTTTCATGCAATATTCAGGCTAAAAAGATAGGATACTTCCTCTTCTGCATCGTATTTTAAAGGGGCTAAATATTCTACTCTATCTTCCGCAATAATATCATTCAAAAACTTATGATTGTCTTGTATCTCAAATAGGTAACCATCTGATGCATCAGTAATTTCAGTTGTATCAAGAAAATACTCAATAGATACATTTAATAATTTTGCAAAAAAATACAATATACTACTAGCTATTGGGGTAGTAGCATCTTCATATCTTTGTATCTGCTTTACACTAAGATTAATAGCTGTACTTAATTCTTGTTGGCTTATACCCATCATTATACGACGCTGTTTTAAACGCATACCTATAATTAGGTTTATTCTTTCTTTTGATTTATTAGATTCATTCATTGTTATAATAATTTAATTTTTACCATTTATTTCAACTAATAATAATCTAGTATCCTAGCTTAATCAAGTAATTTTTCATCGATATTAATAAATTTGAATAATTGGTAAAAATAGTTGCAATAGCATTACAATACGACTCTTTTAGTTATATAATGTAAGCAAGGAAAAAAGGGGGAAAGGAAATATCAAGTATAGCTAATCCAAATATAGTTAATTCAGGAGAATTTGGTGCTAGGAACGATGGAGCGACGCCTATAAGTAATAGGCGAGCGACGAGTGACGACGTCTATAGTACCCTACAATTTTGAGAAGATGAAGAAGAATGGTTGATTTAGAGTGGTGTGAAGTAGTATAAGGTAGGTATTTTTATAACAAAATGCATAATATAATACTTCAAGAATTGATTTTATATATAGACGGAAATAAATCAAGATTAAAATGTTTGGTTGGTATGGTAATTAGTTTGCTGACGGGCAGCTCAATTTATCAAAAAGGTTTAGCACTTGGTATTTTAGGTGATGCTAAAGCGACGTCAAAAACTCATAGAATTTATCGTTTTTTAAAAGATTTTAATTTTGATTATATGAAGGTTGGCTATTTGCTATTAAGCTTTTTTGCTTCAAAAAATTATGTCGTAGCAATGGATAGGACAAGTTGGAAATTTGGTAAATCCGATATTAATATTTTATTTTTAGTAATGGTAATTGGTAAAATATCGGTGCCAATATTCTGGAAGACTTTGTCGCATGGTGGCGGGTGTTCTGCAGAATTTATGAAGGAATTTTTACAGAAATTTATTAATAATTTTGGCGTTGAAAGAATAAAATATTTGCTTGCTGATAGAGAATTTATGAATAAAGAATGGTTAGACTTTCTGATAAATAACCATCTAAAGTTTGTTATTCCATTAAAAATGGATCATAAAATTCGTCTTACAAAAGGTTTAAGAACTTTAACCATTGAAAGAATATTTAGTGATGTTAAAGCCTTAGAGTATAGGGCTTGTAGTGGTATATTATGGAATAGAAAGGTTAATTTTACCGCATATAGAAATGATAAGAGCGAGCTGATGGTTCTGGTGTCTTCAATTGAAATAGAGCAAGATATTTTTGCTTTATATAAATTTCGTTGGAGTGTTGAACGACTATTTTTGCACCTAAAAAGCGGTGGTTTTGATATTGAAAAAAGTCACATTGTAAAATTGGATAGATTTGAAAAATTATTAGTGATAACTGCTATTGCTTCAGCTTTAATAGTCAAAAATGGAATAATACAAAATGCCTTAAATCCCATCCGAATAAAACGGTACAAAACCATTGAAAGACAATTGTTTTCATTATTTACCTATGGCTTTGATCATATCAAAAATGCTTTTTATCAATCTACAACAGCCATAACGCAGCTAATATCCACATTATTAATACCTCCCAAACAAAAACTTTTTTCTATCCTAATACCATCTTTACAAAAATTGTAGGGTACTATGGACGACGTCACCAACTTCTCATCAATTGACTATAGCATTACGCCAAATTCACAAACGTTATTGCGAAAAGCCACTTTAGTGGCGACGAAGCAATAAATTGTAATTTCCGCTTAAGTGGGAATCTGGATACCTGATTATGCAGGGATGACACAAAACAGGATTACTTCGTTGGATTACACCTCTTCGCAATGACGCAAGTTTGTTATGGATAACTAATCAGATTAGCTATATACTCATGAAATTAAGTAGGGTTATTATGTTTAATAGATACAAAATTGCAGAATTTATTGTAACTTTTTTCTATATAGGTAAAATAAAATATTGTCCTGGTACATTTGGCTCTCTGGCTGCTTTCCCTTTGTGCTACTGGATATTATATCTTTCCATGCAAGTAGAACTTATTAGTATCTTTATTATCGCTTTTTTGATTTGCCTATTACTATTTATATTAGGCACATATTTTTCCTCAATATACATACACTATAGTAAGCGAGAGGATCCAAGAGAAGTGGTGATTGATGAGGTAGTGGGTCAAATGCTAACATTAATATTAAGCTTTCCTTCCGTTTTTTTTATGAATTATTCAGGACTTACAAAATATTTAAGTTCACCTGTACTAAATTTTATCTTTTTATTGACTTTACCTTTTGCTCTGTTCAGGTTATTTGATATTATCAAACCATGGCCAATAAATTGGCTTGATGCCAATATTAAAGGTGGTATTGGCGTTATGGTAGATGATATTGCTGCAGCAATTTTTGCTTCAGTTATGCATTACGCTATCACTTTTAGTCTAATAGATTGGTTTGGCTAAAGCATAAGAGTATACTCCACTGAATCGATTAATGGAGTAACCAATAACTTATAGCCATATTCTGTAATTAAGTAGTAAGTGTAATATTCGTGAACATTTTCTATAGTTATACTCGAATGATCTGAAGAGTTGGCTCCTGCAAATACTTGCGGGATATTCGAGTATACATCCTTAATAATTCTTTTTCCAAGCAAAATATCTGTTTTATTCTGATCAAATTTGAGATTTGTGGCTATTACTACAATTTTCATACCAATAAATTTATCATGTTGTATCTCCAGCTCAACTTTAATAATAGCATTTTTGGATAGATTATTAGACGCTACAACAATTAAACAGATAATAATCTGGGCTATATGGTCATTGATATCTGTGCTATATAACCTTGTAAATATTAGTTCAATATTATGATTTTTTGATTTTACAAAATTAGCAGCTAATCTATTAATTTCTGCAATAGAAATTTTGTTACCCTCAGAAGGTAGAGAATATAAATAACGATAAAACTGTAAATAGCTTATAAGTCTATCGGTACTATCCTGAATCAGTTTAATAGCCTTTTTTTTATAAGCTATAGTTTTTATTAAGCCAATACTATTATCTATAGCACCTATTGTTCCTGCAAAATCGTGACATATTTTTTCATTTAAAGCTTGGCACAGTCTTATTGAATTTAACATAAGCTCTATTTTTAATAAACTCGTTTAGCTGGCGGAATTGCCGCTACTTCGTCTGTTAAAGTTGTAAGAGTTACCGGTTTATAATCTAGTTTGACATTACCTTGTTCGTCAATCCAAGCCAGTGTATGTTTCATCCACTCCTCGTCGTTACGCTCTAAATAATCCTCCCTAGAATGAGCCCCTCTACTTTCCTTTCTATTGGCAGCAGAATGCATAGTAATCACTGCTTGGTCTAATAAATTAGCTAATTCTAGTGCTTCAACCAAGTCGCTATTCCATATTAATGATTTATCATTGATCTGAATATCAGCATATTCCTTTCGTGCCTGATCAATCAGCTCTATCCCTTGATCTAGAACTTCTTGAGTTCTAAATACTGCTGCATGGTTTTGCATAATTTTTTGCATTTTGAGTCTTAGATCAGCTACTGGTATTTCTCCTTTAGCATGACGTATACCGTCAAATCTGCTAATTATTTTATCCAATATTGATTGAGGTAGAACCTTATGTGGTTGCCCCGCTTTAACAATTTCAGCAGCTTTTTTTGCTGCCGCCCTACCAAATACCACTAAATCAAGCAAAGAGTTCGATCCTAATCGATTAGCTCCATGTACTGAAACGCAGGCAGCCTCACCAATCGACATTAATCCAGGAATAATTTTATGATGATTATCCTGATCTTTATCAATAACTTGCCCATGGTAATTTGTTGGTATTCCCCCCATATTATAATGTACTGTTGGTAATACCGGTATTGGCTGGGTGTTAACATTAACCCCAGCAAAAATCTTTGCTGTTTCGGAAATACCCGGTAAACGTTCGTGAAGAATTTCCGGCGATAAATGATCTAAATGGAGGAATACATGATCTTTATGCTCACCTACGCCTCTATTTTCTCTGATTTCCATGGTAATAGCTCTTGAAACCACATCTCTTGAAGCAAGGTCTTTAGCGGCTGGAGCATATCGTTCCATAAATCTTTCACCATTGGCATTTACTAAATAACCGCCTTCTCCCCTAGCACCTTCTGTAATTAAGCAACCAGACCCATATATACCAGTCGGATGGAATTGAACAAATTCCATATTCTGCAAGGCAATGGAGCTTCTTGCCACCATTCCCCCTCCATCACCGGTACAAGTATGAGCACTTGTGGCAGAAAAATAAGCTCTACCATATCCGCCAGTAGCTAATACTACTAAGTGAGAATGAAAACAATGTATTGTCCCGTCATCAAGATTCCAAGCAACTACCCCTACACATTCTCCATTATTCATTAACAAATCAATGGCAAAATATTCAATAAAAAATTGAGCTTTATTTTTTAAAGCTTGTTGGTATAAAGTATGTAATATGGCATGACCCGTACGATCTGCTGCAGCACAAGTTCTTTGGGCAGCTTGTCCCTTGCCATAATTTGTCGTCATACCACCAAAAGGACGCTGATAAATTTTACCTTCTTCTGTTCGTGAGAAAGGTACCCCATAATGTTCAAGCTCCAGTACTGCGGCAGCTGCATGTTTACACATATACTCAATCGCGTCTTGATCACCCAACCAATCCGAACCCTTTACGGTATCATACATATGCCAACGCCAATCATCTTGCCCCATATTACCAAGAGAGGCACTGATACCACCTTGTGCCGCTACAGTATGGCTTCTAGTGGGAAAAACCTTGCTAATACAAGCAGTACTCAACCCCTCTTTTGCCATACCAAAAGTTGCCCTAAGACCAGCTCCTCCAGCTCCAACTACCACTACATCAAATTGATGGTGGACAATATTATAAGATTTAGTAGACATTCATAAATTCCTTTTATTCCAAATAATACTCAAATAATTTTAACCTATAGCTAATCCGGCTAATATTATTCAGTCTATTAGCAAGGAGTAGCGAAACACGATTAAGCAATTACTTTCCTGGATTGCCGCGTCGCCACTAAAGTGGCTCCTCGCAGACGATTTATAAACCCAAGCGTCATTGCGAGGAGGCGAAAGCCGACGAAGCAATCCATTTAGCTATAGTATAGCATAAAATAATGTTACCACTAAGAATGCAATCGTTATAATACAAAATATTTGCAAAAATATAATTAACCCAATACGAAGCCTGATACAACTAATGTAATCCTCAATTACCACTCGCATACCAAGCATAGCATGATAGAAGGTGGTAATAATCAATATGCCCAAAGGCACAATATTGTAAGGTTTCTGTAAAGTACCAACAAAATGAGTTAAATCCTTGCCAATATTACATTTAATAAAGACTATTAGCCAAATAGAGCAAATTGCCAAAATAATAGCAGTGATTCTTTGATGTAACCAGTGACTAGAGCCACTTTTTGCCGAACCAACTCCTTTAGCTTTTGCTAAATCTGTCCTTAAATTAGTATTCATATAGAGACCATAAATTAAATTGACTATAACAACCAAAAAGCTAATGTCATAACTATTGAGGCTATTACAACAAACCAGCCTGTGAAGTTAATAGCTCTTATTGAAAAGCAACGCCCACTATCCCAAATTAAGTGACGCACCCCATTACATAAATGGTAAAACCAGGCAAAACTTATAAATATTGGAGGGATTTTAAATAAACTACATTTAAAGAACTGTAAATATTCAGGATTAAATTTGCTAAAAGACAATAAAATAAAACACCATATCAATACTGATAGTGCAAAAAATAAGCCTATCCCCGTCATACGATGCACAATAGACAAAACAGCACTGATCTGTTTTTTATATATTGTTAAATGAGGAGAAGTTGGTCTGCTATTATAAATTTCCTGCTTTGTTTTTGTCATATATTTTGTCATAAATTATATTTTATATTAGAGAGACCTAAAATGGAATATAACATAATAGGAATAGATGATAAATACTCTTATAATTTATTTTTATAAGTTTGTTCAAATAATATTTGTTTTTCGGTATTAATCACTTGCTCTATCTGTTCAGTAAGCTGTCGAACATCAGATTGTTCTATTTCCTCTACCGGGATAACATCAATTATCTTTACTTGAATTACCCCTGGTTTCTTAATCCAAAAGCCCCTTGGCCAATATACCCCTGCATTGTGAGCCATCATCACTATCGGTACTTTTGCCAATGAGGCTAATTTTACTGCACTAGGTTTAAATTTAGCATTTTGTTCTGGTTTAAATCTAGTGGATTCAGGAAAGATAACCAACCATAAACCACTTTTTATCTTTTCCTGTCCTTCTCTTAAAATTTGACCAACCGAGATATTAGCATTACGGTCTACAGCAATTGGCTTAACCATCTTCAACCCCCAGCCGAATAACGGGATATTAAATAACTCTTTTTTTAATACCCAAGAATGTTCAGGTATAATTAATTGTACAAATATTTGTTCCCAGCATGATTGGTGATTAGACAATACTATGGAAGGAGATGAAGGTAATTTGTCTAGACCAACAACTTGGTATTTTAAACCACAAAAGATTTTAACCAGCCAAATAAATACATGGGAAAAAATAAACCCTATCCTGTATCTTATATAATAGTTGACATTGAAAAATGTTACGGGTATGTAACATATAAGGAAGAATTTAATGGTAAATATAGCAAGTAGTGCATAAAATGTTAATACTCTTAAACGCCAAAACATAGTTGGTTAACTCGTTTGTTAATAATGAATAGATTATATAACAGATATATAATAAATATATAGTATAAGATTACTTTTACATAACTATAATTAGTAACTATTCGGAGAAATTCAATGAAAAAAACAGCTCTATCCGGATGTCAAGTGACTGGGGATCTGCATTTAGGAAACTATCTCGGAGCAATTGTTAATTGGTCTAAAATTCAGGATGAGTATAATTGCTTGTTCTTTTTAGCCGATTTACATGCTATTACTATAGATCGCTCACCCATAGAACTAAACTCTTCTATATTGCAAACTGTTGCCATATATATAGCAACAGGGCTTGTGCCAGAGAAAACTACCATATTTGCACAAAGTATGGTGAAGGAACATACGGAACTTGCTTGGATATTAAATTGCGTTACCCCACTTGGTTGGCTTAAACGTATTACTCAGTTTAAAGACAAAGCTGGAAAAGACCAGGAAAATGCTGGCTTAGGATTATTGTCTTATCCAGTATTGATGGCAGCTGATATATTATTATATAATGCTGACATAGTACCTGTTGGCGATGATCAAAAACAGCATTTGGAACTTACCAGAGATATTGCGGCTATTATCAACCGGAAATTCAATCGGGATATCCTAAAATTACCTGAACCATTAATTCAAGGCTCATCAAGAATAATGAGCTTAAAAGATGGTCGTAAAAAAATGAGTAAATCTGATCCATCTGATTTATCTCGTATTAATTTAAATGATAGCCCAGATCAAATTTACCAAAAAATTAAAAAAGCTAAAACAGATCATTTAGCGGAAATCAGTTATGATCCTCAAAATAGACCAGAAATCAGCAATTTAATTGACATTTATTGCAGTTTATCTGGTACTAATGTTGACAAAATAGTTGATCAATACCAAAATGCCGGTTTTGCCAAATTTAAGGAGGAGCTAGCTGATATTATCATCACGACTCTAACTCCCATTCATGGTAAATATACAGAGTTAATGAAAAACCAAGATTATTTGATAACTACATTATATAACGGAGCGGATAAAGCTAGAATGACCGCTGCTAAAACTCTGATTGAACTCAAGAAATTAATGGGCTTTGTTGTGTAAAAAACCAATTATGATCTACTAATTTCTTATCAATTAACTATAATATAAAGCTTCCTAAAAATTAATAGCCCTCTTATCTATAGCCAAAGCCGCTTCCTTTATGGCTTCACTTAAGGTAGGATGGGCATGACAAGTTCTTGCTATATCTTCTGAAGAAGCACCAAATTCCATAAATGCTACAAGCTCTGCAATCATAGTACCAGCTGAAGGACCTATAATATGTGCTCCAAGCACTTTATCCGTTACACTATCAGCCAATATTTTTACCATCCCATCAGTACAACCTGTGCTTCTCGCTCGACTATTTGCCAAAAATGGAAATTTGCCGACCTTGTACTCAATCTTAGCTTCTTTTAATTGCTCCTCCGTTAAGCCAACACTTGCCACTTCTGGATAAGTATAGATGACACTTGGAATAAGGTTGTAATTAACATGACCTGCTAAACCTGCCATAATTTCAACGGCAGCAACAGCTTCCTCTTCTGCTTTATGAGCGAGCATAGGTCCAGCAATTACATCACCGACAGCATAAATATTAGGAATTATTGTTTGGAACTGATCATTAACCGTAATTCTATTTTGTTTGTCCGTTTTAATGGCTAATTTATCTAGACCTAAATTTGTTGTATGGGCTTTCCTACCAACGGCTACTAGCACTATATCAGCACTAATTTGCTGCACTGAGGAGTCAGTTGTTTGTTGTATATTTAAAATAACTTTTCCTGCTTTTTTCTCAGCAGATATCACCTTAGTGTTTAATCGCAATTCAATAGATTGTTTTTGTAGGATTTTGGTAAATTGACTGATAATCTCTTTATCTAAAGCTGGCACAATACTTCCAGCATATTCAATAACCGTTACTTTGGAGCCAAGCCTGTTCCATACCGAACCAAGCTCTAAACCGATATACCCCCCTCCAATTACTACCATAGTTTCCGGAACTTTAGCAAGACTCAAGGCTCCCGTTGATGACACTATATATTCCTCATCAACAGTAATATTGGGCATTTCAATAATATCAGAGCCAGTAGCAATTAGAATATTCTTAGCCGATATTTGTTCAACTGATGCATCGTTAGTAATTTCTACAAGATTGGCTGAAATAAACTTGGCACTTCCCGTAAATTTAGTGATTTTATTTTTTACAAACAAACCTTCTATGCCTTTGCATAAGTCCGATACTACCTGACTTTTTTTAGTCATCATTTTCTGTAAATCAAGTTTGGCTGAGGTTATAATGCCAATATCGGCACAATGGTTCAATACTTCATGATATTTTTCAGAAAAATTTAGTAATACTTTGGAAGGAATACAGCCAACATTTAGGCAAGTACCACCAAGCGTCACCCTTTTCTCTATACATGCAACCTTCATACCCAACTGGGCTGCTCTTATTGCTCCTGTATAACCAGCCGGACCACCACCAATCACTATTAAATCAAATTCTTTCATATATTTTCCTCCATAATAATAGCATTATAAACCATAAACATACCAACACTAATAGTTTTTAGAAAAATAATTATTTTTTATATAGTTAATTCAGGAGGATTGGGTAGCAGGAGCGATGGAGCAACGACGTCACCAACTTCTCATCAATGACTATAGCGAGACCACGTAGTGGTCGTTGCTTCACAACTGTTGAAAGTTAGAAGAGGAAGGGGTTTTAGACCGGGTAATTTAAAAGTCGTATATGGTTAACGTCATTGCGAAAAAGACCGTAGGTCGACGAAGCCATATGACAATTTATGGATTGCCACGCTTACATAAGTTAACGAAAAAGCTATCTAACCTGGATATTGCATGAAGGTGGTATTTATAAAAATAAAATGGCAATATCGCTTATAAGTGGTAATGGATATGTTAATTTTCACTTAAATTATGTCTAGATATGCAATTCTTCCTGATTTAAGATAGAATCCCCCTTACCCCCATTTTTTATTGTACCGGGGACAGTACCATATTAGCTATAGAATAAGCTAATACCAATTGCAATAATTAACACAGTGGTGTAAAATGGGTTTTTAACTGATAAAGGTACTCAAATGGCTAGGTTAATATTACCACAAGGTTTTCATGGTCATGATTTTATAAAAATGATGAAACATGAGCCGCATGGTCGAAATCGTATACGTTTATTGGCGATGTATCACCTTCAATTAGGCAAATCTTTAAAAGCCATATCTGAAATAGTGAAGTCACACTGGAAAACTGTGCAATCATGGCTCAGAAGATTTAGGAATCATGGTTTTGAAGGATTATTTGAATCACAAAGAAGCGGCGCCCCTAGGAAGATTAACACTATACAAGAGTCTGCTCTTTTTGATAAAATCAATACGCTCAGTGAAAGTAAAACTGGTGGGTATATAACTGGAAAGGAGCTACATATCATGTTACTTGAGGAATATGGTGCTAAATGCGCTTTAAAAACAGTCTACAATACTATGCACCGCCTTGGTTTTAGCTGGATTACTTCTCGTTCAATGCATCCAAAGTCAAATCAAGAGACTCAAAATACATATAAAAAAACTTCCCAGACATGTTAACAAAATTATTACCAAAAAATATCGATAGATGTAAAGTTGATATATGGTCTCAGGATGAAACTCGAGTTGGGCAACAAGGTAGCTTAACTCGTATATGGGCTAAGCGTGGCACTAGACCCCGTAAAGTTCGGCAACAGCAATTCATTTCAACATATATTTATGGAGCTGCTTGCCATGATACAGGAGAAGCTTTTGCATTAATTTTACCATATGCAAACACACAGGCAATGAATAAATTCTTAGAAGAGCTTTCTCGCAGTATTCAAGGCAACCGACATATAGCTTTACTAACGGATAATGCAGGTTGGCACACAGCCAAAAAACTAACTGTGCCAAGCAATATCACTTTGATACCGCTTCCGCCCTATGCACCGGAACTTAATGCAATGGAACAAGTTTGGGAATGGATCAAAAATCATTTCTTGTCTAACCAATGTTATGGTGTATATGAAGATATCGTCACTATGGCTTGTTACGCTTGGAATCAATTTGCTCATAATGTAGATTTAGTAAAATCAATTATGTATAGAGACTGGATAAACACACCGTGTTAATTATTGCAATTGGTATTATTTCTAGTTTTATGCAAAAATTTTATATCTTGTTCCTCTTTGCTTTTTGGCAGCACAGTTTTTAATTCTGGATCACGAGCCGCTTTGCATATTGCTAACGCATCGTTATAATCATTTTTCTGTTTCGATGTAGCATAAACTTTTACATCTTTTGTTTTCATTAGTTTGACTTGCAAACCAAGCTTAGCAATTTCCTATGACCAATAATTAGCTCCTCCACATGCTTCCATAGCTACCAATGAACTTTTATCGAGATTGCTTAAATAGGCTATTAACTCATCTCTTGTAACTTTTTGATAACCTATTTTTTTGCCATTTTGATCGACTTGCACCAAGTGCATACTATTTTTTGCTAAATCTATTCCTATTATAGTATTTTTTATGCTATTATTTATCATGGTATGGACCTATTAATTAAATTATTATTTAATTTGGAGCAGCTGAAAACTATTTTTCAGCTGACTCCGTACAAGTAAAGCATATTTCGCTTCACTCGTCCATACCATCATTCCCGCTTCGGTGCGGAATCTATAATACCTCAGGGTGTTTTTAGATACCTGCTTTCGCAGGGATGACAACCATGATCCTATATTTTATTCAAATCTGCAAAAAAACTTGATTATCGAGTTTTAGTAGCATTGAAGCAATCCAAAATAATGGATTGCAACAACCACTATGTGGTCTCGCAATGACGTTTGCCGAGCAGATTTTTTATTGATCATAGTCAATTGATGGGAGTACAATCTTCAATTTTAAGGCATACAACAACAGGAGATTTGTATAGGCTACCAGGCAACATGAAAAATGAGGCGAGGAAGATTTATAAAACCTTCAATCTTAAACGCTCAGATGCTGTAGAAATATATCTAAAATAAGCAAATAATGTTGTGCCTAAAAATCTACAACCCTTACAAACTAAGGCTTGTAGGACTTCCTATTAATAAAAACTGCGGAAATCGGGAGGTATTCACGTTTACATCGAGAATGTCGGCAATTCGAGTCTGCCATCGCCCACCAGTGTTTTTAGTCCAGTATCTTTGAAATTTACACATTTTTCTGCACAATACCTTCATAAAATTCAGTTATCTTGTCTTTAACCTTAACGGGATCAAGCATTATGTTAACCCCGCCTCTAAATTCTGCTGAGTTTGCTAAACCACTACTATACCAACCTATATGTTTTCTCGCTAGCTGAACGCCGGTATCGTTTCCGTAATACTCTAGCATGGCATCATAATGACTTAATATCACCTCTAGCTGCTCTGCCATTGAAGGGGAGGGAAGTTCTTCTCCTGTTGCAAGATAATGGGCTATTTGAGAAATAAACCACGGTCTACCATATACTCCTCGACCAACCATTATACCATCAGCCCCCGATTTTTGTAAGCATTCCTTAGCCTTAGATAATGAGGTAATATCTCCATTAGCGATAACGGGAATCTTTACCGCATCCTTAACCTGTCTTATAAACTCCCAATCTGCTTGACCAGAATAAAACTGGCATCTTGTCCTACCATGAATGGTGATCATTTGTATACCAGCATCATAGGCTATTTTTGCCAAATTTGGGGCATTCTTAGTTTGTTCATCCCAGCCAGTACGCATTTTTAAAGTTACTGGGATTTTTACCGCCTTTACTGTAGTTTCTAAGATTTTTGCCGCTAATTTCTCATCTCGCATTAAAGCAGAACCAGAATAGCCGCCAACTACTTTTTTAGCTGGACAACCAAAGTTTAAATCAATAATCTTGGCTCCCATATCCTCATTCATTTTAGCTGATTCTGCTATTATATCGGGCTCACATCCAGCAATCTGTACGCATGAACCAGTAGCATCATCTTGAATGATCGCACATCTTTGTAAAGATTGCCTTGTTTCAATAATCATTGCCCTACTAGCAACCATTTCAGAGATTACCAGACCTGCACCAAATTTTCGTACTAATTTTCTAAATGGTAAATCAGTAACCCCCGACATTGGGGCTAATATCACCGAATGAGGTAGCTGAATATTGCCTATTTTTATCATAACACATTAAAAAGTTATAGATTTAATTGCTGTATAGAATAATTATCATAAATTATTTTAATAAGACATAGTCAATTGATAAAAAGTTGGGGCTAGGAGGATTCCTATAGTAATACGAGCATTGAGCGACGACGTCACCAACTTCTAATCAATAAGGTTACCAGTAAGTGTATCTATCTATTTTCTTTAATATAATTTTACAGATACCAAGGATAATCATAAAAACTTATTGATTTAAACTTTTAATTGTATAGAATTTTTATGATCTTGTAAACAAGAATTTTATCGACAATTTAGCGATATATCCCTTGCAAATATATTGATTAAATATATAATTAACTCTGCTTAAAAATAATAATAAGCAAAATTCACACGTAAGAGTTCAGTTGTTAGTCCAATTTCTTTGGTATCAACTCTTACGGAGGAGTACCTACTGCTAATGTAGGTACATAACTAACATTTCAAGGAGATTAAATAATGTCTAAAATAAAAGCTGTTAATGTCAGAGAATTACTTGATGCTGGGGTGCATTTTGGTCATAAAACCTCACGCTGGAATCCCAAAATGGCACCTTATATTTATGGCATCAGAGATGATATTCATGTAATTGACTTACAACAAACTGCTGCCCTAATGCAAATGGCTCTCAATGTAATATATGAAACTGTTAAGAAAAATGGTAAAATATTATTTGTCAGTACTAAAATCCAAGCTAGTGATATAATAGCTGAATATACAGAGAAATGTGGGCAATATTACGTTAACCACAGATGGCTTGGTGGTATGTTAACCAACTGGGGAACAATTTCTGGTTCAATAAAAAAGCTAGATAGCCTTGAAAAAGTTCTGGAAAATGAAGAGGAATATTCCGTTTATACCAAAAAAGAAATATTGGAAATGACCCGTAAAAAGGATAAATTACTAAAATCCTTAGGTGGCATTAGACATATTGGAACAAAACCAAACTTGCTGGTGGTAATTGATACTAATAAAGAACATTTGGCAATTCAAGAAGCAGTAAAATTAGGCATACCAATAATTGCCATTGTTGATACTAATTCTAATCCAGATAATATAGATCACCCTATTCCTGGTAATGATGATGCAATAAGATCTATTAGACTTTATTGTAGCTTGTTTGCCGATGCTGTACTAGCTGGTATAGAAGAAGCTTTAGTGGCATCTGGTGTTGATTTAGGAAGCATAGCTACTCATGAAGAAAAAAATACCAATATCAAAGCTATTACTAAATTAAAACCAACTAAGAAATTTTCTAAAACTTCTGACCTAAATAACCAAGAAGCAACTAACCAAAAAACAGCAGAGTCAGAGTTTGAAACAGCTTTGGAAATTGCAGAAGTTACTGCAACAGTAAAGTAACTGGACGTGCTAACCAAATTAGCACTTAGCCATTTGTTTCAATAAAAACGGTATCATTCCCGCGTAGGCGGGAATCTATAATATCTCAGGGATTTGAGTATTATTTTATCCCCGTTACAGGGATGACAATGTCTTAAAACAATTATAGTCAATTCAGGAGAAATTGATGCTAGGAGCGACGCCTATAAGTAATAGGCGAGCGATGAGTGGCGATGTCACTCATAAGCGTCAGTTTAAGAAAACAATAATTGAGAAACCGTCATTGCGAGGAGACCGTAAGATCGACGAAGCAATCCAGAAAAGTGATTAGAAATGGATTGCCACGCCACCTACGGTGGCTTGCTAATAGACGACTTTTCTACTTTATTTTCTTAAACTGACGCCTATGCGACATCACCAACTTCTCATCAATTGACTATATGGATAAATACTAGAGGGGTTAACTATATAACCTTTAATTAAGGAGAATAAAATGATAAATGCTGGACTTGTAAAACAATTAAGAGAAAAAACTGGTGCAGGAATGATGGACTGCAAAAAGGCTTTGCTTGAAAAAAAAGGAGATTTTGAAACAGCTGTTGATTGGTTAAGAAAAAAAGGATTATCAGTTGCAGCAAAAAAATCAGATAGAGTCGCTGCTGAAGGACTAACAGCAGTGCATATTAAAGATAATGTTGGAGTTATTATAGAAGTAAATTCGGAAACAGATTTTGTGGCAAGAAATGATAAATTTCAACAATTGGTTAAAAATATCGCGACATTAGCTTTGCAAAAGAGTAATTTGCAACCGTTAAATTTATCATCACTAAAATTAGCAAAAACATCAACAGGTCGATCAATTGATGAAGAAATATTAGATAATATTGCTACAATTGGTGAAAATTTAAATCTACGTCGTGTGGATGTCTTAAAGGTCTCAGAAGGGGTGGTGGCATCCTATGTACATAACACTATTGTTGAGGGGCTAGGTAAAATTTCTGTTGTTGTTGGTTTACAATCGACTAGTAAAGAAAAAGCTAAGCTTCTAGAATTGGGAAAAAAAATCGCTACCCATATAGCAGCAAATAATCCCTATAGCCTTGATGTATCTAGTCTAGATCAGACTTTAGTTGAACGCGAAAAAAATATATTCTTTGAACAATCCAAAGCTTCTGGTAAACCTAATAATATCATTGAAAAAATGGTTGAAGGTAGAATACGTAAGTTTCTTGCAGAAGTTGTTTTGCTTGAGCAAAACTTTTTATTTGACGACAAATTAACAATTTCTCAAGTTATTGATAATACGGCAAAAGAATTAGGAACTTCAATTAAAATTACTCAGTTTATAAGATATGAACTAGGTGAAGGTATAAAACAAGAAGATAAAAACTTTGCAGACGAAGTGGCAGCTGTTATACAAAAATAAGCAAGAAAGAATGTATAGCTAACCTGACTAACATTACTCTGTCATTGCAAAAAAGTGTAAGCCGATGAAGCAATCCATTTCTGATTACTTTTATGGATTGCTTCGTCGACCTAAGGTCTTCCTCGTAATGACGACTGAAGCTTACGCAGTCTTCGCTAATAAACGTTGACCATATACCACTTTTAAAGTATCTTGCCTGAAACCAGCATCTATAGTCAATTCAGGAGAAGTAGATAGCAGGAGAGGTGGAGCGACGCCTATAAGTAATAGACGAGCATTGAACGACGACGTCACCAACTTCTCATCAATTGACTATATCTAATTTTCAACAATTGTGGGCTTATAACCTCTTCGCTAATAGGCACCAGTTTGCTGTGAATAAATACAATCGGGTTAGCTATATAATTTGTTGGAGTTAAATTGAAAATGCACTATCATCGTGACGTTGCTAAAAGAGTTATATTAAAAGAATCTGCCGCACTAATTGAATTATCTAATAATATTCCAAGTAGCTTTGATAATGTAGTAGATCATATAATTAATTGTAAAGGTAGGATTATTTTAACTGGTATAGGAAAAAGTGGTTATATAGCCCATAAGATAGCAGCGAGTTTTGCTTCTACTGGTACGGCTGCTTTTTATTTGCACCCAGCTGAGGCTAGCCATGGTGATCTTGGAATGGTAACTGAAAGTGACTTAGTTTTCATGTTATCTAATTCAGGAGAGACCAAAGAATTATTTGATATAATGAAATATTGTAAGCGATTTTCTATAAAGATAGTTGCCATGACTATGAACGTCAACTCTACTATAGCAACCAATAGCGATTTTTTATTATTAATACCACGAATTAATGAAGCGTCTTATATAGCTGCTCCGACAACCTCTGCAATAATGATGTTATCTCTTGGAGACGCACTCACCACTTCTGTACATGAAGCCCGAGGTTTTTCTGAAGATGATTTTCGACTATATCATCCTGGAGGAAAGATTGGAGCTAATCTTATCAAGGTGGAAAGTTTAATGAGGGTAAAAGATCAGTTGCCATTAGTATATGTCGATACTTCATTTACGGATACTATATTAGTTATGAACCAAAAAAGCCTTGGATGTGCGATAGTAGTAAATAAAGATTTGAGTTTGGTTGGTATTATAACAGATGGAGATTTGCGTAGACATATTAATGATCAAATAAATATGAAATATGCACGTGATGTAATGACTGCTAACCCACAACAAATTTCTTCCTCGAAATTAGCGGGAGAGGCTTTAGGGATGATGAATAGTAAATCAATTACTAGTATACCGGTAACTGAAAATAATATAGTTATTGGTATTGTTCATATCCATGACTTACTTCGGGCAGGAATTAGTTGATGAATGTCCATGATAATGTTGGTAGTATTATGGTCAAAATTCCCTTCATAGATAAAAGTAGTAGTGCTATCATTTTATCTTATAGACGTTTAATTAATCTATCAAAAATCTTATCTTTTTTAGGTTTAGCACTAACCTTATACTTAATTTATATCAATTTTAATCCCATTAATAATAATTTAGAATCAATTGAAAATAATACCGAAAATAGTGCTTTTGCCCCAAATGATAAAACAAATTATGAAATAAAAATTTTAAATTCAACTTTCAAGGGTTTAAATAAGGACTTAAATCCTTACCAAGTTAATGCTGTGCAAGCATTTAGGACTTTAGATAATAAATATGCATTAGAAGAAATTAACGCTAAATATAAAATAAATGGTAATAAACTATTAGTGATCAATGCAAAAAATGGTATATTGAATGAGAATAGTCATATGTTAGAATTAACAGATGATGTCCAATTTTTTTTAGGGGAAGGCATATTAAAAGCACAAAAAGCACAACTAAATCTACTAAATAAAGAAGCATTTGGTAAAATAGGCGTGACATTATCTTATAAAAATTGTGAAATTACTTCTAATAAATTTAGTTCCACAAATGATAATAATATTATAAATTTCAAAGGTAGCGTATCAACGATTATTGATGTATCAGATTTTTAGCACAATTTGCTATATGCTGTTTTTTTTAATAATGAATTCAGCAATAGCTTATGGAGAACATCCATACTCAAAACATTCTAGTATGGATAAATTATATATTAATTCTGATAATTTAGTAATTGATCAGATAAAACAGCAAGCTTGTTTTACAGGCGAGGAGGTGACTTTATGGTTTGATGATATAATGGTAAAAACGACTAATTTAGAAATTTTTTATAAAATAGTTGATAATAAAAAAACTATTAATTATATATCCATACCGTCAAAATTGACTGCTAAAAGGAATGATGGTCAGGAAATATTAATTGCTACTTCTGCAAAATATTTTGTGGAAAGAAAAGAGTTAATCCTACTTGGTGACGTAATAGTACAAAATAAGGACGGTATTATAAGAACCGACAAGTTAGTATATTATACAGAACTCAATAATTTAGATTATAGCAAATCCAAAAATTAATTGGAACAAAGAAGTATGTCGCATTTAATAATAGATAGATTACAAGTAAATAGTATTTCAAAATCTTATAATAAGAGAGTGATACTGAACGACGTATCTCTTCAATTAAAAACAGGAGAAATAGTTGGTCTTTTTGGTCCAAACGGTGCCGGCAAAACTACCTGTTTTAGTATTATTATAGGGCTTACCAAGCCAGATAGTGGAGCATTATTTTTTAATGATCATGATATTACCAATTTGCCAATTTATTTAAGAGCTAGGTTTGGCTTTAGCTATCTTCCTCAAGAACCATCAATTTTTCGTGGATTATCTGTCGGAGATAATATTAGATTAATGTTAGAGGTTTTAGAAAATGATCAAGAAATTATTGAACAAAAAATATTAGATTTGCTTAAAGAATTTTCTATTCTCCATCTAAAAGATATGCCGGCAATGGGATTATCCGGTGGAGAAAGACGTAGGCTAGAAATTGCAAGAGCAATAGCATTAGACCCCAAATTTATTATGCTTGACGAACCGCTTGCAGGTATTGATCCACTAGCGATCGAGGATATTAAAAATTTAATTGTCCACTTACGTAACCGTAATATCGGCATCTTAATCACTGATCATAATGTGAGAGATACCCTCAATATAGTTGACAGAGCATACGTTATTTACAACGGAAAAGTCCTATTAGAAGGAACGCCGCAAGAAATAGTTACAAGTTGCCAAGTAAAAGAGGTATATTTAGGACAATCTTTTTCTTTGTAACAAGCTTTGTTACAATAGAAATATAGAAACGATAAGTTTAGGAGCTTAAGATATGGTTGTTTACAATTGTTTGATCTAATATTATAGTAGAAATTATATAACTTAACTCACCTTACGCATGGTATTTAAAAGTCATATAAAAAATAGCTTGGCGTCATTGCGAGAAGCTACTTTAGTAGCGACGAAGCAATCTAATGAATGTGGATTGCTTCGACCACGTAGTGGTCTCGCTAATAGCGTTTTGTACTTTTTCGGAATTTTTAAATTGTCATGGGATTTATGCGTAAGGTGAGTAACTTAAGTAATCTTAATACTACAGTTTGTAGATTAATTGAAGACATCATATGACCATATTTAATATTTCAATAGTAGAATGGTGGCTGATCGCTGGCATTATTTGTATAATTATAGAATTTTCTAACATTCCAAATGTTGGTTTTTTATTTTTGGGTTTAGGTGGAATATCTAATGCAATAATATTAAATAATTATTCAGACCTTTTAAAATACCAATATATAATTTTTGGTTTTATTTCTTTTCTATGGCTGGTTATTTTATGGTACCCACTAAAATTCTATGTTGGCAAGAAACATGATAAGTACGAATATTCTGATATGTTGGGTCAGGAAGTGCAGCTATATAGTAATGAACTGCTAATAGGAGAAAAGGGACAGGTATTGTGGTCAGGAACTATTATGAATGCCAAGCTCAGCAAAGATTCTGTAAAATCAGCATATAAAGGAGACACGCTTCGCATAGTACAAATTGATGGTAATGTTCTTATATGCACTGCAGAAAATTTGAAGAAGTGAGATCACAAAATGACTATTATTATCTACCTAATAGGAACCCCAGGAACCGGAAAATATACTATAGCAAAAGAAATAGCAAGGGCTGGTTATAGAATATGTGATAACCAACATATCAATAATCCTATTTTTTCACTGCTAAATTATGATGGATTGACTCCTATTCCAGAATTTGCTTGGGATGCAATTGGGCTTATACGAGATGGTATTTTTAATTTTCTAAGCCAAGAAATTAGTAATAATTATGTTCTTACCAACTGTCTCTATGAAGTTGATGGTGATCGTAAGCTTTTTAACCAAGTACAACAACTAGCAATAAATCGTAAATCAGTGTTTCTTCCTGTAAAATTACTAATTTCACAGGAAGAAAATATTAAGCGAATTCAACATTTAGATAGACTAGTTCGTTATAAACCAATCGACGTACAAGATGTTTATCCAGAATATCCATTAATTCAAATTTCTCATCCTAATTTATTTGAGTTTGATGTTACAAACCTTTCTGCTAGTGAGGCTGCAAAGAAAATCTTACAGTATAGTCAACTTCTCATCAATTGACTATACTATTATTGTGTTGACCATTTACGTTAGAAAACTATATTAGAAGGTGTATGATAGAAAATAATTTTATTACTAATTTAGTAAATCAGGAATTCTCAGTCACTGAAATTTCTAGCAAGATTAAGGAATTGCTTGAAAATAACTTTGGTTATATTAGAGTAAAGGGAGAAATTTCTGGTCTTAAGATAGCAACTTCTGGTCATGGGTATTTTAATCTTAAGGAAAATACAGCGGTTCTAGCTTGCACTTGCTGGCGTCCGGTACTTGCCAAAATTCAATTTACCCCAGTTGATGGCATGGAAGTGGTAGCTATCGGCAAACTCTCTGGATATGCAGGAAATTCACGATATCAGCTATCGGTAGAATCTCTTGAACCCGCGGGTCTTGGGGCTATTATGCAGATTCTCAAGGAATTGCAAGCAAAATTAGAAAAAGAAGGTATCTTTGATAAACCAAAAAAACCATTACCTTTTTTGCCTAATAAGATTGGGGTAGTTACCTCAATGACTGGGGCGGTAATTAGGGACATTATACACCGTATTAATGATCGCTGTCCGTCTCATATACTAATATGGCCAGTCACTGTTCAAGGTGGCAATGCTGCAAGTGAAATTGCTGGGGCAATTGAAGGATTTAATAAATTAGAGCAAAATATAAAACCTGATGTTATAATTGTTGCAAGAGGTGGGGGTTCTATAGAAGATTTATGGGCATTCAATGAAGAAGTAGTAGTACGTAGCGTATTTAGTTCAGATATTCCTATTATTTCGGCAGTGGGGCATGAAGTAGATAATACTTTAATCGATTTAGTAGCTGACAAGAGAGCTCCTACTCCCACTGCGGCAGCTGAATTTGCCGTACCTGTACTTTCTAGCCTTAATTACACAATAAGTTCGTATTATGAGACATTACTTAACCGTATTATTCAGCTAGTTAAATATCAACAGCAAGCCGTTAATTCCAATACTAATATTTCCAGAAGTCTAACTACTTATATAGACTATAACCAACAGCTTTTTGATGAACTAAGTTTTAGATTAATGGATTCTTTGCCGAATTTACTTAGATTTAAAGTGACAAAACTTGACTCACTGAATATAGAAATATTAAATCCTCTGAAAATAGTTGACTATAAGTCTTTAGAATTAGACCATCAATTTAATTATACACTAAAATCTATTAGCACTAAGTTAAAAAATTATGATCATCAATTAAATTTAAATAATCTACTACTTACCAGTTTAGACTACAAAACCGTACTAAAACGTGGCTTTACGGTAATCAAATCCGCAGATGGAGAATTTATAACATCAAAAGTTATGGCAAGCAAAAAACAAGAATTTAATATTAAATTTTTTGATGGCGATATATTAGTCCACACTATAAAATAGTGTATACTCTAATTAGCTTGAAGTAGAATTTAATGAGGAGATATGTACACCATGCAAATACTTAAGAGTATCATCCCGATTATTATTATCTTACAAAACTTTTTTGCCTATGCAAATCATAAAGAGAATAATAATCAACTATCTAATCCCCTTGACACATATTTTACTCAATGTACTGAAGGGGTACATGATAAAGATCATTTGCTTGTTGATTGCTATTCATTGGAACCCTACCAATTTAGCCATGTAACTAAAAGTGGACACCATAATATTACCGGTTTAGATATTGAATTAATCAATGCTATTAGTAGTAAAATTAACATTGGCATACAATATACTGATTCTGCCTGGGAACAAGTAATACCCAATATCCAACAAGGTAAAAGTGATATGGTGCCAGGACTTACTTATACCGAGGAAAGAGCAGCCTTTGCCAATTTTTCTATCCCATATCGACTTGCAGAAATTTCCTTATTTACTTTACGTTCAGCAAGAAAACATCTACATTTTAATAATACGAATGAATTCTTAGCTCAGATACGTTTACTAAATTTTCGTCTTGGCATAACTAGAAAAGCTGTTTATGGCAATACCAGAACTACTGAATACCTAAATCAGGCTAGTAATAATGACATCATCATTAAATATGGCAGTAATGCAGAGCTATTTAAGGGGTTGCTACGTAATGAAATTGATGGGGTTCTTGCTGACAGGATTGCAGGGGTAGCTCTTACTTTAAACTATATAGAAAAAGATCAAATAGAAGAGATACCTACTCGTATTAAAACCCCTGTACATTTAATGTTTAGTAAGAAAACCGTATCTCCTAATTTAGTCGCCAGGTTTAACAATTCAATTAAAGAATTTATCAATAGCGATGAATATAAAAAAATTGTAGAAAGGTATAAATATAATATCCTACTACTAAAATCTATCGATTCATCATGGTGTTATATTATTGGAGTTATAGGGAGTATAGCATTCGCAATTTCTGGTATCATTATATCAGCTAAAACAAATGCTACATTGTTTATTACTTTTGTATTAGCAATGTTACCATCCTTACTAGGATGTATTTTACTTGATATTGTAGTACGCAGTGTTAATGTCAGTCTTATTTTAACTCCATATTATACTTGTCGTATTTTTATAACGGTGCTTATTGGTTTCTTTGCTATTAAATTACTAGCTTATTATAACAAGCAATTATATGAGGATGATTTTATCCAAAAAATACGCAATAATACTCTTATTGTTTGTGATTCCTTAGGGCAAGCATCTTTTATGATAATTGGTGTTATAACTGTAATTGTACAAAAAATTGAACCATTAGAGTTCTGGGGACCATGTTTTGCCTGTTTGACTTCTAGTGTTGGTATAATATTCCGAAATTTAATTTGTCAACATGATAAAAATATCGAGTCTATACCTAGAGAAATTAATTTTGAAATATTAATATTGTGGGGTGCGATCTTTAGTATATTATTAGATTCTTATGCTTATAAGCATGATTATAGTACAATAAAATACTCTATTATTACAGTATTTGTAGGAGCTTTTGTTAGTAGGCTTTTAGTTTACTACTATAATATCCCAAACTTAACTTTTCGTTCGGATAATACAGAAATTCTTACAAAAAATATACACACAAACTGAATAAATAGTTATTAAAAGTAGTAATGGTCAAAGTCATTGCGAAAAGGCGTAGTGGTCGTGGCAATCCATTTTTGGTTACTTTTATGGATTGCTTCGTCGGCTTACGCCTCCTCACAATGACGTTAGTCTATATACTCGATAATCAAGTTTTTTGCAGAGCTTATAAATAGTAGGTTGTTTGAAGAAAATTTGAATATATCCGAGTCACGACATCTATCTTTAAACGCAAAATCTGTCATATATGGACGAGTGAATTTGTCAACAAAGAAAATAAAAAAATAGAGCCACAAAGGAAGCGGTCATATATTCGGCATCGAGTGCCATAATGGTTTCTGCATTCTTATAAATATCCTTGAGTGACCTCTCATTCCCACGGCTATAATGGTCCCAATATTTTGGACAGAAAAATAAGAAAAATGAGATAGAATTCTTTAGCAAACAAGGAGAGCTAGAGATGAAAAAACAAGTAAGGCAATATAGTGCTGAGGAGAAAGCCAAAATTGTCATAGAAGCAATTAAGGGAGAGCTAACAATAGCCCAGATAACCAGTAAGTATGGTGTTCATGCAACACAGATCAGTAACTGGAAAAAACAAGGTCTTGAGTTGTTAGTACAAGGTTTTAAGAATAAAACACAGAGTGCTGATCCAAATCAGCAGGGGTTAATCAAGAATCTATATGAGCAAATTGGTCAGTTAAGCGTTGAGTGTGACTGGCTCAAAAAAAATCTGCATTGTTTGGAATTAAAGGTTAGGTGTAATATGATAGAGCCTAATCATAATAAGTTAACAATTGTACAACAGTGTAAGTTATTGGATATTAGCAGGTCAACCTATTACTATCAACCTACTGGTATTAGTGAACAAGATATCAAGATTATGGCAATAATTGATGAGACCTATACTATGCATCCATATTATGGTATGCGGCGGATGGCTAAATATTTACAAGCTCAAGGTTTTTCGGTAGGTCGTAAAGCTGTTAGACGTTACTACAAGATAATGGGTCTTGAAGCTGTTTATCCTAAAATAAATTTAAGCAAGAGGAATCAAGTGCATAAAATATATCCTTATTTACTAAAAGGATTAGAAATAGTATTGCCAAACCAGGTTTGGAGTGCAGATATAACGTATATAAGACTGAGCCAAGGGTTCGTATATTTAGTAGCTATTATTGACTGGTATAGTCGTTATATTCTAAGTTGGCGAATCTCCATTAGTTTGGAAAGTGAATTTTGTGTAACAGCCCTTGAAGACGCTATAGAAAAATATGGTATGCCAAAAATATTTAATACTGATCAAGGAGTACAATTTACCTCGGAGAATTTTATTAGTATGCTAAAGCTACATAATATTTTGATTAGTATGGATGGAGTCAATCATTTAATTTGTGTGTGCGTCAAGATAAGGTGCATTAATCTTACGGGTGAAAGTCCTGTTATGGAAGGAGTAGCTAGCTCCACCATATAGCGAGTCTTGTGCTGCTGAAGGTAACGACAGTAGTAAAGCGTAGACAGCGAAACATCCGAGCCGAAACCAAATGGTGAACGTGATAGCCCTGAAATGATATTGGTAGTGGAAGTCGATGTGCTACACAACGCAGTAGACAAGAGAAAACTAGAGGTCAAACTAGCGAAAATCCGAAAGTTTTCAACCATCGGGGTCTCAGGCGTCAGCGAGTTTGTAGAGATTAATGACACAACTTGAGAAGTCCTTATAACTCTTACTGAGTTAAGTAAGTATTCAAAGTACAAGTGCCGAAACATAAGGCTTTGGAGATGGTGTTAAGGATGGCTGAGTCAGTTGTAGTAGTGATGAAGCTTCGTAATGGGAGTGGAGCGAAGGGCTGACAGAAAGGTAAGAACGTAAGAGGGAAACAATGACCGTACACAGCATAGACGGAAATACATGGTCAACGAAACTTGAGCGTATAAAGTTGCTATCATCACAAAATCAAGACATAAAGTTTAATAATCTTGGACATATTATTGATTTAAAGATGTTAGAAGAACAATATAGGGAACTTGATAGCAAGAAAGCTGTAGGAATAGATGGTATAACCAAAGCGGTTTATGGTAAGAAGTTGGAAGCAAATTTGCTCTCGCTCCTTACTAAAATTCGCAAGGGGCAATATCAAGCTAAACCTGCACGAATTACATTGATTCCAAAAGAAGATGGAGGCAAAAGACCTTTGGTAATATCATGCTTTGAAGACAAGATAATCGAGTCGGCAGTAAGCAAGATATTAAACTCAGTGTTCGAGCCAATATTCTTAAAATGTTCTTACGGGTTTCGACCTAAATTAAACGCCCATGATGCACTTAAGGAGTTGAATAGACTTACGTATAACTTCAATAAAGGAGCTGTAGTTGAAATTGATATAACTAAGTGCTTCAATTCAATCAAACATTCTGAGTTGATGGGATTCCTAAGAAAGAGAATATCTGACAAAAGATTCCTAAGACTAGTTATGAAACTGATGGAAACACCAATTATAGAAAACGGCATTACAGTTACTAACAAGGAAGGATGCCGCCAAGGGTCTAAAACATCACCAATTTTGGCAAATGTCTTCCTACATTATGTTATTGACTGTTGGTTTGCTAAAATCAGCAAGGAAAACATAAGAGGGCAAACTGGAATGGTGAGGTATTGTGACGATATGGTGTTCGTCTTTGAGAATGAAGAAGACGCGAGGAAGTTTTATGAGGTTTTGCCCAAAAGATTAAACAAGTATGGCTTGAACATCAATGAAGCTAAATCGCAGATGATTCAGTCCGGTAGATACCATGCTGAGGACTTAGCTAAGCAAGGTAAGAAGATCAAGAGTTATAATTTTCTTGGCTTTACTTGCTATTGGGGTAAATCAAGGTTTGGTAACATATGGAGATTAAAATATACCACAAGGAAAGATCGATTTACCGAGAAGCTTAAAGGGCTAAGAGAATATCTACGAAGTCACCTTAATGAGAGGGGCAAAGAACAGATATTATTGCAAGTCATTAGAGCTACAAAGGGGTGGATCAATTATCATGGTATATCAGATAATCAAAGACGAGTAAGTTCATTTATTCACCAAACTAGGCGAGCAATATATGGGTGGTTTAATAGAATGGGTGGGAAGCGTAAGATGAATTGGCAAAGATTAGCTGAAATACTCAAAAGGGTCGACTTTCCAAATAAGTGGAAGACCATTTCAATGTTCTAAAACCAACAAAAAAAAATAGGGTACAAGCCTATCTTACCTTTCGGGAGCCGGATGCGGTAGCTCTGCATGTCCGGTTCTGAGGAGGGGCTTAACCAAGCAATTGGTTAGGTCTACTCACAAAGTTCATTTTTTATTTTCCAATAAATCATATTTAAAATCTCCACAAAGTATTTCAAATTGATTTAAAGCTAAAGACCAATCTTTAATAGGCATGGTCCATTTTTTGGCTGCATTTTGTAGGGATAAAAATATTATTTTTTGAATTGACTTATCATCTGGAAACACCCCCTTATTTTTGATAATTTTTCTAATTTGACGATTTACAGATTCTATAGTGTTAGTAGTATAAATTACCTTTCTGTTCTCTTCAGGAAAGGCAAAAAACGGTATTATCCCAGACCAATTACGTTGCCAAATATCAGAAATTACCGGATATTTTTTATCCCATTTTACACCAAATTGCTGAAGTTTTAAACGTGCCATTTCGTCATTATTAGCTGTATAAATTTGTTTTAGATCTGATGTGACCTCTTTTAAATCTTTATATGACACATACTTTACTGAATTGCGAACCATATGTACAATACATAATTGTACTATAGTACTCGGGAATACACTGCTTATAGCTTCTGGAAAGCCCTTTAAACCCCACACAAGCAACATAAATTTGTTCAATTCCTCGATTCTTTAACTCAGTAACTACTTGCATCCAAAATTTAGCACCTTCATTTTTGCCTATCCAAATGCCAAGTAACTCCTTTTTCCCTTCTATATTTACAGCAAGTGCTAAATATACTGCTTTATTTATTACTATGTGATTGTCTCTAGATTTTACATAGATACAGTCCAAGTATAATATTGGATACACCCTATCTAAACAACGATTTTGCCACCTAGTTACTTCTTCTATTACCCCATCTGTTATGGTGGATATCAAGTCACCAGATACATCAGTTTGATATATTTCTTCTAAATGCCCTCGGATCTCGCTGACTGTCATACCGCGACCATAAAGGGATATCACTTTCTCATCAAATCCATTAAATCTCCTCAGCCCTTTTGGTATTAATTGAGGATTATACTCTCCTTCCCGATCTCTTGGTACTTCTACTGTCAGCTTACGACCATCCCCATCAATTACTGTCTTCTCATAGCTACCATTACGACTATTATTATCTACTTTTGGCATCTTGCTATGTTTTGAATATCCTAATTCATGATCCAACTCACTTGCTAATATTTTCTCAACTATTTGCTTCTTTAGCTGTTGAAATAAACCATCTCGACCAAATAACTCCGATGGATCTGCTTTTGATAATAATTCTTCTACTAGCTGATTACTGATGTTTAATACCAATTGCAATAATTAACACGGTGTGTTTATCCAGTCTCTATACATAATTGATTTTACTAAATCTACATTATGAGCAAATTGATTCCAAGCGTAACAAGCCATAGTGACGATATCTTCATATACACCATAACATTGGTTAGACAAGAAATGATTTTTGATCCATTCCCAAACTTGTTCCATTGCATTAAGTTCCGGTGCATAGGGCGGAAGCGGTATCAAAGTGATATTGCTTGGCACAGTTAGTTTTTTGGCTGTGTGCCAACCTGCATTATCCGTTAGTAAAGCTATATGTCGGTTGCCTTGAATACTGCGAGAAAGCTCTTCTAAGAATTTATTCATTGCCTGTGTGTTTGCATATGGTAAAATTAATGCAAAAGCTTCTCCTGTATCATGGCAAGCAGCTCCATAAATATATGTTGAAATGAATTGCTGTTGCCGAACTTTACGGGGTCTAGTGCCACGCTTAGCCCATATACGAGTTAAGCTACCTTGTTGCCCAACTCGAGTTTCATCCTGAGACCATATATCAACTTTACATCTATCGATATTTTTTGGTAATAATTTTGTTAACATGTCTGGGAAGTTTTTTTATATGTATTTTGAGTCTCTTGATTTGACTTTGGATGCATTGAACGAGAAGTAATCCAGCTAAAACCAAGGCGGTGCATAGTATTGTAGACTGTTTTTAAAGCGCATTTAGCACCATATTCCTCAAGTAACATGATATGTAGCTCCTTTCCAGTTATATACCCACCAGTTTTACTTTCACTGAGCGTATTGATTTTATCAAAAAGAGCAGACTCTTGTATAGTGTTAATCTTCCTAGGGGCGCCGCTTCTTTGTGATTCAAATAATCCTTCAAAACCATGATTCCTAAATCTTCTGAGCCATGATTGCACAGTTTTCCAGTGTGACTTCACTATTTCAGATATGGCTTTTAAAGATTTGCCTAATTGAAGGTGATACATCGCCAATAAACGTATACGATTTCGACCATGCGGCTCATGTTTCATCATTTTTATAAAATCATGACCATGAAAACCTTGTGGTAATATTAACCTAGCCATTTGAGTACCTTTATCAGTTAAAAACCCATTTTACACCACTGCGTTAATTATTGCAATTGGTATAATGTATCTTTATCTGTATCTAATTTTTTAGCCATAATTCCTCCTTGCTTGCTTAAGTTACTTTTTTTACAGTAATCTCTTACTGCTTTCTTTGCAACTTACACAAACTATAGGACAGACTCTATGGATGGTAAGGGACGAGCCTTAGATAATATTTTTATTGAACGTTTTTAGCGATCATTAAAACAGGAAAAAATTTATCGGATTATTCTAACAACAGTAAAGGAGGCAAAGACAGCAATTAACGAATATATGGACTTTTATAATAGACAAAGGATACATCAAGCTTTGGATTATAAAAATCCAGAATGTGTATATTTTGAAAAAAATATTGTATAAAAACAACAATTTAATTTTTGTGAATTATATCTCTATTTATCTAAATTTTTGTCTAGACAAAGGGGACCACCTTATAGTAGCTTTCTCACTTTGCTTATTATTGCTGATAATCAGCTTTTCTAAAGTTTTCTCTTTGTCACATAAATCCTCAATTTCTTTACATTCTAAAAGTAAAATTGACCGTATCCCAGAATTTATATAACCTTTACTATACGCTAATTCTACCTCCAGCCTACATGATTTGCAAAATTTATTTTTACTTAATTTTGTATTATAGCCATATTCACATAAACTTGATATTGTAGAATTAGTTTTTTGCACACGATCTCTGATCGTATTACTTCTAATTTTATGCAAAAATTTTATATCTTGTTCCTCTTTGCTTTTTGGCGGCACGGTTTTTAATTCTGGATCACGAGCCGCTTTGCATATTGCTAACGCATCGTTATAATCATTTTTCTGTTTCGATGTAGCATAAACTTTTACATCTTTTGTTTTCATTAGTTTGACTTGCAAACCAAGCTTAGCAATTTCCTGTGACCAATAATTAGCTCCTCCACATGCTTCCATAGCTACCAATGAACTTTTATCGAGATTGCTTAAATAACCTCAGTTTGATGTAAGAGGAAGGTTGAGATTGTTTAATTTTCCAAAAGCTACAGAAATTTTATTAGGCTTAAAAACATAGGCAAGCAGTCCAGCTAATACGTTAGTTTGAAAATTCATAACAGATCTATGCCTTGTATGGTCTATATGACAAAGGTTTTTTAGTTGATCGTTAATGGTTTCAATAATATACCTTTTATTTAAAAACCGCTTTTTAATAGGATCTATTATTCTTTCTTTCATATTACTTTTAATTTTTGTTATTAGTTCTAAACCTTGATTAGCAAGGGATTGAGTGAGTTTTTTACTGATATACCCACGATCACCAAAAAGCCAGCCTTGTAATTTATCTACTAAATTTTCCACCACTGCTCTATCATCAACATTTCCTGGAGTTAAAGAAAAACTCATAATCTCTCCGCAACTGTTAATGACAATATGTAGCTTACAACCAAAGAACCACCCAGTGGAAGTCTTACCTCTTTTTGCTATGTCTTTGAATACTTTATGTCTATTAATTCTTAAATTATGGCAAGCAGGAAGTTTAGTAGAGTCGATATAATATTGACCAGTTTGTTTTCCTGATAGGCTTTTTAGCAGTAACACCATGGGCATGAAGCTCATTGGCATTAACTGAACAAAACGACTATAGCTCACAAGTTTTGGAAATTCCTTTCTATAACTTTGACATAGGCAGCATAAATAAAAATCTTTAAAGGTACGGTAGTGACTCAAGTGAAACATTACTATAATAGTAATAATCTCTGAGAGTCCTATACTGCAAACTACTTTACGCTTACGGTTAGGATTTGGTAATATATATTTATTTTGCTCCGTATCAAAATGCTTGCAAAAATCATCAATTAAGCAGAAAATCTCCGTAAGAGGGATCATAATATATTCTCCAATTTTGTTGTTATTATTCGAGAACTTTATAATCCCTCCCTTCTTACTTTTCAAATATTCTTTCTCCTAACACACTGGTTTGAAAGAAGGTTTTATTTTTACCATAGCTCACCACCAACAGTTTGTTTATGTTATTACATAATGCTTAGCATTTTGTTTGGTGCTTACGTCAAACTCAGGTTAAATAGGCTATTAACTCATCTCTTGTAACTTTTTGATAACCTATTTTTTTGCCATTTTGATCGACTTGCACCAAGTGCATACTATTTTTTGCTAAATCTATTCCTATTATAACCTCAGTTTGATGTAAGAGGAAGGTTGAGATTGTTTAATTTTCCAAAAGCTACAGAAATTTTATTAGGCTTAAAAACATAGGCAAGCAGTCCAGCTAATACGTTAGTTTGAAAATTCATAACAGATCTATGCCTTGTATGGTCTATATGACAAAGGTTTTTTAGTTGATCGTTAATGGTTTCAATAATATACCTTTTATTTAAAAACCGCTTTTTAATAGGATCTATTATTCTTTCTTTCATATTACTTTTAATTTTTGTTATTAGTTCTAAACCTTGATTAGCAAGGGATTGAGTGAGTTTTTTACCATAGTACCCTACAATTTTTGTAAAGATGGTATTAGGATAGAAAAAAGTTTTTGTTTGGGAGGTATTAATAATGTGGATATTAGCTGCGTTATGGCTGTTGTAGATTGATAAAAAGCATTTTTGATATGATCAAAGCCATAGGTAAATAATGAAAACAATTGTCTTTCAATGGTTTTGTACCGTTTTATTCGGATGGGATTTAAGGCATTTTGTATTATTCCATTTTTGACTATTAAAGCTGAAGCAATAGCAGTTATCACTAATAATTTTTCAAATCTATCCAATTTTACAATGTGACTTTTTTCAATATCAAAACCACCGCTTTTTAGGTGCAAAAATAGTCGTTCAACACTCCAACGAAATTTATATAAAGCAAAAATATCTTGCTCTATTTCAATTGAAGACACCAGAACCATCAGCTCGCTCTTATCATTTCTATATGCGGTAAAATTAACCTTTCTATTCCATAATATACCACTACAAGCCCTATACTCTAAGGCTTTAACATCACTAAATATTCTTTCAATGGTTAAAGTTCTTAAACCTTTTGTAAGACGAATTTTATGATCCATTTTTAATGGAATAACAAACTTTAGATGGTTATTTATCAGAAAGTCTAACCATTCTTTATTCATAAATTCTCTATCAGCAAGCAAATATTTTATTCTTTCAACGCCAAAATTATTAATAAATTTCTGTAAAAATTCCTTCATAAATTCTGCAGAACACCCGCCACCATGCGACAAAGTCTTCCAGAATATTGGCACCGATATTTTACCAATTACCATTACTAAAAATAAAATATTAATATCGGATTTACCAAATTTCCAACTTGTCCTATCCATTGCTACGACATAATTTTTTGAAGCAAAAAAGCTTAATAGCAAATAGCCAACCTTCATATAAGGACTAGTGTTAAGAACAAGCTCTTTTGCCGCCACTTAGAATTAAATTGGAAAATCTTTAATCCTTTTTTCATACTCAGATTGGCAATCTCCGAGTGATAATTTTGAATACATCTCCAATGATTGACGACTCTCATGTCCTGAATATGGCTGAATTAATGCGTCATCTACGCCTTTTTTCTTCATCCAAGTAAAAAGAAAATGTCTTAATGTATGAGGAGATATTGAATGCTCAATACCCGCTTCTTTTGTATAGTTCATTAATATTTTTCTAATGCCTCGATCAGAATATGCCATCTTCAAACTTGATTCAAATAAATATTTTGAATCATTTCTTTTCATATTTTCTAGATGAACAGCTAATATTTCCTTAAAACTATCAGGAAACGGAACTATTCTGTCCTTCTTTCCCTTACCTTGCACAACTTTTATCTGACAATTATCTAAATCTATGTCAGATATTTTTATATTTACTAACTCAGAAACTCTCACCCCGGTATAAAGCAATGTTTTAATCATTACTATATGCTTCATATTTCTAGATTTCCATACCGTGTTGTAATATTTATTTATTTCCTCTTCCGTAGGCACATACGGCAACTTCCTTTCCTTACCACTCTTTACTTCTACATCAAGATTTTTTCTTATATGCCTGAATAATTCTCTTAAGTAATTATAATCAGGCTTTTCTTTTTTCAGATGTTTGCAAAAATATTTAGCTTTTTCTCTAACTGGCGTACGTTCTAATATCATAATAAGCAATTAAATAGTTATCCCGATTAACAAGCGTTTATTAAAATCTAACGGAAAAAGACCATAAGGATTTATATGACCTGAGAATAACGGTGTTAATGCTCTATAGTCTTCAGGCATAAACCTGTTCTGCCAATGTGGCTGTGATAATATTTGTTGAATAATCAAGGTATTGATATAAACCATACATACCTGCAACAGATGTAAACATAATACCGATAATTCCTGATCTTCAATATTGTTCGTTGCAATGTGACCTAGTTTACCGTAAAAAATAAAATCCATTACATTATTAAGGCGTTCAACAATATTTAGTCCTTCATTAACTTCAATACGTAATTCTTCCGAGGATAAATATTTACACAAAAATATGGTTTTATTGTCCCAAAATTTGGTTAAAACCTCCGGCTTCAGCCGGAAAAGACTTCAGTCCTTGTTCTAAAATATTTCAATTTACTAATGTTATCATATATATTATTCTCTGAATAGAGAATAATATATATGACTGATTATAGTAAGTCTAGCCACACCGTATTTTACCACCGCTTCCATATCGTTTGGATTACTAAGTATCGATACAAAGTACTCACAGGTAACCTCAGGATTAGAATTAGAGAAATTATTGCTCAGGTAGCAGAATATCTTGGTATCAAAATCATCAATGGAATATTATCTGCCGATCATGTCCATATTATGGCTGAAATTCCACCTCATATATCCATTAGTCAGTTTGTTAAAGCAGCTAAAGGACGTTCATCATATAAAATTCAGCAAGAATTTCCTGAAATTAGAAAAACTTACTGGGGACGCCACTTTTGGGCTAGGGGCTTCTTTAGCTCAACCAGTGGTAATGTCACTGATGATATAATCAATAACTACATTAACAATCATTCAGATGCACATCAGCCTAATAATGTAATGAATATCTCTTTAGAGTAAATCCGTGACTTCTAGTCGCAACTTCAACCTACCAGCTTCAGCTGGTTAGTTATTGAGTGGCTTTGCCTAGTTCTACCAGTGCCTTATATACCGGATGAGCGTAATTATTATTACTAAATCTTTTGATTAATACGGATGGTGTAACTATTCCTAGTTTTAGGGCAACCATATGTTTGACAGTCTCATCGTAATTATCTTCTAATAACTCCCAATTTATACTTCCCTTTAGGATCTCTGAAATATTTTTATATTTATTTCTATCTCTAGAATCAACGTAATACAATTTTTGCTTATTGATTGCCTTTAGTCTCGGGCATAAGGAGAAATCTAGTAAATAACTCACGGCAAAACCTATTACACTTTGTCCATGGGTATCGACAAATACACGATTCATGTCCATGTCCGTATCATGGTCAATAATGCCTTTTATCATGCTACCTACCTCTGATGAGGTGCAATCCTTTAACTGCGAGTAAATACATAATGATTTCTTGTCAACATGCCAATAAATCATTACTCCTTTCTTACCATAACGAAAATGCCATTCGCTCATTAGATTTTGATCCCAAGCAAACAGATGAGTTGAGTCACAGGCCACTGTTGTAGTAGCCTCTCCCCAAACATCAGGATTTCGTGTTTTTAAAACGTTATTAACCATTGTACGAATAGCATTTCTAATGTTTGTAGCATTAATATGGCGTTTTTTTACATAACGTAAATCACTATAATTAACATTATCATTAGCAATGCTGATTCTTTTTAATCCGGTGTTGCTACCAATGCCAAATATACATAGTAATAGTCTTCTTTGTAGATCAGAACTATTGATATTGCTGCTTTTACCAACAGTTTCAAGTTCCTTAGTAAAATTGATTCTTAGATCGCACTCTTTTAAAATATCAATTAAGTGTATACTTGACCACTTATTATTGATTTCTTGCTGTAACTTAATAATATTATCAGGTTCATCCTGTGAGTCTAAGGGAGTAAGCTTTATATTGTTACCAACTTTACTTTGTTGGATCTTTACAAACTGATTATTAGGAATATTTGCATTTAATGCATCTAAGCTGTTAGTAAGTGAAGTCTTTAATTTTTCTACGAACTCCTCGAATTTTAGCGGTAACCCAAGTAACTCATAATATGATTCTCGTTTCTCAATAAAGTCCTTCGGTAAGTCCTTATTCGGATCTCTATAACGGTAACTTTTATTAACCCAAATAGCTTTAAAACCAAGAAGTTCTTTAATCTGTTCTAATATGGCTAGTTCATAATTATATTTATTTATTCGCAATTGACCTTTTTCTATTTTAAAGATCATGCTATACCAGTTCTGTGGGATAGCTCTATTGATTGGTGGGATATTAATATAGTAAGCTAAATCTGATTCATTCCAGTATTGGTTGATAAAACGAATTGCCTTTAAGATAGGTTGATAATCAATATGATCTTCAGAAATTTGTAATATTCTTATTATCGCAAGTAGACTACCTCTATTGCCATAAGCATAGGTGGTATGCATTTTTTCTCGCACCTGAGCCTGATACCACTTACTACCACGATGTTGTAGATCTTCAATTACTTCTTCCAGCTTCTCCTGAGGCACTACCGGATAAACTTTGTCCTCAATAATGCTTTTAGGATTTTTTGCATTTAGTATAGCCAACTTTTCTAGAATATCAAACTTTCCGTCAACACGCTTAACTTCCTGAAGAATATGACGGTCTACATGCTTCTCTGCTCCGGCTCGCATCTTTTTAATTAGTTTAATCATGGTATCTATTAAGGCATCCAACAATAGCTCCAGTCTTACACTACAGAATATTGCCATGGTGGCATATTTTATAGTCGGGGCAAAATCTAGAATATTGCTAGGTGCAAAAACCATCACACGTTCATAATATTTTAATAATAATTTTCTGTCTACTGACTCTATTATGCAGTCAGATAATTTGATTTGACCTAGTAAATTGATTTTATTTATGGCACATTGAATATTCTTAATTTTAGCTCCAGAGATATCTTTTTTAAGTTCTGATAATTCTATAATGTTATTATCCTCATCACTATTTTTACTAAGAATGCGATCTATTAAAAGAAGATTTCCTTGACTTAAATTATCAAATATTTTTCTAAAAAATTGTTGTTCAAATTTTTGTTTAGCTAACGAAATGTAATTTTCTAATTGTTTGGTATTAACAATTTCTATTCTATCTTTGATGAAATATGTACGTATTTGTTCAAGTAGCACTGAATCTGAGAAATGACGCGGTATCAAGTCATCTACAAGATAATTCATTATTAATGTAATATCCTTGGCATTTGCTACACGATATCCTAAATACTGTCTGATATCCTGACGATACCTTTCTCCAGTACGTGTATCCCAGTCAAATGTAATAATTTGTGTTGGATCAATATCTAAATGTTTGGCAACCTGTAACAATAATTGCATCGAAACTGTGTTAGCTTTATTAGAGGGAAATTGTATGTATTTTTTGAAATACACTAACATTATTGCAAAAGTTAACTGATTTGATTGACCTTTCTTTTTCTTGCATAAATTTAAATCCTCTAATGATAAATTATATTGCATTTTTATCTGTTCCTAGAAATCACAGTGTCGGTATTGATTTACTCGATTTTATTCATATTACAATTATTTTGCAATATATTTTTTGCTCTAACAATAAAAAAGTGTAAACATTATTTTTTTAGGAACTGTAAGTGGCGGCAAAAGAGCTTGTTCTTAACACTGGTCCTATAATCAAAATTAAAATCTTTTAAAAAACGATAAATTCTATGAGTTTTTGACGTCGCTTTAGCATCACCTAAAATACCAAGTGCTAAACCTTTTTGATAAATTGAGCTGCCCGTCAGCAAACTAATTACCATACCAACCAAACATTTTAATCTTGATTTATTTCCGTCTATATATAAAATCAATTCTTGAAGTATTATATTATGCATTTTGTTATAAAAATACCTACCTTATACTACTTCACACCACTCTAAATCAACCATTCTTCTTCATCTTCTCAAAATTGTAGGGTACTATACATTTTTTGGCACAACAACACTGAAGTCGGGAGAGCAGCTAATTCTTTTCCATATTCCATAATAAACTCAATAAATCACAGTAGTTGTTCAACTATAGCTTCTCCTATAATTCTTACCTTTGGAATACATACAGAATTTCCAACTTGTTTATATAACTCAGATATTGAAGATTTTAGTTTATAGTCCTCAGGAAATCCCATAATTTTAAAACACTCATTTATTGTTAGTTTTCTTACACGTCCATTATTAAGTAATATCCAATAACGCCCCGAAGTTTCTTGCGATGATAACATTGGGTGCGTACCTTCAATTGAATATATTCTGTTTGGTTGTTTGTGAACTCTAGATAAATGCTCAGTTCCCTCCCTAACTCCTTTATTTCTTATCTTTTTATTCCTATATCCACAAAATATTAAACCACTTTGTTGTCTAGTTGGATTCTCTATAATTTTATATTCATCTGATTATAGAAATTCAAAATCCCCTTCTTGATCCAAAATATCATGAATTTTTATACTTTTTTGTTTTTTAAGCTTAGAAAAATCAAACTTACCATTTAAACTTGCAAATAGAAAAAAATGAAAATTTTTAAAAAATATTTTGTATTGAAAGATTTTGGCGGGAGCAAGTATAGTCAATTCAGGAGAATTATTTATATAGGATTATTTTTAAAACCCAAAGAAGTAAGAATATGCATGGTCTCCAATAGTGGTAATCCCATAATATTGGAGTACGATCCGTATATGCTAGGAATAAAAGCTTCAGCATAGCCGTGAATCATGCAGCCACCTGCTTTATTGATTCCTTCATCTAGGCTACAGTAAAATTCTATCTCTTGATGACTTAGTTTTTTAAACTTGACTATAGTTTGCACTATTTTTTGTCGTGTTAGGAGTTGTTCGGAAGTTTTTTTTATTAGACAAACACCTGTATAAACCCTATGACGTCTTCCAGATAAAATGTTAAGACAATATCTAACATCGTCACTTGTTAAAGCTTTGGGTAATATTTTTCTGCCGCGAGCTACGACAGTATCAGCTGCTATAATTATAGCTTCACCAGTTATTTGTTGGGCAACAACTTTTGCCTTTTCCTGTGCCAATCTTGTCGCTAATTGATTTGGTAATTCTCGCAAATATTCTGTTTCATTGATATTAGCAGGAATAATTTGGGTGGGAAATATTTTGATTCTTTTTAGCAATTCAAGCCTTGCCGGTGATTGTGATGCTAGAATTACATCTATATTATGCTGTTTTAAAGAAGTACCTTCTACATTTGACATAAATATGAAAAATCTTAATGACGATGGATAACACGACCTTTTGTTAAGTCGTAAGGAGTCATTTCCACTGTTATCTTATCCCCAACAAGTATCCTAATACGATTTTTACGCATCCTACCAGAAGTATGGGCGATAATAAAATGACCATTTTCTAGCTTCACTCTAAAAGTTGCGTTAGGTAAAAGCTCAAGGACAACCCCTTCAAAATTAATTAGCTCTTCTTTGGTCATTACAACTTAAATTAAATTATATTTAAAATGGCTCCCCGGGCCGGACTCGAACCAGCGACCGAACGGTTAACAGCCGTTTGCTCTACCACTGAGCTACCGAGGAACATTTACCTTACCCTTATAACAAATCTTTTGTCTAGGGTCTAGTGTTTTCTTGTTTTTCCTCTAAAAAATAAATTAAAAATTACTACTATGCTGGTGTATTTGAGCATTCATTACTAATCCAAAGCCAATAAGCATTGATACAATCATTGTACCACCATAAGATATAAATGGTAAAGGTACGCCTACTACTGGTAATAATCCCATCACCATAGCTATATTTATAAATACATGACTAAATAGGATCGATGTTATGCCTATTACCATCAATTTACTAAATGTTGTTCGACAATTAGTAGCAATCATCAATGAAATTACTATAATTGCCGAATAAAGAATTAATAGAAACAAACTACCAACAAAACCAAATTCTTCAGCAAAAGTAGCAAAGATAAAATCGGTCTGATGCTCTGGTAAAAAATTTAGATGGCTTTGACTACCTTTGGTAAGCCCTTTACCCCATAATCCACCAGAGCCAATAGCGATTTTTGATTGGATAATATTATAGCCAGCTCCAAGCGGGTCTTTCTCAGGATCCAAAAAAACCATGACTCTTTTTCTTTGATAATCATGCATCACTTGCCAAATAACCGGTACGCAAGTAACAACGATAATACCAATTATCATAAAATTTCTTACTCTAAAACCAACAGCAAAGAAAATAACACTAGCAATAATGATAGTAATCACTCCAGTACCTAAATCCGGCTCTTTTATTATCAGTAAAACTGGTACTATCACAGCTATTATAGGCAATAAAATCTTATGAAATCTGGTAAAATCATCAGTTTTTAATTGATGAAAATACCTAGCTAACATTAACACTATGGCTAGTTTTGTCGGTTCAGAAGGCTGCAAGCGGATAACTCCTAAATCTATCCAACGTTTTGCCCCCATAGCAATAGAGCCAAAAAGCTCAACACTAACTAATAAGATAATAACTGCAATATAAAATATATATGAAAACTTAAATATATATTTTATGTCAATAATCGTAATAATTATCACAATTGGTATAAACAGGAAAAAAATCATCATCTGCTTATATGCCCAAGGTTGAATATTACTATCCGAAGCGGAATATAGTACAACAAAACCAATACTACAAATTATGCTAATAAGAATAATTAAAGTAATCGGTAGTTTTTTCAGTTTTTCAAAATAATTTCTTTGAATTGACATTTTAGGTAGATATCCATAAAAATTAACTATAAAACAATAATAAATATTATATAATTATGCTCTTTAGAGCTAACCCAATAATATTACTTAGCCATTGCAAGGAGCCACTTTAGTAGCGACGAAGCAATTGTCTATATGACAAACTTCATGGATTGCAACGCTCACATACGTTCGCTCGCAATGACGGAAATATTTTTACCCAACGTCATTGCGAGAAGCTACTTTAGTAGCGACGAAGCAATCCAGAAAAATAATTAGAAATTACTTCGCTACCTTGCAATGACGGTGTAATGTTAATCGGATTAGCTACAAAGTTTAACACAACGATAAAGAACATGAAATTATTATTACATAACACACTAACTCGCAATAAAGAAGTTTTTGTACCGCTAGATAGTAATCTAGTGAAAATGTATGTTTGCGGTCCAACTGTCTATGATCACCCCCATATTGGTAACGCTAGGTCCGTAGTAGTATACGATATTTTATATCGCTCACTAAGTAAAATATTTGGTAAAAATCATATAAAATATGTCCGTAATATTACTGACATTGATGACAAAATAATAAATAGAGCCAGAGAACTCAAAATAACTATTGCTGGCTTAACAGCTAAAATTACAGAAGAATTTCATTGTAATATGCAATATCTAGGTTGTCAGTCTCCTAATATCGAGCCAAAAGCTACCACGCATCTTGATGATATGATTATGATTATTCAAAAATTACTTGACCTAAACCATGCTTATATTGCAGATAACCATGTTTATTTTGATATTTCTACGGTTCCAGATTATACCAAATTATCAAATCGTAATCTTGAAGAGACGCTAGAAGGAGTACGTATTGAAAATAATCCATCAAAAAAGCAACCACATGATTTTGTCTTATGGAAACCAGCCAATAAAGATGAAGAAATATTAGCAAATTTTGATAGTCCTTGGGGAATAGGGAGACCAGGATGGCATATAGAATGCTCAGCGATGAGCTATAAATATCTAGGAGAAAATTTTGATATTCACGGTGGTGGAGCAGATTTAATTTTTCCTCATCATACTAATGAAATAGCACAAAGTACCTGTGCTTTCCCGAATTCTCACTTTGCTAAATATTGGGTGCATAATGGATTCTTAACCTGTAATGGTGAAAAAATGAGTAAGTCGCTCAATAATTTTATTACGGTAAAAGACTTAATAGATAAGAAAATTCCAGGTGATGTGGTTAGATTATTGCTAATGAACAGCCATTACCGAAAACCATTAGATTACAACGATAAGGCTTTAGAAGATGCGAAAAAAACAATGAATTATTGGTATAGAGCGATAGAAAATTTGGACATTAACAAGCTTGATGAACAAAATGTTTCAGAAGAATTTTTATCAAGTTTATTTGATGATCTGAACACCCCTCTTGCCATTAAAATAATCAACGATTATGCCAAATTGGTTTTTGCCAGTACCAAAGAAGAAGATAAATACCAATATGCGTCTTACTTACTTTCTTGCAGCAATTTTATAGGTCTAATGACCAAACCAGCGAGTAGGTGGTTCCACTGTGAAATGAATGATGAACTAATTCTCCAGATGATTGCCAAACGACAACAAGCAAAATTACAAAAGAATTGGCTATTAGCTGATCAAATTCGTCAAGATTTATTAAAAGATGGCATTATTCTAGAAGATAAGCCAGATGGATTAACTAATTGGAGAAAAATTTGATTATCAAGAATAAGACGTTTATTAGCGAGTAGTATTTTTGTTACAACGAAGCAATTCTAGTCTCACTTTTTTGAATTACTTCGTTGTCTATGTTTCAATGCTTAGATTTCTCTATAGCAAAACCTACTGAATTAGGTGCTATGCCGCATCTGTAAATTCTACGCCATTATCACCAGCAAAAGTAACATTCATGTTTCCTAGAACGTCTCGGCTATAATCCTCGCCATCATAGTCAGAACGCCCTCGCAAAGCGAGGGGCTTGACGGTTATGAGCAGCCCAAAGGGCTGCCATTGTTAATTAAAATTCTCCTGATTCGTCAGAGCCTAAACTATCAAGTTGCTCTTGATTCTTAATGTAGTGTTTGATCTGATTCTCTTCAAATCCTACAGTTGAGACCGCATAACCTCTAGCCCACAACTTTTCTCCATTAAAATTACGTTTTCGTCCACCAAACTGCCTAGCAACGGCTATAGCACTTTTCCCCTTGATATAGCCTATTACTTCAGCTACAGAATATTTAGGAGGAATCTTGATGAGCATATGCACATGATCTTGTACCATATGCCCCTCTATGATCTTGCTCCCACGTTGAAAAGCTAACTCATGGAATACGGTTCCCAAGATATTTTCTAACCTTCCCGTACAATTCTTTTTTACGACACTTTGGAATAAACACAATTCACGTCAATTCGGGATAAGGATATTGTGAACATGTAGATTAAAATCAAATTTTGTTGAAGGTTTATTTTTCTTTAATGAGTAAGCAACAAGAGTAGATAATATATGGACAAAGGCATTTATTGGTGATCTATGTCTAGTATGTTCAAGGTTCATTTTATTTTTTAGATAATCAAAAACTGTTTCAATTAAGTTACGCTTTCGAAGTAAGATTTTTTCTTTCAAATCCATTAATTTATTTTCCATATTCTTCTTAATTCCATGAATCATTTTTAAGCCTCTTTCATATAAATTTAAGAACAAATTTTGCTTAATATAACCTTTATCAGCTGCTATAATTCCAGTTAATCTTTTTGTTAACTCCGGTACTGGAACCCTATCATCTACATTGCCTTTGGTCACTTTTAATGCCATAAACTCCCCTTTATTATTGATTATTACATGTAATTTAAAACCATAAAAATACCCCATAGAGGATTTACTATGTTTGGCTAATCCTTTAAAAACTTTATTGCTATAACGCCTTTTATTGTGACAAGCTTTAATCGTTGTAGAGTCAATAAAATAAATACCTGTTTCCTCACCAAACAACAAATGAATCAACATATTTAGCGGTATGAATAATCGTGCCATTAATTCAACAAATCTATTATAACTCAAGGCTTTGGGAAAATCATCCTTATGCATGCACTCTATATAACTTTTATAGAAAAATTTAAAATTCTTAGCATAGGATGTATGAAACATAATTATTATTGTTAACATTTCACTTAGACTCATGCTACAACAGCGATTTCTTTGCTTATTTGATGGTAATAACTTTCTCTGTTCATACTCCAAATAAATTTTACAAAAATCATCTATAAAACTATATAATTCTGTGATATCTTTTTTCATGCCTGTAGTTTGTTTTTTTGTTTAAAAATATAAATACTGCAGGCACTCCTTTTTGACAATCCTTTTATCTATTACTATTTCATCTATATCTTATCCCGAACTGACGTAATATGATATTTGCAATCCCATTTAGAATGATTTAAACTTTCGTATGTTGTCATATATTTTCTCCTTTGACCGTCAAGCCAAAGAAGTTATATATGATAACTTTTTATTTTATACTAAATCTAAAGGCCAAGCCTTGATGGTCTCACTAGTCAAACTAGTGGCTTACCTATCATTGAGTTAAATTCTAGGTGACCATTAGCCTGAATATTGCACAATCAATTATCATAATACCCACAAAGTATTGGTAATATCAGGAAGTACAGTAATTTTATAAAAAATATAAATTTACAAAGTGTATTTTTAGAGAATCGACCTGCATGCCTTTTAGTATAAAGTCTACACGACAGAAAATTGCTGTCATCATGCAATATTCAGGTTAGGGGCAAAAGAGAGATGGGGGATATGGAAATTAGACCCTCTAAAATGGACAGTATGCCCTCCTGCCGTTGCAGTTAATGATTCTTCAAAAGTCGAATCGCTAACAACTACAGCAGGTTCTGCTAATTCTAATCTTTCTACTATTTCTTCTATTCTCAATATTTTTGGTGTATTTGGTATATTATGGGCGATCATAATATTTATCCTATTTAAAAATTATTTTGTACATTATATATAGTTTAATTTTTTACGCAATATCTTATACGTTTTTAAAGATTTTGTATGAAAAAAGCTGATCTCTAAGCGTCATTGCGAGCGAACGTATGTGAGCGTGGCAATCCATAAAGCTCGTAATATGGATTGCTTAGGAGGCTTACACCTCCTCGCAATCTGATGTATCCCCACGAAATTAAGCACGACAAAGCTCCGTCTTTATAATAGATGCCAGGGGTTCTACCAATGGTTTTATGGCATGCAAATAATTAAATTCAATAATAAATTTCCCAAGGGTAAAATACGAATAAATCTTTTTATCTTTTACTGTGTTAGGTTGGAAAATTCTTTGCATACCTTGGCTATAGCCTACCACACCTATAACCCAATATGTTATAATAACAATGGCAGATAGTAACATTAAAACTCCCCATCTATTCACATCTAAAGTTCGAATATATCTTCCAGCAAGACCAAATTGATGACTTTTTATCACTCGAAACGTCTCCTCTATTTGCATACGTTTGCTATATAACCTCACTATTTCCGCTCCCTTATATTCATCAGAACTTAAGTTAGTTACCAATATCCAAGGTTCTTTTGCAGCTTTGTTATATGAACCATTTGCTGTTTTACTGCTAGTACGATTCCTGCTAACCTTCTGCACTCGACCCTTAGGGACTTTGCAAGTTGTAACCATTCTGCAGGAATATTTATGAGCTTTGGTTAGCAGAATCGTACCACATTCCATCGTTTTTGAACCAATTGATGGCATGAAATTTTCAACTGATATCCAATCCTCATTCTTAGCTAATTTTAAATCTTTTCCTTGTCGTACCCGACACACCCAACTCCACCCTTGTTTTTCTATTTCCTTAAACCATTCAATATGAAAGCCAGCGTCCATAATCACAATAACCCTTTTTCCATCAGGTATTATACTCTTTAATTTATTTAGAAATTCTACCGTTCTGCCCTTTAATTCACCTTCTTCAAACACATCTTGATACAAAGGTAAACTCATCCCTCTTGTACAAAATTGAGCACTTAGCATTTGTACCATGCGATCATCTTTAAGATAACATAAATCAATCACAACACTGTCATCATTAGAATGCTTGATAAACTCAAATATGAAATATGATAAAGCACTATAGAGATTATCAACCTCGTTATATAAATGTTTGTTACCTATACATCTATCAACTTTTTTTATTTTATGTTTTACTTTACTATCACCACTCAAGTTCCTGCCAATTGCACTCAAAGACAAATTCTGACTATATCGCAAGCCTTCTGCAACATCAAGTAACGCATTTAAACGATTATTATGTATAAAAGGACAATGTTCTTTTATTACTTCATTTAATACTGTTTTTACATCCATAACCTACTATCTCCATCATCATTAAATAATGAAGATATTCTATCAATTCTTGCTATTTTGCAACAATTTCGTGGGGATACATCAGCTCACAATGACGGTTTTTCAATTATTGTTTTCTTAAACTGACGCTTATGCGATGGAGCGACGCCTATAAGTAATAGGCAAGCATTAAGCAACAACGTCACCAATTTCTCATCAATTGACTATACCTACTCTTCTAATAATTGTTCACGTATTGCTTGCAAGTCATCTTGACAATTATTCCAAACATCTTGGATTTCTTGTTCATAAGCAACTAACTCCAGCATAGTCCAATTAAACTGTTCAAAAAGCTTATATGCATTATTTAGCCCTCTATAAATAGCATCTATATTAGATAATGTTGTAGAAAATAATTCTTCTATTCTCGCTTCTTGCGATTTTTTATATTCACCATGACTAGCGGTACCAAATTCTGCTATATCATGCATCTGATTGGTTCGTATCTGTATTTCTACATTACGACTAGGCGTCCCAACGGCAAGCACGATATGCAGAGAACTATAAGCATTATGCTTAGGATTAATAATATAGTCTTTATATTTCTCAAGATTGTTAGGATATAGATCATGAATAATATCCAATACTTTGTAACAATCTTCTTGCTTATCAACTATAATTCTAAGAGCCACTAGGTCATTTAATTGATGGAAATCAATATTCTTTCTTAACAGCTTCTTTAAGACAGAAGCAGGGTCTTTTAGCCTGTATGATACGTTCTCTACTATAGAATTCTCATGCAAACTAGTACCAATAGCACTGACAATCTTGTGGAAATTATATAACATAAAACTCATATTACTCTATAATATTTTAGAGATATTAATAAAAATTACCACTTCCTGTCAATGACTAAATTATTAAGTTATAAATAAGATAGTCAATTCAGGGGAATTGGGTTGCAGGAGCGATGAGTAACAACGTCATCAACTTCTTATCAATTGACTATAGTGGAGTAATACTAATCTGGTTAGCTATATAAATATATCAAATTTGATGTATACATGATATATTTACCATCTTACTTCAAAAATTATTCTAAATGCGAATTTTCTGCAATTTATTGATTATTACTATTAAAATTATTATTTTGTTACCGATTGGTAGTTTGGCACAAGCTGAACAGCAAGGAATAAACAAACAGTTTAGTTTTTTGTCAACAGATTATATCGAATATAACCAAAAGGAACAATTTATTTATGCTAAAGGTAATGTTCAAATTATATTAGATAGTTATTTTTTAACAGCCAATTCTTTGATTTACGATATAGAACAAGATACACTCTGGGCTGAGGGTGATGTTAAAATTACAGATCAACAAAATAGAGTTATTTTGGGAGAATTTGTCATATTAAAAGATAAGCTAAAGGCGGGGATAATTTCAGATTTTATTTTATATCTTGGTGATAATACTCTCTTAGTGTCAAAATTAGCGGAAAGAGTCAATAAAGATGTTTTTCGTTTGCATAATAGTACCTTTACTCCATGTAAAATACTATGCAACCAAAAACCTATTTGGCAAATTTCTGCCAAAAATACTGAAGTAGATCTCAATAAGAACATAATGGTTTATAAGCATCTATTTTTTGAGGTATATGGTATTCCAATCTTCTATACACTCTATTTTTCTCATCCAACACCTAAGGCTCCTGCAAAATCAGGAATATTGATGCCTGGAATACAGGATAGCTCTTTAAGGATACCATTATATTATAGAACTAAACCTAATCTAGATTTTACTCTAACCCCAAAGATTTTTTGGGAAAAATATACAATTTTTGAACTAGAAGCTCGTTACAAACCAAACAAAAGTGATTATATATCTTTAGAGGCTAATTATGGCAAAGTACCCTACTCCTTAAAGAATGGTGCGATAACGATAAAAAACACTAAGGTAAATTCATATTATATATTAAGCAATGGTGATTTCACCAAAAACGATTATCGATATGGATTTAAGCTGCAACGTACTTCTGATAAAGCTTACTTAAAAAATTATTATAATAATTATACTCCATATTTGACTTCCAAGTTATATTTAGAACATGTCAATAATTACAATTACTTATTAACAGAAGGGATGTATTTTGAAGGATTGGGAACAAATGATTCTAGTAGCACCAGTCCATTAATTTTTCCTAAGGTTAGAACCAAGAATGTCATACCTTTAAATGACGATGAAACTACTAGCATAGTTATTGAGAATAATGCACTAATCTATAAAGAAAGAAGCGGTAGAGAACTAGGGCAAGTTGCATTGCAATTGGCAGTGGATAACAATTTCCTAACTTCATCTGGTCATTTATTTAATGTTACCTTACGAAATAGAGCAGATGTATATTTTATTAATCACCTATATCAAAATAATTCTAGGGCTAACAAGGTTCTTGCTAGAAATATACCAGAAATTCAAACTACTTGGCACTATCCATTAGCTGGCTCAATCTTTGATAAAGCTAGTCTATTTGTTGAACCAATTATATCAGCAACTATTGGACGTAAAAATAATTCTAATAAGAAATTTTCTTTTATCGATCCATCAAAATATGAACTATCGGAAAATAATATATTCAGTTCGAATCGCTATAGTGGTATAGATTATCATGAATTTGGCAATAGATTAAGTTATGGTATTAATTCTTCTATACTTTCAGAGCAAAATTATTCTAGTTTATTCCTAGGACAGACCTATAGTAATAATCTTATTAATAACAAATCTATTGATAATGTTGAAAATGTTGGCAGAATTTCTAGTAATTTTTCTGATACAATAGAGCTGTTCTATAGATTTAGAAAAAGCAAGAATTTTCAGCCAATTAGAGATGAATTAGGTGGCACCCTTAACTCTAAGGCAATTCAGTTAACTGTTGGATTAGTGCAAATTTCTAATGTACAGAAATATTATTCTACCAATGAATTAATTGATAATAAAGTAAGACAACTTTACTATAACTTTACTTATCAATTAGCAGAAAATTGGTCAGTTGCCTATGATATGAGAGTAGACTGGGCAAAAAATAAAATATATATTCTTTCTAAGAGTATCCAGGTGACATACTTGAATGAGTGTGTTAAAATAGCAGGAAAACTTTCAGACAATTATATGGGAGATAATAGCAGGGGGATAAAAAAGACTTTTGCCGTCCCTACTATTTCTGTAGGTCTAAAAATATTAAATATGTGAGCCTAAAATTATGAAGAAGTTAAATATGAAAAAGTTATTTTGTTTAGTTACTATCATTTTTAACATAACTATAGCAAAAGCAGAATTATCCAATATAGTTGCATTAGTTAATAATGAGCCAATTACCTTACATGAATTTCTAGCTAGAAAACACATGATCATGGCACTTAACAATATTCCTAATCCTGATTCTCAAACAAATAAGCAACTTGATAAGATGGCAATTAACAGCATGATTGATGATGTATTGCTTTATCAGTCTGCAAACGGTAAGAAAAGTTCTGATAGTGAGATAAATGAATCTATAAGAACCATTGAGCAACGTAATAAAATGCCAGAAGGGCAGTTAATAAAGTTTTTGAAAAGTAAATCTGTAGATATTAATAATTTTAAATCCCAGATAGGTGCCGAAATTATCAAAATGAATATTTTATCTAGTATTTCAAGATCAGTTGCTATTAGTGTAAAAGAAGTTAATGATATAATATTAGCGACAGATTCAAAAGATGCGGAAATATCAGCACAGATTTTTACTTCACAAGATAAAGATGATAAAACTTTGCATAAGATGTGTGATTTACAAAAACGTCTTAAAAATTGTTCTGATGTCAAAGAATCTTTATATAAAGATTTTTCTACATTAGAGGTAATTAATCAGAATCTAAGTACTCTAGATTTTACGCTACAAACAATTCTCAAAGATTTAAATATAGGAGAAAGAAGTAATGTTTTTGAGATGCAAGACGGATTTAAATTAATCTTAATGTGCGACAAAAAGATGATTAATGTTACTAGTGATGAAAATAATTACGTAGTAAATCTGCTAGCTAATAAGAAAATGTCACAAAAAGCACAAAAATACTTTGAAGATATGCGTAAGAAAGCATATATCAAAATAATGCTACCTTTGTGATCTTAAATAATTTAAATACCTTACCTTCAATTGCAAAGCATGCTAGCAAACATGGTATTGCTCCTATTAAGAAATATGGTCAAAATTTCATTTTTGATAGTAGCCTATGTGATAAAATAGTTCGAGTTAGTGGGCTGCAAGAAAATGATTTGGTCTTAGAAATTGGCCCTGGTACAGCCGGACTCACTAGAGCTATTCTTGCCTACAACCCTAAATCTTTAACTGTTATTGAAACTGACGTTAGATGTATACCTTTACTTATGGAAATAAGAGAATTGTCCCCTAATCTGCACATTATTCATTCGGATGCTACTAAATTTGATCTATCAGCTTTAAGTACTATAGTCAATTCAGGAGAATTAGGTAGCAGGAACGATGGAGCGACGCCTATAAATAATAGGCGAGCGACGAGTGACAACGTCCCCAACTTCTCATCAATTGACTATAACAAAGTAACTATTATTTCAAATTTACCTTACCAAATAGGCACAGAGTTAGTCATAAAATGGTTAAAAAAATTACCATTAATAAATAGTATGACTTTAATGCTGCAAAAGGAGGTTGTAGACCGAATATGTGGTAAAGTTGGAACAAAATCCTACGGAAGATTATCAGTAATATGTCAGTTACTTTGTTCTGTTGAAAAATGCTTTGATGTTAATCCGCAAGCTTTCTATCCGGCACCAAAAGTCCACTCGGCTATAGTTAAACTCGTACCTTATAACAATAATGCATTAACAGCTGAACTAATTGAAAAAGTCGAGTTAATAACTAGACTAGCCTTTGGCAAGCGACGTAAAATGATTAAATCATCTTTAAAGACACTAACATCGTGTATAGAAGATTTGTTAGCAAAATTAAAAATTGATAATTTCTGTCGATCTGAAAATTTATCACCACAAGATTATTTATCTTTAGCAAAATTATGTTTAGAGTAAAGGTTAGTGACAATAAAGAGAACAAAAGTAAAAGTTAATGAATAACTCATCTTACGCATGGCATTTACAGGTCATATATCTCGCCATTGTTTCTTAGCACTAAAGTAACTTCTCGCAATGACACTTGTGCCACCCTACAAAATCATAATTAGAATGTTTATGTTTAAATTATTAAATCCTTATTTTTTTAGTAAGCTAGTACGAACCATGTTACCATTATTGCTAGTTGCAATGTTAGTAGTAATGGGGTTGGGGTTATACCAAGCTTTGATAGTATCGCCACCAGATTACCAACAAGGTGATATGGTTAGGATTATGTATGTTCATGTACCAGCTTCTTGGATGGCACTAGGTATTTATACATTTATAGCTATTTGTAGTTTGTCTAACCTAGTGTGGAAAACTAAAATGTCCTTCTTAGTGGCAGTAGCAAGTGCTCCTATTGGGACAGTTTTCTGTATGATTAGTATAGTAACAGGGGCATTATGGGGAAAGCCTATTTGGGGAACTTGGTGGGTTTGGGATGCTAGACTTACCTCAATGTTCGTATTATTCTTACTATATTTAAGCTATATCGTGGTGGTGAATAGTGGTGATAGGATAAGCCGTACTGAAAAACCAGCCTCGGTGATTGCTTTAATTGGCTTTATCAATGTTCCCATAGTAAAATTTTCGGTAAATATTTGGTATAGTTTACATCAGCCAGCAAGCGTTTTAAGGCTAGGTAGTCCGACTATTGATAATTCTATGTTATTACCCTTAGTGCTAATGTTTATAAGTAGCATACTATATTTTCTATTAGTATTGGGTTTGAGATCTTGCATGTTAATTGCTAAATTCAAGGAGTATGACAATTTATGACTTATGTTGTTACCGATGAGTGCGTAAAATGTAAATATACTGATTGCGTAGAAGTATGCCCTGTCGATTGCTTTTATGAAGGGGAGTTAATGTTGGTAATTAATCCTGACGAATGTATTGATTGTGGAGTATGTGAGAGTGAGTGTCCGGTTAAAGCTATTAAGCCAGAATCAGAACAGCTGATTGACTGGATAGAGAGAGCTAAGTTTTTTTCCAGTAAATGGTCAAATATTACGGTTAAGAAACCAGCCCTACCGGATGCAGATAAATATCAGAACGAGAAAAATAAATTTGAAAAATATATGGGTGAAGTTTAATTTATTGCAAGATTTTTAGTGGAGAAGATGGTAAAATAGCATTAGTTATCAATATAGAATTAAGAGGTTATATTATATGTTTTTGTCAAAATTTCTTGACCCTAAAAATGATTTTTGTTTTCGCCAAATATTTGGTACTGAAAAGAATAAAGATATACTTGTTCATTTTTTAAATGATGTTCTCAGCCTTGAAGAAAATGAGAAAATAATTAGTGTAACGTTTTTGCCAACTATCCAAGACCCTGATATTGCTATTTACAGAAAGTCTATAGTTGATGTGTTATGTAAAGATCAACATGGTAATCAATTCATCGTAGAGATGCAGATAAGTAAGCATCCAGGATTTGAGAAAAGAGCCCAATATTATGCAGCTAAAGCATATTCTAGGCAAATACTTGAGGAAGATGAGGAATACAAGAAAATGGCAGTATACGCCAAATTAAAAGGAGTGATATTTTTAGCAATAGCGGATTTTATGATGTTTGACGATAAAAAACATTGGAAATCAGAACATCGTCTTTTAGATACAAAGACCTATGCCAATGATTTAAAAGATTTTTACTTTGTTTTTTTTGAGTTGACGAAATTTAATAAAACTATAGAAAATCTAAAAACTATTGAAGAAAAGTGGATGTATTTTTTTAAGCATGCAGGAGATAGTGCATTAACATTAACAGAAATAGAGCATTTAATAGGTAAGGATGAAATTATTAGGAGAGCCTTTGAGGCTGTAGACCAAGCTAGCTGGAGTGAAGAAGAATTGCGTACCTATGAGAAAATAACCAAAACTCGTCTTGATAATTTAGCGGTAGAGCAGCAAAAAATTGAAGATGCTGAAGCTAGAGGTAAAGCTGAAGGCAAGGCTGAAGGTGTTAAAGAAAAAGCTATAGCCATGGCAAAAGAAATGTTAATTGATAATGAGCCAATGGAGAGAATAGTTAAATATACAAAACTAACCCTTGAAGAAATAGAGAAGTTAAAAGAAGAAATAGAACAGTCAAAAGAAGAATAACCTATGAGTAAAGAAGTAATTGCTAATAACTATGAAGCTAACAATACTTCCTCTGGTAATGACTGGCTAGCTAATATGCCGGAGGAAATACGTAAAGCTGAGTCACTGGGTAAATTCAAGGATGTATCATCTTTAGCTCAGAGCTATTTGGAAGCAGAGAAAAGTTTAAATCAGCGAATTGCTGTGCCAAAAGATGACAGCTCTGATGATGAATGGCATAAATTCTATTGTCGCTTGGGATTGCCTGAAGATAAGAAATATACTGATAAACGAACCAAAGAAGATGAAGAATATTTAACCCGTTATGAGGACATGTTTTACCAAAGCGGATTATCTAAAAGACAAGGAGAGAAGCTGCTTAATTCTCTGTATGGTTTTTCGCAGGATTTACAAAAACAGCAACAAAGTGTTATCGAGCAAACACGTCACTCTCACATTGATTGGCTAAAAAACAATTATGGTGAAGGTTTTGACAGTAAAATGACAGTGATGCAGGCAGCCTTGTCTAAGTTTGGTAGTAAAGAACTGGCTGGATTAATTGAAGATTCGCATTATGCACCAGCTCTAGTAGATTTATTAGTACGAGTCGGTGAAACTTTAAATCTGACTCGTTAATAACTGGTAAAGAGTTACCTGCCATTAACAGCCGAGAGGCGGCATTGTCAGAGATAGATAAACTTGATTCTGACCCCGAGTTTGTGGTAAAATTAAAGAGGACTGGCAGGCATATAATCTACCCAATTAATGAAAATAATAAATTGGAGATACAAGAACTTATTAGCAAGTTAAATCATAATAACCAACTTGTTCCTAAAGATATTGTTGTTTTCGGACGAGAAATATCTTTTAAAATGGCTAGCGAGAAAATATTAGTAACAGATTTTGAAGAGTTATTTGTAAGAGAATTAGGTTATGTTGATTATGTAGATATTTGTCAAAAATTTTCTATTATAATAGTAGAAAATATTCGTATAATAAGTTCTGATAATACAGATTTAGCTGTTAGATTTATAAATTTTGTTGATAATGCTTATTTTTATAAGGTTGTACTATTTATGACTTTACAAGATGAACCCATAAAAATATATCAGAATGGTTTGCGTAGTAATGAATTTAAGAGAACTATTTCAAGGTTGCATGAAATGAATAGTGATAGCTATGCCAATTAAAGGCGGTAAATTTATTACGTTTGAAGGCGGAGAAGGGTGCGGTAAATCTACCCAGAGTAATATGTTATCCCAGTATTTACTGTCACAAAATATCCCTACAGATTTAACACGTGAAGTGGGTGGAACTATTGCGGCTGAGAAAATGCGTGACATTTTAGTGCATCAAGATTTGTTGCCTATGTCAGAACTGCTGCAAGTTATGGCGGCACGTTATGACCATCTTCATAAAAGGATTATTCCTAAGCTAAATTCTGGGGTTTCAGTTATTTGTGATAGGTTTATAGATTCTACGGCTTGTTATCAAGGGCAAGAGGTAGGTACTGATTTAGTTTACGACCTTCATAAATCTCTAATATCACCTGTGATGCCTGATATTACCTTTTTTATTGATATAGAGCCAAATATTGCTTTAGCAAGGGCATGTGCGAGAGGTAATAATAATAAATTTGAAAGTAAGAATATTGAATTTCATCAAAAAGTCTATGATAAATTTCAATATATATCAGATAAATTTCCAGATAGAATAGTAAAAATAAACGCTGCAGATCTTAGTGCAAACGAAATTCATGATATAATTGTTGTGATGCTCACACGAAAGCTTGAAAAAACTATATAATTTTGTCACGTAACTATTTTGTTAATAGAGAAATATGCTAATTTTCATTGACTTTATTGCCATAGAGCTTTAAAAGTGCTAATGTAGCTTCACCCGACTTCCGCAAGAAAATGTTGAAAGATGGGAAGAGATGATATGGAGGAGCCATAGAGCTGGGAAATGATTTTTTCAGGCGGCTTGTTGTGCCTAGTAAATAATTTGTTGTTGACTTTGGTTTTTGTTATGCTATAAATATATTATTACATCTTAACTCTACAATTACCCAAATGTACATACGTCGTAAAAAAACACCCAACAGTCCAAGGCAATCAATACAAGTGGTTGAAGGATACCGAGATAGCAAAGGTAATGTCAAACAGCGTATTGTCCGGCATTTAGGGGTATTCTTCGATGATGCAGAAGAAGCCAAATTAGTTGCATTAGCAGAGGATTTAATTGTAAAGATTAAAGCTGAACGGGCAGTAGCTTCCGGTCAGGGCAGCTTCTTTGCTGATGATGGCTTAGCTAGCAAAAAAGGTCGCCCAGTCAAAAAGCAACTATCGGATATTATCCCTGTTAACCAAGTTAAATTAGACGAAATAGTTGAGACTGCTAGGCTTGTAGAAGGGGTGCATGAGGTAGGCGGGTATGTTTACGATCAAATGGATTTCAACCAACTATAGTTAATTCAGGGGAATTTGGTGCTAGGAACGATGGAGTGACGCCTATAAGTAATAGGCGAGCGACGACGTCACCAACTTCCCATCAATTGACTATAATGCAACGTAAACGTGATTCTGAGATACTTCGCAATTTGGTATTAGCCCGTATGGTAAAGCCTGATAGCAAGCGTGGTCTAGCGCAATATTTAAGCGAACAATTTGACAAAAACCATGATTTAGACGCCATATATCGCATGATGGATAAGTTGCAGGAGCAGATCCTAAAATTAAAGAATTATGCTTTAAAAATACCTTGGCTCTAATCCCTAACAAGCAAGTAAGTTTAGTATTTTTTGATGTTACAACATTATATTTTGAATCAACAGAAGTCTATGAACTCCGGGCTTTTGGTTATAGTAAAGACCATCGCTTTAATACCACTCAATTAGTGCTGGCTCTTGCGACTAATGAAGATGGATTACCGCTTGGCTATGAGCTATTTAGTGGTAATACCGCCGAAGTTAAGACCCTATTGCAAGCTATTAATAGTTGGCAAAGTTTTTTAAAAGTTAAGGATGTATGCTTTATAGCTGACCGAGCAAGAGCCTTTCTAATTAAGTGTGTAAATTTTTCATAGGGCTTAAATTCTACCTTCAAATTTTATCAAAAAGTGAGCCATAGCTGCGTTCCAGTTCGGAATCGGCATAACCCATTTCTTGGTCATATAATCAATTGCCAAATATAAGGTCTTAAAAACGGCATTATCATTTGGAAAAACCCTTTTATTCTTAGTAACCTTACGTAATTGGCTATTGACAGATTCTATACTATTAGTTGTGTATATTACTTTCCTTATCGCCTCAGGGTATTCTAGAAAAACCATTAAATTTTCCCAATGAACATACCAAGATTTAGCAATTTGTGGATACTGTTTACTCCATTTAGCTTCAAAAGATTCTAAAGCAAGATGTGCTTCTTCCTCTGTGCTAGCAGTATATATAGGCTTTAAATCAGCCGCTAATTCTTTTCGGTCTTTATATGATACATATTTTAAACTATTTCTAATCTGATGTACAATACATAATTGATGTTCGGTTTTCGGAAAAACTGCTTCTATTGCCTCAGACATACCGGTTAAATTATCACTGCAAGCAATAAGCATGTCTTGCATACCTCTGTTCTTCATCTCAGTAAAATTACCAAGCCAAAATTTAGCTCCTTCATTTTCACTGTTCCACAATCCTAAAATATCCTTCCTTCCAGATAAATCAATACCTAATGCTACATATACAGACTTATTGATAATTCGTTTATCTTGACGTACTTTTACTACTAAACAGTCAAAAAATACTATAGCATATACTCGATCCAATGGTCGGCTTTGCCATATCTTGACATCCTCAATTACATCATCAGTAATTTGACTTATCAAACTTTCGCTAACGTCAGCTCCATACAATTCTTGCATTTGAATCTTAATATCAGATAAGCTCATTCCTTTAGCGTATAACGATATTATTTTATCATCAAATCCTTCAATACGTCTTTGACGCTTCGGAATTAATGCAGGTTCAAATGTACTACTTCTATCCCTTGGAACCTCAATCTCTACAACTCCATTATACCAATTGCAATAATTAACGCAGTGGTGTAAAATGGGTTTTTAACTGATAAAGGTACTCAAATGGCTAGGTTAATATTACCACAAGGTTTTCATGGTCATGATTTTATAAAAATGATGAAACATGAGCCGCATGGTCGAAATCGTATACACGTCAGTTCGGGATAAGATATAGATGAAATAGTAATAGATAAAAGGATTGTCAAAAAGGAGTGCCTGCAGTATTTATATTTTTAAACAAAAAAACAAACTACAGGCATGAAAAAAGATATCACAGAATTATATAGTTTTATAGATGATTTTTGTAAAATTTATTTGGAGTATGAACAGAGAAAGTTATTACCATCAAATAAGCAAAGAAATCGCTGTTGTAGCATGAGTCTAAGTGAAATGTTAACAATAATAATTATGTTTCATACATCCTATGCTAAGAATTTTAAATTTTTCTATAAAAGTTATATAGAGTGCATGCATAAGGATGATTTTCCCAAAGCCTTGAGTTATAATAGATTTGTTGAATTAATGGCACGATTATTCATACCGCTAAATATGTTGATTCATTTGTTGTTTGGTGAGGAAACAGGTATTTATTTTATTGACTCTACAACGATTAAAGCTTGTCACAATAAAAGGCGTTATAGCAATAAAGTTTTTAAAGGATTAGCCAAACATAGTAAATCCTCTATGGGGTATTTTTATGGTTTTAAATTACATGTAATAATCAATAATAAAGGGGAGTTTATGGCATTAAAAGTGACCAAAGGCAATGTAGATGATAGGGTTCCAGTACCGGAGTTAACAAAAAGATTAACTGGAATTATAGCAGCTGATAAAGGTTATATTAAGCAAAATTTGTTCTTAAATTTATATGAAAGAGGCTTAAAAATGATTCATGGAATTAAGAAGAATATGGAAAATAAATTAATGGATTTGAAAGAAAAAATCTTACTTCGAAAGCGTAACTTAATTGAAACAGTTTTTGATTATCTAAAAAATAAAATGAACCTTGAACATACTAGACATAGATCACCAATAAATGCCTTTGTCCATATATTATCTACTCTTGTTGCTTACTCATTAAAGAAAAATAAACCTTCAACAAAATTTGATTTTAATCTACATGTTCACAATATCCTTATCCCGAATTGACGTGTTTATCTAGGCTGCAAAGTTTAAGTGGTGTTCCTGTGGCATATAGCTCGCTCTGGCAACAATATTTAGATGTTTGGCAAGAAGGTGGTGGAGCTGAAATTTACGGGGTATTATTGGAAATGGCTGCCGAATGTAGTTCACTGAACCTTGATGATACTAGAGCTAGGATTTTAGAAATTACTATAGCCAATAAGAAATTACGTACTCAAAATAAGAAAGGACGCAGCTGTTATACTACTACAATATGTGCTAAGACTGCAAATAATGAGGTGATAGTTTTATATTTTACCGGTAATAGGCATGGTGGAGAAAATATAGGTAACGTACTAAAGAATCGTAAGAATAGAACAGATTCTATCCAATTAATGACTGACGCAAGTAATAATAATAACCCGGTATTATCAGAAGCAGATCAAGAATTACTGGCAATAATAGTGATGATCAATTGTTTGTCACATGGTCAGAGAAAATTTACAGAGAATGAACTATATTACCCTGAAGAATGCGGATATTTTCTCAAACAAACACGAGGGATTTACCACAATGAACATCAATGTAAAGAGATGAGTCCTGAAGAAAAACTTTGGTATCATCAGGAACATAGCAGTAAATATATAGAAAACATATATAACAAAATAGACGAATTATTTAACGACAAGAAAGTTGAGCCTAATAGTAGGCTTGGACAAGCTATGAAATATTGGATAAATAATAAAGAAGGTTTGACTCAAAATGCCAGTTAGCAATCTTGATAATAATTGGGCTGAGAGATCACTGCGTACCATTATTTTACAAAGGAAGAATTCATTATTCTTTAAAACAATCAATAGTGCTGAGATACATAGTGGTCTGTATAGTATAGTAAAGACTTGTAGTGAGAACGAGATCAATGCCTTTAAATATTTAAATTGGCTACAAGAGCAGAGTAGCAAAGCAAAGAAGAGTCCTGCGAATTATACGCCTTTTGCCTATGCAAGATATATGAATAATACGGAATTAATCGAGACAGCAGCTTAAACGACAGGAAGCCAATCATTAGAGAATTTGGCAGAACTAGGATTACCATTATGAATAAGAATGTGTAAGGTTCTATAACAAATTTGATAAGATGAATTATCAGATGGGAAAAGTTTTGCGGTAAATTTACCTTTGGATAGGCGTTTAGAGCATAGCCAAAAGCCTTGACCGTCAAAGGACAAAATTTTAATGGCAGTTCTGTTTTTATTATAGAATAAAAACAAGGAACCATTAAGAGGGTCAGAAGAAAGTTTTTGTCTACAAACAGCGATTAAGCCATCGATACCCTTGCGAAAATCGATGGCAATAGTGGTAACAAAAATAACTGACGCCGGGGTTAGTTGCAACATAAAAATGTCTGAATTATGGTTTTTGGTTCTAGTGTTTGGATAATAAGTTTGGTACCATTTGGTTTAATAATGTGACAAGTATAGTGATTTTGTTTGGGGGCAGCTACAGGATCGGTATCTATAGAATATAATAGTTGAAATGGGAGAAAATTAATATTTTGTTGTAGAGCTTGATTTGAAGTTGAGACAGGAGAAGTTTTGAGGGTAGGCTCATGGGCTTTTTTAATTGAACTGATTGTTGCTTTATTAATATTAAGATGTTTAGCTATCTCTTGGTAAGAATAATGATGGAGTAATTGGTAAACTAATTCCTTTAGATGGTTTGGTATAGGATCAAACTTATTAGTTTTAGTTTGACGCCAGGCTTTAAATTGCTGAGCTACTTGCTCAATAGTAATTGATGGTATTTGCATAGTATGGAATCCAAATGTATAAAAAATTCATACTAGCAAAAACATTAGATAAAGTTATGCAGTTTTGCTGCAGGTATACTGAACAATTTTAAACGCACCGTTCCTACCAAGGCTTTAGCTAATTCGGTACCTTGTGAGTCAATCATTTAATTTGTGTGTGCGTCAAGATAAGGTGCATTAATCTTACGGGTGAAAGTCCTGTTATGGAAGGAGTAGCTAGCTCCACCATATAGCGAGTCTTGTGCTGCTGAAGGTAACGACAGTAGTAAAGCGTAGACAGCGAAACATCCGAGCCGAAACCAAATGGTGAACGTGATAGCCCTGAAATGATATTGGTAGTGGAAGTCGATGTGCTACACAACGCAGTAGACAAGAGAAAACTAGAGGTCAAACTAGCGAAAATCCGAAAGTTTTCAACCATCGGGGTCTCAGGCGTCAGCGAGTTTGTAGAGATTAATGACACAACTTGAGAAGTCCTTATAACTCTTACTGAGTTAAGTAAGTATTCAAAGTACAAGTGCCGAAACATAAGGCTTTGGAGATGGTGTTAAGGATGGCTGAGTCAGTTGTAGTAGTGATGAAGCTTCGTAATGGGAGTGGAGCGAAGGGCTGACAGAAAGGTAAGAACGTAAGAGGGAAACAATGACCGTACACAGCATAGACGGAAATACATGGTCAACGAAACTTGAGCGTATAAAGTTGCTATCATCACAAAATCAAGACATAAAGTTTAATAATCTTGGACATATTATTGATTTAAAGATGTTAGAAGAACAATATAAGGAACTTGATAGCAAGAAAGCTGTAGGAATAGATGGTATAACCAAAGCGGTTTATGGTAAGAAGTTGGAAGCAAATTTGCTCTCGCTCCTTACTAAAATTCGCAAGGGGCAATATCAAGCTAAACCTGCACGAATTACATTGATTCCAAAAGAAGATGGAGGCAAAAGACCTTTGGTAATATCATGCTTTGAAGACAAGATAATCGAGTCGGCAGTAAGCAAGATATTAAACTCAGTGTTCGAGCCAATATTCTTAAAATGTTCTTACGGGTTTCGACCTAAATTAAACGCCCATGATGCACTTAAGGAGTTGAATAGACTTACGTATAACTTCAATAAAGGAGCTGTAGTTGAAATTGATATAACTAAGTGCTTCAATTCAATCAAACATTCTGAGTTGATGGGATTCCTAAGAAAGAGAATATCTGACAAAAGATTCCTAAGACTAGTTATGAAACTGATGGAAACACCAATTATAGAAAACGGCATTACAGTTACTAACAAGGAAGGATGCCGCCAAGGGTCTAAAACATCACCAATTTTGGCAAATGTCTTCCTACATTATGTTATTGACTGTTGGTTTGCTAAAATCAGCAAGGAAAACATAAGAGGGCAAACTGGAATGGTGAGGTATTGTGACGATATGGTGTTCGTCTTTGAGAATGAAGAAGACGCGAGGAAGTTTTATGAGGTTTTGCCCAAAAGATTAAACAAGTATGGCTTGAACATCAATGAAGCTAAATCGCAGATGATTCAGTCCGGTAGATACCATGCTGAGGACTTAGCTAAGCAAGGTAAGAAGATCAAGAGTTATAATTTTCTTGGCTTTACTTGCTATTGGGGTAAATCAAGGTTTGGTAACATATGGAGATTAAAATATACCACAAGGAAAGATCGATTTACCGAGAAGCTTAAAGGGCTAAGAGAATATCTACGAAGTCACCTTAATGAGAGGGGCAAAGAACAGATATTATTGCAAGTCATTAGAGCTACAAAGGGGTGGATCAATTATCATGGTATATCAGATAATCAAAGACGAGTAAGTTCATTTATTCACCAAACTAGGCGAGCAATATATGGGTGGTTTAATAGAATGGGTGGGAAGCGTAAGATGAATTGGCAAAGATTAGCTGAAATACTCAAAAGGGTCGACTTTCCAAATAAGTGGAAGACCATTTCAATGTTCTAAAACCAACAAAAAAAAAATAGGGTACAAGCCTATCTTACCTTTCGGGAGCCGGATGCGGTAGCTCTGCATGTCCGGTTCTGAGGAGGGGCTTAACCAAGCAATTGGTTAGGTCTACTCACAAAGTTCATTTTTTATTTTCCAATAAATCATATTTAAAATCTCCACAAAGTATTTCAAATTGATTTAAAGCTAAAGACCAATCTTTAATAGGCATGGTCCATTTTTTGGCTGCATTTTGTAGGGATAAAAATATTATTTTTTGAATTGACTTATCATCTGGAAACACCCCCTTATTTTTGATAATTTTTCTAATTTGACGATTTACAGATTCTATAGTGTTAGTAGTATAAATTACCTTTCTGTTCTCTTCAGGAAAGGCAAAAAACGGTATTATCCCAGACCAATTACGTTGCCAAATATCAGAAATTACCGGATATTTTTTATCCCATTTTACACCAAATTGCTGAAGTTTTAAACGTGCCATTTCGTCATTATTAGCTGTATAAATTTGTTTTAGATCTGATGTGACCTCTTTTAAATCTTTATATGACACATACTTTACTGAATTGCGAACCATATGTACAATACATAATTGTACTATAGTACTCGGGAATACACTGCTTATAGCTTCTGGAAAGCCCTTTAAACCCCACACAAGCAACATAAATTTGTTCAATTCCTCGATTCTTTAACTCAGTAACTACTTGCATCCAAAATTTAGCACCTTCATTTTTGCCTATCCAAATGCCAAGTAACTCCTTTTTCCCTTCTATATTTACAGCAAGTGCTAAATATACTGCTTTATTTATTACTATGTGATTGTCTCTAGATTTTACATAGATACAGTCCAAGTATAATATTGGATACACCCTATCTAAACAACGATTTTGCCACCTAGTTACTTCTTCTATTACCCCATCTGTTATGGTGGATATCAAGTCACCAGATACATCAGTTTGATATATTTCTTCTAAATGCCCTCGGATCTCGCTGACTGTCATACCGCGACCATAAAGGGATATCACTTTCTCATCAAATCCATTAAATCTCCTCAGCCCTTTTGGTATTAATTGAGGATTATACTCTCCTTCCCGATCTCTTGGTACTTCTACTGTCAGCTTACGACCATCCCCATCAATTACTGTCTTCTCATAGCTACCATTACGACGATTATTATCTACTTTTGCCATCTTGCTATGTTTTGAATATCCTAATTCATGATCCAACTCACTTGCTAATATTTTCTCAACTATTTGCTTCTTTAGCTGTTGAAATAAACCATCTCGACCAAATAACTCCGATGGATCTGCTTTTGATAATAATTCTTCTACTAGCTGATTACTGATGTTTAATGTATCTTTATCTGTATCTAATTTTTTAGCCATAATTCCTCCTTGCTTGCTTAAGTTACTTTTTTTACAGTAATCTCTTACTGCTTTCTTTGCAACTTACACAAACTATAGGACAGACTCTACCTTGTAAAAACTTATCACGTATATATTCTACTAATGTATAGGCAAGGCTTGACAAAATTAGTCTGAGTTGATTAGCCCACCATTTATGGCATGAAGTGCGATCGGCAAATAGCTCTAACTGTTGCTCTTTTATACGATTTTCCATATCTCCACGTGCACAGTAATTTTTATCATATAAATCTTCTGGCTTACCTGCTAAATTAGTTACTATATATCTTGGATTCTCACCAAGGCTAGTTACTTCTGATTTACCAACTATCTTACGATGACGACTCCAGCTATCAGCTTTATATTTAAATTCACTAAAAAAGCGTTGCTTCTCTTTGCTAATTGTGAAGGCTTCGTTAGATTGTTGCATCAATGGCTCAAGCAGCTTGTTGAGTCTAGTATTTTGGGCTATTCCGACTATATATTTTACATTATTTTCATCACACCAATCCAGCATCTGATGACGACAAAATCCACCATCACCACGAAAAATAATCTCTACTTCAGGCCACGATTGACAAAAACGCTTGACTAATAGAGATAATATTGCCCAGCTATGCTTTGCTTGTTCTAGCTTTGAGCTGCGAAGATTGCTTACTAACAGCTTTTTTCCACAAAAAACATATAAAGGTAGAAAGCAATTATGACGATAATATCCATGATAAAACTTCCCCTCTTGATTGCCATAAATTTCATCATCAGTGGCATCAAAATCAAGTATTAATTGTTTCGGCACGGTTTTATGAGATTCGACAAACTTGTCAATCATCACCTTATGAGCTTTAAGAGCAAATCCACGATCTGCTTTATTTTCTAAACGGCATAAAGTAGAGCTACTAGCCATATCGTCCAGTGTGTCTATACTTGTTTGCAAAGCGGAAATTTTCTTAAATTATCGTGATCATTTAAATCTTCATAACCAAGAGCAATACCATAAATACGCTGTTTGAGCATTGTTAAAATAGTATGAGTAATTTTATCAGAATCTCGCTTATCAGGAAAAATCTTAGCCAGTTCATTAGTTAGACCAAGTCTTTTATCTGCTTCTCTTAGCAATAATACACCTCCATCGCTACTAATATTACCTCCTGTGAAATTTATTTCTATTTGACGATTTTTTACTTTCGATTGGTAAATTAATCCTGTACAATTTGTCATGGCAAAACCCTCTATGTAATCTTCTTTTAACACTGATATTATATAGTATTACAAGGGTTTTGTCTCTATTCTTTCATGCAATATTCAGGTTAGTTATAATTTCAATCGTTTTTTAACTTTCAACAGTTGTGGTCTCCTCGCAATAACGGTTTCTCAATTATTATTTTCTTAAACTGACGCCTATGAGCATTGAGCGACGACGTCACCAATTTCTCATCAATTGACTATAATCAAAAGCCCTCTATCTAGACCTTCTATATCTTTATACACTTGCTGAACCGTATAGCCATGATTTACAAATATTTCTGTAACAGATGCCGCTTGATTAAAACCAATCTCTAAAAATAATTTACCATTTTGTTTTAAAAAACCCTTAGCTTCTTTAGCAATTATGTAATATGACGCTAAACCATTATTTTCAGCAAATAAGGCTAAGTGTGGTTCATATTTTAGAGTCTCAGGAGACATATAAACAGTATCATCAAAGGAAATATACGGTGGATTACTTACAATAATATCAAATTTTTGCTTTTTTAAATTCTCAAACCAGTTACTATTAATTATTTTAAATCTATCAAAAACCTTATGTTTTATAGCATTTTGCCGAGCAATATCAATAGCTTCATTACTTATATCAGTAGCAGTTACATTGATATTGATATTAGCATTTAGCATTTCTAATAATAAGCTTAAAGCAATACAACCACTACCAGTACCAAGTTCTAATAGTGTTAACTCTATTTTGAATGAGCAATTTTTTTTAACATCCTTTAAAATCGCATCTACAATAGTCTCGGTATCTTGCCTAGGAATAAGCACTTTATCATTTACGATAAAGTTATAACTATAAAATTCTTTATATCCTATAATATAGGCTATTGGCTCTAGTAATGTTCGCCTATTAACCAGATTATCAAAAATAATTTGCTCTTGTCGTGTCAATTCTTCTTCTGACCTAGCTAATAAATATTCAATAGACTTATTAGTCGCATGTTGTATCAATATGCGTGATTCTAAGTGGGCTGATTTAATACCTACAGCTTGCAGCTTGCTAGCAGTGTCAATTAAGGATTTTTTTATATTCATTCGATTATTTCCGTAATATCCGATGGTAGGGGAGATTCAAATTCTAGCAATTTACCGCTTACTGGCTGAGAAAAACTTATATACCAAGAATGTAATGCTTGCCTCTTGAAATCCATTAATTTTTGTGGTACTATGCTAAAATTGCAGTTAACTTTCCTACTATTTTTGCCATAAGTTTGATCTCCTACTACAGAATGCTTTAAATGGCTCAACTGTACTCTAATTTGATGAGTTCGTCCGGTAGCAAGTCGACATTCCACCATGCTTATAATACCATTAAAAAATATTTTTTCCGTTTTGTAATGAGTAATTGCCTCTTTACCTCCAAATTTTAAAACAGTCATTTTCTGCCGTAAGATACGGTCTCTACCAATATTATTGCTTATAACCCCTTCTTGTGGATTGATAATACCCCAAACTAAAGCTTTATATTTCCGCACCAAATTACGACTTTCTATCTGACTTGCAAGATGTACATGGGCAAAATTATTCTTTGCTACCACCATAAGCCCTGATGTATCTTTATCCAAACGATGAACAATACCAGGTCTTTCCAGCCCCCCTATGCTAGATAAAGATTTTGCATGGTGTAACAAGGCATTTACCAAGGTATCCTGGTGGTTTCCACTGCCAGGGTGAACTGTCATACCAGCTGCTTTATTGATAACTATTAAATCTTCATCTTCATAAAAAATATCAAGTTTAATATCAGCTTCCTGCATTGTTAATGGATCAGGTGATTTAAAAAATACTGAAATAATGTCATTCTCCTTGACCTTAAAGTTAGAATCAGAAATAATCAAACCATTAACTTGTACTTGAAAGTCACTTATCATCTTCTGAACTTGGCTTCTAGATGTTTTATCGATAAGTGTTAGCACAACCTTATCAAGTCTAAACCCATCTAAATTTTGGGGTATGTTATATTCTTTCATTAGCTAAAATATTTTAAAATAATAACATGACTCATTTAACAAAAAAAATCAACCAACTAAAATGGTTGCAAGCAATTGGTATAGATTATTATTTGTCAAAATCAGCTATTACTGGTCATTCCAGCCTACCCTTGTCATTCTCGCGTAGGCGGGAATCTAGTATAGATACCTGCCTTCGTAGGGATGACACAGAAAAAGTAAATTGTCATTCCCGCGTAGGCGGGAATCTAGCTCCCGCACCGAAGCAGGATAACATTATTTCGTTGTCTAGGTCTTTGGCTGATTCAGCTAGCAGTTTAGAAGAATTAAAACAGCTATTAATGGATTTTAATGGTTGCGGTTTAAAGAAATTAGCTAATAAAACCGTATTTGCTGATGGCAATCCACAAAGTTCTATCATGTTTATTGGAGAAGCACCAGGTAGTAGCGAAGATACAGAGGGTATACCATTTTGCGGTGAAAGCGGTAAATTACTTGATAATGTCTTAGCCTCTATCAATATTTCAAGAAAACATAATGCTTATATTACTAACACAGTATTTTGGCGACCACCAGCCAACCGCCAACCAACACAAGAAGAAATAGATATTTGCCGACCTTTTGTGGAAAAACATATTGCTTTAATCAATCCCAAATTAATTATTTTAGTGGGAAATGTTGCGGCAACTAGCTTACTTGGCAAAAATGCTGGTATAAGTAAAATCAGACAAGAATATTATTTATATAGCAATCAGTATCTTATCAAACCAATTCAAACCACTGCTATCTTCCATCCTGCCTATCTGCTTAGACAACCAATGCAGAAAAAAACCATCTGGTATGATTTAATAAAAATCCAGGAATATATCAATGCAAACATCACAATTACACATTAATTCTACAATTATTGTGTAGCGACAACTAAAATTACCGAAAAATTGGTGAGGAAATTTTGATACTCGATAATCAAGTTTTTTTGCAGATTTGAATAAAATATAGGATCATGGTTGTCATCCCTGCGAAAGCAGGTATCTAAAAACACCCTGAGGTATTATAGATTCCGCACCGAAGCGGGAATGATGGTATGGACGAGTGAAGCGAAATATGCTTTACTTGTACGGAGTCAGCTGAAAAATAGTTTTCAGCTGCTCCAAATTAAATAATAATTTAATTAATAGGTCCATACCATGATAAATAATAGCATAAAAAATACTATAATAGGAATAGATTTAGCAAAAAATAGTATGCACTTGGTGCAAGTCGATCAAAATGGCAAAAAAATAGGTTATCAAAAAGTTACAAGAGATGAGTTATACCAATTGCAATAATTAACGCAGTGGTGTAAAATGGGTTTTTAACTGATAAAGGTACTCAAATGGCTAGGTTAATATTACCACAAGGTTTTCATGGTCATGATTTTATAAAAATGATGAAACATGAGCCGCATGGTCGAAATCGTATACGTTTATTGGCGATGTATCACCTTCAATTAGGCAAATCTTTAAAAGCCATATCTGAAATAGTGAAGTCACACTGGAAAACTGTGCAATCATGGCTCAGAAGATTTAGGAATCATGGTTTTGAAGGATTATTTGAATCACAAAGAAGCGGCGCCCCTAGGAAGATTAACACTATACAAGAGTCTGCTCTTTTTGATAAAATCAATACGCTCAGTGAAAGTAAAACTGGTGGGTATATAACTGGAAAGGAGCTACATATCATGTTACTTGAGGAATATGGTGCTAAATGCGCTTTAAAAACAGTCTACAATACTATGCACCGCCTTGGTTTTAGCTGGATTACTTCTCGTTCAATGCATCCAAAGTCAAATCAAGAGACTCAAAATACATATAAAAAAACTTCCCAGACATGTTAACAAAATTATTACCAAAAAATATCGATAGATGTAAAGTTGATATATGGTCTCAGGATGAAACTCGAGTTGGGCAACAAGGTAGCTTAACTCGTATATGGGCTAAGCGTGGCACTAGACCCCGTAAAGTTCGGCAACAGCAATTCATTTCAACATATATTTATGGAGCTGCTTGCCATGATACAGGAGAAGCTTTTGCATTAATTTTACCATATGCAAACACACAGGCAATGAATAAATTCTTAGAAGAGCTTTCTCGCAGTATTCAAGGCAACCGACATATAGCTTTACTAACGGATAATGCAGGTTGGCACACAGCCAAAAAACTAACTGTGCCAAGCAATATCACTTTGATACCGCTTCCGCCCTATGCACCGGAACTTAATGCAATGGAACAAGTTTGGGAATGGATCAAAAATCATTTCTTGTCTAACCAATGTTATGGTGTATATGAAGATATCGTCACTATGGCTTGTTACGCTTGGAATCAATTTGCTCATAATGTAGATTTAGTAAAATCAATTATGTATAGAGACTGGATAAACACACCGTGTTAATTATTGCAATTGGTATTAATAGCCTATTTAAGCAATCTCGATAAAAGTTCATTGGTAGCTATGGAAGCATGTGGAGGAGCTAATTATTGGTCACAGGAAATTGCTAAGCTTGGTTTGCAAGTCAAACTAATGAAAACAAAAGATGTAAAAGTTTATGCTACATCGAAACAGAAAAATGATTATAACGATGCGTTAGCAATATGCAAAGCGGCTCGTGATCCAGAATTAAAAACTGTGCTGCCAAAAAGCAAAGAGGAACAAGATATAAAATTTTTGCATAAAATTAGAAGTAATACGATCAGAGATCGTGTGCAAAAAACTAATTCTACAATATCAAGTTTATGTGAATATGGCTATAATACAAAATTAAGTAAAACTCAATAACTAACCAGCTGAAGCTGGTAGGTTGAAGTTGCGACTAGAAGTCACGGATTTACTCTAAAGAGATATTCATTACATTATTAGGCTGATGTGCATCTGAATGATTGTTAATGTAGTTATTGATTATATCATCAGTGACATTACCACTGGTTGAGCTAAAGAAGCCCCTAGCCCAAAAGTGGCGTCCCCAGTAAGTTTTTCTAATTTCAGGAAATTCTTGCTGAATTTTATATGATGAACGTCCTTTAGCTGCTTTAACAAACTGACTAATGGATATATGAGGTGGAATTTCAGCCATAATATGGACATGATCGGCAGATAATATTCCATTGATGATTTTGATACCAAGATATTCTGCTACCTGAGCAATAATTTCTCTAATTCTAATCCTGAGGTTACCTGTGAGTACTTTGTATCGATACTTAGTAATCCAAACGATATGGAAGCGGTGGTAAAATACGGTGTGGCTAGACTTACTATAATCAGTCATATATATTATTCTCTATTCAGAGAATAATATATATGATAACATTAGTAAATTGAAATATTTTAGAACAAGGACTGAAGTCTTTTCCGGCTGAAGCCGGAGGTTTTAACCAAATTTTGGGACAATAAATTTTGCAAATCATGTAGGCTGGAGGTAGAGTTAGCGTATAGTAAAGGTTATATAAATTCTGGGATACGGTCAATTTTACTTTTAGAATGTAAAGAAATTGAGGATTTATGTGACAAAGAGAAAACTTTAGAAAAGCTGATTATCAGCAATAATAAGCAAAGTGAGAAAGCTACTAGGTTGCAGACAATTTTTGGCATTGGAGCAATCAATGCTAGTTGTTTGAGTGTAGCCCCAATGGAAAGTTATCCAACCCCGAGGGATTTTGCTGCTTCGCTTGGTTTGGTACCAAAGCAACATAGCTCAGGAGATAAGATAGTTTTAGGAGGGATTACCAAACAGGGAGATAGATATGCCAAAACTATGTTGATTCAAGCCGCAAGGACAATAGCAATAAGAGCAAAAAGTGGTAAGGAATCGAAAGATAAACTAGTGCGTGCAGTGGGCAGTGAAGAAATTTGCTGAAAATAAATCATATAATATTATATGTGTTGGTTTAGCAAATAAGTTAGCAAGGATTGCTTATGCAGTAGTCACCAATGGTAGCGAATATGTTGCAAATTAGTTTAGTTGAGAAAAAAGAAGAAACTATGTCAACTAAATAAAAATTGGTAATTGATAAATATTGCGAGTAAAGAATAGTAACAATAAAGAGAACGAAAGTTAAAGAGTTAATGAATAAGTATTCTGAATAAAATCCGTAATTATGTCGAGGCTCTAGAAGCCGTGGGAATGAGAGGTCACTCAAGGATATTTATGGCTCTGTACAAATAAGTGTGTAAATTTTTCAAAGGTTATATAAAAATATAATATAACAAAAGGAGAAATTATAATGCGTCACAAACAAAATGAAGCAATGAATCAAGCAATAGATTTATTAATAAATAATGATACAGATATATCAACTTTATTTAAAGAGGATGGTTTATTAAAACAATTAACCAAAAGGCTTGTAGAGAAGGCATTGCAGTCAGAGATGAATAATCACTTAGGATATGATAAATATTGTCATACTGATAGCAATAATGTTCGTAATGGTAGTAAAGTAAAGAATCTAGTAACAAATAATGGAGTTGTAGAGATTGAGGTTCCAAGGGATAGAAGTAGTACATTTGAACCTGCATTAATTCCGAAGCGTCAAAGACGTATTGAAGGATTTGATGATAAAATAATATCGTTATACGCTAAAGGAATGAGCTTATCTGATATTAAGATTCAAATGCAAGAATTGTATGGAGCTGACGTTAGCGAAAGTTTGATAAGTCAAATTACTGATGATGTAATTGAGGATGTCAAGATATGGCAAAGCCGACCATTGGATCGAGTATATGCTATAGTATTTTTTGACTGTTTAGTAGTAAAAGTACGTCAAGATAAACGAATTATCAATAAGTCTGTATATGTAGCATTAGGTATTGATTTATCTGGAAGGAAGGATATTTTAGGATTGTGGAACAGTGAAAATGAAGGAGCTAAATTTTGGCTTGGTAATTTTACTGAGATGAAGAACAGAGGTATGCAAGACATGCTTATTGCTTGCAGTGATAATTTAACCGGTATGTCTGAGGCAATAGAAGCAGTTTTTCCGAAAACCGAACATCAATTATGTATTGTACATCAGATTAGAAATAGTTTAAAATATATATCATATAAAGACCGAAAAGAATTAGCGGCTGATTTAAAGCCTATATATACTGCTAGCACAGAGGAAGAAGCACATCTTGCTTTAGAATCTTTTGAAGCTAAATGGAGTAAACAGTATCCACAAATTGCTAAATCTTGGTATGTTCATTGGGAAAATTTAATGGTTTTTCTAGAATACCCTGAGGCGATAAGGAAAGTAATATACACAACTAATAGTATAGAATCTGTCAATAGCCAATTACGTAAGGTTACTAAGAATAAACGGGTTTTTCCAAATGATAATGCCGTTTTTAAGACCTTATATTTGGCAATTGATTATATGACCAAGAAATGGGTTATGCCGATTCCGAACTGGAACGCAGCTATGGCTCACTTTTTGATAAAATTTGAAGGTAGAATTTAAGCCCTATGAAAAATTTACACACTTAATTAGAAAGGCTCATATTTATAAGAATGCAGAAACCATTATGGCACTCGATGCCGAATATATGACCGCTTCCTTTGTGGCTCTATTTTTTTATTTTCTTTGTTGACAAATTCCATAGCAATTATCTTGAGCCTTTCTAATTAAGTGTGTAAATTTTTCATAGGGCTTAAATTCTACCTTCAAATTTTATCAAAAAGTGAGCCATAGCTGCGTTCCAGTTCGGAATCGGCATAACCCATTTCTTGGTCATATAATCAATTGCCAAATATAAGGTCTTAAAAACGGCATTATCATTTGGAAAAACCCTTTTATTCTTAGTAACCTTACGTAATTGGCTATTGACAGATTCTATACTATTAGTTGTGTATATTACTTTCCTTATCGCCTCAGGGTATTCTAGAAAAACCATTAAATTTTCCCAATGAACATACCAAGATTTAGCAATTTGTGGATACTATAATGGTCCCAATATTTTGGACAGAAAAATAAGAAAAATGAGATAGAATTCTTTAGCAAACAAGGAGAGCTAGAGATGAAAAAACAAGTAAGGCAATATAGTGCTGAGGAGAAAGCCAAAATTGTCATAGAAGCAATTAAGGGAGAGCTAACAATAGCCCAGATAACCAGTAAGTATGGTGTTCATGCAACACAGATCAGTAACTGGAAAAAACAAGGTCTTGAGTTGTTAGTACAAGGTTTTAAGAATAAAACTATAGTACCCTACAATTTTGAGAAGATGAAGAAGAATGGTTGATTTAGAGTGGTGTGAAGTAGTATAAGGTAGGTATTTTTATAACAAAATGCATAATATAATACTTCAAGAATTGATTTTATATATAGACGGAAATAAATCAAGATTAAAATGTTTGGTTGGTATGGTAATTAGTTTGCTGACGGGCAGCTCAATTTATCAAAAAGGTTTAGCACTTGGTATTTTAGGTGATGCTAAAGCGACGTCAAAAACTCATAGAATTTATCGTTTTTTAAAAGATTTTAATTTTGATTATATGAAGGTTGGCTATTTGCTATTAAGCTTTTTTGCTTCAAAAAATTATGTCGTAGCAATGGATAGGACAAGTTGGAAATTTGGTAAATCCGATATTAATATTTTATTTTTAGTAATGGTAATTGGTAAAATATCGGTGCCAATATTCTGGAAGACTTTGTCGCATGGTGGCGGGTGTTCTGCAGAATTTATGAAGGAATTTTTACAGAAATTTATTAATAATTTTGGCGTTGAAAGAATAAAATATTTGCTTGCTGATAGAGAATTTATGAATAAAGAATGGTTAGACTTTCTGATAAATAACCATCTAAAGTTTGTTATTCCATTAAAAATGGATCATAAAATTCGTCTTACAAAAGGTTTAAGAACTTTAACCATTGAAAGAATATTTAGTGATGTTAAAGCCTTAGAGTATAGGGCTTGTAGTGGTATATTATGGAATAGAAAGGTTAATTTTACCGCATATAGAAATGATAAGAGCGAGCTGATGGTTCTGGTGTCTTCAATTGAAATAGAGCAAGATATTTTTGCTTTATACGTCAATTCGGGATAAGGATATTGTGAACATGTAGATTAAAATCAAATTTTGTTGAAGGTTTATTTTTCTTTAATGAGTAAGCAACAAGAGTAGATAATATATGGACAAAGGCATTTATTGGTGATCTATGTCTAGTATGTTCAAGGTTCATTTTATTTTTTAGATAATCAAAAACTGTTTCAATTAAGTTACGCTTTCGAAGTAAGATTTTTTCTTTCAAATCCATTAATTTATTTTCCATATTCTTCTTAATTCCATGAATCATTTTTAAGCCTCTTTCATATAAATTTAAGAACAAATTTTGCTTAATATAACCTTTATCAGCTGCTATAATTCCAGTTAATCTTTTTGTTAACTCCGGTACTGGAACCCTATCATCTACATTGCCTTTGGTCACTTTTAATGCCATAAACTCCCCTTTATTATTGATTATTACATGTAATTTAAAACCATAAAAATACCCCATAGAGGATTTACTATGTTTGGCTAATCCTTTAAAAACTTTATTGCTATAACGCCTTTTATTGTGACAAGCTTTAATCGTTGTAGAGTCAATAAAATAAATACCTGTTTCCTCACCAAACAACAAATGAATCAACATATTTAGCGGTATGAATAATCGTGCCATTAATTCAACAAATCTATTATAACTCAAGGCTTTGGGAAAATCATCCTTATGCATGCACTCTATATAACTTTTATAGAAAAATTTAAAATTCTTAGCATAGGATGTATGAAACATAATTATTATTGTTAACATTTCACTTAGACTCATGCTACAACAGCGATTTCTTTGCTTATTTGATGGTAATAACTTTCTCTGTTCATACTCCAAATAAATTTTACAAAAATCATCTATAAAACTATATAATTCTGTGATATCTTTTTTCATGCCTGTAGTTTGTTTTTTTGTTTAAAAATATAAATACTGCAGGCACTCCTTTTTGACAATCCTTTTATCTATTACTATTTCATCTATATCTTATCCCGAACTGACGTTAATTCCTAATAACCTTTCTTTCCCAACAGTTGAGTGCTGTTTTGGCACTAAACCAAGCCATGCTGATAATTGTCTACCATTTTCAAAATTTGCTGCATTGCCAATTGAGGCTGTTAATGCCGTTGCAGTTATTAAACCTAACCCTGGTATTGCCATTAATTTAGCATGGTTCTCATTATTTTTAGCAATCTGATTTAATCGTTTTTCTAAATCTATAATTCTCTTATTATTATCTCTAAATTCTTCCAGTAATAAACAAAATGTTTCTTTACTCTTATTACTCAGTTTATTGCCGTCCATAGCTGTATTTACATGGCTAATTATTTTATTTACTCCTCTCGGTATAGTTACGCCAAATTCATGCAATAAACCCCTAATTTCATTTGCCAAAGCTGTACGATTTTTTACCAATCTTTCTCGAACCCGGTGAATAGACAAAACATCCTGTTGCTCTAACGACTTTATTGGTACAAATCTCATCGTAGGACGACCTACTGCTTCGCATATTGCTTCTGCATCTTTAAAATCATTTTTATTGCTTTTAAGTAAGCGTATGGTAAAGGTGGTCTTATAAAAGAAGGAAGATTGAAGTATTGTTCTGTGGTAGAAATAACAAAGGAATAATAGTATGAATAAGAGTAGGAGGGATATTACATCTGAACAAAAGAGGCAAATAATTTCAGAGTCATATGTGTCCGGGTGTGTTATATCACAAGTTGCTCAGTCTTATGGAATTTCAAAGGAGACATTATACGGATGGCGTAGTAGGGAAAGGAGAATAAGAGGTGAAGAGGCAGCAGTAAATAATTCAGGCAACAAATTTGTAGAATTATCAATACAGAAAACAACATTACAGGAGACAAAATGTATAATATTAAAAAAAGCTGAATTGACATTTAATGATTTTTCTTTATCAATTGAAGGTAATGTTAGTAGTAGTAAATTATTAGAGATAGTTAAAATATTGGATAGATCATGCTAGATATAGGGTATGATAGCAAGATATATCTTTGTACCGGTTGTACTGACATGCGTAAGGGGATTAACGGTTTATCAATACTGGCACAATCAATATTGTCAGATCAATTTCACAAGAGTGCCTTATTTGTATTTAGGGGTAAAAAGGCTGACCGGATAAAAATATTGTGGTGGGACGGACAAGGTTTTTGTTTATATTACAAATGTCTTGATAGCGGTAAATTTATATGGCCTAAGGTTGACGAGAAGCAATCTGTTGGAATTACCAAAGCCCAGCTATCAATGTTGATAGAAGCTATTGACTGGCGAAATCCAAAATGGTTTAATAGACCTCAATATGCTGGATAAAAATTTGATGTAAAAGTATATATTATATATAACAGTTATGGTTTTTGATTTAAACAATTTACCTAGTGATATACCAGTGTTGCATAAGATGCTTGCGGCATTAAATAATAATATACAGTCACTAATTACAGAGAATCAATCGCTAACTACAGAAAACCAGTCATTAACCACTGAGAATCAATCATTAAGAGAACAGCTGGCATTACTAAAAGCAAAGCGTTATGGGAAATCATCAGAAAAGCTAGATAAACAAATAGAGCAGATTGAGCTTAAAATAGAAGAAAATGAGCTTATTTTAGGATTTAAAACTGAGCAAGATAATGTTAATTCTGATAAGAGTATAGCTACTGTCGATGATAGTAAGCAGAAGCCAAAACGACAAAAATTACCGGAGCATTTACCAAGAGAAGCTGCGGTATTAAAACCTGTTGATCAATGTCCTGCATGTGGTGGAGTGGAATTTCGTAAGATAAGTGATGATATCTCAGAAACATTAGAATATGTTCCATCATCATTTAAGGTGATACGGCATGTAAGGCCACGCTGTGCCTGCACCCACTGTGAGAAGATAGTACAAGCCTACGCACCGTCAAAAGCCATTGATAAAGGTAAGCCGGGGTCTGGGTTACTGGCACATATATTAATTCAGAAATATTGCAATCATCTACCACTATATCGTCAGTCGCAAATTTACGAGAGAGAAGGAGTGGAGATTTCGAGGACAACAATGGCGAGTTGGGCGGGTCAGTGTGCTAGATTGCTAGAGCCAATAGCCAAAGCAATTCAACAATGTATCTTTTCGGGTAAACAGATACATGGTGATGATACACCTGTGAGGGTTCTAGCTCCTGGGATTGGTAAAACCAAGATCGGTAGAATATGGACCTATGTATCAGATGGTAGACCTCATGGGGATCAGTCTCCAGTTGCAGTTTGCTATTTTTATAGCCCTGATCGGAAAGGGACAAGACCGCTTGAGCATCTCAAAGATTTTACAGGAGTGCTGCATGCTGACGCTTATGCTGGTTATAACCAACTATATATCGATGATGAAAAATCAGCTGCTAAGATAAAGGAAGCAGCATGTTGGGCTCATGTACGCCGTAAGTTTTACGAAGTAACAATAGCAAATGATAAAGCCAATATTGCTATTGCTATATTGGAGCAGATTGGTAAAATTTATGGCATCGAAGCTGACATAAGAGGATTAGAAGCTGATAAGAGGCTAGAGGAACGACAGAAAAAATCTAAAGTACTGGTGGAAAAATTGTTTGCAGGTTTTAGGAAAGCATATGATCAACTGCCTAAAAAAAGCAGTACGGCAAAAGCTATTTCTTATGCTTTAAACAATCAGAACGCACTGATGAAATTTTTGGATGATGGTAAAATAGAAATTGACAACAACGCTGCAGAGCGTGCAATGAGATCAATTGCCATAGGACGAAAAAATTGGCTTTTTGCTGGATCAGACAATGGTGGTCATACTGCCGCTATTATCTATTCCATTATCGAAACTGCTAAATTAAATAACATCAATCCTTGGAAATATCTGCAAAAAGTGCTTGCAACAATTCAGGATTATAAAGCCAATAAAATTGCAGACCTCCTCCCTTGGAATATTATACTAGAATAAATAATATTTCTAGACCACCTTTACCATACGCTTACTTTCCACCAGTACTTTAGATTTTTTCTGTCGTTCCTCTAGCCTCTTATCAGCTTCTAATCCTCTTATGTCAGCTTCGATGCCATAAATTTTACCAATCTGCTCCAATATAGCAATAGCAATATTGGCTTTATCATTTGCTATTGTTACTTCGTAAAACTTACGGCGTACATGAGCCCAACATGCTGCTTCCTTTATCTTAGCAGCTGATTTTTCATCATCGATATATAGTTGGTTATAACCAGCATAAGCGTCAGCATGCAGCACTCCTGTAAAATCTTTGAGATGCTCAAGCGGTCTTGTCCCTTTCCGATCAGGGCTATAAAAATAGCAAACTGCAACTGGAGACTGATCCCCATGAGGTCTACCATCTGATACATAGGTCCATATTCTACCGATCTTGGTTTTACCAATCCCAGGAGCTAGAACCCTCACAGGTGTATCATCACCATGTATCTGTTTACCCGAAAAGATACATTGTTGAATTGCTTTGGCTATTGGCTCTAGCAATCTAGCACACTGACCCGCCCAACTCGCCATTGTTGTCCTCGAAATCTCCACTCCTTCTCTCTCGTAAATTTGCGACTGACGATATAGTGGTAGATGATTGCAATATTTCTGAATTAATATATGTGCCAGTAACCCAGACCCCGGCTTACCTTTATCAATGGCTTTTGACGGTGCGTAGGCTTGTACTATCTTCTCACAGTGGGTGCAGGCACAGCGTGGCCTTACATGCCGTATCACCTTAAATGATGATGGAACATATTCTAATGTTTCTGAGATATCATCACTTATCTTACGAAATTCCACTCCACCACATGCAGGACATTGATCAACAGGTTTTAATACCGCAGCTTCTCTTGGTAAATGCTCCGGTAATTTTTGTCGTTTTGGCTTCTGCTTACTATCATCGACAGTAGCTATACTCTTATCAGAATTAACATTATCTTGCTCAGTTTTAAATCCTAAAATAAGCTCATTTTCTTCTATTTTAAGCTCAATCTGCTCTATTTGTTTATCTAGCTTTTCTGATGATTTCCCATAACGCTTTGCTTTTAGTAATGCCAGCTGTTCTCTTAATGATTGATTCTCAGTGGTTAATGACTGGTTTTCTGTAGTTAGCGATTGATTCTCTGTAATTAGTGACTGTATATTATTATTTAATGCCGCAAGCATCTTATGCAACACTGGTATATCACTAGGTAAATTGTTTAAATCAAAAACCATAACTGTTATATATAATATATACTTTTACATCAAATTTTTATCCAGCATATTGAGGTCTATTAAACCACTTCGGATTACGCCAGTCAATAGCTTCTATCAACATTGATAGCTGGGCTTTAGTAATTCCAACAGATTGCTTCTCGTCAACCTTAGGCCATATAAATTTACCGCTATCAAGACATTTGTAATATAAACAAAAACCTTGTCCGTCCCACCACAATATTTTTATCCGGTCAGCCTTTTTACCCCTAAATACAAATAAGGCACTCTTGTGAAATTGATCTGACAATATTGATTGTGCCAGTATTGATAAACCGTTAATCCCCTTACGCATGTCAGTACAACCGGTACAAAGATATATCTTGCTATCATACCCTATATCTAGCATGATCTATCCAATATTTTAACTATCTCTAATAATTTACTACTACTAACATTACCTTCAATTGATAAAGAAAAATCATTAAATGTCAATTCAGCTTTTTTTAATATTATACATTTTGTCTCCTGTAATGTTGTTTTCTGTATTGATAATTCTACAAATTTGTTGCCTGAATTATTTACTGCTGCCTCTTCACCTCTTATTCTCCTTTCCCTACTACGCCATCCGTATAATGTCTCCTTTGAAATTCCATAAGACTGAGCAACTTGTGATATAACACACCCGGACACATATGACTCTGAAATTATTTGCCTCTTTTGTTCAGATGTAATATCCCTCCTACTCTTATTCATACTATTATTCCTTTGTTATTTCTACCACAGAACAATACTTCAATCTTCCTTCTTTTATAAGACCACCTTTACCATACGCTTACTTAAAAGCAATAAAAATGATTTTAAAGATGCAGAAGCAATATGCGAAGCAGTAGGTCGTCCTACGATGAGATTTGTACCAATAAAGTCGTTAGAGCAACAGGATGTTTTGTCTATTCACCGGGTTCGAGAAAGATTGGTAAAAAATCGCACAGCTTTGGCAAATGAAATTAGGGGTTTATTGCATGAATTTGGCGTAACTATACCGAGAGGAGTAAATAAAATAATTAGCCATGTAAATACAGCTATGGACGGCAATAAACTGAGTAATAAGAGTAAAGAAACATTTTGTTTATTACTGGAAGAATTTAGAGATAATAATAAGAGAATTATAGATTTAGAAAAACGATTAAATCAGATTGCTAAAAATAATGAGAACCATGCTAAATTAATGGCAATACCAGGGTTAGGTTTAATAACTGCAACGGCATTAACAGCCTCAATTGGCAATGCAGCAAATTTTGAAAATGGTAGACAATTATCAGCATGGCTTGGTTTAGTGCCAAAACAGCACTCAACTGTTGGGAAAGAAAGGTTATTAGGAATTAACGTCAGTTCGGGATAAGATATAGATGAAATAGTAATAGATAAAAGGATTGTCAAAAAGGAGTGCCTGCAGTATTTATATTTTTAAACAAAAAAACAAACTACAGGCATGAAAAAAGATATCACAGAATTATATAGTTTTATAGATGATTTTTGTAAAATTTATTTGGAGTATGAACAGAGAAAGTTATTACCATCAAATAAGCAAAGAAATCGCTGTTGTAGCATGAGTCTAAGTGAAATGTTAACAATAATAATTATGTTTCATACATCCTATGCTAAGAATTTTAAATTTTTCTATAAAAGTTATATAGAGTGCATGCATAAGGATGATTTTCCCAAAGCCTTGAGTTATAATAGATTTGTTGAATTAATGGCACGATTATTCATACCGCTAAATATGTTGATTCATTTGTTGTTTGGTGAGGAAACAGGTATTTATTTTATTGACTCTACAACGATTAAAGCTTGTCACAATAAAAGGCGTTATAGCAATAAAGTTTTTAAAGGATTAGCCAAACATAGTAAATCCTCTATGGGGTATTTTTATGGTTTTAAATTACATGTAATAATCAATAATAAAGGGGAGTTTATGGCATTAAAAGTGACCAAAGGCAATGTAGATGATAGGGTTCCAGTACCGGAGTTAACAAAAAGATTAACTGGAATTATAGCAGCTGATAAAGGTTATATTAAGCAAAATTTGTTCTTAAATTTATATGAAAGAGGCTTAAAAATGATTCATGGAATTAAGAAGAATATGGAAAATAAATTAATGGATTTGAAAGAAAAAATCTTACTTCGAAAGCGTAACTTAATTGAAACAGTTTTTGATTATCTAAAAAATAAAATGAACCTTGAACATACTAGACATAGATCACCAATAAATGCCTTTGTCCATATATTATCTACTCTTGTTGCTTACTCATTAAAGAAAAATAAACCTTCAACAAAATTTGATTTTAATCTACATGTTCACAATATCCTTATCCCGAATTGACGTAATTAGTAAAAGAGGCGACGTATATTTACGTAATTTATTAATCCATGGAGCCCGGTCTGTTTTTACAGCTAGGGTATTAAGAACTAAGAAATTGGATAAAGTAACAGGTGATAAGAGCAAATTCACTGATTGGATGTTTAGACTACAAGAGAGACGAGGTTATAATACTAGTGTAGTGGCGGTGGCAAATAAATTAGCAAGAGTAGTGTTTGCAGTACTAAGAAATGATCAGCCATATAGTGAAACAAAAGTATGTTACTAAAAGTTTAATATTAATTATTTTTATAAAGGTGGCTGATTTTTTAAAAATTTAAAAAAATAAGGTTTAAATTTTAAAAAATCAGCGGTTGGAATAAAATAATTAAAGTAAGGAATTCCTACCAAGGAATATGCGAGAGATGATAATATTGATGATGAATAAGACAAACCTTAGCTTATGAAAAAACTGTTTAACTCACAGGCTCAAATGAAGTCGTTAAGGTGATAATGTTAAAGTTCATAAGTTAGCGAATTCCATCAGGGCTATGGCACTTTATTGAGCCTTAAGTCGAATACATGACTGCATTTGCTTTTTTTCTGTCAAGTATTATTTTTTTCTTGCATTTTTGGGTAGTTCCATACATGTTGGACTTTGGACAAAATAATTTAGCCTATATTTAGCAACTTATAATTTATCTTTTATGTAAAATAATTTACCTAAAATTGTAAAAATATTAACTATAGATTAATAATAATCTTAGAAAGATAACTCAGAATACTAGTTTTTTATCAAACTTTCTATTTTGTGAAAAAACAGGGATTTTTGTCCAAAGTCCAAATACATGAGTTGGTAAGAAAAAGTTATAAATTTATGCGAAAAATTATAAACTAAGTTCACTGTGTGAACCAAGGCGAATTAATTTCAGCGTGTAATCATCCGACTTCTGATAGATAAGCACAAGATCGGATTTAATATGACAATCTCGGCAATCTTTCCAATCACCGATGAGAGGATGCTCACGCATGCATTTAGGTAATTGTGCATCAATGACTAACAATTCAATCGCTTTCGATAAATCATTATCCAAAGTTACGCCATGTTGTCTACGTTTTTCTCTTGTATAATCACGTTTAAATTGTGTAGTACGCTTAATCGTTCGCATTTAAATCAGTTAATAAATTATTTATGCTACCAATAGTTATTAGTTTACCACTTCGTGCGGCTTTTATAGCCTCAATTGTTTTAGCATTTGGTACAAGTGGATCAAAAGGCAAGGCTTTTTCGCGTGCAATACGGGTTAGAAGCATACGAAAAGCATCTGATACAGTAAGCCCCATAGTTGATAGTACAATAGAAGCTTCCTCTTTTATATTCTCATCAATGCGAGCACGAACAGTAGTATTAACAGCCATGATAATTCTCCATTTTATAGTTTCTAAGCTAGATTGTAGCTCAGAAAGTATAAAAGAGTCAATTAATATAAAAGAAATATACCAAATTTGATTTTACAGAAACAGATTCAGATAAAACTTTATCAAAAATGTAAAGAGTTAAACGATAAGGGGGTGTATTTCATGCTTTCAAATTCTAATTTTCAGTTTATAAAGCATATATATAAAGATTTTTATATAGAAGATTATAGAAGCACCACGCACTATTAATTGTAAAGCTAATGGCAGGAAAAATGCAGAAGAGGTTTTGATTAGAAATTATCAATAAAACACAAGATGGTTCAACTGCAAATAAAACTGAATTTATAACTTGGACGAATAAACAAAATATCTAGGTAATTATTAATTGAACTCTATAGTTTCAATTTAACAGATATTAATTAAAAACCCCAGATTTATTATTGATGACTTTTGGTGTCCCCAGTTATTTCAATCAGCTATTAGTTGAGGGAGTGGGACACCTCAAGTTTGTCTATTTATAATGAGTTATTTATGTTATAAGTTGTTATATCAAGTAGTGTTATTTTAATTTAATAATATAATCAAAATTATAGAATAGTTATGAATACAAAACAAAAAGATAAGGTACTTAGTTGTTTAGATATAGCTAATTATTTTTTAGTTTTAGTAGATAGAGAAGCCGGCGATGCCATAACCCAGCTAAAGCTGTACAAACTAATATATTTTGCTCAAGGGATAAATCTTGCTTTATTTGACGAACTACTTTTTGAAGAAGAGATTGAAGCATGGACACATGGACCAGTAGCACCAGCTTTGCGTTCAACATTCGGTATTTTTGAAGCTAATATCATTCCTACACCTAGAGAAATAGATTTTGATATTTATAGCCAAAAGCAGAAAGGATTAATTTATAAAGTCTATTCTCTTTATGGTGAGCATACAGCTGCCTATTTACGTAATTTAACACATACACATTCTATTTGGTGTAAAGCTATTATGTGTGACAATAAAATTATTACGAAAGAAGAAATGCATAAGTTTTTTCAAACTGATGTAATAAAGGATATTAAAGATTATCTGTTATCAATTTCAAAAGAAGATATTGCCCAAATAGAAAACGCTGAAGATCAATGGTGGATGAATTATGATAGCATAGTTCCTGCAGAAGATATTACGAAACAGCTTTTAAAAGCAAAGAAAAGGAAAGAAATTGACAGTCATCTATTGGTCTAATGAGGCACTTGAGCAAAGACAATTCTGGAAGCATACGGATACTAAAATAGATAAACGAATTCAGAAGCTGCTAGATAATATTCTCCTAACACCCTATGATGGGATAGGAAAGCCTGAGCCTTTAAAACATAAATTAAGCGGTTTTTGGTCTAGAAGAATAGATCAGAAGCATAGATTGGTATATTTTTTTAATGAGGAAACGAAAATTATCCAGATAGAGAGTTGTAAAGGACATTATTATGAATAAACCTGTTTAATTTACAAAAAGGTAAAAATTTTGTTCTAAAACGATTAATCTTCTTAAAAAAATTTTAGTAAAAGCTTCTATCGTCCAATTTTGCAAACTTTAGATTAAATATGCTAGGTAAGACTCAAAGTTACAGTTAAACATTACCTATGTCTATCAATCAAAACTCTAGAAGGCTATAGAATATGAGTGGTAGAAGCAAAAAAGTATAAGAAAAAGCTATAAGTCAAAACTTACGCTATGTTTTACGACAAGTGCCGTAGTATTAGGGTATTATTAAAATTATTCACTGCGAGGGCATGACTTTTGGTCAAGGTTTTTAGTCATACTTGAGATAACATAGCGTAAGTTTTGATAAAATTACCATCATTCTATTTTAAAGAAAAGTTATTTTATAATCTCAACCTATAAATGTATTAATTAAAAAAACAACTTAAATTATATTAGTAAAAAATATGATGTAAAAATATCACGAAACATGATGCAAAGTATGATTTTCTATGCTATAATAAATCCTCTGAAACACAGGTACTATAGAGGTTTATGTGAGAAAAATCACCGTCAAATTTAACAAGTCAAAAGATATCGAAAATCTTAAAAAAATCATGAGAAATGTTTACGCGAGTAATAGTGATCATTTACCGGATATTGCTAAATTTCATTTGGGCGAGAAAATTTTTATACCAAATCAGGTAGATAGAGCAGAGTTGCACATAATAACTGCCAACGGCACTGACATTATAACATTTTCTAAGGCAGCACTAAGCTTTTATCTTGGCACTCAACATCCTTTCACTAAAATAGCCATGACCTCTGAGGATGATGGTAACTATATTGTCCTACCCTGGAACTTAGATAACCGAGTTGGTAGAGATAATCTAAAAAACCTAATAAACCGGATTCCTAGCAATGTTAGAGAACTAAAATATATCATATATGTTAATCATCAGGACAACCTAAGTAGCCTTAGTCTTGAGAATAGCAAAGATTTAAGCCAAAGCCTAACCTCACTCGCTAGTTTACACCTATCGGATATTATGGCAGAAGATGAAACCGAGAACTTGCTGAATAAAATAGGTGATTTAGAACAACGTCTAAGAGAAAGAGATAATATTGTTAATAATTTAACTACGCAAGTAGCTAACTTACAAACTCAAGCACGATCTGTCTCTGCAAACCAGTCTTGGACAGTTGCATTACCAAATAACTTAGGTAATCTCAATGCACCAACCTCGAGTTTGGATTTTGACGGTATTAAAGCAAATCTATCAGGCTGGAAATCTTATGCTAACATTAGCGATGTTGTCGGCAATGTTACCATTGATCTTGTTAATAAAAAACTAATTATTGATGGTAGTTGTAATAGTATTAATGCTTCTTAAGCCCAATAGGTATAATATTTAGAGATTTATATGATAGCAATATTAAGTGCCTTTATGGGGTTTTTCAGTAGTTTTATACCGGAGATTTTGCATTTTCTCAAGGATAAAAAGGACAAAGAACATGAACTTAAATTAATTGATTTGCAATTAAAAGCTTTAAAAACTGGTCATAGTGCTAGGCTTGAGGAAATCCAAATTAAGGCTGATAATGATGAAAGTAAGTATTTGTATCAATATGCTGGTATGCAAATAGCTAGTAACAGCAATAATGGTAATTGGTTTGATTTTTTAGCTACCAGTGTTAGACCAATGATTACTTATATATTTTTTCTGCTCTATGTAGCATTAAAATTAGCTATCTTCATAAAATTTGGTGGATCAGTTGACACCCTATGGAGTAGTGAGGATCAAGGAATATTTTGTGCAGTTATTGGTTTTTGGTTTGGTCATCGAGCTTTTGGCAGATACCGAGTGAATGGTAACAATAATGGTCATACCTATAGCAATGGTAATGGTTACCCCTATATCAATGGTAGTAGTAATGGTAAAGTTAATGGTTACAAATATTGATAGCAATAGTAAAGCAGAATATATAATTAAGAGCTTTGAAGGACTAAGATTGCAACCATATTACTGCCTAGCTGGTTTAAAAACTATTGGTTGGGGGCATGTGATAAAAGAATACGAACAACAACAAATGTCTGATGGTATATCGCGGGAACATGCTGATTACTTGCTAGAGCAGGATATAGAACAAGCTAAATATGCCATTTATCGATATTGTCGCGTACCATTAAACTACTGCCAAGAGGGAGCTTTGATATCGTTCGTCTTCAATTGTGGAGCTGGTGCCTTTCAAGCTTCCAGTTTACGACAGAAGCTGTTAAGGGGTGAATATTTATCAGCTGCCGATGAATTTCCTAAATGGGTTTATGCCCGTGGTGTTAAGCTTAAAGGTTTAGTTAAAAGACGATTAGTAGAGAGAGAAATATTTTTACATAATACCAACTCCTAAAATTAGTTATCACGTCGTTGCACTTCATGTTCTACGGTACTCACATACTAAATGTACGCTCCGCTCTTCGACATTTATACTGCGAGTAGCAACTTAATTTTAGGATTATAAAAAAAGCATTATGCAAAGAGGATGAAGAAATGAAAGCCACAAGAATAAAAATAGAAAAAAACCAAAAGCAACATCAAGATCAAAACATTGTTAGTTTGAGCAAAAAGAAAAATAAACCTCTAGAGATTGTTTTAAATGATACTGTAAAACATACTCCATCCTCACCTGAAGTGATGCCACAAACTGTTGAGCAGGCAAGAAAACACTATGCTATTTTTAGTGATCATGAAAATGTTGCCAGCCAAAATATCATTGAAGCAAATGAGTCAATAGCTGAAAAAGTGAACGAGCTGCATAAGTTGGAGAAGATACATCAACAGCTACTCTGCACGGAAGATAGTCTAAAGCTAGAAGTAATGAACTACATGCAATTCCATATTTACCTAAAAATGGGCGATCATGTTCTTGTCTCGTGGAAGAACTGTATCCGTAGAACATTTGACCTACCAAGATTCAAAGGTGATTACCCTGAGTTATATAGTGAATATGTCAAAGAAATCTCTCCAAGGCTCTTTAGGCTTTATTAAGATTTGCTGATATTGTTAACTAAGACTTAATATTTCTACTTTTAATATTATTTTTTTTTGCTATCATCAATTAGCCAAGCCATTAAAAATAATAAAATGATAGGGTACAAGGAAGAACAAATAAGTTTAATAAAAGAACAAAAAGAAACTGTGGGGTTACTATCAATAGGAACCTTCCTTGAATATTTTGATCTGATGATATATGTACACATGGCAGTATTTCTTAATGACTTATTTTTTCCAAAAACTGATCCACACACTGCTACTTTGTATTTTGCAGCTACTTTTTGTGCAACTTATATACTTAGACCATTAGGAGCTTTAATATTTGGATGGATAGGTGATAATATAGGGCGTAAGCCAACAGTTATCATCACAACTATTACAATGTCTTTATCATGTATTGTTATGGCTAATCTGCCTACTTATGAACAAATAGGAAGTCTAGCAGCTTGGGTAGCGATTATATGCCGGGCTGTTCAAGGTATGTCTTCTATGGGCGAAATAGTGGGGGCAAAACTTTATTTAACTGAAATGCTTAATCCACCTATACAGTATGCAACTGTTGGATTGATAAGTGTTTTTGCTGTCCTAGGAACATTAGGTGCTTTAGGAGTTGTGTTGCTTGTTACTTCTGATATTTTTAACTGGCGTGTAGCATTTTGGATAGGTGCAATAGTTGCATTTATTGGTTCTGTTGCAAGAAACAAACTTAGAGAAGCCCCTGAATTTGCTGATGCCAAACGTCGAATAAAAAGAGTTTTTGAAAAAACTAATACAGATATAAATATTTTACAAGACAATCCTATTTGGCAAGAAAAAGTTAATAAAAAAACCGTACTAGCTTTCTTTTTATTACAATGTGCTTTACCGGTATGTGTTTATTTTATTTATATATATTGTGGTAACATTTTAAAAACTAGCTTTAGTTACACACTATCCGAAGTTATTTATCATAATTTTATTGTCTGTCTAATGGATATGTTAACCACATTAATATTATGTTATTTAAGTTTAAAAGTGTATCCATTATTAATTGTGAAAATTATACTGTTAATATTTTCTATTTTTATGATATTTTGTCCGTATTTATTAAATAATATTAATTCTCCTTATCAGTTATTTTTTATTCAATTCTTTATAGTTTTATGGAAGCAATGCTTAAGCCCTGCTATTCCCATTTGTTTAAAAAGCTTTCCTATATTTAAACGTTTTACCTATGCTAGCATGACATTTGCTGTGTCTCATGCTGTGATATATGTTATTAGCTCGTTTGGTTTTATCTACCTTATTGAGTGTTTTGGCTATTGGGGAATATGGTTTATTATGGTTCCTATAATTATTGGTTTTGTTTACGGATTATTGCATTTTGAAAATCTGGCAAAAGCATCTAAAAATTATCCATATAAGAAATTTCATAGCCTAAAGGCAGTGGGATAATAGACAAATTATTGTGACATAGCTTGATTAATTGTTGTTCTGCTGTTGGTATTTCCAAATATGCACAAAGAGTTATAAAATGTCCCATAGTTTCCTTGATGATCTTCATTGCCTTTTCTGGTGATTTAATTCCTAGTGTTTGTAAGTTATGAATGCGATCAAATAATTTAATCAATATCACATCATATTGTTCTTGTTTAAATAATAAATCTAAAGTCTCTTTAGCACTGATCTTACCATAAGGCTTGACTCTTGTTAGACCTTCCACTTTGCTAGCAACTTGACTACCAAAAATTAGAGCGATCATCTCTTCAGTAAGTATGGTATCTTCGATCGTGTCATGCAGTAAACTAATAACTATCATGTCAGTTTTAAATAATTTGGGAATTTCTTGGGCTGTGTATTTACTAACCAGGTAAGCTACTTTTATTGGATGAGAATAATAGGGTTCGCCTGATTGTCGAATTTGCTTGCCATGATATTTCTTAGCATAATAGATAGCTTTAGTAATTTCGTTAATATCTACTGGATGAGTTGCTTGTTTGTTTAGCTGAGATAGTTTACACAGTAAACTATCAGAATATTTGCAAGATTCAAACTTTATTTGCCAATTATGCAAGTCTTCCATAAAATACCTCTCCATTATTTTAATGGTAAATTAGACTAAACTAAAAATACTGCCAATAATTTTGTGATATCTTTTTTATTGGACTTTGGACAAAATACCCTATTTTTTTACAAAATAGTAAGTTTTATAAAAAACTAGTATTTTTAGCTAACTTTTTAAAAAGTTTATCAATCTATAGTTAATATTTTTGCAATCTCAAGTAAATTACTTTATATCTCATATAGATTATAAGTTGCTAAATATAGGCTAAATTATTTTGTCCAAAGTCCAATTTTTTAAGTTATTTGGGAATTTGTAACAATAGCTTTTCAATTGCCTGCTCATAAGTGATAAGTTCTGATAAAGTCCAATTAAACTGGTTAAAAATATCATAGGCGTTATTTATCTTAGTACTAATAGTAGCTGTATTAAGTCTCTTATTAGATAACAACTCTATTAGCTTTTTTTCCTGGGTCTTTTTATATTTCTCATGGTTGGCGGTACCAAATTCTGCTATATTATGCATACTTCTAGTCCGTATTTGTATTTCTATGTTACGGTCATAGAAACCATCTACAACTATGACATGCAAGGAACGGTAACCATTATTCTTAGGATTGGCAATATAGTTTTTAGTCCTCTTCATATTAATGGGATAGATTTTATAAAGAATAACCCATACTTTATAACAGTCATATTGCTTATTAACTATAATCCTAAAACCAATTAGGTCAGTTAATTCTTTCACAGAGATAGCCTTTCTTAACATCTTATTTAAAGCAGAACAAGGGTCTTTTAATCTGCAATGTATTTCAGCTGCTACATCATTTTTACGCAGGTTAGTACTAATATTATCTATAATGTTACGTAAATCTTTAGTAGTAGTATCTTGCATAATTAATACTATACTAAAAGGAATCTTGGATGTTAACAAGTAATAATTAGATTGTCAATCGTTAATAAATCAATAGAAATTTGTCATACAAAAACTCATAAACTATTATTCTACCCTTCTATTAGATAATTTGGAGAACAGAAACACTCTAAACATAAAGTTTATTCTACTAACATGATATAATTCATAATATTTGTACCTCCAAATTTATTAGATATTTTTTATGGTTAGTGAAATCATGTTATTATAGTGATTATTATTAACATGATTTCACAAGCTTATAAGTTATTAGTCATATTGTTAATCATATCTACGCTCTTTGGTTAAAGGTAATTTTACTGGTACTTGTAAAGTAAAGGTTGTACTCTTACCTTGTTGGCTGCTAATCTCAATTTTACCATTTAGATCGGCAATAAATTGTTTGACTAAGCTCAAACCTAATCCTAATTTTAAATTTGATTCTGAGCTTGAGTTAGATTCCAATTTCTCACCAGTATCTTTGCTAGTCGAGCTAGTAAAGCTAGAACTATCAAGACTATTTAATTGTTCATAAATATATTGTTGCTTTTCTTCAGACATGCCAATACCTGTATCATGAACAACGAATTGTAAAACATCTTTAGCTTTCTGAGCTTCTGCAGATTCTACACCACTAGACTCTTTATTATTTTGTAATAGTACGGTACATGCAGGAAAAAAATCGCTGTTTAAGAAAACATGACCTTTTTCAGTGAAATTAATAGCATTACTAACTAACTGAGTTAATATTGCCTCAATTCGATAACTATCACCAATGGTATCTGGAATATCAACAAAACTCTTTGCCAGCCTTATGCCTTTATATTTCGAGGTTAGTTTTAGCCTATTAATAACTCTGCTTACTAATTTTTCATGGTTGAATTTCTTAGAAATTATTGGTACTGATACTATGTTTGTGGTAGACATTAAGCTTGAATAACACTCAACAAAATCTAGCATATTTGTCGAGTAATCAATTAGTTCTTTAGTACAATCAGCAATATCGGCTATAGACAACTTTTTAACGTTATTGTTCTCTATTTCAAGGAGTGTTAGAGCAAGTGCAAAAATGCTAGTACACGGAGTTTTTATGCTAAGAGCTGTATTTGTTATAAAGTCTTTATGGAGTAAATTAGCTAATTTTAGTTTTTTCTTGGTTTGTTGTAGCTCAACAATAATATCACTATTGATATTATTTGTTTCATTGTTAGTTCCAGGGATGTTGTCACTGGTAACATTTTTATTTATATTTTTTTCATTGGAAATTTTGTTTTGTTGTTGATTTTTATCATCGGTAGTCATACAATCAATTCCTATTGTTCGTTGAGAAAATAGAAGCACGAGGTTAGATTTAAAAATTTTGTAGTTCTTGTTTCTAACCTCGTCGCTTGATATCGCACCATACGCTATCCTTTTTAGACATACCTTGATTATTTCCTAGAGTACAGCGGTTTTTTAGCCTATTAGTAATTTTTTTTAAAAATTTTTAGAATAGTGTTAATCTAGAGACAGTGGATAAAATTATTATTAGTTGGTAGCTAAATGGCTTATAAGTAAGCCATAAATTAGCTGCTTAACATAGCAAATCATTCTGTAAGCCTTATAATATAAGGCTTACAGTGTGTAAATACTGCGTTTCTGATCTAAAGCAAATATTACCTATATTTGTATCAGGTTTTTTTACCACTCAACAAAGCTAATTGTATATCAAAAGCAAGGGGGTGTTTCATTGGTTATGACTTTTAAACGACCATGTTACCAATATATTGACGATTCTTGTAGTATTCTTGTGATATTTATGATACAATAAATGAGCTATTTATTAGTTGAGCTGTTAGTTCAATTATTAATATTAAGTCTTACTTAAATACTTATAATCATGACTACTACCAAAAACAAACCGTTACACGTCAATTCGGGATAAGGATATTGTGAACATGTAGATTAAAATCAAATTTTGTTGAAGGTTTATTTTTCTTTAATGAGTAAGCAACAAGAGTAGATAATATATGGACAAAGGCATTTATTGGTGATCTATGTCTAGTATGTTCAAGGTTCATTTTATTTTTTAGATAATCAAAAACTGTTTCAATTAAGTTACGCTTTCGAAGTAAGATTTTTTCTTTCAAATCCATTAATTTATTTTCCATATTCTTCTTAATTCCATGAATCATTTTTAAGCCTCTTTCATATAAATTTAAGAACAAATTTTGCTTAATATAACCTTTATCAGCTGCTATAATTCCAGTTAATCTTTTTGTTAACTCCGGTACTGGAACCCTATCATCTACATTGCCTTTGGTCACTTTTAATGCCATAAACTCCCCTTTATTATTGATTATTACATGTAATTTAAAACCATAAAAATACCCCATAGAGGATTTACTATGTTTGGCTAATCCTTTAAAAACTTTATTGCTATAACGCCTTTTATTGTGACAAGCTTTAATCGTTGTAGAGTCAATAAAATAAATACCTGTTTCCTCACCAAACAACAAATGAATCAACATATTTAGCGGTATGAATAATCGTGCCATTAATTCAACAAATCTATTATAACTCAAGGCTTTGGGAAAATCATCCTTATGCATGCACTCTATATAACTTTTATAGAAAAATTTAAAATTCTTAGCATAGGATGTATGAAACATAATTATTATTGTTAACATTTCACTTAGACTCATGCTACAACAGCGATTTCTTTGCTTATTTGATGGTAATAACTTTCTCTGTTCATACTCCAAATAAATTTTACAAAAATCATCTATAAAACTATATAATTCTGTGATATCTTTTTTCATGCCTGTAGTTTGTTTTTTTGTTTAAAAATATAAATACTGCAGGCACTCCTTTTTGACAATCCTTTTATCTATTACTATTTCATCTATATCTTATCCCGAACTGACGTGAAATAGAAAAACAAGGGTGGAGTTGGGTGTGTCGGGTACGACAAGGAAAAGATTTAAAATTAGCTAAGAATGAGGATTGGATATCAGTTGAAAATTTCATGCCATCAATTGGTTCAAAAACGATGGAATGTGGTACGATTCTGCTAACCAAAGCTCATAAATATTCCTGCAGAATGGTTACAACTTGCTAGCCTGAATATTGCATGAAAGAATAGAGACAAAACCCTTGTAATACTATATAATATCAGTGTTAAAAGAAGATTACATAGAGGGTTTTGCCATGACAAATTGTACAGGATTAATTTACCAATCGAAAGTAAAAAATCGTCAAATAGAAATAAATTTCACAGGAGGTAATATTAGTAGCGATGGAGGTGTATTATTGCTAAGAGAAGCAGATAAAAGACTTGGTCTAACTAATGAACTGGCTAAGATTTTTCCTGATAAGCGAGATTCTGATAAAATTACTCATACTATTTTAACAATGCTCAAACAGCGTATTTATGGTATTGCTCTTGGTTATGAAGATTTAAATGATCACGATAATTTAAGAAAATGTCCAGCTTTGCAAACAAGTATAGACACACTGGACGATATGGCTAGTAGCTCTACTTTATGCCGTTTAGAAAATAAAGCAGATCGTGGATTTGCTCTTAAAGCTCATAAGGTGATGATTGACAAGTTTGTCGAATCTCATAAAACCGTGCCGAAACAATTAATACTTGATTTTGATGCCACTGATGATGAAATTTATGGCAATCAAGAGGGGAAGTTTTATCATGGATATTATCGTCATAATTGCTTTCTACCTTTATATGTTTTTTGTGGAAAAAAGCTGTTAGTAAGCAATCTTCGCAGCTCAAAGCTAGATCAAGCAAAGCATAGCTGGGCAATATTATCTCTATTAGTCAAGCGTTTTCGTCAATCGTGGCCTGAAGTAGAGATTATTTTTCGTGGTGATGGTGGATTTTGTCGTCATCAGATGCTGGATTGGTGTGATGAAAATAATGTAAAATATATAGTCGGAATAGCCCAAAATACTAGACTCAACAAGCTGCTTGAGCCATTGATGCAACAATCTAACGAAGCCTTCACAATTAGCAAAGAGAAGCAACGCTTTTTTAGTGAATTTAAATATAAAGCTGATAGCTGGAGTCGTCATCGTAAGATAGTTGGTAAATCAGAAGTAACTAGCCTTGGTGAGAATCTAACACCATAGTACCCTACAATTTTTGTAAAGATGGTATTAGGATAGAAAAAAGTTTTTGTTTGGGAGGTATTAATAATGTGGATATTAGCTGCGTTATGGCTGTTGTAGATTGATAAAAAGCATTTTTGATATGATCAAAGCCATAGGTAAATAATGAAAACAATTGTCTTTCAATGGTTTTGTACCGTTTTATTCGGATGGGATTTAAGGCATTTTGTATTATTCCATTTTTGACTATTAAAGCTGAAGCAATAGCAGTTATCACTAATAATTTTTCAAATCTATCCAATTTTACAATGTGACTTTTTTCAATATCAAAACCACCGCTTTTTAGGTGCAAAAATAGTCGTTCAACACTCCAACGAAATTTATATAAAGCAAAAATATCTTGCTCTATTTCAATTGAAGACACCAGAACCATCAGCTCGCTCTTATCATTTCTATATGCGGTAAAATTAACCTTTCTATTCCATAATATACCACTACAAGCCCTATACTCTAAGGCTTTAACATCACTAAATATTCTTTCAATGGTTAAAGTTCTTAAACCTTTTGTAAGACGAATTTTATGATCCATTTTTAATGGAATAACAAACTTTAGATGGTTATTTATCAGAAAGTCTAACCATTCTTTATTCATAAATTCTCTATCAGCAAGCAAATATTTTATTCTTTCAACGCCAAAATTATTAATAAATTTCTGTAAAAATTCCTTCATAAATTCTGCAGAACACCCGCCACCATGCGACAAAGTCTTCCAGAATATTGGCACCGATATTTTACCAATTACCATTACTAAAAATAAAATATTAATATCGGATTTACCAAATTTCCAACTTGTCCTATCCATTGCTACGACATAATTTTTTGAAGCAAAAAAGCTTAATAGCAAATAGCCAACCTTCATATAATCAAAATTAAAATCTTTTAAAAAACGATAAATTCTATGAGTTTTTGACGTCGCTTTAGCATCACCTAAAATACCAAGTGCTAAACCTTTTTGATAAATTGAGCTGCCCGTCAGCAAACTAATTACCATACCAACCAAATATTTTAATCTTGATTTATTTCCGTCTATATATAAAATCAATTCTTGAAGTATTATATTATGCATTTTGTTATAAAAATACCTACCTTATACTACTTCACACCACTCTAAATCAACCATTCTTCTTCATCTTCTCAAAATTGTAGGGTACTATATATAGGACTCTCAGAGATTATTACTATTATAGTAATGTTTCACTTGAGTCACTACCGTACCTTTAAAGATTTTTATTTATGCTGCCTATGTCAAAGTTATAGAAAGGAATTTCCAAAACTTGTGAGCTATAGTCGTTTTGTTCAGTTAATGCCAATGAGCTTCATGCCCATGGTATTACTGCTAAAAAGCCTATCAGGAAAACAAACTGGTCAATATTATATCGACTCTACTAAACTTCCTGCTTGCCATAATTTAAGAATTAATAGACATAAAGTATTCAAAGACATAGCAAAAAGAGGTAAGACTTCCACTGGGTGGTTCTTTGGTTGTAAGCTACATATTGTCATTAACAGTTGCGGAGAGATTATGAGTTTTTCTTTAACTCCAGGAAATGTTGATGATAGAGCAGTGGTAGAAAATTTAGTAGATAAATTACAAGGCTGGCTTTTTGGTGATCGTGGGTATATCAGTAAAAAACTCACTCAATCCCTTGCTAATCAAGCTTTAGAACTAATAACAAAAATTAAAAGTAATATGAAAGAAAGAATAATAGATCCTATTAAAAAGCGGTTTTTAAATAAAAGGTATATTATTGAAACCATTAACGATCAACTAAAAAACCTTTGTCATATAGACCATACAAGCCATAGATCTGTTATGAATTTTCAAACTAACGTATTAGCTGGACTGCTTGCCTATGTTTTTAAGCCTAATAAAATTTCTGTAGCTTTTGGAAAATTAAACAATCTCAACCTTCCTCTTACATCAAACTGAGGTTATAGTAGGAAGAATTGGGAAATTTGCTATTAATTCTCAAAATGACCATCTTTCATTTCTCTCCAAGCTTCAAGAATCTCTTTTAACACCTCTTTATTTGTTTCAATTTCGTGGTCATCAAAATCACTCAATGATTTTATTAAGTCCTCAAGATCTTTTAGTGTTAATTCAGATATATCTTCATCTGGATAATTTTCTTCTAAACTCATAGCAATTTCGTCAACATCATTCCAATGCATTATTTTCCCCTATATTATTTTTATAGCCAATTACTATTACCATTTAATCAACTCTACCAATAAATAATATATTAGTGCATGTTTATAATAGTATATTATTAAAGAGGGTGAGATTATTATACAACTAATATGCTGTTTTGCTTTGAAGAATTGACCTTGCTTGTTTTTTAGTTTAAACTGACAGCCATTGGATATTATAGTTAATTAGAGGTACATATGTCATTAGCAAAGGAAGGAGAAAATAATGTAGTGTTATTTAATATTGGCGGTAGCCATGAAAGCCAAGAAATTCAGCATAGTACCAATATGTCTAAAATTAGCTCAGCAATATCAACTATTGAGCTTAAACCCCACATGCAAGATGGTAAACTAGATAAGGAAAATATAGTAAGTGAAATATTTGATAAAGCTGAGAATCTAGGAAAAACACCCATACTTAATATACAATTTAATTCAAATATGGAAAAACCGTTATTTGATGAAGATGATTTAACGAATTTAAAAAACTTAGGGGTCAAGGTTTGTTTAACCTTTAGCAATTATAACTCACAAGCTCAAAATCTACAATCTAGTTGGCAACCTCTTCTTACCGGGGTCAATCATGTGTTTTTTGCCAATGATAATGACCAAATTAGGGCTGTGGCTGAAAAGCATGTAGCAAAAGAAAAAACTTCGCACATCCAATCTATGCCAGTTAGCAATTTAATAGAGTCAGAGATTCTAAACAGACCTCCTAATATATTATTGTCAGGGGGATTACCTAATAAAGAGAGATTAACTGAGGTAGTAAAAGCAGCAAAAGACTTAGGTAATACTAGGGTAATTATAGCCAGCAATCCTTCATCTATCGATGATGTAGCTAATATTATTGCAAACAAATTTGATATCATTAACGAAGATCAACAATTAGGTATTAAGTTAGAAGTTGAAGAAATTTTAAAAGATAAAGTTGGTGGAGCTAAAAAACTGGAAAATTATATATCACAATTATCTCAACAATTCCAAAAAGATATTGGTAGAACAGAAATAAATCCTATTGATATATATTTTGACCTATCTGAGCCGCAAAAACTTCAGAATCTTGCCAAGCAAGCTAAATATACTGTACCGCTTCAACAGGGATACACCATTGAAAATTTCACTAATGGTTGCATCCCATTAGGTCAAGGTCAGGGAAGAAGTTCTGATATTACTGCTGAAGTTAAACAAAGGGAAGCTGTTCCTGGCATTAACAGCGTAACTGTTCATGATATGCAAGAAAATCTAAATGAATATAAACCAGAGAATGTCCTTAAGAGAGTTATCAATGCTTTTAAACAAATGGCAAATGAAGGGAGAAAAGCTATACCGATACCAACAAAACAAAACAAGGTAGAATCCTCTCAGGAAAATAATCTAACAAAAGAGAATTATTGGTATAATGATTTGGATATATCCAATTTACTAAAAGCCTCATTAAACGAAAATGTTTCTATCCAACCAGCTGTATCCCTAGCTTTTGATCAGTATAACAATGAAATATTACGACATGTTATGCTTGAAGCTATAGCATCAGTAAATAATAGTGGAAAAGACTCTGCTGTTATGCCAATTAATACGGGACATGAACACTGGGTTAGTTTAGCAATTACTAAGGATAAGGATGATAAAACAGTATTTACCTATAATGATCCTATGGGAACGGAGATAGAGCAAAGATCAAAGTTAGTAGAGGTGATTAAAGAAATTTGCCCTGATAATGCTAAAATCGTTGATTTAAAGACTAAACAACAAGAAAACGATAAAGATTGTGGACCTTTCATTGTAGATAATTTAATTAAAATGGCAAAAGGCAAGAAGATTCTTACTACTGAACAATCTCAAGATATGGGAGCAAAATTACGTGAGGGGCAAGCAGAAACAATAAACATCGAAAAAATCAAGCAAAAAGCTCGTAGTATGAGAGAAATAATTGGTAGCACATCTACAACTCTTTCCACTACATCTTGTCGTCCTTCTACATCTCTTGCTATTAAAAGCAATAGCCGCCCTAGAGGGAATAGTATATAGTCAACTGATGAGAAGTTGGTGACGTTGTCGCTCAATGCTCGCCTATTACTTATAGGCATTGCTCCATCGCATAAGCGTCAGTTTAAGAAAACAATAATTGAGAACCCGTCATTGCGAGCCACCGTAGGTGGCGTGGCAATCCATTTCTATAGTCAATTCAGGAGAATTTGAGGCTAGGAGCGATGGAGCGACGCCTATAAGTAATAGGCAAGCATTGAGCGACAACGTCCCCAACTTCTCATCAATTGACTATAATCACTTTTCTGGATTGCTGTTGACCTTACGGTCTCCTCGCAATGACGGTTTCTCAATTATTGTTTTCTTAAACTGACGCTTATGTACTCCATCGCTTCTGCTACCCAATTCTCCTGAATTGACTATAATACTTCATATTGGTAGTTCCTCCTAAGAAAATTTATTGTTTTTAGGGAATCCACTAGGAGGAATCTTGCCAACAGAGCCTCGTCGTCCACGAAATGGTAAAAGATCTTTCTCTACCCTAGTCTTTTCTCCTATTTTCCAGCTTAATCCTAAACTACTATCAAATATCTTAACATCCATCAGTTTGGCTTCTTTAAATTTTTGCAGAATTACGCCTTGTCCTCGTTTCATTATTGGTACTTCATTGAGATTAAATACTAATAATTTCCGGTTCTCACCTATACAAGCAAGACAATCACCATCTACCGGTAAGCAAGTAATACAATAATGATTTTCAGGAACTTGCATAATTTGCCTACCAAGTTTAGTTTGGGCTACTACTTCATCTGAATCAATAATAAATCCTTTGCCAATACTACTGGCTAGTAAAAGTTTTTGAGCGGGCTGATAAACAAACATACTCACTATTTCTTCATTACCAATATCTATAATCAGCTTTATCGATTCTCCATTGCCTTTCCCTCTAAATATATTATCACCGAGAATAGTGAAAAAACGCCCCGATGCACTAAATATAAGGATTTTGTCAGTAGTATAAGCCTCAAGAATAAAATTTTCTGCATCGCCTTCTTTGTATTTTACAGTTGATAAATCATTATTATGACCTTTCAAAGAACGAATCCATCCCATTTTGGAACATATTATGGTGATAGGTTCTTTGGTTATGAAGGCTGAAATATCAACAATCTGAGCGACAATATTAGCCTCTTCAAAACTAGTTCGACGCATGCCTAATTTAGTAGTAAAACCAAACTTTGTTTGCACCATTTTTACTTCTTTCTTAACTATTTTCTTTAATTCATTCGGATCCTGTAAAATTTTCTGCAGATTTGCATGTTCTTTTTCCAGCGAAGTATGTTCGTTAATAATTTCTTGTTCTTCCAATTTTCTTAAAGACCTTAACCTTGTATTGAGAATTGCTTCAACTTGCAGATCAGTTAAACTAAATTTAGTGATCATTATTTGTTTAGCTTCATCTTCTTCACGAATAATTTTGATTATTTCATCCAAGTTTAGGTAAGCTATTCTTAAACCTTTAAGAATTTCCAATCTATGTTCAATTTTGCCAATAAGAAATTTGGATCTACGAGTAATAATATTTTGTCGGTGTAATAAAAATTCCTGCAATATTTCCAGTATATTAGCTACTTTAGGAATATTATTTGAACCTATAACATTCATATTAAGCTGGATTCTATTTTCTAGAACAGTTAATTTGAATAATGACTCCATAATTACATTAGGGTCACAATTACGATCTCTAGGTTCAATAATTAACCTTATATCTTCTGTCGATTCGTCCCTGATATTACCGATCAAAGGAATTTTTTTGTCTTTTAACAAACCAGCTACTTGTTCGATAAGTTTAGATTTTTGTACTTGATAAGGTATTTCAGTAATTACTATCTGATATAAACCATAACTTAAATCCTCTTTGACCCATCTTGCCCTTACTCTAAAACTACCACGTCCTATACTATAGGCTTGGTGGATAGAATCGATTCTATCCACAATTATGCCCCCTGTTGGAAAGTCAGGACCTTTGACAAACTGCAAAATATCGTTGACCTTTGATTCAGGATGGTCAATTAAATATAGTAGTGCATCACATAATTCATGTAAATTATGTGGGGGGATACTGGTTGCCATACCAACTGCTATACCTTCTGAGCCATTAGCCAATAAATTAGGAAACATAGCAGGCATAATTACTGGCTCAGTATCTGAATCATCATAGGTAGCACGAAAATCAACAGTATCTTGCTCTATATCTGACATTAATAAGGTACAAATTTCTGTCATTCTTGATTCTGTATAACGCATAGCTGCTGCATTATCGCCATCAATAGAACCAAAATTTCCCTGCCCATCAATTAATGGATATCTGAGAGAAAAACTTTGGGCAAGACGTACCAATGTATCATAGACTGCACCATCACCATGCGGATGATATTTACCGATTACATCACCGACAACTCTTGCACATTTCTTATAGCCTGAGGCTGGTTCTAACCTTAATTGCAGCATAGCATATAATAATCTACGATGGACTGGTTTCAACCCATCACGAACGTCAGGCAAGGATCTTGACATAATTGTTGATAGAGCATAAGAGAGATAACGCTCTGATAGTGCATTACCAAAATCTATATGTTCTATTTTAGCATCATTGGTCATAAAAAACTTTTTCTTATATTTATTTCCGATAGCCTCCTAGGCTCTGTGAACAAAATTTTAATTGTTTAGATTTTGAGTATTTTTAAGCGAAAATTAATAAGATTTTTGCCGGAATAGTTAGTTCTATTTCAAAAAAATCTTATAATTTGCAGCTAAAAAGAGTCGAAATCTAGTAATTTAAATTTTGTTCACAGAGCCTAGGAACGATGGAGCAACGCCTATAAGTAATAGGCGAGCATTGAACGACGACGTTCCCAACTTCTCATCAATTGACTATAATACCCTAAATATATACTCACACTAATACAAAAATAGTATTAAATAGTAAAAATTATACTTTTTATTTTAATGGTTCTATTGTTACTCCCCGTTTCGGTGCATAAGAGTCAGTTTAAGAAAACAATAATTGAGAAACCGTCATTGCGAGCTGATGTATCCCCACGAAATTAAGCACGACAAAGCTCCGTCTTTATAATAGATGCCAGGGGTTCTACCAATGGTTTTATGGCATGCAAATAATTAAATTCAATAATAAATTTCCCAAGGGTAAAATACGAATAAATCTTTTTATCTTTTACTGTGTTAGGTTGGAAAATTCTTTGCATACCTTGGCTATAGCCTACCACACCTATAACCCAATATGTTATAATAACAATGGCAGATAGTAACATTAAAACTCCCCATCTATTCACATCTAAAGTTCGAATATATCTTCCAGCAAGACCAAATTGATGACTTTTTATCACTCGAAACGTCTCCTCTATTTGCATACGTTTGCTATATAACCTCACTATTTCCGCTCCCTTATATTCATCAGAACTTAAGTTAGTTACCAATATCCAAGGTTCTTTTGCAGCTTTGTTATATGAACCATTTGCTGTTTTACTGCTAGTACGATTCCTGCTAACCTTCTGCACTCGACCCTTAGGGACTTTGCAAGTTGTAACCATTCTGCAGGAATATTTATGAGCTTTGGTTAGCAGAATCGTACCACATTCCATCGTTTTTGAACCAATTGATGGCATGAAATTTTCAACTGATATCCAATCCTCATTCTTAGCTAATTTTAAATCTTTTCCTTGTCGTACCCGACACACCCAACTCCACCCTTGTTTTTCTATTTCCTTAAACCATTCAATATGAAAGCCAGCGTCCATAATCACAATAACCCTTTTTCCATCAGGTATTATACTCTTTAATTTATTTAGAAATTCTACCGTTCTGCCCTTTAATTCACCTTCTTCAAACACATCTTGATACAAAGGTAAACTCATCCCTCTTGTACAAAATTGAGCACTTAGCATTTGTACCATGCGATCATCTTTAAGATAACATAAATCAATCACAACACTGTCATCATTAGAATGCTTGATAAACTCAAATATGAAATATGATAAAGCACTATAGAGATTATCAACCTCGTTATATAAATGTTTGTTACCTATACATCTATCAACTTTTTTTATTTTATGTTTTACTTTACTATCACCACTCAAGTTCCTGCCAATTGCACTCAAAGACAAATTCTGACTATATCGCAAGCCTTCTGCAACATCAAGTAACGCATTTAAACGATTGTTATGTATAAAAGGACAATGTTCTTTTATTACTTCATTTAATACTGTTTTTACATCCATAACCTACTATCTCCATCATCATTAAATAATGAAGATATTCTATCAATTCTTGCTATTTTGCAACAATTTCGTGGGGATACATCAGATTGCGAGGAGACCGTAAGGTCAACGAAGCAAGCCAGAAAAGTGATTAGAAATGGATTGCTACGCCACCTACGGTGGCTCGCTAATAGACGACTTTTCTACTTTATTTTCTTAAACTGATGCCTATGCGTCGCTCTTAGCCCCAAATTCTCCTGAATTGACGATAGCAACAACGGGTATATGATCAGAAGGTTTAACTTTAGCTCGTAAATTATAATACATGTAGCAATTATCTAAATAATCTGCAACATTGCTCGAGGCAAGTATCATATCAATACGCATACCTTTATTTTGCTCAAAACAACCTGCTCTATAATCCCACCAAGAAAATTCTTGTTTAGTAGGGTTTGATAATCTATATAAATCTTCAAACCCAGAATTTAAAATAATTCTCAATCGTTGTTTTTCTTCATTAGTAAAACAAGTAGTATTTTGTAACTCCTTTGCTGAGTATACATCAATATCAAAAGGAGCAATGTTAAAATCTCCTCCAATTATTATCTTAGTATCAAGAGATTTCTTAGCTTGTAAATAATTAGTTAAATCGTCATAAAATCTTAATTTCATTTCAAATTTATCACTACCTACCAATGAACCGTTAGGGGCATATAATGAAGTAATGCTACAAAAACCTATTGGGGTTTGTACAGTGATTTCTATCAGTCGTGCTTGATCTAGACAATTAATGGTAGGGAAGTCTTTTATTACTTCATCAGCTGGAAATTTTGATAAAATAGCAACGCCATTATAGGATTTTTGACCATGCACATAGAAGTTATATGCCAAATCCGATAGCTCATCAAAAGGAAATTTTTCAGTCCCACACTTTATTTCTTGTAGTAAAACAATGTCGGGATCTACTTCTGTTAAAAAATCACGTAAATGTTGTAGTCTCATTCTTATCGAATTAATATTCCAAGTCGCTATTTTCATTGAAGATTCTTCATTTAGATTTTGTTCACAGTGTCCAACAAGATTAATTTTATAGTCTGGTACTTTTTATGTTTTCAAGAGCTTTTTTTATTATCATATTCAATCCACTTCTTGTATAGGCAGAAACTACAAAAATTTCTTCACTAGTAATTTTTTGTAATTCGGTAATTTTCTCCTGAACTTCTTCCGCTGACAAAACGTCGCACTTATTTAAACAGATTATTTCTGTCTTATTTTTTAATAAGTTTGAATATGATTCAAGCTCATTCCTAATAGTTTGATAATCAGCCAACAAATTATCACTTGTTGCTGATATCAGATGAATCAATAAATTACACCTCTCAATATGTTTTAGGAACTTATCACCAAGCCCATGTCCCAAATGGGCTCCTTCTATTAAACCTGGGATATCAGCTATCACAAATTCTTCATCATCCACATAAACAACCCCAAGATTTGGGCTTAGTGTAGTAAATGGATAATCAGCAATTTTAGGCTTTGCTGATGTTGTTGCTGCAAGAAAAGTTGACTTTCCTGCATTAGGTAAACCTATAAGACCAACATCTGAAAGTAGTTTGAGCTGTAAATTTACCCACATTTCTTCTCCTACGATACCTTCAGTTCTACGTCGCGGAGCTTGATTGATGGATGACTTAAAATGGCTATTACCAAGCCCTCTTCTTCCACCCTTAATTATTTCAAAAATTTGTTCATCTGCAGTAAAATCATATAGCAGAATATCATTATGTTCAGTAAATATTTGCGTTCCAACTGGTACTTGTAAGAGTAAAGCTGGTTTAGATTTACCAGTTCGGTTTGACCCTTTACCATTTTCACCATTATCTGCTTTAAAATGTAGTTTATACCTAAAATTTACTAAAGTATTAAGGTGAGAATTGCTCTTGAAAATAATGCTACCACCACGACCACCATCTCCACCGTCAGGTCCTCCCATATCAATATATTTCTCTCGATGGAAACTAACTGCTCCATCACCACCATTACCCGCTTTTAAATATATTTTAGCTTCATCAATAAAATTCATAATTTATTATTTTACGTTATTAAGAGTTGAGTATCATACTCTACATTTTTTACTATTTTCTTATGATCAATAATTTACTATGTGGAAAAATAATAGCATTTCTGGAAGACGATACTATGTAGTGTAATGTCAAGCCACCAAGGTTAGAGTGAAACTATAGTCAATTGATGAGAAGTTGGTGACGTCGTCGCTCAATGCTCGCCTATTACTTATAGGCATCGCTCCATCGCTCCTAGCCCCAAATTCTCCTGAATTGACTATAGTTTCACTCTAACCTCAGGGGCTTTCCGAAAAACAAAAAACAGACTCTAACTCTATGCCTTCCTTGATTAAAAATCAATAAAAAACTACTTAATATACAATAAAAAATACCAATAACACAATCAGTGACAACACTGATGAAACTAATAACATAATTGAGGTATAGTCAATTGATGAGAAGTTGGTGACGTTGTCACTCGTCGCTCGCCTATTACTTATAGGCGTCGCTCCATCGCTCCTAGCATCAACTTCTCCTGAATTAACTATAGGAGCGATGGAACACATAAGCGTCAGTTTAAGAAAACAATAATTGAAAAACCGTCATTGCGAGGAGGTCGCCAGACCGACGAAGCAATCCTTTCTATTCACTTTTTCTTGGATTGCCGCGTCGCCGCTTTTAGCTGCTCCTCGCAATGATGGCTTGAGGACATATTTATGTTCATACAATCTTTAGTTGTAATTTTCTAACTTTCAACAGTTGTGCCTAAGAGACCTGAGCTATTTGATATTCTAGTGCCACTTCCTTACCGCGAAACGCTATAGCAATTTTGATGATTTTCTGAACATGGGAGTATTCTTTTATTTTAGCCTCATATTGTTTTTTTGCTATTTGATCTAGCCCTTCTTTGGCAACAGATTCTAAAATATCAGCAGACTTGCATATTTTATATTCAATAATAATGGCATTGTCTTGCTTTCCAGCTCTAGGTATCAACATAATATCAGCCCTACTGCTACCAGTCTCTCTTTCGCTGTCTATTATGTAGTCGGAAGCTAAAGTATTAATCAAACCTAGCATAAAACCACTATAAAATAGCTCGGCTTTTTTCTCGCCAGTTTGGTAAAAACTAGTAGCATTGAGTAATAATTCTTGCAATCTTTCTTTAAATTGTTCTATTTTACCTGCCGGCAGCAAAGTAGCAAAAGAATAATATCGAGAGTGATCGATTTGTAACTGATCAGTTACCCATTGGAGCATTCTGGCATTATATATATATCGTACCTCTTTATTTGGTACCGACAATTCGTAAATATCTTCTTCTGGTTTTTTAGCAACAGGGTTTAAATAACCGCTAAATAACAACAAGCTAAATAATCCTACTGGTTTGTTGATATCAGCAAAACTAATTTGTTTGACAATCGGTGAGATAATAGCCTTTCCGGCAGCTAAGCTCTGTAAATCTTCCTGCATTCCATCTGACAATAATGCTTTATCAACAAGACCCGTCCCCCCACTATCAAGCCAATAATGGTCAAGCTTGCCTTTATGAGCCAAACATTGCATAATCGACCATGGATTATAGATGATCTCCCCACCAAAATTATAACCATTATACCAAGCTTTAATTTGTTCAGGATTAGTTGCTGTTGGCACTTTAGTTAATAACTCATCAACTTCTGCTTGAGTAAAACCATAGAACTTAGAATATTTTTCATCAAGCAAGCTATACTCACTAACATTATTCAAATCCGAAAATAAATTAGCTTTAGCAACTCGTAATATGCCGGTTATTACCCCTTTCTCTAAATAAGGATTAGTTTTTAAACTACTGCCAAACATTCCGCGAAACATTTCAAGTACCTGTTCAAACTCTTCTGGCTTGTTACCAAATTTAATATACGAACTATTGATCGGCGTATCGTATTCATCGATCAATATGTAAACTTTTTGACCAAAATGTTTGTACAGTACTTCACTCAAAACCCGTAAACTATCTTTTAAATCGTTCTTCTCAAGTTTCCCATCAAAATATCTCCTTAGTTTTTCTTTTTGGGCATTATTTAATAGTCCTGTATCTTCTGTTACATGATGATTTAAGTAATGATGTAAGGTGGTCCCCTTTGTCTAGACAAAAATTTAGATAAATAGAGATATAATTCACAAAAATTAAATTGTTGTTTTTATACAATATTTTTTTCAAAATATACACATTCTGGAGTTTTATAATCCAAAGCTTGATGCATCCTTTGTCTATTATAAAAGTCCATATATTCGTTAATTGCTGTCTTTGCCTCCTTTACTGTTGTTAAAATAATCCGATAAATTTTTTCCTGTTTTAATGATCGCCAAAAACGTTCAATAAAAATATTATCTAAGGCTCGTCCCTTACCATCCATACTAATCAAGATATTATGTAGCTTTAGCATACTAATAAAATTCTCCGAGGTAAATTGTACTCCTTGATCAGTATTAAATATTTTTGGCATACCATATTTTTCTATAGCGTCTTCAAGGGCTGTTACACAAAATTCACTTTCCAAACTAATGGAGATTCGCCAACTTAGAATATAACGACTATACCAGTCAATAATAGCTACTAAATATACGAACCCTTGGCTCAGTCTTATATACGTTATATCTGCACTCCAAACCTGGTTTGGCAATACTATTTCTAATCCTTTTAGTAAATAAGGATATATTTTATGCGCTTGATTCCTCTTGCTTAAATTTATTTTAGGATAAACAGCTTCAAGACCCATTATCTTGTAGTAACGTCTAACAGCTTTACTACCTACCGAAAAACCTTGGGCTTGTAAATATTTAGCCATCCGCCGCATACCATAATATGGATGCATAGTATAGGTCTCATCAATTATTGCCATAATCTTGATATCTTGTTCACTAATACCAGTAGGTTGATAGTAATAGGTTGACCTGCTAATATCCAATAACTTACACTGTTGTACAATTGTTAACTTATTATGATTAGGCTCTATCATATTACACCTAACCTTTAATTCCAAACAATGCAGATTTTTTTTTGAGCCAGTCACACTCAACGCTTAACTGACCAATTTGCTCATATAGATTCTTGATTAACCCCTGCTGATTTGGATCAGCACTCTGTGTTTTATTCTTAAAACCTTGTACTAACAACTCAAGACCTTGTTTTTTCCAGTTACTGATCTGTGTTGCATGAACACCATACTTACTGGTTATCTGGGCTATTGTTAGCTCTCCCTTAATTGCTTCTATGACAATTTTGGCTTTCTCCTCAGCACTATATTGCCTTACTTGTTTTTTCATCTCTAGCTCTCCTTGTTTGCTAAAGAATTCTATCTCATTTTTCTTATTTTTCTGTCCAAAATATTGGGACCATTATACTTTTTGATAACCTATTTTTTTGCCATTTTGATCGACTTGCACCAAGTGCATACTATTTTTTGCTAAATCTATTCCTATTATAGTATTTTTTATGCTATTATTTATCATGGTATGGACCTATTAATTAAATTATTATTTAATTTGGAGCAGCTGAAAACTATTTTTCAGCTGACTCCGTACAAGTAAAGCATATTTCGCTTCACTCGTCCATACCATCATTCCCGCCTACTATTGTCATATATGGACGAGTGAATTTGTCAACAAAGAAAATAAAAAAATAGAGCCACAAAGGAAGCGGTCATATATTCGGCATCGAGTGCCATAATGGTTTCTGCATTCTTATAAATATCCTTGAGTGACCTCTCATTCCCACGGCTTCTAGAGCCTCGACATAATTACGGATTTATTCAGAATACTTATTCATTAACTCTTTAACTTTCGTTCTCTTTATTGTTACTATTCTTTACTCGCAATATTTATCAATTACCAATTTTTATTTAGTTGACATAGTTTCTTCTTTTTTCTCAACTAAACTAATTTGCAACATATTCGCTACCATTGGTGACTACTGCATAAGCAATCCTTGCTAACTTATTTGCTAAACCAACACATATAATATTATATGATTTATTTTCAGCAAATTTCTTCACTGCCCACTGCACTAGTTTATCTTTCGATTCCTTACCACTTTTTGCTCTTATTGCTATTGTCCTTGCAGCTTGAATCAACATAGTTCTGGCATATCTATCTCCCTGTTTGGTAATCCCTCCTAAAACTATCTTATCTCCTGAGCTATGTTGCTTTGGTACCAAACCAAGCGAAGCAGCAAAATCCCTCGGGGTTGGATAACTTTCCATTGGGGCTACACTCAAACAACTAGCATTGATTGCTCCAATGCCAAAAATTGTCTGCAACCTAGTAGCTTTCTCACTTTGCTTATTATTGCTGATAATCAGCTTTTCTAAAGTTTTCTCTTTGTCACATAAATCCTCAATTTCTTTACATTCTAAAAGTAAAATTGACCGTATCCCAGAATTTATATAACCTTTACTATACGCTAACTCTACCTCCAGCCTACATGATTTGCAAAATTTATTTTTACTTAATTTTGTATTATAGCCATATTCACATAAACTTGATATTGTAGAATTAGTTTTTTGCACACGATCTCTGATCGTATTACTTCTAATTTTATGCAAAAATTTTATATCTTGTTCCTCTTTGCTTTTTGGAAGCACAGTTTTTAATTCTGGATCACGAGCCGCTTTGCATATTGCTAACGCATCGTTATAATCATTTTTCTGTTTCGATGTAGCATAAACTTTTACATCTTTTGTTTTCATTAGTTTGACTTGCAAACCAAGCTTAGCAATTTCCTATGACCAATAATTAGCTCCTCCACATGCTTCCATAGCTACCAATGAACTTTTATCGAGATTGCTTAAATAGGCTATTAACTCATCTCTTGTAACTTTTTGATAACCTATTTTTTTGCCATTTTGATCGACTTGCACCAAGTGCATACTATTTTTTGCTAAATCTATTCCTATTATAGTATTTTTTATGCTATTATTTATCATGGTATGGACCTATTAATTAAATTATTATTTAATTTGGAGCAGCTGAAAACTATTTTTCAGCTGACTCCGTACAAGTAAAGCATATTTCGCTTCACTCGTCCATACCATCATTCCCGCGTAGGCGGGAATCTAGACACCGCACCAAAGCAGGGGTGACACTAAGGTAAGCAGGTATATACATAAGGTGATTTAATTATATAAGTAGAGTTTAAAAAATAAAAACTGTAAAATTGTTAGATGTATAGCATAGATATATAAAGCATTATGACTGATAATCCGTAAATTTACAGCAATTTTCTGCTCAAAATTTCTTGCGACCATAAATATATATCCTAAAACCCCGAATATAATGACTATAAATACGTAAATATACGAAAACTGAAAAATAGCTATGGTATGCATTACGGACAAAATTATAGATATTGCAATGGTAAGCCTAAGACTACCTAGATCATGCTTAGCAATATAGCCAAGTAGCATGATAGCCATAGATAAGGTTCCGTAATCAATAAGGAACCAACTACAGAACCAAAGAGAGCCAAGGAAAACAACATGACAATAGCCTTTATAGAAAAAATTATTTAAGCTATTACGAAAATAATAAAGATAGCATTGTCCTAAAAAAATAGGGATAAGTATATTAGTTACAGTAAATTCCCTAAATAATATGGTAGTAAAAGTATATAGCAGAACTCCAACTACCAAAATTCTAATTTTTGGTTTTGTATGAAAATTATAGCCAGCAAAAAAGCAAAAAATCGGCATAGTAGTACGACCAATAACTCGCATTATTTCGTACTCAGGAAAAAAATATAACCCCAAATGATCTATTACCATAGTTATCATGGCTATAGTCTTCAAAAAATCTTGATAATTAGACTCAGTTTTCATCATTAATACATTTCTTTGGATAAAGCTTAAAACAAAAAACCATTAAAAAAAATGTTGCTACTCCAACTATAATTGTTGCTGCTAGCATAAAAGCTTTTACTAATAAGAATTCGGCATAATAATATTGGGCATAATAATGTTTAATTACCCAAATTACTAGCGTCATTATTACGCAGCTTAATAAAATCTTGCCACAAAATGTGTATATACAAAATGAGTATAATTTTGCATCAATAAAAGAAAGACCATATTTCTTTGTGTGTACGTATAACAACCAAACATTATACCAAGCGGTAATAGAACAGGCAAGAGCTATACCAAGGTGACCAAACTGCCTCATCATAATAATATTTAATATAGTATTCACCGTAAGGGAATATAAGGTTATTTTTAAAGGAGTTTTTGTATCATGATTAGCATAAAAAATCGGGGTCAAAATTTTGGCAAGTATAAAAGCTGGCAAACCAAGAGCAAAAGCCGAAATAGCCTCAGCAGTTTTAATGGTATCAGCATAGGTAAAAGCCCCCCGCTGATATATTATATGAATGATTGGTTCTGATAGCACAATAATACCAAAGGTAGCTGGTAAAGATAATAACAGCCCAACTTTAATAGCATTATTTTGGATTTTTGCTGCTTTCTCTAAATCATTCATTTGGTAGGTTTTCGATAATTCTGGTAATAATATAGTACCAAAAGTCACCCCTATTATTGATAAAGGAAATTGGTATATTCTATCTGCATAAGATAATATTGAAATCGCCCCTTCGATGAAGCTAGCTATTGATTGCGAGATAAATAAGCTAAGCTGCTGAAATCCTGAGCTAACAACTGCTGGCCCCATATTGGACAAAAACTTTTTTACATCTCTATTATATGGATCAAAAACTAGCGGAAACGATAAACCAACTCTAATGACACAATAAAACATAAAAATGATTTGTAATAAGCCAGCAATCACCAGAGATAAACTAATCGATATAGGGGCAGATATACGTTCTTGTAATGCTACCGTTGTAATAATCACAAGAATATTTAAAATAATCGGAGAAAAAGCAAAAGCTGCGAACCTCTTTACTGAATTTAGAATACCCCCAAGCATCGCCGCTATCGAAATAAAAACCAAATATGGCATAGTGATACGGCACAGAGCAATTGTTAAATTAAATTTCTCTGGATCTTCATGAAAACCAGGAGCAATAATAAACATTAAGGAAGGCATCATAAGTTGCATTAGTACTACTACCATTACTAAAGTAATTAGTAAAATAGTAAATATAACGCCGGTGAAATGGCGTGCTGCCTCACGAGATTCTATGATTTTTGTATTAAAAATAGGTACAAAAACGACTGATAGAGCCCCTTCGCCAAAAATACGCCTAAATAGGTTGGGTAATTTAAAAGCAACATTAACGCTATCAGCAACACTACCAGCTCCAAATAATGAAGCGACAAATAATTCTCTAGCAAGACCAGATATACGAGAAATTAAGGTAAATAAAGCTATTATAATTCCAGAACGAAATAATGTATATCCCTCGCCTTTCATTTGTTATTCCAATTTTGAGTATATGCCACTATATCAAAGCTAACTCTTTGCCCTTGATATACCTGTATCAATTAACTCTTTGGCTTTTTGAGCATTTTCCCAGCCAATTACCTTCACCCATTTACCTTTTTCTATATCTTTATAATGTTCAAAGAAATGTACTATTCGTTGTCTTAACATTGGGCAAAGATCATCTAAATCTTTTGTTGAATCAAAAGTAATATCTAGCTTAGAGCTAGGCACAGCAATAATTTTTTCATCCAATCCAGATTCATCTTCCATCATTAAAACCCCAATGGGGCGTGATCTAATTACGCAACCAGGTACAACAGGATAATGTGCTATGACCAATACATCTACTGGGTCACCATCTTCTGACAGAGTATGTGGGATAAATCCATAATTACCAGGGTAAAACATGGCAGTTTGCATGAATCTATCAACAAATATCGCTCCTGACTCCTTATCCATCTCATATTTTACCGGATTACTTTGCATCGGAATCTCGATAATTACATTTATCTCTTCAGAATTATTAGCTAGGGTAGTAATTTTTTCAACTAACATTATTTTATCCAATTAATAAATAATTCATTTTGCATTTTTGTAAGCAAACATTTACACAATGGGTAATATATGGCTTTACAAGCTGTTCGTCACTTACTATACCATTTTTATCAGACGCCACTAATAGTCCAGCAGTAAATTTTTCAAATATTTTTTCTTCAATCTGCTGGATAGAATTTGTACCATCTAATAATTCAATAATATATTTTTCATGTAACTGCAATGGAACAAAATGGTTAATCCGATTTGTCACAAACAAATTAGTTTCACCTAATTTTTGAGCCTGATATCTTACAAAGTCACTTACTTTTGGTTTTGATGAAATGTTATATATTGAAATAGGTTTTGTTGCAAATATTTGTACGTATCCTTGTAGTACCAGTTGAATAATTACAGAATCTAATTCTTCTTTAAAATTTTTAAGCTGCAATTTTTCTAACTTTTTCATAGCCAATGTAGTAATTTGATCTAAAGTCAAAGGATTACCAATATTATCAGCATAGGTATAGAAAACTGCTTTCATTATAGGGGAAGACGTTGAAATATCAGGAGATTCTGAATTGCTACAGTAAAACCCCAATTCTACTGCATTACTAATATTTGCCTCATTTTCCGGTGTGGCTGGTCTGATATCAAGAGTAGTATGAAAGTCTGATAATTTACTTGGTTCAATTGCCCTATTGAGCCTGACATTATCGTGACATAGTAAAGTAGTTCTAAATTTACGATTACTAATAAAGTCCATATATTGTTCAGTTCTTACAATATCATTTATCGATTGTAATTTTTCTGCAGTCTTTTCCGGCAAATTACCGACAAACATAGCAGAAAGTGATGAATCTCCAAGATAATTTAAATTATGCTTTCTAGCGTTACTTATAAATTCTTGGAAGTAAAAAGCTATATTTTCTTCTCCAAGATATTCATGTAACAAATATGAATTAGATAATTTTTTAAGAGCGTTAGTTTCATGGTGTAAAAACTTAGAATAATGAGTCTCTTTTTCTTTTAGAGAATCACTAACAAAATCTAATAATAATTTAGCTTGTTGTAGTTTATCATGCTTATCAGTAAAGATAGCACTATGAAACATCATCATATCTCTAATAGTTTTTTGCATATTCCAGCCTGGTAGAGTATTATAGCTGATAAAGGCAATACCGTTAGGATTTAATAATTTACTAGACATGGCAAAAATCTTTTCACGAACCTCGTCCGGTACCCAAGAGATTACCCCATGACAGATTATATAATCAAATTTACCAAATGATTCATCAAGATCCAATATCGATAAGTGTTTTAGCTCAATATTCTTTAGACCTAAACTATTTACTACTTTTAGTCCATTATCAATTTGTGTTTTTGACAAATCAATACCTAAAGAATAAGATTGTGGGTAACTTTCGGCAAAATTGATCATATTACCGCCTTCAGCACAACCAATATCAAGTATCCTAGCATTCTCTATCATAGGAGGTTGCATGCCAAATACTAGACCTATAGTTCTTAAATGTTCCGGTCTTGTATAAGTAAAAGGAAAGCTTTCGTAAGGAAAATCATCATAGTTAATATTATTTGTTTGCTTCTCTGCTAAACTATTAGGATTGTTTTTTTGACCCATAATTTGTTCCAACTAAATTAATATTAAAATAATGATTCTTAGTTGATTTAGTGCTTTTAAGCAAGATGTTTTTATATTATTTTAGGATAGATATTAATTAGTTGTCTTCATGGAGTAATACTAATCGGGTTAGCTATAGGTTTTGTAAATAAAATTTAAAATTAAATTTTTTTTGATGCTATTTCTTCTTGATATTTTTATAGTATCTCCTATATTTAGGACTTGTTTTTTGTGCAAGTGAGCCTTTTTACATCAATTTGGGATAAGAATAATTGTTTTTATTCACAATTTGTAGTGTGTTAAAAGCGGGTGTAGCTCAGGGGTAGAGTGCTACCTTGCCAAGGTCGAAGTCGAGGGTTCGAATCCCTTCACCCGCTCCAGTACAAAAATTGTCCTAATTAGTAATACATATTCTCTCTACGGAGACGACACTAATAATATGTCTGGAATAGAGTTAAATAAAATTGCTGCTTCTATTTTATTAGCCAGTTTAATTGCAATGATGGTAGGGTTTATAACAGATATTCTGTATAAGCCAGTTTTACATCCTGAATCTCGAGGCTACAAAGTAGAAGTAACAGAAGATTCTCCTAATGGTTCTGATGCGAACACGATTGCAGAAGCACCAGTGAATATAGAGGAATTGATGAAAACTGCTAATGCTGAGGCGGGAAGGGAAATAGCAAAAAAATGCTTAATGTGCCATTCCTTTGACAATAGTAAAGCTAATAAGGTTGGACCATATTTATGGAATATCGTTGGGACGGAAAAAGCTAAAGCAGAGAATTATAAATATTCAACTGCTTTATCTAGCAAAGGTGGGATATGGGATGAAGAAAGTTTATTTCATTTCCTGCATAAACCTAACCAATATATACCAGGTACAAAAATGTCTTTTGCTGGTTTAAATAAACCTCAAGATATCGCTAATGTTATAATGTTTTTAAAGACATTTGTGCATGACTAGTAGACTGGTCGGAAATAACTAAAGTAATTCTTAGTCATTGATAAGAAGTTGGTGACTACCGTCTGAGCTGTGCCATCTATCAATCCCTAAAAGTAAGTATGAGACTATATTACTCTGTATGATGTTCTTTAGAGCCTTTACCCAATAAATGGGAATAATTGTCATCGGAAGATATCTTTTTAAGCTCATTAAATGAATAAATGCTATTACTGATTAAATCAACTTTTGCTACCATTTTAGCTTTAGCTTCTGCTATCATTTTAGTTTTTGCTACTTTAAATTCAGCTTCTACTGCCATTTCATCTTTTGCTGCCATTTTAGCTTCTACAAATTCAGCTTCTGCTGTTCTTTTAGCTTCTTCTATTTTAGCTTTTGCTCTTTCAACTTCTGTAGTAATAAATTCTTTATTGTGAAACATATAAATATTCTCCTGAATTGACTATAGGAGTTTACTCTGTAGAATTATGATCCTCAGAATCTTTGCCCAATAAATGGGAAGAATTGTCATCAAAAGATGACTCGCCCTCGGAAGATATCTTTTTAAGCTCATTTAATGGATAAATGCCATTACCTTTTGGCATTTCAGCGTTTAGTACTTTTTCAGCTTCTAATCTTTCAATTTTTAGCATTTCAATTTTAGCTTGTACCAGTTTATCTTCTGCTAGTTTAGCTTTTGTAGGTCTAGATTCTGCTACTATCTCATCTTCTAGTATTCCATTTTTTGTAAAAATAAACCTTGGGTGGTGAAACATATAAAGCTCCTATTAATTGTTACTAACAGGTGCTAATTATATCAAAAGTTAATTAATAAGTCTATAGAGTTATTCTAACCCGCTATACGTTTTTTAGTAGCTTTTACATAATTTTTTGGAGTGACTATCGGCTGAGCTTTACCATCTATCACATCTTTTGAAATATGTACGTGCATTTTTTTCAAATTGGTAACATTATACATACTGTCAAGTAGAAGTGTTTCGATTATAGAACGGAGTCCCCTAGCACCGGTTTTTCGTGTCAGTGCTTTTTCGGCTATTGCTTCTAAAGCATCATTATCAATTGATAGTTCAACATCATCTAATTCAAATAATTTATGATATTGTTTAATAACAGCATTTTTTGGTTGAGTTAAAATTGCTACTAAGGATGCTTTATCTAAGTCATCTAAAGTTGCTACTACTGGAAGCCTACCAATAAATTCAGGAATTAATCCAAATTTTACTAAATCTTCAATTTCTAATGATTTTAGTGTTTCACTGTGGTTTTTTTCTTGTTTTGACTGGACATTTGCTGCAAAACCAATTGAACTTTGAGCAGTACGAGCATTAATGATAGTATCTATTCCCATGAAAGCCCCGCCACATATAAATAAAATATTGGAAGTATCTACTTGCACAAAATCTTGCTGCGGATGTTTTCTCCCTCCTTGTGGTGGTACAGATGCAACAGTTCCTTCCATGATTTTAAGTAACGCTTGTTGCACTCCTTCTCCTGAGACGTCTCTTGTTATAGAAGGGTTTTCGGATTTTCTAGCGATTTTATCTACTTCATCTATATAAACAATGCCTCGTTGGGCTTTAGCTATATTAAAATCTGCTGCTTGTAATAATCTTAGCAAGATATTTTCAACGTCTTCACCAACATAACCAGCTTCGGTTAAAGAAGTGGCGTCTGCCATAGTAAAAGGTACATCAAGAATTTTTGCTAAGGTTTGTGCCAAAAGAGTTTTTCCTGAGCCAGTAGAGCCAATAACCAGGATATTTGATTTATTTAATTCGACATCATTATTACCTGATTCGATATATTCTAATCGTTTATAGTGATTATATACCGCGACTGATAAGACTTTTTTTGCTTGATCCTGACCAATTACGTAATCATTAAGAGTAGAAAAAATCTTTTGTGGTGTTGGGATTGAAGATGAAATTTGTTTAAGTGCTACTTTAGTTTCTTCTTTTATAATATCAAGACAAAGTTCAATACATTCATTACAAATGAATACTGTTGGTCCAGCAATTAATTTTATTACTTCATATTGATTTTTACCACAAAAAGAACAGTTTAATTCTTTTCTTTCGACTTCACCACTTGTCATAATTCTGCTTCTTTAATTTGTGATTTTAATATTATTCATATGTCTAAATATAGATAAGTTATTTAGCTAAGTCTAATATATTTTCAAAATTACCTATATATTATAAAAAAGGATTTTAATTAGTTATCGTAGGTATAGTCAATTCAGGAGAATTTGGGGCTAGGAGCGACGAGGGACGACGTCCCCAACTTCTCATCAATTGACTATAGACTCCTAGCTAATCTGAGTAGCATTACTCCGTCATTGTGCATAAGTGTCAGTTTAAGAAAACAAAGTAGAAAGGTTGTTATTGCGAGCGAATATATGTGAGCGTGGCAATCCCTATATACTCGATAATCAAGTTTTTTTGCAGATTTGAATAAAATATAGGACAATGGTTGTCATCTCTGCGAAAGTAGGGATCTAAAAATGCCCTGAGGTATTATAGATTCCCGCCTACGCGGGAATGATGGTATGGACGAGTGAAGCGAAATATGCTTTACTGGTACGGAGTCAGCTGAAAAATAGTTTTCAGCTGCTCCAAATTAAATAATAATTTAATTAATAGGTCCATACCATGATAAATAATAGCATAAAAAATACTATAATAGGAATAGATTTAGCAAAAAATAGTATGCACTTGGTGCAAGTCGATCAAAATGGCAAAAAAATAGGTTATCAAAAAGTTACAAGAGATGAGTTAATAGCCTATTTAAGCAATCTCGATAAAAGTTCATTGGTAGCTATGGAAGCATGTGGAGGAGCTAATTATTGGTCACAGGAAATTGCTAAGCTTGGTTTGCAAGTCAAACTAATGAAAACAAAAGATGTAAAAGTTTATGCTACATCGAAACAGAAAAATGATTATAACGATGCGTTAGCAATATGCAAAGCGGCTCGTGATCCAGAATTAAAAACTGTGCTGCCAAAAAGCAAAGAGGAACAAGATATAAAATTTTTGCATAAAATTAGAAGTAATACGATCAGAGATCGTGTGCAAAAAACTAATTCTACAATATCAAGTTTATGTGAATATGGCTATAATACAAAATTAAGTAAAAATAAATTTTGCAAATCATGTAGGCTGGAGGTAGAGTTAGCGTATAGTAAAGGTTATATAAATTCTGGGATACGGTCAATTTTACTTTTAGAATGTAAAGAAATTGAGGATTTATGTGACAAAGAGAAAACTTTAGAAAAGCTGATTATCAGCAATAATAAGCAAAGTGAGAAAGCTACTAGGTTGCAGACAATTTTTGGCATTGGAGCAATCAATGCTAGTTGTTTGAGTGTAGCCCCAATGGAAAGTTATCCAACCCCGAGGGATTTTGCTGCTTCGCTTGGTTTGGTACCAAAGCAACATAGCTCAGGAGATAAGATAGTTTTAGGAGGGATTACCAAACAGGGGGATAGATATGCCAAAACTATGTTGATTCAAGCCGCAAGGACAATAGCAATAAGAGCAAAAAGTGGTAAGGAATCGAAAGATAAACTAGTGCAGTGGGCAGTGAAGAAATTTGCTGAAAATAAATCATATAATATTATATGTGTTGGTTTAGCAAATAAGTTAGCAAGGATTGCTTATGCAGTAGTCACCAATGGTAGCGAATATGTTGCAAATTAGTTTAGTTGAGAAAAAAGAAGAAACTATGTCAACTAAATAAAAATTGGTAATTGATAAATATTGCGAGTAAAGAATAGTAACAATAAAGAGAACGAAAGTTAAAGAGTTAATGAATAAGTATTCTGAATAAAATCCGTAATTATGTCGAGGCTCTAGAAGCCGTGGGAATGAGAGGTCACTCAAGGATATTTATAAGAATGCAGAAACCATTATGGCACTCGATGCCGAATATATGACCGCTTCCTTTGTGGCTCTATTTTTTTATTTTCTTTGTTGACAAATTCACTCGTCCATATATGACAAATTTTGCGTTTAAAGATAGATGTCGTGACTCGGATATATTCAAATTTCCTTCAAACAACCTACTATTTATAAGCTCTGCAAAAAACTTGATTATCGAGTATATAAGTATCTCAATGACATTGTTGTAAAAAGTTTAATTTTGTAGTATCTTCATTAATAGACTAAGTTCTTCTCGGAATTCTGTATCAATCTCACATAATTCTTCTACCTTTTTGATAGCATGCATTATTGTAGTATGATCTTTTTTACCAAATTTCTTACCGATATCAGTCAGGCTTTTTGGCGTTAATGTTTTACTCAAATACATAGCTACTTGTCTTGGTCTAGCTATTGAGCGAATACGCCTAGGAGAAGACATATCGGAAAATTTAATATTATAACGATCAGCTACTTTTCTTTGAATATCCTCAATGGTGATAATTTTCTCATTGGAACGTAGTAAATCACGTAAGATATTTTGAGTGTTTTCTAAAGTTATTTCCCTACCAACTAAGGTAGAATGAGCGATAACTTTATTAAGAGCTCCCTCTAGCTCTCTGACATTTGATGTTATTTTAGCTGCTAAAAATTCCACAACATTTTTAGGTATATGGATATTCATTTGTTCAAGTTTAGATTCTAAGATTCCTAATCTTAGTTCATAAGTAGTACTGTGGACATCGGCAACCAATCCCCAGCCAAGTCTGGATTTAATTCGATCTTCGATATTATCTAAATCTGACGGTGAACGGTCACACGATATAACCATTTGACGATTATTATCAATTAAAGCATTGAAAGTATGGAAAAACTCTTCTTGGGTGCTATCTTTACCTGATATAAATTGAATATCATCGATCATTAGTACGTCAACTGAACGAAATTCTTCTTTAAAAGACATAACATCTTTATTACGTAGTGCCTTGATGAATTGATACATAAACTTTTCTGCCGACATGTAAATTACCTTACGAGTCGGATTATTATGTTTTATATACCAAGCAATGGCATGCATTAAGTGTGTTTTGCCAAGACCGACCCCTCCGTATAAAAATAAAGGGTTAGATTCGGCTACGGCTCCTTCCGACTCAGCAACTGCTCTAGATGCTGCATAGGCTAATTCATTTGGTCCACCCACCACAAAATTTTCAAAAGTAAATCGTAAGTCTAAGGCTGAAAAAATGCCTTCGGAATTGGTATCCATTCCTTCTTTTATTGATGGAACTTTTGCTAAATATTCAGGTATATTTTGGTTTTGTTCTGATAATTCTTTAGTAATGATCTCAATTGATTTGATATCTTTGTCATAGGACTGCCAAGATTGCAATATAGCCCGTGCATATCTAGATTCCACCCAATCTCGAATAAAATTTGTTGGTGTAGAAAGTATAACAGTATTAGTAGCAGCTTCTAAAAAGTTAATCTTACTGAACCAGCTTTTATATAAGGCATCGCCGTAATGTTTATTAAGGTCAGAGCAAACTTGTTGCCAAATATCTCTATGATAAGTCACTTCCTTTGCTATAGTCAATTGATTATGGTTAGTATTCACAGAATTTGCCATGGTAAATTATTTTGTTTCCAACCAGCTCCATTAGTTCCTCCTTCAAAACCATCAATTATATTATAGCACTCTTTATAACCTAGAGTACTAGCAAATTGTGCAGCTTCATGGGATCTACCCCCGGAGCGACAAAGGAATAATAGTTTATAGTTATAGTCAATTGATGAGAAGTTGGGGACGTCGTCACTTGTCGCTCGCCTATTACTTATAGGCGTCGCTCCATCGCTCCTAGCCCCAAATTCTCCTGAATTGACTATATTACTGATTTTCGACATCAACTGGTTCTTAAATTCGTTATTTAGTGACATATTAGGCAATAAACGCCAACTAATAAAAATTATTTTATCTTTATCAAGCTTTGGAATGCCTACTTGTTGCCATTCTTCAGCAGTCCTAACATCAATTATCATGTTATTATTATCTATTTCTAGCAACTTATAAGCTTTTAAGGAAGATATATTTTTAATGCTCATAAAGTTTAGCGTTTCTTTGATATATTAAATATTATTGAATAAAGAAGATTTGGAGCAATTAAGTTCTAGCACCATTTTATACAGCTTACATTTTATTTTATATTTGGTAATTGTCAAACTATCTGAATTATATTATGATGTTTTTTTGTAAGATTGTAAATATGGATTATTTTAACAAAACATCTTTAACCAAAAAATTGTTATATCAAAGCAAAAATCGTGGTTGCAAAGAAATTGCCTTAATATTGGGTAAATTTGCTGAAAAATTTCTTTCTAACATGGATGCAGCTAATTTAGCAGATTTTGCTTTAATACTTAACCAAAATGATATAGATATTTATGATTGGATTACCAATAAAACGGCTCCTCCTTCTCACTTAAACTCAAAAGTAATGTTACAAATACTTAGTTTTGATATTAACAACATAGAAGCTTAGTAAATAATGATACAACAACCACTCCCTCTCGGTGCAAAAAGTTTTTTTGCTAGTGAGTATTTATCAAATAAACGTACCAAGAATATTTTACTTATCTTTGCCAGTGAAGATGATGCAATCAATAGCCATAAACAATTATTATTTATGGCACAAAATATTAAAACTAGCAACATATTATATTTCCCTAGTTTTGATACTATACCATATGATCGCATTTCGCCAAATCAAAATATTTTATCAGAAAGAGCGAATATATTGAGTTACTTGGCAAGTAATAACGATACAAAATTGGTAGTGACTAGTGCTATAAATTTACTGACAAAATTACCTCCTCCAGAGTTATTGGTTAAGTCTTTTTTGAGATTACATAATAAAATGCAGCTCTCAGCCGATAAATTAGCGGAATTCTTGGTACATAATAGTTTTACTAGGAGTAGCAGTAGTATTGATAGTGGTGAATTTTCTGTAAGAGGAGAGATAGTAGATATAGTCTTGCCTGGTTCTAAAGCTTATCGTATTAATTTTAGTTGGGATCACATAGAATCAATAAAAGAATTTGATATTGACACTCAGATTTCTACCAATAATTGCACGGAGCTAATACTTAATTCTGCTAGTGAGGTGATATTAAATCCAGAAACAATAAAGAATTTTAGAGATAATTATTTAAAAGTTTTTGGAGTTAATTATGTCAATACCCCTTTATATGAATCAGTGATTGAGGGGAAAAAATTCCAAGGATATGAACATTTATCTCCTTTATTTTATAATTCTTTCAGTAGCCTAATTAATTACTTGGATGATCCTGTTATTATTTACGATAATTTATCGTTGCAATCAATTATTGAGCAGGAAAATAATTATACCGATCTTTACAGATCGCGGATTGAGTCTAACAAAATAAAATTAAATACCTTTTATCCTGCATTGCCTCCCGAACAAGTTTATTTTACCAGCCAGGAAATACAAAAGTTCCTGGAACATGATAATAATATTTTAATTACTCCAGAAGATTCGTCTTATGCCCATTCATTAGAAAAAATTACGGTAACTAGTTTTATGGAGGATAAGACAGTTTTTAATAAGCTATTCGAAATTATAGAAAATAATAAAAATAAAATACCGATTATTTTTTGTCATTCTAAAAGTAATTTGCAAAGATTTAAAAGCCTAATAGATAGTTATTCACGAAAATATATCGAGATAGACAATTTACAACAAGCAAAAATTGCAGTTATAAATCTTGCCTATGTTCAACTTAGCCAAGGGTTTTATAGTGATAAATATTTGTTTATTGCCGCTCATGATATTCTAGGAAAAAGTGCAGTGAATTTTCGTCAGCAAGGTGCTAAACGTAAGCTCAAAAACATTTTAATGGAATTAGATAATTTAACTGAAGGAGAGCTAATTGTTCATAAGGATCATGGTATTGGTCAGTTTCTTAACGTTGAAACACTAGATGTTAAAGGCAAAGCTCATGATTTCCTAAAAATTCTATATGAGAATAATGATAAATTATATATTCCTGTTGAAAATATAGAACTAATTAAAAAATATGGCAGTGGTGAAGCACAGCTTGCCAAATTGGGTAGTAGTGCATGGCAAAGAAGTAAAGCCAAGCTTAAAAACCGTATTACAGAAATTGCTGAACAATTATTAAAAATAGCTGCTAAGAGAAAGTTAACTGTAGCAAGTCCAATAGAATTTGATCATGCAGAGTATGAGCAATTTTGTCATAGATTTAAATATACTGAAACTGAAGATCAATTAAATGCCATAAACGACATTAAAAAAGATTTTGACTCTGGTATTTTAATGGATAGATTAATTTGCGGAGATGTTGGTTTTGGGAAAACCGAAGTAGCTATACGAGCAACCTTTATGGTAGCAAAATCAATTACGATGACTTCTCAAGTAGCGATCATCGTACCCACTACTATTCTAGGTAAGCAACATTATTTAAGGTTTATTAAAAGATTTAAGGATTTTGGTTTAAATATAGTACAATTATCCAGTCTGGTTAGCAATAAAGATGCTAAAATTATTAAAGAACAAATCAAAAACGGTACAGCTAATATAATAATTGGCACGCATGCTTTATTAAGTAAAAATATAGAATTTAATAATCTCCGATTATTAATAATTGATGAAGAACAACATTTTGGTGTTGCTCAAAAAGAATATTTAAAGAGTCTCAGAGATACAATGCATGTTCTATCTCTTTCAGCAACACCAATTCCTCGTACAATGCAAATGTCAATGGTCGGGCTTAAAGATCTTAGCATCATTGCTACTCCGCCAATGGATAGGTTAGAAGTTCGAACAACAGTGATGCCATTTGACCAAGTAATTATTAGAGACGCTTTACTTAGAGAACGTTTTCGTGGTGGTAGAAGCTTCTATGTAGTGCCTAGAATTAAGGATATTCCAGATATAGAGAGATATTTACAAACAATTGTACCAGAATTAAAGTATAAAGTTGCTCATGGTCAGATGCCAGCTGGCAAAATAGATGAGATTATGGGTGAATTTTGTGATGGTAAGTTTGATATACTAGTTTCTACTACAATAATTGAGTCTGGTATAGATATTGCTGAAGCTAATACGATGATTATTCATAAATCTGATACTCTTGGTCTAGGTCAGTTATATCAGCTCAGAGGAAGGATAGGTCGAAGTAAATTCAGAGGTTATGCCTATCTAACCTTAGCAAATTATAAAAAAATGACTGCCCATTCAATAAAACGTCTAGAAATAATGCAGAGTAGCTGTACTCTTGGTTCTGGGTTTACTATTGCTAGCCATGATATGGATTTACGTGGTTTTGGTAATTTAGTAGGGGAAGAACAATCAGGCCAGATTAAAGAAGTAGGGGTAGAGCTTTATCAGGAAATGTTAGATGAACAAATAGCAATTTTTAAGGGTGAAGTTACTGAAAATCCAAAATCTTTTGTTCCGACAATTAATTTGGGGTTACCTGTTTTCATTTCTGATAATTATATTGCAGATTCTTCTCTTAAACTAAGTTTGTATAGACGAATTGGCAATTTAACTGACGATACAGATATTGAAAATTTTAAGGATGAAATGGTTGATCGTTTTGGTCTTATTCCATTAGAGTTTAATAATCTACTTGATATAGTGAAAATAAAACATAAATGCAGTAAACTTAATATTGAGAATTTAGACTCTGGTGAACGAGGATTTGTTTTAAAATTTTACAAAGAAGCGGATATAGCTGGTAAGGTTATGAATTTTGTTATAAAACATCCTCAGCAAACCAAAATAAAACCGGATGCTAAATTAATATTTAGCAAAATATTGGTAGGAAAGGATATTATAGAAGAAACAAATAGTTTGTTAGAGCAATTATTAGTAGCGTGAGCAAAATTAAAAAACAATATATATGCACAAATTGTGGTAATAGCTCCCTTAAATGGGCTGGGCAATGTTTTGATTGTGGCTTATGGGGAGGAATTGAAGAAGAGATAATTAGTCAAATACAAGTTAAGTTAGGTAATAAACAAGAAATACAAAAGCTGGATGGGGTGGTAGTGGATTCGTTACGTATCCCTACGCCTATAAAGGAATTAAATAGGGTGCTGGGAGGGGGGTTGGTATGCTCTTCTGCAATTTTAATTGGCGGTGACCCTGGAATTATAATGGTTCCAATATTTTGGACAGAAAAATAAGAAAAATGAGATAGAATTCTTTAGCAAACAAGGAGAGCTAGAGATGAAAAAACAAGTAAGGCAATATAGTGCTGAGGAGAAAGCCAAAATTGTCATAGAAGCAATTAAGGGAGAGCTAACAATAGCCCAGATAACCAGTAAGTATGGTGTTCATGCAACACAGATCAGTAACTGGAAAAAACAAGGTCTTGAGTTGTTAGTACAAGGTTTTAAGAATAAAACACAGAGTGCTGATCCAAATCAGCAGGGGTTAATCAAGAATCTATATGAGCAAATTGGTCAGTTAAGCGTTGAGTGTGACTGGCTCAAAAAAAAATCTGCATTGTTTGGAATTAAAGGTTAGGTGTAATATGATAGAGCCTAATCATAATAAGTTAACAATTGTACAACAGTGTAAGTTATTGGATATTAGCAGGTCAACCTATTACTATCAACCTACTGGTATTAGTGAACAAGATATCAAGATTATGGCAATAATTGATGAGACCTATACTATGCATCCATATTATGGTATGCGGCGGATGGCTAAATATTTACAAGCCCAAGGTTTTTCGGTAGGTCGTAAAGCTGTTAGACGTTACTACAAGATAATGGGTCTTGAAGCTGTTTATCCTAAAATAAATTTAAGCAAGAGGAATCAAGCGCATAAAATATATCCTTATTTACTAAAAGGATTAGAAATAGTATTGCCAAACCAGGTTTGGAGTGCAGATATAACGTATATAAGACTGAGCCAAGGGTTCGTATATTTAGTAGCTATTATTGACTGGTATAGTCGTTATATTCTAAGTTGGCGAATCTCCATTAGTTTGGAAAGTGAATTTTGTGTAACAGCCCTTGAAGACGCTATAGAAAAATATGGTATGCCAAAAATATTTAATACTGATCAAGGAGTACAATTTACCTCGGAGAATTTTATTAGTATGCTAAAGCTACATAATATCTTGATTAGTATGGATGGTAAGGGACGAGCCTTAGATAATATTTTTATTGAACGTTTTTGGCGATCATTAAAACAGGAAAAAATTTATCGGATTATTTTAACAACAGTAAAGGAGGCAAAGACAGCAATTAACGAATATATGGACTTTTATAATAGACAAAGGATGCATCAAGCTTTGGATTATAAAACTCCAGAATGTGTATATTTTGAAAAAAATATTGTATAAAAACAACAATTTAATTTTTGTGAATTATATCTCTATTTATCTAAATTTTTGTCTAGACAAAGGGGACCACCTTAGATGGTAACTCGTACATTATCATCCCCCCCTGGTACTATTTCCCAGATTCGTGCCTGTGCTAATGAATTAGTTAGCTATGCTAAAAATAATAATATTATTATTTTGCTTAGTTGTCATGTGACAAAAGATGGGCAATTAGCTGGTCCTAAGTTACTTGAACATCTCGTTGATACCGTACTATATTTTGAGGGTGATCATAATAGTCATTTTCGGATTTTACGGTCTATTAAAAATAGGTTTGGTGGAGTAGGAGAAATTGGTGTTTTTGAAATGACTGCTAGCGGTCTTATTGAAGTCTCTAGCCCTTCTGAATTATTTCTGATGAAAAGAGACAAAAACGTTAGCGGTACAACAGTATTTGCTGGAATCGAAGGATCAAGACCTTTATTAATCGAAATTCAAGCATTAATTGCTCCGTCAAATATACCAATGCCACGACGTTCAGTTGTAGGCTGGGATTTGAATAGGTTAGCAATGATAATAGCTGTATTAAATGTACGATTTGGTCTTAATTTATCTTCTCATGAGGTATATTTGAGCGTTGCTGGCGGGCTTAAAATTTCAGACCCAGCTTCAGACTTAGCTGTTGCAGCTGCTTTAATTTCTGCCGCAAAAAATAAAGCTGTGCCAGAACATAGTATTTTTTTTGGAGAAATTGGTTTATCTGGTGAAATAAGGAAAGTAACTGCAGCAGAAGTCAGAATAAAAGAAGCAACAAAATTAGGATTCAATAAATTAATTTGCTCCAAACTTGAAAAACTGAGTAGTAACCTAATTTGTCCAATTAGTAATCTAAAGGAATTAAAGGAGTTAATATAACCTGAGTTTGACGTAAGCACCAAACAAAATGCTAAGCATTATGTAATAACATAAACAAACTGTTGGTGGTAAGGTGGTCCCCTTTGTCTAGACAAAAATTTAGATAAATAGAGATATAATTCACAAAAGAGTCAATCATTTAATTTGTGTGTGCGTCAAGATAAGGTGCATTAATCTTACGGGTGAAAGTCCTGTTATGGAAGGAGTAGCTAGCTCCACCATATAGCGAGTCTTGTGCTGCTGAAGGTAACGACAGTAGTAAAGCGTAGACAGCGAAACATCCGAGCCGAAACCAAATGGTGAACGTGATAGCCCTGAAATGATATTGGTAGTGGAAGTCGATGTGCTACACAACGCAGTAGACAAGAGAAAACTAGAGGTCAAACTAGCGAAAATCCGAAAGTTTTCAACCATCGGGGTCTCAGGCGTCAGCGAGTTTGTAGAGATTAATGACACAACTTGAGAAGTCCTTATAACTCTTACTGAGTTAAGTAAGTATTCAAAGTACAAGTGCCGAAACATAAGGCTTTGGAGATGGTGTTAAGGATGGCTGAGTCAGTTGTAGTAGTGATGAAGCTTCGTAATGGGAGTGGAGCGAAGGGCTGACAGAAAGGTAAGAACGTAAGAGGGAAACAATGACCGTACACAGCATAGACGGAAATACATGGTCAACGAAACTTGAGCGTATAAAGTTGCTATCATCACAAAATCAAGACATAAAGTTTAATAATCTTGGACATATTATTGATTTAAAGATGTTAGAAGAACAATATAAGGAACTTGATAGCAAGAAAGCTGTAGGAATAGATGGTATAACCAAAGCGGTTTATGGTAAGAAGTTGGAAGCAAATTTGCTCTCGCTCCTTACTAAAATTCGCAAGGGGCAATATCAAGCTAAACCTGCACGAATTACATTGATTCCAAAAGAAGATGGAGGCAAAAGACCTTTGGTAATATCATGCTTTGAAGACAAGATAATCGAGTCGGCAGTAAGCAAGATATTAAACTCAGTGTTCGAGCCAATATTCTTAAAATGTTCTTACGGGTTTCGACCTAAATTAAACGCCCATGATGCACTTAAGGAGTTGAATAGACTTACGTATAACTTCAATAAAGGAGCTGTAGTTGAAATTGATATAACTAAGTGCTTCAATTCAATCAAACATTCTGAGTTGATGGGATTCCTAAGAAAGAGAATATCTGACAAAAGATTCCTAAGACTAGTTATGAAACTGATGGAAACACCAATTATAGAAAACGGCATTACAGTTACTAACAAGGAAGGATGCCGCCAAGGGTCTAAAACATCACCAATTTTGGCAAATGTCTTCCTACATTATGTTATTGACTGTTGGTTTGCTAAAATCAGCAAGGAAAACATAAGAGGGCAAACTGGAATGGTGAGGTATTGTGACGATATGGTGTTCGTCTTTGAGAATGAAGAAGACGCGAGGAAGTTTTATGAGGTTTTGCCCAAAAGATTAAACAAGTATGGCTTGAACATCAATGAAGCTAAATCGCAGATGATTCAGTCCGGTAGATACCATGCTGAGGACTTAGCTAAGCAAGGTAAGAAGATCAAGAGTTATAATTTTCTTGGCTTTACTTGCTATTGGGGTAAATCAAGGTTTGGTAACATATGGAGATTAAAATATACCACAAGGAAAGATCGATTTACCGAGAAGCTTAAAGGGCTAAGAGAATATCTACGAAGTCACCTTAATGAGAGGGGCAAAGAACAGATATTATTGCAAGTCATTAGAGCTACAAAGGGGTGGATCAATTATCATGGTATATCAGATAATCAAAGACGAGTAAGTTCATTTATTCACCAAACTAGGCGAGCAATATATGGGTGGTTTAATAGAATGGGTGGGAAGCGTAAGATGAATTGGCAAAGATTAGCTGAAATACTCAAAAGGGTCGACTTTCCAAATAAGTGGAAGACCATTTCAATGTTCTAAAACCAACAAAAAAAAAATAGGGTACAAGCCTATCTTACCTTTCGGGAGCCGGATGCGGTAGCTCTGCATGTCCGGTTCTGAGGAGGGGCTTAACCAAGCAATTGGTTAGGTCTACTCACAAAGTTCATTTTTTATTTTCCAATAAATCATATTTAAAATCTCCACAAAGTATTTCAAATTGATTTAAAGCTAAAGACCAATCTTTAATAGGCATGGTCCATTTTTTGGCTGCATTTTGTAGGGATAAAAATATTATTTTTTGAATTGACTTATCATCTGGAAACACCCCCTTATTTTTGATAATTTTTCTAATTTGACGATTTACAGATTCTATAGTGTTAGTAGTATAAATTACCTTTCTGTTCTCTTCAGGAAAGGCAAAAAACGGTATTATCCCAGACCAATTACGTTGCCAAATATCAGAAATTACCGGATATTTTTTATCCCATTTTACACCAAATTGCTGAAGTTTTAAACGTGCCATTTCGTCATTATTAGCTGTATAAATTTGTTTTAGATCTGATGTGACCTCTTTTAAATCTTTATATGACACATACTTTACTGAATTGCGAACCATATGTACAATACATAATTGTACTATAGTACTCGGGAATACACTGCTTATAGCTTCTGGAAAGCCCTTTAAACCATCCACACAAGCAACATAAATTTGTTCAATTCCTCGATTCTTTAACTCAGTAACTACTTGCATCCAAAATTTAGCACCTTCATTTTTGCCTATCCAAATGCCAAGTAACTCCTTTTTCCCTTCTATATTTACAGCAAGTGCTAAATATACTGCTTTATTTATTACTATGTGATTGTCTCTAGATTTTACATAGATACAGTCCAAGTATAATATTGGATACACCCTATCTAAACAACGATTTTGCCACCTAGTTACTTCTTCTATTACCCCATCTGTTATGGTGGATATCAAGTCACCAGATACATCAGTTTGATATATTTCTTCTAAATGCCCTCGGATCTCGCTGACTGTCATACCGCGACCATAAAGGGATATCACTTTCTCATCAAATCCATTAAATCTCCTCAGCCCTTTTGGTATTAATTGAGGATTATACTATAGTACCCTACAATTTTGAGAAGATGAAGAAGAATGGTTGATTTAGAGTGGTGTGAAGTAGTATAAGGTAGGTATTTTTATAACAAAATGCATAATATAATACTTCAAGAATTGATTTTATATATAGACGGAAATAAATCAAGATTAAAATGTTTGGTTGGTATGGTAATTAGTTTGCTGACGGGCAGCTCAATTTATCAAAAAGGTTTAGCACTTGGTATTTTAGGTGATGCTAAAGCGACGTCAAAAACTCATAGAATTTATCGTTTTTTAAAAGATTTTAATTTTGATTATATGAAGGTTGGCTATTTGCTATTAAGCTTTTTTGCTTCAAAAAATTATGTCGTAGCAATGGATAGGACAAGTTGGAAATTTGGTAAATCCGATATTAATATTTTATTTTTAGTAATGGTAATTGGTAAAATATCGGTGCCAATATTCTGGAAGACTTTGTCGCATGGTGGCGGGTGTTCTGCAGAATTTATGAAGGAATTTTTACAGAAATTTATTAATAATTTTGGCGTTGAAAGAATAAAATATTTGCTTGCTGATAGAGAATTTATGAATAAAGAATGGTTAGACTTTCTGATAAATAACCATCTAAAGTTTGTTATTCCATTAAAAATGGATCATAAAATTCGTCTTACAAAAGGTTTAAGAACTTTAACCATTGAAAGAATATTTAGTGATGTTAAAGCCTTAGAGTATAGGGCTTGTAGTGGTATATTATGGAATAGAAAGGTTAATTTTACCGCATATAGAAATGATAAGAGCGAGCTGATGGTTCTGGTGTCTTCAATTGAAATAGAGCAAGATATTTTTGCTTTATATAAATTTCGTTGGAGTGTTGAACGACTATTTTTGCACCTAAAAAGCGGTGGTTTTGATATTGAAAAAAGTCACATTGTAAAATTGGATAGATTTGAAAAATTATTAGTGATAACTGCTATTGCTTCAGCTTTAATAGTCAAAAATGGAATAATACAAAATGCCTTAAATCCCATCCGAATAAAACGGTACAAAACCATTGAAAGACAATTGTTTTCATTATTTACCTATGGCTTTGATCATATCAAAAATGCTTTTTATCAATCTACAACAGCCATAACGCAGCTAATATCCACATTATTAATACCTCCCAAACAAAAACTTTTTTCTATCCTAATACCATCTTTACAAAAATTGTAGGGTACTTATATCTTTAAATTATGATATAAGTAATGGTAAGAGGGTGATTTGAGGGGTACTTGATTGAGATAATCGAGCATAGAATAAGTACCCTCTTACAAAGTTTGCTTTGAACAAATTGCAGAAGGTGTTGGAAGTAGCAGCCTTGCACAATAAGACGAAGGAGATTATATCATGAGTAAAATAATAGGTCTAGATGTAAGTAAACAATGGCTTGATATATGTGTATATAATACAAGCGATAAACCTAAATATCATCGTTTTGCCAATGATGCAGCTGGTCATGAAGAGGTGATTAAATTAGCAAAAGAGCAAGAGATTAAGCTAATAATATGTGAACCCACTGGAGGATACGAAGCTGAGATTTGTCAAAAGCTGTATAATAATAAGCAACAAATACATAAGGTCAATACATATAGTTTTAATTCTTTTAGTAAATCGGTAAATTTGTGTAAAACTGATAGGAAGGATGCATTTAAATTAGCATATTATGGTGATAAGATGCAGCTTTCAGCGAATTATATATATCAAGTTGAATCAGAGAATTTGAAGAGATATAAGCAAAGACGAGAAGATTTAGTATTAATGCTTAGCAATGAAAAGAAAAGACTACATCATAGTATTGATGGTATTGATAAAGATAGTATAGAAAAACACATTAAATTCTTACAAAATGAAATAGCTGAGCTTGATAAGAAGTTAAACAAAACAATAGATGGTAAGCGTATGGTAAAGGTGGTCTAGAAATATTATTTATTCTAGTATAATATTCCAAGGGAGGAGGTCTGCAATTTTATTGGCTTTATAATCCTGAATTGTTGCAAGCACTTTTTGCAGATATTTCCAAGGATTGATGTTATTTAATTTAGCAGTTTCGATAATGGAATAGATAATAGCGGCAGTATGACCACCATTGTCTGATCCAGCAAAAAGCCAATTTTTTCGTCCTATGGCAATTGATCTCATTGCACGCTCTGCAGCGTTGTTGTCAATTTCTATTTTACCATCATCCAAAAATTTCATCAGTGCGTTCTGATTGTTTAAAGCATAAGAAATAGCTTTTGCCGTACTGCTTTTTTTAGGCAGTTGATCATATGCTTTCCTAAAACCTGCAAACAATTTTTCCACCAGTACTTTAGATTTTTTCTGTCGTTCCTCTAGCCTCTTATCAGCTTCTAATCCTCTTATGTCAGCTTCGATGCCATAAATTTTACCAATCTGCTCCAATATAGCAATAGCAATATTGGCTTTATCATTTGCTATTGTTACTTCGTAAAACTTACGGCGTACATGAGCCCAACATGCTGCTTCCTTTATCTTAGCAGCTGATTTTTCATCATCGATATATAGTTGGTTATAACCAGCATAAGCGTCAGCATGCAGCACTCCTGTAAAATCTTTGAGATGCTCAAGCGGTCTTGTCCCTTTCCGATCAGGGCTATAAAAATAGCAAACTGCAACTGGAGACTGATCCCCATGAGGTCTACCATCTGATACATAGGTCCATATTCTACCGATCTTGGTTTTACCAATCCCAGGAGCTAGAACCCTCACAGGTGTATCATCACCATGTATCTGTTTACCCGAAAAGATACATTGTTGAATTGCTTTGGCTATTGGCTCTAGCAATCTAGCACACTGACCCGCCCAACTCGCCATTGTTGTCCTCGAAATCTCCACTCCTTCTCTCTCGTAAATTTGCGACTGACGATATAGTGGTAGATGATTGCAATATTTCTGAATTAATATATGTGCCAGTAACCCAGACCCCGGCTTACCTTTATCAATGGCTTTTGACGGTGCGTAGGCTTGTACTATCTTCTCACAGTGGGTGCAGGCACAGCGTGGCCTTACATGCCGTATCACCTTAAATGATGATGGAACATATTCTAATGTTTCTGAGATATCATCACTTATCTTACGAAATTCCACTCCACCACATGCAGGACATTGATCAACAGGTTTTAATACCGCAGCTTCTCTTGGTAAATGCTCCGGTAATTTTTGTCGTTTTGGCTTCTGCTTACTATCATCGACAGTAGCTATACTCTTATCAGAATTAACATTATCTTGCTCAGTTTTAAATCCTAAAATAAGCTCATTTTCTTCTATTTTAAGCTCAATCTGCTCTATTTGTTTATCTAGCTTTTCTGATGATTTCCCATAACGCTTTGCTTTTAGTAATGCCAGCTGTTCTCTTAATGATTGATTCTCAGTGGTTAATGACTGGTTTTCTGTAGTTAGCGATTGATTCTCTGTAATTAGTGACTGTATATTATTATTTAATGCCGCAAGCATCTTATGCAACACTGGTATATCACTAGGTAAATTGTTTAAATCAAAAACCATAACTGTTATATATAATATATACTTTTACATCAAATTTTTATCCAGCATATTGAGGTCTATTAAACCACTTCGGATTACGCCAGTCAATAGCTTCTATCAACATTGCTAACTGGGCTTTAGTAATTCCAACAGATTGCTTCTCGTCAACCTTAGGCCATATAAATTTACCGCTATCAAGACATTTGTAATATAAACAAAAACCTTGTCCGTCCCACCACAATATTTTTATCCGGTCAGCCTTTTTACCCCTAAATACAAATAAGGCACTCTTGTGAAATTGATCTGACAATATTGATTGTGCCAGTATTGATAAACCGTTAATCCCCTTACGCATGTCAGTACAACCGGTACAAAGATATATCTTGCTATCATACCCTATATCTAGCATGATCTATCCAATATTTTAACTATCTCTAATAATTTACTACTACTAACATTACCTTCAATTGATAAAGAAAAATCATTAAATGTCAATTCAGCTTTTTTTAATATTATACATTTTGTCTCCTGTAATGTTGTTTTCTGTATTGATAATTCTACAAATTTGTTGCCTGAATTATTTACTGCTGCCTCTTCACCTCTTATTCTCCTTTCCCTACTACGCCATCCGTATAATGTCTCCTTTGAAATTCCATAAGACTGAGCAACTTGTGATATAACACACCCGGACACATATGACTCTGAAATTATTTGCCTCTTTTGTTCAGATGTAATATCCCTCCTACTCTTATTCATACTATTATTCCTTTGTTATTTCTACCACAGAACAATACTTCAATCTTCCTTCTTTTATAAGACCACCTTTACCATACGCTTACAATAGATGAGTCAGAAGAGTTAAAAGAGAAGGTAAAAATATTAGAGACTGTACCTGGTATTGGTAAATGTTTGGCTACAAAACTAATTAGTTTTGTACCTGAATTAGGGGATAAAAATTATAGTAGTAATGAATTGTCAGCAATTGTGGGGATAGCTCCGTACGCCCGTGATAGTGGTAATAAGCAAGGACGAAGATTTATTAGGGGAGGCAGAAAAATACCACGGGATGCTTTATACATGGCGGTATTAACTGGCAAAAATGGTTTTCAATATTTAAAAACTTTATACAATAGGCTTGTTAATAATTTTAAACCTAAGAAAGTTGCGATAGTTGCTTGTATGCGTAAGCTACTTGAAGTTTGCCATAAACTTATTCAACAAAAACGTTGTTTTATTATTTAGATAAATATTTTTTTGAAAATTTAGATAAAAGATAATTGCTATGGGATTATACTCTCCTTCCCGATCTCTTGGTACTTCTACTGTCAGCTTACGACCATCCCCATCAATTACTGTCTTCTCATAGCTACCATTACGACGATTATTATCTACTTTTGGCATCTTGCTATGTTTTGAATATCCTAATTCATGATCCAACTCACTTGCTAATATTTTCTCAACTATTTGCTTCTTTAGCTGTTGAAATAAACCATCTCGACCAAATAACTCCGATGGATCTGCTTTTGATAATAATTCTTCTACTAGCTGATTACTGATGTTTAATGTATCTTTATCTGTATCTAATTTTTTAGCCATAATTCCTCCTTGCTTGCTTAAGTTACTTTTTTTACAGTAATCTCTTACTGCTTTCTTTGCAACTTACACAAACTATAGGACAGACTCACATTCTGGAGTTTTATAATCCAAAGCTTGATGCATCCTTTGTCTATTATAAAAGTCCATATATTCGTTAATTGCTGTCTTTGCCTCCTTTACTGTTGTTAAAATAATCCGATAAATTTTTTCCTGTTTTAATGATCGCCAAAAACGTTCAATAAAAATATTATCTAAGGCTCGTCCCTTACCATCCATACTAATCAAGATATTATGTAGCTTTAGCATACTAATAAAATTCTCCGAGGTAAATTGTACTCCTTGATCAGTATTAAATATTTTTGGCATACCATATTTTTCTATAGCGTCTTCAAGGGCTGTTACACAAAATTCACTTTCCAAACTAATGGAGATTCGCCAACTTAGAATATAACGACTATACCAGTCAATAATAGCTACTAAATATACGAACCCTTGGCTCAGTCTTATATACGTTATATCTGCACTCCAAACCTGGTTTGGCAATACTATTTCTAATCCTTTTAGTAAATAAGGATATATTTTATGCGCTTGATTCCTCTTGCTTAAATTTATTTTAGGATAAACAGCTTCAAGACCCATTATCTTGTAGTAACGTCTAACAGCTTTACGACCTACCGAAAAACCTTGGGCTTGTAAATATTTAGCCATCCGCCGCATACCATAATATGGATGCATAGTATAGGTCTCATCAATTATTGCCATAATCTTGATATCTTGTTCACTAATACCAGTAGGTTGATAGTAATAGGTTGACCTGCTAATATCCAATAACTTACACTGTTGTACAATTGTTAACTTATTATGATTAGGCTCTATCATATTACACCTAACCTTTAATTCCAAACAATGCAGATTTTTTTTTGAGCCAGTCACACTCAACGCTTAACTGACCAATTTGCTCATATAGATTCTTGATTAACCCCTGCTGATTTGGATCAGCACTCTGTGTTTTATTCTTAAAACCTTGTACTAACAACTCAAGACCTTGTTTTTTCCAGTTACTGATCTGTGTTGCATGAACACCATACTTACTGGTTATCTGGGCTATTGTTAGCTCTCCCTTAATTGCTTCTATGACAATTTTGGCTTTCTCCTCAGCACTATATTGCCTTACTTGTTTTTTCATCTCTAGCTCTCCTTGTTTGCTAAAGAATTCTATCTCATTTTTCTTATTTTTCTGTCCAAAATATTGGAACCATTATAGTGGTGAGCTATGGTAAAAATAAAACCTTCTTTCAAACCAGTTTGTTAGGAGAAAGAATATTTGAAAAGTAAGAAGGGAGGGATTATAAAGTTCTCGAATAATAACAACAAAATTGGAGAATATATTATGATCCCTCTTACGGAGATTTTCTGCTTAATTGATGATTTTTGCAAGCATTTTGATACGGAGCAAAATAAATATATATTACCAAATCCTAACCGTAAGCGTAAAGTAGTTTGCAGTATAGGACTCTCAGAGATTATTACTATTATAGTAATGTTTCACTTGAGTCACTACCGTACCTTTAAAGATTTTTATTTATGCTGCCTATGTCAAAGTTATAGAAAGGAATTTCCAAAACTTGTGAGCTATAGTCGTTTTGTTCAGTTAATGCCAATGAGCTTCATGCCCATGGTATTACTGCTAAAAAGCCTATCAGGAAAACAAACTGGTCAATATTATATCGACTCTACTAAACTTCCTGCTTGCCATAATTTAAGAATTAATAGACATAAAGTATTCAAAGACATAGCAAAAAGAGGTAAGACTTCCACTGGGTGGTTCTTTGGTTGTAAGCTACATATTGTCATTAACAGTTGCGGAGAGATTATGAGTTTTTCTTTAACTCCAGGAAATGTTGATGATAGAGCAGTGGTGGAAAATTTAGTAGATAAATTACAAGGCTGGCTTTTTGGTGATCGTGGGTATATCAGTAAAAAACTCACTCAATCCCTTGCTAATCAAGGTTTAGAACTAATAACAAAAATTAAAAGTAATATGAAAGAAAAAATAATAGATCCTATTAAAAAGCGGTTTTTAAATAAAAGGTATATTATTGAAACCATTAACGATCAACTAAAAAACCTTTGTCATATAGACCATACAAGGCACAGATCTGTTATGAATTTTCAAACTAACGTATTAGCTGGACTGCTTGCCTATGTTTTTAAGCCTAATAAAATTTCTGTAGCTTTTGGAAAATTAAACAATCTCAACCTTCCTCTTACATCAAACTGAGGTTAATATAATTAAAATTCAGAGTAGGGGGGGGTATCTATGGTTAATTTAGATATAGTTAATTCACTCATCTTACACATAAACCCCATGACAATTCAAAAATTCCAGAAAAGTGTAAGAGGTTATTGCAATCGAACGTATGTGAGCGTGGCAATCCACATTCATTAAATTGTTTAAATAGGCTATTAATACCAATTGCAATAATTAACACGGTGTGTTTATCCAGTCTCTATACATAATTGATTTTACTAAATCTACATTATGAGCAAATTGATTCCAAGCGTAACAAGCCATAGTGACGATATCTTCATATACACCATAACATTGGTTAGACAAGAAATGATTTTTGATCCATTCCCAAACTTGTTCCATTGCATTAAGTTCCGGTGCATAGGGCGGAAGCGGTATCAAAGTGATATTGCTTGGCACAGTTAGTTTTTTGGCTGTGTGCCAACCTGCATTATCCGTTAGTAAAGCTATATGTCGGTTGCCTTGAATACTGCGAGAAAGCTCTTCTAAGAATTTATTCATTGCCTGTGTGTTTGCATATGGTAAAATTAATGCAAAAGCTTCTCCTGTATCATGGCAAGCAGCTCCATAAATATATGTTGAAATGAATTGCTGTTGCCGAACTTTACGGGGTCTAGTGCCACGCTTAGCCCATATACGAGTTAAGCTACCTTGTTGCCCAACTCGAGTTTCATCCTGAGACCATATATCAACTTTACATCTATCGATATTTTTTGGTAATAATTTTGTTAACATGTCTGGGAAGTTTTTTTATATGTATTTTGAGTCTCTTGATTTGACTTTGGATGCATTGAACGAGAAGTAATCCAGCTAAAACCAAGGCGGTGCATAGTATTGTAGACTGTTTTTAAAGCGCATTTAGCACCATATTCCTCAAGTAACATGATATGTAGCTCCTTTCCAGTTATATACCCACCAGTTTTACTTTCACTGAGCGTATTGATTTTATCAAAAAGAGCAGACTCTTGTATAGTGTTAATCTTCCTAGGGGCGCCGCTTCTTTGTGATTCAAATAATCCTTCAAAACCATGATTCCTAAATCTTCTGAGCCATGATTGCACAGTTTTCCAGTGTGACTTCACTATTTCAGATATGGCTTTTAAAGATTTGCCTAATTGAAGGTGATACATCGCCAATAAACGTATACGATTTCGACCATGCGGCTCATGTTTCATCATTTTTATAAAATCATGACCATGAAAACCTTGTGGTAATATTAACCTAGCCATTTGAGTACCTTTATCAGTTAAAAACCCATTTTACACCACTGCGTTAATTATTGCAATTGGTATAACTTATCTCTTGTAACTTTTTGATAACCGATTTTTTTGCCATTTTGATCGACTTGCACCAAGTGCATAATATTTTTTGCTAAATCTATTTCTATTATAGTATTTTTGTGCTATTATTTATCGTGGTATGGATCTATTAATTAAATTATTATTTACGTTAATTCGGGATAAGGATTAGTAAAAATAGCAGACATATATACACTACGAAGAGCAATTAATGTATGAATTCACAGAAATGCAATTTATACATATCCAAAATCTTGTATTAGTTATAGCTAAAGCATTTTTACTAATCCTTATCCCGAATTAACGTAATATGATAGTGGTTTAAAGAACATAGAAGCACAAAGAGCTAGGCTAGCTTCCTCATCTGAACAACTTAAACAATCTTTTGCAGCATTGCAACAGAAAGCTCCAGCCCTTGAAGCAAGAATGAGCGAGGTGGAACAATTACCAGGTGTCTTTCAAAATCTCTATGAGCAAGTAGCCAAGCAAAAAGAAAGTTTACGAGGCTTAACTGAAGAAGAAGCAGGCAGTACAATTGCCAAACATCAGCAAGACGTTGAATCGTTAAAAAAGCAACGTCAAGAAATGGAAGGCAGAATTCGTCAATCTATGAATGACATTACTAGGGAACATAAAAATCTTAGTATGGAAAAAGCTGATCTTGAGAATCAGTTAGGTAACTATCAAGCAAGTCAAGATCGTCTATTGCAAGATACTAGTAATTTTGATCAGGCAAGACATCAATTAACCAGCATCATTGAACAATATAAACAACAGCAAAGCATAGAAGATAAAATAACTGCTGATTATACTGAACGCCAAAAGCATATTGAGGGTTTACAAAATAAATTAAGGGATTATGGTTCATCTGCACAAAGTCAGTTAGATAGTTATGCTCACGATGTAAAGTGGCGGGCTGAGAAACTTCAGAAATCAGCCAACATTACAGGCTTGGTACAGGGGGCAGGTCTTGGTGCCTTAACCTTTGGAGCTGGAATGGGACTGGGAGCATTAGGAGGAGCAGGAGCAGCAACTGTAGCAGGAGGAACTTCAATACTTGGACAGCTAGGTTTTGGACTAAAATGTTTATCTCCATTAGTTGGTATTGGTCATTATATGAATACATCAAATATTATGCATAACCTTAGAGGGAGGATTGAACAAGTTGATCTTGCTAATAACCATCAATATGATGGTATGTCGGGCAATTTAGAGCAAATGGCAAGATATGGTCGATCAGGATTAGCAAAAACGCCGATAGCTGAGCTTGGTGGTTTAAAACAAGCAGTGGAGCATTTTAACATGCGGTCAGTACCACAATTAAAAGATTTACCGCAATTATCTGAATCTCTTGGCAAGATAGTATCGCTTAAGGATATTGAAGGGTTAACCCTTGGTTTGCCTAGCATGACGGCAGCTAGCGGTAAGAAATATAACTATCAGGTGTTGTATGATAATGACTTTATCAAGAAGCTCAAGAAAGTGTCAAAGAAACTTGGTACGCCATATTTAAACCCAAACTCAACTATAAACTCAAACGTAACAAGGAATATGGTGACAGCTTATGGCTGATAGTGATTTAAACAAAAAAATTGAATATTTTGACAATCTCAAGAGCAAGCGGGAGAAATGGCAGCAAGTATGGGATGAGCTAAAGAAATATGTTTGCCCACAAACTGAGAGTAATAAGGTAATATTTGATTCAACTTCTATTTGGTCAAGAGAGCAATTAGCATCAGGTTTACAAAGCTTGCTGGTAAATCCAGCAATAAATTGGTTTAACCTTACTATAGCTGCTGAAAATAAAGAGCAGCAGGAATATTTAACAACAGCTGAACGCAGCATGCTAGCCCAAATGTTAGAAAAATCTTTAATGGATATATTCAACAATCCGGCTTCTAATTTTTATAATCAGATTCATCAGTTTTTTCTAAATCTCGCTGCCTTTGGTACCGCGATATTCTATGTTGAAGAAGCCCCAGAATTAGAACAAACTCTATTCTTCCGTAACATTAATTTACAAGAATGTTATTGTGAAGAGGATAAGTTTGGTTTTGTTAATACAATGTATCGACTATTTAGTATGCCGATAAAATCTGCGTTAGCTAAATGGTCAGACTTTGCTCCTTTCAATGAAAGATTAGCCAAAAATCCTGATGAAATAGTAGAAATATTACACATAGTTAGCCCGCAAGCTCAAAATCAGAAGAATAAAGGTAGAAAACCAATGGCAACAGCTAGCTCATTAATACTTGATTATAGCTCAGAATATATCTACCTAGCTGAACAAAAAATTATCAATCAATCAGGCTATTCTTATTTCCCATTTTTTGTGACGCGATGGGTAAAAGAAGAAGGTGAAGTATATGGCTATGCTCCGGCTCATCATGTGCTGCCTGATATTAAATTGCTCAATAGTTTAAGGCAAATTACCCTAAAAGTAGCCCAGAAACAGCTAGACCCACCATTATTAGTGCCAAAAGATGGGTATTACTTACCACTATATACTACGCCAGGCAGTGTTAATTTCTACCGTAATGGTATGGCAGATAAAATAATACCGCTAACTGGTATGGAAAATATCCTACCTACTGAAATTGAACAAAATCAATGTCGCGATGCCATATACAAAGCATTCTATATCGATATATTCAGGATGCAAAAGGAAAATAAAGAAATGACTGCCACTGAGGTGCAAATTAGGACGGAGGAACAATACCGTTTAATGTCTCCAATGGTTGGTAGAATTGAGAGTGAGTTGTTAAATCCGTTAATCATGGCAATATATCAAACGCTAATCAAATATAACAGAGTACCGATTTTAGAGGGAGCAAATAGCCCTCCTGAGATAGAGATTGAATATGTTTCACCACTATCCAGGGCACAGAAAACATCAGCAATATCCAGCGTTGAGCAAGTATTAGGTTTTTTTCAACGAAGTGGAATCAGTAACTTTTTTCCTGAGATTTATGATAATATCAACTGGGATGAATGTTTTAAACTATTTTTTGAGCTGCGAGGAGCCCCAAGCTCAATCCTGAAGAACGAGCAAGAAGTATTACAAATCAGACAACAACGTAAGATGATGCAAATGCAACAGCAACAACAACAGATATAAGGGTAAGAAAGAATGAAACTATCAATTAACTCCTCATCCTCATTACCTTTATTAACAAAAGAGCAGTTAAAATCAATTTATTACAAGCTTTTTAGTGGAGAAGATGGTAAAATAGTATTAGAGGATTTAGCACAAATGAGTGGCATATATCGTAGCAATTTCGTTCGGCAAGAAAGTGATTACACAGCCTTTCTTGAAGGGCATCGAGCTTTATTCCTATACATATGCTCACAAGTTTCAGAAGATGATGGAATTGATAATATCGATGGTACTAATGAATCAGATAAATAATGGCGATATTTAGTAACAATTAAGAGGTTATATTATATGTTTTTATCAAAGTTTCTTGACCCTAAAAATGATTTTTGTTTTCGCCAAATTTTTGGTACTGAAAAGAATAAAGATATACTTGTTCATTTTTTAAATGATGTTCTCAAGTGTAAAGGAAATGAGCAAATAATTGAGGTGACATTTTTACCAACTATCCAAGACCCTGATATTGCTATTTACAGAAAGTCCATAGTTGATGTGTTATGTAAAGATCAACACGGTAATCAATTCATAGTAGAGATGCAGGTAAGTAAGCATCCAGGATTTGAGAAGAGAGCCCAATATTATGCAGCTAAAGCATATTCTCAGCAAATACTTGAGGAAGATGAGAAACACAAGAAACTGGCAGTATACGCCAAATTAAAAGGAGTAATATTTTTAGCGATAGCGGATTTTGTGATGTTTAGCGATAAAAAACATTGGAAATCAGAACATCGTCTTTTAGATACAGAGAGCTATGCCCATGATTTAAAAGATTTTTACTTTGTTTTTTTAGAGCTTGAGAAATTTAAAAAAACTATTGATGAGCTAAAGAGTATTGAAGAGAAGTGGATGTATTTTTTCAAGCATGCAGGAGATAGTAAATTAACCTTAACAGAAATAGAGAATTTAATAGGTAAAGATGAAATTATTAGGAGAGCCTTTGGGGCTGTAGACCAAGCTAGCTGGTCAGAAGCAGAGCTTAACACCTATGAGCAAAGAACAAAAGCCTATTTTGATAATTTAGCGGTAGAACAGCAACAAATTGAAGATGCTGAAGCTAGAGGCAAAGCTGAAGGTATTGAAGAAAAAGCTATAGCCATGGCAAAAAAAATGTTGGATAAAAAAAAGCCAATAGATGAAATCATTGAATTTACCGGGCTAATCCTTGAAGAAATAGAGAAGTTAAAAGAAGAAATGGAAACGTTGAAAGAAGAATAAGCAGATGAGTAAAGAATTAATTGCCAATAACTATGAAACTAGCCCTACTTCCTCTGGTAGTGATTGGCTAGCTAACATGCCTGAGGAAATACGTAAAGCTGAGTCACTGGGTAAATTCAAGGATGTCTCATCTTTAGCTCAGAGCTATTTGGAAGCAGAAAAAAGCTTAAATCAGCGAGTTGCTGTGCCAAAAGATGACAGCTCTGATGATGAGTGGCATAAATTCTATTGCCGTTTGGGATTGCCTGAAGATAAGAAATATACTGATAAACGCTCCAAGGAAGATGAGGAGTATTTAACTCGTTATGAAGATATGTTTTACCAAAGCGGATTATCTAAAAGGCAAGGTGAGAAGCTGCTTAATTCTCTGTATGGTTTTTCGCAGGATTTACAAAAACAGCAACAAAATGCTATCGAGCAAACACGTAACTCTCACATTGATTTGCTGAAACGCAATTATGGTGAAGGTTTTGACAGTAAAATGACAGTGATGCAGGCAGCCTTATCTAAGTTTGGTACTAAAGAGCTGGCTGGATTAATTGAAGACTCACATTACGCACCAGCTTTAGTTGATTTATTAGTACGAGTCGGTGAAACTTTAAAATCTGACTCGTTAGTAATTGGCAAAGAGCTACCTGGCATTAACAGCCGAGAGGCGGCATTGTCAGAGATAGATAAACTTGATTCTGACCCCGAGTTTGTGGTAAAATTAAGGAGTAAAGAGCATACGGGACATGAACAAGCTGTTAAACGTATGCAACAATTATACAAGATCGCTTATGATAAGACACAATAAAAAATAACGTAACCAAGCAATCATTAAAGTCATGAAGTAGGTGACAACTCATTTAAGGCTGCAACTTCGCAATAACCTATCATAAAAGAGCCACTAATAACATATATACCCGAAAGGTTGTTGGCTGCATAGAGGACAACGACCAGCTTAAGTTTTTGTTGATTTGAGTATAAATGATATCACACTTTAAATATTGATAGATTATTTGAGGAGAAAAGAAATGGAACAAATAACAGATGGTCTTAAAGAACAATTTGCCAAAAATATCAGCCTAGTTATTCAACAAGAAGGTTGTAAACTAAGAAAATGCGTTACAAATGGTACGCAGGATACTGAGGTAATTAGCTTTGAGTCAATGACTACCCATGAGGTGGAGAGTAGAAATCGACGGGCAATTGATCCTGATGATCATTTACATGGACATTATACTGATGGTGGAGACCCTGGTAGATTAGAACAAATAGAATTTAAAATTCCAACTATTTCAAGAAGGTTTTTGACGGCTTCTGCCTATCATTGGAACGCTACCATGGATAGGAACGATAAGTTGAACCTATTAACTGACCCTACTTCACATTTTCCTAAAATGGCAGGTTGGGCAATGGGTAGACAACAAGATAGAGTAATTATTAGTGCTTTTGCAAGTCCAGTTCGAGCAGGAAGGACAGGCAACAATGTTGTTAACTTTGACGTAGCTAATAATGTGGTACCAGTAGGAATTAGGGTTACTGATGTTAATTTAGGCTTAAATGCTCAAGCTGCAGTTGCCGTCAATAGAGGGGGCATCCAGCAAAAGAGAGCAGGACTGACTGTTGACAAACTAATAAAAGCTCATCATATCTTAAAAAAACGCTTTTTTGGTATGTATGATAAATTATACTTATTGTGCTCAAGCAATCAAATTTCAGACTTACTACGTGATCCACAAATTACCAATTATGACTATAATAACGTTAGAGCCTTAGTAAGTGGTGAAGTTAATAGTTTCTTAGGATTTACTTTTATTACTAGCGAGATGCTGGGTGGTATATTTGATAATACTGGGGATGCTAATCAATCTAGATATGCTGTTAGAGATTGCTATGCCTTTAATGAAGGAGCCATAAGATTTAATACGGTTAGTGGTTCTAACAAGAAGGGTATTGAAGAGCTGGTACAATACCACTATGCCAAGGTATTATATTACAGTGAAGCATTTGGAGCTAGCCGTGATAATGAACAAGCAGTAGTGGTCATTAAATGTTTAGAGGACTATGACTGCACCAGCCATCATGGTGAATTGTGGAAAGCAATAGCTAATGAGAATCACCGGAAAGGCTTACATAGCATAACAATGCCATGGCAGATGTTTGGCAATCAATGCCGGAATAGTGATAATAGTGAGGATATTACTGATAATGATTTAGCAGTAATTGCCAACAATAATTTAGCTACGCAAGTACTGGTCATGAGAAGAGCTGCTACTGTTGATGCTGCTGCCGGTGTTGGTGGTGTTGGTGATAATGTTGTTGAGGATGATGGTGATGGTGGTATTGTTGAGAGTGAGAATGAAGATGGGTAACTACAAAATTGATTCAATAGTGTAATTATTGTGAAATATGAGATTATCAAAAAGGCAGTAGTAGTACTTGGGTCAAATTGTGGTATTAGTAGCATTGGTGGTGGCAGAATATCAAAAGCCGAGGAATTAAGTGAGGAGTTTGTTAATCCTGCTATTGAAGATACTGTACTAATGGTTAAATGGTCATTTGCATTACGGAGAGTTGATAATATCGAAGGTAATAGACAAAACTTTACCGAAATACCGAATATTAATGATTGTATTAAATGTGCTGTAATAGTGCCATCTAACCTACAATTTTATACAGAGACAGGTAAGATTTACTTCAAGGGTGGTAAACTTACCTCACTGTTTTATTACAGCAAAAACATTGTTGATAATTTATTAGAGAATGATCCAACTATTTGGCAACAAGTACCTGCCAGCTTTAAATTACTGGCAGCTTTATCATTAGCCTCACAAGTGTCATTTGCTATGTATTCCGATAGTGTGTTTACTGATGGACTAAAGAAACAATATTTGATCAAATTGGAAGAAACAAGAAGGATTTATGCGGTTGATTATAATCTGATTAATTCCGGTGAAGTATGATATTTGAATAATCAAATTACGTTAAGTTATGCAACAAGAACAATTTGTTTACTCACAAAAAAACAACTTCTCAGGTGGTGAGCTTACTCCGACCATTGAAGGGAGAACTGAGCTGGTATTGTATCAGAATGGTGTTAAGAAGCTGATTAACTTCATGCTGTTACCATCAGGTGGCATTATGCGTAGACATGGGACACAATTTGTCCATTTGTTTAATGATAATGTGCCAAAGAAAATGGCAGCAGTGATGTTCTCAAGGAAGTTATCCTACTTACTAGTTTTTGAATCGCATAAGTTACATACTAATTGCTTATTTTTTGTTGGTGGTGAGTTATTGCTAACCAATAAAATTATTAAGGATGATGGGCAAGATTTTCATTTTCGTCCTAAGGATTTTTCTTATGTAGTGTTCCAAGGGATTGCTTATATTTCCTTCGGTGATAAGAGACCGATCTTTAAATTCTCCGTTGATCCGCAAATTGTTGAGCAATTTTACCAATATATTAGCGAACAGGCAAGCAAAAGACAGGTAGAATATGGTGAAAGAGCTGAGATAGCTTCAAGTAGTAGCTATGAGCTATCCAGTAATTTTCCTGGTAAAGATAGAATGTTTATTATTGAACCACTAAAATGCCAAGTTAATTATTTTACTACAGGACAAACTGGACAAGCTACTAAGATACAGAAACCTTTTAATGAGGTAATTTATGGAGCAGAAGTAGATAAAATTAATGATGAGCTAAAAGCTCTTTATCAGCGAGCAGCAAGTTTATCATATGTTAATCAATCCCCCATCTACCAAGCCCAGCAGGAGAAATTATATTGCACTTCAGTGGTTACTTTTGAAAACCGATTATGGTGTTTTGGGGTTAATAAGAATATTCATGCAATTTGGGCAAGCTATAAGGGAGATTTTAGTGATTTTAGGATGGCATATAGGACTTTACTAGAAGCCCGTAATCCTTTAACTGCTTTTTCGGCAACTTTTTCTTCTGCTACTTTTGATAATGTTCTATGGTCGGTACCTTTTGCTGATGAATTGTTACTCGGTACTAGTGATGGTATTTATTTAGTGAAAGAAGGAGATCGAGCTAAAGGGGAGTTTGTCAAAATCCATAAAGAGATTGAGTTGCCGGTATCACCACTGAAACCAGTAGTGATCGGTAAGACCATCTTTTTTGTTGAAGGTAATGGATGTAAAATCAATAGCTTGTATTATTCACAAGAAAAAGGTGGCTTTCAAATATCAGATATAACTGCCTATGCTGAGCATATATTTGCTGGTGGTATTAGACAAATTGTCGGCTGTAACAGTCCATTTTCGATGATAGTGGCGGTGCTAAAAAATGGCTCTTTTGCAATTTTTATCTATTCGCAAGATTTAAAAATTATGGGCTGGTCACAACATTGGCTGGGTGGTAATGGTCAAGTATTAGGCATTACGCCGATCTATGCTGAAAGTGCTGATATGTTATATTTGCATGTTCGGAGAAGTGATGATACTGGTGTAAGCAGTAAAGAATATCTAGAAGTGCTGCAAACTCGTTATTTTTCTGCCAAGCATTTTGTTACCGATAGAGCAGTTTATGCTGATTGTCATGTAAATATCCTGCAGCCAGGAGAGAATGCTGCTTACCGTTCAATTATGCAAGCGTTAAAGGATGATAGTGCTTATGAGTTTAGAGGTGATATAACCAAGCTAGAGCATATTGTACAGGCTCAAGCAGAAAATATCTTGAGAGTTAAGTTAGATAATGCTGGTGATTCTTTTAAATACAAAAACAGGCACATTGCTAATTATGATGAACATAGACCCGAGATAGAAAGTTTTTTACAAAAATATTATAAAAATTATTTACCTAAGATTATGAATATTTTGGCGATATCTTTTGCCTATCATCGAATATTCTCACGTATTTATGCTGAAATAGATAATCTATTTTCCGGTCATCCTGAAAGTTTAGTGGTAATCGAGCAATTATTATATGATGGTGAGCGTCTTGGTGGTGATATTATTGAAACCACAGAAGCACTAAATAAAATTGATGTACCAGCTATTTTAAGAGATGGTGGCTTAATGGAATATCTGCCTAATAGTGCTTTTTCCTTTCGTCCAACTATTTGTCTGCAAATAAAAAAACTAAATACTGAGCTAATAAGGTTCATCGCTGGCACGGTGCAAGATATTATGGCAAATGCTAAGCAAAATATTAATCTACAGTTTGAAGTAAGTAGAGAAATACAAGAGATGCGGTTAGCGGCTATTCACATCAATAAAAGAATGTTATTATATTATGCTCAGCAGGATAGTGACAATAATAAAGAATTGCTAGTTAACATAAAAAAGTTTTTTACCAAAACTGTAGTGGATTTTTACCAGGAACTGCTAAATATCGCTCATCCAAAACTGACTAAATATATATTTGGTGAAGAGATTAAACAACTAATTAGCCGACAAATAATAGAGTTAGATCAACATACTAGCAAACAACAAATAAATGATAAATTATCAACCATTACTAACCAATTAATTGATAAATTACAACAAATACATAATGACAACAAGATTAATGAGCTAAGCAATTTCAAAAGACGAGAAGAAATAGTTGATTGTTTAAGGAGTATCATACTTGATAAACAATTAAGTAAAGATGTTAGAGAATATATTTTGTCTGATAATTTTAATCAAACTATCGATGAGATGATAGATGAAGTAGCATACAGGCTGGGAAATGCTGAAAGACTGAACTTACCACCAACGGAAGGAAGTAGAGAGCGTAGAGCCTCATTATCTTCATCCTATTCCTCATCTTCTATTCGCAGCGAAGAAGATTACACTGAAACGTTAGCTGATAGAATATTTGAGCAAATGCAAGAGCTCAAAGAAGGACTAGCTTATTTTCAGCGTAACATTATTGAATATTGTCAGTTAATCATGCCAAGCTTTCATCCAGCTTTATTGAAAGATATTCTTGAGGATGAGAAGAGCATAAAATTAGAGAAATATTTACTTTTATCAAAAAGATATTTTCCAGTTTTTAAAAAACTATTTCCTGATATTGGAGGTTATGAACTAAGTAGTATAGCTGGAAACTGCTTGCCATCATTCCAGCAAATAAATATTGCCACTATATTGCCAATTTTTCAGAAAATTGCTGTATCTATTATTGGTGATGAAGAATTACATGATTTAAAGATTATTGATAATGAGCTGATTAAGCTAAAACATCCGGTAAGACATTTGTCGGTAGGTTTTCCTTATTCTTCGATATTACAGACTTTTCCTTTGATATTTCCGGATGAATACGAGCATGTTCCGAAAAAAGATGCGGAACTTGGATTGAAGGTCTTTAATAGTAAAGGTGGTTATATTGAAGAAAGGCTTGATAATGGGCAAATAGATAGGCAACATATTAATAGTAGATATTTAGATAGTGATGCGTTGATTAGATTGGTTAATGATAAGAAATATTTAACAACATCAACAGCTACTAAAGAAGTATGTGACTTATTTGCCACTCCTTATCAATCAGGTTGGGTAAATTTTATTATGCACGGAGAAATTAAAACTGATATTGATGTTATTTTTAAGGTCGATAAGCCTTATCCCGTTAGTATATTAAAAATCTATGCCAAGGCAAAGATTTTACCAAATTATAAGGGTAATTGATGAATGAGCGAGAGACCCCCACTAACCACAGGGGTCATAACACTGTACCTACGTTCCTCAGTCAATGTTGCAAGTAGCAATCGGTAATGCCCTAATTCTTCGAAAGAATCGACTGCTAAAAATGCCTACCCGTTAGGCAGATTTTTCAGTACATTTGTGAGTAGACCTAACCAATTGCTTGGTTAAGCCCCTCCTCAGAACCGGACATGCAGAGCTACCGCATCCGGCTCCCGAAAGGTAAGATAGGCTTGTACCCTATTTTTTTTTGTTGGTTTTAGAACATTGAAATGGTCTTCCACTTATTTGGAAAGTCGACCCTTTTGAGTATTTCAGCTAATCTTTGCCAATTCATCTTACGCTTCCCACCCATTCTATTAAACCACCCATATATTGCTCGCCTAGTTTGGTGAATAAATGAACTTACTCGTCTTTGATTATCTGATATACCATGATAATTGATCCACCCCTTTGTAGCTCTAATGACTTGCAATAATATCTGTTCTTTGCCCCTCTCATTAAGGTGACTTCGTAGATATTCTCTTAGCCCTTTAAGCTTCTCGGTAAATCGATCTTTCCTTGTGGTATATTTTAATCTCCATATGTTACCAAACCTTGATTTACCCCAATAGCAAGTAAAGCCAAGAAAATTATAACTCTTGATCTTCTTACCTTGCTTAGCTAAGTCCTCAGCATGGTATCTACCGGACTGAATCATCTGCGATTTAGCTTCATTGATGTTCAAGCCATACTTGTTTAATCTTTTGGGCAAAACCTCATAAAACTTCCTCGCGTCTTCTTCATTCTCAAAGACGAACACCATATCGTCACAATACCTCACCATTCCAGTTTGCCCTCTTATGTTTTCCTTGCTGATTTTAGCAAACCAACAGTCAATAACATAATGTAGGAAGACATTTGCCAAAATTGGTGATGTTTTAGACCCTTGGCGGCATCCTTCCTTGTTAGTAACTGTAATGCCGTTTTCTATAATTGGTGTTTCCATCAGTTTCATAACTAGTCTTAGGAATCTTTTGTCAGATATTCTCTTTCTTAGGAATCCCATCAACTCAGAATGTTTGATTGAATTGAAGCACTTAGTTATATCAATTTCAACTACAGCTCCTTTATTGAAGTTATACGTAAGTCTATTCAACTCCTTAAGTGCATCATGGGCGTTTAATTTAGGTCGAAACCCGTAAGAACATTTTAAGAATATTGGCTCGAACACTGAGTTTAATATCTTGCTTACTGCCGACTCGATTATCTTGTCTTCAAAGCATGATATTACCAAAGGTCTTTTGCCTCCATCTTCTTTTGGAATCAATGTAATTCGTGCAGGTTTAGCTTGATATTGCCCCTTGCGAATTTTAGTAAGGAGCGAGAGCAAATTTGCTTCCAACTTCTTACCATAAACCGCTTTGGTTATACCATCTATTCCTACAGCTTTCTTGCTATCAAGTTCCTTATATTGTTCTTCTAACATCTTTAAATCAATAATATGTCCAAGATTATTAAACTTTATGTCTTGATTTTGTGATGATAGCAACTTTATACGCTCAAGTTTCGTTGACCATGTATTTCCGTCTATGCTGTGTACGGTCATTGTTTCCCTCTTACGTTCTTACCTTTCTGTCAGCCCTTCGCTCCACTCCCATTACGAAGCTTCATCACTACTACAACTGACTCAGCCATCCTTAACACCATCTCCAAAGCCTTATGTTTCGGCACTTGTACTTTGAATACTTACTTAACTCAGTAAGAGTTATAAGGACTTCTCAAGTTGTGTCATTAATCTCTACAAACTCGCTGACGCCTGAGACCCCGATGGTTGAAAACTTTCGGATTTTCGCTAGTTTGACCTCTAGTTTTCTCTTGTCTACTGCGTTGTGTAGCACATCGACTTCCACTACCAATATCATTTCAGGGCTATCACGTTCACCATTTGGTTTCGGCTCGGATGTTTCGCTGTCTACGCTTTACTACTGTCGTTACCTTCAGCAGCACAAGACTCGCTATATGGTGGAGCTAGCTACTCCTTCCATAACAGGACTTTCACCCGTAAGATTAATGCACCTTATCTTGACGCACACACAACTAATACTAGTTATAATGTAACATATTCTTGCAACAAATTAAATAGCTAAAAATCTTTAAAAGGTAAAAAATAGCAATGTTTGATTTTCTAAATTTTTTCTCGAGTGGAGCGAGTATATTTGCTACAGGAGCATCTTTATTTAATACTTACTCCCAACTAAGAAGTAATAAAGAAAAAACTAAGCAATCCTTATATGAACAACAGCATTTATTGAGACAACAACAGGAGAATGTCAGGTTTGACCGTCAACAACTAATAGAAAGAACTGCGGAATATGGAGCAATATCAAGTTATCATGTTGATATGTTGAGGCAAGAACAGTTATATAATCGCCAGCAGCTGGGCTATAATATCCTGAAAACTGGTATTGGTATAACTGGTACTGATTCAGCTGGCTTATTACTACGACATATGGCTTATATGGACGAGATGAAGGCAAGAAGTGTAGAAGCTGAACATTTTCACCAAAGACCAAGATCAAACTTAAACACGGTAATGATTGATTTAAATAAGGAAGCAATTAACCGTAATATTAGTTCGATCAGGTCAGCTTCGCCTTGGCAAAATCTTGGTACGGTTTTAAGCGGGATGTCTGATCTTGCTAGGATATCAAGAAGTAATGAAGGGATAACAGACAAGTAAAAGGGAAGTAATAAAAAAAGATGAAATGGCAAGTTATAGCAGGTATAAGTCAGCAGATTAATGAAGAAGCTAAAGGCTATTTGGTACGTAAACTGGAGAAAGATTCCAGCGTAGAAATGCCAAATTTATGGGCAGACTTTATTAAAGATACCACTACGCACTTGCATCAATCACAGAGCAATATTGAAGTAGCTAGTGATAACAAAACTGGTGGTTTTAACTGTTTGACACAATTTGATGAATTTCATCCGGATTTTTCAGAAAACAACAAACCGTTTATCGAGTATTTTTTAGGCAAGTATGATAAGCGGGCTGTAAATTATCTGCAACAAGCCAAGAACAGACTAACCAAGCGTATGTTGCAAGCTAAGATTAATGACTACCGAATATCTTTAATTGGGCAAATAAGTCATACAGAAGCCAAGCTGATTGATGGTAAACGTAACCATTTAGCAATTGAAGCTATTGAAAAGTTAAAGAATGCTACTTATGATAACCCACAGCTTTATACTAGTCACTTACAAGATATCGTGATAGCTATTAACTCTCTGTCATTACTGCCGCAAGAGCGAGAACAAATGCTAATTAATGCCAAACAAGCTTTAGCATTTGCCTCAGCACTAGGTACTTTAAAGCATTCGCCAGATGCTATATTAAATCCCAATATAGTTGCTGAATGGAAAGAAGATTTATCGCTTGAACAGAGGATAAAGCTGGAGGGGCAAGCAAATAATCTATTACATCATCAGCAATTACTGAGACAACATCAACTTAGTTCTCTTACCAATGCCCATTTGCATAGTATCCTAAATACTGGAGAAGGTATTAAAGGGTTTGAAAATCTACTGCAAGCCAGTTTTAATGCTGGTGATCCACGACTGCAGCAATTCATAGCCCAAGAAGCTTTGTATAACCAGGCTTTTGTTATTTCAGAACAAATGAAGAACTTACCATTTAACCAATGTCAGGAAATATTACAACAAATTGCCCCAAAGGGCGGAGATGTTGATTATGACAAGAAAGAGCAAATATATCATATTTTAGCTGAGAAGTTTAACAGACAGAGTAAATTGGTTCAAACAGACCCGGTTAGGCTGATTGAGGAATTGTACGCCGACATAATACCAATTGCAATAATTAACACGGTGTGTTTATCCAGTCTCTATACATAATTGATTTTACTAAATCTACATTATGAGCAAATTGATTCCAAGCGTAACAAGCCATAGTGACGATATCTTCATATACACCATAACATTGGTTAGACAAGAAATGATTTTTGATCCATTCCCAAACTTGTTCCATTGCATTAAGTTCCGGTGCATAGGGCGGAAGCGGTATCAAAGTGATATTGCTTGGCACAGTTAGTTTTTTGGCTGTGTGCCAACCTGCATTATCCGTTAGTAAAGCTATATGTCGGTTGCCTTGAATACTGCGAGAAAGCTCTTCTAAGAATTTATTCATTGCCTGTGTGTTTGCATATGGTAAAATTAATGCAAAAGCTTCTCCTGTATCATGGCAAGCAGCTCCATAAATATATGTTGAAATGAATTGCTGTTGCCGAACTTTACGGGGTCTAGTGCCACGCTTAGCCCATATACGAGTTAAGCTACCTTGTTGCCCAACTCGAGTTTCATCCTGAGACCATATATCAACTTTACATCTATCGATATTTTTTGGTAATAATTTTGTTAACATGTCTGGGAAGTTTTTTTATATGTATTTTGAGTCTCTTGATTTGACTTTGGATGCATTGAACGAGAAGTAATCCAGCTAAAACCAAGGCGGTGCATAGTATTGTAGACTGTTTTTAAAGCGCATTTAGCACCATATTCCTCAAGTAACATGATATGTAGCTCCTTTCCAGTTATATACCCACCAGTTTTACTTTCACTGAGCGTATTGATTTTATCAAAAAGAGCAGACTCTTGTATAGTGTTAATCTTCCTAGGGGCGCCGCTTCTTTGTGATTCAAATAATCCTTCAAAACCATGATTCCTAAATCTTCTGAGCCATGATTGCACAGTTTTCCAGTGTGACTTCACTATTTCAGATATGGCTTTTAAAGATTTGCCTAATTGAAGGTGATACATCGCCAATAAACGTATACGATTTCGACCATGCGGCTCATGTTTCATCATTTTTATAAAATCATGACCATGAAAACCTTGTGGTAATATTAACCTAGCCATTTGAGTACCTTTATCAGTTAAAAACCCATTTTACACCACTGCGTTAATTATTGCAATTGGTATAATACCTAAAGCCCTAACATTTCCTCAACGTTTATTGCTTAGAAAACAATTACAACAGCAAAAAGGCATTCCGAGTTACGATCAGAGATATTTAATGGAATCTGAGCGTATTGAGTATTTAAAAAAGATTCAGACTAAAGATGTTAACCAAATTAAACAAGCCATCGACAGTATAATTAGTCTACGAGATGATGATACAGGAGGCGGGCAGCAATATGGCTTGGAGATAATGGAAGAAATCTTAAGGGGTAAGGGGGAGCTAGAATGCCTGACTCAATTCTATGCTGAGAGTAGGCTATGTAACCGTAAAAATGCGTCAGCCTTCATACAGATGATGACACTAGTTAACGAGCTATCATTAAAAAGTCAGCCTTTATTTATCAGTAATGAGACTACAGAATTTAACAAAGAAATTGATAAAAATGGTATATTCAAGCGATGGAGTAAGGATTTAGCAAAAAGCAATATGCAAAATGAGACAGAGATTAGCCAAACACGGCAAGCCATAAAATATTTAGCTAAATACTACCAACGTACTGAAGATTTAATGATTGACAAAGCAGTAAAAAAAGCAACCAAAGAATTAATTAGCGAGGTCTATATGCGACTAGATAGTAAAAATCTGCAAATCCCCAGTCAGGTGGTAGCACAAGGTATAATCCAAGATTTAAATGCTGATTATATTGAGAGTAGTCTAGCAGAGCTGCAACATGGTCTCATTAAAGGAACTATAGCTTATGATTATATTACTAGTTTTAGGGATAGTCGTGGTAGCAATAGTATCGATAATATCAATGAACCAATAGGACAATATTCGACTACAATAGTACGAGAATGTTTACAACAAGGTAAATGGAAATTAACACCTGACAAAAAGAGTGTCTATTATACTTTTCCAACTAAAGATGGTCAGTATCTGCCACTTATGGTAGGAGTTGGTAAAATATTAAAATTTGATTTATTAGAGTTAAATAATCCTCAAGCTTTAGAGCAACAGAAAAAAGAATTGCAAGATATCATTAACTCATATTCATATTAGAGTAGATTAGTAGGATGGAAAATAATGACAGCTTAAATAATTATTCAAATAATCAATTACGTTACTATTCTATTTTAATACCGGAGTTTAGAACTAATAGTGTCGTTGATTTGTTAGGCAGCAGTAAAATGGATGTTTGGCGGGCAGTTAGCCGGCAAGCCTATAAGGACAGTCCAAGCCTATCAACTTTATGGCGAGCTTTTGACCCAGAATATATTATTGATCCTGAATTACGGGATATTGCTGAATATTTTAAAACTAATAATAACAAATTAACCAAGGAAGAATTTGAGCAAAAATATGGTGACTCAGATTTAAAGTATGACCCTAATTTTACCAATCAATTAGTAGAAGATATTTTAGAGAGAAAAAAGCAGCGAGAAATTAATGAGATTATCATTGCTGCAGGTAAAGGTGGATTAGTTGAAGCTATTGGCAAATTTGGAGCTGAGATAGTATTTGGTAATTTGTCGATAATTAACATTGCTGCTAGCTTCATTCCTATTGGTGGGCAAGCAAGATGGGCGGCAGCTGCTTTAAAATATGGCAAACTTCCAACAACATTAGCTAAAGGTTTTGTCGGTGGTGCTGTAGGTCAGACAGCTATCGAGCCATTTCTTTATAATGAACGACATATTGAACAAAGACCTTATGACTTGTCAGATAGTTTGATTAATATTATAGAAAGTGGTTTATTTGGTGCAACATTGCATGGTCTTGGTTATTCGGCTAAATATTTGCGGGACAGACTGTACTTACATTCCAATAAGTTACGTCCTGAAATTGAGACCTTACATCCGATAGTTGATAGTCAGTTAAAAGAGAATATTGATACTGTGCTAAAAGAGTCATCTCCTCAAACAATGGAGAAGATAATAGAAACTGAGCAAGTTGATAGTCAAGTGCCAACAAGTAGCAATGCCAACGCTGAAAACATTTCTTTATCAAGATTAGCTGAGTTACAAGCAAAGAAGCTACAATTAATTACGGCAGCCGAGCCACAATTTCCTTTATATTTTGTCCAGCAGAGGAAAATAGCAGAATTACAACAACATATGCATGATCAGTTTGGTACTAATGGCAAGATTGAGCAAATACCAAAATGGTTTTTGGATATTTTACTAGAGGAAAAAGGCAAATTACAACAATTATATCAGGAGCATATTAATAACCCAGCGTTTCAGGAGTATTTGACAGCAGAAAAACAATTAGATCAGCAAATTATCAATAATTTACGACGTCAGCAATGGGAAACTAAAGGCTATGATTTATCGCCTGAGGAGTTATATATAGCAAGAAAACAGCTAGAGGAAGGCAAACATATAAATCTCAAGAATCCACAAGAGGCTGAATCTTTTTACCATGGTGATGATGAGAAATTTGATACTAGCCATGCCTCCCCAAATCTACAAGAGCATCTAGTTTCTTTAGAAGCTGACATAGCCCATCTACCTGAACAACAGAAGGTTACTTATCAAGCAGAAGCCATCAAACAAGATGTTATTTACCAACGAACCGAAGAAATTTTACGTAAAGTTAAGCAAGGGGCAGACCCTTCAGAAGTAGAGGAGTTATTTAAAACTCTAGCTCTTGTCGATCAACAATTAGTAGATGAGCTAAAAACTATCCATAAAGAATTTGTTGGATATGAAAGATTAGATTTGTTAGAGAGAGATAAACAAATAGATAGGTTCATTGATGATTTTAAGAAGGAGTGCTTTGTAAAAAAAAGAAATAATGCTTTAAACTTAATAAAGCTGGCTGCAGCAGAAAGGTTTATAAGAGCTTATGTCAATAAGGTTGCTGCAATAAAAGAATATTTACAGCAAGTTGATCTACGGCAACAAACTACTGCTAAAGAGCTGTTATACGGTCTTACAAGAGATTTAGAGAAAGCTGGTGTGGTACAAGAGTTTGGCGATATCAATTATCAGGGTGCAATAATACAAGAATTATGGAATATCAGCCATACTAATAAAAAGTCGACTGGTAGTGAGAGGGCAATGCTAGTCGCTCAAATAGTCAATAAATGGCAAACAATTGCCATCAATAGAGCTAATCTAGCAGGGGGTTATATAATACCGCTAGAAGGTTATATTACTCACCAAGGTCATGATAGCTTTAAAATCCGCCAAGCTGGTTATGATGACTGGCTAAAATTTATCTATCCACTACTTGATTTTCAGAGAATGGCTAAACTAAATGATAAAATAGATTTAAGGGTAATATTTAATAATCTTGCTAGTAACATTCATTTAAAAGATACTGACCAATATTTAAATATAGCATTTAATCACATTAAAGGTAGTAACGTAGCTGATGTGGCGTCAGCTAATAGGGAAACTACATTTTAAATCGCCAGAAGCTTGGTTAGCATATCAGAAGGAGTTTGGTAACTATGTACAAAATGACCTTGTTGACAAAATCATTAGCCCTTTAATAAAAAGCCGATCTTTTATTGCTGATTCGATAGTTAGTAACCTTAATATACTAGGTCAGAGCATCGGTATGATGGAGAGTATGGGTTGTAATCCTGAATTAATGCTGCAATCGATCAAAGGTACTTTTACCAGGGAACTACAGGAGTTAGCAACTAAAGACTCAGCTATTTTAAAGCAATTAGCAGTACTTAGTAATCCAAACAGTTTTACCAATCAGTTAGACCTAATGCTAGGAGTTAGAGCACAAATACCGTCAGTTGACCGTATCCTTGGAGCTTATCGTGCTTGGAAATGTATGGCAAATCTTGGCAAAGTGGTACTTTCTTCAATACCTGATATGATAACTTTTGTCAGTGAGTTACAAAATAATGGCATACCACTAATGCAATCTTATGCGAATATATTGCAAGTGGCAGCTACAGGCTTTAATGGTAAAAAGAAAAAAGAACTTGCTAGTTTACTTGGTGTGGCTGTAGATTCACTGCTTGGTCATAGTTATTCTCGTTTTGCAGGAACAGAATACCCAGTATCTGGTAGCATATTTAAACTTACCAATGCTTTCTTTAAACTAAATTTTATGGAATGGTGGGATAATGCTTGGAAATCTACAATGGGTAATTTGTTATCGCATAATTTAGCGTTACAAATCAATAAGCCCTTTAACTCGCTATATCATAACTTACAGACTTTGCTTAATAGATATGGCATTAATGAAAGTAACTGGCATCTTTATCAACATTTAGTACAGCAAATAGAGAATAAGCCATATTTAATACCTGATACAGCATTAATACCTGAGCATTTACTAAAGCAACATTTACAACAACAAAGTGGTAAAAGTACAATTAGTAGTCTTGATATAACTAGATTCAAGCAGGATTTGACCAATAATTTACGAAGATATTTACTTGACCGAGTTGATACAGCTATTGCCACTCCTCATACTGCCGAGAAGAATGCTGTATTATTTGGTAATTTAGGAATTAAGGCAGGTTCGCCAGCTGCAACGGTGATTCAGTGTATAATGCAGTTTAAAACTTTTGCCTATACTTACATTACCAAACCCTTAAAATCAGTAACCATCGATCAAATACCACTTCATCAACAAATAGGTAGTGGTAGTTTGTTTGATTTAGGAACATGGAAGGATATTGCTAAAACAATGAGAAACCCAACTAGTATTAAAATGTTGTTTCAATTATTACCGGGTTCCGTAGGACTTGGTTACTTATCGATCAATGCTGGCAGGTTGTTTGAAGGCAAGGAATGGGTTGCACCAAATGAAGAAGGAATATTTATCGCTTCCTTGTTAAAAGGCGGTGGTCTTGGATTATTTGGGGATTTTTTCTTTAATGAGTATGATAGTTATAATAATCTGCTTAAAGCTTTAGCAGGAACTATGGGTAGTGACATTATTGATTTTGGTACAATAGTTACTTTAATCCAAAATGGTGAGTTGGATAAGGCAGAAGAGTTGCTTAAGAAATCCCTTCAAAGAAATATCCCAGGTCAGAATTTATTCTACCTACAGCCGGCTTTATGTGGTTTTCACGAATTTAATAGCTTGAATTGGTAACTCACTTACGCAGTAGTAAAATTGGCTCTAAAATTGAATGTTTTGAGCAGTTATTAAATAAGTATTGGCTGTAATCAGTATCATAACATTATACTTTGATGTTATTTTTCAACTAAAAGTGCTAAAAATAATAATTTATGCTTAAATTACAGTGTTTTATAATGCCTACTGCGTAAGGTAATGGTATGGAACTACCCTATATACAGAATGAATAGCAGATGTTATTCTTCTAGATTTAATATTTAATGTATTAAAACAACAATAGGGAGTCCCAAAATGGAATATAACATAATAGGAATAGATTTAGCAAAAAATATTTTTCATTTGCATGCAGTAGATAAATATGGAAAAAATATTTTTAAGAAAAAATTAACAAGAGAAAAGTTTTTAGATTTTATGGCTAACCAACCAAAATCATTAGTGGGAATGGAAGCATGTGGTGGTTCTAATCATTGGGCTAGAGAGATAACAAAATTTGGTCATGATGTCAAGTTGATGGCACCACAATTTGTTAAACCATATGTTAAAAGCAATAAAAATGATTTTAAAGATGCAGAAGCAATATGCGAAGCAGTAGGTCGTCCTACGATGAGATTTGTACCAATAAAGTCGTTAGAGCAACAGGATGTTTTGTCTATTCACCGGGTTCGAGAAAGATTGGTAAAAAATCGTACAGCTTTGGCAAATGAAATTAGGGGTTTATTGCATGAATTTGGCGTAACTATACCGAGAGGAGTAAATAAAATAATTAGCCATGTAAATACAGCTATGGACGGCAATAAACTGAGTAATAAGAGTAAAGAAACATTTTGTTTATTACTGGAAGAATTTAGAGATAATAATAAGAGAATTATAGATTTAGAAAAACGATTAAATCAGATTACGTCAATTCGGGATAAGGATATTGTGAACATGTAGATTAAAATCAAATTTTGTTGAAGGTTTATTTTTCTTTAATGAGTAAGCAACAAGAGTAGATAATATATGGACAAAGGCATTTATTGGTGATCTATGTCTAGTATGTTCAAGGTTCATTTTATTTTTTAGATAATCAAAAACTGTTTCAATTAAGTTACGCTTTCGAAGTAAGATTTTTTCTTTCAAATCCATTAATTTATTTTCCATATTCTTCTTAATTCCATGAATCATTTTTAAGCCTCTTTCATATAAATTTAAGAACAAATTTTGCTTAATATAACCTTTATCAGCTGCTATAATTCCAGTTAATCTTTTTGTTAACTCCGGTACTGGAACCCTATCATCTACATTGCCTTTGGTCACTTTTAATGCCATAAACTCCCCTTTATTATTGATTATTACATGTAATTTAAAACCATAAAAATACCCCATAGAGGATTTACTATGTTTGGCTAATCCTTTAAAAACTTTATTGCTATAACGCCTTTTATTGTGACAAGCTTTAATCGTTGTAGAGTCAATAAAATAAATACCTGTTTCCTCACCAAACAACAAATGAATCAACATATTTAGCGGTATGAATAATCGTGCCATTAATTCAACAAATCTATTATAACTCAAGGCTTTGGGAAAATCATCCTTATGCATGCACTCTATATAACTTTTATAGAAAAATTTAAAATTCTTAGCATAGGATGTATGAAACATAATTATTATTGTTAACATTTCACTTAGACTCATGCTACAACAGCGATTTCTTTGCTTATTTGATGGTAATAACTTTCTCTGTTCATACTCCAAATAAATTTTACAAAAATCATCTATAAAACTATATAATTCTGTGATATCTTTTTTCATGCCTGTAGTTTGTTTTTTTGTTTAAAAATATAAATACTGCAGGCACTCCTTTTTGACAATCCTTTTATCTATTACTATTTCATCTATATCTTATCCCGAACTGACGTAGATTGCTAAAAATAATGAGAACCATGCTAAATTAATGGCAATACCAGGGTTAGGTTTAATAACTGCAACGGCATTAACAGCCTCAATTGGCAATGCAGCAAATTTTGAAAATGGTAGACAATTATCAGCATGGCTTGGTTTAGTGCCAAAACAGCACTCAACTGTTGGGAAAGAAAGGTTATTAGGAATTAGTAAAAGAGGCGACGTATATTTACGTAATTTATTAATCCATGGAGCCCGGTCTGTTTTTACAGCTAGGGTATTAAGAACTAAGAAATTGGATAAAGTAACAGGTGATAAGAGCAAATTCACTGATTGGATGTTTAGACTACAAGAGAGACGAGGTTATAATACTAGTGTAGTGGCGGTGGCAAATAAATTAGCAAGAGTAGTGTTTGCAGTACTAAGAAATGATCAGCCATATAGTGAAACAAAAGTATGTTACTAAAAGTTTAATATTAATTATTTTTATAAAGGTGGCTGATTTTTTAAAAATTTAAAAAAATAAGGTTTAAATTTTAAAAAATCAGCGGTTGGAATAAAATAATTAAAGTAAGGAATTCCTACCAAGGAATATGCGAGAGATGATAATATTGATGATGAATAAGACAAACCTTAGCTTATGAAAAAACTGTTTAACTCACAGGCTCAAATGAAGTCGTTAAGGTGATAATGTTAAAGTTCATAAGTTAGCGAATTCCATCAGGGCTATGGCACTTTATTGAGCCTTAAGTCGAATACATGACTGCATTTGCTTTTTTTCTGTCAAGTATTATTTTTTTCTTGCATTTTTGGGTAGTTCCATACATGTTGGACTTTGGACAAAATAATTTAGCCTATATTTAGCAACTTATAATTTATCTTTTATGTAAAATAATTTACCTAAAATTGTAAAAATATTAACTATAGATTAATAATAATCTTAGAAAGATAACTCAGAATACTAGTTTTTTATCAAACTTTCTATTTTGTGAAAAAACAGGGATTTTTGTCCAAAGTCCAAATACATGAGTTGGTAAGAAAAAGTTATAAATTTATGCGAAAAATTATAAACTAAGTTCACTGTGTGAACCAAGGCGAATTAATTTCAGCGTGTAATCATCCGACTTCTGATAGATAAGCACAAGATCGGATTTAATATGACAATCTCGGCAATCTTTCCAATCACCGATGAGAGGATGCTCACGCATGCATTTAGGTAATTGTGCATCAATGACTAACAATTCAATCGCTTTCGATAAATCATTATCCAAAGTTACGCCATGTTGTCTACGTTTTTCTCTTGTATAATCACGTTTAAATTGTGTAGTACGCTTAATCGTTCGCATTTAAATCAGTTAATAAATTATTTATGCTACCAATAGTTATTAGTTTACCACTTCGTGCGGCTTTTATAGCCTCAATTGTTTTAGCATTTGGTACAAGTGGATCAAAAGGCAAGGCTTTTTCGCGTGCAATACGGGTTAGAAGCATACGAAAAGCATCTGATACAGTAAGCCCCATAGTTGATAGTACAATAGAAGCTTCCTCTTTTATATTCTCATCAATGCGAGCACGAACAGTAGTATTAACAGCCATGATAATTCTCCATTTTATAGTTTCTAAGCTAGATTGTAGCTCAGAAAGTATAAAAGAGTCAATTAATATAAAAGAAATATACCAAATTTGATTTTACAGAAACAGATTCAGATAAAACTTTATCAAAAATGTAAAGAGTTAAACGATAAGGGGGTGTATTTCATGCTTTCAAATTCTAATTTTCAGTTTATAAAGCATATATATAAAGATTTTTATATAGAAGATTATAGAAGCACCACGCACTATTAATTGTAAAGCTAATGGCAGGAAAAATGCAGAAGAGGTTTTGATTAGAAATTATCAATAAAACACAAGATGGTTCAACTGCAAATAAAACTGAATTTATAACTTGGACGAATAAACAAAATATCTAGGTAATTATTAATTGAACTCTATAGTTTCAATTTAACAGATATTAATTAAAAACCCCAGATTTATTATTGATGACTTTTGGTGTCCCCAGTTATTTCAATCAGCTATTAGTTGAGGGAGTGGGACACCTCAAGTTTGTCTATTTATAATGAGTTATTTATGTTATAAGTTGTTATATCAAGTAGTGTTATTTTAATTTAATAATATAATCAAAATTATAGAATAGTTATGAATACAAAACAAAAAGATAAGGTACTTAGTTGTTTAGATATAGCTAATTATTTTTTAGTTTTAGTAGATAGAGAAGCCGGCGATGCCATAACCCAGCTAAAGCTGTACAAACTAATATATTTTGCTCAAGGGATAAATCTTGCTTTATTTGACGAACTACTTTTTGAAGAAGAGATTGAAGCATGGACACATGGACCAGTAGCACCAGCTTTGCGTTCAACATTCGGTATTTTTGAAGCTAATATCATTCCTACACCTAGAGAAATAGATTTTGATATTTATAGCCAAAAGCAGAAAGGATTAATTTATAAAGTCTATTCTCTTTATGGTGAGCATACAGCTGCCTATTTACGTAATTTAACACATACACATTCTATTTGGTGTAAAGCTATTATGTGTGACAATAAAATTATTACGAAAGAAGAAATGCATAAGTTTTTTCAAACTGATGTAATAAAGGATATTAAAGATTATCTGTTATCAATTTCAAAAGAAGATATTGCCCAAATAGAAAACGCTGAAGATCAATGGTGGATGAATTATGATAGCATAGTTCCTGCAGAAGATATTACGAAACAGCTTTTAAAAGCAAAGAAAAGGAAAGAAATTGACAGTCATCTATTGGTCTAATGAGGCACTTGAGCAAAGACAATTCTGGAAGCATACGGATACTAAAATAGATAAACGAATTCAGAAGCTGCTAGATAATATTCTCCTAACACCCTATGATGGGATAGGAAAGCCTGAGCCTTTAAAACATAAATTAAGCGGTTTTTGGTCTAGAAGAATAGATCAGAAGCATAGATTGGTATATTTTTTTAATGAGGAAACGAAAATTATCCAGATAGAGAGTTGTAAAGGACATTATTATGAATAAACCTGTTTAATTTACAAAAAGGTAAAAATTTTGTTCTAAAACGATTAATCTTCTTAAAAAAATTTTAGTAAAAGCTTCTATCGTCCAATTTTGCAAACTTTAGATTAAATATGCTAGGTAAGACTCAAAGTTACAGTTAAACATTACCTATGTCTATCAATCAAAACTCTAGAAGGCTATAGAATATGAGTGGTAGAAGCAAAAAAGTATAAGAAAAAGCTATAAGTCAAAACTTACGCTATGTTTTACGACAAGTGCCGTAGTATTAGGGTATTATTAAAATTATTCACTGCGAGGGCATGACTTTTGGTCAAGGTTTTTAGTCATACTTGAGATAACATAGCGTAAGTTTTGATAAAATTACCATCATTCTATTTTAAAGAAAAGTTATTTTATAATCTCAACCTATAAATGTATTAATTAAAAAAACAACTTAAATTATATTAGTAAAAAATATGATGTAAAAATATCACGAAACATGATGCAAAGTATGATTTTCTATGCTATAATAAATCCTCTGAAACACAGGTACTATAGAGGTTTATGTGAGAAAAATCACCGTCAAATTTAACAAGTCAAAAGATATCGAAAATCTTAAAAAAATCATGAGAAATGTTTACGCGAGTAATAGTGATCATTTACCGGATATTGCTAAATTTCATTTGGGCGAGAAAATTTTTATACCAAATCAGGTAGATAGAGCAGAGTTGCACATAATAACTGCCAACGGCACTGACATTATAACATTTTCTAAGGCAGCACTAAGCTTTTATCTTGGCACTCAACATCCTTTCACTAAAATAGCCATGACCTCTGAGGATGATGGTAACTATATTGTCCTACCCTGGAACTTAGATAACCGAGTTGGTAGAGATAATCTAAAAAACCTAATAAACCGGATTCCTAGCAATGTTAGAGAACTAAAATATATCATATATGTTAATCATCAGGACAACCTAAGTAGCCTTAGTCTTGAGAATAGCAAAGATTTAAGCCAAAGCCTAACCTCACTCGCTAGTTTACACCTATCGGATATTATGGCAGAAGATGAAACCGAGAACTTGCTGAATAAAATAGGTGATTTAGAACAACGTCTAAGAGAAAGAGATAATATTGTTAATAATTTAACTACGCAAGTAGCTAACTTACAAACTCAAGCACGATCTGTCTCTGCAAACCAGTCTTGGACAGTTGCATTACCAAATAACTTAGGTAATCTCAATGCACCAACCTCGAGTTTGGATTTTGACGGTATTAAAGCAAATCTATCAGGCTGGAAATCTTATGCTAACATTAGCGATGTTGTCGGCAATGTTACCATTGATCTTGTTAATAAAAAACTAATTATTGATGGTAGTTGTAATAGTATTAATGCTTCTTAAGCCCAATAGGTATAATATTTAGAGATTTATATGATAGCAATATTAAGTGCCTTTATGGGGTTTTTCAGTAGTTTTATACCGGAGATTTTGCATTTTCTCAAGGATAAAAAGGACAAAGAACATGAACTTAAATTAATTGATTTGCAATTAAAAGCTTTAAAAACTGGTCATAGTGCTAGGCTTGAGGAAATCCAAATTAAGGCTGATAATGATGAAAGTAAGTATTTGTATCAATATGCTGGTATGCAAATAGCTAGTAACAGCAATAATGGTAATTGGTTTGATTTTTTAGCTACCAGTGTTAGACCAATGATTACTTATATATTTTTTCTGCTCTATGTAGCATTAAAATTAGCTATCTTCATAAAATTTGGTGGATCAGTTGACACCCTATGGAGTAGTGAGGATCAAGGAATATTTTGTGCAGTTATTGGTTTTTGGTTTGGTCATCGAGCTTTTGGCAGATACCGAGTGAATGGTAACAATAATGGTCATACCTATAGCAATGGTAATGGTTACCCCTATATCAATGGTAGTAGTAATGGTAAAGTTAATGGTTACAAATATTGATAGCAATAGTAAAGCAGAATATATAATTAAGAGCTTTGAAGGACTAAGATTGCAACCATATTACTGCCTAGCTGGTTTAAAAACTATTGGTTGGGGGCATGTGATAAAAGAATACGAACAACAACAAATGTCTGATGGTATATCGCGGGAACATGCTGATTACTTGCTAGAGCAGGATATAGAACAAGCTAAATATGCCATTTATCGATATTGTCGCGTACCATTAAACTACTGCCAAGAGGGAGCTTTGATATCGTTCGTCTTCAATTGTGGAGCTGGTGCCTTTCAAGCTTCCAGTTTACGACAGAAGCTGTTAAGGGGTGAATATTTATCAGCTGCCGATGAATTTCCTAAATGGGTTTATGCCCGTGGTGTTAAGCTTAAAGGTTTAGTTAAAAGACGATTAGTAGAGAGAGAAATATTTTTACATAATACCAACTCCTAAAATTAGTTATCACGTCGTTGCACTTCATGTTCTACGGTACTCACATACTAAATGTACGCTCCGCTCTTCGACATTTATACTGCGAGTAGCAACTTAATTTTAGGATTATAAAAAAAGCATTATGCAAAGAGGATGAAGAAATGAAAGCCACAAGAATAAAAATAGAAAAAAACCAAAAGCAACATCAAGATCAAAACATTGTTAGTTTGAGCAAAAAGAAAAATAAACCTCTAGAGATTGTTTTAAATGATACTGTAAAACATACTCCATCCTCACCTGAAGTGATGCCACAAACTGTTGAGCAGGCAAGAAAACACTATGCTATTTTTAGTGATCATGAAAATGTTGCCAGCCAAAATATCATTGAAGCAAATGAGTCAATAGCTGAAAAAGTGAACGAGCTGCATAAGTTGGAGAAGATACATCAACAGCTACTCTGCACGGAAGATAGTCTAAAGCTAGAAGTAATGAACTACATGCAATTCCATATTTACCTAAAAATGGGCGATCATGTTCTTGTCTCGTGGAAGAACTGTATCCGTAGAACATTTGACCTACCAAGATTCAAAGGTGATTACCCTGAGTTATATAGTGAATATGTCAAAGAAATCTCTCCAAGGCTCTTTAGGCTTTATTAAGATTTGCTGATATTGTTAACTAAGACTTAATATTTCTACTTTTAATATTATTTTTTTTTGCTATCATCAATTAGCCAAGCCATTAAAAATAATAAAATGATAGGGTACAAGGAAGAACAAATAAGTTTAATAAAAGAACAAAAAGAAACTGTGGGGTTACTATCAATAGGAACCTTCCTTGAATATTTTGATCTGATGATATATGTACACATGGCAGTATTTCTTAATGACTTATTTTTTCCAAAAACTGATCCACACACTGCTACTTTGTATTTTGCAGCTACTTTTTGTGCAACTTATATACTTAGACCATTAGGAGCTTTAATATTTGGATGGATAGGTGATAATATAGGGCGTAAGCCAACAGTTATCATCACAACTATTACAATGTCTTTATCATGTATTGTTATGGCTAATCTGCCTACTTATGAACAAATAGGAAGTCTAGCAGCTTGGGTAGCGATTATATGCCGGGCTGTTCAAGGTATGTCTTCTATGGGCGAAATAGTGGGGGCAAAACTTTATTTAACTGAAATGCTTAATCCACCTATACAGTATGCAACTGTTGGATTGATAAGTGTTTTTGCTGTCCTAGGAACATTAGGTGCTTTAGGAGTTGTGTTGCTTGTTACTTCTGATATTTTTAACTGGCGTGTAGCATTTTGGATAGGTGCAATAGTTGCATTTATTGGTTCTGTTGCAAGAAACAAACTTAGAGAAGCCCCTGAATTTGCTGATGCCAAACGTCGAATAAAAAGAGTTTTTGAAAAAACTAATACAGATATAAATATTTTACAAGACAATCCTATTTGGCAAGAAAAAGTTAATAAAAAAACCGTACTAGCTTTCTTTTTATTACAATGTGCTTTACCGGTATGTGTTTATTTTATTTATATATATTGTGGTAACATTTTAAAAACTAGCTTTAGTTACACACTATCCGAAGTTATTTATCATAATTTTATTGTCTGTCTAATGGATATGTTAACCACATTAATATTATGTTATTTAAGTTTAAAAGTGTATCCATTATTAATTGTGAAAATTATACTGTTAATATTTTCTATTTTTATGATATTTTGTCCGTATTTATTAAATAATATTAATTCTCCTTATCAGTTATTTTTTATTCAATTCTTTATAGTTTTATGGAAGCAATGCTTAAGCCCTGCTATTCCCATTTGTTTAAAAAGCTTTCCTATATTTAAACGTTTTACCTATGCTAGCATGACATTTGCTGTGTCTCATGCTGTGATATATGTTATTAGCTCGTTTGGTTTTATCTACCTTATTGAGTGTTTTGGCTATTGGGGAATATGGTTTATTATGGTTCCTATAATTATTGGTTTTGTTTACGGATTATTGCATTTTGAAAATCTGGCAAAAGCATCTAAAAATTATCCATATAAGAAATTTCATAGCCTAAAGGCAGTGGGATAATAGACAAATTATTGTGACATAGCTTGATTAATTGTTGTTCTGCTGTTGGTATTTCCAAATATGCACAAAGAGTTATAAAATGTCCCATAGTTTCCTTGATGATCTTCATTGCCTTTTCTGGTGATTTAATTCCTAGTGTTTGTAAGTTATGAATGCGATCAAATAATTTAATCAATATCACATCATATTGTTCTTGTTTAAATAATAAATCTAAAGTCTCTTTAGCACTGATCTTACCATAAGGCTTGACTCTTGTTAGACCTTCCACTTTGCTAGCAACTTGACTACCAAAAATTAGAGCGATCATCTCTTCAGTAAGTATGGTATCTTCGATCGTGTCATGCAGTAAACTAATAACTATCATGTCAGTTTTAAATAATTTGGGAATTTCTTGGGCTGTGTATTTACTAACCAGGTAAGCTACTTTTATTGGATGAGAATAATAGGGTTCGCCTGATTGTCGAATTTGCTTGCCATGATATTTCTTAGCATAATAGATAGCTTTAGTAATTTCGTTAATATCTACTGGATGAGTTGCTTGTTTGTTTAGCTGAGATAGTTTACACAGTAAACTATCAGAATATTTGCAAGATTCAAACTTTATTTGCCAATTATGCAAGTCTTCCATAAAATACCTCTCCATTATTTTAATGGTAAATTAGACTAAACTAAAAATACTGCCAATAATTTTGTGATATCTTTTTTATTGGACTTTGGACAAAATACCCTATTTTTTTACAAAATAGTAAGTTTTATAAAAAACTAGTATTTTTAGCTAACTTTTTAAAAAGTTTATCAATCTATAGTTAATATTTTTGCAATCTCAAGTAAATTACTTTATATCTCATATAGATTATAAGTTGCTAAATATAGGCTAAATTATTTTGTCCAAAGTCCAATTTTTTAAGTTATTTGGGAATTTGTAACAATAGCTTTTCAATTGCCTGCTCATAAGTGATAAGTTCTGATAAAGTCCAATTAAACTGGTTAAAAATATCATAGGCGTTATTTATCTTAGTACTAATAGTAGCTGTATTAAGTCTCTTATTAGATAACAACTCTATTAGCTTTTTTTCCTGGGTCTTTTTATATTTCTCATGGTTGGCGGTACCAAATTCTGCTATATTATGCATACTTCTAGTCCGTATTTGTATTTCTATGTTACGGTCATAGAAACCATCTACAACTATGACATGCAAGGAACGGTAACCATTATTCTTAGGATTGGCAATATAGTTTTTAGTCCTCTTCATATTAATGGGATAGATTTTATAAAGAATAACCCATACTTTATAACAGTCATATTGCTTATTAACTATAATCCTAAAACCAATTAGGTCAGTTAATTCTTTCACAGAGATAGCCTTTCTTAACATCTTATTTAAAGCAGAACAAGGGTCTTTTAATCTGCAATGTATTTCAGCTGCTACATCATTTTTACGCAGGTTAGTACTAATATTATCTATAATGTTACGTAAATCTTTAGTAGTAGTATCTTGCATAATTAATACTATACTAAAAGGAATCTTGGATGTTAACAAGTAATAATTAGATTGTCAATCGTTAATAAATCAATAGAAATTTGTCATACAAAAACTCATAAACTATTATTCTACCCTTCTATTAGATAATTTGGAGAACAGAAACACTCTAAACATAAAGTTTATTCTACTAACATGATATAATTCATAATATTTGTACCTCCAAATTTATTAGATATTTTTTATGGTTAGTGAAATCATGTTATTATAGTGATTATTATTAACATGATTTCACAAGCTTATAAGTTATTAGTCATATTGTTAATCATATCTACGCTCTTTGGTTAAAGGTAATTTTACTGGTACTTGTAAAGTAAAGGTTGTACTCTTACCTTGTTGGCTGCTAATCTCAATTTTACCATTTAGATCGGCAATAAATTGTTTGACTAAGCTCAAACCTAATCCTAATTTTAAATTTGATTCTGAGCTTGAGTTAGATTCCAATTTCTCACCAGTATCTTTGCTAGTCGAGCTAGTAAAGCTAGAACTATCAAGACTATTTAATTGTTCATAAATATATTGTTGCTTTTCTTCAGACATGCCAATACCTGTATCATGAACAACGAATTGTAAAACATCTTTAGCTTTCTGAGCTTCTGCAGATTCTACACCACTAGACTCTTTATTATTTTGTAATAGTACGGTACATGCAGGAAAAAAATCGCTGTTTAAGAAAACATGACCTTTTTCAGTGAAATTAATAGCATTACTAACTAACTGAGTTAATATTGCCTCAATTCGATAACTATCACCAATGGTATCTGGAATATCAACAAAACTCTTTGCCAGCCTTATGCCTTTATATTTCGAGGTTAGTTTTAGCCTATTAATAACTCTGCTTACTAATTTTTCATGGTTGAATTTCTTAGAAATTATTGGTACTGATACTATGTTTGTGGTAGACATTAAGCTTGAATAACACTCAACAAAATCTAGCATATTTGTCGAGTAATCAATTAGTTCTTTAGTACAATCAGCAATATCGGCTATAGACAACTTTTTAACGTTATTGTTCTCTATTTCAAGGAGTGTTAGAGCAAGTGCAAAAATGCTAGTACACGGAGTTTTTATGCTAAGAGCTGTATTTGTTATAAAGTCTTTATGGAGTAAATTAGCTAATTTTAGTTTTTTCTTGGTTTGTTGTAGCTCAACAATAATATCACTATTGATATTATTTGTTTCATTGTTAGTTCCAGGGATGTTGTCACTGGTAACATTTTTATTTATATTTTTTTCATTGGAAATTTTGTTTTGTTGTTGATTTTTATCATCGGTAGTCATACAATCAATTCCTATTGTTCGTTGAGAAAATAGAAGCACGAGGTTAGATTTAAAAATTTTGTAGTTCTTGTTTCTAACCTCGTCGCTTGATATCGCACCATACGCTATCCTTTTTAGACATACCTTGATTATTTCCTAGAGTACAGCGGTTTTTTAGCCTATTAGTAATTTTTTTTAAAAATTTTTAGAATAGTGTTAATCTAGAGACAGTGGATAAAATTATTATTAGTTGGTAGCTAAATGGCTTATAAGTAAGCCATAAATTAGCTGCTTAACATAGCAAATCATTCTGTAAGCCTTATAATATAAGGCTTACAGTGTGTAAATACTGCGTTTCTGATCTAAAGCAAATATTACCTATATTTGTATCAGGTTTTTTTACCACTCAACAAAGCTAATTGTATATCAAAAGCAAGGGGGTGTTTCATTGGTTATGACTTTTAAACGACCATGTTACCAATATATTGACGATTCTTGTAGTATTCTTGTGATATTTATGATACAATAAATGAGCTATTTATTAGTTGAGCTGTTAGTTCAATTATTAATATTAAGTCTTACTTAAATACTTATAATCATGACTACTACCAAAAACAAACCGTTACCATTTTTCACCTGGGTTGGTGGTAAAAGAAAACTTGCTGATCAATTGATAAAATATGTTCCTGCCACCTTCAATAATTATTATGAGCCTTTTCTTGGCGGTGGTGCGTTATTCTTCAAAATAAAAGATAGGTGTAAGCAATGTTTTCTATCTGACATTAACCTAGAGTTAATTACTAGCTACAATACTGTAAAAAAGAATCCAACATTAGTAAGTGATTTATTTGCAGCCCATAAAGAGCAACACTCGAAAAAATATTATTATCGTGTACAAAAACATAATGACAGCAATGATCCAACTAACATTACTGCTAGGTTTCTCTACTTAAATAAATATTCTTTCATGGGTATGTATCGAGTTAATAAGAGTGGTAAGCTTTGTTTGTCCTTTTCTTCTAAGAAATATAATAGTGCTAATTTTGATAAGAAACTACAACAATGTAGCAGTTTTTTAAGTGATGCCACAATTTATGTCACTGATTTTTCGTTTATCGAACCTAAGGAAAATGACTTTGTTTATTTTGATCCACCTTATTACCAAACTGGAGAGAGATTTTATACTAGATTACCCTTTGATAAGAAGGAACAAATCAGGTTAAAAGATTTTGCTAAGGAATTAACGAGCAAAGGGGTAAAACTAATGATTTCTAATAGTGATAGCGACTTTATCAGAGATATATACCAAGATTTTACCATAAATACTGTTGACATTAAATACGCTATCACCAGACAGAAAAAAATCTCTAAAGAGCTTGTTATTACTAATTATGCTTCAGGGTAGAAGTTATTACAACATAAATCTTCAAAGTGGCTAAGCTTTTTTATTATTGTTTTTATCAAAAATATTATCGGCTTTTTCCATAAATTCTCTAACAGGATCAATACTTAATCGTGCATAAATTGATGTTGACCTAGGATTTTTATGGTTAAGAGCTTTACCAATGACATACTGACTTGCCCCAGCAATAGCCATCCAACTTCCCATAGTCCTGCGAAGATCATGTAACTTAAAATCTTTAAGACCAGCTTTTTTCCTAATCTTAATCCACGCTCTTTTGGGATCTTCTAGGTGTCCACTTTTACTATCATGATCACTTGGAAATACCCATGGACATTGAGGATCACGTTGCTCATATCTTGCTTTTAAGATTTCCATAGCTTGTTTTGTTAAAGGAACTAAATAAGGTACACCCTTTTTAGGATTAGGTACATACCATGTTTCATCAATTAAGTTGATATTATCCCACTGCATTGACAAAATATCGCCCTTCCTAGCTGCAGTATACAAATGCATGAGAATAACATCTTGTATTATTTGAGGCTCTTCTTTTACAACCTCAAGAAAGCGTTCTTTTTCTTCAGCAAGTAAATATCTGTCCCTTGACTTTTCCGGATGTTTTGTAATACCAGTTATTGGATTGTTTGCTAATATCCCCCATTCAACTGCTCTATTAAATATTCCTATGAATCTCTGAACACATTTATTAGCCATGATTTTTTTACCATCTTTGGTTAGGTCATTAAAAATCTTTTGTACATCATCTCTCTGTATGGTGGATAGCTTTCTAGTATAAAGATGTTCTGCTTGTCTATTAATATCAGCAACAACATGCTTCCAACGCTTTATTTTGTGCTTGGCATAGTTTTCAATATATTTATTATCAAAAAATTCTTTAAAGGTCATTTCCTGTTCTTCTTGTTTTTCCTTTTTTAACTCTTGAGTTTTAGCTAAAGTAGGATTTATCCCTTTAGCAAGCTGATTTTTAAACTCTGCTGCCTTTGCTCTTGCTGCTGTAATAGAAATATCATCAGGAGAAGATTCTAGTTTATGAGGAAAAGAGCCTAATTTAATTTTGTGACGTGTACCATTAATTGTTTTGTTTAGAAAAAAACTCTTAGCTCCTAAATATGATACATTCAGGACTAATCCTTTTTCTTCAGTATCTCTATAAACATGTTGGACAATTTTAGGGCGGATAACATTGCCTTTACTACTTTTTTCTGCTGGAGGAGGGGTAATTTTTTCTATAATCACTTTAGTGAAGTTAAATGAATTGATTGTCATAGATACCTACCTTGAATTACATTGATTATTTATTAGGTAATAAAGCTAACCTAGTCAATTTAATTATTTTAATATTTAATTCATATTTAAAGAATTACCGCTGATGGAAATAATTTGCAAGAATTAATTTATACTAATGAGAATTAAAATAAGGCAGTGTTTAAAAGTGGTATTTTGACAATTTGGATTATATTTTTAGTAATTAAACTTAGGCTAGGTGATTATTTTTAAATGGCAAAACATTCAACTTTAGGTTGATTGAGTTGATTGTTGATAATGAAAATAATTAACTATTATTTGCTGAGTATTCTAATAAATGAAGTGCTGAAAAATACTAATTTTGTATGTGCATGATATGTGCTTTTTTGCCAAAATAGCCTACGAATTTGTTATAAATTGACAAGTAATACAATTTCCTATACTATTAAAACTTAATCTAATTAACCGGGGGAAATACTATGAGTATAAGGGTTTTAACGGAAATATCACTAAAAGTAACTGGCGGGAGTGACGGGACTCGAACCCGCGACCTTCTGCGTGACAGGCAGACGCTCTAACCAACTGAGCTACACCCCCTTTTCAATATCTATATATATATAAAGTCAACCCTTATGTCAAGAGCTCATCAGCAACTTGTCAGGCAGGGCAATTTAAAAGTCGGGTTATAAGGCTTGAGTTATAAGGAGAAACGTGATAAATACCTCATTACAAATTTTTTCAACTAGAAGCAATGAGGCAACAGTGAGTATAACGAAACTTTTAACGACAGTCAAAGATTATAGAAAGCAGCGTGGTAAAAGATATAATCTTTCTTCGGTTTTACAGTTATAGTCAATTGATGAGAAGTTATTGATATGCCATGGGAATATTTAAACGGTCACAAGCATATTAAACAATTATGTAGGATTACCAGGTTTAGAGAATATAAGAATGATCCAAAATCTGGTACTTCAGAAATTGCTTATATGGTGACAAGTTTAGATAAAAGCTATAAGCCAGAGGATTTACTAAAAATAAATCGTAGTCATTGGAGCTGTGAAAATAATTTAAACTGGGTAAAAGATAGCATTTTTCTTGAGGATAAATCAACTATTAGCGTTGGAAATACGCCATCTGTAATATCTTTACTGCGTAGTTTGAGTATTCAAATAATCAAACGCGTCTCAAATAAAATTACAGAAACAAGAGAAATGTTTAATCGATACAAATTCCTGCTTTGGAAAAAATTTGCAACTTAAAGTTGTGGCTTTTAAATTGCCCTGTGTCAGGGGTGCCTCATGAAAATATTTTGTATAAAACAAGCGGTATAACTCGATGTTCAAGTTTTTAGCAGAATAAATAGGATTTTGAAGGAATAAGGAACAGATACACTATTCCTGCAAAAATCATATGCATTCTCGTCGAAAAATAGCTCAAATATAATTAACCTCAGTTTGATGTAAGAGGAAGGTTGAGATTGTTTAATTTTCCAAAAGCTACAGAAATTTTATTAGGCTTAAAAACATAGGCAAGCAGTCCAGCTAATACGTTAGTTTGAAAATTCATAACAGATCTATGGCTTGTATGGTCTATATGACAAAGGTTTTTTAGTTGATCGTTAATGGTTTCAATAATATACCTTTTATTTAAAAACCGCTTTTTAATAGGATCTATTATTCTTTCTTTCATATTACTTTTAATTTTTGTTATTAGTTCTAAAGCTTGATTAGCAAGGGATTGAGTGAGTTTTTTACTGATATACCCACGATCACCAAAAAGCCAGCCTTGTAATTTATCTACTAAATTTTCTACCACTGCTCTATCATCAACATTTCCTGGAGTTAAAGAAAAACTCATAATCTCTCCGCAACTGTTAATGACAATATGTAGCTTACAACCAAAGAACCACCCAGTGGAAGTCTTACCTCTTTTTGCTATGTCTTTGAATACTTTATGTCTATTAATTCTTAAATTATGGCAAGCAGGAAGTTTAGTAGAGTCGATATAATATTGACCAGTTTGTTTTCCTGATAGGCTTTTTAGCAGTAATACCATGGGCATGAAGCTCATTGGCATTAACTGAACAAAACGACTATAGCTCACAAGTTTTGGAAATTCCTTTCTATAACTTTGACATAGGCAGCATAAATAAAAATCTTTAAAGGTACGGTAGTGACTCAAGTGAAACATTACTATAATAGTAATAATCTCTGAGAGTCCTATACTGCAAACTACTTTACGCTTACGGTTAGGATTTGGTAATATATATTTATTTTGCTCCGTATCAAAATGCTTGCAAAAATCATCAATTAAGCAGAAAATCTCCGTAAGAGGGATCATAATATATTCTCCAATTTTGTTGTTATTATTCGAGAACTTTATAATCCCTCCCTTCTTACTTTTCAAATATTCTTTCTAACAAACTGGTTTGAAAGAAGGTTTTATTTTTACCATAGCTCACCACCAACAGTTTGTTTATGTTATTACATAATGCTTAGCATTTTGTTTGGTGCTTACGTCAAACTCAGGTTATAAATATATTTAGGAAATATTTATGGACGATAAAAACCAAAATAAAAAACTAACATGGATGGAAATTTTTGAAAAATTGTCACTAATACCAACAGGGGATTTTTTTGATAAAAAAGGTAGAGCAGATTCACCAAATGAAGAAAAAGGGGAATTAAACAAACCTAAATATAACCTGAGTTTGACGTAAGCACCAAACAAAATGCTAAGCATTATGTAATAACATAAACAAACTGTTGGTGGTGAGCTATGGTAAAAATAAAACCTTCTTTCAAACCAGTTTGTTAGAAAGAATATTTGAAAAGTAAGAAGGGAGGGATTATAAAGTTCTCGAATAATAACAACAAAATTGGAGAATATATTATGATCCCTCTTACGGAGATTTTCTGCTTAATTGATGATTTTTGCAAGCATTTTGATACGGAGCAAAATAAATATATATTACCAAATCCTAACCGTAAGCGTAAAGTAGTTTGCAGTATAGGACTCTCAGAGATTATTACTATTATAGTAATGTTTCACTTGAGTCACTACCGTACCTTTAAAGATTTTTATTTATGCTGCCTATGTCAAAGTTATAGAAAGGAATTTCCAAAACTTGTGAGCTATAGTCGTTTTGTTCAGTTAATGCCAATGAGCTTCATGCCCATGGTGTTACTGCTAAAAAGCCTATCAGGAAAACAAACTGGTCAATATTATATCGACTCTACTAAACTTCCTGCTTGCCATAATTTAAGAATTAATAGACATAAAGTATTCAAAGACATAGCAAAAAGAGGTAAGACTTCCACTGGGTGGTTCTTTGGTTGTAAGCTACATATTGTCATTAACACGTCAGTTCGGGATAAGATATAGATGAAATAGTAATAGATAAAAGGATTGTCAAAAAGGAGTGCCTGCAGTATTTATATTTTTAAACAAAAAAACAAACTACAGGCATGAAAAAAGATATCACAGAATTATATAGTTTTATAGATGATTTTTGTAAAATTTATTTGGAGTATGAACAGAGAAAGTTATTACCATCAAATAAGCAAAGAAATCGCTGTTGTAGCATGAGTCTAAGTGAAATGTTAACAATAATAATTATGTTTCATACATCCTATGCTAAGAATTTTAAATTTTTCTATAAAAGTTATATAGAGTGCATGCATAAGGATGATTTTCCCAAAGCCTTGAGTTATAATAGATTTGTTGAATTAATGGCACGATTATTCATACCGCTAAATATGTTGATTCATTTGTTGTTTGGTGAGGAAACAGGTATTTATTTTATTGACTCTACAACGATTAAAGCTTGTCACAATAAAAGGCGTTATAGCAATAAAGTTTTTAAAGGATTAGCCAAACATAGTAAATCCTCTATGGGGTATTTTTATGGTTTTAAATTACATGTAATAATCAATAATAAAGGGGAGTTTATGGCATTAAAAGTGACCAAAGGCAATGTAGATGATAGGGTTCCAGTACCGGAGTTAACAAAAAGATTAACTGGAATTATAGCAGCTGATAAAGGTTATATTAAGCAAAATTTGTTCTTAAATTTATATGAAAGAGGCTTAAAAATGATTCATGGAATTAAGAAGAATATGGAAAATAAATTAATGGATTTGAAAGAAAAAATCTTACTTCGAAAGCGTAACTTAATTGAAACAGTTTTTGATTATCTAAAAAATAAAATGAACCTTGAACATACTAGACATAGATCACCAATAAATGCCTTTGTCCATATATTATCTACTCTTGTTGCTTACTCATTAAAGAAAAATAAACCTTCAACAAAATTTGATTTTAATCTACATGTTCACAATATCCTTATCCCGAATTGACGTATTAACAGTTGCGGAGAGATTATGAGTTTTTCTTTAACTCCAGGAAATGTTGATGATAGAGCAGTGGTGGAAAATTTAGTAGATAAATTACAAGGCTGGCTTTTTGGTGATCGTGGGTATATCAGTAAAAAACTCACTCAATCCCTTGCTAATCAAGGTTTAGAACTAATAACAAAAATTAAAAGTAATATGAAAGAAAGAATAATAGATCCTATTAAAAAGCGGTTTTTAAATAAAAGGTATATTATTGAAACCATTAACGATCAACTAAAAAACCTTTGTCATATAGACCATACAAGGCACAGATCTGTTATGAATTTTCAAACTAACGTATTAGCTGGACTGCTTGCCTATGTTTTTAAGCCTAATAAAATTTCTGTAGCTTTTGGAAAATTAAACAATCTCAACCTTCCTCTTACATCAAACTGAGGTTAAATATAATGATACATATCCCTACTTCAGTGATTTTTGATAAGGTATAGTCAATTGATGAGAAGTTGGGGACGTTGTCGCTCCATCGCTTATTGCTAATAATGACAATATTGAGAATGATAACTTACAATTGCTTTTTCGGCTAACGCATTCTTGCAATGATATTAGTTTTTTATAGAATTTTTAAAAAAAATGTTTAGATAAAAAAACTGTAAATTAAATAATTCTAATGCTTCTGCTAATGATTTTGGTAATGGCACTAAATTATATTGTTGATCAAAAGCATTACCATATATTTTACTGATATTATTAATTTTATCAGGAAATTCTAGACCTAATAATATAGAATTTAAAATAGTGAAAATTGCCAAATAAGGATCGGTTAGTGGGCTTGCTATTCGATGTTCTAGTCTTCTAGGAAACGAGTCAGGAATACGTACAGCAACAGTTCTATTGTTATTACCAAAAGACACATTAGTTGGTGCCATAAAATTTTCATCTAAGCGAAGATAATCATCTTCATTCGGCATAAATACCAAAAAACTATCGAGCATATAATGACAGACGCTCTGCCCTATTATATCTAATGAATATGGATTGCCACGACCACTACGTGGTCTTGCAATGACGTTTGTATTATAACTCGTCATTGCGAGGCGGCTTCTGCCTTCGAAGTAATCCAAATTTAATTTTTCTGGATTACCAAGATCACTACATGATCTTGCAACGACGTTTGGGAGAGTTTGCTTCGCTGCTGCTAAAGTATCTTCTCTCAATAACGTTGAAGAATCTATAAAATTTACATGAAAATGCATACTACTACCATAATCGTTGGGAAACGGTTTGGCAGAAAAATTTACCTTACCCTGCAATTTTTTTGCAATAATTTGTATTTTGGACTTAGTGCTACTAATTTTTCCTATATACTCAATTATGTTAGTAGAAGGTGGTAAATCTATCTCAAATTGATTATCACCTTTTTCTTTCTTAATTACTATGCCAAGCAGAGTTTGCAATTCGAGTGGAGCAATATTTTTGCTCAAATAAAACTCTATTTCCACTCCAATACAAGGGGTTAGCGAATAATCTGTTTGGAATTTGTTGATGATTTTTTGCAATGCATTGTTCTTTTGCAAATGATCTAATAGTTTATAAATAAAATCCTGTGGAGTTGTCATGTGCATCAGTTTGTAAAGAATAAAGTGTATTATAAAATTTTTGATAAAAGCTTCAAGCAATCTAGTCATGTTTATAGTAAAAAAAATAAGTCTGGTGTTTCTAATAACTTAGAAATTGTCCCAAATAATAGGTTAGCAGTAGTTCAACATTATAATGCTAATAACATTATCATTTTGCAGCAAATGCATGGTACCAAAGTTATTGATGCTGATCTTGATATTGATACTGATATTGAAGCTGATGGAGCCGTTACTACAAAAAAAAATCTAGTGCTAGCAATACAAAGTGCTGACTGTGTTCCTGTGTTATTTAGTAGCGAAGATGGTATGGTTATAGGGACTGCTCATTGCGGTTGGCGTGGGGCTAAAGCCGGTATCATTAATAATGTAGTAAAATTAATGCATGATAAAGGAGCTATAAACATCAAAGCTATTATTTGCCCTAGTATTCAACAATGTTCTTATGAAGTTGACCAAGAATATTACGATAATTTTATAAAACAACGAGCTGATTATTCAAAATTCTTTATTAATTCCTTGAAAATAGGATATTATATGTTTGATTTACCGGCTTATGTAGAACTTCAATTGCAAGAAGCGGGTGTTAAAGATATAACCAGGATATTAGAGGATACCTATAGTAATCCTGAGAAATACATAAGTTACCGACGTTGCTGCCATACTGGAGAGTTATATAACCATACCATATTATCTACTATTGTAATTTGTAATTAAGGAGTTAAATAAAGCAAATGTTTAAAATTTTAAAAATATCTTGTATTTTACTAATCGTATTATGCAAAAATTATGAGCTATGTGCAGCAGAATATAGCCTTGAAGAAGCAAAAAACAAGTATTATGATCTAAAATTATTGCAGCCTAAAGAAGATGGGGATGGTCGAATTCAAACTCTTAATAAGAGAGGAGCAATGGCACCACAATTAGATGAGGTAACAAAGAAATTTATAGAATTTTCAGAAAACCGGATGGTTTTAGAAATCGGTGGGGCTTATGGAAAAGCTATGATGGAAACACTAAAGAAGCAACATAACGTTACTTACCATTTAAATGATCTTGATGAGCGTCATCTTTTTATTGCAGCACACAACATAGAAACATTAAAATTAAACCAATCAACTTTAGATAAAATTAAATTTATCTCTGGTGATATTACTTCAAACTTAGAAATTCATGATAAGTATGATGCTATTTTGATAGCCCATGTTTTACATTTCTTTTCTCCAGAGCAATTAGATAAGGCAGTTGCTAACATATTTAATCTGTTAAAAGATGGAGGAAGGGTTTATGCAATTGCTATTACGCCATATGTTAAGCGTTATGAAAGGTTTATTCCTGAATATGAGAAAAGAGTATTAAATAAAGAACCATTTCCTGGTTATGTCCAATCTGTAAAAAAGTGGCTAAACACCTCCGTTACTAGCTCTAACCAGCTTGCGTCAATTAATGATGAACCGTTTATGTTTATGGATCAAGATGTACTAACTACCATCTTTAAAAAACATAATTTTAGAATAATTGAATGTGAAATGGCTGGATTAAAGTATAAATCAAAAATATGGTCTCTAGATGGCAGAGAGACTGTGATTTTGATAGCAGAGAAATTAAGCAACTAAAGATATTTAAGGAGATATTATGAAATCACATAGTTTTATATCTGATGATGCTATACAAAGTTCGGATAAAAAATTACAATTTATAGCAGAATGCTTTGATCCTAAATATGACAAAGATTATAAAGATGAGATTGAAGTACAACGTAGACTTGAAAAGGATATAGAACGAAAAGCGGTCTTTTATATTGAGACTCCAGATAGGGGGCTAGTAGACCTAGTAGCTCAGTGTAAGGTAGGTAAAGATGATGAGTATAAAGTAACCTATCAAGACATGCATAAGGCATTAACCAATGATTATAACTTGTCAGAACAACAAACAGAATATATTTTAGCAGCAAATTATCAAGGTGGTATAGCTGGAGGTATTGCTGGATTTTACAAACTGAAAGCAAAAACATACGATGATTGTTACTATAAGGATGGTACGGATGTTATGATGAATGAATGGCTAAGAGATGGTGTTGCGTCGAAGATTATTATAGATAAAGATAATAATCTATCATGTGTCGGTGGACAAAAAATCATGTTTGATTGTAGTAAGCAAGTTTTTTCTTCAAATGCAGATCTTAAAAATATGATGGGGATAAAATTTAATAGCCAAGATTTTGTGGCAATAAATATTACAGCTACACTAGGAAAATTAGGGGACACTGCTCCAATAGAGCAAGTAGTAATTGATGTAGCTGGCACTGGAGTGGTCGCTAATCAATTTATTGGCAAGTTAGAAACAATCAAAGCATCCTGTCCTGCCAAAGATCCTTCATCAATTATTAAGAGTAATGTTGCTTTATCGAAGGAATTAGTAGCTGATGCTCTTACTGATGAACAATATAAAACAGTTGTAACAGAAAAAATTTCGAAAATTTTACATTCTGAACAAGATGAGACTGAAGCAATAACAGCATTAAAAAGACTAGATGGTGTTAAAGAGGCTTTAGCTGATTTGTTAGTAAAACAAATTGACCAAGCAATCGAAGCTCAAAAAGATAAAAAAACCGATAAATTAAGTGCAGAGTCAATTAACGATATTGCTAAAGAAACTGCTGGGCAGTTAAGTAAATTTATTGATCAACCAGACAAATATACAATAAAGAAATTTTCTGAAGATTTAGTAAAAGATCGAGCTACTTCATCGGATGTGATAGTTCCAAGGAAAAATTTTGTTGAAAAAATTTGTCAGTATTTAAAAGATAAATGGCACGGATATTCTTACGATAAAAGCAAGATAGTGACACTTGAGCAATTGCATGATAAAGCAAAAATTGTAGGACAGGCAGCAAAATCACATATGTCATCTAAAATATCAATATCACCACCTCCACATAATAAAAAAGAGGGGGCTAGGACAATTTAGAAAGAGTTATAGTCAATTGACTATAAAACCTTAACGGGTTAGTTATAATGTAATTTAAGGAAATATTATGAAATCACATAGTTTTACATCTGATGATGCTGCTCAAAATAATGATCAAGCCTTACAATATATAGCAGAATCTTTTGATCCCAAATATGACAAAGAGTATCAAAATGATACTAAGTCTGTTGAACTACAAAGAAGATGTAACAGAGATATAGAACGTGGTGTTTTCTATATTGAAACTCCAGACGGAAAGCTAGTAAACCTGGTAGCTCAGTGCAAGCTAGTTAAAGGTAAGGATCATCAAATAACCTATCAAGATATGAAAGAGACATTAACCAATGATTATAAATTATCAACCCAACAAACAGAATATATTTTAGCAGCAAATTATCAAAGTGGTATAGCTGCTGGTACTGGTGGATTTACTCATCTGAGAGTAAATCCACCAGTACATTATGGATTTGATCCTACGAAGGAATGGATGAGAGATGGCAATATGTCCAAAATTATTATAGATAAAGATAATAATGTATCATATGTTGGAGGACAGAGACTCATGTTTGATTGTAGTATGGAAGCTTTGACTCCATATTCAGACTTGAGAAATATGGTAGGTACAAAATTTAATAGCCAAGATTTTATGGCGATAAATATTACAGCTACACTAGGAAAATTAGGAGACACCGCTCCAACAGAACAAGTAGTAATTGATGTAGCTGGTACTGGAGAGATTGCTAGTCAAATTATTAATGACTTAAAAGCAATCCAAACAGATATTCCTGCTAAGAATCCAACAGCAATTATTGAGACTAATGGTACTGTATCAAAGCAATTAGTAACTGCTCCTCTTAATGCTGAACAATATAAAACAGCTGTAACAGAAAAAATTTCAAAAATTTTACATTCTGAACAAGACGAGACTGAAGCAATAACAACATTAAAAAAACTAGATGGTGTTAAAGAGGCTTTAGCTGATTTGTTAGTAAAACAAATTGATCAAGCAATCGAAGCTCAAAAAGATAAAAAAACCGATAAATTAAGTGCAGAGTCAATTAACGATATTGCTAAAGAAACTGCTGGGCAGTTAAGTAAATTTATTGATCAACCAGACAAATATACAATAAAGAAATTTTCTGAAGATTTAGTAAAAGATCGAGCTACTTCATCGGATGTGATAGTTCCAAGGAAAAATTTTGTTGAAAAAATTTGTCAGTATTTAAAAGATAAATGGCACGGATATTCTTACGATAAAAGCAAGATAGTGACACTTGAGCAATTGCATGATAAAGCAAAAATTGTAGGACAGGCAGCAAAATCACATATGTCATCTAAAATATCAATATCACCACCTCCACATAATAAAAAAGAGGGGGCTAGGACAATTTAGAAAAAGTTATTGCAAGCAGCCTCCTAGAGCCTTTCTAATTAAGTGTGTAAATTTTTCATAGGGCTTAAATTCTACCTTCAAATTTTATCAAAAAGTGAGCCATAGCTGCGTTCCAGTTCGGAATCGGCATAACCCATTTCTTGGTCATATAATCAATTGCCAAATATAAGGTCTTAAAAACGGCATTATCATTTGGAAAAACCCTTTTATTCTTAGTAACCTTACGTAATTGGCTATTGACAGATTCTATACTATTAGTTGTGTATATTACTTTCCTTATCGCCTCAGGGTATTCTAGAAAAACCATTAAATTTTCCCAATGAACATACCAAGATTTAGCAATTTGTGGATACTGTTTACTCCATTTAGCTTCAAAAGATTCTAAAGCAAGATGTGCTTCTTCCTCTGTGCTAGCAGTATATATAGGCTTTAAATCAGCCGCTAATTCTTTTCGGTCTTTATATGATACATATTTTAAACTATTTCTAATCTGATGTACAATACATAATTGATGTTCGGTTTTCGGAAAAACTGCTTCTATTGCCTCAGACATACCGGTTAAATTATCACTGCAAGCAATAAGCATGTCTTGCATACCTCTGTTCTTCATCTCAGTAAAATTACCAAGCCAAAATTTAGCTCCTTCATTTTCACTGTTCCACAATCCTAAAATATCCTTCCTTCCAGATAAATCAATACCTAATGCTACATATACAGACTTATTGATAATTCGTTTATCTTGACGTACTTTTACTACTAAACAGTCAAAAAATACTATAGCATATACTCGATCCAATGGTCGGCTTTGCCATATCTTGACATCCTCAATTACATCATCAGTAATTTGACTTATCAAACTTTCGCTAACGTCAGCTCCATACAATTCTTGCATTTGAATCTTAATATCAGATAAGCTCATTCCTTTAGCGTATAACGATATTATTTTATCATCAAATCCTTCAATACGTCTTTGACGCTTCGGAATTAATGCAGGTTCAAATGTACTACTTCTATCCCTTGGAACCTCAATCTCTACAACTCCATTATTTGTTACTAGATTCTTTACTTTACTACCATTACGAACATTATTGCTATCAGTATGACAATATTTATCATATCCTAAGTGATTATTCATCTCTGACTGCAATGCCTTCTCTACAAGCCTTTTGGTTAATTGTTTTAATAAACCATCCTCTTTAAATAAAGTTGATATATCTGTATCATTATTTATTAATAAATCTATTGCTTGATTCATTGCTTCATTTTGTTTGTGACGCATTATAATTTCTCCTTTTGTTATATTATATTTTTATATAACTAAGGTGGTCCCCTTTGTCTAGACAAAAATTTAGATAAATAGAGATATAATTCACAAAAATTAAATTGTTGTTTTTATACAATATTTTTTTCAAAATATACACATTCTGGAGTTTTATAATCCAAAGCTTGATGCATCCTTTGTCTATTATAAAAGTCCATATATTCGTTAATTGCTGTCTTTGCCTCCTTTACTGTTGTTAAAATAATCCGATAAATTTTTTCCTGTTTTAATGATCGCCAAAAACGTTCAATAAAAATATTATCTAAGGCTCGTCCCTTACCATCCATACTAATCAAGATATTATGTAGCTTTAGCATACTAATAAAATTCTCCGAGGTAAATTGTACTCCTTGATCAGTATTAAATATTTTTGGCATACCATATTTTTCTATAGCGTCTTCAAGGGCTGTTACACAAAATTCACTTTCCAAACTAATGGAGATTCGCCAACTTAGAATATAACGACTATACCAGTCAATAATAGCTACTAAATATACGAACCCTTGGCTCAGTCTTATATACGTTATATCTGCACTCCAAACCTGGTTTGGCAATACTATTTCTAATCCTTTTAGTAAATAAGGATATATTTTATGCACTTGATTCCTCTTGCTTAAATTTATTTTAGGATAAACAGCTTCAAGACCCATTATCTTGTAGTAACGTCTAACAGCTTTATGACCTACCGAAAAACCTTGGGCTTGTAAATATTTAGCCATCCGCCGCATACCATAATATGGATGCATAGTATAGGTCTCATCAATTATTGCCATAATCTTGATATCTTGTTCACTAATACCAGTAGGTTGATAGTAATAGGTTGACCTGCTAATATCCAATAACTTACACTGTTGTACAATTGTTAACTTATTATGATTAGGCTCTATCATATTACACCTAACCTTTAATTCCAAACAATGCAGATTTTTTTTTGAGCCAGTCACACTCAACGCTTAACTGACCAATTTGCTCATATAGATTCTTGATTAACCCCTGCTGATTTGGATCAGCACTCTGTGTTTTATTCTTAAAACCTTGTACTAACAACTCAAGACCTTGTTTTTTCCAGTTACTTATCTGTGTTGCATGAACACCATACTTACTGGTTATCTGGGCTATTGTTAGCTCTCCCTTAATTGCTTCTATGACAATTTTGGCTTTCTCCTCAGCACTATATTGCCTTACTTGTTTTTTCATCTCTAGCTCTCCTTGTTTGCTAAAGAATTCTATCTCATTTTTCTTATTTTTCTGTCCAAAATATTGGAACCATTATACTTATTTGTACAGAGCCTCAGTTTGATATATTTCTTCTAAATGCCCTCGGATCTCGCTGACTGTCATACCGCGACCATAAAGGGATATCACTTTCTCATCAAATCCATTAAATCTCCTCAGCCCTTTTGGTATTAATTGAGGATTATACTCTCCTTCCCGATCTCTTGGTACTTCTACTGTCAGCTTACGACCATCCCCATCAATTACTGTCTTCTCATAGCTACCATTACGACTATTATTATACGTCAATTCGGGATAAGGATATTGTGAACATGTAGATTAAAATCAAATTTTGTTGAAGGTTTATTTTTCTTTAATGAGTAAGCAACAAGAGTAGATAATATATGGACAAAGGCATTTATTGGTGATCTATGTCTAGTATGTTCAAGGTTCATTTTATTTTTTAGATAATCAAAAACTGTTTCAATTAAGTTACGCTTTCGAAGTAAGATTTTTTCTTTCAAATCCATTAATTTATTTTCCATATTCTTCTTAATTCCATGAATCATTTTTAAGCCTCTTTCATATAAATTTAAGAACAAATTTTGCTTAATATAACCTTTATCAGCTGCTATAATTCCAGTTAATCTTTTTGTTAACTCCGGTACTGGAACCCTATCATCTACATTGCCTTTGGTCACTTTTAATGCCATAAACTCCCCTTTATTATTGATTATTACATGTAATTTAAAACCATAAAAATACCCCATAGAGGATTTACTATGTTTGGCTAATCCTTTAAAAACTTTATTGCTATAACGCCTTTTATTGTGACAAGCTTTAATCGTTGTAGAGTCAATAAAATAAATACCTGTTTCCTCACCAAACAACAAATGAATCAACATATTTAGCGGTATGAATAATCGTGCCATTAATTCAACAAATCTATTATAACTCAAGGCTTTGGGAAAATCATCCTTATGCATGCACTCTATATAACTTTTATAGAAAAATTTAAAATTCTTAGCATAGGATGTATGAAACATAATTATTATTGTTAACATTTCACTTAGACTCATGCTACAACAGCGATTTCTTTGCTTATTTGATGGTAATAACTTTCTCTGTTCATACTCCAAATAAATTTTACAAAAATCATCTATAAAACTATATAATTCTGTGATATCTTTTTTCATGCCTGTAGTTTGTTTTTTTGTTTAAAAATATAAATACTGCAGGCACTCCTTTTTGACAATCCTTTTATCTATTACTATTTCATCTATATCTTATCCCGAACTGACGTATTATCTACTTTTGGCATCTTACTATGTTTTGAATATCCTAATTCATGATCCAACTCACTTGCTAATATTTTCTCAACTATTTGCTTCTTTAGCTGTTGAAATAAACCATCTCGACCAAATAACTCCGATGGATCTGCTTTTGATAATAATTCTTCTACTAGCTGATTACTGATGTTTAATGTATCTTTATCTGTATCTAATTTTTTAGCCATAATTCCTCCTTGCTTGCTTAAGTTACTTTTTTTACAGTAATCTCTTACTGCTTTCTTTGCAACTTACACAAACTATAGGACAGACTCTCAAGCTTTGGATTATAAAACTCCAGAATGTGTATATTTTGAAAAAAATATTGTATAAAAACAACAATTTAATTTTTGTGAATTATATCTCTATTTATCTAAATTTTTGTCTAGACAAAGGGGACCACCTTAGTCTAACCATTCTTTATTCATAAATTCTCTATCAGCAAGCAAATATTTTATTCTTTCAACGCCAAAATTATTAATAAATTTCTGTAAAAATTCCTTCATAAATTCTGCAGAACACCCGCCACCATGCGACAAAGTCTTCCAGAATATTGGCACCGATATTTTACCAATTACCATTACTAAAAATAAAATATTAATATCGGATTTACCAAATTTCCAACTTGTCCTATCCATTGCTACGACATAATTTTTTGAAGCAAAAAAGCTTAATAGCAAATAGCCAACCTTCATATAATCAAAATTAAAATCTTTTAAAAAACGATAAATTCTATGAGTTTTTGACGTCGCTTTAGCATCACCTAAAATACCAAGTGCTAAACCTTTTTGATAAATTGAGCTGCCCGTCAGCAAACTAATTACCATACCAACCAAACATTTTAATCTTGATTTATTTCCGTCTATATATAAAATCAATTCTTGAAGTATTATATTATGCATTTTGTTATAAAAATACCTACCTTATACTACTTCACACCACTCTAAATCAACCATTCTTCTTCATCTTCTCAAAATTGTAGGGTACTATAGACAAATTCACTCGTCCATATATGACAAATTTTGCGTTTAAAGATATATGTTGTGACTCGGATATATAGTCAATTCAGGAGAATTTGGGGCTAGGAGCGATGGAGCGACGCCTATAAGTAATAGACGAGCGACGACGCCCCCAACTTCTCATCAATTGACTATAGTAATAGGAATAACAGGGCTACGTTGTCCATAAATTAAAAATTCCTGGTTGCCTTTTGCTCCTAGAATAGGGCTGGGTATTACCCCAAATATGTTAAAATTATAATTTGATTCTAGCCATTGTTAAATTTTATCACATACTCTTTGATGTAAGAGTTGGCTTCTAACAATACCACCATTCCCGACCTCATTCTTGGACACTTCAAATTGCGGCTTAATTAAGGCAACTAGACGGCAATTATCTTTTGCTAAACCAAATGCAGTGGGTAATATGGTAGTAAGGCTAATGAAGCTGGCATCACAAACGATAATATCTGGTGGCACACTAATTTGCTCAATTGTTAAATACCGGGCATTAGTTCTTTCAATTACTGAAATTGTAGGGTTATTACGCAGTTTATGATGTAGTTCGCCATATCCGACATCTACTGCAAAAATCTTTTCAGCCTTTCTACGAAGCAAAACCTCAGTAAAACCACCAGTACTAGAGCCTATATCTAGACAAATCAGCCCTTGTGGATCAATATTGAAATGGTCTAGAGCAGCAATTAATTTTAACGCCCCTCGTGATACATAATCATGTATCGGGCGTTTTATAATAATATCACGAGTATCAATTGATATTCCCGTACCTGGTTTAGTATTTTGCTGCTGATTAACATATACTTTGCCTTGGATTATTAAGCTTCGTGCGATGTTAATATCATCAACTAATTGGCATTCTACTAAATGCTGGTCAAGCCTTATTTTTTTCATCAATCAAATTTATAGTATCTTGAATACCAAAAAGTTTAAAAAAAGATCCAAGCCTTGGTCCTTCAGTTTGACCAAGTAATATTTGATATAATTCTTTAAAATAATCTCGTAAATTATGATAACCATGATTATTACCTATATCATAAATTTTCTCCTGAATCTGTTCGGAAGTACTATCTACTGGTAAAGCAGATAACATAGTGCTAATTTCTTGTAAGATAACTTTTTGCTGAACATTAGGCATTAAATAGCACTTATTCGCTTTAATAAAGTCATTATAATAACCAATGGCAAAATCTGTTAAATGATCAAGGTACGGAGCATTTTGCGGTGTCGCATCTGGAGCGTACTGACTGATGAATCCCCAAAGTACCGATTTATCTTCCGGATTACAAACTGATGCTAGATTGAGCAATAAGCTAAAACTAATGCCAAAAGTTTCGATAATAGGCACATTCCCATGATGAATATGGTGTACTGGATTAGCAAAACGCTTTACTTGATCAGTTTCTAAATGATATTTTTTATTAAATGTAATATATTCATCAACATTTTTAGGTATTACATCAAAATGTAAACGCTTAGCTCTTGTTGGGTTTTGGTACATAAATAGTGACATACTTTCCATGGGGGCATATTGTAGCCATTGATCAACTGTAATACCGTTGCCTGTAGATTTAGAAATTTTCTCTCCATCTTCATTAAGAAATAATTCATAAAAAAATTGTACTGGTTCAATGCCACCCAAAATTCGACAAATCTCTGAATATAATTTAGCATTATTCATATGCTCTTTGCCATACATTTCATAGTCAACTTGTAGCGAAGCCCAACGCATACCAAAATCAGGTTTCCATTGTAGTTTGCAATGCCCCTTGGTCACAGGAACTTCAACCAATTTTCCTTCTTCGTCTTGATAGCTAATAGTGCCGTTTAAACGATCAACCTTGCTAATAGGTACTTGCAGGACAATGCCGGTTTTTGGACAAATCGGCATGAAAGGCGAATAGGTTGCTTTTCTTTCGGCTCGAAAGGTTGGTAACATTAGAGCCATTATCTCATCATATTTGTCTATGACTTTTAGCATCATCTGATCAAATAAACCGGATTTATAACATTCTGTACTACTAACAAATTGATATTTAAAACCAAATTTATCTAAGAATGAGCGAAGTTTGGAGTTCATGTAATGCCCATAACTTTCACACTCACCAAAAGGATCTGGCACAGATGTTAGAGGTCTGCCAATATGCAATGCCACCATATCAGGGTTGGGGATATTACTTGGAACTTTACGCAGACCATCCATATCATCAGAAAAACAGAACATCTTAGTTGGAATATTCGATAGCTGTTTAAACGCTTCTTGCACCATTATAGATCTAGCAACCTCTGCAAATGTACCAATATGCGGTAACCCTGACGGTCCATAGCCCGTTTCAAATAATACATAGCCTTTAGCTGGGGTTTTGCCGCCCAATTGATCTAATATTCTTTTTGCTTCTAAAAAAGTCCAAGCATTTGATTTAACAGCATCTTCTAAAATTTCTAATTCTGACATCTATAATATCCATAAGTTTGATTCAATTTACCAACTCACCTTACGCATAAACCCCATGATAATTTAAAAATTCCAGAAAAGTACAAGACGCTATTAGCGAGACCACGTAGTGGTCGTGGCAACCCACATTCATTAGATTGCTTCGTCGCTACTAAAGTAGCTCCTCGCAATGACGCCAAACTATTTTCCTATATGACTTTTAAATGCCATGCATAAGGTGAGTTACCAAGATTATAAATATACATGGTTTTTTGTAAATTTATAAATATATCTCTTGAGTTTTTTACAATATTCTTAGACAATAGCCGATTAAAAATTATTATTCACTTATGACTATTCCTTCTATTGTACATTTTCTTCGTAAAGATAGCTTTAGAATTTTACATATAACCCTAATTTGCATATGCATCTTTGCCTTATCTTTAGCTTATTTTGTTGAATATATATTACATTTTATACCTTGTCCTTTATGTATTTATCAAAGATTCCCATATTTATTTATCATCAAGATTTCAGTTGTAGCATTAATTATTAAAAAAATAAGCAAATATACTTTATTTTTTATCACTCTAAATTTATTAGGTGCTTGCATATTAGCAGGCTATCATAGTACCGTAGAAAGGGGAATAGTTAATCCAAGTGCTCTTTGCTCAACTTTAATCCATATTCCAAAACACTTATCCATCCAAGATATTAAAGAGATATTTTATAGCCAACCGATCACGAGTTGTACCAAAGCAACAGTTAAATTATTTGGCATATCGATGACAGAATGGAATTTGTTACTAAATCTCTCTTTATTATTTGGCGTACTCCTTACTTGGTTTTATCCTAGAAGGCTGCCTCCTATATCTTAAAACAATATCATTATAGAATAAAATTTGACTAGCACTAAGTATAAATTTAAAAAAATATAATAATTTTTTAAATATTTTATATAGCTAACTCGAGAAGGTTACTTAATGTCAGCCCTGCAGGGGTCTAGATTCCCGCCTTCGCGGGAATGACGAATTATAGGCACATGCATCTATAAATATAAAATTAATCACTTTTTCACTTAGTGGAAGAAAATTTTATAGTATACTCAAATAATCACTTATATTGACTATAGTCAATTGATGAGAAGTTGGTAACGTCGTCACTCCTGCTACCTAATTCTCCTGAATTGACTATATAGGATTTTTTATACTTGCAAAGTAAACATACATCAATAGAATTAGACCATTAAATTATAAGAGGGATTTATGCTCAATAACATTAACTTCATCAGTAAGGAATTATCAAATAATCAAGCAACTATAGTGTTTATTAGTGAACAGCTGAAATTAGACAGTAATTTATTACTACTTGATCAACAACATCATGGTTTAATTTCTAAAACTATTCAAAATAAATTACTATTTACTGGAAAATTTGGACAAATTAAAATTGTTAATTCTATCGCTAAGGATGGAGAAATAAAATATTTAATTATGGTTGGCACTGGTGATGAAACAAAATTAACAACCTCTTGCATTGAAGAGCTTGGAGGAAGAATCTTATCCTGTAGTACTTGCAGTAAAATTAGTACTATTGGCATAAAAATTTCTCATAATATCGGACAACATCAACCAGCTATTGTTGCTTCTCTTATAGCTAGCGGCTGTTTGCTTGCTTCATATAGATTTGATAAATACAAAACTACTCAAAGTGAAGGAGAAAAATTTGTTGTAGACTCTCTTGAGATTTCTATAGATGATCAGTCTAAAGCAGAGGAATTGTTTAATGATAAAAGATCATTAGCTGAGGCAGTATTTTTTGCCAGAGATATGATAAATGAACCAGCCAATATAAAAAATCCTCAATCTTACTCTGAAAAAATATTAGAACATCTTGAACCGCTAGGAGTTGAAATTATCATTATCGGTGAAAGAGAAATGAAAAATCTTGGTATGGGAGCTTTACTTGGTGTTGGACAAGGTTCACAAAATGAATCCAAACTTGTAGTAATGCAATATAATGGCTTGGATGATGATACCCCACCTGTCGCTTTTGTTGGTAAAGGGGTTACTTTTGATAGTGGTGGGATTTCTATTAAACCAGCAGCCAATATGGGAGATATGAAATATGATATGGCCGGTTCAGCTGCAGTAGTTGGAGCAATCATGGCTTTGGCTAGTCGTAATGCACAAGTTAATGTGGTCGGGGTTGTTGGTCTTGTAGAAAATATGCCTTCAGGCAATGCTCAACGACCAGGAGATGTGGTAACCACTATGTCCAAAAAAACAGTGGTGGTGGATAATACTGATGCAGAAGGTCGGTTAGTCTTGGCTGATGCAATTTGGTATACTCAAGAAAAGTTTAAGCCTCAATGTGTAATCGATCTGGCTACCCTTACTGGAGCTATTGTTGTCGCTCTTGGTAAAACTTATGCTGGGTGCTTTACCAATAATGATGAATTAGCTGGTAAGCTAATAGATGTTGGCAATAAAGTTAATGAAAAATTATGGCGTATGCCTCTACATAAAGATTTTGATGAGATGATAAAGTCAGACATTGCTGATCTTGCTAATATTGGCAACGTCCCTGGAACCGCTGGTAGTTGTACAGCAGCTCAGTTTATAGGGAATTTTATTAAAGAAGGTATGGTTTGGGTGCATCTTGATATTGCCGGTGTTGCCTATAATAAAAAAGGCAATCCCCTTGGTCCTAAAGGAGCAGTAGGTTATGGTGTAAGACTTCTTAATCAATTTATTCAAGATCACTATGAAAAATAATCAAACAAATCGTATTTTTGTACTTGGGGCTGAAAAAGGTGGAGCTGGTAAAAGTACCTGCTCCATGCATCTAATTACCGGTTTATTGTATAATGGTTATACGGTTGCTAGTATTGATACTGATTCACGTCAGGGGTCTTTAACAAATTATTTAAAGAACAGAGATGATTACAATTTAAAGAACCCGGACAATACGGTTAAAACTTCTCAGCATTTTCATTTGACTGAAAGTCAAGAACAAGTCGTTGCACTTAAAGAAGAGGATGAAAGAACTAGGTTTGAACAGATAATTGAACAGACAAAAAATGCTGATTATCTAGTAATCGATACACCAGGAAGCTACTCTTTCTTATCTAGATTAGCTCATTCTTATGCTGATACGGTAATTACCCCAATTAACGACAGTTTTCTTGATTTTGATGTATTAGCCAAAGTTAACGCTGACAATTTGTCAATTATTGCCCCATCAATCTATAGTCAAATGATTTGGGAGCAAAAGATGCAGAAAGCTAATCGTAATGGCGAGACAATTAACTGGATTGTTATGCGTAATCGATTAAGCAACTTGGATGCAGTAAATAAAAGGAAAGTGGGGGCTGCTCTTGAACAATTAGCAAAAAGAATTAGCTTTAAGATTGCTCCAGGCTTTAGTGAAAGAGTAATTTTTCGGGAATTATTTTTACAAGGGCTAACATTACTTGACTTAACAACAGCTAATCATGGTAAAACACTTAGTATATCTCATGTAGCTGCTCGTCAGGAATTACGAGATTTTTTAAACTTTCTTGGTATATGAGGCACAACTGTTGAAAGTTAGAAGGTAAAGCGGGTTTTAGATAGCTTTTCCGTCATTGCGAGCGAACGTATGTGAGCGTGGCAATCCATAAATTGTCATATGGATTGCTTCGAGGCTAACGCCTCCTCGCAATCTGATGTATCCCCACGAAATTAAGCACGACAAAGCTCCGTCTTTATAATAGATGCCAGGGGTTCTACCAATGGTTTTATGGCATGCAAATAATTAAATTGAGTCAATCATTTAATTTGTGTGTGCGTCAAGATAAGGTGCATTAATCTTACGGGTGAAAGTCCTGTTATGGAAGGAGTAGCTAGCTCCACCATATAGCGAGTCTTGTGCTGCTGAAGGTAACGACAGTAGTAAAGCGTAGACAGCGAAACATCCGAGCCGAAACCAAATGGTGAACGTGATAGCCCTGAAATGATATTGGTAGTGGAAGTCGATGTGCTACACAACGCAGTAGACAAGAGAAAACTAGAGGTCAAACTAGCGAAAATCCGAAAGTTTTCAACCATCGGGGTCTCAGGCGTCAGCGAGTTTGTAGAGATTAATGACACAACTTGAGAAGTCCTTATAACTCTTACTGAGTTAAGTAAGTATTCAAAGTACAAGTGCCGAAACATAAGGCTTTGGAGATGGTGTTAAGGATGGCTGAGTCAGTTGTAGTAGTGATGAAGCTTCGTAATGGGAGTGGAGCGAAGGGCTGACAGAAAGGTAAGAACGTAAGAGGGAAACAATGACCGTACACAGCATAGACGGAAATACATGGTCAACGAAACTTGAGCGTATAAAGTTGCTATCATCACAAAATCAAGACATAAAGTTTAATAATCTTGGACATATTATTGATTTAAAGATGTTAGAAGAACAATATAAGGAACTTGATAGCAAGAAAGCTGTAGGAATAGATGGTATAACCAAAGCGGTTTATGGTAAGAAGTTGGAAGCAAATTTGCTCTCGCTCCTTACTAAAATTCGCAAGGGGCAATATCAAGCTAAACCTGCACGAATTACATTGATTCCAAAAGAAGATGGAGGCAAAAGACCTTTGGTAATATCATGCTTTGAAGACAAGATAATCGAGTCGGCAGTAAGCAAGATATTAAACTCAGTGTTCGAGCCAATATTCTTAAAATGTTCTTACGGGTTTCGACCTAAATTAAACGCCCATGATGCACTTAAGGAGTTGAATAGACTTACGTATAACTTCAATAAAGGAGCTGTAGTTGAAATTGATATAACTAAGTGCTTCAATTCAATCAAACATTCTGAGTTGATGGGATTCCTAAGAAAGAGAATATCTGACAAAAGATTCCTAAGACTAGTTATGAAACTGATGGAAACACCAATTATAGAAAACGGCATTACAGTTACTAACAAGGAAGGATGCCGCCAAGGGTCTAAAACATCACCAATTTTGGCAAATGTCTTCCTACATTATGTTATTGACTGTTGGTTTGCTAAAATCAGCAAGGAAAACATAAGAGGGCAAACTGGAATGGTGAGGTATTGTGACGATATGGTGTTCGTCTTTGAGAATGAAGAAGACGCGAGGAAGTTTTATGAGGTTTTGCCCAAAAGATTAAACAAGTATGGCTTGAACATCAATGAAGCTAAATCGCAGATGATTCAGTCCGGTAGATACCATGCTGAGGACTTAGCTAAGCAAGGTAAGAAGATCAAGAGTTATAATTTTCTTGGCTTTACTTGCTATTGGGGTAAATCAAGGTTTGGTAACATATGGAGATTAAAATATACCACAAGGAAAGATCGATTTACCGAGAAGCTTAAAGGGCTAAGAGAATATCTACGAAGTCACCTTAATGAGAGGGGCAAAGAACAGATATTATTGCAAGTCATTAGAGCTACAAAGGGGTGGATCAATTATCATGGTATATCAGATAATCAAAGACGAGTAAGTTCATTTATTCACCAAACTAGGCGAGCAATATATGGGTGGTTTAATAGAATGGGTGGGAAGCGTAAGATGAATTGGCAAAGATTAGCTGAAATACTCAAAAGGGTCGACTTTCCAAATAAGTGGAAGACCATTTCAATGTTCTAAAACCAACAAAAAAAAATAGGGTACAAGCCTATCTTACCTTTCGGGAGCCGGATGCGGTAGCTCTGCATGTCCGGTTCTGAGGAGGGGCTTAACCAAGCAATTGGTTAGGTCTACTCACAAAGTTCATTTTTTATTTTCCAATAAATCATATTTAAAATCTCCACAAAGTATTTCAAATTGATTTAAAGCTAAAGACCAATCTTTAATAGGCATGGTCCATTTTTTGGCTGCATTTTGTAGGGATAAAAATATTATTTTTTGAATTGACTTATCATCTGGAAACACCCCCTTATTTTTGATAATTTTTCTAATTTGACGATTTACAGATTCTATAGTGTTAGTAGTATAAATTACCTTTCTGTTCTCTTCAGGAAAGGCAAAAAACGGTATTATCCCAGACCAATTACGTTGCCAAATATCAGAAATTACCGGATATTTTTTATCCCATTTTACACCAAATTGCTGAAGTTTTAAACGTGCCATTTCGTCATTATTAGCTGTATAAATTTGTTTTAGATCTGATGTGACCTCTTTTAAATCTTTATATGACACATACTTTACTGAATTGCGAACCATATGTACAATACATAATTGTACTATAGTACTCGGGAATACACTGCTTATAGCTTCTGGAAAGCCCTTTAAACCATCCACACAAGCAACATAAATTTGTTCAATTCCTCGATTCTTTAACTCAGTAACTACTTGCATCCAAAATTTAGCACCTTCATTTTTGCCTATCCAAATGCCAAGTAACTCCTTTTTCCCTTCTATATTTACAGCAAGTGCTAAATATACTGCTTTATTTATTACTATGTGATTGTCTCTAGATTTTACATAGATACAGTCCAAGTATAATATTGGATACACCCTATCTAAACAACGATTTTGCCACCTAGTTACTTCTTCTATTACCCCATCTGTTATGGTGGATATCAAGTCACCAGATACATCAGTTTGATATATTTCTTCTAAATGCCCTCGGATCTCGCTGACTGTCATACCGCGACCATAAAGGGATATCACTTTCTCATCAAATCCATTAAATCTCCTCAGCCCTTTTGGTATTAATTGAGGATTATACTCTCCTTCCCGATCTCTTGGTACTTCTACTGTCAGCTTACGACCATCCCCATCAATTACTGTCTTCTCATAGCTACCATTACGACTATTATTATCTACTTTTGCCATCTTGCTATGTTTTGAATATCCTAATTCATGATCCAACTCACTTGCTAATATTTTATCAACTATTTGCTTCTTTAGCTGTTGAAATAAACCATCTCGACCAAATAACTCCGATGGATCTGCTTTTGATAATAATTCTTCTACTAGCTGATTACTGATGTTTAATGTATCTTTATCTGTATCTAATTTTTTAGCCATAATTCCTCCTTGCTTGCTTAAGTTACTTTTTTTACAGTAATCTCTTACTGCTTTCTTTGCAACTTACACAAACTATAGGACAGACTCATTAAATTCAATAATAAATTTCCCAAGGGTAAAATACGAATAAATCTTTTTATCTTTTACTGTGTTAGGTTGGAAAATTCTTTGCATACCTTGGCTATAGCCTACCACACCTATAACCCAATATGTTATAATAACAATGGCAGATAGTAACATTAAAACTCCCCATCTATTCACATCTAAAGTTCGAATATATCTTCCAGCAAGACCAAATTGATGACTTTTTATCACTCGAAACGTCTCCTCTATTTGCATACGTTTGCTATATAACCTCACTATTTCCGCTCCCTTATATTCATCAGAACTTAAGTTAGTTACCAATATCCAAGGTTCTTTTGCAGCTTTGTTATATGAACCATTTGCTGTTTTACTGCTAGTACGATTCCTGCTAACCTTCTGCACTCGACCCTTAGGGACTTTGCAAGTTGTAACCATTCTGCAGGAATATTTATGAGCTTTGGTTAGCAGAATCGTACCACATTCCATCGTTTTTGAACCAATTGATGGCATGAAATTTTCAACTGATATCCAATCCTCATTCTTAGCTAATTTTAAATCTTTTCCTTGTCGTACCCGACACACCCAACTCCACCCTTGTTTTTCTATTTCCTTAAACCATTCAATATGAAAGCCAGCGTCCATAATCACAATAACCCTTTTTCCATCAGGTATTATACTCTTTAATTTATTTAAAAATTCTACCGTTCTGCCCTTTAATTCACCTTCTTCAAACACATCTTGATACAAAGGTAAACTCATCCCTCTTGTACAAAATTGAGCACTTAGCATTTGTACCATGCGATCATCTTTAAGATAACATAAATCAATCACAACACTGTCATCATTAGAATGCTTGATAAACTCAAATATGAAATATGATAAAGCACTATAGAGATTATCAACCTCGTTATATAAATGTTTGTTACCTATACATCTATCAACTTTTTTTATTTTATGTTTTACTTTACTATCACCACTCAAGTTCCTGCCAATTGCACTCAAAGACAAATTCTGACTATATCGCAAGCCTTCTGCAACATCAAGTAACGCATTTAAACGATTGTTATGTATAAAAGGACAATGTTCTTTTATTACTTCATTTAATACTGTTTTTACATCCATAACCTACTATCTCCATCATCATTAAATAATGAAGATATTCTATCAATTCTTGCTATTTTGCAACAATTTCGTGGGGATACATCAGCTCGCAATGACGGTTGGGGTGCATATACGTCATTGCGAGACCATGTAATGGTCGAAGCAATCCATTTTAACATCTTTCTGGATTGCTTCGAGACTCACGCCTCCTCGCAATGACGGCTTTCCAATTATTACCTTCTTAAACTAACGCCTATGCACAATGACGTTGAAAGATATTGCAAGTCTCGCAATGACGTTTGGCGAGCAGATTTTTATTATCATAAGAAAATTTGCAAGAGTCTAATGAAAAAAATAAGCAACACCGCAAAAATAATGAAAATAGCTATTAGTGGAGCATAAAAATCTGTTATATTTATAGATATAACCGAATTTGCAATAACTGGTTATATCAAATTCAGGTTAAACTAAATAGGGATAATAAATGTCAGAATTTACCAATTTGCAATATTATAAAAGAAAGGAATTTGGGGCTAATGAAGCTGGAGAATTAGGGGGGATATATAGCAGTCAAGATAATATTCTATTTATGGTTAAAAAGGAAAATAAGCCTGAAAAAAATATATCAGAGTTTTTGGGTTCCCAAATTTTTCAGGCAACAAATCCAGAGCATGGTGCCAAAGTTTCGCTCATTGTACCTGATCATCTTACCACGAAAGTAGATCAAGAAGGAGGTCTGCAAAATGATGGTTCTGAAGTATATGTGCAATCTGAATTTTTTAAGAATTACAGTGGAGACATGTATGTTGATATGGATAACCACATGTCTAAAAAAACTAAGCCAGGCGGTTGGTTGCGAAAAGACGGAGGAAGACCGCTTTTTATGGGAACAAGAGAATTACTATCTAGTACTTTAACTAAAGCTTTTGAAGAACTGCATTATAGCGATTTTGATAAAATAGCTCCAACTAGCTTATTAATAGGCGATTTTGATATTCATACAGGTAATATAGGAGTTGTAAGAGATACTAACAATTCTACTATTCCTCCTAGGCTAGTTAGGTTAGATTTTGCTGGAAGTTTTGACCAATTAGATGATGAGATACGTCCACATTCTTGGTCTAGACATCTACCCTTACTAGGACCAACTAATCATTTTAGAGAATTTCCAAGTACCATAAAGTATAATGATTTATTTGTAAAAGGTTTACTTGATACTGCACAAGTTGATTTAAACAATACTATTGACAATAGCTTCGTTGAATTATCAAAATATTATAGTGATAAAGCACTAGCAAATTGGGCAAAAATGACAATGAGCCAGAAATTTAAAAATATAGCACCAGAAAACATAAAGATTGCTGATGTTAAAGATGCTCTTAAAGAAACTATGCAAAAGAGACAACAATCATTAAAAGAATATGGGTTGCAAATTAAACTCGGTCTTTTAGTAACAAGGGGAAAAATTAATAAGCCAGAATTAAAAAAATTAGTTCAAGAACACTTTGATTATTTTAACAATATAATCGACCAAAGGAAAAGACTAGAATTGAAGAAGAAAACTGAGGGAAACTATGTTGAATATATTTTAGGTAATAAAACTCGAGAAGTACTTTTAATTAAAGAAATAGCTCAAATAGTAAAAGAACAAAAAAAAGCACTAACAAACCCTACTTTAGAAAGAACTGATCTATCTGTAGCATCTAAAAAAGCACTAGATGTTATGCATATTAATGACACGATAACAACAACTACTGAAACTCAAGCTACTGAACAGACCTCACCCTACAAATTAGCTCCATCTGAAATAGTCCCAGCCATAGTAGCACAGAGTAAAGTAGCCCCAATTAAAGTAGATTTGGTAACATTAGCTTTTAGACAAGAAATTATTGATAAGCAACAAACAACATTAAAAAACATCCTTGCTGAAGCAAATATTACAGCAATCTCAGTGGCTAATCTTGCTGTTAATTCTCAGCAATTTAAAGAATTTGTAGAAAATAACAACGAATTAATACAAAAAACCTGGGCTAACTCTATTACAAAGAGTACTGTGACTCAAGCGATGAATGATGAAGTGCAAAGCTATGCAAAAATCCATCAGGCTAATAATTTCAAACCGTTAACTTGGAGCAATCAGCCACCAATAGACAATACAACTGATACCAGGTCAAGGGTTATTAAAGTTAAAGATGAAGAATTATTTAAATTAACAGAAACTAAGGTTAAAACCTCTACTAAAGTAATTTTAGAAGATGGAGTAACGGAAATAGAGATTAGCAATTATCGCAATATTAATTTGCCATTAGCCATCAAACCATCTGGTACAGCCGTGCATCTTTCATTTCCAGTGCAAAATGAGAAAGGTGAAAATATTGAGGTCTCGAAGGCACTTTATTTTACTACTCACTATAACGAGCAAGGAAAACTAGTAGAAATAACCAACCCATTATCATTAAAGTTTACCGGTGATGATAAAGATGCTATAGGCTATATACAAAGAGGGAAGCATATTTACACTATCCCGGTGACCAAGGGTCAATATGAAGCAATGCTACAAGAAGTAGCAAAGAATCAAGGATGTAGTATCAATATATCGCAAACTATTTCCTCTGAGGCAAGTGACTTGCTAATACATAATAGTGAATTAAAGCAAATTCAGAGTAACTTAAAACGTCATATAACCAATACACCAACTAAGATAATATCATCAATGCCCAAGACATCATCCCAACAGCAAATTCGTAATAGAACTTGAGAGTAATACAGTTAATTTTCTTCAATCAATCATGGTTATGTTAAAAAATTATTATTTTTTACACTTGAAAAAGATAATCTTAGCTGATATAAAATAAACAGCTTTGTATCTATAGTCAATTGATGAGAAGTTGGAGACGTTGTTGCTCAATGCTCGCCTATTACTTATAGGCATCGCTCCTAGCCCCAAATTCTCCTGAATTGACTATATATTCAAATGCTTTGAAGAATTGTTTTTTGAAAATATATTGCTTTTGAGATTTAAAGAATTATAAAAATGAATGACAAAGAACTGACCATGATATTTGTAAAAAGCAATTCTTGAAAGCCTGCGAATATATGCACCCTTAGCTCAGCTGGATAGAGCAACGGATTTCTAATCCGTAGGTCAAAGGTTCGAATCCCTTAGGGTGCGCCATTCTTCGATTTTGGTACATTTTACGAACATGTCAAACGGTGGACGTAGCTTAAAGTCTAGCTTCCCGCCTTTTATTTCCAGGTTAACAAATACTAAATTTATCAATTTACGTTTTCCTTCGGCACTGGAACCTTTGAAGGCTTCTGCTGCTCCGGAAGCCAATTCTACTAAGTTGATTAGGCATTCTGAAAATTTATCATCGGCATTGTCGTGACTTGCTATTTCGTTGACAACATCCTCACGTTTTTGTATTAACTGTTCACGTTTTTCTTCATGTTCTGCTTTTGTCAGATCGCCATCTAAAAATAAATCTGTTAGCTTATCCATGCGAGTTTTTATCTTTGTCTGTTCAGTGTGCAGCTCTCCTATTCTTCTCTTATGAAAACCTTGTTCAATTTTTGCTGAGCTTTTAAAGGTGTCACCCCTGCGTAAGCAGGGGTCTAGATTCCCGCCTACACGGGAATGATGGTATGGACGAGTGAAGCGAAATATGCTTTACTTGTACGGAGTCAGCTGAAAAATAGTTTTCAGCTGCTCCAAATTAAATAATAATTTAATTAATAGGTCCATACCATGATAAATAATAGCATAAAAAATACTATAATAGGAATAGATTTAGCAAAAAATAGTATGCACTTGGTGCAAGTCGATCAAAATGGCAAAAAAATAGGTTATCAAAAAGTTACAAGAGATGAGTTAATAGCCTATTTAAGCAATCTCGATAAAAGTTCATTGGTAGCTATGGAAGCATGTGGAGGAGCTAATTATTGGTCACAGGAAATTGCTAAGCTTGGTTTGCAAGTCAAACTAATGAAAACAAAAGATGTAAAAGTTTATGCTACATCGAAACAGAAAAATGATTATAACGATGCGTTAGCAATATGCAAAGCGGCTCGTGATCCAGAATTAAAAACTGTGCTGCCAAAAAGCAAAGAGGAACAAGATATAAAATTTTTGCATAAAATTAGAAGTAATACGATCAGAGATCGTGTGCAAAAAACTAATTCTACAATATCAAGTTTATGTGAATATGGCTATAATACAAAATTAAGTAAAAATAAATTTTGCAAATCATGTAGGCTGGAGGTAGAGTTAGCGTATAGTAAAGGTTATATAAATTCTGGGATACGGTCAATTTTACTTTTAGAATGTAAAGAAATTGAGGATTTATGTGACAAAGAGAAAACTTTAGAAAAGCTGATTATCAGCAATAATAAGCAAAGTGAGAAAGCTACTAGGTTGCAGACAATTTTTGGCATTGGAGCAATCAATGCTAGTTGTTTGAGGTAGCCCCAATGGAAAGTTATCCAACCCCGAGGGATTTTGCTGCTTCGCTTGGTTTGGTACCAAAGCAACATAGCTCAGGAGATAAGATAGTTTTAGGAGGGATTACCAAACAGGGAGATAGATATGCCAGAACTATGTTGATTCAAGCCGCAAGGACAATAGCAATAAGAGCAAAAAGTGGTAAGGAATCGAAAGATAAACTAGTGCAGTGGGCAGTGAAGAAATTTGCTGAAAATAAATCATATAATATTATATGTGTTGGTTTAGCAAATAAGTTAGCAAGGATTGCTTATGCAGTAGTCACCAATGGTAGCGAATATGTTGCAAATTAGTTTAGTTGAGAAAAAAGAAGAAACTATGTCAACTAAATAAAAATTGGTAATTGATAAATATTGCGAGTAAAGAATAGTAACAATAAAGAGAACGAAAGTTAAAGAGTTAATGAATAAGTATTCTGAATAAATCCGTAATTATGTCGAGGCTCTAGAAGCCGTGGGAATGAGAGGTCACTCAAGGATATTTATAAGAATGCAGAAACCATTATGGCACTCGATGCCGAATATATGACCGCTTCCTTTGTGGCTCTATTTTTTTATTTTCTTTGTTGACAAATTCACTCGTCCATATATGACAATAGTAGGCGGGAATGATGGTATGGACGAGTGAAGCGAAATATGCTTTACTTGTACGAAGTCAACTGAAAAATAGTTTTCAGATGCTCCAAATTAAATAACGTCAATTCGGGATAAGGATATTGTGAACATGTAGATTAAAATCAAATTTTGTTGAAGGTTTATTTTTCTTTAATGAGTAAGCAACAAGAGTAGATAATATATGGACAAAGGCATTTATTGGTGATCTATGTCTAGTATGTTCAAGGTTCATTTTATTTTTTAGATAATCAAAAACTGTTTCAATTAAGTTACGCTTTCGAAGTAAGATTTTTTCTTTCAAATCCATTAATTTATTTTCCATATTCTTCTTAATTCCATGAATCATTTTTAAGCCTCTTTCATATAAATTTAAGAACAAATTTTGCTTAATATAACCTTTATCAGCTGCTATAATTCCAGTTAATCTTTTTGTTAACTCCGGTACTGGAACCCTATCATCTACATTGCCTTTGGTCACTTTTAATGCCATAAACTCCCCTTTATTATTGATTATTACATGTAATTTAAAACCATAAAAATACCCCATAGAGGATTTACTATGTTTGGCTAATCCTTTAAAAACTTTATTGCTATAACGCCTTTTATTGTGACAAGCTTTAATCGTTGTAGAGTCACTCAATAACTAACCAGCTGAAGCTGGTAGGTTGAAGTTGCGACTAGAAGTCACGGATTTACTCTAAAGAGATATTCATTACATTATTAGGCTGATGTGCATCTGAATGATTGTTAATGTAGTTATTGATTATATCATCAGTGACATTACCACTGGTTGAGCTAAAGAAGCCCCTAGCCCAAAAGTGGCGTCCCCAGTAAGTTTTTCTAATTTCAGGAAATTCTTGCTGAATTTTATATGATGAACGTCCTTTAGCTGCTTTAACAAACTGACTAATGGATATATGAGGTGGAATTTCAGCCATAATATGGACATGATCGGCAGATAATATTCCATTGATGATTTTGATACCAAGATATTCTGCTACCTGAGCAATAATTTCTCTAATTCTAATCCTGAGGTTACCTGTGAGTACTTTGTATCGATACTTAGTAATCCAAACGATATGGAAGCGGTGGTAAAATACGGTGTGGCTAGACTTACTATAATCAGTCATATATATTATTCTCTATTCAGAGAATAATATATATGATAACATTAGTAAATTGAAATATTTTAGAACAAGGACTGAAGTCTTTTCCGGCTGAAGCCGGAGGTTTTAACCAAATTTTGGGACAATAAAATAAATACCTGTTTCCTCACCAAACAACAAATGAATCAACATATTTAGCGGTATGAATAATCGTGCCATTAATTCAACAAATCTATTATAACTCAAGGCTTTGGGAAAATCATCCTTATGCATGCACTCTATATAACTTTTATAGAAAAATTTAAAATTCTTAGCATAGGATGTATGAAACATAATTATTATTGTTAACATTTCACTTAGACTCATGCTACAACAGCGATTTCTTTGCTTATTTGATGGTAATAACTTTCTCTGTTCATACTCCAAATAAATTTTACAAAAATCATCTATAAAACTATATAATTCTGTGATATCTTTTTTCATGCCTGTAGTTTGTTTTTTTGTTTAAAAATATAAATACTGCAGGCACTCCTTTTTGACAATCCTTTTATCTATTACTATTTCATCTATATCTTATCCCGAACTGACGTATATTAGCTTATTCTATAGCTAATTTTTTCATAACACTATCCCATATATGTTGGTAAGGATAAGATGAAGACAACAAGAATTTAATGCTCCTAGTATTTCTAATAATTACTGCTCCAATTTTGAACAATTTTAAACGCACCGTTCCTACCAAGGCTTTAGCTAATTCAGTACCTTGTAAAAACTTATCACGTATATATTCTACTAATGTATAGGCAAGGCTTGACAAAATTAGTCTGAGTTGATTAGCCCACCATTTATGGCATGAAGTGCGATCGGCAAATAGCTCTAACTGTTGCTCTTTTATACGATTTTCCATATCTCCACGTGCACAGTAATTTTTATCATATAAATCTTCTGGCTTACCTGCTAAATTAGTTACTATATATCTTGGATTCTCACCAAGGCTAGTTACTTCTGATTTACCAACTATCTTACGATGACGACTCCAGCTATCAGCTTTATATTTAAATTCACTAAAAAAGCGTTGCTTCTCTTTGCTAATTGTGAAGGCTTCGTTAGATTGTTGCATCAATGGCTCAAGCAGCTTGTTGAGTCTAGTATTTTGGGCTATTCCGACTATATATTTTACATTATTTACGGCATAAAGTAGAGCTACTAGCCATATCGTCCAGTGTGTCTATACTTGTTTGCAAAGCTGGACATTTTCTTAAATTATCGTGATCATTTAAATCTTCATAACCAAGAGCAATACCATAAATACACTGTTTGAGCATTGTTAAAATAGTATGAGTAATTTTATCAGAATCTCGCTTATCAGGAAAAATCTTAGCCAGTTCATTAGTTAGACCAAGTCTTTTATCTGCTTCTCTTAGCAATAATACACCTCCATCGCTACTAATATTACCTCCTGTGAAATTTATTTCTATTTGACGATTTTTTACTTTCGATTGGTAAATTAATCCTGTACAATTTGTCATGGCAAAACCCTCTATGTAATCTTCTTTTAACACTGATATTATATAGTATTACAAGGGTTTTGTCTCTATTCTTTCATGCAATATTCAGGTTAGGTTGAGTGCTACTAGCGATTTCAACCTTAATGAATTCAGCAAGCTCTATTAGTTTAGTTATTTCTTCTTGGTCTGATGCACTACCAATATGTCGAACAACCCGTTGTTTTACTTTATTAGTTATGGGATCGCGTATCCCTTCTACTAGTTGAACAGCGTTAACATTACGGGTAGCAGATTTTTTGACTCTAACGAACATATCAGTAGCATATTTAAAACTAATTGTTGGTTAGTATATCTACTAAAATATTGTATGTCAATAATAAAAATATATGGAGGCACAACAAACGCCCTCTAATTAACAAAACCTTTTTTCTCCTGCTTTTTCTATACACTTATCTTTAACTATTTTCCGAAGTCAGGAAATAAATAATTTGTTGTGCCTGGAAATTTTATCATTTCCTCTTCTGTCAGCCATTTTTTGGCACAACAACACTGAAGTTGGGGTTGTGCTAATATCAATGGCATTCGGTTAAGAAAATCCAGTTTGGAGGTCATGAGTTATTGTGCTTAGTTCCTAAAAATGGGTGCTATTATTGCTTGCTTTATTAAAAAATATGATCCAATATGTAAGGACTCGCTTCTCTATAACCTAAAATTAATAAGGTTAGTTCTTAATTTAAGAGGGGTAACAGCTTAACCGAATGCCATTGGTGCTAATATCCCGCACCGAAGCAGATATTCTCCTTAATTGACTATACCTGAAATCTTGGAAATATAGCTTCTGGCTGACTAATGATGCTGCCTGGAGTTAAACTAAACTCCTTGGTTAAATGTTTAAACATTCTCTGGCTCTCTGGCACAGCAAGCTGATCAAGCATTTTACTAGCTGAATCAGGGATAAATGGCTGTAACATTACAGCAATATATCTTAGTGTTTCAAGTAGCGTATATAGCACCTCCGCCATCTTTATAGGATCAGTTTTTTTTAACTGCCAAGGGGCTTCTCGATCTATGTAAATATTTGCTTCTTCAGTTAAAGTAATAATATTTTCTAACACCGAATTCATATCAAATCTATCCATAAATATTAAATTTTCTGATATAATTTGTTGTGACGTTTTAATTAAAAATGATTCATAAATGCTATTGATAGATTCTTGGCTAATTAACGGAATTTTTGCATCATTATTCTTATAAACAAAGGCTAGAGTTCTTTGCAACAAATTACCAATTTTATTAGATAACTCACTATTGGTTCTATTAACAAAACCACTTCGAGAATAACTTCCATCTGAACCAAATATTATCTCTCTCATCAAATAATATCTAACTGGATCTAAACCAAATTCTTTTATTAACTGCAGTGGGTCAATTACATTTCCTATAGATTTCGATATTTTTTGCCCCTCATTAAGCCACCATCCATGTGCCATAATACATTTTGGCAACGGCAACCCTGCTGCCATCAAAAATGCTGGCCAGTATGCTGCATGAAAGCGTAATATATCTTTACCAACCACATGCACATCAGCTGGCCAAAATTTATTATATTGGCTTGTATCATTTGGGTATCCTAAAGCTGAAATATAGTTTGTTAACGCATCAAGCCATACATATATTATATGCTGTTTATCATTGGGTACTTTAATCCCCCAGTTAAAACTAGAACGCGATATAGAAAAATCATGCAGCCCTGATTTCACAAAGCTAATAACCTCGTTACGCCTGGTATTTGGTCTGATGAAATCAGGATTGGCATCGTAAAAATCCAATAATTTATCTTGCCATTTTGATAAAGAAAAAAAGTAACTTGGTTCTTCAAGCCATTCAACAGGAGCTTGAGTTGGAGCTAATCCGTCGGCTGTTAATTCTGATTCATTATAAAATGTTTCATCACGTACAGAATACCAACCTTTGTAGCTACCTAGGTAAATATCACCATTATCAAGTAATGTCTGCCACAAACTACTTACCGCTTGCTTATGCCTAGCTTCTGTGGTTCTAATAAAATCGTTATTAGAAATGTTCATTGAATGCATTAATGTCCGAAAAGTTTCAGACAGCGTATCAGTAAATATTTGCGGCTCAACATTTTTGGCAATAGCCGATTTTTCTACCTTCTGACCATGTTCATCAGTACCTGTTAAAAACATCACATCTTTACCTGATAAACGCATAAATCTTGCTATTACATCAGATGCAACACTTGTATAAGCATGCCCTATGTGAGGTATATCATTGACATAATAAATCGGTGTAGTAATGTAATATGTGTTTTTCATAATGGTCAATTTATAATAACATAAATTTGTTATAATTAATTATCCGGAATTTGGATAATTGTAGTTAACCCGATTAACATTACTTTCAATTCACAGCGTCATTGCGAGGAGCTACTTTAGTAGCGACGAAGCAATCCATTTTGGTTACTTTTGTGGATTGCTTCGTCGTGCGGTTTCCGCACTCCTCGCAATGACGTTATCTGTCATTGCGAGACCACGTAGTAGTCGTGGCAATCCATTTGGATTGCTTCGTCTACCTAGGGGTCTTTCTCGCAATGACGCTGTGAATTGAAAGTAATGTTAGTCGGGTTAGTTATATATGTAAAAAAATCAAGTTTTTGTATTTATTATAGTGATTTCCGCTAAACTAGTATACTATAAAAATAGCTAAAATAATTTTTGAATTAGGGAATAATTATATGAAACATTATGCATTGTTAGAACAAGAATTAGAGCAAATTTCTCAAATTAATAACGTGATTAGTCTACTTTATTGGGATATCGCAGTAAACATTTCGCAAGGATCGATTGATAGTAGAACAAACGAAATATCACTATTATCTTCCATAGCACATTCTAGATTAAAATCACCAAAACTCGGTGAATTAATACAGGCTGTTTCTGAAAAGCAAAATATGCTAGATATTTGGCAATTAGCAAATTTACAAGAAACAAAAAGACGGATCGTAGAATCTAACTGTATAAATGATGATTTAAGAAAAAAATATGTTACTGCTAGTGCAAAATGTGAGTCAGAACGCCCTCGCAAAGCGAGGGGCTTGACGGTTATGAGCAGCCCAAAGGGCTGCCATTGTTAATTAAAATTCTCCTGATTCGTCAGAGCCTAAACTATCAAGTTGCTCTTGATTCTTAATGTAGTGTTTGATCTGATTCTCTTCAAATCCTACAGTTGAGACCGCATAACCTCTAGCCCACAACTTTTCTCCATTAAAATTACGTTTTCGTCCACCAAACTGCCTAGCAACGGCTATAGCACTTTTCCCCTTGATATAGCCTATTACTTCAGCTACAGAATATTTAGGAGGAATCTTGATGAGCATATGCACATGATCTTGTACCATATGCCCCTCTATGATCTTGCTCCCACGTTGAAAAGCTAACTCATGGAATACGTTCCCAAGATATTTTCTAACCTTCCCGTACAATTCTTTTTTACGACACTTTGGAATAAACACAATATGATATTTGCAATCCCATTTAGAATGATTTAAACTTTCGTATGTTGTCATATATTTTCTCCTTTGACCGTCAAGCCAAAGAAGTTATATATGATAACTTTTTATTTTATACTAAATCTAAAGGCCAAGCCTTGATGGTCTCACTAGTCAAACTAGTGGCTTACCTATCATTGAGTTAATTTGGCGAAATGCTAAAAAGAATAATGACTACCTATCACTTAAACCTTACCTACAAGCAGTATTAGATTCCGTACAAGAAATGGCGAAATCTAAAGCTAAAACCCTAAATTGCACAATATATGATGCTTTACTTGACACATATGATCCTGAGCGTAAACTAGATGAAATTAAAGTAGTTTTTAATAATATCAAAAAAACCATACCGCAATTAATTAGTCAGGTAGTAGAAAAACAAAGCAAAGAACATGTCCTACCTATAGTTGACACTGTTAATAAAGAACAACAAAAACTAATTGCCAAAAGGCTTATGGTAATAATGGGGTTTGATTGCACTAAAGGTAGATTAGATGAATCGGCTCATCCATTTTGTCAAGGCACTCCTGATGATATTAGATTAACTAATAGGTATGATGAACGTAATTTTATTTCAGGGATCATGGGAATTATACATGAAACAGGTCATGCTTTATATGAACAGAACTTGCCTAGCAAATATAAGAACCAACCTGTAGGCAAGGCTAAGGGTATGGCTGTCCATGAAAGTCAGTCTTTATTTATGGAAATGCAAGTAGGCAGATCACGAGAATTTTGTGAATTTCTATCAATGTTACTTAAGGATGAGTTTGCATTCAAAGGACAAGAATATTCTGGAGAAAATCTTTATAAATTAATGACTAGAGTATCCCCTAGTTTTATTAGAGTAGAAGCAGATGAAATTACTTATCCAATGCATGTAATAGTTAGGTTTGAACTAGAAGAATTATTAATTAGCGGAGAGCTAACTTTGGATGATTTGCCACATTATTGGAATAATAAGATGCAAGAATATTTAGGAATTACTCCACAAACAGATACAGATGGATGCTTACAAGATATACATTGGCCAATGGGCAGCTTTGGTTATTTCCCATCTTATACTAACGGAGCAATTATTGCTTCAATGCTGATGAAAAAAGCACAAGAAGTGAATCATAACATAAAAAAAGAAATCACCAGAGGAGAATTCAAAGGTACAAACCAATTCTTGAATAATAATCTTAGAAACTATGGCTCATTAAAAAGTACTAGTGAATTAATTAAAGACGCTACGGGTGAAGAGCGAATTCAATCAGAAATATTTTTAAACTATCTAAAGCAAAAATATCTTGCTCTATTTCAATTGAAGACACCAGAACCATCAGCTCGCTCTTATCATTTCTATATGCGGTAAAATTAACCTTTCTATTCCATAATATACCACTACAAGCCCTATACTCTAAGGCTTTAACATCACTAAATATTCTTTCAATGGTTAAAGTTCTTAAACCTTTTGTAAGACGAATTTTATGATCCATTTTTAATGGAATAACAAACTTTAGATGGTTATTTATCAGAAAGTCTAACCATTCTTTATTCATAAATTCTCTATCAGCAAGCAAATATTTTATTCTTTCAACGCCAAAATTATTAATAAATTTCTGTAAAAATTCCTTCATAAATTCTGCAGAACACCCGCCACCATGCGACAAAGTCTTCCAGAATATTGGCACCGATATTTTACCAATTACCATTACTAAAAATAAAATATTAATATCGGATTTACCAAATTTCCAACTTGTCCTATCCATTGCTACGACATAATTTTTTGAAGCAAAAAAGCTTAATAGCAAATAGCCAACCTTCATATAATCAAAATTAAAATCTTTTAAAAAACGATAAATTCTATGAGTTTTTGACGTCGCTTTAGCATCACCTAAAATACCAAGTGCTAAACCTTTTTGATAAATTGAGCTGCCCGTCAGCAAACTAATTACCATACCAACCAAACATTTTAATCTTGATTTAACCTGAGTTTGACGTAAGCACCAAACAAAATGCTAAGCATTATGTAATAACATAAACAAACTGTTGGTGGTGAGCTATGGTAAAAATAAAACCTTCTTTCAAACCAGTTTGTTAGAAAGAATATTTGAAAAGTAAGAAGGGAGGGATTATAAAGTTCTCGAATAATAACAACAAAATTGGAGAATATATTATGATCCCTCTTACGGAGATTTTCTGCTTAATTGATGATTTTTGCAAGCATTTTGATACGGAGCAAAATAAATATATATTACCAAATCCTAACCGTAAGCGTAAAGTAGTTTGCAGTATAGGACTCTCAGAGATTATTACTATTATAGTAATGTTTCACTTGAGTCACTACCGTACCTTTAAAGATTTTTATTGTCCCAAAATTTGGTTAAAACCTCCGGCTTCAGCCGGAAAAGACTTCAGTCCTTGTTCTAAAATATTTCAATTTACTAATGTTATCATATATATTATTCTCTGAATAGAGAATAATATATATGACTGATTATAGTAAGTCTAGCCACACCGTATTTTACCACCGCTTCCATATCGTTTGGATTACTAAGTATCGATACAAAGTACTCACAGGTAACCTCAGGATTAGAATTAGAGAAATTATTGCTCAGGTAGCAGAATATCTTGGTATCAAAATCATCAATGGAATATTATCTGCCGATCATGTCCATATTATGGCTGAAATTCCACCTCATATATCCATTAGTCAGTTTGTTAAAGCAGCTAAAGGACGTTCATCATATAAAATTCAGCAAGAATTTCCTGAAATTAGAAAAACTTACTGGGGACGCCACTTTTGGGCTAGGGGCTTCTTTAGCTCAACCAGTGGTAATGTCACTGATGATATAATCAATAACTACATTAACAATCATTCAGATGCACATCAGCCTAATAATGTAATGAATATCTCTTTAGAGTAAATCCGTGACTTCTAGTCGCAACTTCAACCTACCAGCTTCAGCTGGTTAGTTATTGAGTTATGCTGCCTATGTCAAAGTTATAGAAAGGAATTTCCAAAACTTGTGATACCAATTGCAATAATTAACACGGTGTGTTTATCCAGTCTCTATACATAATTGATTTTACTAAATCTACATTATGAGCAAATTGATTCCAAGCGTAACAAGCCATAGTGACGATATCTTCATATACACCATAACATTGGTTAGACAAGAAATGATTTTTGATCCATTCCCAAACTTGTTCCATTGCATTAAGTTCCGGTGCATAGGGCGGAAGCGGTATCAAAGTGATATTGCTTGGCACAGTTAGTTTTTTGGCTGTGTGCCAACCTGCATTATCCGTTAGTAAAGCTATATGTCGGTTGCCTTGAATACTGCGAGAAAGCTCTTCTAAGAATTTATTCATTGCCTGTGTGTTTGCATATGGTAAAATTAATGCAAAAGCTTCTCCTGTATCATGGCAAGCAGCTCCATAAATATATGTTGAAATGAATTGCTGTTGCCGAACTTTACGGGGTCTAGTGCCACGCTTAGCCCATATACGAGTTAAGCTACCTTGTTGCCCAACTCGAGTTTCATCCTGAGACCATATATCAACTTTACATCTATCGATATTTTTTGGTAATAATTTTGTTAACATGTCTGGGAAGTTTTTTTATATGTATTTTGAGTCTCTTGATTTGACTTTGGATGCATTGAACGAGAAGTAATCCAGCTAAAACCAAGGCGGTGCATAGTATTGTAGACTGTTTTTAAAGCGCATTTAGCACCATATTCCTTAAGTAACATGATATGTAGCTCCTTTCCAGTTATATACCCACCAGTTTTACTTTCACTGAGCGTATTGATTTTATCAAAAAGAGCAGACTCTTGTATAGTGTTAATCTTCCTAGGGGCACCGCTTCTTTGTGATTCAAATAATCCTTCAAAACCATGATTCCTAAATCTTCTGAGCCATGATTGCACAGTTTTCCAGTGTGACTTCACTATTTCAGATATGGCTTTTAAAGATTTGCCTAATTGAAGGTGATACATCGCCAATAAACGTATACGATTTCGACCATGCGGCTCATGTTTCATCATTTTTATAAAATCATGACCATGAAAACCTTGTGGTAATATTAACCTAGCCATTTGAGTACCTTTATCAGTTAAAAACCCATTTTACACCACTGCGTTAATTATTGCAATTGGTATTAGAGTATAGGGCTTGTAGTGGTATATTATGGAATAGAAAGGTTAATTTTACCGCATATAGAAATGATAAGAGCGAGCTGATGGTTCTGGTGTCTTCAATTGAAATAGAGCAAGATATTTTTGCTTTATATAAATTTCGTTGGAGTGTTGAACGACTATTTTTGCACCTAAAAAGCGGTGGTTTTGATATTGAAAAAAGTCACATTGTAAAATTGGATAGATTTGAAAAATTATTAGTGATAACTGCTATTGCTTCAGCTTTAATAGTCAAAAATGGAATAATACAAAATGCCTTAAATCCCATCCGAATAAAACGGTACAAAACCATTGAAAGACAATTGTTTTCATTATTTACCTATGGCTTTGATCATATCAAAAATGCTTTTTATCAATCTACAACAGCCATAACGCAGCTAATATCCACATTATTAATACCTCCCAAACAAAAACTTTTTTCTATCCTAATACCATCTTTACAAAAATTGTAGGGTACTATGGTGTTTTATTCTCTTCGTTAGAAAGATTTTCATTTATTGCTCTTCTGCTCTGAGCACTTTTAACAAAACGTGGATGGAGTTGTGAAATTTTTCCCTTCTAGACATTGGTAGCAAATATTGCTCCAAATTATTAGCTCCAAGATTTGACATAGTATTTAAATTTTGAATGCTAAAAGTAGCACAGCCACGAGAGGATGTTTGCATAGCAATTATCTTTTATCTAAATTTTCAAAAAAATATTTATCTAAATAATAAAACAACGTTTTTGTTGAATAAGTTTATGGCAAACTTCAAGTAGCTTACGCATACAAGCAACTATCGCAACTTTCTTAGGTTTAAAATTATTAACAAGCCTATTGTATAAAGTTTTTAAATATTGAAAACCATTTTTGCCAGTTAATACCGCCATGTATAAAGCATCCCGTGGTATTTTTCTGCCTCCCCTAATAAATCTTCGTCCTTGCTTATTACCACTATCACGGGCGTACGGAGCTATCCCCACAATTGCTGACAATTCATTACTACTATAATTTTTATCCCCTAATTCAGGTACAAAACTAATTAGTTTTGTAGCCAAACATTTACCAATACCAGGTACAGTCTCTAATATTTTTACCTTCTCTTTTAACTCTTCTGACTCATCTATTGTTTTGTTTAACTTCTTATCAAGCTCAGCTATTTCATTTTGTAAGAATTTAATGTGTTTTTCTATACTATCTTTATCAATACCATCAATACTATGATGTAGTCTTTTCTTTTCATTGCTAAGCATTAATACTAAATCTTCTCGTCTTTGCTTATATCTCTTCAAATTCTCTGATTCAACTTGATATATATAATTCGCTGAAAGCTGCATCTTATCACCATAATATGCTAATTTAAATGCATCCTTCCTATCAGTTTTACACAAATTTACCGATTTACTAAAAGAATTAAAACTATATGTATTGACCTTATGTATTTGTTGCTTATTATTATACAGCTTTTGACAAATCTCAGCTTCGTATCCTCCAGTGGGTTCACATATTATTAGCTTAATCTCTTGCTCTTTTGCTAATTTAATCACCTCTTCATGACCAGCTGCATCATTGGCAAAACGATGATATTTAGGTTTATCGCTTGTATTATATACACATATATCAAGCCATTGTTTACTTACATCTAGACCTATTATTTTACTTATGATATAATATAATGGTTCCAATATTTTGGACAGAAAAATAAGAAAAATGAGATAGAATTCTTTAGCAAACAAGGAGAGCTAGAGATGAAAAAACAAGTAAGGCAATATAGTGCTGAGGAGAAAGCCAAAATTGTCATAGAAGCAATTAAGGGAGAGCTAACAATAGCCCAGATAACCAGTAAGTATGGTGTTCATGCAACACAGATCAGTAACTGGAAAACACAAGGTCTTGAGTTGTTAGTACAAGGTTTTAAGAATAAAACACAGAGTGCTGATCCAAATCAGCAGGGGTTAATCAAGAATCTATATGAGCAAATTGGTCAGTTAAGCGTTGAGTGTGACTGGCTCAAAAAAAAATCTGCATTGTTTAGAATTAAAGGTTAGGTGTAATATGATAGAGCCTAATCATAATAAGTTAACAATTGTACAACAGTGTAAGTTATTGGATATTAGCAGGTCAACCTATTACTATCAACCTACTGGTATTAGTGAACAAGATATCAAGATTATGGCAATAATTGATGAGACCTATACTATGCATCCATATTATGGTATGCGGCGGATGGCTAAATATTTACAAGCCCAAGGTTTTTCGGTAGGTCGTAAAGCTGTTAGACGTTACTACAAGATAATGGGTCTTGAAGCTGTTTATCCTAAAATAAATTTAAGCAAGAGGAATCAAGTGCATAAAATATATCCTTATTTACTAAAAGGATTAGAAATAGTATTGCCAAACCAGGTTTGGAGTGCAGATATAACGTATATAAGACTGAGCCAAGGGTTCGTATATTTAGTAGCTATTATTGACTGGTATAGTCGTTATATTCTAAGTTGGCGAATCTCCATTAGTTTGGAAAGTGAATTTTGTGTAACAGCCCTTGAAGACGCTATAGAAAAATATGGTATGCCAAAAATATTTAATACTGATCAAGGAGTACAATTTACCTCGGAGAATTTTATTAGTATGCTAAAGCTACATAATATCTTGATTAGTATGGATGGTAAGGGACGAGCCTTAGATAATATTTTTATTGAACGTTTTTGGCGATCATTAAAACAGGAAAAAATTTATCGGATTATTTTAACAACAGTAAAGGAGGCAAAGACAGCAATTAACGAATATATGGACTTTTATAATAGACAAAGGATGCATCAAGCTTTGGATTATAAAACTCCAGAATGTGTATATTTTGAAAAAAATATTGTATAAAAACAACAATTTAATTTTTGTGAATTATATCTCTATTTATCTAAATTTTTGTCTAGACAAAGGGGACCACCTTACAATATTACAGCTCTGATAAAGTGAGTTGTAAACGTTGCCTAATTAGAGGGCATAAAAATAACCAATATCATTGTCATCAAGTATTACAAGGGGCTATTGTAAAATTTGGGTTACGACAAGTAATACCAGTAATGCCTGAGGAAATTCGTGTACAAGATGGTGATGAGAAAGAGGATTGTGAGACGAATGCTTTCAAGAGATTTTTGACAAGATTTAGAAAGGATCATGATAAATTAGGGATAATAATCAATGCTGATGCCTTATATGCAACAACTCCAGTGATAGAAACAATTCGTGATCATAAAGCTAATTATATTTTTAAAGTAAAACCCAATAATCATAAGACATTAATGGATAATGTTCAATCTGTAGATAAATCAAAGATAGAGACATTGAGCCTTAGAAGGAACAAATTGATAATTGAATGGGTTAATGATGTTGAATTATTTACTAGCACTAAGGTAAGAACAAATTATATAGCGGCATGGGAGCTAGTGCCGCAGAAAGATGGTAGTAACAAAAGTCAGTATTATGGTAAATGGATTACTGATCTAGAAATCACCTCAGATAATGCTAAAACAATAATAGACGGAGCAAGAGCACGTTGGAAAATAGAGAACGAATGCTTTAATAGCTTAAAGAATCATGGTTATAATATAGAACATAATTACGGTCATGGTTCTGAGAATCTATGTTATAATTTCTACAATTTTAGAGTCTGTCCTATAGTTTGTGTAAGTTGCAAAGAAAGCAGTAAGAGATTACTGTAAAAAAAGTAACTTAAGCAAGCAAGGAGGAATTATGGCTAAAAAATTAGATACAGATAAAGATACATTAAACATCAGTAATCAGCTAGTAGAAGAATTATTATCAAAAGCAGATCCATCGGAGTTATTTGGTCGAGATGGTTTATTTCAACAGCTAAAGAAGCAAATAGTTGAGAAAATATTAGCAAGTGAGTTGGATCATGAATTAGGATATTCAAAACATAGCAAGATGGCAAAAGTAGATAATAATCGTCGTAATGGTAGCTATGAGAAGACAGTAATTGATGGGGATGGTCGTAAGCTGACAGTAGAAGTACCAAGAGATCGGGAAGGAGAGTATAATCCTCAATTAATACCAAAAGGGCTGAGGAGATTTAATGGATTTGATGAGAAAGTGATATCCCTTTATGGTCGCGGTATGACAGTCAGCGAGATCCGAGGGCATTTAGAAGAAATATATCAAACTGATGTATCTGGTGACTTGATATCCACCATAACAGATGGGGTAATAGAAGAAGTAACTAGGTGGCAAAATCGTTGTTTAGATAGGGTGTATCCAATATTATACTTGGACTGTATCTATGTAAAATCTAGAGACAATCACATAGTAATAAATAAAGCAGTATATTTAGCACTTGCTGTAAATATAGAAGGGAAAAAGGAGTTACTTGGCATTTGGATAGGCAAAAATGAAGGTGCTAAATTTTGGATGCAAGTAGTTACTGAGTTAAAGAATCGAGGAATTGAACAAATTTATGTTGCTTGTGTGGGGTTTAAAGGGCTTTCCAGAAGCTATAAGCAGTGTATTCCCGAGTACTATAGTACAATTATGTATTGTACATATGGTTCGCAATTCAGTAAAGTATGTGTCATATAAAGATTTAAAAGAGGTCACATCAGATCTAAAACAAATTTATACAGCTAATAATGACGAAATGGCACGTTTAAAACTTCAGCAATTTGGTGTAAAATGGGATAAAAAATATCCGGTAATTTCTGATATTTGGCAACGTAATTGGTCTGGGATAATACCGTTTTTTGCCTTTCCTGAAGAGAACAGAAAGGTAATTTATACTACTAACACTATAGAATCTGTAAATCGTCAAATTAGAAAAATTATCAAAAATAAGGGGGTGTTTCCAGATGATAAGTCAATTCAAAAAATAATATTTTTATCCCTACAAAATGCAGCCAAAAAATGGACCATGCCTATTAAAGATTGGTCTTTAGCTTTAAATCAATTTGAAATACTTTGTGGAGATTTTAAATATGATTTATTGGAAAATAAAAAATGAACTTACACAAATTAAATGATTGACTCCAATTTACTTTGTTAGCATTTACTATTCATCAAATACACCAATTAGTTGATAAATTATTTCAAGAAATGAGGGAGCAATTTGGTAGATTAGGATCGTTATGGGAACGAATAAGAAGTTTAGTAGACCTTTTTTTCTTTGAATCAATGGAAATGTTATGGGAGATATTAGCTGGCAAACGAGATTACAGAGTCCCGCCAATATAGATTCGACCTATCAAAAGCTTTTTCTAGAGCAATAGACTTATTTATTGCTAACCGTTGGTTTTTACCAAATTGATTACAATAACGTGAATTATGATAAGTTTGTATAAAAATATTTATAGAATTCAAGAAAATACATACAAATCTTTAACAGAAAAATAGATTATTCGTCTTAAAGTTGAGTGGATCGCAATGCTAAAATTTCCCTATGTATCCATAATGTCATATTTGGAATTGCTGCTTGATACCAATATAATATTGATATTATCTTAGATAATTTATCCAACTTTGACTACTTTTTTAACTATTCCTCTACGAAAAACTTATTCTATATCCTTTTACTTACCTTCCTTCTATGACATATTTGGAATCGCTGTAAAATTAGGTATACCTGGCGATATCTGTACTTGCACATCGACATCAATAATGTCTATACCACTAAAGGTTAAACTGCCAAGATGAACTATCATTTACAAAATAAATTTTACTAAATCCAGATTTTTGATAATTTTTGATAATTGCTGATCGACAAAATGATCCTCCATAACTACCTTTTTTTCTTTCATGTCACTTGCATTAAAACTTATATCCTCCAATAAATTTTCTAAAATAGTATGCAATCTTCTTGCTCCAATATCTTCAATTTCTAAGTTAACTTTTGCCGCATAAGTAGCAATCTTATCTATTGCCTTATCAGTAAATTGTAATTCTACCCCTTCGGTACCAATTAAGGCTGAATATTGTTTTATTAAACTTGATTCTGGTTCAACCAAGATTTTCACCATATCTTCCTTAGTGAGTGAGCTTAACTCTACCCTAATAGGTAGTCTTCCTTGCAGCTCAGGCAATAAATCAGATGGTTTTGATAAATGAAAAGCCCCTGATGCTATAAATAATATATGAGCAGTTTCTACAGGACCATACTTAGTATTAACTGTTGTACCCTCAATAATAGGTAATAAATCCCTCTGTACCCCCTCTCTACTAATCTCTGAGCTTTTTCCCTCCGGTCTTGAAGTGATTTTATCAATCTCATCCAAAAATACTATACCATCATTTTGTACTAGCACTAATGCATCTTGAGTAATTTTTTCTTGATCAATCAATTTATCTGACTCTTCAGCCAAGATAGTTAACATAGCATCTTTAACTAGCATTTTTTTGTTTTTTGTTTTACTAGTACCGATGACTTTGCTGATCATATCAGAAACATTTAACACACCCATAGCCGCTCCTGGCATACCAGGAATTTCAAAATTACCACCAAATATGCTACCTGAATCTGCTATATTGATCTCAATTTCATTATCATCGAGTTCACCTTTTTCAAGCTTAAGAAGAAATTTCTCTCTACTCTCAACTGATGCCGCTTTGCCTACTAAAGCGTCCAATACTCTTTCTACAGTTTTTAAAGTTGCATTAGCAATAACTTCTTTTTTAGCATTAGCTTTTTGGTTGTTAACAGCTATCTCCACTAAATCTCGTATTATTGACTCAACGTCTCGTCCAACATATCCTACTTCAGTAAATTTAGTGGCTTCTATTTTAAGAAAAGGTGAGCCGCTAAGCTTAGCAAGCCTTCTAGCAATTTCAGTCTTACCTACGCCAGTTGGTCCAATCATTAAAATATTTTTTGGAACGATTTCTTGACGAAGTGGCTCGGCTACATTTCTACGCCTACAGCGATTACGTAAAGCGATCGCCACAGCTTTTTTAGCCTTATATTGTCCAACAATGAATCTATCAAGCTCAGCTACGATTTTAGAAGGAGTTAATCCCATAGATTTAGCCGGAATTTCCACTGATTTAGGTGGAGTTCCTACAGGTTTAACCGAAGTTTTTACAGATTTAGCAGGAGTTCCCGCGGATTTTTTCTTAATACTAGTACTCATATAACTTTTTCTAAAATAATGTTATGATTAGAGAAAACACAAATGTCAGCTGCAATATGCATTGATTTTAAAGCAATCTCTTCTGCAGTTAGGTTATTATCAAAAGACATTAATCCCCTAGCACTTGCCAGGGCATATAATCCACCAGAACCAATGGCAGCAGCATCCCCGTCAGGTTCAACTACATCACCATTACCAGTTAGAATTAATATATTTTTTTTATCTGCAACAATCATCATTGCTTCAAGTTTACGTAAATATTTATCGCTACGCCACTCTTTTGCCAATTCTACTGCACTTCTCAGTAACTGGTATGAATATTTTTCTAGCTTTAACTCTAGTTTTTCAAATAAAGTTAGAGCATCTGCAGTAGAGCCAGCAAAGCCCGCAATAATACTATTATTGAACATAGTTCTTAATTTTTTGGCTGTCGATTTTAAAATTGTATTACCAAGGGAAACCTGACCATCAGCGGTAATCACGACTTCTCCGCCTTTTCTTAAGCACAGTATAGTAGTCCCGTGTAATGAGTTGTCTGACATAAATAATCTTCTAAATATTGATGTTTAGCTATTGATGTTTAGTTGTTTGTTTATTATTATGGTGTTTAAGTAATCATTCAGTATCATAATTACAAGACTCTCCTATGAATATTTATTCAATATATGTTAATCCTCAAAAAAAAGATAATGATTTTATTATTATCAAACAGGGTTTTTCGTTATTTGCTGCATTTTTTAATATGTTTTGGGCATTATATCACAGAATGTGGTTAGCACTAATAATTACTTTAATAATAAGTGTAGCTATATCAAGTTTAGGTTTTACTTATCTTACCTTTGCCAGTCGAATAGCTATTATGTTAATATTTGGTTTCTTTGCTGCTGATATGAGAGAATATGATTTGAAACAAAGAAAATACCGACTGACAGAAATAATATTAGCAAAATCTGAGATAGAAGCTGAATTAAAATTTTTAAAACACTTAAGTAGGCAATAAGAATTAGAGTATAATGAATATGTATGACAAAAATAATGTTTTTGCAAAAATTATTGGCAAGTATCTGCCAGCAGAAATAATATATGAAGATGAGAATCTAATAGCGTTTAACGATATAAATCCTGTAGCTCCGGTACATGTAATAGTTATACCGAAAAAGGAGTATGTTGACTATAGCGACTTTATCCTTAAAGCTTCTGGCGATGAAATTAAAGATTATTTTACCAAACTATCTTATATTGCATCTCTAGTAGGTTTAGAGCAAGATGGCTACCGTTTAATTACCAATAAAGGTGTGATATCCGGACAAAGTGTGTTTCATTTTCACTTCCATATTATTGGTGGGAAAACTATTTCTAAGTTGATATAGACCCCTCTACCTACGCAGGGATGACATTGTGTCATATATGGACGAGTGAATTTGTCAACAAAGAAAATAAAAAAATAGAGCCACAAAGGAAGCGGTCATATATTCGGCATCGAGTGCCATAATGGTTTCTGCATTCTTATAAATATCCTTGAGTGACCTCTCATTCCCACGGCTTCTAGAGCCTCGACATAATTACGGATTTTATTCAGAATACTTATTCATTAACTCTTTAACTTTCGTTCTCTTTATTGTTACTATTCTTTACTCGCAATATTTATCAATTACCAATTTTTATTTAGTTGACATAATTTCTTCTTTTTTCTCAACTAAACTAATTTGCAACATATTCGCTACCATTGGTGACTACTGCATAAGCAATCCTTGCTAACTTATTTGCTAAACCAACACATATAATATTATATGATTTATTTTCAGCAAATTTCTTCACTGCCCACTGCACTAGTTTATCTTTCGATTCCTTACCACTTTTTGCTCTTATTGCTATTGTCCTTGCGGCTTGAATCAACATAGTTCTGGCATATCTATCTCCCTGTTTGGTAATCCCTCCTAAAACTAATCTTATCCTGAATATTGCATGAAAGAATAGAGACAAAACCCTTGTAATACTATATAATATCAGTGTTAAAAGAAGATTACATAGAGGGTTTTGCCATGACAAATTGTACAGGATTAATTTACCAATCGAAAGTAAAAAATCGTCAAATAGAAATAAATTTCACAGGAGGTAATATTAGTAGCGATGGAGGTGTATTATTGCTAAGAGAAGCAGATAAAAGACTTGGTCTAACTAATGAACTGGCTAAGATTTTTCCTGATAAGCGAGATTCCGATAAAATTACTCATACTATTTTAACAATGCTCAAACAGCGTATTTATGGTATTGCTCTTGGTTATGAAGATTTAAATGATCACGATAATTTAAGAAAATGTCCAGCTTTGCAAACAAGTATAGACACACTGGACGATATGGCTAGTAGCTCTACTTTATGCCGTTTAGAAAATAAAGCACGTCAGTTCGGGATAAGATATAGATGAAATAGTAATAGATAAAAGGATTGTCAAAAAGGAGTGCCTGCAGTATTTATATTTTTAAACAAAAAAACAAACTACAGGCATGAAAAAAGATATCACAGAATTATATAGTTTTATAGATGATTTTTGTAAAATTTATTTGGAGTATGAACAGAGAAAGTTATTACCATCAAATAAGCAAAGAAATCGCTGTTGTAGCATGAGTCTAAGTGAAATGTTAACAATAATAATTATGTTTCATACATCCTATGCTAAGAATTTTAAATTTTTCTATAAAAGTTATATAGAGTGCATGCATAAGGATGATTTTCCCAAAGCCTTGAGTTATAATAGATTTGTTGAATTAATGGCACGATTATTCATACCGCTAAATATGTTGATTCATTTGTTGTTTGGTGAGGAAACAGGTATTTATTTTATTGACTCTACAACGATTAAAGCTTGTCACAATAAAAGGCGTTATAGCAATAAAGTTTTTAAAGGATTAGCCAAACATAGTAAATCCTCTATGGGGTATTTTTATGGTTTTAAATTACATGTAATAATCAATAATAAAGGGGAGTTTATGGCATTAAAAGTGACCAAAGGCAATGTAGATGATAGGGTTCCAGTACCGGAGTTAACAAAAAGATTAACTGGAATTATAGCAGCTGATAAAGGTTATATTAAGCAAAATTTGTTCTTAAATTTATATGAAAGAGGCTTAAAAATGATTCATGGAATTAAGAAGAATATGGAAAATAAATTAATGGATTTGAAAGAAAAAATCTTACTTCGAAAGCGTAACTTAATTGAAACAGTTTTTGATTATCTAAAAAATAAAATGAACCTTGAACATACTAGACATAGATCACCAATAAATGCCTTTGTCCATATATTATCTACTCTTGTTGCTTACTCATTAAAGAAAAATAAACCTTCAACAAAATTTGATTTTAATCTACATGTTCACAATATCCTTATCCCGAATTGACGTAAAGCAGATCGTGGATTTGCTCTTAAAGCTCATAAGGTGATGATTGACAAGTTTGTCGAATCTCATAAAACCGTGCCGAAACAATTAATACTTGATTTTGATGCCACTGATGATGAAATTTATGGCAATCAAGAGGGGAAGTTTTATCATGGATATTATCGTCATAATTGCTTTCTACCTTTATATGTTTTTTGTGGAAAAAAGCTGTTAGTAAGCAATCTTCGCAGCTCAAAGCTAGAACAAGCAAAGCATAGCTGGGCAATATTATCTCTATTAGTCAAGCGTTTTCGTCAATCGTGGCCTGAAGTAGAGATTATTTTTCGTGGTGATGGTGGATTTTGTCGTCATCAGATGCTGGATTGGTGTGATGAAAATAATGTAAAATATATAGTCGGAATAGCCCAAAATACTAGACTCAACAAGCTGCTTGAGCCATTGATGCAACAATCTAACGAAGCCTTCACAATTAGCAAAGAGAAGCAACGCTTTTTTAGTGAATTTAAATATAAAGCTGATAGCTGGAGTCGTCATCGTAAGATAGTTGGTAAATCAGAAGTAACTAGCCTTGGTGAGAATCCAAGATATATAGTAACTAATTTAGCAGGTAAGCCAGAAGATTTATATGATAAAAATTACTGTGCACGTGGAGATATGGAAAATCGTATAAAAGAGCAACAGTTAGAGCTATTTGCCGATCGCACTTCATGCCATAAATGGTGGGCTAATCAACTCAGACTAATTTTGTCAAGCCTTGCCTATACATTAGTAAAATATATACGTGATAAGTTTTTACAAGGTACTGAATTAGCTAAAGCCTTGGTAGGAACGGTGCGTTTAAAATTGTTCAAAATTGGAGCAGTAATTATTAGAAATAACCTCAGTTTGATGTAAGAGGAAGGTTGAGATTGTTTAATTTTCCAAAAGCTACAGAAATTTTATTAGGCTTAAAAACATAGGCAAGCAGTCCAGCTAATACGTTAGTTTGAAAATTCATAACAGATCTGTGCCTTGTATGGTCTATATGACAAAGGTTTTTTAGTTGATCGTTAATGGTTTCAATAATATACCTTTTATTTAAAAACCGCTTTTTAATAGGATCTATTATTCTTTCTTTCATATTACTTTTAATTTTTGTTATTAGTTCTAAACCTTGATTAGCAAGGGATTGAGTGAGTTTTTTACTGATATACCCACGATCACCAAAAAGCCAGCCTTGTAATTTATCTACTAAATTTTCCACCACTGCTCTATCATCAACATTTCCTGGAGTTAAAGAAAAACTCATAATCTCTCCGCAACTGTTAATGACAATATGTAGCTTACAACCAAAGAACCACCCAGTGGAAGTCTTACCTCTTTTTGCTATGTCTTTGAATACTTTATGTCTATTAATTCTTAAATTATGGCAAGCAGGAAGTTTAGTAGAGTCGATATAATATTGACCAGTTTGGAGTCAATCATTTAATTTGTGTGTGCGTCAAGATAAGGTGCATTAATCTTACGGGTGAAAGTCCTGTTATGGAAGGAGTAGCTAGCTCCACCATATAGCGAGTCTTGTGCTGCTGAAGGTAACGACAGTAGTAAAGCGTAGACAGCGAAACATCCGAGCCGAAACCAAATGGTGAACGTGATAGCCCTGAAATGATATTGGTAGTGGAAGTCGATGTGCTACACAACGCAGTAGACAAGAGAAAACTAGAGGTCAAACTAGCGAAAATCCGAAAGTTTTCAACCATCGGGGTCTCAGGCGTCAGCGAGTTTGTAGAGATTAATGACACAACTTGAGAAGTCCTTATAACTCTTACTGAGTTAAGTAAGTATTCAAAGTACAAGTGCCGAAACATAAGGCTTTGGAGATGGTGTTAAGGATGGCTGAGTCAGTTGTAGTAGTGATGAAGCTTCGTAATGGGAGTGGAGCGAAGGGCTGACAGAAAGGTAAGAACGTAAGAGGGAAACAATGACCGTACACAGCATAGACGGAAATACATGGTCAACGAAACTTGAGCGTATAAAGTTGCTATCATCACAAAATCAAGACATAAAGTTTAATAATCTTGGACATATTATTGATTTAAAGATGTTAGAAGAACAATATAAGGAACTTGATAGCAAGAAAGCTGTAGGAATAGATGGTATAACCAAAGCGGTTTATGGTAAGAAGTTGGAAGCAAATTTGCTCTCGCTCCTTACTAAAATTCGCAAGGGGCAATATCAAGCTAAACCTGCACGAATTACATTGATTCCAAAAGAAGATGGAGGCAAAAGACCTTTGGTAATATCATGCTTTGAAGACAAGATAATCGAGTCGGCAGTAAGCAAGATATTAAACTCAGTGTTCGAGCCAATATTCTTAAAATGTTCTTACGGGTTTCGACCTAAATTAAACGCCCATGATGCACTTAAGGAGTTGAATAGACTTACGTATAACTTCAATAAAGGAGCTGTAGTTGAAATTGATATAACTAAGTGCTTCAATTCAATCAAACATTCTGAGTTGATGGGATTCCTAAGAAAGAGAATATCTGACAAAAGATTCCTAAGACTAGTTATGAAACTGATGGAAACACCAATTATAGAAAACGGCATTACAGTTACTAACAAGGAAGGATGCCGCCAAGGGTCTAAAACATCACCAATTTTGGCAAATGTCTTCCTACATTATGTTATTGACTGTTGGTTTGCTAAAATCAGCAAGGAAAACATAAGAGGGCAAACTGGAATGGTGAGGTATTGTGACGATATGGTGTTCGTCTTTGAGAATGAAGAAGACGCGAGGAAGTTTTATGAGGTTTTGCCCAAAAGATTAAACAAGTATGGCTTGAACATCAATGAAGCTAAATCGCAGATGATTCAGTCCGGTAGATACCATGCTGAGGACTTAGCTAAGCAAGGTAAGAAGATCAAGAGTTATAATTTTCTTGGCTTTACTTGCTATTGGGGTAAATCAAGGTTTGGTAACATATGGAGATTAAAATATACCACAAGGAAAGATCGATTTACCGAGAAGCTTAAAGGGCTAAGAGAATATCTACGAAGTCACCTTAATGAGAGGGGCAAAGAACAGATATTATTGCAAGTCATTAGAGCTACAAAGGGGTGGATCAATTATCATGGTATATCAGATAATCAAAGACGAGTAAGTTCATTTATTCACCAAACTAGGCGAGCAATATATGGGTGGTTTAATAGAATGGGTGGGAAGCGTAAGATGAATTGGCAAAGATTAGCTGAAATACTCAAAAGGGTCGACTTTCCAAATAAGTGGAAGACCATTTCAATGTTCTAAAACCAACAAAAAAAAAATAGGGTACAAGCCTATCTTACCTTTCGGGAGCCGGATGCGGTAGCTCTGCATGTCCGGTTCTGAGGAGGGGCTTAACCAAGCAATTGGTTAGGTCTACTCACAAAGTTCATTTTTTATTTTCCAATAAATCATATTTAAAATCTCCACAAAGTATTTCAAATTGATTTAAAGCTAAAGACCAATCTTTAATAGGCATGGTCCATTTTTTGGCTGCATTTTGTAGGGATAAAAATATTATTTTTTGAATTGACTTATCATCTGGAAACACCCCCTTATTTTTGATAATTTTTCTAATTTGACGATTTACAGATTCTATAGTGTTAGTAGTATAAATTACCTTTCTGTTCTCTTCAGGAAAGGCAAAAAACGGTATTATCCCAGACCAATTACGTTGCCAAATATCAGAAATTACCGGATATTTTTTATCCCATTTTACACCAAATTGCTGAAGTTTTAAACGTGCCATTTCGTCATTATTAGCTGTATAAATTTGTTTTAGATCTGATGTGACCTCTTTTAAATCTTTATATGACACATACTTTACTGAATTGCGAACCATATGTACAATACATAATTGTACTATAGTACTCGGGAATACACTGCTTATAGCTTCTGGAAAGCCCTTTAAACCATCCACACAAGCAACATAAATTTGTTCAATTCCTCGATTCTTTAACTCAGTAACTACTTGCATCCAAAATTTAGCACCTTCATTTTTGCCTATCCAAATGCCAAGTAACTCCTTTTTCCCTTCTATATTTACAGCAAGTGCTAAATATTATAATGGTTCCAATATTTTGGACAGAAAAATAAGAAAAATGAGATAGAATTCTTTAGCAAACAAGGAGAGCTAGAGATGAAAAAACAAGTAAGGCAATATAGTGCTGAGGAGAAAGCCAAAATTGTCATAGAAGCAATTAAGGGAGAGCTAACAATAGCCCAGATAACCAGTAAGTATGGTGTTCATGCAACACAGATCAGTAACTGGAAAAAACAAGGTCTTGAGTTGTTAGTACAAGGTTTTAAGAATAAAACACAGAGTGCTGATCCAAATCAGCAGGGGTTAATCAAGAATCTATATGAGCAAATTGGTCAGTTAAGCGTTGAGTGTGACTGGCTCAAAAAAAAATCTGCATTGTTTGGAATTAAAGGTTAGGTGTAATATGATAGAGCCTAATCATAATAAGTTAACAATTGTACAACAGTGTAAGTTATTGGATATTAGCAGGTCAACCTATTACTATCAACCTACTGGTATTAGTGAACAAGATATCAAGATTATGGCAATAATTGATGAGACCTATACTATGCATCCATATTATGGTATGCGGCGGATGGCTAAATATTTACAAGCCCAAGGTTTTTTGGTAGGTCGTAAAGCTGTTAGACGTTACTACAAGATAATGGGTCTTGAAGCTGTTTATCCTAAAATAAATTTAAGCAAGAGGAATCAAGCGCATAAAATATATCCTTATTTACTAAAAGGATTAGAAATAGTATTGCCAAACCAGGTTTGGAGTGCAGATATAACGTATATAAGACTGAGCCAAGGGTTCGTATATTTAGTAGCTATTATTGACTGGTATAGTCGTTATATTCTAAGTTGGCGAATCTCCATTAGTTTGGAAAGTGAATTTTGTGTAACAGCCCTTGAAGACGCTATAGAAAAATATGGTATGCCAAAAATATTTAATACTGATCAAGGAGTACAATTTACCTCGGAGAATTTTATTAGTATGCTAAAGCTACATAATATCTTGATTAGTATGGATGGTAAGGGACGAGCCTTAGATAATATTTTTATTGAACGTTTTTGGCGATCATTAAAACAGGAAAAAATTTATCGGATTATTTTAACAACAGTAAAGGAGGCAAAGACAGCAATTAACGAATATATGGACTTTTATAATAGACAAAGGATGCATCAAGCTTTGGATTATAAAACTCCAGAATGTGTATATTTTGAAAAAAATATTGTATAAAAACAACAATTTAATTTTTGTGAATTATATCTCTATTTATCTAAATTTTTGTCTAGACAAAGGGGACCACCTTAGTGCTTACGTCAAACTCAGGTTAGAAATACTAGGAGCATTAAATTCTTGTTGTCTTCATCTTATCCTTACCAACATATATGGGATAGTGTTATGAAAAAATTAGCTATAGAATAAGCTAATATGGTACTGTCCCCGGTACAATAAAAAATGGGGGTAAGGGGGGATTCTATCTTAAATCAGGAAGAATTGCATATCTAGACATAATTTAAGTGAAAATTAACATATCCATGACCACTTATAAGGAGTCTGTCCTATAGTTTGTGTAAGTTGCAAAGAAAGCAGTAAGAGATTACTGTAAAAAAAGTAACTTAAGCAAGCAAGGAGGAATTATGGCTAAAAAATTAGATACAGATAAAGATACATTAAACATCAGTAATCAGCTAGTAGAAGAATTATTATCAAAAGCAGATCCATCGGAGTTATTTGGTCGAGATGGTTTATTTCAACAGCTAAAGAAGCAAATAGTTGAGAAAATATTAGCAAGTGAGTTGGATCATGAATTAGGATATTCAAAACATAGCAAGATGGCAAAAGTAGATAATAATCGTCGTAATGGTAGCTATGAGAAGACAGTAATTGATGGGGATGGTCGTAAGCTGACAGTAGAAGTACCAAGAGATCGGGAAGGAGAGTATAATCCTCAATTAATACCAAAAGGGCTGAGGAGATTTAATGGATTTGATGAGAAAGTGATATCCCTTTATGGTCGCGGTATGACAGTCAGCGAGATCCGAGGGCATTTAGAAGAAATATATCAAACTGATGTATCTGGTGACTTGATATCCACCATAACAGATGGGGTAATAGAAGAAGTAACTAGGTGGCAAAATCGTTGTTTAGATAGGGTGTATCCAATATTATACTTGGACTGTATCTATGTAAAATCTAGAGACAATCACATAGTAATAAATAAAGCAGTATATTTAGCACTTGCTGTAAATATAGAAGGGAAAAAGGAGTTATACCAATTGCAATAATTAACACAGTGGTGTAAAATGGGTTTTTAACTGATAAAGGTACTCAAATGGCTAGGTTAATATTACCACAAGGTTTTCATGGTCATGATTTTATAAAAATGATGAAACATGAGCCGCATGGTCGAAATCGTATACGTTTATTGGCGATGTATCACCTTCAATTAGGCAAATCTTTAAAAGCCATATCTGAAATAGTGAAGTCACACTGGAAAACTGTGCAATCATGGCTCAGAAGATTTAGGAATCATGGTTTTGAAGGATTATTTGAATCACAAAGAAGCGGCGCCCCTAGGAAGATTAACACTATACAAGAGTCTGCTCTTTTTGATAAAATCAATACGCTCAGTGAAAGTAAAACTGGTGGGTATATAACTGGAAAGGAGCTACATATCATGTTACTTGAGGAATATGGTGCTAAATGCGCTTTAAAAACAGTCTACAATACTATGCACCGCCTTGGTTTTAGCTGGATTACTTCTCGTTCAATGCATCCAAAGTCAAATCAAGAGACTCAAAATACATATAAAAAAACTTCCCAGACATGTTAACAAAATTATTACCAAAAAATATCGATAGATGTAAAGTTGATATATGGTCTCAGGATGAAACTCGAGTTGGGCAACAAGGTAGCTTAACTCGTATATGGGCTAAGCGTGGCACTAGACCCCGTAAAGTTCGGCAACAGCAATTCATTTCAACATATATTTATGGAGCTGCTTGCCATGATACAGGAGAAGCTTTTGCATTAATTTTACCATATGCAAACACACAGGCAATGAATAAATTCTTAGAAGAGCTTTCTCGCAGTATTCAAGGCAACCGACATATAGCTTTACTAACGGATAATGCAGGTTGGCACACAGCCAAAAAACTAACTGTGCCAAGCAATATCACTTTGATACCGCTTCCGCCCTATGCACCGGAACTTAATGCAATGGAACAAGTTTGGGAATGGATCAAAAATCATTTCTTGTCTAACCAATGTTATGGTGTATATGAAGATATCGTCACTATGGCTTGTTACGCTTGGAATCAATTTGCTCATAATGTAGATTTAGTAAAATCAATTATGTATAGAGACTGGATAAACACACCGTGTTAATTATTGCGATTGGTATGATATATGGTCTCAGGATGAAACTCGAGTTGGGCAACAAGGTAGCTTAACTCGTATATGGGCTAAGCGTGGCACTAGACCCCGTAAAGTTCGGCAACAGCAATTCATTTCAACATATATTTATGGAGCTGCTTGCCATGATACAGGAGAAGCTTTTGCATTAATTTTACCATATGCAAACACACAGGCAATGAATAAATTCTTAGAAGAGCTTTCTCGCAGTATTCAAGGCAACCGACATATAGCTTTACTAACGGATAATGCAGGTTGGCACACAGCCAAAAAACTAACTGTGCCAAGCAATATCACTTTGATACCGCTTCCGCCCTATGCACCGGAACTTAATGCAATGGAACAAGTTTGGGAATGGATCAAAAATCATTTCTTGTCTAACCAATGTTATGGTGTATATGAAGATATCGTCACTATGGCTTGTTACGCTTGGAATCAATTTGCTCATAATGTAGATTTAGTAAAATCAATTATGTATAGAGACTGGATAAACACACCGTGTTAATTATTGCAATTGGTATGATATATGGTCTCAGGATGAAACTCGAGTTGGGCAACAAGGTAGCTTAACTCGTATATGGGCTAAGCGTGGCACTAGACCCCGTAAAGTTCGGCAACAGCAATTCATTTCAACATATATTTATGGAGCTGCTTGCCATGATACAGGAGAAGCTTTTGCATTAATTTTACCATATGCAAACACACAGGCAATGAATAAATTCTTAGAAGAGCTTTCTCGCAGTATTCAAGGCAACCGACATATAGCTTTACTAACGGATAATGCAGGTTGGCACACAGCCAAAAAACTAACTGTGCCAAGCAATATCACTTTGATACCGCTTCCGCCCTATGCACCGGAACTTAATGCAATGGAACAAGTTTGGGAATGGATCAAAAATCATTTCTTGTCTAACCAATGTTATGGTGTATATGAAGATATCGTCACTATGGCTTGTTACGCTTGGAATCAATTTGCTCATAATGTAGATTTAGTAAAATCAATTATGTATAGAGACTGGATAAACACACCGTGTTAATTATTGCAATTGGTATAAGTTGGCATTTGGATAGGCAAAAATGAAGGTGCTAAATTTTGGATGCAAGTAGTTACTGAGTTAAAGAATCGAGGAATTGAACAAATTTATGTTGCTTGTGTGGGGTTTAAAGGGCTTTCCAGAAGCTATAAGCAGTGTATTCCCGAGTACTATAGTACAATTATGTATTGTACATATGGTTCGCAATTCAGTAAAGTATGTGTCATATAAAGATTTAAAAGAGGTCACATCAGATCTAAAACAAATTTATACAGCTAATAATGACGAAATGGCACGTTTAAAACTTCAGCAATTTGGTGTAAAATGGGATAAAAAATATCCGGTAATTTCTGATATTTGGCAACGTAATTGGTCTGGGATAATACCGTTTTTTGCCTTTCCTGAAGAGATCAGAAAGGTAATTTATACTACTAACACTATAGAATCTGTAAATCGTCAAATTAGAAAAATTATCAAAAATAAGGGGGTGTTTCCAGATGATAAGTCAATTCAAAAAATAATATTTTTATCCCTACAAAATGCAGCCAAAAAATGGACCATGCCTATTAAAGATTGGTCTTTAGCTTTAAATCAATTTGAAATACTTTGTGGAGATTTTAAATATGATTTATTGGAAAATAAAAAATGAACTTACACAAATTAAATGATTGACTCCAAACCTGGTTTGGCAATACTATTTCTAATCCTTTTAGTAAATAAGGATATATTTTATGCACTTGATTCCTCTTGCTTAAATTTATTTTAGGATAAACAGCTTCAAGACCCATTATCTTGTAGTAACGTCTAACAGCTTTACGACCTACCGAAAAACCTTGGGCTTGTAAATATTTAGCCATCCGCCGCATACCATAATATGGATGCATAGTATAGGTCTCATCAATTATTGCCATAATCTTGATATCTTGTTCACTAATACCAGTAGGTTGATAGTAATAGGTTGACCTGCTAATATCCAATAACTTACACTGTTGTACAATTGTTAACTTATTATGATTAGGCTCTATCATATTACACCTAACCTTTAATTCCAAACAATGCAGATTTTTTTTTGAGCCAGTCACACTCAACGCTTAACTGACCAATTTGCTCATATAGATTCTTGATTAACCCCTGCTGATTTGGATCAGCACTCTGTGTTTTATTCTTAAAACCTTGTACTAACAACTCAAGACCTTGTTTTTTCCAGTTACTGATCTGTGTTGCATGAACACCATACTTACTGGTTATCTGGGCTATTGTTAGCTCTCCCTTAATTGCTTCTATGACAATTTTGGCTTTCTCCTCAGCACTATATTGCCTTACTTGTTTTTTCATCTCTAGCTCTCCTTGTTTGCTAAAGAATTCTATCTCATTTTTCTTATTTTTCTGTCCAAAATATTGGAACCATTATACTTTAGCTTTAAATCAATTTGAAATACTTTGTGGAGATTTTAAATATGATTTATTGGAAAATAAAAAATGAACTTTGTGAGTAGACCTAACCAATTGCTTGGTTAAGCCCCTCCTCAGAACCGGACATGCAGAGCTACCGCATCCGGCTCCCGAAAGGTAAGATAGGCTTGTACCCTATTTTTTTTTGTTGGTTTTAGAACATTGAAATGGTCTTCCACTTATTTGGAAAGTCGACCCTTTTGAGTATTTCAGCTAATCTTTGCCAATTCATCTTACGCTTCCCACCCATTCTATTAAACCACCCATATATTGCTCGCCTAGTTTGGTGAATAAATGAACTTACTCGTCTTTGATTATCTGATATACCATGATAATTGATCCACCCCTTTGTAGCTCTAATGACTTGCAATAATATCTGTTCTTTGCCCCTCTCATTAAGGTGACTTCGTAGATATTCTCTTAGCCCTTTAAGCTTCTCGGTAAATCGATCTTTCCTTGTGGTATATTTTAATCTCCATATGTTACCAAACCTTGATTTACCCCAATAGCAAGTAAAGCCAAGAAAATTATAACTCTTGATCTTCTTACCTTGCTTAGCTAAGTCCTCAGCATGGTATCTACCGGACTGAATCATCTGCGATTTAGCTTCATTGATGTTCAAGCCATACTTGTTTAATCTTTTGGGCAAAACCTCATAAAACTTCCTCGCGTCTTCTTCATTCTCAAAGACGAACACCATATCGTCACAATACCTCACCATTCCAGTTTGCCCTCTTATGTTTTCCTTGCTGATTTTAGCAAACCAACAGTCAATAACATAATGTAGGAAGACATTTGCCAAAATTGGTGATGTTTTAGACCCTTGGCGGCATCCTTCCTTGTTAGTAACTGTAATGCCGTTTTCTATAATTGGTGTTTCCATCAGTTTCATAACTAGTCTTAGGAATCTTTTGTCAGATATTCTCTTTCTTAGGAATCCCATCAACTCAGAATGTTTGATTGAATTGAAGCACTTAGTTATATCAATTTCAACTACAGCTCCTTTATTGAAGTTATACGTAAGTCTATTCAACTCCTTAAGTGCATCATGGGCGTTTAATTTAGGTCGAAACCCGTAAGAACATTTTAAGAATATTGGCTCGAACACTGAGTTTAATATCTTGCTTACTGCCGACTCGATTATCTTGTCTTCAAAGCATGATATTACCAAAGGTCTTTTGCCTCCATCTTCTTTTGGAATCAATGTAATTCGTGCAGGTTTAGCTTGATATTGCCCCTTGCGAATTTTAGTAAGGAGCGAGAGCAAATTTGCTTCCAACTTCTTACCATAAACCGCTTTGGTTATACCATCTATTCCTACAGCTTTCTTGCTATCAAGTTCCTTATATTGTTCTTCTAACATCTTTAAATCAATAATATGTCCAAGATTATTAAACTTTATGTCTTGATTTTGTGATGATAGCAACTTTATACGCTCAAGTTTCGTTGACCATGTATTTCCGTCTATGCTGTGTACGGTCATTGTTTCCCTCTTACGTTCTTACCTTTCTGTCAGCCCTTCGCTCCACTCCCATTACGAAGCTTCATCACTACTACAACTGACTCAGCCATCCTTAACACCATCTCCAAAGCCTTATGTTTCGGCACTTGTACTTTGAATACTTACTTAACTCAGTAAGAGTTATAAGGACTTCTCAAGTTGTGTCATTAATCTCTACAAACTCGCTGACGCCTGAGACCCCGATGGTTGAAAACTTTCGGATTTTCGCTAGTTTGACCTCTAGTTTTCTCTTGTCTACTGCGTTGTGTAGCACATCGACTTCCACTACCAATATCATTTCAGGGCTATCACGTTCACCATTTGGTTTCGGCTCGGATGTTTCGCTGTCTACGCTTTACTACTGTCGTTACCTTCAGCAGCACAAGACTCGCTATATGGTGGAGCTAGCTACTCCTTCCATAACAGGACTTTCACCCGTAAGATTAATGCACCTTATCTTGACGCACACACAAATTAAATGATTGACTCCTTATAAGCGATATTGCCATTTTATTTTTATAAATACCACCTTCATGCAATATCCAGGCTAGATTCCCGCCGTTGCTAAGAATGACAATAGTGGGCGGGAATGGCAAGAGCAGCTAGCCTCCTAGGAGACTGTTGGGTTAATTATATGTTCAAACCATATTTAGCTAGTAAAGAGGAAAGTTCAGATTTTATACTATTCATTACTTCCAAACTATCTGCTTCATATCTAGCAATAATTTTGGCTTCAGTGTTAGAGGCTCGGAGTAACCACCATGCATTAGAGTCAATTGTTGAGTCAATCCTTATACCATCAATATCATTGAAAGCAATATTTTTGCTAATTAAATCCTTTTTTATTTGCTGAATAATATCAAATTTGAGATCATCTGGTACCGGGATGCTAATTTCAGGAGTGCTGTAACATTTAGGTAGCTCATCTATCATATCGTCCAAGGTTTTTTCTGATCTTGATAATAAATCAAGAAACCGTAGAGCAGCATAAATTGCATCGTCATATCCATAATATTTATCAGCAAAAAATATGTGACCACTAGTTTCGCCGCCCAGTAATGCCTTAGTTGTTTGCATCTTGTCTTTAATAAAGGAATGACCTGTTTTCCACATTATCGGTCTTCCGCCATATGACTTAATTTGATTAAATATGGCACTACTTGATTTAATATCCATGATAATAGTTGCTTGTGGATTTTGGTCAATTATATCTTTTGCTAATATACAAAGAATCTGGTCGCCTAAAATTATTCGTCCTTTCTTACTTATAATGGCTATACGATCGGCATCTCCATCAAATGCAATACCAATATCGCAATCTTGGGTTTTCACTACTTCTATTAGTTGTTCTAGATTTTTAGCAATAGTGGGATCTGGGTGGTGATTAGGAAAATTACCATCAATTTCCGAATTGATAACGATATTTTTGTTGGGTAACCTTAATGCTAATAGATCAGTAATATTTCCAGCCGCACCGTTAGCTGGATCCCATGCTACTTTTATTTTAGAGTCTATAGTTATTTCTTGTAAAATCCTATCTATGTATAGAGCTGTGATATCCAGCTCTTTCACTATATAGTCAATTGATGAGAAGTTGGTGACGTCGTCGCTCAATGCTCGCTTATTACTTATAGGCGTCGCTCCATCGCTCCTGCTATCTACTTCTCCTGAATTGACTATAGATGATGCTACAAACTTATCAGGCATATTATAGCTAATCCGATTAGCATTTAGCCATAGTAAACTGGCGTCATTGTAAGGAAGCGTGAGCCGACGAAGCAATCCATTTTTAATCGTTTTTTTGGATTGCTTTGTCGCTACTAAAGTAGCTTCTCGCAATGACGGCGTAATGTTAATCGAGTTAACTATAGACCAATCAGTATTTAGAATGCTATTTAGTAAATGTTGTATTTGTTGGTCGAAAAAAGACTTTCCTTGTGATAACATTTTAAAGCCATTATCATCTTTGGGATTATGTGAGCCTGTGATCATTATACTAGCTTGTGGCTTAAATATCTTATCAGCAAAATATAGCATAGGGGAGGGGGCGACTCCTATTGAGATAACCTGTCCACCAGCTGAGATAATGCCATTAACCAAAGCTTGGTAAAGGGCAGGGGAGCTTAATCTACCATCCCGCCCTATCAATATTTTGTTCCCTTGTTTAGATATACTAAGTTTAGTAAAACAAAATCCAATTTTATAAGCAATAGTTGTATTAATATCCAGCAGACTGCTTCCACGAATATCGTACAATCTAAAAATTGTGCTATTTATTTCCATTGTCATTACTATTTTAGTATAATAGACCTCTTGCATAACCTAAAGATAATTGAGGAATTTTTAGGAAAAACGAAGTCGAGTACCGCAGCGTACTAAGATGTACGTGAGGAACGGAGACGAGTTTTGACAACAAAATTACCAATTAGATTAGGTTATGCAAGAGGTCTAATTAAGTGATTTAAAGAGTTGATAGTATAAATGAAAATTTTAGCATTGGATACGGTAAATAATAGTGCATCTGTTGCGATTTCTGAAGACAAAGTTATTTTAGCCTATATTGAGGATTTAAGACCCTCTATGCAGGCTGAAACAATAGTGCCAATGATTGAGGAAGCTCTGAGAATAGCAAAGCTTTCTTACTATGACTTAAATTACCTAGCTGTTACGAATGGGCCAGGTAGTTTTACCGGTATTAGGGTAGGGTTGTCAGTAGCAAAAGGCATTTTGCTAAGTACCAATATCATAGGTACTACTGTATCTAATTTTGAGTATTCCTGGCGGAGAGCCACTAGGCAAGTAAATAGCCATAATAAAAAGGTTATTTTTAAGTTTTTTATTTTTCTTAATGCATATAGAGAGCAACTATATAGCCAGGTTTTTAATCAAGATGGACAGTCATCTATTCCTTTATTGATAAATTATGACCAAGTTGGGCAGTTATTAAATACAGAAGATAATATTATTAAAGTCTGTGCTGGTAGTGGGTTAGAGATGATATACGACAAGATTAAGGATTTAGAAAATGTAATAATCTTACCGCGTTTCACTAAAATTAAGGCATGGCATATATGTCAATATATAGCTGATAAAATAGCTAAAAAATGTAATTTTTCTAACTCTATCGAGCCGTTATATATTAGAATGGCTGATGTGAAGATTAAACAGAGTTAGCCATAGTCAGTTGAAACAAAAAAATTTGTTACTAAACCAATATATTCATATATAATTGCTGACCGACGGTATGAAAGCTTAATTAGACAATAATGAGCTTTTTTATCTAAAATAACCTGAGTTTGACGTAAGCACCAAACAAAATGCTAAGCATTATGTAATAACATAAACAAACTGTTGGTGGTGAGCTATGGTAAAAATAAAACCTTCTTTCAAACCAGTTTGTTAGAAAGAATATTTGAAAAGTAAGAAGGGAGGGATTATAAAGTTCTCGAATAATAACAACAAAATTGGAGAATATATTATGATCCCTCTTACGGAGATTTTCTGCTTAATTGATGATTTTTGCAAGCATTTTGATACGGAGCAAAATAAATATATATTACCAAATCCTAACCGTAAGCGTAAAGTAGTTTGCAGTATAGGACTCTCAGAGATTATTACTATTATAGTAATGTTTCACTTGAGTCACTACCGTACCTTTAAAGATTTTTATTTATGCTGCCTATGTCAAAGTTATAGAAAGGAATTTCCAAAACTTGTGAGCTATAGTCGTTTTGTTCAGTTAATGCCAATGAGCTTCATGCCCATGGTATTACTGCTAAAAAGCCTATCAGGAAAACAAACTGGTCAATATTATATCGACTCTACTAAACTTCCTGCTTGCCATAATTTAAGAATTAATAGACATAAAGTATTCAAAGACATAGCAAAAAGAGGTAAGACTTCCACTGGGTGGTTCTTTGGTTGTAAGCTACATATTGTCATTAACAGTTGCGGAGAGATTATGAGTTTTTCTTTAACTCCAGGAAATGTTGATGATAGAGCAGTGGTAGAAAATTTAGTAGATAAATTACAAGGCTGGCTTTTTGGTGATCGTGGGTATATCAATAAAAAACTCACTCAATCCCTTGCTAATCAAGCTTTAGAACTAATAACAAAAATTAAAAGTAATATGAAAGAAAGAATAATAGATCCTATTAAAAAGCGGTTTTTAAATAAAAGGTATATTATTGAAACCATTAACGATCAACTAAAAAACCTTTGTCATATAGACCATACAAGGCATAGATCTGTTATGAATTTTCAAACTAACGTATTAGCTGGACTGCTTGCCTATGTTTTTAAGCCTAATAAAATTTCTGTAGCTTTTGGAAAATTAAACAATCTCAACCTTCCTCTTACATCAAACTGAGGTTAAAATAAATGAAGCAATATCAAGATCAGCTTATGAAAACTAAACAAGAAATAGCTATAGAATTATATAACAAAACATTTTATGATACTACCGTGCAGATCGGAGAACGCCAATATTTCACATCAGATGATCGAGAAATAAAGCTCCCTTGTATTGAAACAGAAAGATTTGTTGCTAAAGCAATATATTCATTAGCAACAAACTATGCTGGCTATTCAAAAGAGTTACAACAACTATATACAAATACATTTGCAAATTCTGATGTAGTAGGAAAATATGCTAGCGGTAATGTGTATTCAGTAGATGATTATGTAGCAAGAATTAATACGCAGTCTGCTCGATGGTTGCAAGGATATCCTTTTGCTGCTTTTGGACTAGTGTTAAGAACAAGCTCTTTTGCCGCCACTTAGAATTAAATTGGAAAATCTTTAATCCTTTTTTCATACTCAGATTGGCAATCTCCGAGTGATAATTTTGAATACATCTCCAATGATTGACGACTCTCATGTCCTGAATATGGCTGAATTAATGCGTCATCTACGCCTTTTTTCTTCATCCAAGTAAAAAGAAAATGTCTTAATGTATGAGGAGATATTGAATGCTCAATACCCGCTTCTTTTGTATAGTTCATTAATATTTTTCTAATGCCTCGATCAGAATATGCCATCTTCAAACTTGATTCAAATAAATATTTTGAATCATTTCTTTTCATATTTTCTAGATGAACAGCTAATATTTCCTTAAAACTATCAGGAAACGGAACTATTCTGTCCTTCTTTCCCTTACCTTGCACAACTTTTATCTGACAATTATCTAAATCTATGTCAGATATTTTTATATTTACTAACTCAGAAACTCTCACCCCGGTATAAAGCAATGTTTTAATCATTACTATATGCTTCATATTTCTAGATTTCCATACCGTGTTGTAATATTTATTTATTTCCTCTTCCGTAGGCACATACGGCAACTTCCTTTCCTTACCACTCTTTACTTCTACATCAAGATTTTTTCTTATATGCCTGAATAATTCTCTTAAGTAATTATAATCAGGCTTTTCTTTTTTCAGATGTTTGCAAAAATATTTAGCTTTTTCTCTAACTGGCGTACGTTCTAATATCATAATAAGCAATTAAATAGTTATCCCGATTAACAAGCGTTTATTAAAATCTAACGGAAAAAGACCATAAGGATTTATATGACCTGAGAATAACGGTGTTAATGCTCTATAGTCTTCAGGCATAAACCTGTTCTGCCAATGTGGCTGTGATAATATTTGTTGAATAATCAAGGTATTGATATAAACCATACATACCTGCAACAGATGTAAACATAATACCGATAATTCCTGATCTTCAATATTGTTCGTTGCAATGTGACCTAGTTTACCGTAAAAAATAAAATCCATTACATTATTAAGGCGTTCAACAATATTTAGTCCTTCATTAACTTCAATACGTAATTCTTCCGAGGATAAATATTTACACAAAAATATGGTTTTATTGGCTTTGCCTAGTTCTACCAGTGCCTTATATACCGGATGAGCGTAATTATTATTACTAAATCTTTTGATTAATACGGATGGTGTAACTATTCCTAGTTTTAGGGCAACCATATGTTTGACAGTCTCATCGTAATTATCTTCTAATAACTCCCAATTTATACTTCCCTTTAGGATCTCTGAAATATTTTTATATTTATTTCTATCTCTAGAATCAACGTAATACAATTTTTGCTTATTGATTGCCTTTAGTCTCGGGCATAAGGAGAAATCTAGTAAATAACTCACGGCAAAACCTATTACACTTTGTCCATGGGTATCGACAAATACACGATTCATGTCCATGTCCGTATCATGGTCAATAATGCCTTTTATCATGCTACCTACCTCTGATGAGGTGCAATCCTTTAACTGCGAGTAAATACATAATGATTTCTTGTCAACATGCCAATAAATCATTACTCCTTTCTTACCATAACGAAAATGCCATTCGCTCATTAGATTTTGATCCCAAGCAAACAGATGAGTTGAGTCACAGGCCACTGTTGTAGTAGCCTCTCCCCAAACATCAGGATTTCGTGTTTTTAAAACGTTATTAACCATTGTACGAATAGCATTTCTAATGTTTGTAGCATTAATATGGCGTTTTTTTACATAACGTAAATCACTATAATTAACATTATCATTAGCAATGCTGATTCTTTTTAATCCGGTGTTGCTACCAATGCCAAATATACATAGTAATAGTCTTCTTTGTAGATCAGAACTATTGATATTGCTGCTTTTACCAACAGTTTCAAGTTCCTTAGTAAAATTGATTCTTATACCAATTGCAATAATTAACGCAGTGGTGTAAAATGGGTTTTTAACTGATAAAGGTACTCAAATGGCTAGGTTAATATTACCACAAGGTTTTCATGGTCATGATTTTATAAAAATGATGAAACATGAGCCGCATGGTCGAAATCGTATACGTTTATTGGCGATGTATCACCTTCAATTAGGCAAATCTTTAAAAGCCATATCTGAAATAGTGAAGTCACACTGGAAAACTGTGCAATCATGGCTCAGAAGATTTAGGAATCATGGTTTTGAAGGATTATTTGAATCACAAAGAAGCGGTGCCCCTAGGAAGATTAACACTATACAAGAGTCCGCTCTTTTTGATAAAATCAATACGCTCAGTGAAAGTAAAACTGGTGGGTATATAACTGGAAAGGAGCTACATATCATGTTACTTGAGGAATATGGTGCTAAATGCGCTTTAAAAACAGTCTACAATACTATGCACCGCCTTGGTTTTAGCTGGATTACTTCTCGTTCAATGCATCCAAAGTCAAATCAAGAGACTCAAAATACATATAAAAAAACTTCCCAGACATGTTAACAAAATTATTACCAAAAAATATCGATAGATGTAAAGTTGATATATGGTCTCAGGATGAAACTCGAGTTGGGCAACAAGGTAGCTTAACTCGTATATGGGCTAAGCGTGGCACTAGACCCCGTAAAGTTCGGCAACAGCAATTCATTTCAACATATATTTATGGAGCTGCTTGCCATGATACAGGAGAAGCTTTTGCATTAATTTTACCATATGCAAACACACAGGCAATGAATAAATTCTTAGAAGAGCTTTCTCGCAGTATTCAAGGCAACCGACATATAGCTTTACTAACGGATAATGCAGGTTGGCACACAGCCAAAAAACTAACTGTGCCAAGCAATATCACTTTGATACCGCTTCCGCCCTATGCACCGGAACTTAATGCAATGGAACAAGTTTGGGAATGGATCAAAAATCATTTCTTGTCTAACCAATGTTATGGTGTATATGAAGATATCGTCACTATGGCTTGTTACGCTTGGAATCAATTTGCTCATAATGTAGATTTAGTAAAATCAATTATGTATAGAGACTGGATAAACACACCGTGTTAATTATTGCAATTGGTATTAGATCGCACTCTTTTAAAATATCAATTAAGTGTATACTTGACCACTTATTATTGATTTCTTGCTGTAACTTAATAATATTATCAGGTTCATCCTGTGAGTCTAAGGGAGTAAGCTTTATATTGTTACCAACTTTACTTTGTTGGATCTTTACAAACTGATTATTAGGAATATTTGCATTTAATGCATCTAAGCTGTTAGTAAGTGAAGTCTTTAATTTTTCTACGAACTCCTCGAATTTTAGCGGTAACCCAAGTAACTCATAATATGATTCTCGTTTCTCAATAAAGTCCTTCGGTAAGTCCTTATTCGGATCTCTATAACGGTAACTTTTATTAACCCAAATAGCTTTAAAACCAAGAAGTTCTTTAATCTGTTCTAATATGGCTAGTTCATAATTATATTTATTTATTCGCAATTGACCTTTTTCTATTTTAAAGATCATGCTATACCAGTTCTGTGGGATAGCTCTATTGATTGGTGGGATATTAATATAGTAAGCTAAATCTGATTCATTCCAGTATTGGTTGATAAAACGAATTGCCTTTAAGATAGGTTGATAATCAATATGATCTTCAGAAATTTGTAATATTCTTATTATCGCAAGTAGACTACCTCTATTGCCATAAGCATAGGTGGTATGCATTTTTTCTCGCACCTGAGCCTGATACCACTTACTACCACGATGTTGTAGATCTTCAATTACTTCTTCCAGCTTCTCCTGAGGCACTACCGGATAAACTTTGTCCTCAATAATGCTTTTAGGATTTTTTGCATTTAGTATAGCCAACTTTTCTAGAATATCAAACTTTCCGTCAACACGCTTAACTTCCTGAAGAATATGACGGTCTACATGCTTCTCTGCTCCGGCTCGCATCTTTTTAATTAGTTTAATCATGGTATCTATTAAGGCATCCAACAATAGCTCCAGTCTTACACTACAGAATATTGCCATGGTGGCATATTTTATAGTCGGGGCAAAATCTAGAATATTGCTAGGTGCAAAAACCATCACACGTTCATAATATTTTAATAATAATTTTCTGTCTACTGACTCTATTATGCAGTCAGATAATTTGATTTGACCTAGTAAATTGATTTTATTTATGGCACATTGAATATTCTTAATTTTAGCTCCAGAGATATCTTTTTTAAGTTCTGATAATTCTATAATGTTATTATCCTCATCACTATTTTTACTAAGAATGCGATCTATTAAAAGAAGATTTCCTTGACTTAAATTATCAAATATTTTTCTAAAAAATTGTTGTTCAAATTTTTGTTTAGCTAACGAAATGTAATTTTCTAATTGTTTGGTATTAACAATTTCTATTCTATCTTTGATGAAATATGTACGTATTTGTTCAAGTAGCACTGAATCTGAGAAATGACGCGGTATCAAGTCATCTACAAGATAATTCATTATTAATGTAATATCCTTGGCATTTGCTACACGATATCCTAAATACTGTCTGATATCCTGACGATACCTTTCTCCAGTACGTGTATCCCAGTCAAATGTAATAATTTGTGTTGGATCAATATCTAAATGTTTGGCAACCTGTAACAATAATTGCATCGAAACTGTGTTAGCTTTATTAGAGGGAAATTGTATGTATTTTTTGAAATACACTAACATTATTGCAAAAGTTAACTGATTTGATTGACCTTTCTTTTTCTTGCATAAATTTAAATCCTCTAATGATAAATTATATTGCATTTTTATCTGTTCCTAGAAATCACAGTGTCGGTATTGATTTACTCGATTTTATTCATATTACAATTATTTTGCAATATATTTTTTGCTCTAACAATAAAAAAGTGTAAACATTATTTTTTTAGGAACTGTAAGTGGCGGCAAAAGAGCTTGTTCTTAACACTGGTCCTAACCTCAGTTTGATGTAAGAGGAAGGTTGAGATTGTTTAATTTTCCAAAAGCTACAGAAATTTTATTAGGCTTAAAAACATAGGCAAGCAGTCCAGCTAATACGTTAGTTTGAAAATTCATAACAGATCTATGCCTTGTATGGTCTATATGACAAAGGTTTTTTAGTTGATCGTTAATGGTTTCAATAATATACCTTTTATTTAAAAACCGCTTTTTAATAGGATCTATTATTCTTTCTTTCATATTACTTTTAATTTTTGTTATTAGTTCTAAACCTTGATTAGCAAGGGATTGAGTGAGTTTTTTACTGATATACCCACGATCACCAAAAAGCCAGCCTTGTAATTTATCTACTAAATTTTCCACCACTGCTCTATCATCAACATTTCCTGGAGTTAAAGAAAAACTCATAATCTCTCCGCAACTGTTAATGACAATATGTAGCTTACAACCAAAGAACCACCCAGTGGAAGTCTTACCTCTTTTTGCTATGTCTTTGAATACTTTATGTCTATTAATTCTTAAATTATGGCAAGCAGGAAGTTTAGTAGAGTCGATATAATATTGACCAGTTTGTTTTCCTGATAGGCTTTTTAGCAGTAATACCATGGGCATGAAGCTCATTGGCATTAACTGAACAAAACGACTATAGCTCACAAGTTTTGGAAATTCCTTTCTATAACTTTGACATAGGCAGCATAAATAAAAATCTTTAAAGGTACGGTAGTGACTCAAGTGAAACATTACTATAATAGTAATAATCTCTGAGAGTCCTATACTGCAAACTACTTTACGCTTAAGGTTAGGATTTGGTAATATATATTTATTTTGCTCCGTATCAAAATATAATGGTTCCAATATTTTGGACAGAAAAATAAGAAAAATGAGATAGAATTCTTTAGCAAACAAGGAGAGCTAGAGATGAAAAAACAAGTAAGGCAATATAGTGCTGAGGAGAAAGCCAAAATTGTCATAGAAGCAATTAAGGGAGAGCTAACAATAGCCCAGATAACCAGTAAGTATGGTGTTCATGCAACACAGATAAGTAACTGGAAAAAACAAGGTCTTGAGTTGTTAGTACAAGGTTTTAAGAATAAAACACAGAGTGCTGATCCAAATCAGCAGGGGTTAATCAAGAATCTATATGAGCAAATTGGTCAGTTAAGCGTTGAGTGTGACTGGCTCAAAAAAAAATCTGCATTGTTTGGAATTAAAGGTTAGGTGTAATATGATAGAGCCTAATCATAATAAGTTAACAATTGTACAACAGTGTAAGTTATTGGATATTAGCAGGTCAACCTATTACTATCAACCTACTGGTATTAGTGAACAAGATATCAAGATTATGGCAATAATTGATGAGACCTATACTATGCATCCATATTATGGTATGCGGCGGATGGCTAAATATTTACAAGCCCAAGGTTTTTCGGTAGGTCGTAAAGCTGTTAGACGTTACTACAAGATAATGGGTCTTGAAGCTGTTTATCCTAAAATAAATTTAAGCAAGAGGAATCAAGCGCATAAAATATATCCTTATTTACTAAAAGGATTAGAAATAGTATTGCCAAACCAGGTTTGGAGTGCAGATATAACGTATATAAGACTGAGCCAAGGGTTCGTATATTTAGTAGCTATTATTGACTGGTATAGTCGTTATATTCTAAGTTGGCGAATCTCCATTAGTTTGGAAAGTGAATTTTGTGTAACAGCCCTTGAAGACGCTATAGAAAAATATGGTATGCCAAAAATATTTAATACTGATCAAGGAGTACAATTTACCTCGGAGAATTTTATTAGTATGCTAAAGCTACATAATATCTTGATTAGTATGGATGGTAAGGGACGAGCCTTAGATAATATTTTTATTGAACGTTTTTGGCGATCATTAAAACAGGAAAAAATTTATCGGATTATTTTAACAACAGTAAAGGAGGCAAAGACAGCAATTAACGAATATATGGACTTTTATAATAGACAAAGGATGCATCAAGCTTTGGATTATAAAACTCCAGAATGTGTATATTTTGAAAAAAATATTGTATAAAAACAACAATTTAATTTTTGTGAATTATATCTCTATTTATCTAAATTTTTGTCTAGACAAAGGGGACCACCTTAGAACTGCCATTAAAATTTTGTCCTTTGACGGTCAAGGCTTTTGGCTATGCTCTAAACGCCTATCCAAAGGTAAATTTACCGCAAAACTTTTCCCATCTGATAATTCATCTTATCAAATTTGTTATAGAACCTTACACATTCTTATTCATAATGGTGATCCTAGTTCTGCCAAATTCTCTAATGATTGGCTTCCTGTCGTTTAAGCTGCTGTCTCGATTAATTCCGTATTATTCATATATCTTACGTCAATTCGGGATAAGGATATTGTGAACATGTAGATTAAAATCAAATTTTGTTGAAGGTTTATTTTTCTTTAATGAGTAAGCAACAAGAGTAGATAATATATGGACAAAGGCATTTATTGGTGATCTATGTCTAGTATGTTCAAGGTTCATTTTATTTTTTAGATAATCAAAAACTGTTTCAATTAAGTTACGCTTTCGAAGTAAGATTTTTTCTTTCAAATCCATTAATTTATTTTCCATATTCTTCTTAATTCCATGAATCATTTTTAAGCCTCTTTCATATAAATTTAAGAACAAATTTTGCTTAATATAACCTTTATCAGCTGCTATAATTCCAGTTAATCTTTTTGTTAACTCCGGTACTGGAACCCTATCATCTACATTGCCTTTGGTCACTTTTAATGCCATAAACTCCCCTTTATTATTGATTATTACATGTAATTTAAAACCATAAAAATACCCCATAGAGGATTTACTATGTTTGGCTAATCCTTTAAAAACTTTATTGCTATAACGCCTTTTATTGTGACAAGCTTTAATCGTTGTAGAGTCAATAAAATAAATACCTGTTTCCTCACCAAACAACAAATGAATCAACATATTTAGCGGTATGAATAATCGTGCCATTAATTCAACAAATCTATTATAACTCAAGGCTTTGGGAAAATCATCCTTATGCATGCACTCTATATAACTTTTATAGAAAAATTTAAAATTCTTAGCATAGGATGTATGAAACATAATTATTATTGTTAACATTTCACTTAGACTCATGCTACAACAGCGATTTCTTTGCTTATTTGATGGTAATAACTTTCTCTGTTCATACTCCAAATAAATTTTACAAAAATCATCTATAAAACTATATAATTCTGTGATATCTTTTTTCATGCCTGTAGTTTGTTTTTTTGTTTAAAAATATAAATACTGCAGGCACTCCTTTTTGACAATCCTTTTATCTATTACTATTTCATCTATATCTTATCCCGAACTGACGTATAGGCAATATTCATGCAAAGTGTTAGTGGCATGGTTAAAAAGCGATACGGAAATTAAGAATTAGGTAAAATATGTTAAATGATTTTATACCAATTGCAATAATTAACACGGTGTGTTTATCCAGTCTCTATACATAATTGATTTTACTAAATCTACATTATGAGCAAATTGATTCCAAGCGTAACAAGCCATAGTGACGATATCTTCATATACACCATAACATTGGTTAGACAAGAAATGATTTTTGATCCATTCCCAAACTTGTTCCATTGCATTAAGTTCCGGTGCATAGGGCGGAAGCGGTATCAAAGTGATATTGCTTGGCACAGTTAGTTTTTTGGCTGTGTGCCAACCTGCATTATCCGTTAGTAAAGCTATATGTCGGTTGCCTTGAATACTGCGAGAAAGCTCTTCTAAGAATTTATTCATTGCCTGTGTGTTTGCATATGGTAAAATTAATGCAAAAGCTTCTCCTGTATCATGGCAAGCAGCTCCATAAATATATGTTGAAATGAATTGCTGTTGCCGAACTTTACGGGGTCTAGTGCCACGCTTAGCCCATATACGAGTTAAGCTACCTTGTTGCCCAACTCGAGTTTCATCCTGAGACCATATATCAACTTTACATCTATCGATATTTTTTGGTAATAATTTTGTTAACATGTCTGGGAAGTTTTTTTATATGTATTTTGAGTCTCTTGATTTGACTTTGGATGCATTGAACGAGAAGTAATCCAGCTAAAACCAAGGCGGTGCATAGTATTGTAGACTGTTTTTAAAGCGCATTTAGCACCATATTCCTCAAGTAACATGATATGTAGCTCCTTTCCAGTTATATACCCACCAGTTTTACTTTCACTGAGCGTATTGATTTTATCAAAAAGAGCAGACTCTTGTATAGTGTTAATCTTCCTAGGGGCACCGCTTCTTTGTGATTCAAATAATCCTTCAAAACCATGATTCCTAAATCTTCTGAGCCATGATTGCACAGTTTTCCAGTGTGACTTCACTATTTCAGATATGGCTTTTAAAGATTTGCCTAATTGAAGGTGATACATCGCCAATAAACGTATACGATTTCGACCATGCGGCTCATGTTTCATCATTTTTATAAAATCATGACCATGAAAACCTTGTGGTAATATTAACCTAGCCATTTGAGTACCTTTATCAGTTAAAAACCCATTTTACACCACTGCGTTAATTATTGCAATTGGTATTATTGGTGGTGGTCAAGTTTTTCTACATAAGCTACGGATGTTACTTCAGGTTCTACGTAGCTCTTTCACGAGTTCATTGTTAGTGAGTGTTGCAATAGTCTGCGTTATCTCATACAAACCAGTACAACTATTAGATTTAAAGGCGGCTATGACTTATCAGAAAGCACTATTAGCTGATAGTTTTGATGATGCTGGCAGCTTTATTAGAAACGCGATTAACCCCAATGCTAAGGACTATTATACTAAAATAGATGCTTATGACAAAAAAGGTTTATATGCCAAAGATATTGATCCACGCAAAATTCTTAAATCACGATTCTATAGAGCATCTTACCTTTCAGTATGGGAGTTTGTTAAAATACAATTAGCTCTTACTGTGCTAGTCATGTTTGGCATCTTTGTTTTAATCTATCTGCTATGGTCAAGATTTGGCAAAGATATAAAAGTAGAAAAGCAGAAAGATGGTAGCAATAAAGTATTGACTAGCAAAGAAGTTAGAAAGTGCTTGCGTAAAATTGGTAAAGCCAGCGATCTAACTATTGGTGATATGCCTCTAGTGAAAGATATGGAAACTAGGCATGTGTTAATTACTGGTGCAACAGGTGCTGGTAAAACTAATCTCATGAATAATTTACTGATTCAGGTAGAAGCAAAAGAGCAACCGGCTATTATTATTGATCAAACTGGGGAGATGATTGCCAAGTACTACAATCCACACCGCGGAGATATTATCTTTAATCCTTTCGATCAACGAGGCAAAGCTTGGGATTTTTGGAAAGATTGTGAATCTCGTGAGGATTTAGAGCGATTTTCCAAGATATTAATCGGTTTTAACAGAAAGCAATCCAACAGTCACTCTGATCCTTTTTGGGAAACAGCTGCCGAAACTGTCCTCAATAGCTGCGTTGAGTTTTTGAGAGGAAAAAATGCCTCCGTACAAGATGTAGCAAATATGGCATGTCATGCAGATATAGAATATCTAAAAATCGTACTAGGAGGCACTGAAGCCGCTAGATATCTTACAAGTGACTCCAAGCAAACGGCTGGCTCTATTGTAGCAGTACTGGCAGCAAATAGCAAACCACTTATGTACCTACAGCCTGCCGATGATAATGGAGCATTTTCAATTAAACAATACTTTGCTAATCTTCAGACAGGAAACAAAGCATGGTTATTTCTAGCAACCAAACCCAGCAGTCGTGCATTAACCTTACCACTAATATCTTGTTTAACTGAACTTGCATTAACGCAGCTTATGGAAATAGGCATAGATAGTAAACGCAGAGTATGGATTGTTATCGATGAGCTGCCAGCCCTTGGTAAACTTCCTGCTTTATCACCTATGATGGCAGAAGGTAGAAAATATGGAGCTTGCGTCCTAGCTGGTATGCAATCTCTAAATCAACTTTACTCCCAATATGGTCATTATGATGGATCTGCAATCTTCGGGCAGTTTGGCACATCCTTCTTCTTTAGAAATCTTGAGCCAGCAATTGCTAAAATGATTAGTTCTATGTGTGGTAGCCAAACTTTAATGCGTCAGCAGAAGAATACTAGCTTCGGTGCTCATGAATTTAGAGATGGAGTCAGTTATAACGAACAGTATCATAAACAAGATATTATTGCTGTAGAAGATTTAGCTAACTTAAGCGTTGGTGAGTGTTATACACTATTACCCGAACCTAGAGTTAGATTATCTAAAATACGTCAGTTCGGGATAAGATATAGATGAAATAGTAATAGATAAAAGGATTGTCAAAAAGGAGTGCCTGCAGTATTTATATTTTTAAACAAAAAAACAAACTACAGGCATGAAAAAAGATATCACAGAATTATATAGTTTTATAGATGATTTTTGTAAAATTTATTTGGAGTATGAACAGAGAAAGTTATTACCATCAAATAAGCAAAGAAATCGCTGTTGTAGCATGAGTCTAAGTGAAATGTTAACAATAATAATTATGTTTCATACATCCTATGCTAAGAATTTTAAATTTTTCTATAAAAGTTATATAGAGTGCATGCATAAGGATGATTTTCCCAAAGCCTTGAGTTATAATAGATTTGTTGAATTAATGGCACGATTATTCATACCGCTAAATATGTTGATTCATTTGTTGTTTGGTGAGGAAACAGGTATTTATTTTATTGACTCTACAACGATTAAAGCTTGTCACAATAAAAGGCGTTATAGCAATAAAGTTTTTAAAGGATTAGCCAAACATAGTAAATCCTCTATGGGGTATTTTTATGGTTTTAAATTACATGTAATAATCAATAATAAAGGGGAGTTTATGGCATTAAAAGTGACCAAAGGCAATGTAGATGATAGGGTTCCAGTACCGGAGTTAACAAAAAGATTAACTGGAATTATAGCAGCTGATAAAGGTTATATTAAGCAAAATTTGTTCTTAAATTTATATGAAAGAGGCTTAAAAATGATTCATGGAATTAAGAAGAATATGGAAAATAAATTAATGGATTTGAAAGAAAAAATCTTACTTCGAAAGCGTAACTTAATTGAAACAGTTTTTGATTATCTAAAAAATAAAATGAACCTTGAACATACTAGACATAGATCACCAATAAATGCCTTTGTCCATATATTATCTACTCTTGTTGCTTACTCATTAAAGAAAAATAAACCTTCAACAAAATTTGATTTTAATCTACATGTTCACAATATCCTTATCCCGAATTGACGTATCTTGCATAGGCAAAAGGCGTATAATTCGCAGGACTCTTCTTTGCTTTGCTACTCTGCTCTTGTAGCCAATTTAAATATTTAAAGGCATTGATCTCGTTCTCACTACAAGTCTTTACTATACTATACAGACCACTATGTATCTCAGCACTATTGATTGTTTTAAAGAATAATGAATTCTTCCTTTGTAAAATAATGGTACGCAGTGATCTCTCAGCCCAATTATTATCAAGATTGCTAACTGGCATTTTGAGTCAAACCTTCTTTATTATTTATCCAATATTTCATAGCTTGTCCAAGCCTACTATTAGGCTCAACTTTCTTGTCGTTAAATAATTCGTCTATTTTGTTATATATGTTTTCTCATAGCAATTATCTTTTATCTAAATTTTCAAAAAAATATTTATCTAAATAATAAAACAACGTTTTTGTTGAATAAGTTTATGGCAAACTTCAAGTAGCTTACGCATACAAGCAACTATCGCAACTTTCTTAGGTTTAAAATTATTAACAAGCCTATTGTATAAAGTTTTTAAATATTGAAAACCATTTTTGCCAGTTAATACCGCCATGTATAAAGCATCCCGTGGTATTTTTCTGCCTCCCCTAATAAATCTTCGTCCTTGCTTATTACCACTATCACGGGCGTACGGAGCTATCCCCACAATTGCTGACAATTCATTACTACTATAATTTTTATCCCCTAATTCAGGTACAAAACTAATTAGTTTTGTAGCCAAACATTTACCAATACCAGGTACAGTCTCTAATATTTTTACCTTCTCTTTTAACTCTTCTGACTCATCTATTGTTTTGTTTAACTTCTTATCAAGCTCAGCTATTTCATTTTGTAAGAATTTAATGTGTTTTTCTATACTATCTTTATCAATACCATCAATACTATGATGTAGTCTTTTCTTTTCATTGCTAAGCATTAATACTAAATCTTCTCGTCTTTGCTTATATCTCTTCAAATTCTCTGATTCAACTTGATATATATAATTCGCTGAAAGCTGCATCTTATCACCATAATATGCTAATTTAAATGCATCCTTCCTATCAGTTTTACACAAATTTACCGATTTACTAAAAGAATTAAAACTATATGTATTGACCTTATGTATTTGTTGCTTATTATTATACAGCTTTTGACAAATCTCAGCTTCGTATCCTCCAGTGGGTTCACATATTATTAGCTTAATCTCTTGCTCTTTTGCTAATTTAATCACCTCTTCATGACCAGCTGCATCATTGGCAAAACGATGATATTTAGGTTTATCGCTTGTATTATATACACATATATCAAGCCATTGTTTACTTACATCTAGACCTATTATTTTACTCATGATATAATCTCCTTCGTCTTATTGTGCAAGGCTGCTACTTCCAACACCTTCTGCAATTTGTTCAAAGCAAACTTTGTAAGAGGGTACTTATTCTATGCTCGATTATCTCAATCAAGTACCCCTCAAATCACCCTCTTACCATTACTTATATCATAATTTAAAGATATAAGTACCCTACAATTTTTGTAAAGATGGTATTAGGATAGAAAAAAGTTTTTGTTTGGGAGGTATTAATAATGTGGATATTAGCTGCGTTATGGCTGTTGTAGATTGATAAAAAGCATTTTTGATATGATCAAAGCCATAGGTAAATAATGAAAACAATTGTCTTTCAATGGTTTTGTACCGTTTTATTCGGATGGGATTTAAGGCATTTTGTATTATTCCATTTTTGACTATTAAAGCTGAAGCAATAGCAGTTATCACTAATAATTTTTCAAATCTATCCAATTTTACAATGTGACTTTTTTCAATATCAAAACCACCGCTTTTTAGGTGCAAAAATAGTCGTTCAACACTCCAACGAAATTTATATAAAGCAAAAATATCTTGCTCTATTTCAATTGAAGACACCAGAACCATCAGCTCGCTCTTATCATTTCTATATGCGGTAAAATTAACCTTTCTATTCCATAATATACCACTACAAGCCCTATACTCTAAGGCTTTAACATCACTAAATATTCTTTCAATGGTTAAAGTTCTTAAACCTTTTGTAAGACGAATTTTATGATCCATTTTTAATGGAATAACAAACTTTAGATGGTTATTTATCAGAAAGTCTAACCATTCTTTATTCATAAATTCTCTATCAGCAAGCAAATATTTTATTCTTTCAACGCCAAAATTATTAATAAATTTCTGTAAAAATTCCTTCATAAATTCTGCAGAACACCCGCCACCATGCGACAAAGTCTTCCAGAATATTGGCACCGATATTTTACCAATTACCATTACTAAAACTCAATAACTAACCAGCTGAAGCTGGTAGGTTGAAGTTGCGACTAGAAGTCACGGATTTACTCTAAAGAGATATTCATTACATTATTAGGCTGATGTGCATCTGAATGATTGTTAATGTAGTTATTGATTATATCATCAGTGACATTACCACTGGTTGAGCTAAAGAAGCCCCTAGCCCAAAAGTGGCGTCCCCAGTAAGTTTTTCTAATTTCAGGAAATTCTTGCTGAATTTTATATGATGAACGTCCTTTAGCTGCTTTAACAAACTGACTAATGGATATATGAGGTGGAATTTCAGCCATAATATGGACATGATCGGCAGATAATATTCCATTGATGATTTTGATACCAAGATATTCTGCTACCTGAGCAATAATTTCTCTAATTCTAATCCTGAGGTTACCTGTGAGTACTTTGTATCGATACTTAGTAATCCAAACGATATGGAAGCGGTGGTAAAATACGGTGTGGCTAGACTTACTATAATCAGTCATATATATTATTCTCTATTCAGAGAATAATATATATGATAACATTAGTAAATTGAAATATTTTAGAACAAGGACTGAAGTCTTTTCCGGCTGAAGCCGGAGGTTTTAACCAAATTTTGGGACAATAAAATATTAATATCGGATTTACCAAATTTCCAACTTGTCCTATCCATTGCTACGACATAATTTTTTGAAGCAAAAAAGCTTAATAGCAAATAGCCAACCTTCATATAATCAAAATTAAAATCTTTTAAAAAACGATAAATTCTATGAGTTTTTGACGTCGCTTTAGCATCACCTAAAATACCAAGTGCTAAACCTTTTTGATAAATTGAGCTGCCCGTCAGCAAACTAATTACCATACCAACCAAACATTTTAATCTTGATTTATTTCCGTCTATATATAAAATCAATTCTTGAAGTATTATATTATGCATTTTGTTATAAAAATACCTACCTTATACTACTTCACACCACTCTAAATCAACCATTCTTCTTCATCTTCTCAAAATTGTAGGGTACTATACTTTTTTACTTTCGATTGGTAAATTAATCCTGTACAATTTGTCATGGCAAAACCCTCTATGTAATCTTCTTTTAACACTGATATTATATAGTATTACAAGGGTTTTAAGGTGGTCCCCTTTGTCTAGACAAAAATTTAGATAAATAGAGATATAATTCACAAAAATTAAATTGTTGTTTTTATACAATATTTTTTTCAAAATATACACATTCTGGAGTTTTATAATCCAAAGCTTGATGCATCCTTTGTCTATTATAAAAGTCCATATATTCGTTAATTGCTGTCTTTGCCTCCTTTACTGTTGTTAAAATAATCCGATAAATTTTTTCCTGTTTTAATGATCGCCAAAAACGTTCAATAAAAATATTATCTAAGGCTCGTCCCTTACCATCCATACTAATCAAGATATTATGTAGCTTTAGCATACTAATAAAATTCTCCGAGGTAAATTGTACTCCTTGATCAGTATTAAATATTTTTGGCATACCATATTTTTCTATAGCGTCTTCAAGGGCTGTTACACAAAATTCACTTTCCAAACTAATGGAGATTCGCCAACTTAGAATATAACGACTATACCAGTCAATAATAGCTACTAAATATACGAACCCTTGGCTCAGTCTTATATACGTTATATCTGCACTCCAAACCTGGTTTGGCAATACTATTTCTAATCCTTTTAGTAAATAAGGATATATTTTATGCACTTGATTCCTCTTGCTTAAATTTATTTTAGGATAAACAGCTTCAAGACCCATTATCTTGTAGTAACGTCTAACAGCTTTACGACCTACCGAAAAACCTTGGGCTTGTAAATATTTAGCCATCCGCCGCATACCATAATATGGATGCATAGTATAGGTCTCATCAATTATTGCCATAATCTTGATATCTTGTTCACTAATACCAGTAGGTTGATAGTAATAGGTTGACCTGCTAATATCCAATAACTTACACTGTTGTACAATTGTTAACTTATTATGATTAGGCTCTATCATATTACACCTAACCTTTAATTCCAAACAATGCAGATTTTTTTTTGAGCCAGTCACACTCAACGCTTAACTGACCAATTTGCTCATATAGATTCTTGATTAACCCCTGCTGATTTGGATCAGCACTCTGTGTTTTATTCTTAAAACCTTGTACTAACAACTCAAGACCTTGTTTTTTCCAGTTACTGATCTGTGTTGCATGAACACCATACTTACTGGTTATCTGGGCTATTGTTAGCTCTCCCTTAATTGCTTCTATGACAATTTTGGCTTTCTCCTCAGCACTATATTGCCTTACTTGTTTTTTCATCTCTAGCTCTCCTTGTTTGCTAAAGAATTCTATCTCATTTTTCTTATTTTTCTGTCCAAAATATTGGGACCATTATAGGTGAGCATTTTGTTTGGTGCTTACGTCAAACTCAGGCTAGGAGCGATGGAGCGACGCCTATAAGTAATAGGCGAGCATTGAGCGACAACGTCACCAACTTCTCATCAATTGACTATAGCTTATGTGCTTAGAAACTTGGACACTCTTATGCTTATCGTATTTGAATCTAATTCAATATCAGTCATATAGTCTGGCGTAAAATTGCTTGCAAATTCACTTAAGGTTTGTTCGAGAATGAATTTACTATGTTGCTGGACTATTAGCATAAAATCTGGCTTACCAATAATTTCTAGAAAAATTCTGTCATTTATAGCAAAATTGGCATCTTTTCTCGTTTGCTGAATAAAGCGTATTAAATCTCTTGCTATACCTTCTTCGTATAATTCCCGTGTTATTTCCAAATCTAGCAATATTAGCCCCTGATTATTAGCTAAAGATTTTGTACCTTTAGCATTTTTAGGTTGCAAGGCTAGAGAGAATTCATCATTATTCAGCTTCTCTCCGGCTATTATTAGATGCTCAGGAGTAAGTTGCCACTGATTCTTTTTAGAAGCTACTATGATATCTTTGACTTTATGAGGTAGACGCTTACCTAAATTAGGGAAGTTAATCGATAATTTATGATCGGCATAATTTTCTACATCATCTTTATAAATTACCTTTTTAACATTGATTTCATCTTTAATCAATTCTTCAAATTTTATTAATAGCTCATTATTGCTGCTAATGATTGTTAAGCTGCTCAATGGTTGTCTAGTCCGAATATTCTCGCTACTTCTAATGAATAAAGCATTACTACAAATATCTAATATTTGATCCATGGTGCTAACCAAATCATCATCCACTTCTATCTTATCTAGTGTAGGAAAATCTGTCAAATGAACACTATACTTCCCACAAAACTCTACTTCTGCTGGTAATTTGTACGTCAATGCGGTACTCGAATCCTCACATACATTAGAGTACGCTGCGGTTCTGCGTTCCTCATTTCCTTCAAATTCCTCAGCATAAGTGACTTTTGCAGGAAGTCTACTCTCACCTTTCGGTTCTATCCCGGTGAGTCCCAAATAAATCTCCTCAGAAATTAATGGCAATAAACTAGATTGAGCGGACGACATTATTTTAATACAACTATATAAGGTATTATAAGCATTTTTCTTATCTTGATCTTTCTCACTTTTCCAAAAACGATTTCTACTTCTTCTAATATACCAATTATTTAATACTTCAAAAAAATTGGCAATGTTACTATAGGCTATTTGACTGTCAAAATTATCTAACCCATGCTGAATTTTTTGTACTGATATTTTTAGTTTTGATAAAATATAACGATCTAGCACATTTTGAGAATTAAAGTCTAGTTCAGCTTTGATTTGGTCAGCATTAGCATACATAGTAAAGAAATGGTAGGCATTCCAAATAGGCTTAATAAATAAACGTAAGCTCTCAAAAACCATTTTTCCGTCTTTATCGATCAATAATTCCTGACCTTTAACTATATTTGCAGAGAGCATAGTAACTCTTAGAGCATCAGAACCATATTTATCAAATAATTCTAATGGATCAGCATAATTATTAAGACGCTTTGATAATTTTTGTCCGGTACTATCTAATATAACTCCATGGCAAATACAATTTAAAAAAGGTGGTTGGTCAAATAAAGCAGTTGACAACACCATTAAAGTATAGAACCAACCACGTGTTTGTGCTGAATATTCCACTATAAAATCAGCAGGAAAATGCTTTTCAAACCAATCTTTATTTTCAAATGGATAATGTACTTGTCCATAAGGCATAGAGCCGCTTTCAAACCAACAATCAAATACATCTTCTATTCGACGCATCATTGATTTGCCGGTTGGATCGTCTGGATTTTTTCTAGTTAGCTGATCAATAAAAGGTCGATGCAAATCAACGATTGTTACCCCAAAATCTTTCTCTAGCTCTTCTATTGAGCCATACACATCAATTCTAGGATAAGCCGGATCATCCGACTTCCAGACTGGGAGAGGCGTCCCCCAAAATCTATTACGGCTAATTGACCAATCTCTAGCATTTTCTAACCATTTTCCAAATAGATTATCCCTAATATGCAAGGGTATCCAGTTAATTTGCTGATTTAATTCAACCATTCTGTCTTTAAATTCGGTAACTTTCACATACCAAGAAGGAACTGCTTTGTATATAAGAGGGGTGTCAGTACGCCAACAATGCGGATAATTATGAATATATTGCTCAGTTTTAAACCAATTTCCCTGATTTTTTAGCTTAATAATAATTTGATCATTAGCATCAAATATTTGCAAACCGACAAAATCATAAATTTCTTTGGTAAATTTCCCAGCATTATCTACAGGACAAACGAGTTCTATTCCTTGCGATTGACAAAGAATTTGATCCTCCTCACCAAAACCGGGAGCCATATGTACGATGCCGGTACCGTCTCCTTCGACGACAAAATCTCCAGAAAGTACTTTGAAACTACCTGGATGATTGGAAAAATAATCGAATAATGGTTGGTAAGTAAGATTCATGTTTAATAAGCACTTACCTTCAATTATATCATAATTTGTGTCAGCACTAAGCCCTAATTCTTTGTGATATTTTTCTAAAGCAAATTTTGCCAAAATATAACAAACCTGACCATTTGGCACTAAAGCATATTCAATATTTGCTCCAATGGCTAATGCCAAATTAGCCGGCAAAGTCCATGGCGTCGTAGTCCATGCCAGCATTCTATACTCATTATACTGCCCAAAACCTGGCAATTTCTCATTAAGTACAAAACTTACCGTAACCGCCTTATCAGTTCTCTCTCTATATGAGTTGTCTAGCCTAGTTTCAAAATTGGATAAAGGCGTTTCACATGCCCAAGAATAAGGCATTACCCTCATTGATTCATAAAGAAGCCCTTTATTATATAACTCTTTAAAAGCCCACAAAACAGATTCCATAAAGGCTTTATCCATAGTTTTATAGGAATTGTCAAAATCCACCCATCTTGCTTGCCTATTAACATATTTCTGCCACTGATCAGCATATTTCATCACCGATGATTGACAATGCTCGTTAAATTTATCAATACCAAAATTGATAATGGCAGTTCTACCAGAAATACCCAACTCCTTTTCTGCTTGCATCTCGGCAGGTAGTCCATGACAATCCCAACCAAAGCGTCGCTCAACTCTTTTGCCTCTACTGGTTTGATAACGTGCATAAACATCCTTGATGAACCCAGTTAGCAAATGTCCATAATGTGGGAGTCCATTGGCAAAAGGGGGACCATCATAAAATATAAATTCGTTATTTTTATCATTTTTTACTGATGGTCTAGCATCTATAGTTTTTTGAAAAATATTATGCTTTTGCCAATAAGCTAAAATCTTTCTCTCAATTGTTGGAAAATCAACATTAGATTGAATATCTGGATAGTATTTTTTAGTCATTATAGTCTCGATTACAGAAAGTATATTATAAAAATAGTCGAATAATTGGTATATCGACAGGGTTTGGTAGCTTTAACATATTCTTACATTTAGAGGATATAGTTATGATATTGGATAAAGATTTAGTAATATATTTATCAGTATCTATATTATCTTCTGACTCATCTTGAATGTAATAGAGTATTGAAGTTATATAAACACTGAGTAACAGACCTCTCTTAGTATAATAATTATAATCTATAGACTTATCACCTGCATAACGCCAAATTAAGTCACAAGTACGAAAGGCTGTTTTTGTTGCAAATATGCTGTTTGATGGTACGGCAAAATAACTACGATTCCTCAAATGTACAAGTTTAGCTATACCATCTTTTATTCTGATTTTTAAGGCTAAATCAATTTTAGCCCTTATTTTAATCGGGGTCTCCTGCTGAGATAATAACTCCAGCATTTTCTGGTCTTGCCAGCTTTCAAAAAAATCAACTATTTCCCTTATCCCCTCAGGAAAAATTATATGGCAATATCCTTTAACAAAACCACATTCTGTTTCCGTATCTGCTAATAATTTATCATTCCACTCGTTAAAAATTAGCAGTTTTGCTAAAGTCTGTACAAATTGTACTTTTAAACTATGATATTTCTCTTCAATAGTCATAAATGCATCTTTTAATATTGACATATATCTTGACATATTCATTTAGTATATAGATAATGTTCCTATCATTCAACATTAGACTTCTTATATAAACTAATCTAGTTGGTGATTTTGTTGTCGAAACTCGGCTTCGTTTCTTCTAAAAATCCCTCAACTATCTTTAGTTTATATAAGAAGTCTAGTCTAATTTGCACTAAAAGGGGGTAATTAAAAGTGATACTAGTAAATGTTCATGCTGGGAATGGTGAGCAAGCAATTAAAAATTTGAAAAGAAAAATGCAAAGAGAGCTTGTTTTTCGTTCAATGAAAATGTCTCGTTTCTATGAACCTCCTTCAGTAAAACGTGTCCGTAAGGATCAAGAAACAGAAAGAAGGAAGAGAAAAGTTGCTCGTAAGCAAATGATGGAAGGTTAAGCGAGCTTAATGTTCTTGGATTGCTTCGTTGGCTACGCCTCCTCGCAATGACTGTTTTTATCTCTTAACGTCATGTCATTGCGAGACCACATAGTGGTCGTGGCAATCCATATTTGTTAGATTGCTTCTTTGATTCACGCCTTCTTGCAATGACCTTTTAACAACATCTCTTCAATTTATGTCCATAATAGTTCAAAAATTTGGCGGAACTTCTGTTGCTAACATTGCAAGAATAAAAGAAATCATTCCCATTATTAAGCTTGAAAAGCAGCATGGTAATCAAGTAATAATTGTAGTTTCAGCTATGGCTGGTGTTACCAATCAGCTAGTTACTTTATGCAACGAGGTTTCTAGTCTTAAAACTAGTTCACAACTGGCAGAATATGATGCTGCCCTTTGTAGTGGAGAGATGGTAACAGCCTCCTTACTTGCCCTTGAGCTACAACAACAAGGCATAGATGCAAGGTCTGTGCTAGCATGGCAATTACCAATCTTAACCAATGATAATTATAGCAAAGCTTTGGTTGAGCAAATCTCTACTAGTTTATTAACAGAATGTATTAAACAAGATATCATCCCGGTAGTTGCTGGATTTCAGGGTATCAGTAATAATAATAGGTTGGTAACGCTTGGTCGAGGAGGATCAGATACTACCGCCTCGTTAATTGCAGCTGCTATGCAAGCTGATAGATGTGATATATACACTGATGTAGAAGGGGTTTTTACTGCTGATCCACGAATTGTTCCTGGAGCAAAGAAATTATCACAGATTAGTTTTGAGGAGATGCTGGAATTTGCATCTTGTGGAGCGAAAGTGTTGCATCCACGCTCCTTAGAAGCGGCTATTAGATATAACGTACCCATACGCGTTTTATCGTCGTTCTCACTACCATTATACCATGAAGATAGTGGTACACTAATAACATCTAGAGAAAAAATTATGGAAAATAAAAAAATTACCGGCATTACTTCCAATAAAAATTTATTAAAATTAGTAGTAAATTCCGCTCAATTAAATTTTTCTAAGATATGCAACCTAATCACTAACCATAATATTCACATAGAATTAATGGAAAATATCGAGGAATATCGACAATATAGCTTTATTATCCAATTATCCGATAAAAATAAATTACAGCATTTGCTAGATGATCTAAAAAATGCTAATCAGATAAATAATTTTATTATCGATAGCCAAATTTCTATAGTATCGATTATTGCTCACGGCATTAAAAATGACCATAATTTTCTTGATATAGTATTAACTGAACTGGAAAAACAAAATATATCAGTGAAAATGATACAAATTTCAGAAATTAAAATTTCTCTGCTAATAAAAGACCTTGATACTGAAAAAACTATACGTTGCTTGCATCAACTATTTGAATTAGATAAATAGTTTTAGGTAGATTTTTGTCATTGCAAGACCATATAGTGGTGGATGACGTCACCAACTTCTAATCAATTGACTATACCTATTGAAGTTTCTTAATAGAATCTAAAGTAGTCTCTAAAATCATACTTGCTGCAATTGAGTCATCTTTTTGGTTACGTTCTCGTCTTTTGACTCCTAACGATTTTAATAAGTTATTGGCAGCAAGGGAAGTAAGCCTTTCATCTTGTAGATATATAGGAAGATTTGTTGCAGAACTTAATGTTGCACTGAATTTTAATACAATTATAGTTTGCTCACTAGAGTTACCATTCATACTAATAGGCAAACCTATGACTATACCACAAATGGAATAAGTTGCGACTAAATCTAATATTGACTTAATCTTTTTTTCTTCTATCGTTTCATAAATAGTTTTTAGTGGCATAGCAATAGTCTGTTCTTGATTTGAAATAGCGATGCCTGTTTTCCGTATTCCATAATCTATGGCAATAATTGGTCTATTAGCTTGTAGAAGCTGAAAAAATTCTTGCAATACTGCTATTATCATGATACCTAAATTACAATTTATACAAAGTACGTGTTTATTATGTCAGAACTAATTCAAAAACACCTAGATAGTAAATTAATAAAACTATCTTTAGTTTTTGCCCTTATTTATTCCATATTTTTTAATTCAGTAGTTTCTTGTTACAAATTCAGCTACTACAAGGTAACTTTTTTGAAAGCGGTGTTGGAGTTGAGTAAAGACTTTTTATATATTTACTTTACTTGCTTTATAATTTTTTTTGGTTTAACTATTCATCGGCTTGTTTTTATAATTGGAGCGATATTTTTATTTATAACAGGGGCAATTGCTAGTTATTACCTATATTTCTTTAAAATTTCTCCTACAAAAGAAATGATGGGTAGTTTTTTCTCCACTGACTTGAATGAACTATACGAAATAATCAGCATTAGGCTGATTGTATGGTTAATTTTTAGTTTGTTTAGCTGTATTTATACAATGAAACACTTCTCTATTTTAGATAGTAAACTATTTGTCACAAAATTACTATCAGCAATTTGTCTTTTAATTTCTGTTAATAATATTATTGCCCCGAAATTCAAGTTGCTAAATAGTTATTTTCCTATTCAATATCTACATAATACATATCTATACTTATCCAATAGTAACAACAAAAGCAGCATGCGTGAGAATATAAGAGAAAAATTTTCTTTTATCGATCAATCTGATCAAAATATTGTAGCTGTAGTTGTTATAGGAGAATCGGCACGATTTGATCATTTTGGTATTAATGGTTATTTCAGGAACACTACACCATATTTAAGCACTGTTGAAAATCTTTTTTCATTTAAAGCACAATCTTCATCTAATCATACATGTATCTCAGTTCCATCTCTTATGTCCCGCCATCCTGCTAAGGATATAGACAAAATTACAGGAGATACAAGTTTTTTATCAATTTTTACCATGCTTGACTTTAATACTAATTGGATTGGTACTCAAAGTTTGGTGCAATATTTTAAAAGTAAAGACCCATATACAATTTATGATCAGGCTAAGTTTAGTATGCTCCCTGGTGGTTCGGTTCTATTAACAAGGCTGGATCATGATGAGAAAATGTTACCTTATATTAAAAATATTGTAGATTCTTCTGCTACTAAAGATGTTCTAATTGTTCATACAAGTGGTAGTCATTGGAAATATTCTGCTAGATATCCTAAAGAATTCGAAAAATTTACTCCTAAATGTAATTCTACTACTATGGTAGATCAAAGCACTTGTGATCCTATACAGTTAGTTAATGATTACGATAATACTATTTTATATACTGATTTTTTTTTATATAGCGTGATAGATTTATTAAAAAATAGCAACGCTATTTTAATGTATGTTTCTGATCACGCTGAATCTTTAGGCGAGCATGGTTATTATGGTCACGGTGGTCCGATGATTCCAGAACAAACTACTGTGCCTTTATTAGTTTGGGTATCGGATGAATTTAAAAAAAAACATCCTGACTTAGTAAGTTCTATAGCCAGTCATTTAGATACTGAGATTAGTCATGACTATGTATTTCATTCGATTCTTGATTGTGTTGGTATCCGTTCGGCAGTGATTGAAAAGAATTTAAGCCTATGTAGTAGGAAGTCAAATGGCTAAGATTTATCTAATTGCTGGCGAAATATCAGGAGATTTTATAGGGAGTCGTTTGATGCAAAGCCTAAAAAATCTCTACAAATTGGAGGAAATGCAATTAGAGTTCGTTGGTATTGGCGGCGATAAGATGCAAGAAGCGGGATTGCACCATAGCCTTTTCCCGATTAGTCAAATAAATCTTATGGGTTTCGTCGAAATTATACCACATATTTTTAGGCTCACTAAGTTAATTCAACAAATTATTGACGATATTATTCAACATAATCCAGATTTATTAATTACCATAGACTCACCAGGGTTTACTTATAGGGTGGTAAAGAAGGTTCGAGAAATTAGACCTAACTTAAAGATCATGCATATTGTTGCCCCATCGGTCTGGGCATATAAACCTTCTCGAGCTATGAAATACGCTAAAATTTACGATTATTTGTTAGCTTTGCTACCATTTGAGCCGCCATATTTCCAAAAAGTTGGGCTAGATTGTCGGTATATTGGTCATCCAATATTAGAACAGTATTTTTATGATGATCAAGATAAACGACAATTAAAGCAAGAATTACAAATACCTATTCATTCAAAATTATTATGCATCACTTGTGGTAGCCGCAAAAGTGAAATAATAAGGCATGCCCCTATCTTTATAGAAGCAATTAATTTATTAGCAAGGCAGTTCCCTAATATTCAAGTGATATTTGTCCTGGCCGATCCTAGTCATCAGTCTTTAATTAAAGCATTTTTATCAGATGCAGCATTCAATTACCAGTTCTCAAGTGATCGGCTTAAGATTTTTGCTGCCTCTGATCTTGCTTTAGCAAAATCTGGTACTAATACTTTAGAAATTGCTGCTTGTAATACGCCAATGGTTGTTGCATATAAATTAAATATCGTAAGTTTTTTTCTAATAAAATTATTAATAAAAATACCTTACATTTCTTTGATTAATATTGTTGCTAATAAGGAGATTTTACCAGAATTAATTCAATTTAACTGTACTAAATCAAATATAGCAGCAAGGCTTACATCATTATTAGTTGATGAAAAAAAAGCAGATGAACAACTAAGAGAAAGCCAAAAAATCTTAAGGGAATTAGGCTTTCAAGGATCTATAGTCAATTCAGGAGAATTGAGCAAGAACGAAGGAGCAACGCCTATAAGTATAGTCAATTCAGGAGAATTTGGTGCTAGGAACTATGGAGCGACACCTATAAGTAATAGGCGAGCATTGAGCGACGACGTTACCAATTTCTCATCAATTGACTCTAATAGTTCTTCAAATGTGGCAGCCCATATTATCAAGTCAGAGTGTTTAACTCGATAATAGACCTCTTGCATAACCTAATCTAATTGGTAATTTTGTTGTCAAAACTCGTCTCCGTTCCTATAGTACCCTACAATTTTGAGAAGATGAAGAAGAATGGTTGATTTAGAGTGGTGTGAAGTAGTATAAGGTAGGTATTTTTATAACAAAATGCATAATATAATACTTCAAGAATTGATTTTATATATAGACGGAAATAAATCAAGATTAAAATGTTTGGTTGGTATGGTAATTAGTTTGCTGACGGGCAGCTCAATTTATCAAAAGGTTTAGCACTTGGTATTTTAGGTGATGCTAAAGCGACGTCAAAAACTCATAGAATTTATCGTTTTTTAAAAAATTTTAATTTTGATTATATGAAGGTTGGCTATTTGCTATTAAGCTTTTTTGCTTCAAAAAATTATGTCGTAGCAATGGATAGGACAAGTTGGAAATTTGGTAAATCCGATATTAATATTTTATTTTTAGTAATGGTAATTGGTAAAATATCGGTGCCAATATTCTGGAAGACTTTGTCGCATGGTGGCGGGTGTTCTGCAGAATTTATGAAGGAATTTTTACAGAAATTTATTAATAATTTTGGCGTTGAAAGAATAAAATATTTGCTTGCTGATAGAGAATTTATGAATAAAGAATGGTTAGACTTTCTGATAAATAACCATCTAAAGTTTGTTATTCCATTAAAAATGGATCATAAAATTCGTCTTACAAAAGGTTTAAGAACTTTAACCATTGAAAGAATATTTAGTGATGTTAAAGCCTTAGAGTATAGGGCTTGTAGTGGTATATTATGGAATAGAAAGGTTAATTTTACCGCATATAGAAATGATAAGAGCGAGCTGATGGTTCTGGTGTCTTCAATTGAAATAGAGCAAGATATTTTTGCTTTATATAAATTTCGTTGGAGTGTTGAACGACTATTTTTGCACCTAAAAAGCGGTGGTTTTGATATTGAAAAAAGTCACATTGTAAAATTGGATAGATTTGAAAAATTATTAGTGATAACTGCTATTGCTTCAGCTTTAATAGTCAAAAATGGAATAATACAAAATGCCTTAAATCCCATCCGAATAAAACGGTACAAAACCATTGAAAGACAATTGTTTTCATTATTTACCTATGGCTTTGATCATATCAAAAATGCTTTTTATCAATCTACAACAGCCATAACGCAGCTAATATCCACATTATTAATACCTCCCAAACAAAAACTTTTTTCTATCCTAATACCATCTTTACAAAAATTGTAGGGTACTATGCTCCGTTCCTCACGTACATCTCAGTACGCTGCGGTACTCGACTTCGTTTTTCCTAAAAATTCCTCAATTATCTTTAGGTTATGCAAGAGGTCTAATCAAGTTTTTTGTAGAGCTTATAAATAGTAGGTTGTTCGAAGGAAATTTGAATATATCCGAGTCACAACATCTATTTTTAAACGCAAAATTTGTCATATATGGACGAGTGAATTTGCATAGCAATTATCTTTTATCTAAATAATAAAACAACGTTTTTGTTGAATAAGTTTATGGCAAACTTCAAGTAGCTTACGCATACAAGCAACTATCGCAACTTTCTTAGGTTTAAAATTATTAACAAGCCTATTGTATAAAGTTTTTAAATATTGAAAACCATTTTTGCCAGTTAATACCGCCATGTATAAAGCATCCCGTGGTATTTTTCTGCCTCCCCTAATAAATCTTCGTCCTTGCTTATTACCACTATCACGGGCGTACGGAGCTATCCCCACAATTGCTGACAATTCATTACTACTATAATTTTTATCCCCTAATTCAGGTACAAAACTAATTAGTTTTGTAGCCAAACATTTACCAATACCAGGTACAGTCTCTAATATTTTTACCTTCTCTTTTAACTCTTCTGACTCATCTATTGTTTTGTTTAACTTCTTATCAAGCTCAGCTATTTCATTTTGTAAGAATTTAATGTGTTTTTCTATACTATCTTTATCAATACCATCAATACTATGATGTAGTCTTTTCTTTTCATTGCTAAGCATTAATACTAAATCTTCTCGTCTTTGCTTATATCTCTTCAAATTCTCTGATTCAACTTGATATATATAATTCGCTGAAAGCTGCATCTTATCACCATAATATGCTAATTTAAATGCATCCTTCCTATCAGTTTTACACAAATTTACCGATTTACTAAAAGAATTAAAACTATATGTATTGACCTTATGTATTTGTTGCTTATTATTATACAGCTTTTGACAAATCTCAGCTTCGTATCCTCCAGTGGGTTCACATATTATTAGCTTAATCTCTTGCTCTTTTGCTAATTTAATCACCTCTTCATGACCAGCTGCATCATTGGCAAAACGATGATATTTAGGTTTATCGCTTGTATTATATACACATATATCAAGCCATTGTTTACTTACATCTAGACCTATTATTTTACTCATGATATAATCTCCTTCGTCTTATTGTGCAAGGCTGCTACTTCCAACACCTTCTGCAATTTGTTCAAAGCAAACTTTGTAAGAGGGTACTTATTCTATGCTCGATTATCTCAATCAAGTACCCCTCAAATCACCCTCTTACCATTACTTATATCATAATTTAAAGATATAAGTACCCTACAATTTTTGTAAAGATGGTATTAGGATAGAAAAAAGTTTTTGTTTGGGAGGTATTAATAATGTGGATATTAGCTGCGTTATGGCTGTTGTAGATTGATAAAAAGCATTTTTGATATGATCAAAGCCATAGGTAAATAATGAAAACAATTGTCTTTCAATGGTTTTGTACCGTTTTATTCGGATGGGATTTAAGGCATTTTGTATTATTCCATTTTTGACTATTAAAGCTGAAGCAATAGCAGTTATCACTAATAATTTTTCAAATCTATCCAATTTTACAATGTACGTCAATTCGGGATAAGGATATTGTGAACATGTAGATTAAAATCAAATTTTGTTGAAGGTTTATTTTTCTTTAATGAGTAAGCAACAAGAGTAGATAATATATGGACAAAGGCATTTATTGGTGATCTATGTCTAGTATGTTCAAGGTTCATTTTATTTTTTAGATAATCAAAAACTGTTTCAATTAAGTTACGCTTTCGAAGTAAGATTTTTTCTTTCAAATCCATTAATTTATTTTCCATATTCTTCTTAATTCCATGAATCATTTTTAAGCCTCTTTCATATAAATTTAAGAACAAATTTTGCTTAATATAACCTTTATCAGCTGCTATAATTCCAGTTAATCTTTTTGTTAACTCCGGTACTGGAACCCTATCATCTACATTGCCTTTGGTCACTTTTAATGCCATAAACTCCCCTTTATTATTGATTATTACATGTAATTTAAAACCATAAAAATACCCCATAGAGGATTTACTATGTTTGGCTAATCCTTTAAAAACTTTATTGCTATAACGCCTTTTATTGTGACAAGCTTTAATCGTTGTAGAGTCAATAAAATAAATACCTGTTTCCTCACCAAACAACAAATGAATCAACATATTTAGCGGTATGAATAATCGTGCCATTAATTCAACAAATCTATTATAATTCAAGGCTTTGGGAAAATCATCCTTATGCATGCACTCTATATAACTTTTATAGAAAAATTTAAAATTCTTAGCATAGGATGTATGAAACATAATTATTATTGTTAACATTTCACTTAGACTCATGCTACAACAGCGATTTCTTTGCTTATTTGATGGTAATAACTTTCTCTGTTCATACTCCAAATAAATTTTACAAAAATCATCTATAAAACTATATAATTCTGTGATATCTTTTTTCATGCCTGTAGTTTGTTTTTTTGTTTAAAAATATAAATACTGCAGGCACTCCTTTTTGACAATCCTTTTATCTATTACTATTTCATCTATATCTTATCCCGAACTGACGTAATGTGACTTTTTTCAATATCAAAACCACCGCTTTTTAGGTGCAAAAATAGTCGTTCAACACTCCAACGAAATTTATATAAAGCAAAAATATCTTGCTCTATTTCAATTGAAGACACCAGAACCATCAGCTCGCTCTTATCATTTCTATATGCGGTAAAATTAACCTTTCTATTCCATAATACCAATTGCAATAATTAACACGGTGTGTTTATCCAGTCTCTATACATAATTGATTTTACTAAATCTACATTATGAGCAAATTGATTCCAAGCGTAACAAGCCATAGTGACGATATCTTCATATACACCATAACATTGGTTAGACAAGAAATGATTTTTGATCCATTCCCAAACTTGTTCCATTGCATTAAGTTCCGGTGCATAGGGCGGAAGCGGTATCAAAGTGATATTGCTTGGCACAGTTAGTTTTTTGGCTGTGTGCCAACCTGCATTATCCGTTAGTAAAGCTATATGTCGGTTGCCTTGAATACTGCGAGAAAGCTCTTCTAAGAATTTATTCATTGCCTGTGTGTTTGCATATGGTAAAATTAATGCAAAAGCTTCTCCTGTATCATGGCAAGCAGCTCCATAAATATATGTTGAAATGAATTGCTGTTGCCGAACTTTACGGGGTCTAGTGCCACGCTTAGCCCATATACGAGTTAAGCTACCTTGTTGCCCAACTCGAGTTTCATCCTGAGACCATATATCAACTTTACATCTATCGATATTTTTTGGTAATAATTTTGTTAACATGTCTGGGAAGTTTTTTTATATGTATTTTGAGTCTCTTGATTTGACTTTGGATGCATTGAACGAGAAGTAATCCAGCTAAAACCAAGGCGGTGCATAGTATTGTAGACTGTTTTTAAAGCGCATTTAGCACCATATTCCTCAAGTAACATGATATGTAGCTCCTTTCCAGTTATATACCCACCAGTTTTACTTTCACTGAGCGTATTGATTTTATCAAAAAGAGCAGACTCTTGTATAGTGTTAATCTTCCTAGGGGCACCGCTTCTTTGTGATTCAAATAATCCTTCAAAACCATGATTCCTAAATCTTCTGAGCCATGATTGCACAGTTTTCCAGTGTGACTTCACTATTTCAGATATGGCTTTTAAAGATTTGCCTAATTGAAGGTGATACATCGCCAATAAACGTATACGATTTCGACCATGCGGCTCATGTTTCATCATTTTTATAAAATCATGACCATGAAAACCTTGTGGTAATATTAACCTAGCCATTTGAGTACCTTTATCAGTTAAAAACCCATTTTACACCACTGCGTTAATTATTGCAATTGGTATAATATACCACTACAAGCCCTATACTCTAAGGCTTTAACATCACTAAATATTCTTTCAATGGTTAAAGTTCTTAAACCTTTTGTAAGACGAATTTTATGATCCATTTTTAATGGAATAACAAACTTTAGATGGTTATTTATCAGAAAGTCTAACCATTCTTTATTCATAAATTCTCTATCAGCAAGCAAATATTTTATTCTTTCAACGCCAAAATTATTAATAAATTTCTGTAAAAATTCCTTCATAAATTCTGCAGAACACCCGCCACCATGCGACAAAGTCTTCCAGAATATTGGCACCGATATTTTACCAATTACCATTACTAAAAATAAAATATTAATATCGGATTTACCAAATTTCCAACTTGTCCTATCCATTGCTACGACATAATTTTTTGAAGCAAAAAAGCTTAATAGCAAATAGCCAACCTTCATATAATCAAAATTAAAATCTTTTAAAAAACGATAAATTCTATGAGTTTTTGACGTCGCTTTAGCATCACCTAAAATACCAAGTGCTAAACCTTTTTGATAAATTGAGCTGCCCGTCAGCAAACTAATTACCATACCAACCAAACATTTTAATCTTGATTTATTTCCGTCTATATATAAAATCAATTCTTGAAGTATTATATTATGCATTTTGTTATAAAAATACCTACCTTATACTACTTCACACCGCTCTAAATCAACCATTCTTCTTCATCTTCTCAAAATTGTAGGGTATAATGGTCCCAATATTTTGGACAGAAAAATAAGAAAAATGAGATAGAATTCTTTAGCAAACAAGGAGAGCTAGAGATGAAAAAACAAGTAAGGCAATATAGTGCTGAGGAGAAAGCCAAAATTGTCATAGAAGCAATTAAGGGAGAGCTAACAATAGCCCAGATAACCAGTAAGTATGGTGTTCATGCAACACAGATCAGTAACTGGAAAAAACAAGGTCTTGAGTTGTTAGTACAAGGTTTTAAGAATAAAACACAGAGTGCTGATCCAAATCAGCAGGGGTTAATCAAGAATCTATATGAGCAAATTGTTCAGTTAAGCGTTGAGTGTGACTGGCTCAAAAAAAAATCTGCATTGTTTGGAATTAAAGGTTAGGTGTAATATGATAGAGCCTAATCATAATAAGTTAACAATTGTACAACAGTGTAAGTTATTGGATATTAGCAGGTCAACCTATTACTATCAACCTACTGGTATTAGTGAACAAGATATCAAGATTATGGCAATAATTGATGAGACCTATACTATGCATCCATATTATGGTATGCGGCGGATGGCTAAATATTTACAAGCCCAAGGTTTTTCGGTAGGTCGTAAAGCTGTTAGACGTTACTACAAGATAATGGGTCTTGAAGCTGTTTATCCTAAAATAAATTTAAGCAAGAGGAATCAAGTGCATAAAATATATCCTTATTTACTAAAAGGATTAGAAATAGCATTGCCAAACCAGGTTTGGAGTGCAGATATAACGTATATAAGACTGAGCCAAGGGTTCGTATATTTAGTAGCTATTATTGACTGGTATAGTCGTTATATTCTAAGTTGGCGAATCTCCATTAGTTTGGAAAGTGAATTTTGTGTAACAGCCCTTGAAGACGCTATAGAAAAATATGGTATGCCAAAAATATTTAATACTGATCAAGGAGTACAATTTACCTCGGAGAATTTTATTAGTATGCTAAAGCTACATAATATCTTGATTAGTATGGATGGTAAGGGACGAGCCTTAGATAATATTTTTATTGAACGTTTTTGGCGATCATTAAAACAGGAAAAAATTTATCGGATTATTTTAACAACAGTAAAGGAGGCAAGGCTCTGTACAAATAAGTGTGTAAATTTTTCAAAGGTTATATAAAAATATAATATAACAAAAGGAGAAATTATAATGCGTCACAAACAAAATGAAGCAATGAATCAAGCAATAGATTTATTAATAAATAATGATACAGATATATCAACTTTATTTAAAGAGGATGGTTTATTAAAACAATTAACCAAAAGGCTTGTAGAGAAGGCATTGCAGTCAGAGATGAATAATCACTTAGGATATGATAAATATTGTCATACTGATAGCAATAATGTTCGTAATGGTAGTAAAGTAAAGAATCTAGTAACAAATAATGGAGTTGTAGAGATTGAGGTTCCAAGGGATAGAAGTAGTACATTTGAACCTGCATTAATTCCGAAGCGTCAAAGACGTATTGAAGGATTTGATGATAAAATAATATCGTTATACGCTAAAGGAATGAGCTTATCTGATATTAAGATTCAAATGCAAGAATTGTATGGAGCTGACGTTAGCGAAAGTTTGATAAGTCAAATTACTGATGATGTAATTGAGGATGTCAAGATATGGCAAAGCCGACCATTGGATCGAGTATATGCTATAGTATTTTTTGACTGTTTAGTAGTAAAAGTACGTCAAGATAAACGAATTATCAATAAGTCTGTATATGTAGCATTAGGTATTGATTTATCTGGAAGGAAGGATATTTTAGGATTGTGGAACAGTGAAAATGAAGGAGCTAAATTTTGGCTTGGTAATTTTACTGAGATGAAGAACAGAGGTATGCAAGACATGCTTATTGCTTGCAGTGATAATTTAACCGGTATGTCTGAGGCAATAGAAGCAGTTTTTCCGAAAACCGAACATCAATTATGTATTGTACATCAGATTAGAAATAGTTTAAAATATGTATCATATAAAGACCGAAAAGAATTAGCGGCTGATTTAAAGCCTATATATACTGCTAGCACAGAGGAAGAAGCACATCTTGCTTTAGAATCTTTTGAAGCTAAATGGAGTAAACAGTATCCACAAATTGCTAAATCTTGGTATGTTCATTGGGAAAATTTAATGGTTTTTCTAGAATACCCTGAGGCGATAAGGAAAGTAATATACACAACTAATAGTATAGAATCTGTCAATAGCCAATTACGTAAGGTTACTAAGAATAAAAGGGTTTTTCCAAATGATAATGCCGTTTTTAAGACCTTATATTTGGCAATTGATTATATGACCAAGAAATGGGTTATGCCGATTCCGAACTGGAACGCAGCTATGGCTCACTTTTTGATAAAATTTGAAGGTAGAATTTAAGCCCTATGAAAAATTTACACACTTAATTAGAAAGGCTCTAGCTACTAAATATACGAATCCTTGGCTCAGTCTTATATACGTTATATCTGCACTCCAAACCTGGTTTGGCAATACTATTTCTAATCCTTTTAGTAAATAAGGATATATTTTATGCGCTTGATTCCTCTTGCTTAAATTTATTTTAGGATAAACAGCTTCAAGACCCATTATCTTGTAGTAACGTCTAACAGCTTTACGACCTACCGAAAAACCTTGGGCTTGTAAATATTTAGCCATCCGCCGCATACCATAATATGGATGCATAGTATAGGTCTCATCAATTATTGCCATAATCTTGATATCTTGTTCACTAATACCAGTAGGTTGATAGTAATAGGTTGACCTGCTAATATCCAATAACTTACACTGTTGTACAATTGTTAACTTATTATGATTAGGCTCTATCATATTACACCTAACCTTTAAATTCCGAGTCAATCATTTAATTTGTGTGTGCGTCAAGATAAGGTGCATTAATCTTACGGGTGAAAGTCCTGTTATGGAAGGAGTAGCTAGCTCCACCATATAGCGAGTCTTGTGCTGCTGAAGGTAACGACAGTAGTAAAGCGTAGACAGCGAAACATCCGAGCCGAAACCAAATGGTGAACGTGATAGCCCTGAAATGATATTGGTAGTGGAAGTCGATGTGCTACACAACGCAGTAGACAAGAGAAAACTAGAGGTCAAACTAGCGAAAATCCGAAAGTTTTCAACCATCGGGGTCTCAGGCGTCAGCGAGTTTGTAGAGATTAATGACACAACTTGAGAAGTCCTTATAACTCTTACTGAGTTAAGTAAGTATTCAAAGTACAAGTGCCGAAACATAAGGCTTTGGAGATGGTGTTAAGGATGGCTGAGTCAGTTGTAGTAGTGATGAAGCTTCGTAATGGGAGTGGAGCGAAGGGCTGACAGAAAGGTAAGAACGTAAGAGGGAAACAATGACCGTACACAGCATAGACGGAAATACATGGTCAACGAAACTTGAGCGTATAAAGTTGCTATCATCACAAAATCAAGACATAAAGTTTAATAATCTTGGACATATTATTGATTTAAAGATGTTAGAAGAACAATATAAGGAACTTGATAGCAAGAAAGCTGTAGGAATAGATGGTATAACCAAAGCGGTTTATGGTAAGAAGTTGGAAGCAAATTTGCTCTCGCTCCTTACTAAAATTCGCAAGGGGCAATATCAAGCTAAACCTGCACGAATTACATTGATTCCAAAAGAAGATGGAGGCAAAAGACCTTTGGTAATATCATGCTTTGAAGACAAGATAATCGAGTCGGCAGTAAGCAAGATATTAAACTCAGTGTTCGAGCCAATATTCTTAAAATGTTCTTACGGGTTTCGACCTAAATTAAACGCCCATGATGCACTTAAGGAGTTGAATAGACTTACGTATAACTTCAATAAAGGAGCTGTAGTTGAAATTGATATAACTAAGTGCTTCAATTCAATCAAACATTCTGAGTTGATGGGATTCCTAAGAAAGAGAATATCTGACAAAAGATTCCTAAGACTAGTTATGAAACTGATGGAAACACCAATTATAGAAAACGGCATTACAGTTACTAACAAGGAAGGATGCCGCCAAGGGTCTAAAACATCACCAATTTTGGCAAATGTCTTCCTACATTATGTTATTGACTGTTGGTTTGCTAAAATCAGCAAGGAAAACATAAGAGGGCAAACTGGAATGGTGAGGTATTGTGACGATATGGTGTTCGTCTTTGAGAATGAAGAAGACGCGAGGAAGTTTTATGAGGTTTTGCCCAAAAGATTAAACAAGTATGGCTTGAACATCAATGAAGCTAAATCGCAGATGATTCAGTCCGGTAGATACCATGCTGAGGACTTAGCTAAGCAAGGTAAGAAGATCAAGAGTTATAATTTTCTTGGCTTTACTTGCTATTGGGGTAAATCAAGGTTTGGTAACATATGGAGATTAAAATATACCACAAGGAAAGATCGATTTACCGAGAAGCTTAAAGGGCTAAGAGAATATCTACGAAGTCACCTTAATGAGAGGGGCAAAGAACAGATATTATTGCAAGTCATTAGAGCTACAAAGGGGTGGATCAATTATCATGGTATATCAGATAATCAAAGACGAGTAAGTTCATTTATTCACCAAACTAGGCGAGCAATATATGGGTGGTTTAATAGAATGGGTGGGAAGCGTAAGATGAATTGGCAAAGATTAGCTGAAATACTCAAAAGGGTCGACTTTCCAAATAAGTGGAAGACCATTTCAATGTTCTAAAACCAACAAAAAAAAATAGGGTACAAGCCTATCTTACCTTTCGGGAGCCGGATGCGGTAGCTCTGCATGTCCGGTTCTGAGGAGGGGCTTAACCAAGCAATTGGTTAGGTCTACTCACAAAGTTCATTTTTTATTTTCCAATAAATCATATTTAAAATCTCCACAAAGTATTTCAAATTGATTTAAAGCTAAAGACCAATCTTTAATAGGCATGGTCCATTTTTTGGCTGCATTTTGTAGGGATAAAAATATTATTTTTTGAATTGACTTATCATCTGGAAACACCCCCTTATTTTTGATAATTTTTCTAATTTGACGATTTACAGATTCTATAGTGTTAGTAGTATAAATTACCTTTCTGTTCTCTTCAGGAAAGGCAAAAAACGGTATTATCCCAGACCAATTACGTTGCCAAATATCAGAAATTACCGGATATTTTTTATCCCATTTTACACCAAATTGCTGAAGTTTTAAACGTGCCATTTCGTCATTATTAGCTGTATAAATTTGTTTTAGATCTGATGTGACCTCTTTTAAATCTTTATATGACACATACTTTACTGAATTGCGAACCATATGTACAATACATAATTGTACTATAGTACTCGGGAATACACTGCTTATAGCTTCTGGAAAGCCCTTTAAACCCCACACAAGCAACATAAATTTGTTCAATTCCTCGATTCTTTAACTCAGTAACTACTTGCATCCAAAATTTAGCACCTTCATTTTTGCCTATCCAAATGCCAAGTAACTCCTTTTTCCCTTCTATATTTACAGCAAGTGCTAAATATACTGCTTTATTTATTACTATGTGATTGTCTCTAGATTTTACATAGATACAGTCCAAGTATAATATTGGATACACCCTATCTAAACAACGATTTTGCCACCTAGTTACTTCTTCTATTACCCCATCTGTTATGGTGGATATCAAGTCACCAGATACATCAGTTTGATATATTTCTTCTAAATGCCCTCGGATCTCGCTGACTGTCATACCGCGACCATAAAGGGATATCACTTTCTCATCAAATCCATTAAATCTCCTCAGCCCTTTTGGTATTAATTGAGGATTATACTCTCCTTCCCGATCTCTTGGTACTTCTACTGTCAGCTTACGACCATCCCCATCAATTACTGTCTTCTCATAGCTACCATTACGACTATTATTATCTACTTTTGGCATCTTGCTATGTTTTGAATATCCTAATTCATGATCCAACTCACTTGCTAATATTTTCTCAACTATTTGCTTCTTTAGCTGTTGAAATAAACCATCTCGACCAAATAACTCCGATGGATCTGCTTTTGATAATAATTCTTCTACTAGCTGATTACTGATGTTTAATGTATCTTTATCTGTATCTAATTTTTTAGCCATAATTCCTCCTTGCTTGCTTAAGTTACTTTTTTTACAGTAATCTCTTACTGCTTTCTTTGCAACTTACACAAACTATAGGACAGACTCTTTTTGTGAATTATATCTCTATTTATCTAAATTTTTGTCTAGACAAAGGGGACCACCTTATTTATTTAGTTGACATAGTTTCTTCTTTTTTCTCAACTAAACTAATTTGCAACATATTCGCTACCATTGGTGACTACTGCATAAGCAATCCTTGCTAACTTATTTGCTAAACCAACACATATAATATTATATGATTTATTTTCAGCAAATTTTAAGGTGGTCCCCTTTGTCTAGACAAAAATTTAGATAAATAGAGATATAATTCACAAAAATTAAATTGTTGTTTTTATACAATATTTTTTTCAAAATATACACATTCTGGAGTTTTATAATCCAAAGCTTGATGCATCCTTTGTCTATTATAAAAGTCCATATATTCGTTAATTGCTGTCTTTGCCTCCTTTACTGTTGTTAAAATAATCCGATAAATTTTTTCCTGTTTTAATGATCGCCAAAAACGTTCAATAAAAATATTATCTAAGGCTCGTCCCTTACCATCCATACTAATCAAGATATTATGTAGCTTTAGCATACTAATAAAATTCTCCGAGGTAAATTGTACTCCTTGATCAGTATTAAATATTTTTGGCATACCATATTTTTCTATAGCGTCTTCAAGGGCTGTTACACAAAATTCACTTTCCAAACTAATGGAGATTCGCCAACTTAGAATATAACGACTATACCAGTCAATAATAGCTACTAAATATACGAACCCTTGGCTCAGTCTTATATACGTTATATCTGCACTCCAAACCTGGTTTGGCAATACTATTTCTAATCCTTTTAGTAAATAAGGATATATTTTATGCGCTTGATTCCTCTTGCTTAAATTTATTTTAGGATAAACAGCTTCAAGACCCATTATCTTGTAGTAACGTCTAACAGCTTTACGACCTACCGAAAAACCTTGGGCTTGTAAATATTTAGCCATCCGCCGCATACCATAATATGGATGCATAGTATAGGTCTCATCAATTATTGCCATAATCTTGATATCTTGTTCACTAATACCAGTAGGTTGATAGTAATAGGTTGACCTGCTAATATCCAATAACTTACACTGTTGTACAATTGTTAACTTATTATGATTAGGCTCTATCATATTACACCTAACCTTTAATTCCAAACAATGCAGATTTTTTTTTGAGCCAGTCACACTCAACGCTTAACTGACCAATTTGCTCATATAGATTCTTGATTAACCCCTGCTGATTTGGATCAGCACTCTGTGTTTTATTCTTAAAACCTTGTACTAACAACTCAAGACCTTGTTTTTTCCAGTTACTGATCTGTGTTGCATGAACACCATACTTACTGGTTATCTGGGCTATTGTTAGCTCTCCCTTAATTGCTTCTATGACAATTTTGGCTTTCTCCTCAGCACTATATTGCCTTACTTGTTTTTTCATCTCTAGCTCTCCTTGTTTGCTAAAGAATTCTATCTCATTTTTCTTATTTTTCTGTCCAAAATATTGGAACCATTATAGCACTAGTTTATCTTTCGATTCCTTACCACTTTTTGCTCTTATTGCTATTGTCCTTGCGGCTTGAATCAACATAGTTCTGGCATATCTATCTCCCTGTTTGGTAATCCCTCCTAAAACTATCTTATCTCCTGAGCTATGTTGCTTTGGTACCAAACCAAGCGAAGCAGCAAAATCCCTCGGGGTTGGATAACTTTCCATTGGGGCTACACTCAAACAACTAGCATTGATTGCTCCAATGCCAAAAATTGTCTGCAACCTAGTAGCTTTCTCACTTTGCTTATTATTGCTGATAATCAGCTTTTCTAAAGTTTTCTCTTTGTCACATAAATCCTCAATTTCTTTACATTCTAAAAGTAAAATTGACCGTATCCCAGAATTTATATAACCTTTACTATACGCTAACTCTACCTCCAGCCTACATGATTTGCAAAATTTATTTTTACTTAATTTTGTATTATAGCCATATTCACATAAACTTGATATTGTAGAATTAGTTTTTTGCACACGATCTCTGATCGTATTACTTCTAATTTTATGCAAAAATTTTATATCTTGTTCCTCTTTGCTTTTTGGCAGCACAGTTTTTAATTCTGGATCACGAGCCGCTTTGCATATTGCTAACGCATCGTTATAATCATTTTTCTGTTTCGATGTAGCATAAACTTTTACATCTTTTGTTTTCATTAGTTTGACTTGCAAACCAAGCTTAGCAATTTCCTGTGACCAATAATTAGCTCCTCCACATGCTTCCATAGCTACCAATGAACTTTTATCGAGATCGCTTAAATAGGCTATTAATACCAATTGCAATAATTAACACGGTGTGTTTATCCAGTCTCTATACATAATTGATTTTACTAAATCTACATTATGAGCAAATTGATTCCAAGCGTAACAAGCCATAGTGACGATATCTTCATATACACCATAACATTGGTTAGACAAGAAATGATTTTTGATCCATTCCCAAACTTGTTCCATTGCATTAAGTTCCGGTGCATAGGGCGGAAGCGGTATCAAAGTGATATTGCTTGGCACAGTTAGTTTTTTGGCTGTGTGCCAACCTGCATTATCCGTTAGTAAAGCTATATGTCGGTTGCCTTGAATACTGCGAGAAAGCTCTTCTAAGAATTTATTCATTGCCTGTGTGTTTGCATATGGTAAAATTAATGCAAAAGCTTCTCCTGTATCATGGCAAGCAGCTCCATAAATATATGTTGAAATGAATTGCTGTTGCCGAACTTTACGGGGTCTAGTGCCACGCTTAGCCCATATACGAGTTAAGCTACCTTGTTGCCCAACTCGAGTTTCATCCTGAGACCATATATCAACTTTACATCTATCGATATTTTTTGGTAATAATTTTGTTAACATGTCTGGGAAGTTTTTTTATATGTATTTTGAGTCTCTTGATTTGACTTTGGATGCATTGAACGAGAAGTAATCCAGCTAAAACCAAGGCGGTGCATAGTATTGTAGACTGTTTTTAAAGCGCATTTAGCACCATATTCCTCAAGTAACATGATATGTAGCTCCTTTCCAGTTATATACCCACCAGTTTTACTTTCACTGAGCGTATTGATTTTATCAAAAAGAGCAGACTCTTGTATAGTGTTAATCTTCCTAGGGGCGCCGCTTCTTTGTGATTCAAATAATCCTTCAAAACCATGATTCCTAAATCTTCTGAGCCATGATTGCACAGTTTTCCAGTGTGACTTCACTATTTCAGATATGGCTTTTAAAGATTTGCCTAATTGAAGGTGATACATCGCCAATAAACGTATACGATTTCGACCATGCGGCTCATGTTTCATCATTTTTATAAAATCATGACCATGAAAACCTTGTGGTAATATTAACCTAGCCATTTGAGTACCTTTATCAGTTAAAAACCCATTTTACACCACTGCGTTAATTATTGCAATTGGTATTAGTTATAGCTAAAGCATTTTTACTAATCCTTATCCCGAATTAACGTTTTCTATAACTTTGACATAGGCAGCATAAATAAAAATCTTTAAAGGTACGGTAGTGACTCAAGTGAAACATTACTATAATAGTAATAATCTCTGAGAGTCCTATACTGCAAACTACTTTACGCTTACGGTTAGGATTTGGTAATATATATTTATTTTGCTCCGTATCAAAATGCTTGCAAAAATCATCAATTAAGCAGAAAATCTCCGTAAGAGGGATCATAATATATTCTCCAATTTTGTTGTTATTATTCGAGAACTTTATAATCCCTCCCTTCTTATTTTTCAAATATTCTTTCTCCTAACACACTAGTTTGAAAGAAGGTTTTATTTTTACCATAGCTCACCACCAACAGTTTGTTTATGTTATTACATAATGCTTAGCATTTTGTTTGGTGCTTACGTCAAACTCAGGTTATATAGAAGTGATATTAGGTTGGGAGGAGATCAGAAAAGATCTCATGGTAATCCTTGGAATCTGATGATGTCAAATTATCCGCGTGCTAAAGTTGTTATAATTGAAGATATAGTGATACAATATCAAGATTTCTACAAGGAGCATTCAGGTGATGTACACAGTATATCGAAAGCATTATCTCTTCTTATAGCTCAGCCTATTATTAAGGCATTAGATGAAGTATTTGCTACACTGCCGTTAGTGTTGCCTGATAACTTAGATAAGAAAATGCTAGATAAGTACTTTCATATACTTAATGATTTAGATACACACTAGGAGCCTATTGAAGAATAGAGAATTTACCCTAAATACGGTCAATTTTTATTCTCCGATAACCTCCTATAGTCAATTCAGGGGGATTTGGTGCTAGGAGCGATGGAGCGACGCCTATAAGTAACATAGTACCCTACAATTTTTGTAAAGATGGTATTAGGATAGAAAAAAGTTTTTGTTTGGGAGGTATTAATAATGTGGATATTAGCTGCGTTATGGCTGTTGTAGATTGATAAAAAGCATTTTTGATATGATCAAAGCCATAGGTAAATAATGAAAACAATTGTCTTTCAATGGTTTTGTACCGTTTTATTCGGATGGGATTTAAGGCATTTTGTATTATTCCATTTTTGACTATTAAAGCTGAAGCAATAGTAGTTATCACTAATAATTTTTCAAATCTATCCAATTTTACAATGTGACTTTTTTCAATATCAAAACCACCGCTTTTTAGGTGCAAAAATAGTCGTTAACACTCCAACGAAATTTATATAAAGCAAAAATATCTTGCTCTATTTCAATTGAAGACACCAGAACCATCAGCTCGCTCTTATCATTTCTATATGCGGTAAAATTAACCTTTCTATTCCATAATATACCACTACAAGCCCTATACTCTAAGGCTTTAACATCACTAAATATTCTTTCAATGGTTAAAGTTCTTAAACCTTTTGTAAGACGAATTTTATGATCCATTTTTAATGGAATAACAAACTTTATACCAATTGCAATAATTAACACGGTGTGTTTATCCAGTCTCTATACATAATTGATTTTACTAAATCTACATTATGAGCAAATTGATTCCAAGCGTAACAAGCCATAGTGACGATATCTTCATATACACCATAACATTGGTTAGACAAGAAATGATTTTTGATCCATTCCCAAACTTGTTCCATTGCATTAAGTTCCGGTGCATAGGGCGGAAGCGGTATCAAAGTGATATTGCTTGGCACAGTTAGTTTTTTGGCTGTGTGCCAACCTGCATTATCCGTTAGTAAAGCTATATGTCGGTTGCCTTGAATACTGCGAGAAAGCTCTTCTAAGAATTTATTCATTGCCTGTGTGTTTGCATATGGTAAAATTAATGCAAAAGCTTCTCCTGTATCATGGCAAGCAGCTCCATAAATATATGTTGAAATGAATTGCTGTTGCCGAACTTTACGGGGTCTAGTGCCACGCTTAGCCCATATACGAGTTAAGCTACCTTGTTGCCCAACTCGAGTTTCATCCTGAGACCATATATCAACTTTACATCTATCGATATTTTTTGGTAATAATTTTGTTAACATGTCTGGGAAGTTTTTTTATATGTATTTTGAGTCTCTTGATTTGACTTTGGATGCATTGAACGAGAAGTAATCCAGCTAAAACCAAGGCGGTGCATAGTATTGTAGACTGTTTTTAAAGCGCATTTAGCACCATATTCCTCAAGTAACATGATATGTAGCTCCTTTCCAGTTATATACCCACCAGTTTTACTTTCACTGAGCGTATTGATTTTATCAAAAAGAGCAGACTCTTGTATAGTGTTAATCTTCCTAGGGGCACCGCTTCTTTGTGATTCAAATAATCCTTCAAAACCATGATTCCTAAATCTTCTGAGCCATGATTGCACAGTTTTCCAGTGTGACTTCACTATTTCAGATATGGCTTTTAAAGATTTGCCTAATTGAAGGTGATACATCGCCAATAAACGTATACGATTTCGACCATGCGGCTCATGTTTCATCATTTTTATAAAATCATGACCATGAAAACCTTGTGGTAATATTAACCTAGCCATTTGAGTACCTTTATCAGTTAAAAACCCATTTTACACCACTGTGTTAATTATTGCAATTGGTATTATGGTGTATATGAAGATATCGTCACTATGGCTTGTTACGCTTGGAATCAATTTGCTCATAATGTAGATTTAGTAAAATCAATTATGTATAGAGACTGGATAAACACACCGTGTTAATTATTGCAATTGGTATAAAGTTGTTTAAAGTATCCAAGGCTATTCTTTTTTGTTTTTCTCTTGACTTAATATGATGAAGGGTTTGCATGTTGTGTAATCTGTCAGCAAGCTTGATATATAATGCGTCCGTATTTTCCGGTTGAAGCAATTTCTGTAAGGCATGTTCTCCTTCAATTTTTATTTTCTTTGTTATAACATCGTCAAGCTTCGTCAGTTTGTTAACTAATTCTGCTATTTTGCTACCAAATAAAAGCTGTATCTGGTCAATAGTAATAGCTGTATCCTCTACAATATCGTGTAATAATGACGCTGCTATTATTTCAGTTTTACAGGAAAGTTTGGCTGCTATTAATGCAACTTGTATTGGATGATGGTAATATGACTCACCAGAGTGTCGTTTCTGATCTGCTTGGTATTTGATAACGTATTTTAATGCCAGTTTTATAATAGAGGTATCTATTATAGAATTACGCCTTTTACTACATGCTATAATTTTATCCAAAAACTCCTGCATCAAATATTCTTGTATTTGCCGGCTATGAGGTGGATATGAAAATAACAGGACTTGTTCATCGGTTTCATCGGTCATAAACAACTCATTATTGAATGTTTTCTCTGAATCTTGCTTAGTCATTGCGAGGAGGCGTGAGCTAACGAAGCAATCCAGTCTAATTAAATAGTAATGGATTGCCACGACCACTACGTGGTCTCGCAATGACATCTGTGAATTAGGAATAATGTTAGTCGGGTTAGCTATAAGCCCTAATATCACACATCATTCTTGCTCTTGTGATGATGCCCCTGCTATTGGCACTTCATCTGTAATTTCAGATAAACAATAATGTATTGGTTCAACAAATTTACTCCAGTATTTTATCCCTACTGATCCAAAGTCTTGGATAGTTTGATAATAGGAATGATCTGATAATTTCTCGACAAAATAAGCAAATGCCTTGCCTCTTGCCATCATCTCATCACATAATATTTCTTCTCTACCTTCTACTCCTAATTTATGTTGGACAATTTCTGGCAAACATTTTTTGGCTATATCTAATATTTGCGATGATATTGACCTTGTTGCCATTAGTTCGATTGATTGTTGATCTCCTAACTTAGCTCCTATTAGCAAAGTCAAATCAGCAAGGAAGTCATCTTGAACAGTACCATAACCTTTTCTTAGATACTCTGATAAATATGAAGCAACCTCTTGTTTTCCTGCTACTAAATGTAAATATAAATTCCAGGCAGTGTCTTTCCGGTTATCATTAAATATTTCCTGAAATTCTGAAAGTTCAAGCTCAAGATTTTTAACTGTCTCCAACATATCCATATCTGAGTGATAATTTTCTAGAACTTTGGTCAAATCAATTTGATACTGATTACTTAAGTAGATGTGAATTTGTTCTCTATTCTGCTTTGATGTATCAGACATAAGTACTCTAGTGTATAAAAATTTGTTACCTGGCATAGTCACCCCTTATTTATTTGAGTGTTCTTTAATTGTAGTTTTGATGTATTCAGTGGTAGTGCTTTATTGGATGGAGAATCTCTACTCATGAATCTTCCTATCATCCGCTCTGTTTTTTTAGCTGCCTCAGTTTTCCTTGCCAAAAACTCATCTCTTTCTTTACTTTTTGGTAGCGGTTTACCGGTTTTAATTGACTCTTGCTCTTCCAGCTTTAGTTTTACAAAAATATTCAATTTTTCTTTATTGGGATTAGATTTTGGTAATTTATCAGCCAATAATTGTAGTTTCCTCAGTTTTTCATCAAAAGATTGCTCAACTACTCCTATCTGAGGCATTGCTTGATCTACTTCTTTCACCATTTGAGCAGATTTCTGTCGTATCTTATCAAATTCAGGTAATTGTTTCTTCAGAGGAGTTAAGCCTAATTTTTCATAACCACCACATATTTTTACAGTATCTTCTAACTCCTCTAATGCTGTACTATTTGCATCTGTTGTTTTCTCTTGCTGATATGCTGCTGCATGAGTAGTATAATGTCTTGCTACTGAATTGCTTGCCAAACCAGGATTTCGCTCAGCAAGTTTGTGTAATAATTTTCTCTGTTGGTCTCGCAAGTTAGTTTCTGGTTGTAATTCGTCTAAGATTGCTTGATATTTAGCAATTGCCTGCTGAGGAGTAAGATCATGAATGAGTTTAAATTGCTCTGCCTGCTGCTCAAATATTTGTTTGTTAGGGACATTATCGTGATTATAGACATATTGTAGCCCCTTGGTTATTAATTTAGCTTGTTCTTTCCCTAACCGATAATGTTTAGCTATTTTGGTTAGTTTTTCTTCAGCTAATTTTTGCCTGTCATGATTATATTCTTTCTTTTCTTGTTGAATGTGCAAATAGCTATTGACAGCATTAGCAGTAATCATCATATCTTGAGCAGTAGCCATACTTTGTGAGAGGTTGATTTCTTGCCCTTTATTCTTCTCCAAAACTAACATCATTTCTCGATATTTACCCTGGGTTACTGGCAAACTATAGACCTGTCCTAAATGCTCTATATAGCCTATTGCCTCATCTCCTTCACCATTAAATCTTACTGGTTTTGGACTACTGATCTCTGACAATTTACCTTGACTATCATAATGAGCGGTAAAATATACTGCTCGGTCTAAGGCAATATTTCGACCATTTTCATCTTTTACCGCTAACGACAAATGCATTGAACCAGTTTTATTTGGCAATTCTGTTGGAAAATCTATGGTTCGGTAGTTGTTGATTTGCTTAAGAGTGCCATCTGACAAAGAGACTAGAGCATTAATTTTATGAGTTGTCTCCTTGATAGTAGCCAATTCATCACCTGAATCATTCCTTACTATCTGGCTTCTGACATTGCCTTGCCTATCACCATCTTGCCAGTTCATTGTATGAAATTGATCAGCAAAATTATGATGAACTTTCTTGTATCCTGCTATCTCTGTTTTTTCTAGTTCAGCTTTAACCTTGCTATTTGCAAATGCTTGATCAATTATTGCTCTATTATTGATATTTTTCAGATATTCAGCAAATTCCTGATCATCATAGTCAATTACGGTTAGATCATGATTTTTAACTATATATTCTTTTAGAATATTACGCTGTTTTTTCAGAATTTCTTGCCTGATGGCTTTGGTGATCGGATCTAATTCTTCTGTATCCAGAAAGCTGCTACTAACTGAGTTGGTTAAAACAACTAAGTCCTGTGCTTCTTCTATTTGTTCTGTAACCTCATTACTATTCTCTTCAAGAACATTAGTGGGTTGTGTATTATCTTTCATAATCCTACTCTATTAATGACATGTGTATATAACTGTCATTGCGAGAAGCTACTTTAGTAGCGACGAAGCAATCCAAGAAAGTGATTAAAAATGGATTGCTTCGACCATTACATGGTCTCGCAATGACGTTAGTATTGCTAATACTTACGTTATAAAACTGCAAAAATAATAGAGTTTGACTATTTGAAGAAATTTTTGTATGATCATAGTTACACCTCAATAACGGTTGTAATTTAATAGCAATGCTATTGGATTGATTTTACTAGTAAGTACTTTTGGCGGCGAAACCTTAGAGTACTTACTAGTTTTTCCAAATCTAATACTCAAGTTTTAGCTTTATTAATAAGCTGAACGCTTTGATGTTACATTGGCTTTTATAGTTTGAGACTTATAGCTAACCCGGTTAGCATTATTCCGTCACCGTCATTGCGAGGAGACGTAAGCCGACGAAGCAATCCAATGAATAGTGGATTGCCACGCTCACGTACGTTCGCTTGCAATGACGTCAAGGCTAAATACTAATCGGATAGCTAAACCAAAATATATTATTTTGATTTTAAAAAATTAGTCAGTAATTATTACTTACCTCTTTTTTTTGGTCTCATTCTATTTTGGGAGTCTAATATAATTATTTTGAGGTGTCAAGAAAAATATTAGCTTGGGGCTATTATTTTATTTAGATAACATTTTTTTTATGTAAATTTATGGCTCTTGTTTATAAAATACAAGAATTTCTAGAGAAAAAATTTAACGAATTAAAGTTAAAAAGAAAGGATTTTGTTGAACAAAGCGGAATTCCTTACTCTACTATTACTCATATAATGAAGGGACTCATTCTGAATCCTACAATTAACCATATACTTAAAATAGCTAATTATTTTAATTGTTCGTTAGATGAAGTAATTGGTAGAACACAATATGCTTTACCAATACATACAAAAAATTTTAGAACTATATCATCTAACGACATTAGCAATAATTTAAAAAAATATATAAAAGACAAAGTTAAAAAACAAAATATCAATTTATATACTTTAGGTAGAGATATAGGCTTTAGTAATAATTCTTTGCGTGGTTTTAATGATAATAGAGAACAAAAAATTTTTAACAGTCAAATCATTATAGCCCTAGCAGACTATTTTCAAGTATCACTAGATGAAATGGTTGGCAGAGTCGATCCTGCTATTTCTGATAATGATGAACCTTCTCAACAGCACACTAATGAATAGTGGTTGTGGCAATCCAGGATAAAAATATATATTGACTTTAGATGTGGATATAATTTAGAATTCGAGGTGGAATTACTGCAAAGTAATTCTGGGGTTTCAAAACCTTTACCTTAGGGTTCATCAACCTATAATGATGATACTTGACTTTTTATGGTCGGGGAGACGTTAGTTATGTCCAGGGCTTAAATGTTTACATTTAAGCCTAAAGACTATCGTAGCTATCCTAAGGTGGTTTTTTGAACTCCCCGATCACCAATCTAGATTCATTTCTTCTAAAAATCTTGTCTTTGGTGGTCAAAAACTTACAGTTTTTTGACATTCAGGGGGAGATTATATGCATTTAAGTTGGGATTTGGACACAGCCATTTTTGCTGCCTTTTTAACTTTTAACTTAGCAGTAGGTCTATTTTATAGTCGAGGCATAAAAAATATTAACGAATATGCTATAGGTAACCGCAATTTCTCCACTGGCACTATAACTGCTACAATTATTGCCACTTGTATAGGGGGTGGTCTCTTTTCTGAAGCAGTTAGTGAATCCTATAAACAAGGTTTATATTTTATCATTCCGGCAGTGGGTGAACCTTTAGCTCTTGTAATTGTTGGTTACTTTTTAGCTCCACGTATGGCAGAGTTTTTGGGTAATCTTTCCATAGCTGAAGCCATGGGGACTCTTTATGGTAAAAAAGTTCAATTGCTTACAGCTATAGCAGGCATCTTTCTTTGTATAGGAATAGTTGCAGTGCAATTTAAAGTTTCAGCTAGCATGTTGCAACTTTTCTTTAATGTTTCTAGTTTTTATGCTGTTGTGGCAAGTGCTATTATAGTAATATTATATTCAGCTTTTGGTGGTATCAAGGCTGTTACTTTTACAGATATAATACAATTTCTTACTTTTGGCACTATTGTTCCGATAATTACTTTGATGATTTGGGGAACTCTGCATGAGCCTCACAAAGTTTTTGTAACAATCACAGAAAATCCTTTATTCGATTGTAGGCAAGTATTTAATTTCAATGATTCTAAATTTATAAGTTCCTTTTTCCTGTTATTATTTTTTTTAATCCCAGCTTTTCAACCGGTTTTTTTTCAAAGATTGGCAATGGCTAAGAATATCATACAAGTTAAAAAGTCTTTTATAACAGGAGGTTTAATATCTCTTACAATATTAGTAATAATAATCTGGGTTGGAATATTATTACTGGCAAATAATCCTAATCTTGACCCTGAGAACTTATTAGCCCATATTATAGAGAATCACAGCTATCCAGGATTAAGAGGGCTTACTGCTATAGGTATTGTAGCAATAATCATGTCTAGTGCAGACTCGTACATTAACTCTTCAGCTATATTATTCACTAATGATATTTTAAAATTACTAGATTTTGAGATTATAAGAAAGATACGTAATAATCTTAGTGATCTCATTATATTACGTATTTTCGCTATTTTTGTTGGTATTTTTGCTATTTTTCTAGTTTTCGAAGCAAGTAACATACTTGATTTGCTGTTAAAAATATTAGGTTTTTATATGCCTGTAGTTTCAGTGCCTTTTCTTTTAGCAATTCTAGGCTTTCGTACTAGTAGTAAAGCAGTATTAATAGGCATGTTTGCTGGATTTATCACAGCAGTTAGTTTTGAAGTCTTAAATGTACAAATGAAAGCTGTCATACCAGCTATGGCAGCTAATTTGTTAACTTTGATGTTTAACCATTACTTTTTTAAACAACCCGGTGGTTGGATTGGCGTAAAAGACCCCAGTCCTATAATTGCTCTCAGACTTGAACGTAAAAGAAAATTCAGAAGAATCATTAATTTAATCAAACAATTTAATCTGGTGAATTTTTGTAAAGGTAATCTACCAAAGAATGAAATTACTTTTTCTCTATTTGGTTTCTTTGTAATAATTTCCACTTATTCATCATTATTCACTATCTCAGAATATTATACCACAAAATATGCTAATATTTATCACTTCATCTACCACTCAGTATTGCTAATACCTACCTGGTTTGTAGTTTATCCAATATTGCCTCCTAGATTTAAAAGCGAGAGGTTTATAGCAGTAATTTGGAATTTAGGTGTGCTATATACGTTGATTTGTGTTGGAAGTATGCTGGTCATTATTAGCGAATTTCATCAACTACAATGTATGATATTTATTATTAATTTACTAGTTACTGGTATTTTGCTCAGATGGCAGATAGCTTTATTCATAGCGATTTTTGGTACATTTGCATCATTTCAATTTTTTAAATGTTATATAGGCGAAGACTATTTAATACCAATTGCAATAATTAACGCAGTGGTGTAAAATGGGTTTTTAACTGATAAAGGTACTCAAATGGCTAGGTTAATATTACCACAAGGTTTTCATGGTCATGATTTTATAAAAATGATGAAACATGAGCCGCATGGTCGAAATCGTATACGTTTATTGGCGATGTATCACCTTCAATTAGGCAAATCTTTAAAAGCCATATCTGAAATAGTGAAGTCACACTGGAAAACTGTGCAATCATGGCTCAGAAGATTTAGGAATCATGGTTTTGAAGGATTATTTGAATCACAAAGAAGCGGCGCCCCTAGGAAGATTAACACTATACAAGAGTCTGCTCTTTTTGATAAAATCAATACGCTCAGTGAAAGTAAAACTGGTGGGTATATAACTGGAAAGGAGCTACATATCATGTTACTTGAGGAATATGGTGCTAAATGCGCTTTAAAAACAGTCTACAATACTATGCACCGCCTTGGTTTTAGCTGGATTACTTCTCGTTCAATGCATCCAAAGTCAAATCAAGAGACTCAAAATACATATAAAAAAACTTCCCAGACATGTTAACAAAATTATTACCAAAAAATATCGATAGATGTAAAGTTGATATATGGTCTCAGGATGAAACTCGAGTTGGGCAACAAGGTAGCTTAACTCGTATATGGGCTAAGCGTGGCACTAGACCCCGTAAAGTTCGGCAACAGCAATTCATTTCAACATATATTTATGGAGCTGCTTGCCATGATACAGGAGAAGCTTTTGCATTAATTTTACCATATGCAAACACACAGGCAATGAATAAATTCTTAGAAGAGCTTTCTCGCAGTATTCAAGGCAACCGACATATAGCTTTACTAACGGATAATGCAGGTTGGCACACAGCCAAAAAACTAACTGTGCCAAGCAATATCACTTTGATACCGCTTCCGCCCTATGCACCGGAACTTAATGCAATGGAACAAGTTTGGGAATGGATCAAAAATCATTTCTTGTCTAACCAATGTTATGGTGTATATGAAGATATCGTCACTATGGCTTGTTATGCTTGGAATCAATTTGCTCATAATGTAGATTTAGTAAAATCAATTATGTATAGAGACTGGATAAACACACCGTGTTAATTATTACAATTGGTATAACTAGTAATTTCGGCGATATACAACTCCAAATAAATTACCTTTTATTGCTATTTAGCAGTGCATTAATAGCATTTCTAAAACCAAAACAAAAACATGAAGAATTATCTGAAATCATGAAGAATGTATGGGAAACAAAATCAATAAAACTAACGCATGATTTGATCAAATTAGCACAACATGAAGAAGAGTTTTTTAATAGAGTAGAAGATCAAGAACAACAGCAACTTCATACCTTGCAACTCCAACTTAAAACATTATACGTCAATTCGGGATAAGGATATTGTGAACATGTAGATTAAAATCAAATTTTGTTGAAGGTTTATTTTTCTTTAATGAGTAAGCAACAAGAGTAGATAATATATGGACAAAGGCATTTATTGGTGATCTATGTCTAGTATGTTCAAGGTTCATTTTATTTTTTAGATAATCAAAAACTGTTTCAATTAAGTTACGCTTTCGAAGTAAGATTTTTTCTTTCAAATCCATTAATTTATTTTCCATATTCTTCTTAATTCCATGAATCATTTTTAAGCCTCTTTCATATAAATTTAAGAACAAATTTTGCTTAATATAACCTTTATCAGCTGCTATAATTCCAGTTAATCTTTTTGTTAACTCCGGTACTGGAACCCTATCATCTACATTGCCTTTGGTCACTTTTAATGCCATAAACTCCCCTTTATTATTGATTATTACATGTAATTTAAAACCATAAAAATACCCCATAGAGGATTTACTATGTTTGGCTAATCCTTTAAAAACTTTATTGCTATAACGCCTTTTATTGTGACAAGCTTTAATCGTTGTAGAGTCAATAAAATAAATACCTGTTTCCTCACCAAACAACAAATGAATCAACATATTTAGCGGTATGAATAATCGTGCCATTAATTCAACAAATCTATTATAACTCAAGGCTTTGGGAAAATCATCCTTATGCATGCACTCTATATAACTTTTATAGAAAAATTTAAAATTCTTAGCATAGGATGTATGAAACATAATTATTATTGTTAACATTTCACTTAGACTCATGCTACAACAGCGATTTCTTTGCTTATTTGATGGTAATAACTTTCTCTGTTCATACTCCAAATAAATTTTACAAAAATCATCTATAAAACTATATAATTCTGTGATATCTTTTTTCATGCCTGTAGTTTGTTTTTTTGTTTAAAAATATAAATACTGCAGGCACTCCTTTTTGACAATCCTTTTATCTATTACTATTTCATCTATATCTTATCCCGAACTGACGTATGACAGGGATTTTTCTGAAAACAATAGGTATTTCATTACGTGAAATGCTGTGTTATATAGAAATATAAGACAAGAACTGCAAAATAATTCAAATTATTTCATGTAATGAAATTTCAGTTGGTTGTTGTCAAATAAATCTTTGACTTTGATGTTATTCTTTAGACCAAACCATAAAATAGCTTTATTCCTAGAGCTATGAGTCATAACGTTCACGTTTTATCTCTGGTGTGAAGTAAGAAAATGACCTTGGATGTACAAGTTGCTGCTTACAAATCCGTGCTAGTACTTGCTGAATCTTTTGGTAAATATAATCCTTGCTAATACCGTTTTTTAACCACTCCACAACCAACAACGTATCTTTTGGTAAAACCATACTGTGTTCGTTGAACAGTACTTGTAGCTTTTGAATTAATTCTGCTATTTCGGATTTTGCCAATTTTGCAGTCTCAAGCAAGTTATCCACATGCTCATCTATATCATCTAATCTTATATCAATAGATTTATCTTTAGACGCGTGCGTGCGTAGGTAATACGATTGTATTACGGTCGTATATACGTTCGTATCATTAGAGTGGGTAGCTTTTTCTCCTGCAAATTCGATAAGTTGACTACGATGTTTCTCCCATCTTTTTGCTATATTCAAGGAATTTTGTTGCGATACTTTTATAAGTTTTTGGTACTCGTTTTTCAACTTCAAATGCGTAAAAGTTTTATCAGAAAAAATGAAAAAATTTTGCAAAATTTTTTTATAATTTTGCCATTTTTTTAGGGAAATATTTAAAAAATGTGCCAGTTTTTGGTCATTATTTGGCAATTTCCCACCACTTATCCACATATGTTCAAGTAGTCTAATGTAAATTCCTAATTCATCGTGTCCAAGTAAATTAGTACCATGAAGAAAAGCTGATAGAGTAAAGGGTTTACTCTTAGATTTTAACATAATAATCTCCTATAATTTTAGATAATTTAGCTGATAAAAACTTGTAAAAAACCTTCAAAAAATGGCAAAAAAAAACTATACGAGCGTATAACTCGCAAAAAAACCTAAAAAAATGCAAAAAAAATCCTAAAAAAGTTATAAAAAAATCCAAATTTCACCTCTTATCCACAGGCTAAAAAAACTTATCCATGTGATATCCACATATTTATCCACAGGTTTTGTGGGTAAATATATATTATTTATTACTTAAAATTAAAAAATTTGAATTAATTGATGCTATTGATAGCAACTTTAGAATTAGTCGCTAAAATCCATTTCAGGTTCTGACGTACTCTTTTTCCTTTTTACTAATTCCTGCTTAAGCATTTCTTCAGTAAGTTGATAAAAGTCATTTGCTGAAACCAATCCACCAGTGGTTATGAAGATTATTTTCATTGGATCACGCTTAGGTATTACATCTGCATAAATGTATTTATGTACCAAACTTGGATGCTTACTTATTTTTTTGGCAAATTCTTGTATAGACATTTCTTGTAGTTCTAACTATGTGAGTAATTGCATAGTAATCGCTTAAAAGTTCTTTATCTTTACTAGAAAAACGCCCTTAGTTGGCTAAACTCAAGGAATATTTTTTAAAATTTCATGGCATGAAATTTTTTAATATCAAATAAATAAATTTTGCACGTCAAGACAAACAAATCTAGGTTTTATCAATGCTAGAATTATTTCATGTCATGAAATGACCATTGTAAATCAAGAAAAAATAGTTAACAGTAAGATGAAAGATTATAAAAATGGGAAATATATTATGAGAAATGCCTATATGCACCAGATAACAAAGGAAATAGATAATGATAAACGCTCTTCCAAAGAAATTTACCTGTCAATAGTTAACAAACTAAGGACTATGTCTAACAACCAATTGAGTGACGAGGAACTTCATGAATCAGCTAAGAATTTAATTGGTTTTTATCAAACAATTATTGACTACAAAATGAAACAGAAAAAAGAACAAGAAAAATAAGAAGTAAGAATCTGATTTGCCAGAAGATAAAGCCCCAAAATCTCTTAAAACTAACCAATAGAATTTGTATAGGCTAAAAATGTTACATTTAGCTGCAATGACTCACTACAATGCGACAATTAAGCACATACTTTACTTGACTGTTCTAATTATATGGTCTATCCCTGATGGAGATTGTTTTAAGTAATTAAACTAATATTATAATAAGGAGAAAATATGACAAACAAAGCAACAAATGCTATAATTTTAGTACGAGTTTCAACTAAAGAACAAGAAGATGGATATTCTATTGAAGCTCAAAAACACAGATTAATAGAATATTGTCAACGTAAGAACTTGCAAGTTATTCAAATTTTTGAAATCACCGAATCATCCAGTAAAGGTGATCGTAAACAATTTACGTCAGTTCGGGATAAGATATAGATGAAATAGTAATAGATAAAAGGATTGTCAAAAAGGAGTGCCTGCAGTATTTATATTTTTAAACAAAAAAACAAACTACAGGCATGAAAAAAGATATCACAGAATTATATAGTTTTATAGATGATTTTTGTAAAATTTATTTGGAGTATGAACAGAGAAAGTTATTACCATCAAATAAGCAAAGAAATCGCTGTTGTAGCATGAGTCTAAGTGAAATGTTAACAATAATAATTATGTTTCATACATCCTATGCTAAGAATTTTAAATTTTTCTATAAAAGTTATATAGAGTGCATGCATAAGGATGATTTTCCCAAAGCCTTGAGTTATAATAGATTTGTTGAATTAATGGCACGATTATTCATACCGCTAAATATGTTGATTCATTTGTTGTTTGGTGAGGAAACAGGTATTTATTTTATTGACTCTACAACGATTAAAGCTTGTCACAATAAAAGGCGTTATAGCAATAAAGTTTTTAAAGGATTAGCCAAACATAGTAAATCCTCTATGGGGTATTTTTATGGTTTTAAATTACATGTAATAATCAATAATAAAGGGGAGTTTATGGCATTAAAAGTGACCAAAGGCAATGTAGATGATAGGGTTCCAGTACCGGAGTTAACAAAAAGATTAACTGGAATTATAGCAGCTGATAAAGGTTATATTAAGCAAAATTTGTTCTTAAATTTATATGAAAGAGGCTTAAAAATGATTCATGGAATTAAGAAGAATATGGAAAATAAATTAATGGATTTGAAAGAAAAAATCTTACTTCGAAAGCGTAACTTAATTGAAACAGTTTTTGATTATCTAAAAAATAAAATGAACCTTGAACATACTAGACATAGATCACCAATAAATGCCTTTGTCCATATATTATCTACTCTTGTTGCTTACTCATTAAAGAAAAATAAACCTTCAACAAAATTTGATTTTAATCTACATGTTCACAATATCCTTATCCCGAATTGACGTAATTTAGAGAAATGATTAAATTTGCCAAAAATTACCGGGAAACCATTTCTATTGTAGCTGATAAAGTTGATCGCGTTCAAAGACGAATTTCAGAAATTTCATTATTGGAAGGACCAATAAAAGATGGTAAAATAGAATTACATTTTAGAACTGAAGGTTATATACTAACGAAAGATTCTCAATCTCATGAAAAATTGGTATGGGGAATGAATGTATTAATGGCTCAATCTTATGTTGATAGTTTAAGTGACAATGTCAAAAGGAGTTTAGATCACAAATTACGTAAAGGAGAGTGGATAGGTCCTGCTCCTATTGGTTATCTAAATAGCAGAGATGCACATAGCAATAGTACAGTAATTTTGGATCCATCTAGAGCTTTTATTATAAAAAAATTATTTGAAGAATATGCTACAGGAGCATATACTCTTGGAAAGATAGTAAACATGGCAAAAGAGTTAGGCTTAAGGAGTAAAAAGAATTATTACCTAAATAAAACAGTATTACACCGTTTAATGCAGCAGCCATTTTATTACGGTGAAATGTTAGTAAAAGGAGAGATGTGGCTGCATAATTATCCACCAATTATTACAAGAGAAACATTTATGGCATGTAAAGAAGTACGTTTAGGATGGAATAAAAAGCCTTTCAAATATGGAGGGAAAGATTTCCTATTTAGAGGGTTAATTACTTGTGCAACAACAGGCAAGATAGTGACATCAGAAATTCATAGTAAAACATATGCTAATGGTAAGGTAGATCAATGGGTTTATTTGGCAGCATGGGATCCAAAAAATCCAAACAAAAAAATATATGTTAGGGAAGATGAGATTTTAGCGAAGATAGAAGAGATTTTTAAGAAAATAGGTATAAGACCCAGAACTATTAAAAGACACGCTAGAACACCTTAAAAACACTAATGAGCTAAAAAAAGATGAACATGATGAAGCGACAGCTAGTTTAAAGAAAGAACATACTGAAAACGAAAGAAGATTGAACTCATTAATAGATTTACGACTTAATGGTGAACTGAGTACAGAAGAATTTCAAGCAAAAAAACAACAATTAAAAGATCGTCAATATGAAATTAATCGATTATTGAAAATTTATGATGAAGCAGATGACAAATTTACTGATACCGCCTCAACCTTGATAACTCTAGCTTCTGAAGCCTATAAAACTTTCAAAGGTTCTGAAATGCCTCAAAAACGCAAAATGATAAAATTCGTATTTCAGAACCTGGAGCTTAGGGGTAAAAAACTTGAGACCTCTCTACGTTTCCCGTTCGATATTTTTGAAAAAACGACAACTCGTACCGAATGGCGGATAGGGTGGGATTCGAACCCACGGTACGGTTGCCCGTACGCTAGTTTTCAAGACTAGATCCTTAAACCACTCGGACACCTATCCAAGATAATACATATCAGACAAACTAAAGAAATTCAAGTATAAATGTTCATATAACATTATACAATATAAATTATTGTAAGAAAACTTGAATATTTTTTAACTGACGTTTATACTACTCCCGTCGTACATTTATACTGTTCTCATCATTTTATAAAAATAACTAACTATGATAAATTCACGCTTTTATAAGAAATCTGCCTCTTATAAATTATCAGAAATTATAAAGTTAATAGATGCTGAGATATCATGTTTCACTGACTTGTTAATCCATGATATTAAGTCTTTAGAAGAGGCTGATGTTGGTGATATAACTTTTTTAAGTAATAGCAAATATATTACCCAATTTCAAAACACTAAAGCTTCATGCTGCATAGTTCCAGAGAATTTTTTACAAGAATCTAACAATGGAACAATATTATTAAAAGTAAAGAATCCGTATTTCTTTTATGCAAAATTAGTGGATTTGTTTTATAGTAAAGCAAAGACTTATCCTAACAAAATTATGCAATCTGCCTATATTTCGGATTCTGCCACTATAGGAAATAATTGTTATATAGGACATAATGTTGTTATTGAAGATCATGTTGTAATAGGTGATAATTGCGTTATAGAATCTGGGGCGAGTATAGATTATGGAGTGGTAATAGGTAATAGAGCATTAATATACTCAAATGTTTCAATAAGTTACAGCATAATAGGTGATGATGTGGTAATATTATCTGGAGCAAGAATTGGACAAGATGGTTTCGGTTTTGCAACAGATAAAGGGGTTCACAAGAAAATTTTCCATACAGGTATAGTTAAAATAGGTAATAATGTTGAAATAGGTAGTAATACTACTATTGATAGGGGATCAATAAATGATACGGTGATAGGAGATTTATGTAGAATAGATAACTTAGTGCAGATAGGACATAATGCTATAATAGGAAGGGGGTCGATTATTGTCGCACAGGTCGGTATATCAGGTAGTACTACAATAGGAGCATATTGTGCTCTTGGAGGGCAAGCAGGACTAGCCGGACATATAGTACTAGGTGATAAAGTTCAAGTAGCAGCAAAAGCTGGGGTGATAAAAGATGTTGAACCAGGAGTAACAGTTAGTGGGTTTCCTGCCGTGCCGATTAGAGATTGGCATAGACAATCAATAATTATAAAACAGCTTATAAAGAAACGGAACATAGATGAAAATTAATATTATAGAAATAATGGAAATGTTGCCTCATCGCTATCCATTTTTATTAATAGATAGGGTGTTAGAATTTAAGCTTAATGAATCAATTGTTGGTATCAAAAATGTTACTTTTAATGAACCACAATTTACTGGTCATTTTCCAACAAGACCAGTAATGCCCGGTGTGTTAATTGTTGAGGCTATGGCTCAGCTTTCTGGTATTTTAGTAGCAAAATCAATGGATTTTACAAAAGATAAGGAGACATTCTTTATGTCTATTGAAGAGGCAAAATTTCGTAAAATTGTTGAACCAGGCGATACATTACATATTTATGCTAAAATAGAACAAAATAGAGGTTCTGTTTGGAAATTTTCAAGTAATGCTAAAGTTGATGATCAGATAGTTGCAGAGAGCAAATTTACTGCAATGTTTAAAAATAGGAATTAATGATGATTTTACCAGCTATACATGCAACTGCCATAGTAGATCCAAGGGCTTCAATTGGTAAAAATGTCAGAATAGGTCCTTTTTGTACTATTGGACCAGAGGTGGTTTTAGCAGATAATGTTGAGCTAAAATCACATGTAGTTATAGAGGGGAAAACAAAAATTGGTGCTAATACAGTTATATATCCATTTGCTTCTATTGGTCAACCCCCTCAAATAGTTAAGTATGAAGGAGAAAAGTCAGAGGTTATCATAGGTAGTAATAATACTATTAGAGAATATGTAACTATTCAAGCTGGTAGTAAAGGTGGTGGGATGGTTACCACTGTAGGTAATAATGGTTTATTTATGGTTGGAGTACATATAGCACATGATTGCACCGTAGGAAATAATGTGATTTTTGCAAATTATGCTAGCTTAGGTGGTCATGTTAAAGTTGGTGATTATGCTATTATAGGAGGGCTTTCTGCTGTTCTTCAATTCGTACGTATAGGACAGCATTCGATAGTAGGTGGCATGTCGGCAGTGGGGAAAGATTTAATTCCATTTGGGCTAGCTACAAATGAAAGGGCATTTCTTAGAGGAATAAACTTAGTTGGAATGAAAAGACGTGGCTTTGATAATCAGGAAACGCTTGATACTATAAAAGCTATAGATGATATTTTTGTTAGCGAAGGTATTTTTATTGATAAAGTTGAGAAAGTTTCAAAGCAATATAAAGGTAACCATATTGTAGAACAAATTATCACTTTTATAAAGCAGGATAGTACCAGAGTATTTTGTCAACCACGACAAGTCGATCATGATAAGGCAAATAGCTAAAATGTGGCAAATACACTCTTCTATTTTCAAAAATTGGATTCACAAAGTTTGGTGGTATTTGCGTACTCACATACAAAGAGTACGTTGTACTCGCTTCTTCTCCCTTGTTTATCGTTCCCACTCTTCAAATCCTTTGACTATAAAAAATGTGCATGATCCAAATATGTGTGAGGTAGGTTTGTCCATAACTTTACATTCTAATTTTTCTAATCCTTTTAGTATAGTGGGAATTATAGCAGGAAATGGTTTATTGCCAATCTCACTAGCTGAAAGTTTTATTACACAAGGAGGACAGTGTTATATCGCTGCTTTAGAAGGAGAAGCAGATCCGACATTATATAAGGATCTTACCCACCAATTTTTTAAAATTGGTATGGTCAAACCAATAATTGAGTATTTTCGTAAATATGATGTAAAAAATATAATTCTTGCTGGTGGTGTAAAGCGTCCTAATTTAAAAGCAATTAAAGTAGATTTAATGGGTTCAAGGTTACTTGCTCGTATATTGAAACAAAAATTTTTAGGAGATGATAAACTTCTTAGTATAGTGACAGATTTCCTAGAAGAAAAAGGGTTTAACGTAGTCTCTAGTTATGAAATATTGAGTGCAAATAATAGCATTAAGACCAGGATTGCTCCATCATCAATAGATAGTACAGATATCGAATTAGGCATGAAACTATTAGATAGTATAGGACAGCTTGATGTAGGGCAATCAGTAATTGTTGATAATGGATATATTATAGGTATTGAAGCAGCAGAAGGTACAGATAATTTAATAAAAAGATGTTCATATTTACGCAAAAATTCTACAGGTGGGGTACTTGTTAAAATGATGAAGAAGGGACAAGATACTAGAATTGATATACCTACAATAGGACCAGAGACAATAAATAATTTAGCTAGTTATGGTTATAAAGGGGTAGCAATACAGAAAGAGAAAGTGATTGTTATTGAGCTAGAAAAAACTATCGAACTAGCTAATAAATGTGGGCTTTTTATTGTAGAAAAATAAAATATTTATTAAAATGATTTGTGTGGGAATTACTGGTAGTTATGCTTCAGGAAAAACTTTTGTCTTAAATTATTTAGCTAATTTAGGATTTATGACTTTTTCCGCTGACGAATATATTAAGGATATCTACAAAAAGGCGGCAATACAAAATATAATTCTTAACTTACTGCCTGAGCTAAAAATTTTTGATAAAAGAAAAATAGCAGAGCTAATCTATGCTAATGATTCATCAAGAAGAAAATTGCAAAATTTTATTCATCCATTTGTAGTGGAAGGTTTGTCTATTTTTAAACGGCAAAATAATGATTCAGAAATTACATTTGCTGAGATTCCATTACTTTTTGAAGCTAAATTTGATAAATATTTTGATTTTTATGTTACAACATTCTGTTCAGAGGAATCTAGGTTAAAAAGGGCAATGTCTAGGGAAGGATTTAATTTAACAACTTATAATAAAATCGCACAGATTCAATTATCACAACATATTAAAATAGCAAGAGCAGATTTTGTTATTAATACTGATGTTAATATAGTAGATTTAGATAAACAAATAACTCAACTAATACAAAAATTAAAATGTCGCAATTAAGAGAAGTAATTTTAGATACTGAAACAACTGGCTTAGATCCCAAAAGTGGACATAGGATTGTTGAGATTGGTGCTATTGAAATGGTTAATAAAGTTCTAACCGGTAAGCACTTTCACTTTTATATTAATCCACAACGAGATATGCCGACAGAAGCTTATCGAATACATGGTATATCAGGAGAATTCTTAAAAGATAAACCACTTTTTGCAGAAATTGCCGAGGAGTTTTTAGCGTTTATTAGTAGCAGCCAGCTTGTTATACATAATGCAACATTTGATATTAAGTTTATTAATTATGAGTTGTCTCTGCTCAAAAGACCTAATACAGATTTTTTAGAACTTGCTAGTACTATTGATACTCTTGCTTTGGCTCGCAAGATGTTCCCTGGAATGAAGGCTAATCTTGACTCATTATGTAAAAGATATAAAATTGACAATTCTTCGCGTAAGTTGCATGGAGCCCTTAAAGATGCGGCATTACTGGCAGAAGTTTATGTTGAGCTTACTGGAGGTAGGCAGATAAGTTTTAACATTAATAGTAAAAAGGTACAAAATACAGATGAGCTGTTGGTTAGAACTACTATGGCAAATAAAAATAATACTATAGTTATCAAACCAACTAAGGAAGAATTACAAAAACATAAAGAATTTTTGTCAAAAATTCTTTCTCCTATGTGGTTATAGAATTATATAGTTAATTCAGGAGAATTGGGTAGCAGGAGTGATGGAGTACATAAGCGTTAGTTTAAGAAAACAATAATTGAGAAACCGTCATTGCGAGGAGACCGTAAGGTCGACGAAGCAATCCATTTCTATTCACTTTTTCTTGGATTGCCGCGTCGCTGCCAGCGATTCCAAATATGTCATAGAAGGAAGGTAAGTAAAAGGATATGGAATAAGTTTTTCGTAGAGGAATAGTTAAAAAAGTAGTCAAAGTTGGATAAATTATCTAAGATAATATCAATATAATATTGGTATCAAGTTATGCATTCAAAGAAACATTTAAGTTTTAGTGCAATCAGAAGTATGATTGCAGATAGATTTGCTGGTATAGAAGATAGAAGGGGTGTAAATAGTAGTAATAGTATAGCAGATATTATGTTATCTGGTTTGGCGTGTATGTATTTTCAATCAGTATCTTTGCTAGAATTTCAAAGGCGTATGGAAAGGAAGGAACAACGTAATAATCTGCGTAGCATGTTTACAGTACAATCGCTTCCTAGCGATCAGGGGATACGTCAATTCGGGATAAGGATATTGTGAACATGTAGATTAAAATCAAATTTTGTTGAAGGTTTATTTTTCTTTAATGAGTAAGCAACAAGAGTAGATAATATATGGACAAAGGCATTTATTGGTGATCTATGTCTAGTATGTTCAAGGTTCATTTTATTTTTTAGATAATCAAAAACTGTTTCAATTAAGTTACGCTTTCGAAGTAAGATTTTTTCTTTCAAATCCATTAATTTATTTTCCATATTCTTCTTAATTCCATGAATCATTTTTAAGCCTCTTTCATATAAATTTAAGAACAAATTTTGCTTAATATAACCTTTATCAGCTGCTATAATTCCAGTTAATCTTTTTGTTAACTCCGGTACTGGAACCCTATCATCTACATTGCCTTTGGTCACTTTTAATGCCATAAACTCCCCTTTATTATTGATTATTACATGTAATTTAAAACCATAAAAATACCCCATAGAGGATTTACTATGTTTGGCTAATCCTTTAAAAACTTTATTGCTATAACGCCTTTTATTGTGACAAGCTTTAATCGTTGTAGAGTCAATAAAATAAATACCTGTTTCCTCACCAAACAACAAATGAATCAACATATTTAGCGGTATGAATAATCGTGCCATTAATTCAACAAATCTATTATAACTCAAGGCTTTGGGAAAATCATCCTTATGCATGCACTCTATATAACTTTTATAGAAAAATTTAAAATTCTTAGCATAGGATGTATGAAACATAATTATTATTGTTAACATTTCACTTAGACTCATGCTACAACAGCGATTTCTTTGCTTATTTGATGGTAATAACTTTCTCTGTTCATACTCCAAATAAATTTTACAAAAATCATCTATAAAACTATATAATTCTGTGATATCTTTTTTCATGCCTGTAGTTTGTTTTTTTGTTTAAAAATATAAATACTGCAGGCACTCCTTTTTGACAATCCTTTTATCTATTACTATTTCATCTATATCTTATCCCGAACTGACGTACTTTCCAAACTAATGGAGATTCGCCAACTTAGAATATAACGACTATACCAGTCAATAATAGCTACTAAATATACGAACCCTTGGCTCAGTCTTATATACGTTATATCTGCACTCCAAACCTGGTTTGGCAATACTATTTCTAATCCTTTTAGTAAATAAGGATATATTTTATGCACTTGATTCCTCTTGCTTAAATTTATTTTAGGATAAACAGCTTCAAGACCCATTATCTTGTAGTAACGTCTAACAGCTTTACGACCTACCGAAAAACCTTGGGCTTGTAAATATTTAGCCATCCGCCGCATACCATAATATGGATGCATAGTATAGGTCTCATCAATTATTGCCATAATCTTGATATCTTGTTCACTAATACCAGTAGGTTGATAGTAATAGGTTGACCTGCTAATATCCAATAACTTACACTGTTGTACAATTGTTAACTTATTATGATTAGGCTCTATCATATTACACCTAACCTTTAATTCTAAACAATGCAGATTTTTTTTTGAGCCAGTCACACTCAACGCTTAACTGACCAATTTGCTCATATAGATTCTTGATTAACCCCTGCTGATTTGGATCAGCACTCTGTGTTTTATTCTTAAAACCTTGTACTAACAACTCAAGACCTTGTTTTTTCCAGTTACTGATCTGTGTTGCATGAACACCATACTTACTGGTTATCTGGGCTATTGTTAGCTCTCCCTTAATTGCTTCTATGACAATTTTGGCTTTCTCCTCAGCACTATATTGCCTTACTTGTTTTTTCATCTCTAGCTCTCCTTGTTTGCTAAAGAATTCTATCTCATTTTTCTTATTTTTCTGTCCAAAATATTGGAACCATTATACAATTCGTGATCATAAAGCTAATTATATTTTTAAAGTAAAACCCAATAATCATAAGACATTAATGGATAATGTTCAATCTGTAGATAAATCAAAGATAGAGACATTGAGCCTTAGAAGGAACAAATTGATAATTGAATGGGTTAATGATGTTGAATTATTTACTAGCACTAAGGTAAGAACAAATTATATAGCGGCATGGGAGCTAGTGCCGCAGAAAGATGGTAGTAACAAAAGTCAGTATTATGGTAAATGGATTACTGATCTAGAAATCACCTCAGATAATGCTAAAACAATAATAGACGGAGCAAGAGCACGTTGGAAAATAGAGAACGAATGCTTTAATAGCTTAAAGAATCATGGTTATAATATAGAACATAATTACGGTCATGGTTCTGAGAATCTATGTTATAATTTCTACAATTTTACTTTGTTAGCATTTACTATTCATCAAATACACCAATTAGTTGATAAATTATTTCAAGAAATGAGGGAGCAATTTGGTAGATTAGGATCGTTATGGGAACGAATAAGAAGTTTAGTAGACCTTTTTTTCTTTGAATCAATGGAAATGTTATGGGAGATATAATACCAATTGCAATAATTAACACGGTGTGTTTATCCAGTCTCTATACATAATTGATTTTACTAAATCTACATTATGAGCAAATTGATTCCAAGCGTAACAAGCCATAGTGACGATATCTTCATATACACCATAACATTGGTTAGACAAGAAATGATTTTTGATCCATTCCCAAACTTGTTCCATTGCATTAAGTTCCGGTGCATAGGGCGGAAGCGGTATCAAAGTGATATTGCTTGGCACAGTTAGTTTTTTGGCTGTGTGCCAACCTGCATTATCCGTTAGTAAAGCTATATGTCGGTTGCCTTGAATACTGCGAGAAAGCTCTTCTAAGAATTTATTCATTGCCTGTGTGTTTGCATATGACGTCAGTTCGGGATAAGATATAGATGAAATAGTAATAGATAAAAGGATTGTCAAAAAGGAGTGCCTGCAGTATTTATATTTTTAAACAAAAAAACAAACTACAGGCATGAAAAAAGATATCACAGAATTATATAGTTTTATAGATGATTTTTGTAAAATTTATTTGGAGTATGAACAGAGAAAGTTATTACCATCAAATAAGCAAAGAAATCGCTGTTGTAGCATGAGTCTAAGTGAAATGTTAACAATAATAATTATGTTTCATACATCCTATGCTAAGAATTTTAAATTTTTCTATAAAAGTTATATAGAGTGCATGCATAAGGATGATTTTCCCAAAGCCTTGAGTTATAATAGATTTGTTGAATTAATGGCACGATTATTCATACCGCTAAATATGTTGATTCATTTGTTGTTTGGTGAGGAAACAGGTATTTATTTTATTGACTCTACAACGATTAAAGCTTGTCACAATAAAAGGCGTTATAGCAATAAAGTTTTTAAAGGATTAGCCAAACATAGTAAATCCTCTATGGGGTATTTTTATGGTTTTAAATTACATGTAATAATCAATAATAAAGGGGAGTTTATGGCATTAAAAGTGACCAAAGGCAATGTAGATGATAGGGTTCCAGTACCGGAGTTAACAAAAAGATTAACTGGAATTATAGCAGCTGATAAAGGTTATATTAAGCAAAATTTGTTCTTAAATTTATATGAAAGAGGCTTAAAAATGATTCATGGAATTAAGAAGAATATGGAAAATAAATTAATGGATTTGAAAGAAAAAATCTTACTTCGAAAGCGTAACTTAATTGAAACAGTTTTTGATTATCTAAAAAATAAAATGAACCTTGAACATACTAGACATAGATCACCAATAAATGCCTTTGTCCATATATTATCTACTCTTGTTGCTTACTCATTAAAGAAAAATAAACCTTCAACAAAATTTGATTTTAATCTACATGTTCACAATATCCTTATCCCGAATTGACGTTTATTGCTAACCGTTGGTTTTTACCAAATTGATTACAATAACGTGAATTATGATAAGTTTGTATAAAAATATTTATAGAATTCAAGAAAATACATACAAATCTTTAACAGAAAAATAGATTATTCGTCTTAAAGTTGAGTGGATCGCAATGCTAAAATTTCCCTATGTATCCATAATGTCATATTTGGAATTGCTGACTAAAGTGGCTTCTAGCAATGACGCTGAAGCTAAATACTAATCGGATTTATAACGTTGCTAATTCAAGTTAATTCACTATAATCTGGTTGGTAGTAAATAAAGCATTAAAAATAGCAATGAATGAATAAGTGGAAATATTAATGGAAAATTATGATATAGCAATTATTGGGGGTGGGCCTGGTGGTTATGTTGCGGCAATTAGGGCAGCACAACTAAATAAAAAAGTTGCGTTGATTGAGAGAGAGCATTTAGGAGGGGTTTGTTTAAATTGGGGATGTATACCAACAAAAGCACTGCTTAAATCAGCTGAATTATTTCAGAAAATTAAGCATGCTCAAGATTATGGTATTATAGTCAATGAACCAAGCTTTGACTTAAAAAAAATAGTACAGCGTTCTAGAGATATATCGACGCAGTTAACATCTGGCATTAAGTCCTTACTAAAGAAAAATAAGGTTACGGTAATTGATGGCACTGCTGTACTTGGAACTGGCAAAGTGGTAAATATTGATAGTAACGGTCAAAAAATTTCAATTAAAGCACAAGATATAATAATTGCTACAGGTGCAAGAGCTAGGATTTTAGATGGATTTAAACCAGATGGTAAGCAAATTATTACTTCTAAGGAAGCTATGATTTTGGATAAATTACCAAAATCTATGATTATAGTTGGATCAGGAGCGATTGGTATAGAATTTGCCTCATTTTATAACTCCTTAGGAACAAACGTCACCATAATTGAAGTACAAAATAGGATTTTACAAGCTGAAGATGAAGAAATTTCTTTAATGGCACGAAAAATTTTTGAGAAAAAGGGTATAAAAATTCATACTAATAGTAAGTTGTTAAATCATAGCCAAACACAAGATCATGTTATGATTGAAGTTGAGATAGAAGGTAAGAACCACAAAATACAAGCTGAAACTTTGCTTATGGCAGTTGGTATAGTCGGCAATACGGAAAATCTTAATTTAGAAAAAACTAATATAAAAATAGATAGAGGTCATATTGTTACCAATCAGTTTATGCAAACTGATGAACAAGGAATTTATGCAATAGGTGATGTCACATCTCCCCCGTGGCTTGCACACAAGGCAAGTCATGAAGGTATTATTGCTGTAGAAACTATTGCCGGTCTTAAAGCTCATCCTCTAGAAAATCGTAATATTCCAGGTTGTACTTATTCCTCGCCGCAGATTGCTAGTGTAGGGCTTACTGAAGAACAAGCGAAAAAAGCTGGTTACCAAGTGAAAATTGGCAAATTCCCATCTATCGCTAATGGGAAAGCCTTGGTTGATGGGTGTACTGAAGGGATGATTAAAACAATATTTGATACAAAAACTGGGGAATTGTTAGGAGCACACTTGATAGGCGAAGAGGTTACCGAGCTAATTCAAGGTTATGTAATTGCTAGAACTATGGAAGGTACAGAGCTTGATTTAATCAATACCATTTTCCCTCACCCAACTTTATCGGAAATGATGAGTGAGTCAGTGTTGCAGGCTTATGGTAGAGCCATTCATATTTGATTTATTTTTTCTAAATATGCTTAGTGATAAGGATAGATTGTGTTATAAAGTATAGCTAACATTACTTCGTCATTGCGAGGAGCTACTTTAGTAGCGACGAAGCAATCCAAATTTATCGATTTCCTGGATTGCTTCGTCGGCTTACGCCTCCTCGCAATGACGTATAATATTATTTAAATATGAGGTACAGGCAATGAGTAAGATGAATGCTGAGGATTATGAAACTTTTCCACGAAAGCGGCGAATAAATATCGTTATGCGGCATGGTGTATCATTTGGCTCGGCATTGGCTATGGCTATTTCGTTTAACATCAACCACTCTGTGTTATGGGCAATCTTACATGGTTTGTTTTCATGGCTTTATGTGGGTTATTATTGCTTGGCTTATTAGAGTTTTATGGATGTAACAGTATAATGATCAATAATAAATTAGTACAAAATTATACTTCTGCGTTATTTAATAATGCACTAGCTAATGCCTTGGAAGATAAAATATTTGAGCAGATTAAGATTATTGATCAGCTCATCAATGATAATGCACAAATCAAGGAGGTGATATTCTCTCCTATAGTGAAAAATATTGATAAATGTAAAATAATTGAATTAATTGCAAAAAACTTTAATGTTGAATCTACAGTTAAGCAGTTATTATTAATATTGCTAAAACATTCACGTATGCCTATTTTATCAAATATAGTTGTATTGTACCAACAACTACTTAATAAAAGTAGAAATATTAAGATGGTAACAATCACTTCTGCTAAAATTTTGCATAGTGAAGAAAAACAATGGTTAACAGAACATTTAGAAACTGATTTTCATCAGAAAGTTGCGATAAAATTTAGTCAGAATCAGTCAATTATTGGTGGTATTATTATACAATATGATAGCGTGGTTAGGGATTACTCTATTGATGGAATGTTAAAAAAGATAATAAAAACCTTAAAAACTACAAAGATTTAGGTTATATAGATAGTTAGAAATGGATTGCCACGACCACTATGTGGTCTCGCAATGACGTTTGGATTAAAAATTATTAAATAAGATTTACGAGGTAAATAATTATGGGTTCTTCCCAAAAATTAAAGGCTGTTGAACTTGCTGAAGTACTAAAAAAAGAAATTGCTAATATTGAACAATTTAGCGATTTACAAGAGGTAGGGCAAGTTATAACAGTTGGAGATGGTATAGCTAGAGTATACGGTATCGATAATGTAGGAGCTGGTGAGGTAGTTGAGTTTGCCTCAGGGGTGAAAGGTCTTGCTCTTAATCTTGAAACAGACTCGGTAAATATCATATTGATTGGTGACGATCGCGAAGTAAAGCAAGGAGATACGGTCAAAAGAACTGGCAAGATTATACAAGTACCAGTCGGTAAAGCATTGCTTGGTAGGGTCGTTGATGGTATGGCAAGTCCTATTGACGGTAAAGGTGAAATTATAACTGATAGCTACAGAAATATAGAAGAAAAGGCTCCGGGGATCATTTCTAGACAAAGCGTCAAAGATCCGGTGCAAACGGGTATCAAAGTAATTGATTCCCTAATTCCTATTGGTAGAGGTCAGCGGGAGTTAATTATTGGTGACAGGCAAGTAGGAAAAACGGCTATTGCCATCGATACGATTATTAACCAAAGACAAGTTCATCTTGATGGCGATGAAAAAAATAAGATTTATTGTATTTACGTAGCTATTGGTCAAAAAAGGTCGACTGTCGCACAGGTAGTAAAAAAATTGGAAGATTCAGGGGCTATGGAATACACAGTAGTTGTTGCAGCCACCGCCTCTGATCCTGTTGCGTTGCAATATGTGGCACCTTACACTGGCTGTAGTATTGGTGAGTATTTTCGTGATAATGGCATGCATGCATTAGTTATTTACGATGATTTGAGTAAACATGCTGTTGCCTATAGACAAATCTCTCTATTGCTCAGAAGACCACCAGGGCGTGAAGCATATCCGGGAGATATATTTTATCTACATTCTAGGTTACTGGAACGAGCAGCAAATATGTCGGATAAAGATGGTGGGGGTTCTCTTACGGCTTTGCCCATTATTGAGACCCAGGCAGGTGATGTTTCTGCATATATTCCAACCAATGTTATATCAATTACTGATGGACAGATTTTTTTAGAGAATGAACTATTTTATAAAGGTATCAGACCGGCGGTAAATATTGGTATATCAGTGAGTAGGGTAGGATCAGCCGCCCAAGTAAAATCTATGAAACAAGTAGCAGGAAGTGTCAAACTTGAATTAGCCCAATTTAGGGAATTAGCCGCTTTTGCTCAGTTTAGTTCAGATTTAGACAGCTCAACTAAGCAGCTTATCTCACATGGTACAAGGTTAAGTGAGATATTGAAGCAGGATCAATATGCTCCCTTCTCTGTTGAAGAACAGGTAGTAAGTCTTTATGCTGGGGTAAAAAATTATCTCGATAATATTCCTGTTGAGTTAGTAAAAGAATTTGAGCTTAAATTACTCCAAGAAATAAAACTTAAAGAAAACGATATTTTATTATCCATTAAAAATCAGGGGCAAATCATTAAAGAAACGGAAGAAAAGTTAAAATCTTTCTTAGAAAAATTTGTACAGAACTTTCTTACTGACAATAAAGTTGGGTAGCTATGTCAGGTTTAAAACAATTAAGATCTCGTATTAAAAGTGTTAAATCAACGCAAAAAATTACTAAGGCTATGCAAATAGTCTCGGCTACCAAATTTACCAAAGCCAAAAGCCAAATTAAGGACTCAGAAGATTATATTGAGATTTTGCGGAATACAATGTCTAATGTAGCATCTAGGAATAATTTGCAAAATATGACTGAAGAAGAAAAAAAATTCTTTTCAAGTGATGTGAACATAAATAAGCCTCATTTACTGGTAGTAGTTACCTCGGAACGCGGTTTATGTGGTTCTTTCAATTTTGCAGTGTTCAAACAGGTGAAATTTGATATTGCAAATTTGGAAAATGTTGGTAAACAAGTAAGGCTTATTATTATTGGTAAAAAAGGCTACGATCTATTCAAATGGCAATATTCCCATTATATTGACAATTATTATGATTTTCCCAAATATCATAATAATAATTTGGCATTTCAGATTAAAGATAAAATAACGGAGATGGTAGATAGTGGTAAAATTAGCAGTTGTCAGATATATTTTAATAAATGTAAAAATGCTATAACCCAGATTGCAACTAAACAGCAAATATTACCAATTGAACAACAGCTATCTTCAAGTGAGCAATACTCAAGTGAGCAGTATTTAAGCTATGAATACGAAGGCGAGGGGCTTGTTTTGAATATGATTAATCTTTATGTAACCGCACAAATTAATTATGCTCTACTGCAAAGTAGAGTTAGTGAGGAAGGAGCCAGAATGACAGCGATGGATAATGCCACAAAAAATGCTAATGAGCTTATTAATAAGTTAACATTAACGTTGAATAGGTCTAGACAAGATATAATTACTCGGGATTTAATTGAAATTATTGCAGGAGCAGAAGCTATATGACAAAAATTATTGGCAAGACTATCGGTAAGATTGTGCAAATTATCTCAGCTGTGGTCGATGTACAGTTTATTAATGATGGTAAATTGCCGAAAATTCTTAATGCACTTGAATGCTATAATAATGGAGAAAAGGTGATATTAGAAGTATCGCAACATATCGGAGATGATATTGTTAGATGCATATCTATGAATCCAACAGAGGGGTTAGTAAGAGGTCAAGAGGTGGTAGATACAGGAGATACCATTAAGGTACCTGTTGGCACGGCAACACTTGGGCGTATAATGAACGTAATTGGTATGCCGATTGATGGAAGAGGTAAAATTAATTCAACTAAATCTGCTTCAATTTACCACTCAGCTCCCAGTTTTGTTGACCAATCAACTGAAAAAAACATTTTGGTTACAGGAATTAAAGTCATTGATCTGTTAGCTCCTTATTCAAAAGGAGGAAAGATTGGGTTATTTGGTGGTGCCGGGGTAGGAAAAACAGTATTAATTATGGAGCTTATTAATAATATCGCCAAAGCTCATGGAGGATATACGGTTTTTGTTGGAGTTGGAGAAAGGACTAGAGAAGGCAATGATTTGTATCATGAAATGATTGATTCCAATGTAATTGATCTAGAAAATCCAGAAAAATCTAAAGTAGCCCTGGTTTATGGGCAAATGAACGAACCGCCCGGTGCAAGAGCTAGAGTTGCTTTAACTGGACTCACTATAGCCGAAAGTTTCAGGGATTTAGATGGCGGACAGGATGTCTTGTTTTTTGTCGATAATATTTTCCGATTCACTCAGGCTGGTTCTGAGGTATCAGCCCTTTTAGGTAGAATACCTTCGGCAGTGGGTTATCAACCAACATTAGCAACTGATATGGGCGAGTTACAAGAACGTATTACTTCAACAAAGTTTGGATCAATTACTTCGGTACAGGCGATTTATGTGCCAGCAGATGACCTGACTGACCCTGCTCCTGCTGCCTCTTTTACTCATTTGGATGCAACGACTGTACTTAGTCGACAAATTGCTGAGCTTGGTATTTATCCGGCAGTAGATCCGCTCGATAGTGGTTCACAATTGCTAAGTCCGGAAATTGTTGGAGAAAAACATTACTCAGTGGCTCGAGAGGTACAAAAAGTTTTACAGACCTATAAGTCGCTGCAAGATATAATTGCCATTTTAGGAATGGATGAGTTGTCGGAAGCAGATAAATTAACTGTTACCAGAGCCAGGAAAATACAACGATTTTTATCACAACCTTTCCATGTTGCCGAAGTATTTACAGGTATGTCTGGAAAGTTTGTCAGTTTAGCTGATACTATTGAAGGGTTTCAAGGTTTGGTTTCTGGCAAATATGATCATTTACCAGAAGCAGCTTTTTATATGATAGGTAGTATTGACGAAGCAGTAGAGAAAGCTGAAACACTTAAAGCCAAAGTAGCATAATGAATAAAACAATTAGGGTTAAAATTGTAACACCTACAAGTATTGTATTTGACCAGGAAGCTCAAGAAGTAACAATGCATGGAGAATTAGGAGAATTTGGTGTTTTACCTGGTCATGAGTTACTGATTTCTAGTTTAAAAGCTGGTTTAACAAAAATAACAGTAGGTAATTCTGTATTAAAGTATTTTGTTTATTTGGGATTAGCTGAAGTTACTAAGACCAACGTTAATATAGTAACTGAATTTGCTGTTGATACTAACAACTTGCAAACCCATGAAATAGCTGAAAAGATAGTATTGTTAAAAAAAGAAATAAGCGAAGAAAAGGGCGATACAAAGAATGACATTATTAAGTTGGATATAGCTAGATACGAATCTTTGCTAACTTATCTTGAGTAAATATGTCATTATATAGCTAACATTACTACGTCATTGCGAGACTACGTAGTAGTCGAAGCAATCCAAAGAAATGATTAGAGATGGATTGCTTCGTTGTGTTTACACACTCCTCGCAATGACGTAGTTTGCTAATTAACACAACTACTTTTACTACAGTAAAAGACAAACATTAGGAGATATATTATGTTTATAGAAAATGCCTATGCAGATGACGATACAATAGCAATCAAAGAAACTATAGAAGTAGTTCCAGCAGCACCTGAATCATCTATGCAGTCAGTATTAACAAGCATGGTGCCGATGGTATTAATTTTCATTGTATTTTATTTTTTCCTAATTAGACCGCAAGAAAAACGTCGTAAGGAGAAAGAAAGTGTGGTGAGTAGCGTAAAAAAGGGCGAAGAGGTAGTAACTAATAGCGGAATCTTTGGCACAGTCAGCAAGATTAATGATGCTGACAACACAATAGACCTTGAAATATCTGAAAATATCCGAATCAAAGTTTTAAAATCTGCAATACTCGATATTACAAGTCGTCATAAAAAATAAGCTATAGCTGTTAATAAAAGTAAAAAAGACAAAGGAAAATAACTGTGCATAATATTGCTAAATGGAAAATATTCTTGTCTATTTTATGTACAATAGGAGCCTTTATTTGTGCTTTACCTAATTTTACAACTATAGATTCAAAAATATTACCCAATTATAGGGTAAATCTTGGTCTTGATTTAAGAGGTGGTGCTCATCTATTGCTAGATGTCGATTTTGACGCCTATTTAAATGATGTAATGGAAGGTTTGGCTGACCATTTACGGAAATATTTACGGGAAGATAAGATAGGCTATAAAAATCTTATTGCCAAGAATCGTACGGTGCAATTTGAATTAAGAAACCTAAAAGATTACAAAACAGTGAAAAATATCTTAGATAAAATCGATCGAGAAATTACTGTAGAACAAGATAATTCTAATATTAAGCTTAGCTATAGTGACTCTAAACTTGACGAATTAAGGCATAAGGTAATTGCCCAATCGATCGAAATAATTAGAATGAGAGTGGATAGTACAGGTACCAAAGAGCCTAACATACAGAGGCAAGGCGATAAACATATATTGCTCCAGGTACCAGGTGAGGAAAACCCACAACAACTCAAAAATATTCTTGGTAAAACTGCAAAATTAACCTTCCATTTAGTTGACGAAAATGCCAACATACAAGAAGCAATAAATGGGCGTTTACCCTCTGGTTTAATCCTAGTTAAAGGAGAGAATTCAGATAAAAAAGAATATTATGTAGTTATTAAGAAAAAAGTTATTGTTAGTGGTGAGCAGCTAATAACTGCTCAAGCTTCTTTTAACCAAAATACTCAACCAGCCGTTGCTTTTTCCTTTAATAATCTTGGTAGCAAATTATTTGCGGAAATAACCAAAAATAATTCTGGTAAAAGGCTTGCTATCGTGCTTGATAATAAATTATTAAGTGCTCCAGTAATTAATGAACCAATTCTTGGAGGAAGCGGTATAATTTCAGGTAATTTTACTGTTGAATCAGCCAATGAATTAGCCTTATTACTTAGAGCTGGTTCGTTACCAGCTCCTTTAAAAATAATAGAGGAACGAACCATAGGACCAAATCTTGGAGCAGACTCAATAGAGGCAGGTAAGAAAGCAGGGATGATTGGTTTTGCCAGTGTGGTGATATTTATGATTTGGTCGTACGGAATTCTTGGAATTTTTGCCAATATAGCATTAAGTCTAGCCTTACTCTATATTCTAGCTTTATTGTCACTTTTCCAAGCAACATTAACTCTACCGGGAATTGCTGGTATAATATTAACGATTGGCATGGCGGTTGATGCCAATGTACTCATTTATGAGAGAATAAGGGAAGAGCTTAAAAAGGGTGCATCTAACCTTTATGCTATAAGGACAGGGTTTGAATCAGCTTTTGCGACAATCCTTGACTCAAACGTGACAACCTTGATAGCGGCGTTTTTACTTTTTATGTTTGGTGTTGGTGCTATAAAAGGCTTCGCGGTAACACTAACTATTGGTATAATATCATCGATGTTTTCTGCGATTATTATTACTAAATTGTTAATTGATATTTGGATTAAATACCAAAATCCAAAAAATCTGGGATTGTAGCTAACCCGATTAGTATATTACTCCGAAGCAATCCATAACAAAAAGTCAGGTGTCACCCCTGCGTAAGCAGGGGTCTAGATTCCCGCCGTTGCTAAGAATGACAAAGAAGACAGATGCGAATGATGGTATGGACGCAGCAATTCCAAATATGACATTATGGATACATAGGGAAATTTTAGCATTGCGATCCACTCAACTTTAAGACGAATAATCTATTTTTCTGTTAAAGATTTGTATGTATTTTCTTGAATTCTATAAATATTTTTATACAAACTTATCATAATTCACGTTATTGTAATCAATTTGGTAAAAACCAACGGTTAGCAATAAATAAGTCTATTGCTCTAGAAAAAGCTTTTGATAGGTCGAATCTATATTGGCGGGACTCTGTAATCTCGTTTGCCAGCTAATATCTCCCATAACATTTCCATTGATTCAAAGAAAAAAGGTCTACTAAACTTCTTATTCGTTCCCATAACGATCCTAATCTACCAAATTGCTCCCTCATTTCTTGAAATAATTTATCAACTAATTTGGTGTATTTGATGAATAGTAAATGCTAACAAAGTAAAATTGGAGCCTTTCTAATTAAGTGTGTAAATTTTTCATAGGGCTTAAATTCTACCTTCAAATTTTATCAAAAAGTGAGCCATAGCTGCGTTCCAGTTCGGAATCGGCATAACCCATTTCTTGGTCATATAATCAATTGCCAAATATAAGGTCTTAAAAACGGCATTATCATTTGGAAAAACCCTTTTATTCTTAGTAACCTTACGTAATTGGCTATTGACAGATTCTATACTATTAGTTGTGTATATTACTTTCCTTATCGCCTCAGGGTATTCTAGAAAAACCATTAAATTTTCCCAATGAACATACCAAGATTTAGCAATTTGTGGATACTGTTTACTCCATTTAGCTTCAAAAGATTCTAAAGCAAGATGTGCTTCTTCCTCTGTGCTAGCAGTATATATAGGCTTTAAATCAGCCGCTAATTCTTTTCGGTCTTTATATGATACATATTTTAAACTATTTCTAATCTGATGTACAATACATAATTGATGTTCGGTTTTCGGAAAAACTGCTTCTATTGCCTCAGACATACCGGTTAAATTATCACTGCAAGCAATAAGCATGTCTTGCATACCTCTGTTCTTCATCTCAGTAAAATTACCAAGCCAAAATTTAGCTCCTTCATTTTCACTGTTCCACAATCCTAAAATATCCTTCCTTCCAGATAAATCAATACCTAATGCTACATATACAGACTTATTGATAATTCGTTTATCTTGACGTACTTTTACTACTAAACAGTCAAAAAATACTATAGCATATACTCGATCCAATGGTCGGCTTTGCCATATCTTGACATCCTCAATTACATCATCAGTAATTTGACTTATCAAACTTTCGCTAACGTCAGCTCCATACAATTCTTGCATTTGAATCTTAATATCAGATAAGCTCATTCCTTTAGCGTATAACGATATTATTTTATCATCAAATCCTTCAATACGTCTTTGACGCTTCGGAATTAATGCAGGTTCAAATGTACTACTTCTATCCCTTGGAACCTCAATCTCTACAACTCCATTATTTGTTACTAGATTCTTTACTTTACTACCATTACGAACATTATTGCTATCAGTATGACAATATTTATCATATCCTAAGTGATTATTCATCTCTGACTGCAATGCCTTCTCTACAAGCCTTTTGGTTAATTGTTTTAATAAACCATCCTCTTTAAATAAAGTTGATATATCTGTATCATTATTTATTAATAAATCTATTGCTTGATTCATTGCTTCATTTTGTTTGTGACGCATTATAATTTCTCCTTTTGTTATATTATATTTTTATATAACCTTTGAAAAATTTACACACTTATTTGTACAGAGCCGAAAATTGTAGAAATTATTTCAAGAAATGAGGGAGCAATTTGGTAGATTAGGATCGTTATGGGAACGAATAAGAAGTTTAGTAGACCTTTTTTTCTTTGAATCAATGGAAATGTTATGGGAGATATTAGCTGGCAAACGAGATTACAGAGTCCCGCCAATATAGATTCGACCTATCAAAAGCTTTTTCTAGAGCAATAGACTTATTTATTGCTAACCGTTGGTTTTTACCAAATTGATTACAATAACGTGAATTATGATAAGTTTGTATAAAAATATTTATAGAATTCCGAGTCAATCATTTAATTTGTGTGTGCGTCAAGATAAGGTGCATTAATCTTACGGGTGAAAGTCCTGTTATGGAAGGAGTAGCTAGCTCCACCATATAGCGAGTCTTGTGCTGCTGAAGGTAACGACAGTAGTAAAGCGTAGACAGCGAAACATCCGAGCCGAAACCAAATGGTGAACGTGATAGCCCTGAAATGATATTGGTAGTGGAAGTCGATGTGCTACACAACGCAGTAGACAAGAGAAAACTAGAGGTCAAACTAGCGAAAATCCGAAAGTTTTCAACCATCGGGGTCTCAGGCGTCAGCGAGTTTGTAGAGATTAATGACACAACTTGAGAAGTCCTTATAACTCTTACTGAGTTAAGTAAGTATTCAAAGTACAAGTGCCGAAACATAAGGCTTTGGAGATGGTGTTAAGGATGGCTGAGTCAGTTGTAGTAGTGATGAAGCTTCGTAATGGGAGTGGAGCGAAGGGCTGACAGAAAGGTAAGAACGTAAGAGGGAAACAATGACCGTACACAGCATAGACGGAAATACATGGTCAACGAAACTTGAGCGTATAAAGTTGCTATCATCACAAAATCAAGACATAAAGTTTAATAATCTTGGACATATTATTGATTTAAAGATGTTAGAAGAACAATATAAGGAACTTGATAGCAAGAAAGCTGTAGGAATAGATGGTATAACCAAAGCGGTTTATGGTAAGAAGTTGGAAGCAAATTTGCTCTCGCTCCTTACTAAAATTCGCAAGGGGCAATATCAAGCTAAACCTGCACGAATTACATTGATTCCAAAAGAAGATGGAGGCAAAAGACCTTTGGTAATATCATGCTTTGAAGACAAGATAATCGAGTCGGCAGTAAGCAAGATATTAAACTCAGTGTTCGAGCCAATATTCTTAAAATGTTCTTACGGGTTTCGACCTAAATTAAACGCCCATGATGCACTTAAGGAGTTGAATAGACTTACGTATAACTTCAATAAAGGAGCTGTAGTTGAAATTGATATAACTAAGTGCTTCAATTCAATCAAACATTCTGAGTTGATGGGATTCCTAAGAAAGAGAATATCTGACAAAAGATTCCTAAGACTAGTTATGAAACTGATGGAAACACCAATTATAGAAAACGGCATTACAGTTACTAACAAGGAAGGATGCCGCCAAGGGTCTAAAACATCACCAATTTTGGCAAATGTCTTCCTACATTATGTTATTGACTGTTGGTTTGCTAAAATCAGCAAGGAAAACATAAGAGGGCAAACTGGAATGGTGAGGTATTGTGACGATATGGTGTTCGTCTTTGAGAATGAAGAAGACGCGAGGAAGTTTTATGAGGTTTTGCCCAAAAGATTAAACAAGTATGGCTTGAACATCAATGAAGCTAAATCGCAGATGATTCAGTCCGGTAGATACCATGCTGAGGACTTAGCTAAGCAAGGTAAGAAGATCAAGAGTTATAATTTTCTTGGCTTTACTTGCTATTGGGGTAAATCAAGGTTTGGTAACATATGGAGATTAAAATATACCACAAGGAAAGATCGATTTACCGAGAAGCTTAAAGGGCTAAGAGAATATCTACGAAGTCACCTTAATGAGAGGGGCAAAGAACAGATATTATTGCAAGTCATTAGAGCTACAAAGGGGTGGATCAATTATCATGGTATATCAGATAATCAAAGACGAGTAAGTTCATTTATTCACCAAACTAGGCGAGCAATATATGGGTGGTTTAATAGAATGGGTGGGAAGCGTAAGATGAATTGGCAAAGATTAGCTGAAATACTCAAAAGGGTCGACTTTCCAAATAAGTGGAAGACCATTTCAATGTTCTAAAACCAACAAAAAAAAATAGGGTACAAGCCTATCTTACCTTTCGGGAGCCGGATGCGGTAGCTCTGCATGTCCGGTTCTGAGGAGGGGCTTAACCAAGCAATTGGTTAGGTCTACTCACAAAGTTCATTTTTTATTTTCCAATAAATCATATTTAAAATCTCCACAAAGTATTTCAAATTGATTTAAAGCTAAAGACCAATCTTTAATAGGCATGGTCCATTTTTTGGCTGCATTTTGTAGGGATAAAAATATTATTTTTTGAATTGACTTATCATCTGGAAACACCCCCTTATTTTTGATAATTTTTCTAATTTGACGATTTACAGATTCTATAGTGTTAGTAGTATAAATTACCTTTCTGTTCTCTTCAGGAAAGGCAAAAAACGGTATTATCCCAGACCAATTACGTTGCCAAATATCAGAAATTACCGGATATTTTTTATCCCATTTTACACCAAATTGCTGAAGTTTTAAACGTGCCATTTCGTCATTATTAGCTGTATAAATTTGTTTTAGATCTGATGTGACCTCTTTTAAATCTTTATATGACACATACTTTACTGAATTGCGAACCATATGTACAATACATAATTGTACTATAGTACTCGGGAATACACTGCTTATAGCTTCTGGAAAGCCCTTTAAACCCCACACAAGCAACATAAATTTGTTCAATTCCTCGATTCTTTAACTCAGTAACTACTTGCATCCAAAATTTAGCACCTTCATTTTTGCCTATCCAAATGCCAAGTAACTCCTTTTTCCCTTCTATATTTACAGCAAGTGCTAAATATACTGCTTTATTTATTACTATGTGATTGTCTCTAGATTTTACATAGATACAGTCCAAGTATAATATTGGATACACCCTATCTAAACAACGATTTTGCCACCTAGTTACTTCTTCTATTACCCCATCTGTTATGGTGGATATCAAGTCACCAGATACATCAGTTTGATATATTTCTTCTAAATGCCCTCGGATCTCGCTGACTGTCATACCGCGACCATAAAGGGATATCACTTTCTCATCAAATCCATTAAATCTCCTCAGCCCTTTTGGTATTAATTGAGGATTATACTCTCCTTCCCGATCTCTTGGTACTTCTACTGTCAGCTTACGACCATCCCCATCAATTACTGTCTTCTCATAGCTACCATTACGACGATTATTATCTACTTTTGCCATCTTGCTATGTTTTGAATATCCTAATTCATGATCCAACTCACTTGCTAATATTTTATCAACTATTTGCTTCTTTAGCTGTTGAAATAAACCATCTCGACCAAATAACTCCGATGGATCTGCTTTTGATAATAATTCTTCTACTAGCTGATTACTGATGTTTAATGTATCTTTATCTGTATCTAATTTTTTAGCCATAATTCCTCCTTGCTTGCTTAAGTTACTTTTTTTACAGTAATCTCTTACTGCTTTCTTTGCAACTTACACAAACTATAGGACAGACTCAGAATTCAAGAAAATACATACAAATCTTTAACAGAAAAATAGATTATTCGTCTTAAAGTTGAGTGGATCGCAATGCTAAAATTTCCCTATGTATCCATAATGTCATATTTGGAATTGCTGGTTTTATACTATAATAATAAAGCTGAATCCATAAATTTTTTGAATATTTCACTATTTTCTAATATTTTAAGCTCTTCTTTACACCAAGGAGAAAAGTTGGCTGAGTATTCCTCTGTGTATAACTTAAAATCTTGCCATTTAAGTAATTTTACTTCTGCTATTTCTTGTTCATTTATTCTGATAACATCATCTGATAAAGCTAAATATATCGGACATATCTCATTTTCCACAATATTATTTATAGCAAATTTATAACGATAATTAGCAATAAAATATACTTTCTGCAAGCTGACCAAGCCTAATTCAAATTTTGCATGCCTATAAACAGCCTGCTCGTAAGTTTCGTTAATTTGTGGATGTCCACAAAAACTATTAGACCAAAAACCACCCCAGGTTTTTTTGAGTAAGCTTCTTCTTTGTATCAAGATGTCCTTTTGACTATTGAAAAGAAACACAGAAACCCCTCTATGCAATGGTGTATTAGAATTATGAACCGTCAATTTATCCTCTGTTCCAAGAATCTTATCTTGTTCATCAACTAATACAACATGTATACTCGAATGCTTTGAAGAATTGGTTCTGCAAAACTTCGGGGCATTCGCGTGCTCATGTACTAAATGTACACTCCGCTCGCTCACCCCTTGTTTTACATTCCAATTCTCCAGATCATTCGAGTATATACTATGTTCGTTTACCCTTTGTTTGTTATTCCCATTCTTCCGCTCATTTGAGTATGACATTAATGATTTACTCCTACTATAGTCAATTGATGAGAAGTTGGGGACGTCGTCACTCGTCGCTCGCCTATTACTTATAGGCGTCGCTCCATCGCTCCTAGCCCCAAATTCTCCTGAATTGACTATAACAAATATTTTTCTATAATAGCTAAATAATTACCTAAAATCTGTTGGTTTTTATTAACAAATTCTAAGGCATTAGTCTGATAAATTTTAGCTTCCTCGATACCAGTTTCAGATAGCAAATATTCCATTTTATTCAATAAATCACTTTCGTTTTGAATTTGCGTAGCAGCTTTATTTGCAAGCATTTCATTAGCAATATTAGCAAAATTACTCATATCTGGTCCAAATATAATATAATTAGCAAAATATGCTGGTTCAAGTACGTTATGTCCACCTTGTTTAAATGAACCGCCAACAAATGAGATATAAGATATGCTAAAAAATAATCCTAGTTCTCCAAATTTATCAACGATGTAAAGATCATCAGTCAGAATAGGTATATTTTGTTCAGACTTGATACTATAGGTTAAATTTAGTTGGGTACACGCTTTCCCTATATCATTTTTATGTTCAGGATGGCGTGGAATTAGAATAAAATAGCAATTTGGATATTGTTGTTTTATTGGTTTTATAATATTCAGTAATACTGTTTCATCTTCCAGATGAGTGCTGGCAAATACGATGATTCTTTTAGCACTCATATATTGTGCTAAAATTGTTAATTCTTGTTCATTTACAGGTAATTTTTTGTTGGCAAATTTGATATTGCCTAAATTATTTATATTGGTCATACCAAGTTGCATAAATTTTTCATAATCGATGTTACTTTGAACAATAATTTCACTAAAATTAGAGGTGATTGCTCTAAAAAATGAGCTTATTTTTTTCCATGATGCAAATGATTTATCAGAAATACGAGCATTCAGTAATAATAATTTACAATGTTTCTTCCCTTCGCTAATTAGACATGGCCATAATTCTGATTCAATAAAGATTCCTAGAGTTGGTTGCCAATTTCTAAAAAATTTCTTAACAAAAATAATATTGTCTATAGGAATTAGTTGATGAACAGCATTTACAGGTAACTTTTGTTGTAATATTTTTGCAGAAGATTTGGTTCCTGAAGTAACCAAAAACTTTAAGGCGGTTTTTGGCATCGTTCTTTTTAGCCAAAGATCATTGATATTTTCAACTAAGGTAAGAGCTATCATAGATTCCCCTACACTGGCGGCATGTATCCAAACTAAAGTTTCATTTCGTTTAGTATGTACATACCCAATGGCAAAACGTTCGCCCATACGTTTTATCTCTTCTTTGCCAACAATAACTCTCAATACCAGTAAAAGAACATATAGTGGAAGAAATAGGAAACTTAAGATATGATATAAATAGATCATGAGTTTATTTCACTGATGTTTAATGCTTGGGCTAAATTAATATCATCTTGATTTTCATTGCCTATAAAAATTAGTGGCAAACCTATAAAAGCCGTTATTTTACCAAAAGGTAGCGGCATAATCAGTTTATCCCAACTTTTAAGTAAAAAATATCTAGAAGCCTTACAAGAAACCGGTATTAATTTTATATTATATTTTTGAGCCACTTTGTTAATATTACTATTTATTTTGTAAATAGGTCCACGCGGACCATCTGGGGTAATTACTATATTACTACCATTATGTAATTTTTTGATAATGGCTTTTAAAGCTACCACAGAATTTTTATTAGTAGAGCCATTTATTACCCCAAAGCCGAATTTATTGACAATATCACTAATTATTTTACCATCAGAATGAGGAGAAATAAGGGCATGAATGTCTTTATGACCGGTAAATATTCCCGGACCCAAAGCGAGCCTGTTATGCCAAAAAGCAAAAATCGCCCCTTTTTGTGCTAAAAATTGCTGTTCATTGTAACCATCTGGAAAAACAAACTGCCAACGACAGGTAAAATAAACCACTCTCAAATAACTATACAATAATTTAGTGACTACACTAAGTGCAAAATTATTCTTTTTAAGAAGTTTCTTGATCATTTTAATTGATGACAAGCATTTTTTATACGCAAGCACGCTTGCTCCAAATTTTTTATCGAAGTTGCGTAAGAAATTCTGAAATAATTTTCTAAACCGAATGCAATACCAGGAACAACTACCACACTACATTCTTCAAGCAAATATTCTCCAAAATCGTTACTATCTTTGATAATTTTATTAGAGGGGGTTTTAAGCCCAAATAATTCATTACATTTAGGGAATAAATAGAATGCTCCTGCCGGCTTATAACAACTAATACCCTTGATATCATTTAGGATTGATAAGGTTAAGTCACGTTTTTCTTGAAAGTTTTTTGCATTAGACTTAATAAAATCTTGAGGACCAGTTAAAGCTTCAATGGCTGCCATTTGGCTTATAGAGCAAGGATTAGAAGTGCTTTGTGACTGAATAATAGCCATTGCCTTAATTAACGATTTAGTACCAGCTCCGTATCCTATACGCCACCCTGTCATAGAATAAGCTTTTGATACACCATTAACCGTAAATATTCGATCTTTTAAATCCGGTGCCACTTGAGCAAAAGTATAAAACTTAAAATCATCAAAAATAATATGCTCATAAATATCATCAGACATAATATTTACGTTGGGATATTTGCGTAATAATTCAGCAATATCAGCTAATTCTTGATAAGAATATGCCCCCCCTGTTGGATTACTCGGCGAATTAATAATTAACCATTTAGTTTTTTTGCTAATTACTCGCTCTAGAACATTAACAGTAAGTTTAAAATTATTTTCCATGTTACAATTAACAAACACCGGAATGCCGTCAGCTAATATTACCATATCTGGGTATGAAACCCAGTATGGACTAGGAATAATTACTTCATCACCGGGGTTAAGGGATGCCATAAACAAATTATAGATTACTTGTTTTCCTCCACTGGATACGATTATCTCGTCTAAATCATAATCTAAATTATTTTCATACTTGAATTTCTTCTGTACCGCTTGTTTAAGCTCCAATACACCATCTACATTAGTATATTTTGTTAAACCATCTCGCACAGCCTTAATTGCAGCTTCCTTGATATTATTTGGCGTATCAAAGTCAGGCTCACCAGCCCCAAGAGAAATTATGTCTTTGCCTAGTTTTTTTAGTTCAAATGTTTTTTTGACTAATGCCAAAGTAGGGGATGGCTTTATTAAATCTAATCGTTTAGCAATAAGTGACATAGTAGAACCTATATAATTTTATCAAGTATACTCAAATCATTAGAGCATATACTATATTTGTTTTCAAAAAACAATTCTTGAACGAGTTAAATTATTATATTATTATTTTATATATAAATTGATATGAAATAACAATATGACAAGTTTATCTATTACTTTACCAGATACTATAGCAAAAGCTAGTAATGAAGCTGCTAAAAAACTAGGGATATCTAGAACCGAATTTATTCGTCAAGCTATTATACATGAGTTGAGTAGTTTTCAGTTACCAACTGAACAAGTTGCTATCGTAAAAAGTTTTACTGCTATGAAAAAATCTAAGAAATATATTGAAGAAATGGTGGAAATAACAGAAACCTTAAATTCAGAATTACCACAAGAAGAGAAAAAATGGTGGAGCAAAGAGAAATATTAGATTTATTTTATGTATAGTCAATTCAGGAGAATTTGGGGCTAGGAGCGATGGAGCGACACCTATAAGTAATAGGCGAGCGACGAGTAACGACGCCCCCAATTTCTCATCAATTGACTATAATTATAGACAAAGTCATTAGTGCTAGTTAATATGTATGCTATTATAATGTATGCTATTATATAGTTAACTCACCTTACGCATGGCATTTAAAAGTCATAGGAAAAATATCCTGGTGTTATTGCGAGGAGCCATTTTGGTGGCGACGAAGCAATCTAATGAATGTGGATTGACACGACCACGTAGTGGTCTCGCTAATAGCATCTTATACTTTTCTGCAATTTTTAAATTGTTACGGGATTTATGCGTAAGGTAAGTAGTTCACAAAATCAAATTTCATAGACTTTATGTTTGGCAGCAAAATTATTTATAACAGTTACGGTTTAATAAAGGATAAGATGAAATCATGCTATCATTTTTGCAAAAATTTTCCATCTTGGTATATGGAGAAAATTTTTACGTTCATCAATTATTTTACCGATGTAAAATACAAGGTAACACACTTAAAAGAAACTAATTTAAAGCTTGGTATAGAACATTTATATAAGAATAACTTAAATGACGCTATATTAAGGTTTAAATTGGTTGATAAATTTTTTTCTAATTCAGACCAAGCTATAGTCAATTCAGGAGAAGTAGATAGCAGGAGCGATGGAGCGACGCCTATAAGTAATAGGCGAGCATTGAGCGACGACGTCACCAACTTCCCATCAATTGACTATAATTCTTGCCAAGTTAATTACTGGCTTGGTTGGACATATTTCTTAAAAAATAATTATCAAAAGGCTTTGTATCATCTACAAAAAGCTTCTGAATTTGATCAAGTAAAGTTAGGGGCTTTCTTACAAAATTATAATAATTTGTCAGATATCTCTCCGCAGATTTGGCATCAATATAGAAATCTTACGGCTGAATATTATAACAATAAATTTTGTAGTAATAAGCAACTATACCTACCTCATAATTTTGTCAGTAGGATTATGAGTGGTATAACAGATTTGCCTGATAATTACCGTATTTTGGAGCTAGGTAGTAATGCAGGTTTAGTGGGGGCTGAGGTTAAAAAGCGTTTTCCTGATAGCTTTACTTTTACTGGTGTAGAAAGTTCAGAAGCCATGAATGTTTTTGCCCTAAATATGAATATCTATGATAATATACTAGAAGTTTCTATACCAGACTTTATTAAGCAACATTCTAATAAATATGATGTGATATTAAGTTTTAACGCTCTTTCTTTTACTAAGAATCTGTCAACTTACTTTAATGATATTTATTCAATAGTCGATAAATTAGGATATTTTGCATTTTGTTTGCCAATAAATAACGTTACAAATCTTTCATTAAAAAGAAAAGAATTTATTTTTGCTATAACAGATATCAAGGAAGCTTTAAGTCAAAGTAAATTCACTGTATTAAGTAGTGAGGAATTAGTTATAGAAAAAAATGATAAATACTATATGGTGGTTTGTAAGAAAAATCATTGATGAAACCTATAATGAAGAGATTTATATTACTAGCATTAGTTATACTTAACTTTTTTAACCTAACCGTAATAGCGGACGTTCAAAATACTCAAGATAACGATGATTTTCAGTATGTTTGTAGTGCCAAGAATGGTTGTATGCAAGTCTATGATCCTTATGAGAAACTGAATCGTAAAATTTTTGTCTTTAACTCCATTTTAGATTATCTGTTTTTGCGACCTATTACTATGGGCTATAAACAATTTACTAATGATTATACCAAAGCTAGAGTGAGTAGTTTTCTAGATAACATTACTATACCTTTGACTGCTGTCAATTATGGCTTACAGATGAATTATGATCAAACTATGAAGAGTATATGGAGATTTCTTATCAATAGTACATTTGGTATAGGCGGATTATTTGACGTAGCAAGTAAAATTGGCTTAAAAGTTACCAAACAAACTTTGGGGAATACTTTAGCTCATTATGGAGTAGGACCTGGACCATACTTAGTCCTACCATTTATTGGAGGTACTAATGCAAGAGATTTCACAGATCCAGTATTTACAAATAGTTATTTAAATCCTATAATGTATGTAGTACATAGGAACTTTGAAGTGGTACTCTCTAGTGCACAAATTATAGATACTAGGTTAGGATTATTACCATTTACTGAGTATATAACACGTAGTTCTACCGATCCTTACATAGCTGTAAGATCAGCTACGCATCAAAATCGGGAATCTGTAATTGCCTACCCTAAGCAATTTAAGTGCCCTAAACCTAACTAAATTATAGAAAATTATGAAAAAATTTATTGTTTGCTTAATTTTAAATTTCCTGTCTTTGTCAGCCTATTCAACTGCTAATGATAATAATGCGGGAGTTGATAACTATGTTAATCAGCTAATAAAAGATGGGCTAGAGGTATTTAATGATCAAAATTTAACTCAAGATGGCAAAATTACTAAGAGTAAGATGCTAATTTTAGCTAACCTGGATTTAGATTGGATGGCTAAATTTACCCTTGGTGTCTACAGAAGAACCTTAACTCCTGAACAAATTAAACAATTTACAGAAGTTTATGGTAATTATGTCAGTACAGTCTATGCTGATTTGGTGAAAAATTATCATGGTCAACAGCCTAAAGTTGAACAAGTGCGTATTCTTGATAAAGGTGAGTTTATGGTAGAAATGTTGATAGGAACAGCTAAAGTAAACTACTTGGTACGTCAAAAAGATGCAAGCGATAATTCTAGTTTTAAAGTTTCAGATGTTATTACGGAAGGTGTTAGTATGATCAGTTCCCAACAGTCAGAGTTCATGAATATTCTCAGTAATAGTGGTTTTGATACATTGATAGATGAATTGGTAAAGAAGTCATAAGCTTTTTCGTCATTGCCAGTGAACATGAAGCTTATTATGCAGCAATTCCAAATATGACATTATGGATACATAGGGAAATTTTAGCATTGCGATCCACTCAACTTTAAGACGAATAATCTATTTTTCTGTTAAAGATTTGTATGTATTTTCTTGAATTCTATAAATATTTTTATACAAACTTATCATAATTCACGTTATTGTAATCAATTTGGTAAAAACCAACGGTTAGCAATAAAGGAAGTGTAATATAGTGAATTATTAAGCAGCATTTAGTACCGCAGTTTTCCATTTGCTAGACCAATCATTACTATGGATTATAGATCTTAATTGCAAAATAGGATTTAACCCCTCTCTAGACCATCTCATGTGTTGCTGCCCTTTACATCTTTGATTGATTAAACTCTCAACAGTTGATTCAGCAAGATTACTAGTAAAGATCAGCCCTTGATCCTTCCTTGTTGAGTAATCCACAATTTTATCTTTATTATTATCAACATATTGGGATAATTTTTTAATCCTATCATGATGCTGTTCTTCTTTTGTCAGTGCTAATATTTCTTTAAATCTTATCATCGCCTTCTCCACATCTCCTCTCCATAAATGCCACTTGATATGCATCAGATCTTCTTTTAGCCTTTTTGGTAACGATATATTCTCAAATTTCATACCCAAATGAAACCAATCTAAAATATAAGTTATTTTAGCACACAAAGGCTCTAGTGCCTTTGCTATATTCCAGCAATTTGCCGCCCCATCACATAGTGCGGTAATATGTGTTTTTGGGCTTAAGCCTTGTTTCAATGCTGCAATAATAGTAGAACTTATAATTTGTTTTTGACGATCATCCTTAATTGACGCTGCACAATTCTTACTTATAATATAATTCCTGGTATCTTGACTATTTGATTTTATAGATTCTGGTTTGTAAACTACAGCCACCATAGCCTCCATACTACGTTGATCCTCTGTTGTCTTTATATGTCCTCCATCTACATTTAATATTAGTTCAACAGCATCTTCAGTAATGAGCATTTCCTTCTCATCAGCATTGATATCTTCAATAGCATTGCCAACTGATTCTGTAACTTGTTTAATACGATTATGATTATTAATTTGCCGATCTTTACCAGAAAATAATTCAAATAATTTCTCTCCTTCTCTAAAACTATGTGTAGCACCTAGTGTAGCTTGTATTTTTTTTAAATCACCAGAAATTACTCCCTGCAATAACGTGCGGACGGTAGAGTGCGTTTCATATCCGCAATTATGGCATTTAAATCTCTGTATTACAATGTTATGATCAGTGAAAACATCGTGAAAAGTAGATTTATTTACACCAGTCTTATGCATTTTAATTTTACACTTAGGGCAAGTAACTTTTGTTAGTTTATGGATTAATTGAATCTTTTCCTGCAAAACTATATCCTGTACTCCTTGAATTAAAGCAATTTGATTATCCAAACCTATGGAAAAATCTAGACAATTACTTGGTTCGTTAAGCTCGCCATTAAGTACTTCTACTCTTGAAATTGTTGTAGTGGGTTGCTTATGATCATACGATTCATATATTATTCTATATCTTCTTGTTGTCATCCTATTACTCATAGTTGCTAATAATGACATTATTGTATCGCCTTTTTATAACAATGTCAACTCACTATATTACACTTCCTCATGAATTAGGATATTCAAAACATAGCAAGATGGCAAAAGTAGATAATAATCGTCGTAATGGTAGCTATGAGAAGACAGTAATTGATGGGGATGGTCGTAAGCTGACAGTAGAAGTACCAAGAGATCGGGAAGGAGAGTATAATCCTCAATTAATACCAAAAGGGCTGAGGAGATTTAATGGATTTGATGAGAAAGTGATATCCCTTTATGGTCGCGGTATGACAGTCAGCGAGATCCGAGGGCATTTAGAAGAAATATATCAAACTGATGTATCTGGTGACTTGATATCCACCATAACAGATGGGGTAATAGAAGAAGTAACTAGGTGGCAAAATCGTTGTTTAGATAGGGTGTATCCAATATTATACTTGGACTGTATCTATGTAAAATCTAGAGACAATCACATAGTAATAAATAAAGCAGTATATTTAGCACTTGCTGTAAATATAGAAGGGAAAAAGGAGTTACTTGGCATTTGGATAGGCAAAAATGAAGGTGCTAAATTTTGGATGCAAGTAGTTACTGAGTTAAAGAATCGAGGAATTGAACAAATTTATGTTGCTTGTGTGGGGTTTAAAGGGCTTTCCAGAAGCTATAAGCAGTGTATTCCCGAGTACTATAGTACAATTATGTATTGTACATATGGTTCGCAATTCAGTAAAGTATGTGTCATATAAAGATTTAAAAGAGGTCACATCAGATCTAAAACAAATTTATACAGCTAATAATGACGAAATGGCACGTTTAAAACTTCAGCAATTTGGTGTAAAATGGGATAAAAAATATCCGGTAATTTCTGATATTTGGCAACGTAATTGGTCTGGGATAATACCGTTTTTTGCCTTTCCTGAAGAGAACAGAAAGGTAATTTATACTACTAACACTATAGAATCTGTAAATCGTCAAATTAGAAAAATTATCAAAAATAAGGGGGTGTTTCCAGATGATAAGTCAATTCAAAAAATAATATTTTTATCCCTACAAAATGCAGCCAAAAAATGGACCATGCCTATTAAAGATTGGTCTTTAGCTTTAAATCAATTTGAAATACTTTGTGGAGATTTTAAATATGATTTATTGGAAAATAAAAAATGAACTTACACAAATTAAATGATTGACTCGGAATTCTATAAATATTTTTATACAAACTTATCATAATTCACGTTATTGTAATCAATTTGGTAAAAACCAACGGTTAGCAATAAATAAGTCTATTGCTCTAGAAAAAGCTTTTGATAGGTCGAATCTATATTGGCGGGACTCTGTAATCTCGTTTGCCAGCTAATATCTCCCATAACATTTCCATTGATTCAAAGAAAAAAAGGTCTACTAAACTTCTTATTCGTTCCCATAACGATCCTAATCTACCAAATTGCTCCCTCATTTCTTGAAATAATTTATCAACTAATTGGTGTATTTGATGAATAGTAAATGCTAACAAAGTAAAATTGTAGAAATTATAACATAGATTCTCAGAACCATGACCGTAATTATGTTCTATATTATAACCATGATTCTTTAAGCTATTAAAGCATTCGTTCTCTATTTTCCAACGTGCTCTTGCTCCGTCTATTATTGTTTTAGCATTATCTGAGGTGATTTCTAGATCAGTAATCCATTTACCATAATACTGACTTTTGTTACTACCATCTTTCTGCGGCACTAGCTCCCATGCCGCTATATAATTTGTTCTTACCTTAGTGCTAGTAAATAATTCAACATCATTAACCCATTCAATTATCAATTTGTTCCTTCTAAGGCTCAATGTCTCTATCTTTGATTTATCTACAGATTGAACATTATCCATTAATGTCTTATGATTATTGGGTTTTACTTTAAAAATATAATTAGCTTTATGATCACGAATTGTTTCTATCACTGGAGTTGTTGCATATAAGGCATCAGCATTGATTATTATCCCTAATTTATCATGATCCTTTCTAAATCTTGTCAAAAATCTCTTGAAAGCATTCGTCTCACAATCCTCTTTCTCATCACCATCTTGTACACGAATTTCCTCAGGCATTACTGGTATTACTTGTCGTAACCCAAATTTTACAATAGCCCCTTGTAATACTTGATGACAATGATATTGGTTATTTTTATGCCCTCTAATTAGGCAACGTTTACAACTCACTTTATCAGAGCTGTAATATTGTGTACCATCAACATTTAATAAGTATTTACCAGGAAATATTTGATATTGTTCTAGATGCTTCCCTCGTTGTAATTTACTAAATAATTCTTTGAAAATAGGTCTAAACGTTACGTCACTATCTACTTGGTCTATTACGTTCCTCATCCCCTGATCGCTAGGAAGCGATTGTACTGTAAACATGCTACGCAGATTATTACGTTGTTCCTTCCTTTCCATACGCCTTTGAAATTCTAGCAAAGATACTGATTGAAAATACATACACGCCAAACCAGATAACATAATATCTGCTATACTATTACTACTATTTACACCCCTTCTATCTTCTATACCAGCAAATCTATCTGCAATCATACTTCTGATTGCACTAAAACTTAAATGTTTCTTTGAATGCATAACTTGATACCAATATTATATTGATATTATCTTAGATAATTTATCCAACTTTGACTACTTTTTTAACTATTCCTCTACGAAAAACTTATTCCATATCCTTTTACTTACCTTCCTTCTATGACATATTTGGAATCGCTGGGTTGATAGTAATAGTAAGCAGGGATGATATAAAATATAAATATTTTTCAAATTAAATTGCATGAAAAGCTTAGTGTTAGGTATTTTTAGTGTATACTCAAAATGAAAGTTAATGGTAGTGGTCGTGGCAATCCATTTGGGTTGCTTCAATGCCACTAAAGTGGCTTCTCGCAATGACGGTTGGGGTTTGTGTGCTTCTCGCAATGACGTCTGGGATATCGAGAACTTATTCGAGTTAGCTATAAAATAAATTTGGAGTGGTTAATATGAATTATGATTATCTTAAAGAAATATCTGTTGGAGAGGATGTTTATAAAATTTTTGATATAAATAAGGCGGCAAGTGATATTGGGCTTGAGTTAAAGCGTTTACCTTATAGTTTAAGGATATTATTTGAAAATGTTCTGCGTCTAACTGGTAGCCAAGAGAAGTTGTTGCTATTTAAAGAATGGCTTAAGGCAAGGAAATCCGAGGCTGAGATACCATTTATGCCAGCTAGGGTACTGATGCAGGATTTTACTGGCGTTCCGGTTATTGTTGATTTAGCTGCTATGCGTGATGCTATGAAAAAACTAGGGAAGAATCCATTAAAGATTAATCCTTTGATACCTGTTGATCTGGTAATAGATCATTCGGTACAAGTCGATTATTATGGAACAAGTGAAGCTTTTGATAAAAATGTTACAATGGAAGTAGCTCGGAATATAGAGCGTTATGAGTTTTTAAAATGGGGGCAGGAAGTATTTGATAATTTTAAAGTAGTACCCCCGGGAACAGGTATTTGTCATCAGGTTAATTTGGAATATTTAGCTAATGTTGTGTGGACTAAACAACAAGAAGGGGTAACTTTCGCTTATCCGGATACATTGGTTGGTACAGATAGTCATACTACGATGATTAATGGTCTGGCAGTTCTTGGTTGGGGAGTAGGGGGGGGTGAAGCTGAGGCGGCAATGCTTGGTCAGCCTCTATCAATGATTATACCCGAGGTAATTGGCTTTAAATTGACTGGCTCTTTAAATGGGATGATTACCGCTACAGATTTGGTGCTAACCGTTACCCAAATGTTAAGGAAGAAAAATGTCGTTGGCAAATTTGTCGAATTTTATGGAGATGGATTGGACTTTTTAACATTGGCAGATAGGGCAACTATTTCAAATATGGCTCCTGAATATGGTGCTACTTGTGGCTTCTTTCCAATTGACAATGAGACTATCAAATATCTTAACTTGACGGCTAGAGAGCCAAATCGCATAAAATTAGTAGAGCAATATGCTAAGCTACAGTCATTATGGTACGAATCGACAATTATTCCGGAATATACTGAGACATTAGAGCTGGATTTATCTACTATCGAAGCTTCTTTAGCAGGACCAAGACGTCCACAAGATCGAGTTAACCTAAGAAATGCCGCCAGTAATTTTAACAGTGAACTAGCTTCTTTAACCAAAGGTGATGTTAATATTGATAAAAAATACCCTGTGACTGATGAATATGCAATCAGTCATGGTGATGTCGTAATAGCGGCAATTACTAGCTGTACCAATACTTCCAATCCTAATGTAATGGTTGCTGCTGGCTTGCTGGCTAAAAAAGCAGTAGAACTTGGATTAGTGAAAAAGCCATGGGTTAAGACCTCATTGGCTCCTGGTTCAAAAATAGTGACAGAATATCTGAAGAAAAGTGGGCTTGAGCAATATCTCAATGATTTAGGTTTTAATCTTGTTGGCTATGGTTGTACTACTTGTATAGGCAATTCTGGGTCACTGTTGCCGGAAATAGAAGAGACTATTACCAAAAACAATCTGGTTGTTGCTTCGGTATTATCTGGTAACAGAAATTTTGAGGGTAGGGTACATCCTCTAACCATAGCTAGTTATCTTGCCTCTCCGCCGCTAGTTATTGCTTATGCTATCACCGGTACTATCAACATTAATCTTGAGACTGATGTGATAGGAAAAAGTCATGATGGTAAGGATGTTTATCTTAAGGATATTTGGCCTACTCAAAACTCGATACAGAAAATAATTGAGGAATCTATTGACTGTAAAATGTTTAAGGAGAAATATAGTGATATATTTTTAGGTGATAAGGAATGGCAAAATATTAAGGTAACTAAAAGTGATACTTATAATTGGAATAAAAATAGCACTTATATCAATAATCCACCTTATTTTGAAGGTATCGAGCATATATCCAGTGAATTGGGGGATATAGAATCTGCTAGAATATTAGCCATCTTTGGCAATTCTATTACTACTGATCATATATCGCCAGCCGGAAATATTAGTAAAACAAGCCCTGCTGCTAAATATTTAACCGAGCAGGGTATTTTACCAGCAGATTTTAACTCTTATGGATCACGGCGTGGCAATCATCAAGTAATGATGCGTGGGACTTTTGCCAATAATAGGATTAAAAATGCTATGTGTCCTGGAATTGATGGGGGGATAACGATCAATCAACGGAATGGTCAACAAATGAGTATTTATGACGCCTCTCAGGATTATAAGGCTCATTCTATCCCTTTAGTAATTTTTGCAGGTAAAGAATATGGCTCTGGTTCGTCGAGAGATTGGGCAGCAAAAGGTACTAGTTTACTAGGAGTAAAAGCGGTAATTGCTGAAAGTTTTGAAAGAATTCATCGATCAAATTTAGTTGGTATGGGCGTATTACCACTTGTACTTACTTCTACTACGGTAAGTGATTTAAAACTTGATGGTTCTGAATATATTACAATTACAGGCTTAAGTAATAAAGTAGAGCCTTATGCACAACTCCGTTGTATTATAAGTAGGAAAAATGGTATAGTTGAAACTTTTGAAGTAATATTACAAGTTTTTACAGAAAATGAGATAGATTATATCAAATATGGTAGTATAATGCACTTAGTGGTTAAGAACTTTGGTTTTCTTGGCAATGACGGCAGTTTATGATGAATGAATAAATACTACTAGTTAGCTATAAATTTAAAGGGGGGTTTTATGCAAGTATCAGTATCAGGTCAACATATTTCTATTGGCAATTCTTTGCAAGATTATGTAAAAAGCCGTACTACGCAAGTAGCAGCAAAGTACTTTTCTACTATAATTAATGCAAACGTACATTTCTCTAAACAAGGATTTCAACTGGTTTGCGATATTGTAGTGAATGATGGTACCGGCAGACATATAATATTGAAAGGTAATGCTGCTTCAGATGATATATATTCAGCATTTGATGCTGCTCTTTCTCGAATTGAAAAGCAACTTAGAAAGTACAAATCTAAACTCAAAGATCGTCATGATAGAATTAAAATATCCGAAGCGGCACCTAAAGCAGTCAAATATATTATCACGCCCCATGAACATGAAGACGAAGATAATGTATCAGCCTCTGATAATCCTGTAATTATAGCAGAAAAATCTGTAGAAATATTAATTTTATCAGTAAGTGAAGCCGTTATGAAAATGGATCTTGAAAACCTTCCTGCTTTAATGTTTCAAAATAGTAATACTAATCGTATTAATATAGTTTATTACCGTCGAGATGGCAATATATCTTGGATAGATTCAAAATAGACTAATTTAAATTTATTCAGTAAATTTAGACTGGGTAATTAAAAGTCGTATGCAGCGATTCCAAATATGTCATAGAAGGAAGGTAAGTAAAAGGATATGGAATAAGTTTTTCGTAGAGGAATAGTTAAAAAAGTAGTCAAAGTTGGATAAATTATCTAAGATAATATCAATATAATATTGGTATCAAGTTATGCATTCAAAGAAACATTTAAGTTTTAGTGCAATCAGAAGTATGATTGCAGATAGATTTGCTGGTATAGAAGATAGAAGGGGTGTAAATAGTAGTAATAGTATAGCAGATATTATGTTATCTGGTTTGGCGTGTATGTATTTTCAATCAGTATCTTTGCTAGAATTTCAAAGGCGTATGGAAAGGAAGGAACAACGTAATAATCTGCGTAGCATGTTTACAGTACAATCGCTTCCTAGCGATCAGGGGATGAGGAACGTAATAGACCAAGTAGATAGTGACGTAACGTTTAGACCTATTTTCAAAGAATTATTTAGTAAATTACAACGAGGGAAGCATCTAGAACAATATCAAATATTTCCTGGTAAATACTTATTAAATGTTGATGGTACACAATATTACAGCTCTGATAAAGTGAGTTGTAAACGTTGCCTAATTAGAGGGCATAAAAATAACCAATATCATTGTCATCAAGTATTACAAGGGGCTATTGTAAAATTTGGGTTACGACAAGTAATACCAATTGCAATAATTAACGCAGTGGTGTAAAATGGGTTTTTAACTGATAAAGGTACTCAAATGGCTAGGTTAATATTACCACAAGGTTTTCATGGTCATGATTTTATAAAAATGATGAAACATGAGCCGCATGGTCGAAATCGTATACGTTTATTGGCGATGTATCACCTTCAATTAGGCAAATCTTTAAAAGCCATATCTGAAATAGTGAAGTCACACTGGAAAACTGTGCAATCATGGCTCAGAAGATTTAGGAATCATGGTTTTGAAGGATTATTTGAATCACAAAGAAGCGGTGCCCCTAGGAAGATTAACACTATACAAGAGTCTGCTCTTTTTGATAAAATCAATACGCTCAGTGAAAGTAAAACTGGTGGGTATATAACTGGAAAGGAGCTACATATCATGTTACTTGAGGAATATGGTGCTAAATGCGCTTTAAAAACAGTCTACAATACTATGCACCGCCTTGGTTTTAGCTGGATTACTTCTCGTTCAATGCATCCAAAGTCAAATCAAGAGACTCAAAATACATATAAAAAAACTTCCCAGACATGTTAACAAAATTATTACCAAAAAATATCGATAGATGTAAAGTTGATATATGGTCTCAGGATGAAACTCGAGTTGGGCAACAAGGTAGCTTAACTCGTATATGGGCTAAGCGTGGCACTAGACCCCGTAAAGTTCGGCAACAGCAATTCATTTCAACATATATTTATGGAGCTGCTTGCCATGATACAGGAGAAGCTTTTGCATTAATTTTACCATATGCAAACACACAGGCAATGAATAAATTCTTAGAAGAGCTTTCTCGCAGTATTCAAGGCAACCGACATATAGCTTTACTAACGGATAATGCAGGTTGGCACACAGCCAAAAAACTAACTGTGCCAAGCAATATCACTTTGATACCGCTTCCGCCCTATGCACCGGAACTTAATGCAATGGAACAAGTTTGGGAATGGATCAAAAATCATTTCTTGTCTAACCAATGTTATGGTGTATATGAAGATATCGTCACTATGGCTTGTTACGCTTGGAATCAATTTGCTCATAATGTAGATTTAGTAAAATCAATTATGTATAGAGACTGGATAAACACACCGTGTTAATTATTGCAATTGGTATAATATCTTTATGTGCTGCAACAATCTTACTACGTAACGTTGGTACCTTTCTTACTACACATAGCCCTAGCCCTTATGATTATGATCTAGGTAATTTCTCTACTAGCTCAGATTACCTTTTGGGCAGTTCTTCGCAAAACTATGGGGAAGAAGATATCTCTTTAAACACAATTGATGATACTCCTATTAATTTATCTAAGAAGGCTTCTACTACAACTAAGGCTCTTACTACAACTAAGAAGACCCCGACTACAACTGAGGCTCTTACTACAACCGAAAAGGCTTCTACTACAACTGAGACTCTTACTACAACCGAAAAGGCTCCGATTACAACTGAAGAGACCCTTACTACAACTGGGAAGATTCTTATTACAGCAGTTTCTTCATTGATAATCGTGACGATTACTGCTGCGTTATACACTCTCAAAAAGTATTTTTATAACTTGCCAGAAGAACCAGTCTTAGATATGAAAGAACTTGATTTTTTCATAGTTAACGATGAAGATAATACAGTAGACCTTATGGCCAAGACTCCTATAGATGATCATTTAGAATAAATGTTGTCATTTGAGCAAGTCACTCTTATTATAGACCAAAGAAGTATCTTCACTAATATCAGCGTGACTTGCTTACCATCTTCTATAGTTTATTTACAAGGAGCTAATGGCTGTGGAAAGACTTCATTACTTAGAATTGTTGCTAATATACAAAATCCAACAAGTGGCAATATTTTATATAGCTCATTGAACTGCAAACATTTAAAAAAACCTTATTGTAATTATATTGGACATAATCTTGGGCTAAAATCTCAAATAACTGTATTAGAATATCTAAGATTTTGGTCTACAATTTATGATTCCCTTGAAACATTAGAATCTTCGGTATATTATTTCAAGTTATATAATATTTTGCATGAACAATGTTATAGGCTCTCTGCTGGCAACCAAAAAAAGGTTGCTTTAGCAAAGCTTATTGCTTGCCAATCAAACTTATGGTTATTGGATGAAGTAGAAGCAAACCTAGATCAAGAGAATAAAGAATTACTACATAACTTGATTATTTCAAAAGCCAATAATGGTGGAATTATTTTGCTTACTTCCCACTCCAATATAGATATTAAGTCAGCCCAAATAATCAATCTTGAGGATTATCTGTTGTTGAACAAATAACTTTTGATATTTCAAGAAATGAGGGTTGACTTTAGTTGTTAAAATATATATATTTTGATATATACTTGATGAATTTCAATGTATATATTAATAATGTCAAAATTATGAGATTTATAGAGCGTGACAAAAATTATTAGTTCTAAATATAAGGCAAGCCGAAGACTTGGTGTAAGCCTATGGGGCGACAGCAAAGATGCCTTCAATACAAGAAATTACCGTCCTGGTCAACATGGTCAGAATAGTATGGTTAAAACTTCTGATTATGGTGTACACTTAAAAGCTAAACAAAAGCTTAAATGTCATTATGGTCGGATTAACGAAAAACAGTTTAGAAACACCTTTGCTCTTGCACAAAAAATGAAAGGCAATACTGGTGAAAATTTTATAGGTCTATTAGAGAGAAGGCTTGACGCTGTTATCTACAGAATGAATATTGCCCCAACGATTTTTGCTGCAAGACAATTTGTCACCCATGGTCATATTAAGGTAAATGGCAAAAAGGTTGATATCCCAAGCATGCGATTAAAAGAAGGCGATGTCATCGAGCTAAAGGAATCAGCAAAACAAATTCCTGTAATACTCGAAACAGCTAGCAAACAAAAAAATACCGTACCAGGTTATTTAACTTTTGATGCCCATTCATTGTCTGGTAAGTTCGTCAGAATTCCAGTAATTTCTGATGTTCCATATCCTTTTGAGCCAGAAGTACATTTAGTAATTGAACTTTATTCAAGATAGTATATCCAAAAGGTGATTAGAAATGGATTGCCACGCTCACATATGTTCTTTTGCAATGATGTTTGTGGTGCATATAAGTCATTGCGAGACTACGTAGTAGTCGCGGCAATCCATTTGGGTCACTTTCCTGGGTTGCTTCAATGCTAATACTCGATAATCAAGTTTTTTTGCAGATTTGAATAAAATATAGGATCATGGTTGTCATCCCTGCGAAAGCAGGGATCTAAAAATACCCTAAGGTATTATAGATTCCGCACCGAAGCTGGAATGACAAATTTTGCGTTTAAAGATAGATGTTGTGTTTAAAGATAGATGTTGTGACTCGGATATATTCAAATTTCCTTCAAACAACCTACTATTTATAAGCTCTGCAAAAAACTTGATTATCGAGTAATACAGTAGCTCCTCGCTAATAGACGACGTCTTGTATTTTTTTGCAATTTTTAAATTATCCTGGGTTATGCGTAAGGTGAGATAGTTACTGTCTTAGTAAATCTATTTGTTTTTGATAATTTTTTGATTGAAAAATAAAATTACCTGATACTAAAATATCAGCTCCTGCGTTGATGCAATTTTTACCGGTAATATTATTTATTCCTCCATCTACAGAAAGTAATATAATTTTGTTGGAATTTTTGATTTTTTCTGAAATAATTTTGATTTTCTCTAACTGATTCTCTATAAATTTTTGACCAGAAAACCCAGGATTTACAGTCATTACTAAAATCAAATCTACTTTATCAATAATATAATCTATAGAATTTGGGTTGGTGGAAGGAAGCAGTGCCACTCCAACTTTTACTCCTAAATTTTGAATAATGTCTAAAGTTCGGTCAAGATGAATAGTTGTTTCAGGATGGATAGTGATAATATCTGCCCCACTACTAGCATACTCTTTAATCGAATATTCTGGGTTATTAATCATTAAATGTATATCAAACGGCAATGCAGTATAAGATCTTAAGGCTTTTATTATAGGAGATCCAAATGTTAAGTTAGGCACAAAATGACCATCCATAACGTCTATATGGATCATATCAGCCCCCGCTTTTTCCAAAGAACTGATTTCTTTTTGTAAATTAGCAAAATTTGCTGATAGCAATGAAGGTGCGATCTTAATTACTTTCACTTTTATTTTTATCCTTAAATAATGAATTTTTTGATTTTCCCTTTTATAGTTATTTAGCTATAGTAAGTTTGTTATAGTCAATTAACCTGAATTAGTGCCGAATAAGCACCCATCGTGCTGTCTATTAGCGAGGAAGCGTAAGCCTCCGAAGCAATCCATTTTAATCGCTTTTTTGGATTGCTTCGTACCCACTAAAGTGGCTCCTCGCAATCTGATGTATCCCCACGAAATTAAGCACGACAAAGCTCCGTCTTTATAATAGATGCCAGGGGTTCTACCAATGGTTTTATGGCATGCAAATAATTAAATTCAATAATAAATTTCCCAAGGGTAAAATACGAATAAATCTTTTTATCTTTTACTGTGTTAGGTTGGAAAATTCTTTGCATACCTTGGCTATAGCCTACCACACCTATAACCCAATATGTTATAATAACAATGGCAGATAGTAACATTAAAACTCCCCATCTATTCACATCTAAAGTTCGAATATATCTTCCAGCAAGACCAAATTGATGACTTTTTATCACTCGAAACGTCTCCTCTATTTGCATACGTTTGCTATATAACCTCACTATTTCCGCTCCCTTATATTCATCAGAACTTAAGTTAGTTACCAATATCCAAGGTTCTTTTGCAGCTTTGTTATATGAACCATTTGCTGTTTTACTGCTAGTACGATTCCTGCTAACCTTCTGCACTCGACCCTTAGGGACTTTGCAAGTTGTAACCATTCTGCAGGAATATTTATGAGCTTTGGTTAGCAGAATCGTACCACATTCCATCGTTTTTGAACCAATTGATGGCATGAAATTTTCAACTGATATCCAATCCTCATTCTTAGCTAATTTTAAATCTTTTCCTTGTCGTACCCGACACACCCAACTCCACCCTTGTTTTTCTATTTCCTTAAACCATTCAATATGAAAGCCAGCGTCCATAATCACAATAACCCTTTTTCCATCAGGTATTATACTCTTTAATTTATTTAAAAATTCTACCGTTCTGCCCTTTAATTCACCTTCTTCAAACACATCTTGATACAAAGGTAAACTCATCCCTCTTGTACAAAATTGAGCACTTAGCATTTGTACCATGCGATCATCTTTAAGATAACATAAATCAATCACAACACTGTCATCATTAGAATGCTTGATAAACTCAAATATGAAATATGATAAAGCACTATAGAGATTATCAACCTCGTTATATAAATGTTTGTTACCTATACATCTATCAACTTTTTTTATTTTATGTTTTACTTTACTATCACCACTCAAGTTCCTGCCAATTGCACTCAAAGACAAATTCTGACTATATCGCAAGCCTTCTGCAACATCAAGTAACGCATTTAAACGATTATTATGTATAAAAGGACAATGTTCTTTTATTACTTCATTTAATACTGTTTTTACATCCATAACCTACTATCTCCATCATCATTAAATAATGAAGATATTCTATCAATTCTTGCTATTTTGCAACAATTTCGTGGGGATACATCAGCTCGCAATGACGCTGATGCTAAATGCTAATCGGGTATAACATAACTGCTTTTACTAAATTAGGACGCTTGGCTATTTCTAGAGCGACCAGAATAAGGCTTTTTATCGTTATTATTACGAGGAAAATAACTTTTTCTACCATTATTGTTATTGTTGCTATTATTACCATTAAATGGTCTTCTACGATTCTTATTTCCTGTCATTTCTTCTCTTGAAGTACTCTCGCCTTGGTTCATTAGACGATCAATAGCTTTCCACCTAATATTATCTTCTGGCGAAATGAAGGATAATGCACAACCTGAAAGTCCTGCTCTACCAGTTCTACCTATTCTATGTAAATAATCTTCTGGAGACATTGGTAGGTCATAATTGATCACATGTTGTGTATGCGGTATATCTAAGCCACGAGCCGCAACATCTGTTGCCACCATAATTCTATGACGAGAAGAACGAAATGATGCAATTACATGATCACGTCTACCTTGTGTTAAATCACCATGGATAGCTTCAGCTTTGTGATCTTCAAATTTTAACATTTTTGCCAACTGATCGGCACCACGCTTAGTTTTCACAAAAATAATTATAGAGCCATCACGTTGGTTTAATTGCTTTATAAGCTCAGGGAATTTCTCTTTATCAGAAATTCGCAAAGTTTCTTGTTTTATTTGAGAAGCAGCCTGAGTAGTTGAGCCAATAGTAATACGTTTAGGGTTAATCACATATTTTTGCGATAGTGCAATAATATGTTTTGGCATAGTAGCTGAAAACATTAAAACCTGTCTTTTTTCAGGTATATATTTATTTATTTCTTCCAACTGTTCTTTCATGCCCATATCAAGCATTCTGTCCATCTCATCAAGTACCACTAATTGCACTGTGTTTAATTTTAAGGTACCACGTAGTAAATGATCTATAATACGACCAGGGGTTCCAATCACCACTTTAGGATTTGCCTTTAGCTGCGTAAATTGTTTATGCATTGGTTCACCACCTATTAAAACCGCACTAGGAAGCTTAATTTGAGTAGTTACATTAGTTAAAGTAGTACGTACTTGACTAGCTAATTCCCGAGTTGGTACAAGTACCAAAGCCATTGATTTAGTCTGTATAAAAGAATTGACGATTGGTAGTAAATAGGCAAGGGTTTTACCCGAGCCAGTTTGACTAGAAGCAAGAATATCACTACCTTGCATCGCAATCGGTATAGCCTCTCTTTGAATTTCTGTAGGAGAGGTGATGTTCATCTGTTCAAGTGATATAATCACTTCGTTTGGTAAATTAAAATTTTTCATTATTAAATCCAATGTTATTTATCGTAAATTAAAAATACTCAAATGCTTTAAGGAATTGAAAGGTTAAATGCAGTTAAACTCCAAATCTTCAAAGCACTTGAGTAAACATATATTCTATACCTTAAAAAAATAAATTTATGATTAAGTTTTTATGTTATAAAGCGGGTTATTAATTGTTGTATAGTAAAAGCGGCTGTAATTATAAATACAATCCTACCATAGATACTCTTTTGCTTTGAAAATCCATTTCCCCAAATCATTCGAGTATACTTAAAATAGTCCAATAAAATTACAACTTTACTTACAGTGAACACTGAATTATAAAAGATAATGCACAGAGTGTATAAAAAGATGATACTACCCAAAATTCACTAGTTTAATAACCACTCATAAATTTTGAGTAGTTGCTTGTAGTTTTAAATAAATATTATTTTATTTGCAGATTAACAGCAGAAATTTTTCCCTTATTGTCTTCTAGATCAAAGCCTACACTTTGACCTCCATTAAGATTACGGATCCCGGCACGCTCTACAGCCGAGATGTGAACAAAAACGTCACTCCCACCATCGTCTGGTTGAATAAAACCAAAGCCTTTGGTTGTATTAAACCATTTGACCTTACCTACTTTAGTAATCATAAAAACCTTTTAGTATAGAGTTACTTATCTGAACTTAATTCGAACTCTTCCGTAGAAATTAAACCCAATAACTGACAGGCAGAAATAAGGTTTTCATGCTATTAAAGAGTTAATTATTAAACTCAAAAAGTATGGTACTCCTTTTTTTGATAATTGTCAACAAAGGATAAGAAAATATCCATAGATTTTATATTTATCTTTGAAATATAGACATTTTAGCACGTTTCTTAATTATATATATAGTCAATTCAGAAGAATTTGGGGCTAGGAGCGATGGAGCGACGACGTCACCAACTTCTCATCACTTGACTATAGCCAATCTATCCTAAATTGACTATATATTACCAACACTAATTGATAGGCTAGCTGAAACAAATTTTTCTAAATCTCCGTCAAGTACACCTTTAGTATCAGAAGTCTCATGATTGGTACGTAAATCCTTAACCATTTGATAAGGTTGCAATACATAAGATCTTATTTGATGTCCCCAGCCATTTTCAGTTTTTGATGCATTCTGTTCTTGAATATCCTCAGTACGTTTTTTTAACTCTAGTTCATAAAGCCTTGCTTTAAGCATTTTCATAGCCTGTGCTTTGTTCTTATGCTGTGATCTATCATTTTGGCACTGTGTTACGATATTAGTAGGTAAGTGGGTAATCCTTACGGCAGAATCAGTAGTGTTTACGTGTTGCCCCCCAGCTCCGGAAGAACGATAAGTATCAATTCTAAGGTCTTTTTCATCTATTACAATGGCAATACTATCATCAATTTCTGGATATACCCAACTACTAGCAAAGCTAGTCATCCTTTTGCCCGCTGCATTAAAAGGCGATATCCGTACTAAACGGTGCACTCCTGATTCCGTTCGAAACCAACCATATGCTTGGTAGCCATTAATTTTAATAGTACATGATTTTATTCCTGCTTCTTCACCGTTAATAAGATGAATAACCTCGCTTTTAAAACCCTGCCTTTCCGCGAAACGCAAATACATACGCATCATAATTGACGCCCAGTCATGACTCTCTGTGCCTCCAGCTCCAGCATTGATTTCAAGAAAACAATTATTACTGTCAAATTCCCCAGAAAATAAGCATTCAGTCTCAAATTTGCCGGCAATAATAGATAGTTTTCTTAAATCTTCTTGAACTTGTTCTAGAACTTGTTGGTCATTTTCGACAAACGCCAATTCTTCAAGTTCTAAACATTCCGTAAGATTAGATTGAAGTTGTTTAAACGAATTAAGCTTAGTCTCTAGAAGTCTTTTTTCTTTCATAATACTTTGAGCCTTCTCCTGATTATTCCACAGAGTTGGATCTTCTGAAATATTTTCCAGCTCTACAAGCCTTTTGGTTGCGTTATCAAAATCAAAGTGACCTCCTGAGCAGCTCTAAAGACTGTTCGATTTTTTTTACATAATGTTCAATTTCAGCACGCACTATTATTTCCTACTATAAAATGGAATTTTACTATATAAAGATAAGATAAACCGACGTCATTGTGAGACCACGCAAGTAGGTCGTGGCAATCCACTATTCATTAGATTGGATCGTTTCGTTCGAGCTTCGCTACTTTTTGCAATGACCAGTCGGGTTAGCATTTTTCTAATTTTAACATTATATCGCATATACAATGAATAATCAAAAGTTTATCAGAAATTTTTCAATCATCGCTCATATTGATCATGGTAAGTCTACTTTAGCAGACAGGTTAATTGAATATTGTGGAGGATTGATAGCTCGAGAAATGAGTCAGCAGGTACTTGACTCAATGGACATAGAAAAAGAACGGGGAATCACTATCAAAGCACAGACTGTTAGATTAGTTTATAAAGCCAAAGATGGTAATACCTATTATCTAAACCTAATGGATACTCCTGGTCATGTGGATTTTTCTTATGAGGTTAGTAGGTCACTCGCTGCTTGTGAAAGCTCGTTATTAGTGGTAGATAGTAGCCAGGGTGTTGAGGCACAAACTCTCGCAAATGTTTATCAAGCGATTGATAATAAGCATGAAATTGTTCCAGTACTCAATAAGATTGATCTACCGGCTGCTGATCCTGATAAGGTTAAACAACAAATAGAGGACGTAATTGGTATAGATGCAAGCGATGCATTATTGATTTCGGCAAAGAGTGGTATAGGAATAGAAGAAGTACTTGAAGCAATTGTTAATAGACTACCCTGTCCTGCAACTAATCAAACAGATATTTTGAAGGCATTATTGGTTGATAGTTGGTACGATTCTTACCTAGGAGTAGTAATTTTGGTTAGAGTTATCGATGGAACTTTACGCAAAAATATGCGTATCAGGATGATGGCTAGCAATTCTAGTTATAATATTGAGAATGTTGGGTATTTTACTCCTAAGAAACATATATCAGATATTTTATATTCAGGAGAAATAGGGTTTTTCACTGCTTCAATCAAGCAAGTTGTGGATTGTAAAGTTGGTGACACAATAACTGATGAAAAAAGACCTTGCAAGGAGCCTTTGCCTGGTTTCAAGCCACATTTACCGGTAGTATTTTGTGGATTATATCCTTCAGATGCTTCACAATTTGAGCATTTAAAAGATTCTTTAGCTAAATTAAGGCTTAACGATTCTAGCTTTGAATTTGAAGCAGAAAGTTCAACTGCCTTAGGATTAGGATTTCGCTGCGGTTTCTTAGGGTTACTACATCTTGAAATAGTGCAAGAAAGACTGGAGCGTGAATTTGATCTTGATATGATAACTACTGCTCCTAGTGTGGTTTATAAGATTAATATGCGTGATGGACATCAATTAGAAATACATAATCCGGCTGACTTACCTGTTACTCAAAATATAGAATCAATGTTAGAGCCTTGGGTTAAGGCAACAATATTAGTGCCAGATGAGTTTTTAGGTAATGTTTTATCTTTGTGTACTGATAAAAGAGGAGTACAAATTGAATTAACTTATGTAGGTGGTAGGGCTATGGTAATTTACCGATTACCGTTAAATGAGATAGTATTTGATTTTTACGATAAGTTAAAAAGTTACACAAAAGGCTATGCTAGCTTTGATTGGGAAATGGATGGTTATGAGGAAAGTGATTTGGTAAAATTATCTATTTTGGTTAATAGCGAGCCAGTTGATGCTCTATCTACTATAGTGCATCGGTCACGATCAGAATATCGTGGTCGAGAATTGTGTAAACGCCTTAGCGATTTAATCCCAAGGCAATTATTTCAGATTGCTATTCAAGCTGCTATTGGTAGCAGAATAATCGCTAGAGAAACCGTTAAAGCAATGCGTAAAGATGTTTTATCTAAATGCTATGGTGGGGATATAACTCGTAAACGTAAATTATTGGAAAAGCAAAAAGCTGGGAAAAAACGTATGCGTAATATTGGTAACGTCGAAATTCCGCAATCAGCTTTTATAGCTGCTCTTAGAATAGGAGATGAGTGATATAGTGAATTAACTTGAATTGGCAACGTTATAAAGCCGATTAGTATTTAGCCTCAGCGTCATTGCGAGGAACCACTTTAGTGGCGACGAAGCAATCTAAAAAAACTATTAAAATGGATTGCTTCGGAGGCTTATGCCTCCTCGCAATGACAGCACGATGGGTGCTTATTCGGCACTAATTCAGGTTAATTGACTATATAGCTGCCCTGTCGGGTGGCTATAAAAAGATTGACTCACCGACCAGTTAATATAATATAAATTAAAATTTACAAGGTATTATTATGCTAAAAAACTATTCATGTGTAAAAGGTATTGTGTTAGAGGATTTAGAAGATCGTACAAAACACACAATGACTCACCATAATTTTATAGTGCAAGCCAACAAACTAGACTATCAAGTAAATATAGATATTCAGTCTGATTCTAGAGCTAATGTTAAGCTATACTATGTCGATCAGTTGAATAATAATGAGTTGTTAACTAATTTAGCTAAACTAGGAGATGAAGGATTATTTAGCTTGGATCAGTTAACTCATGTCTCTAGGCTTGATTATCTCCGTAGTGGAATTTTTCAAATAGATTATTTAAAGAATACTTTAGCACAATCATGGCAAGAAATTTCATCTTTGCTAGACATGCATATTGTCCGTGGTACAAAGATATGTATTTTAGGGGAGTCTTATGATGATACTGAAACAAGGGCGGTAGTACCTTATGGACTACAGTTAAAACAACAACATTCTCAACTTCCTCCTAGAGGTATACATGATATACATCTGAATCAGGGGAACTACAACCCACACAGTAAAGATAATGGCATTTATCAAGATGGGGCTATATTCATAGAAACCCCTAATAATAGTATTAAAGCCTTTTTCTTCATGTTTGATGAACAATCTTTGAATACTGATGATTCAGGCGATCCTGTTGATGATGAGTGAATTGACTAACCCGACTTGTCATTGCGAGAAGACCTTACGTCCTCAAGCCGTCATTGCGAGGAGCCGCTAAAAGCGGCGACGCGGCAATCCAAGAAAAAGTGAGTAGAAAGGATTGCTTCGTCGGTCTGGCGACCTCTTCGCAATGACGGTCGGATTAATGTCGGATTAGTTATAAATACAATAAAAGCGAAAAAGAAAAATTTATATGAAAAATTATAGGATTGAAACCGATTCATTTGGAGAAATCAAAGTAGACGATCAGTTTTACTGGGGGGCAGGAACTCAAAGGTCTCTTGAGAATTTTAAGATAGGCGATCAAAAAATGCCTATTCAGTTGATTAAGGCACTAGCAATTTTAAAAAAATGTGCAGCAAAGGTCAATAAAGAATTAGGCGATCTTAAGCCTGAAATATCAGAAGCAATAGATCAAGCTACCTCTAGAATATTAAAAGGGGAATTTGATGATCAATTTCCCTTAGTAGTATGGCAGACTGGCTCTGGTACTCAGACTAATATGAATATCAATGAGGTAATAGCCTCTATTGGTAATGAACAATTAGTAGGCAAGAAGGGTGGTAAGTCGCCAATTCATCCAAATGACCATGTAAATATGGCACAATCATCCAACGATTCGTTTCCAACTGCTATGCATATCGCAACCATACTCGCTAGTAAACAACAATTAATTCCAGCATTAACCAGCCTACATTCGGCGTTAAATACCAAAGCTACAGCTTGGAATAATATAGTTAAGATAGGACGCACTCATTTGCAGGACGCTACGCCAATAACGCTTGGGCAAGAATTTTCTGGTTATGTAACGCAAATAGCCTATGCTATAGAACGAGTTGAGGAATCACTAAAAAGAGTATATTTTTTAGCACAAGGTGGAACTGCAGTAGGGACTGGTATTAATTGCCGTAAAGAATTTGCTGTAAAATTCTCTGATCAAGTTGCTGCATATACCAATTATCCTTTCAAAAGTGCTGCTAATAAATTTGAGGCATTAGCTACTCATGATGCATTAGTAGAATTTTCTGGTACTCTAAATACCATAGCAGGAAGTTTAATGAAAATTGCTAATGACATTAGGTTGTTAGGATCGGGACCAAGATGTGGTTTTGGTGAATTACATTTACCGGAAAATGAGCCTGGTTCTTCAATTATGCCAGGTAAGGTTAATCCAACACAAATTGAAGCATTGACTATGGTTTGTGTGCAGGTTATGGGCAATAATCTTGCAGTAGCTATAGCCGGATCAAACGGTCATCTTGAGCTAAATACCTTTAAGCCGGTTATAATATATAATATTTTGCAGTCAATAGAGTTGATTTCTGCTAGCATCAATAGTTTTGTTACGCATTGTATTGAAGGTCTAGAGCCGAATATAGAACGTATTAATAAGCTGAGAGAGCAATCGCTGATGTTAGTGACAGCCTTAAATCCGCATATAGGTTATGATAATGCGGCAAAAGTTGCAAAAAAAGCCTATCAAGAAGGTATAACTTTAAGAGAAGCTGCTATAAAATTAAATTTTTTATCAGGTGAGGAGTTTGATCGCTTAGTGGTAGCAAAAAATATGGTATAACGTCAATTCGGGATAAGGATATTGTGAACATGTAGATTAAAATCAAATTTTGTTGAAGGTTTATTTTTCTTTAATGAGTAAGCAACAAGAGTAGATAATATATGGACAAAGGCATTTATTGGTGATCTATGTCTAGTATGTTCAAGGTTCATTTTATTTTTTAGATAATCAAAAACTGTTTCAATTAAGTTACGCTTTCGAAGTAAGATTTTTTCTTTCAAATCCATTAATTTATTTTCCATATTCTTCTTAATTCCATGAATCATTTTTAAGCCTCTTTCATATAAATTTAAGAACAAATTTTGCTTAATATAACCTTTATCAGCTGCTATAATTCCAGTTAATCTTTTTGTTAACTCCGGTACTGGAACCCTATCATCTACATTGCCTTTGGTCACTTTTAATGCCATAAACTCCCCTTTATTATTGATTATTACATGTAATTTAAAACCATAAAAATACCCCATAGAGGATTTACTATGTTTGGCTAATCCTTTAAAAACTTTATTGCTATAACGCCTTTTATTGTGACAAGCTTTAATCGTTGTAGAGTCAATAAAATAAATACCTGTTTCCTCACCAAACAACAAATGAATCAACATATTTAGCGGTATGAATAATCGTGCCATTAATTCAACAAATCTATTATAACTCAAGGCTTTGGGAAAATCATCCTTATGCATGCACTCTATATAACTTTTATAGAAAAATTTAAAATTCTTAGCATAGGATGTATGAAACATAATTATTATTGTTAACATTTCACTTAGACTCATGCTACAACAGCGATTTCTTTGCTTATTTGATGGTAATAACTTTCTCTGTTCATACTCCAAATAAATTTTACAAAAATCATCTATAAAACTATATAATTCTGTGATATCTTTTTTCATGCCTGTAGTTTGTTTTTTTGTTTAAAAATATAAATACTGCAGGCACTCCTTTTTGACAATCCTTTTATCTATTACTATTTCATCTATATCTTATCCCGAACTGACGTGTATAGTTAATTAACCTGAATTAGTGCCGAATAAGCACCCTTCGTGCTGTCATTGCGAGGAGGCGTAAGCCTCCGAAGCAATCCATTTTAATCGTTTTTTTGGATTGCTTTGTCGCCACTAAAGTGGCTCCTCGCAATCTGATGTATCCCCACGAAATTGTTGCAAAATAGCAAGAATTGATAGAATATCTTCATTATTTAATGATGATGGAGATAGTAGGTTATGGATGTAAAAACAGTATTAAATGAAGTAATAAAAGAACATTGTCCTTTTATACATAATAATCGTTTAAATGCGTTACTTGATGTTGCAGAAGGCTTGCGATATAGTCAGAATTTGTCTTTGAGTGCAATTGGCAGGAACTTGAGTGGTGATAGTAAAGTAAAACATAAAATAAAAAAAGTTGATAGATGTATAGGTAACAAACATTTATATAACGAGGTTGATAATCTCTATAGTGCTTTATCATATTTCATATTTGAGTTTATCAAGCATTCTAATGATGACAGTGTTGTGATTGATTTATGTTATCTTAAAGATGATCGCATGGTACAAATGCTAAGTGCTCAATTTTGTACAAGAGGGATGAGTTTACCTTTGTATCAAGATGTGTTTGAAGAAGGTGAATTAAAGGGCAGAACGGTAGAATTTTTAAATAAATTAAAGAGTATAATACCTGATGGAAAAAGGGTTATTGTGATTATGGACGCTGGCTTTCATATTGAATGGTTTAAGGAAATAGAAAAACAAGGGTGGAGTTGGGTGTGTCGGGTACGACAAGGAAAAGATTTAAAATTAGCTAAGAATGAGGATTGGATATCAGTTGAAAATTTCATGCCATCAATTGGTTCAAAAACGATGGAATGTGGTACGATTCTGCTAACCAAAGCTCATAAATATTCCTGCAGAATGGTTACAACTTGCTAGCCTGAATATTGCATGAAAGAATAGAGACAAAACCCTTGTAATACTATATAATATCAGTGTTAAAAGAAGATTACATAGAGGGTTTTGCCATGACAAATTGTACAGGATTAATTTACCAATCGAAAGTAAAAAATCGTCAAATAGAAATAAATTTCACAGGAGGTAATATTAGTAGCGATGGAGGTGTATTATTGCTAAGAGAAGCAGATAAAAGACTTGGTCTAACTAATGAACTGGCTAAGATTTTTCCTGATAAGCGAGATTCTGATAAAATTACTCATACTATTTTAACAATGCTCAAACAGCGTATTTATGGTATTGCTCTTGGTTATGAAGATTTAAATGATCACGATAATTTAAGAAAATGTCCAGCTTTGCAAACAAGTATAGACACACTGGACGATATGGCTAGTAGCTCTACTTTATGCCGTTTAGAAAATAAAGCAGATCGTGGATTTGCTCTTAAAGCTCATAAGGTGATGATTGACAAGTTTGTCGAATCTCATAAAACCGTGCCGAAACAATTAATACTTGATTTTGATGCCACTGATGATGAAATTTATGGCAATCAAGAGGGGAAGTTTTATCATGGATATTATCGTCATAATTGCTTTCTACCTTTATATGTTTTTTGTGGAAAAAAGCTGTTAGTAAGCAATCTTCGCAGCTCAAAGCTAGAACAAGCAAAGCATAGCTGGGCAATATTATCTCTATTAGTCAAGCGTTTTCGTCAATCGTGGCCTGAAGTAGAGATTATTTTTCGTGGTGATGGTGGATTTTGTCGTCATCAGATGCTGGATTGGTGTGATGAAAATAATGTAAAATATATAGTCGGAATAGCCCAAAATACTAGACTCAACAAGCTGCTTGAGCCATTGATGCAACAATCTAACGAAGCCTTCACAATTAGCAAAGAGAAGCAACGCTTTTTTAGTGAATTTAAATATAAAGCTGATAGCTGGAGTCGTCATCGTAAGATAGTTGGTAAATCAGAAGTAACTAGCCTTGGTGAGAATCCAAGATATATAGTAACTAATTTAGCAGGTAAGCCAGAAGATTTATATGATAAAAATTACTGTGCACGTGGAGATATGGAAAATCGTATAAAAGAGCAACAGTTAGAGCTATTTGCCGATCGCACTTCATGCCATAAATGGTGGGATAATCAACTCAGACTAATTTTGTCAAGCCTTGCCTATACATTAGTAGAATATATACGTGATAAGTTTTTACAAGGTACTGAATTAGCTAAAGCCTTGGTAGGAACGGTGCGTTTAAAATTGTTCAAAATTGGAGCAGTAATTATTAGAAATACTAGGAGCATTAAATTCTTGTTGTCTTCATCTTATCCTTACCAACATATATGGGATAGTGTTATGAAAAAATTAGCTATAGAATAAGCTAATATGGTACTGTCCCCGGTACAATAAAAAATGGGGGTAAGGGGGGATTCTATCTTAAATCAGGAAGAATTGCATATCTAGACATAATTTAAGTGAAAATTAACATATCCATGACCACTTATAAGCGATATTGCCATTTTATTTTTATAAATACCACCTTCATGCAATATCCAGGCTAAGGGTCGAGTGCAGAAGGTTAGCAGGAATCGTACTAGCAGTAAAACAGCAAATGGTTCATATAACAAAGCTGCAAAAGAACCTTGGATATTGGTAACTAACTCAATGATAGGTAAGCCACTAGTTTGACTAGTGAGACCATCAAGGCTTGGCCTTTAGATTTAGTATAAAATAAAAAGTTATCATATATAACTTCTTTGGCTTGACGGTCAAAGGAGAAAATATATGACAACATACGAAAGTTTAAATCATTCTAAATGGGATTGCAAATATCATATTGTGTTTATTCCAAAGTGTCGTAAAAAAGAATTGTACGGGAAGGTTAGAAAATATCTTGGGAACGTATTCCATGAGTTAGCTTTTCAACGTGGGAGCAAGATCATAGAGGGGCATATGGTACAAGATCATGTGCATATGCTCATCAAGATTCCTCCTAAATATTCTGTAGCTGAAGTAATAGGCTATATCAAGGGGAAAAGTGCTATAGCCGTTGCTAGGCAGTTTGGTGGACGAAAACGTAATTTTAATGGAGAAAAGTTGTGGGCTAGAGGTTATGCGGTCTCAACTGTAGGATTTGAAGAGAATCAGATCAAACACTACATTAAGAATCAAGAGCAACTTGATAGTTTAGGCTCTGACGAATCAGGAGAATTTTAATTAACAATGGCAGCCCTTTGGGCTGCTCATAACCGTCAAGCCCCTCGCTTTGCGAGGGCGTTCTGACTTAAGTTCTGATGAATATAAGGGAGCGGAAATAGTGAGGTTATATAGCAAACGTATGCAAATAGAGGAGACGTTTCGAGTGATAAAAAGTCATCAATTTGGTCTTGCTGGAAGATATATTCGAACTTTAGATGTGAATAGATGGGGAGTTTTAATGTTACTATCTGCCATTGTTATTATAACATATTGGGTTATAGGTGTGGTAGGCTATAGCCAAGGTATGCAAAGAATTTTCCAACCTAACACAGTAAAAGATAAAAAGATTTATTCGTATTTTACCCTTGGGAAATTTATTATTGAATTTAATTATTTGCATGCCATAAAACCATTGGTAGAACCCCTGGCATCTATTATAAAGACGGAACTTTGTCGTGCTTAATTTCGTGGGGATACATCAGCTCGCAATGACGCTGAGGCTAAATACTAATCGGATTTATAACGTTAGCAATTCAAGTTAATTCACTATAATTAGACTGATGCTCTTTATGAAATCTATTTTATAGTAGAAATTTTTAGATTCTTTATTATACTAAAAGCAATTTATATTTAACAGGTAAAATATTATTATGGCTTTACATCTCAAAGCACCAGAAAATGTAATTCTTAAACCAATTATCACAGTATTTGGTGTTGGAGGAGCTGGTGGTAATGCAATAAATAATATGCTACTTGCCAAATTGCAAGGAGCAAACTTTGTCGTTGCCAATACTGATGCACAATCACTCGAACATTCCTTATGCGACAACAAAATACAGTTAGGTGTTACGATTACTAAAGGTCTTGGAGCTGGTGCGTCTCCAGAAATCGGGGCTTTAGCAGCTGAAGAATCAGCTGACGAGATTAAGGGGCATTTAGAAGGTAGCAATATGGTGTTTATCACTGCCGGTATGGGTGGAGGTACTGGTACAGGGGCTTCTCCGGTTGTGGCAAAGATCGCTAAGGAGCTAGGAATTCTTACTGTGGGGGTAGTCACTAAACCTTTTCATTTTGAAGGAAAACATAGAATTAAAACTGCTGAACAAGGTTTACTAGAACTACAAAGATTTGTTGATACTTTGATAGTAATACCGAATCAAAATTTATTTCGTATAGCAAATGAAAATACTACCTTTGCCGATGCCTTTAAAATGGCAGATGATGTATTACATGCCGGAGTCAGAGGGGTTACTGATTTGATGATTATGCCAGGTCTGATTAACCTAGACTTTGCTGACATTAGAACAGTGATGAGCGAAATGGGTAAAGCTATGATGGGTACGGGAGAAGCATCTGGTGAGGATAGAGCGGTTAAGGCAGCTGAAGCGGCTATCTCTAATCCACTACTAGATCATAACTCAATGCGTGGTGCTAGAGGGGTGTTAATTAACATTACTGGTGGTGCAGATATGACCTTATTTGAGGTTGATAGTGCGGCTAATAGAATTAGAGAAGAAGTAGGGGATAGCGATGCTAATATTATTTTTGGTTCAACGTTTAATCAAGAATTAAATGGTGTTATTCGGGTATCGGTAGTTGCTACTGGTATTGATGCTGATCAAGTCATAAGCAACAAATCCCAACCTATTGAATCAGTAACTAGTAGTCCTGCAAGTTGTGAACAAGTAGCTAGTGCCCATGATTTAATAGAGACAACAGTTTTAGAAGAAATTCCAGATTTCACCCAATATACCGGTGAAAAAGCTAGTTTAGTAGATTCTGGAGTACAGCCTTTAAACTTAAAAGTTCAGGCGACATCAATTAATATACCAAATCATCCAACTATAAGTAGCAATGATGCCAAAGCATCTTTACTCATTAGAATGTGGAATTCACTAAAATCCAATAATAATCAAAATCAAGAGCAAATCAAAAACCATATTCCTCCAATTTCTCAAAAGAGCGATGTAGACGTTGATATCCATGATATTCCAGCTTTTTTAAGGAAACCAAAATAATAGAATACATTAGTTATCTTGAAATATATCAAGTAGCGTGCTATAATTCCCACTTATTGTTCTTAGGCTATGTAACAAAATTTAAATTATTCATATAGCTTAGCGATCGATATAAATTAATATATGATAGTGTATAATTATGGCTGAAGTTTTTTTTAATGGTCCTGCTGGTCGGATTGAAGGGCTGTATACTAAATCTAGCGATTCTAAGGCTCCACTTGCTTTGGTATTACATCCACATCCACTTCACGGTGGCACTATGAATAACAAAGTGGTTTATAATGTATATAGAACACTAGTATCGAATGGATTCACAGTACTCAGAATTAATTTCCGAGGAGTTGGACGCTCTCAAGGAGAGTTTGATAATGGTATTGGGGAAATGACTGATGCTGCAACAGCACTTGATTGGTTACAGCTTAACAATCCTACAGGTAGTATAAATTTAATAGCAGGCTTTTCTTTTGGAGCCTGGATAGCCATGCAACTTATCATGAGAAGACCAGAGATTAATAATTTTATTATGGTATCCCCACCAGTAAATAAATATGATTTTTCCTTCTTGTCTCAATGCCCTATTTCCGGTTTTGTAATACAAGGGGACAATGATAGTATTGTGTCAGAAGAATCAGTACTTGAACTGGTAGGAAAATTGTCTAAGCAGAAACATATAACTGTCGACTATAAGCTCATCCATGGAGCCGATCATTTCTTTCGGAACAAAATTGGTGAATTTACTCAGGCAATTAGTGATTATTTACAATTAAGGTTATTAAATAATAAAGTTACTCATTTAAATAAGGACTTTCTTACTGAAGGAAAATTAGCAAAAAAATCTCTTCAAAAGGTTTTCTTAGATTAGCTGCAATTAGCCACTGGTTATAAGTTATAGTCCAGCGATTCCAAATATGTCATAGAAGGAAGGTAAGTAAAAGGATATGGAATAAGTTTTTCGTAGAGGAATAGTTAAAAAAGTAGTCAAAGTTGGATAAATTATCTAAGATAATATCAATATTATATGGAAGTGTAATATAGTGAGTTGACATTGTTATAAAAAGGCGATACAATAATGTCATTATTAGCAACTATGAGTAATAGGATGACAACAAGAAGATATAGAATAATATATGAATCGTATGATCATAAGCAACCCACTACAACAATTTCAAGAGTAGAAGTACTTAATGGCGAGCTTAACGAACCAAGTAATTGTCTAGATTTTTCCATAGGTTTGGATAATCAAATTGCTTTAATTCAAGGAGTACAGGATATAGTTTTGCAGGAAAAGATTCAATTAATCCATAAACTAACAAAAGTTACTTGCCCTAAGTGTAAAATTAAAATGCATAAGACTGGTGTAAATAAATCTACTTTTCACGATGTTTTCACTGATCATAACATTGTAATACAGAGATTTAAATGCCATAATTGCGGATATGAAACGCACTCTACCGTCCGCACGTTATTGCAGGGAGTAATTTCTGGTGATTTAAAAAAAATACAAGCTACACTAGGTGCTACACATAGTTTTAGAGAAGGAGAGAAATTATTTGAATTATTTTCTGGTAAAGATCGGCAAATTAATAATCATAATCGTATTAAACAAGTTACAGAATCAGTTGGCAATGCTATTGAAGATATCAATGCTGATGAGAAGGAAATGCTCATTACTGAAGATGCTGTTGAACTAATATTAAATGTAGATGGAGGACATATAAAGACAACAGAGGATCAACGTAGTATGGAGGCTATGGTGGCTGTAGTTTACAAACCAGAATCTATAAAATCAAATAGTCAAGATACCAGGAATTATATTATAAGTAAGAATTGTGCAGCGTCAATTAAGGATGATGGAAGTGTAATATAGTGAATTATTAAGCAGCATTTAGTACCGCAGTTTTCCATTTGCTAGACCAATCATTACTATGGATTATAGATCTTAATTGCAAAATAGGATTTAACCCCTCTCTAGACCATCTCATGTGTTGCTGCCCTTTACATCTTTGATTGATTAAACTCTCAACAGTTGATTCAGCAAGATTACTAGTAAAGATCAGCCCTTGATCCTTCCTTGTTGAGTAATCCACAATTTTATCTTTATTATTATCAACATATTGGGATAATTTTTTAATCCTATCATGATGCTGTTCTTCTTTTGTCAGTGCTAATATTTCTTTAAATCTTATCATCGCCTTCTCCACATCTCCTCTCCATAAATGCCACTTGATATGTATAATGGTTCCAATATTTTGGACAGAAAAATAAGAAAAATGAGATAGAATTCTTTAGCAAACAAGGAGAGCTAGAGATGAAAAAACAAGGTCTTGAGTTGTTAGTACAAGGTTTTAAGAATAAAACACAGAGTGCTGATCCAAATCAGCAGGGGTTAATCAAGAATCTATATGAGCAAATTGGTCAGTTAAGCGTTGAGTGTGACTGGCTCAAAAAAAAATCTGCATTGTTTGGAATTAAAGGTTAGGTGTAATATGATAGAGCCTAATCATAATAAGTTAACAATTGTACAACAGTGTAAGTTATTGGATATTAGCAGGTCAACCTATTACTATCAACCTACTGGTATTAGTGAACAAGATATCAAGATTATGGCAATAATTGATGAGACCTATACTATGCATCCATATTATGGTATGCGGCGGATGGCTAAATATTTACAAGCCCAAGGTTTTTCGGTAGGTCGTAAAGCTGTTAGACGTTACTACAAGATAATGGGTCTTGAAGCTGTTTATCCTAAAATAAATTTAAGCAAGAGGAATCAAGCGCATAAAATATATCCTTATTTACTAAAAGGATTAGAAATAGTATTGCCAAACCAGGTTTGGAGGCTCTGTACAAATAAGTGTGTAAATTTTTCAAAGGTTATATAAAAATATAATATAACAAAAGGAGAAATTATAATGCGTCACAAACAAAATGAAGCAATGAATCAAGCAATAGATTTATTAATAAATAATGATACAGATATATCAACTTTATTTAAAGAGGATGGTTTATTAAAACAATTAACCAAAAGGCTTGTAGAGAAGGCATTGCAGTCAGAGATGAATAATCACTTAGGATATGATAAATATTGTCATACTGATAGCAATAATGTTCGTAATGGTAGTAAAGTAAAGAATCTAGTAACAAATAATGGAGTTGTAGAGATTGAGGTTCCAAGGGATAGAAGTAGTACATTTGAACCTGCATTAATTCCGAAGCGTCAAAGACGTATTGAAGGATTTGATGATAAAATAATATCGTTATACGCTAAAGGAATGAGCTTATCTGATATTAAGATTCAAATGCAAGAATTGTATGGAGCTGACGTTAGCGAAAGTTTGATAAGTCAAATTACTGATGATGTAATTGAGGATGTCAAGATATGGCAAAGCCGACCATTGGATCGAGTATATGCTATAGTATTTTTTGACTGTTTAGTAGTAAAAGTACGTCAAGATAAACGAATTATCAATAAGTCTGTATATGTAGCATTAGGTATTGATTTATCTGGAAGGAAGGATATTTTAGGATTGTGGAACAGTGAAAATGAAGGAGCTAAATTTTGGCTTGGTAATTTTACTGAGATGAAGAACAGAGGTATGCAAGACATGCTTATTGCTTGCAGTGATAATTTAACCGGTATGTCTGAGGCAATAGAAGCAGTTTTTCCGAAAACCGAACATCAATTATGTATTGTACATCAGATTAGAAATAGTTTAAAATATGTATCATATAAAGACCGAAAAGAATTAGCGGCTGATTTAAAGCCTATATATACTGCTAGCACAGAGGAAGAAGCACATCTTGCTTTAGAATCTTTTGAAGCTAAATGGAGTAAACAGTATCCACAAATTGCTAAATCTTGGTATGTTCATTGGGAAAATTTAATGGTTTTTCTAGAATACCCTGAGGCGATAAGGAAAGTAATATACACAACTAATAGTATAGAATCTGTCAATAGCCAATTACGTAAGGTTACTAAGAATAAAAGGGTTTTTCCAAATGATAATGCCGTTTTTAAGACCTTATATTTGGCAATTGATTATATGACCAAGAAATGGGTTATGCCGATTCCGAACTGGAACGCAGCTATGGCTCACTTTTTGATAAAATTTGAAGGTAGAATTTAAGCCCTATGAAAAATTTACACACTTAATTAGAAAGGCTCTAGCTACTAAATATACGAATCCTTGGCTCAGTCTTATATACGTTATATCTGCACTCCAAACCTGGTTTGGCAATACTATTTCTAATCCTTTTAGTAAATAAGGATATATTTTATGCACTTGATTCCTCTTGCTTAAATTTATTTTAGGATAAACAGCTTCAAGACCCATTATCTTGTAGTAACGTCTAACAGCTTTACGACCTACCGAAAAACCTTGGGCTTGTAAATATTTAGCCATCCGCCGCATACCATAATATGGATGCATAGTATAGGTCTCATCAATTATTGCCATAATCTTGATATCTTGTTCACTAATACCAGTAGGTTGATAGTAATAGGTTGACCTGCTAATATCCAATAACTTACACTGTTGTACAATTGTTAACTTATTATGATTAGGCTCTATCATATTACACCTAACCTTTAAATTCCGAGTCAATCATTTAATTTGTGTGTGCGTCAAGATAAGGTGCATTAATCTTACGGGTGAAAGTCCTGTTATGGAAGGAGTAGCTAGCTCCACCATATAGCGAGTCTTGTGCTGCTGAAGGTAACGACAGTAGTAAAGCGTAGACAGCGAAACATCCGAGCCGAAACCAAATGGTGAACGTGATAGCCCTGAAATGATATTGGTAGTGGAAGTCGATGTGCTACACAACGCAGTAGACAAGAGAAAACTAGAGGTCAAACTAGCGAAAATCCGAAAGTTTTCAACCATCGGGGTCTCAGGCGTCAGCGAGTTTGTAGAGATTAATGACACAACTTGAGAAGTCCTTATAACTCTTACTGAGTTAAGTAAGTATTCAAAGTACAAGTGCCGAAACATAAGGCTTTGGAGATGGTGTTAAGGATGGCTGAGTCAGTTGTAGTAGTGATGAAGCTTCGTAATGGGAGTGGAGCGAAGGGCTGACAGAAAGGTAAGAACGTAAGAGGGAAACAATGACCGTACACAGCATAGACGGAAATACATGGTCAACGAAACTTGAGCGTATAAAGTTGCTATCATCACAAAATCAAGACATAAAGTTTAATAATCTTGGACATATTATTGATTTAAAGATGTTAGAAGAACAATATAAGGAACTTGATAGCAAGAAAGCTGTAGGAATAGATGGTATAACCAAAGCGGTTTATGGTAAGAAGTTGGAAGCAAATTTGCTCTCGCTCCTTACTAAAATTCGCAAGGGGCAATATCAAGCTAAACCTGCACGAATTACATTGATTCCAAAAGAAGATGGAGGCAAAAGACCTTTGGTAATATCATGCTTTGAAGACAAGATAATCGAGTCGGCAGTAAGCAAGATATTAAACTCAGTGTTCGAGCCAATATTCTTAAAATGTTCTTACGGGTTTCGACCTAAATTAAACGCCCATGATGCACTTAAGGAGTTGAATAGACTTACGTATAACTTCAATAAAGGAGCTGTAGTTGAAATTGATATAACTAAGTGCTTCAATTCAATCAAACATTCTGAGTTGATGGGATTCCTAAGAAAGAGAATATCTGACAAAAGATTCCTAAGACTAGTTATGAAACTGATGGAAACACCAATTATAGAAAACGGCATTACAGTTACTAACAAGGAAGGATGCCGCCAAGGGTCTAAAACATCACCAATTTTGGCAAATGTCTTCCTACATTATGTTATTGACTGTTGGTTTGCTAAAATCAGCAAGGAAAACATAAGAGGGCAAACTGGAATGGTGAGGTATTGTGACGATATGGTGTTCGTCTTTGAGAATGAAGAAGACGCGAGGAAGTTTTATGAGGTTTTGCCCAAAAGATTAAACAAGTATGGCTTGAACATCAATGAAGCTAAATCGCAGATGATTCAGTCCGGTAGATACCATGCTGAGGACTTAGCTAAGCAAGGTAAGAAGATCAAGAGTTATAATTTTCTTGGCTTTACTTGCTATTGGGGTAAATCAAGGTTTGGTAACATATGGAGATTAAAATATACCACAAGGAAAGATCGATTTACCGAGAAGCTTAAAGGGCTAAGAGAATATCTACGAAGTCACCTTAATGAGAGGGGCAAAGAACAGATATTATTGCAAGTCATTAGAGCTACAAAGGGGTGGATCAATTATCATGGTATATCAGATAATCAAAGACGAGTAAGTTCATTTATTCACCAAACTAGGCGAGCAATATATGGGTGGTTTAATAGAATGGGTGGGAAGCGTAAGATGAATTGGCAAAGATTAGCTGAAATACTCAAAAGGGTCGACTTTCCAAATAAGTGGAAGACCATTTCAATGTTCTAAAACCAACAAAAAAAAATAGGGTACAAGCCTATCTTACCTTTCGGGAGCCGGATGCGGTAGCTCTGCATGTCCGGTTCTGAGGAGGGGCTTAACCAAGCAATTGGTTAGGTCTACTCACAAAGTTCATTTTTTATTTTCCAATAAATCATATTTAAAATCTCCACAAAGTATTTCAAATTGATTTAAAGCTAAAGACCAATCTTTAATAGGCATGGTCCATTTTTTGGCTGCATTTTGTAAGGATAAAAATATTATTTTTTGAATTGACTTATCATCTGGAAACACCCCCTTATTTTTGATAATTTTTCTAATTTGACGATTTACAGATTCTATAGTGTTAGTAGTATAAATTACCTTTCTGTTCTCTTCAGGAAAGGCAAAAAACGGTATTATCCCAGACCAATTACGTTGCCAAATATCAGAAATTACCGGATATTTTTTATCCCATTTTACACCAAATTGCTGAAGTTTTAAACGTGCCATTTCGTCATTATTAGCTGTATAAATTTGTTTTAGATCTGATGTGACCTCTTTTAAATCTTTATATGACACATACTTTACTGAATTGCGAACCATATGTACAATACATAATTGTACTATAGTACTCAGGAATACGCTGCTTATCGCTTCTGGAAAGCCCTTTAAACCATCCACACAAGCAACATAAATTTGTTCAATTCCTCGATTCTTTAACTCAGTAACTACTTGCATCCAAAATTTAGCACCTTCATTTTTGCCTATCCAAATGCCAAGTAACTCCTTTTTCCCTTCTATATTTACAGCAAGTGCTAAATATACTGCTTTATTTATTACTATGTGATTGTCTCTAGATTTTACATAGATACAGTCCAAGTATAATATTGGATACACCCTATCTAAACAACGATTTTGCCACCTAGTTACTTCTTCTATTACCCCATCTGTTATGGTGGATATCAAGTCACCAGATACATCAGTTTGATATATTTCTTCTAAATGCCCTCGGATCTCGCTGACTGTCATACCGCGACCATAAAGGGATATCACTTTCTCATCAAATCCATTAAATCTCCTCAGCCCTTTTGGTATTAATTGAGGATTATACTCTCCTTCCCGATCTCTTGGTACTTCTACTGTCAGCTTACGACCATCCCCATCAATTACTGTCTTCTCATAGCTACCATTACGACGATTATTATCTACTTTTGGCATCTTGCTATGTTTTGAATATCCTAATTCATGATCCAACTCACTTGCTAATATTTTCTCAACTATTTGCTTCTTTAGCTGTTGAAATAAACCATCTCGACCAAATAACTCCGATGGATCTGCTTTTGATAATAATTCTTCTACTAGCTGATTACTGATGTTTAATGTATCTTTATCTGTATCTAATTTTTTAGCCATAATTCCTCCTTGCTTGCTTAAGTTACTTTTTTTACAGTAATCTCTTACTGCTTTCTTTGCAACTTACACAAACTATAGGACAGACTCTTAATTCCAAACAATGCAGATTTTTTTTGAGCCAGTCACACTCAACGCTTAACTGACCAATTTGCTCATATAGATTCTTGATTAACCCCTGCTGATTTGGATCAGCACTCTGTGTTTTATTCTTAAAACCTTGTACTAACAACTCAAGACCTTGTTTTTTCCAGTTACTGATCTGTGTTGCATGAACACCATACTTACTGGTTATCTGGGCTATTGTTAGCTCTCCCTTAATTGCTTCTATGACAATTTTGGCTTTCTCCTCAGCACTATATTGCCTTACTTGTTTTTTCATCTCTAGCTCTCCTTGTTTGCTAAAGAATTCTATCTCATTTTTCTTATTTTTCTGTCCAAAATATTGGAACCATTATATATTTTATTCTTTCAACGCCAAAATTATTAATAAATTTCTGTAAAAATTCCTTCATAAATTCTGCAGAACACCCGCCACCATGCGACAAAGTCTTCCAGAATATTGGCACCGATATTTTACCAATTACCATTACTAAAAATAAAATATTAATATCGGATTTACCAAATTTCCAACTTGTCCTATCCATTGCTACGACATAATTTTTTGAAGCAAAAAAGCTTAATAGCAAATAGCCAACCTTCATATAATCAAAATTAAAATCTTTTAAAAAACGATAAATTCTATGAGTTTTTGACGTCGCTTTAGCATCACCTAAAATACCAAGTGCTAAACCTTTTTGATAAATTGAGCTGCCCGTCAGCAAACTAATTACCATACCAACCAAACATTTTAATCTTGATTTATTTCCGTCTATATATAAAATCAATTCTTGAAGTATTATATTATGCATTTTGTTATAAAAATACCTACCTTATACTACTTCACACCACTCTAAATCAACCATTCTTCTTCATCTTCTCAAAATTGTAGGGTACTATAATTACTTATAGGCGTCGCTCCATCGCTCCTAGCCCCAAATTCTCCTGAATTGACTATATATCCGAGTCACAACATCTATCTTTAAACGCAAAATTGTCATATATGGACGAGTGAATTTGTCAACAAAGAAAATAAAAAAATAGAGCCACAAAGGAAGCGGTCATATATTCGGCATCGAGTGCCATAATGGTTTCTGCATTCTTATAAATATCCTTGAGTGACCTCTCATTCCCACGGCTTCTAGAGCCTCGACATAATTACGGATTTTATTCAGAATACTTATTCATTAACTCTTTAACTTTCGTTCTCTTTATTGTTACTATTCTTTACTCGCAATATTTATCAATTACCAATTTTTATTTAGTTGACATAGTTTCTTCTTTTTTCTCAACTAAACTAATTTGCAACATATTCGCTACCATTGGTGACTACTGCATAAGCAATCCTTGCTAACTTATTTGCTAAACCAACACATATAATATTATATGATTTATTTTCAGCAAGTTTCTTCACTGCCCACTGCACTAGTTTATCTTTGATTCCTTACCACTTTTTGCTCTTATTGCTATTGTCCCTGCGGCTTGAATCAACATAGTTCTGGCATATCTATCTCCCTGTTTGGTAATCCCTCCTAAAACTATCTTATCTCCTGAGCTATGTTGCTTTGGTACCAAACCAAGCGAAGCAGCAAAATCCCTCGGGGTTGGATAACTTTCCATTGGGGCTACACTCAAACAACTAGCATTGATTGCTCCAATGCCAAAAATTGTCTGCAACCTAGTAGCTTTCTCACTTTGCTTATTATTGCTGATAATCAGCTTTTCTAAAGTTTTCTCTTTGTCACATAAATCCTCAATTTCTTTACATTCTAAAAGTAAAATTGACCGTATCCCAGAATTTATATAACCTTTACTATACGCTAACTCTACCTCCAGCCTACATGATTTGCAAAATTTATTTTTACTTAATTTTGTATTATAGCCATATTCACATAAACTTGATATTGTAGAATTAGTTTTTTGCACACGATCTCTGATCGTATTACTTCTAATTTTATGCAAAAATTTTATATCTTGTTCCTCTTTGCTTTTTGGCAGCACAGTTTTTAATTCTGGATCACGAGCCGCTTTGCATATTGCTAACGCATCGTTATAATCATTTTTCTGTTTCGATGTAGCATAAACTTTTACATCTTTTGTTTTCATTGGTTTGACTTGCAAACCAAGCTTAGCAATTTCCTGTGACCAATAATTAGCTCCTCCACATGCTTCCATAGCTAGCAATGAACTTTTATCGAGATTGCTTAAATAGGCTATTAACTCATCTCTTGTAACTTTTTGATAACCTATTTTTTTGCCATTTTGATCGACTTGCACCAAGTGCATACTATTTTTTGCTAAATCTATTCCTATTATAGTATTTTTTATGCTATTATTTATCATGGTATGGACCTATTAATTAAATTATTATTTAATTTGGAGCAGCTGAAAACTATTTTTCAGCTGACTCCGTACAAGTAAAGCATATTTCGCTTCACTCATCCATACCATCATTCCCGCTTCGGTGCGGAATCTAGATACCTGCTTACGCATGTATGACACAAAGTTGAGCAGGTATGGCATTAAGTCGAGCAGGGATCGTGATACAAAACAGTATTGTTTCGCTAATAGACTTATAGTAATGCTAATCGGGATAGCTGTATTTGCAATAAACTTAAAATTTTGAGAAATGGATGTATCCAACAGTAAGATTAAGAAGAAATAGAAAAACTCGGTGGTTACGAGAATTAGTGGCAGAGAATAGGCTTAGCGTTAATGATTTGGTGCTAGCATTATTTGTTGTTGAAGGGGAAAACCAACGTCAGGAGATTAGCACCATGCCTGGTATATATAGGTTGTCTATTGATCAAGTAGTATTGACGGCTAGGCAGGCTTATGAGAATGGCATAAATGCCATAATACTTTTTCCCTGTATAGAGGCAAAGTTAAAAAGTGACAATGCGGATGAAGCGTATAATTTAGATAATTTAATGTGTAGGACTATACGAAGTATCAAAAAGGCTAACATTGATATTGGTGTAATATGTGATGTTGCACTGGATCCTTATACTACGCATGGTCATGATGGTATTTTACATAATGGTGATGTAGATAATGATAAGACGGTTGAAGCTTTGTGTAAACAAGCTTTAGTTTTAGCAAAGGCTGGGGTAGACATCGTAGCCCCATCTGATATGATGGATGGTAGGATTATGGCAATACGTCAAATGCTAGATTCAGAAGGTTTTATTAATGTTAATATACTATCTTATGCCGCAAAATATGCTTCAAATTTTTATTCGCCATTCAGAGATGCGGTGAGCAGTAATAAGGCAATTTATCTAGATAAAGCGACCTATCAGATGGATGTACGCAATAGCAGAGAGGCTATGTTAGAGATAGAACATGATCTGGCTGAAGGGGCGGATATGATTATGATTAAACCTGGTATGATGTTTTTGGATATCATAGCTCAGGCGGCAAATAGCTTTAATACTAATATATTTGCCTATCAGGTCAGCGGCGAATATGCTATGTTGAGGCTTGCTGCGGATGCCAATGCCTTAAATTGGCAAGCAGCTTTGATAGAATCGTTATTATGTTTTAAGCGAGCTGGGGCTAGTAACATTGTTACTTACGCCGCGTTAGAAGTGGCTCAGATATTGAATAAACAAACAATTAATATTGTAGAATAAATAACCTAAAGAAGAATATTAATGCAAGAGAAACGTCAAGCTAATGTAATAATAGGAATTATTATAACATTGGGTTTATTAATAACTATTACGTCAGTTTATCTGTGGTTATCCTTTGAGACACCGCAGAAGCCTCTTGCTGGTAGAGGAGGGGGGTATAATGATGATGTGCAAATTGGTGGAAAATTTGAGCTAACTGATCAAGATGGCAAGATTTTTAATAGTGATAATTTGAAAGGAAAATTGAGTTTAATTTATTTTGGCTTCACTTATTGCCCTGATATTTGTCCTACTTCTTTGCAAAAGATAATGGAGGTCATTAATACTCTTGATAAATATAAAATTGATGTTGAATTTGTTTTTATTACTATCGATCCCAAACGTGATAGTTCGGATGTTCTTAAGGAATATTTAAAGCATTTTAATTCTAAGTTTATTGGTTTAACAGGTAGCGAACAACAGATTAAAGAAGTGGCTGATAAGTTTAAGGTGTATTATGCTAAAATAGATACTAATAGTGAAGATTATATGTTAGATCACTCTTCTTTCGTTTATTTGATGGATAGACAAGGGAAATATGTAAAGCATTTTTACTTAAATAGTTCAGCTCAAGAGATTATAGAATTTATTAGAGTAATGGAACAGCAGAAAAAATATTAAGATGAATTATTTACTAGTTTCATACCTTTTTACCTTCTTGGCTCTTAGCTTATTGTTGGCAGCAAGTTGGATAGGTTATAATAAGGTTAAGGTTAGGTTAGTTAATGCAAAAAAGGGTAAAAATAGATTAAAAATTATATTATTTTACCTATTATGCAGTGCCGGAGGGGTATATATGATATTATATAATCTTGAAGATAATATAGTATTTTTTTATCCTCCATCAAAGGTTAATGAGTTAAAACTTGGCAAAGAATTTAGGGTAGGGGGGTTAGTTAAAGTAGGTTCAATTAAAAAAATTACGGCTGATAAGGTGCATTTTGTCATTACCGATGACATTAAAGACCTAGAAATATCTTACCAAGGCGTTTTGCCCGCTTTATTTCGTGAGAGGCAAGGGGTAATAGCTGTCGGTAAGCTATTAGACAACATATTCATAGCTCGTGAATTGTTGACTAAACATGATGAGAATTATTCTCCAGCCCAGTATATATATTCAAATGAAAAGTTGATAGAAAAAGATGGAAACGTAAAATTTAAGTAACTTCAGTAGTATTATGGTTATAGAGGGTTGTATTTTCATGCCTTCCTCGTACTACAGTTGTAGATTGAATGTGAGTGTTCACGAAAAAAAGGTTAAAGTACAAGATGTCATTGCGAGGAGCCGTTATCTGTCATTTCCACATCTAATTTGTCATATATGGACGAGTGAATTTGTCAACAAAGAAAATAAAAAAATAGAGCCACAAAGGAAGCGGTCATATATTCGGCATCGAGTCTGTCCTATAGTTTGTGTAAGTTGCAAAGAAAGCAGTAAGAGATTACTGTAAAAAAAGTAACTTAAGCAAGCAAGGAGGAATTATGGCTAAAAAATTAGATACAGATAAAGATACATTAAACATCAGTAATCAGCTAGTAGAAGAATTATTATCAAAAGCAGATCCATCGGAGTTATTTGGTCGAGATGGTTTATTTCAACAGCTAAAGAAGCAAATAGTTGAGAAAATATTAGCAAGTGAGTTGGATCATGAATTAGGATATTCAAAACATAGCAAGATGCCAAAAGTAGATAATAATCGTCGTAATGGTAGCTATGAGAAGACAGTAATTGATGGGGATGGTCGTAAGCTGACAGTAGAAGTACCAAGAGATCGGGAAGGAGAGTATAATCCTCAATTAACCTCAGTTTGATGTAAGAGGAAGGTTGAGATTGTTTAATTTTCCAAAAGCTACAGAAATTTTATTAGGCTTAAAAACATAGGCAAGCAGTCCAGCTAAAAATTCATAACAGATCTGTGCCTTGTATGGTCTATATGACAAAGGTTTTTTAGTTGATCGTTAATGGTTTCAATAATATACCTTTTATTTAAAAACCGCTTTTTAATAGGATCTATTATTCTTTCTTTCATATTACTTTTAATTTTTGTTATTAGTTCTAAACCTTGATTAGCAAGGGATTGAGTGAGTTTTTTACTGATATACCCACGATCACCAAAAAGCCAGCCTTGTAATTTATCTACTAAATTTTCCACCACTGCTCTATCATCAACATTTCCTGGAGTTAAAGAAAAACTCATAATCTCTCCGCAACTGTTAATGACAATATGTAGCTTACAACCAAAGAACCACCCAGTGGAAGTCTTACCTCTTTTTGCTATGTCTTTGAATACTTTATGTCTATTAATTCTTAAATTATGGCAAGCAGGAAGTTTAGTAGAGTCGATATAATATTGACCAGTTTGTTTTCCTGATAGGCTTTTTAGCAGTAACACCATGGGCATGAAGCTCATTGGCATTAACTGAACAAAACGACTATAGCTCACAAGTTTTGGAAATTCCTTTCTATAACTTTGACATAGGCAGCATAAATAAAAATCTTTAAAGGTACGGTAGTGACTCAAGTGAAACATTACTATAATAGTAATAATCTCTGAGAGTCCTATACTGCAAACTACTTTACGCTTACGGTTAGGATTTGGTAATATATATTTATTTTGCTCCGTATCAAAATGCTTGCAAAAATCATCAATTAAGCAGAAAATCTCCGTAAGAGGGATCATAATATATTCTCCAATTTTGTTGTTATTATTCGAGAACTTTATAATCCCTCCCTTCTTACTTTTCAAATATTCTTTCTCCTAACACACTGGTTTGAAAGAAGGTTTTATTTTTACCATAGCTCACCACCAACAGTTTGTTTATGTTATTACATAATGCTTAGCATTTTGTTTGGTGCTTACGTCAAACTCAGGTTAATTTAATTAATAGGTCCATACCATGATAAATAATAGCATAAAAAATACTATAATAGGAATAGATTTAGCAAAAAATAGTATGCACTTGGTGCAAGTCGATCAAAATGGCAAAAAAATAGGTTATCAAAAAGTTACAAGAGATGAGTTAATAGCCTATTTAAGCAATCTCGATAAAAGTTCATTGGTAGCTATGGAAGCATGTGGAGGAGCTAACCTGAATATTGCATGAAAGAATAGAGACAAAACCCTTGTAATACTATATAATATCAGTGTTAAAAGAAGATTACATAGAGGGTTTTGCCATGACAAATTGTACAGGATTAATTTACCAATCGAAAGTAAAAAATCGTCAAATAGAAATAAATTTCACAGGAGGTAATATTAGTAGCGATGGAGGTGTATTATTGCTAAGAGAAGCAGATAAAAGACTTGGTCTAACTAATGAACTGGCTAAGATTTTTCCTGATAAGCGAGATTCTGATAAAATTACTCATACTATTTTAACAATGCTCAAACAGCGTATTTATGGTATTGCTCTTGGTTATGAAGATTTAAATGATCACGATAATTTAAGAAAATGTCCAGCTTTGCAAACAAGTATAGACACACTGGACGATATGGCTAGTAGCTCTACTTTATGCCGTTTAGAAAATAAAGCAGATCGTGGATTTGCTCTTAAAGCTCATAAGGTGATGATTGACAAGTTTGTCGAATCTCATAAAACCGTGCCGAAACAATTAATACTTGATTTTGATGCCACTGATGATGAAATTTATGGCAATCAAGAGGGGAAGTTTTATCATGGATATTATCGTCATAATTGCTTTCTACCTTTATATGTTTTTTGTGGAAAAAAGCTGTTAGTAAGCAATCTTCGCAGCTCAAAGCTAGAACAAGCAAAGCATAGCTGGGCAATATTATCTCTATTAGTCAAGCGTTTTCGTCAATCGTGGCCTGAAGTAGAGATTATTTTTCGTGGTGATGGTGGATTTTGTCGTCATCAGATGCTGGATTGGTGTGATGAAAATAATGTAAAATATATAGTCGGAATAGCCCAAAATACTAGACTCAACAAGCTGCTTGAGCCATTGATGCAACAATCTAACGAAGCCTTCACAATTAGCAAAGAGAAGCAACGCTTTTTTAGTGAATTTAAATATAAAGCTGATAGCTGGAGTCGTCATCGTAAGATAGTTGGTAAATCAGAAGTAACTAGCCTTGGTGAGAATCCAAGATATATAGTAACTAATTTAGCAGGTAAGCCAGAAGATTTATATGATAAAAATTACTGTGCACGTGGAGATATGGAAAATCGTATAAAAGAGCAACAGTTAGAGCTATTTGCCGATCGCGCTTCATGCCATAAATGGTGGGCTAATCAACTCAGACTAATTTTGTCAAGCCTTGCCTATACATTAACCTCAGTTTGATGTAAGAGGAAGGTTGAGATTGTTTAATTTTCCAAAAGCTACAGAAATTTTATTAGGCTTAAAAACATAGGCAAGCAGTCCAGCTAATACGTTAGTTTGAAAATTCATAACAGATCTGTGCCTTGTATGGTCTATATGACAAAGGTTTTTTAGTTGATCGTTAATGGTTTCAATAATATACCTTTTATTTAAAAACCGCTTTTTAATAGGATCTATTATTCTTTCTTTCATATTACTTTTAATTTTTGTTATTAGTTCTAAACCTTGATTAGCAAGGGATTGAGTGAGTTTTTTACTGATATACCCACGATCACCAAAAAGCCAGCCTTATAATTTATCTACTAAATTTTCTACCACTGCTCTATCATCAACATTTCCTGGAGTTAAAGAAAAACTCATAATCTCTCCGCAACTGTTAATGACAATATGTAGCTTACAACCAAAGAACCACCCAGTGGAAGTCTTACCTCTTTTTGCTATGTCTTTGAATACTTTATGTCTATTAATTCTTAAATTATGGCAAGCAGGAAGTTTAGTAGAGTCGATATAATATTGACCAGTTTGTTTTCCTGATAGGCTTTTTAGCAGTAACACCATGGGCATGAAGCTCATTGGCATTAACTGAACAAAACGACTATAGCTCACAAGTTTTGGAAATTCCTTTCTATAACTTTGACATTATAGTACCCTACAATTTTGAGAAGATGAAGAAGAATGGTTGATTTAGAGTGCTGTGAAGTAGTATAAGGTAGGTATTTTTATAACAAAATGCATAATATAACCTGAGTTTGACGTAAGCACCAAACAAAATGCTAAGCATTATGTAATAACATAAACAAACTGTTGGTGGTGAGCTATGGTAAAAATAAAACCTTCTTTCAAACCAGTTTGTTAGAAAGAATATTTGAAAAGTAAGAAGGGAGGGATTATAAAGTTCTCGAATAATAACAACAAAATTGGAGAATATATTATGATCCCTCTTACGGAGATTTTCTGCTTAATTGATGATTTTTGCAAGCATTTTGATACGGAGCAAAATAAATATATATTACCAAATCCTAACCGTAAGCGTAAAGTAGTTTGCAGTATAGGACTCTCAGAGATTATTACTATTATAGTAATGTTTCACTTGAGTCACTACCGTACCTTTAAAGATTTTTATTTATGCTGCCTATGTCAAAGTTATAGAAAGGAATTTACGTCAATTCGGGATAAGGATATTGTGAACATGTAGATTAAAATCAAATTTTGTTGAAGGTTTATTTTTCTTTAATGAGTAAGCAACAAGAGTAGATAATATATGGACAAAGGCATTTATTGGTGATCTATGTCTAGTATGTTCAAGGTTCATTTTATTTTTTAGATAATCAAAAACTGTTTCAATTAAGTTACGCTTTCGAAGTAAGATTTTTTCTTTCAAATCCATTAATTTATTTTCCATATTCTTCTTAATTCCATGAATCATTTTTAAGCCTCTTTCATATAAATTTAAGAACAAATTTTGCTTAATATAACCTTTATCAGCTGCTATAATTCCAGTTAATCTTTTTGTTAACTCCGGTACTGGAACCCTATCATCTACATTGCCTTTGGTCACTTTTAATGCCATAAACTCCCCTTTATTATTGATTATTACATGTAATTTAAAACCATAAAAATACCCCATAGAGGATTTACTATGTTTGGCTAATCCTTTAAAAACTTTATTGCTATAACGCCTTTTATTGTGACAAGCTTTAATCGTTGTAGAGTCAATAAAATAAATACCTGTTTCCTCACCAAACAACAAATGAATCAACATATTTAGCGGTATGAATAATCGTGCCATTAATTCAACAAATCTATTATAACTCAAGGCTTTGGGAAAATCATCCTTATGCATGCACTCTATATAACTTTTATAGAAAAATTTAAAATTCTTAGCATAGGATGTATGAAACATAATTATTATTGTTAACATTTCACTTAGACTCATGCTACAACAGCGATTTCTTTGCTTATTACGTCAGTTCGGGATAAGATATAGATGAAATAGTAATAGATAAAAGGATTGTCAAAAAGGAGTGCCTGCAGTATTTATATTTTTAAACAAAAAAACAAACTACAGGCATGAAAAAAGATATCACAGAATTATATAGTTTTATAGATGATTTTTGTAAAATTTATTTGGAGTATGAACAGAGAAAGTTATTACCATCAAATAAGCAAAGAAATCGCTGTTGTAGCATGAGTCTAAGTGAAATGTTAACAATAATAATTATGTTTCATACATCCTATGCTAAGAATTTTAAATTTTTCTATAAAAGTTATATAGAGTGCATGCATAAGGATGATTTTCCCAAAGCCTTGAGTTATAATAGATTTGTTGAATTAATGGCACGATTATTCATACCGCTAAATATGTTGATTCATTTGTTGTTTGGTGAGGAAACAGGTATTTATTTTATTGACTCTACAACGATTAAAGCTTGTCACAATAAAAGGCGTTATAGCAATAAAGTTTTTAAAGGATTAGCCAAACATAGTAAATCCTCTATGGGGTATTTTTATGGTTTTAAATTACATGTAATAATCAATAATAAAGGGGAGTTTATGGCATTAAAAGTGACCAAAGGCAATGTAGATGATAGGGTTCCAGTACCGGAGTTAACAAAAAGATTAACTGGAATTATAGCAGCTGATAAAGGTTATATTAAGCAAAATTTGTTCTTAAATTTATATGAAAGAGGCTTAAAAATGATTCATGGAATTAAGAAGAATATGGAAAATAAATTAATGGATTTGAAAGAAAAAATCTTACTTCGAAAGCGTAACTTAATTGAAACAGTTTTTGATTATCTAAAAAATAAAATGAACCTTGAACATACTAGACATAGATCACCAATAAATGCCTTTGTCCATATATTATCTACTCTTGTTGCTTACTCATTAAAGAAAAATAAACCTTCAACAAAATTTGATTTTAATCTACATGTTCACAATATCCTTATCCCGAATTGACGTTTATTTGATGGTAATAACTTTCTCTGTTCATACTCCAAATAAATTTTACAAAAATCATCTATAAAACTATATAATTCTGTGATATCTTTTTTCATGCCTGTAGTTTGTTTTTTTGTTTAAAAATATAAATACTGCAGGCACTCCTTTTTGACAATCCTTTTATCTATTACTATTTCATCTATATCTTATCCCGAACTGACGTAATTTCCAAAACTTGTGAGCTATAGTCGTTTTGTTCAGTTAATGCCAATGAGCTTCATGCCCATGGTATTACTGCTAAAAAGCCTATCAGGAAAACAAACTGGTCAATATTATATCGACTCTACTAAACTTCCTGCTTGCCATAATTTAAGAATTAATAGACATAAAGTATTCAAAGACATAGCAAAAAGAGGTAAGACTTCCACTGGGTGGTTCTTTGGTTGTAAGCTACATATTGTCATTAACAGTTGCGGAGAGATTATGAGTTTTTCTTTAACTCCAGGAAATGTTGATGATAGAGCAGTGGTGGAAAATTTAGTAGATAAATTACAAGGCTGGCTTTTTGGTGATCGTGGGTATATCAGTAAAAAACTCACTCAATCCCTTGCTAATCAAGGTTTAGAACTAATAACAAAAATTAAAAGTAATATGAAAGAAAGAATAATAGATCCTATTAAAAAGCGGTTTTTAAATAAAAGGTATATTATTGAAACCATTAACGATCAACTAAAAAACCTTTGTCATATAGACCATACAAGGCATAGATCTGTTATGAATTTTCAAACTAACGTATTAGCTGGACTGCTTGCCTATGTTTTTAAGCCTAATAAAATTTCTGTAGCTTTTGGAAAATTAAACAATCTCAACCTTCCTCTTACATCAAACTGAGGTTAATATAATACTTCAAGAATTGATTTTATATATAGACGGAAATAAATCAAGATTAAAATGTTTGGTTGGTATGGTAATTAGTTTGCTGACGGGCAGCTCAATTTATCAAAAAGGTTTAGCACTTGGTATTTTAGGTGATGCTAAAGCGACGTCAAAAACTCATAGAATTTATCGTTTTTTAAAAGATTTTAATTTTGATTATATGAAGGTTGGCTATTTGCTATTAAGCTTTTTTGCTTCAAAAAATTATGTCGTAGCAATGGATAGGACAAGTTGGAAATTTGGTAAATCCGATATTAATATTTTATTTTTAGTAATGGTAATTGGTAAAATATCGGTGCCAATATTCTGGAAGACTTTGTCGCATGGTGGCGGGTGTTCTGCAGAATTTATGAAGGAATTTTTACAGAAATTTATTAATAATTTTGGCGTTGAAAGAATAAAATATTTGCTTGCTGATAGAGAATTTATGAATAAAGAATGGTTAGACTTTCTGATAAATAACCATCTAAAGTTTGTTATTCCATTAAAAATGGATCATAAAATTCGTCTTACAAAAGGTTTAAGAACTTTAACCATTGAAAGAATATTTAGTGATGTTAAAGCCTTAGAGTATAGGGCTTGTAGTGGTATATTATGGAATAGAAAGGTTAATTTTACCGCATATAGAAATGATAAGAGCGAGCTGATGGTTCTGGTGTCTTCAATTGAAATAGAGCAAGATATTTTTGCTTTATATAAATTTCGTTGGAGTGTTGAACGACTATTTTTGCACCTAAAAAGCGGTGGTTTTGATATTGAAAAAAGTCACATTGTAAAATTGGATAGATTTGAAAAATTATTAGTGATAACTGCTATTGCTTCAGCTTTAATAGTCAAAAATGGAATAATACAAAATGCCTTAAATCCCATCCGAATAAAACGGTACAAAACCATTGAAAGACAATTGTTTTCATTATTTACCTATGGCTTTGATCATATCAAAAATGCTTTTTATCAATCTACAACAGCCATAACGCAGCTAATATCCACATTATTAATACCTCCCAAACAAAAACTTTTTTCTATCCTAATACCATCTTTACAAAAATTGTAGGGTACTTATATCTTTAAATTATGATATAAGTAATGGTAAGAGGGTGATTTGAGGGGTACTTGATTGAGATAATCGAGCATAGAATAAGTACCCTCTTACAAAGTTTGCTTTGAACAAATTGCAGAAGGTGTTGGAAGTAGCAGCCTTGCACAATAAGACGAAGGAGATTATATCATGAGTAAAATAATAGGTCTAGATGTAAGTAAACAATGGCTTGATATATGTGTATATAATACAAGCGATAAACCTAAATATCATCGTTTTGCCAATGATGCAGCTGGTCATGAAGAGGTGATTAAATTAGCAAAAGAGCAAGAGATTAAGCTAATAATATGTGAACCCACTGGAGGATACGAAGCTGAGATTTGTCAAAAGCTGTATAATAATAAGCAACAAATACATAAGGTCAATACATATAGTTTTAATTCTTTTAGTAAATCGGTAAATTTGTGTAAAACTGATAGGAAGGATGCATTTAAATTAGCATATTATGGTGATAAGATGCAGCTTTCAGCGAATTATATATATCAAGTTGAATCAGAGAATTTGAAGAGATATAAGCAAAGACGAGAAGATTTAGTATTAATGCTTAGCAATGAAAAGAAAAGACTACATCATAGTATTGATGGTATTGATAAAGATAGTATAGAAAAACACATTAAATTCTTACAAAATGAAATAGCTGAGCTTGATAAGAAGTTAAACAAAACAATAGATGAGTCAGAAGAGTTAAAAGAGAAGGTAAAAATATTAGAGACTGTACCTGGTATTGGTAAATGTTTGGCTACAAAACTAATTAGTTTTGTACCTGAATTAGGGGATAAAAATTATAGTAGTAATGAATTGTCAGCAATTGTGGGGATAGCTCCGTACGCCCGTGATAGTGGTAATAAGCAAGGACGAAGATTTATTAGGGGAGGCAGAAAAATACCACGGGATGCTTTATACATGGCGGTATTAACTGGCAAAAATGGTTTTCAATATTTAAAAACTTTATACAATAGGCTTGTTAATAATTTTAAACCTAAGAAAGTTGCGATAGTTGCTTGTATGCGTAAGCTACTTGAAGTTTGCCATAAACTTATTCAACAAAAACGTTGTTTTATTATTTAGATAAATATTTTTTTGAAAATTTAGATAAAAGATAATTGCTATGAAGATATTTATATTAAAAAATATGGCTTTCCAAAAGATCGTATTATTGTTTCAGGATATCAAACTTATAAAGAAGTTAGAGAAGGTATTATCACTAACTCTAAAAAGGCTCCAGAAACTATTTTATGGTTACCAAGGTGGCAACTATCCTTTCAATATAGAGACCTATTTGAAGGTGGCTCAACTTTCTTGAATTATCATTATTTTTTTTATAATTATGCACTACAAAATCCAAATATAAATTTTATTATAAGACCTCATCAACATTTATTTTTTTCTACTGCTAGCTCAGGATTTTTAACCCAAGAAGAAATTAATCAAATTTTTATAAAGTTTAGAAGCTTACAAAATGTTACTATTTCTGATAGTACCAACACTTCTTTAGTGAATGATATAATTTCTGCAGATATTGTAATAAGTGATGGAACTTCTGCTCTTGCAGAGGTAGTTGTAGCAGATAAGCCTATAATTTACTTAAGCAATGGTTGGAATAATGAGTTTAATAGTAATAAATTATCACGCGAATTAAAAAAATATATTTATTTAGCATATAATCCAAATGATATAAGAAGATATATAGATGATATTAGGCAAAATAATTATTCGCCTTTCCACGAAAAAGAAGAAAAGAATGGCTCTGTACAAATAAGTGTGTAAATTTTTCAAAGGTTATATAAAAATATAATATAACAAAAGGAGAAATTATAATGCGTCACAAACAAAATGAAGCAATGAATCAAGCAATAGATTTATTAATAAATAATGATACAGATATATCAACTTTATTTAAAGAGGATGGTTTATTAAAACAATTAACCAAAAGGCTTGTAGAGAAGGCATTGCAGTCAGAGATGAATAATCACTTAGGATATGATAAATATTGTCATACTGATAGCAATAATGTTCGTAATGGTAGTAAAGTAAAGAATCTAGTAACAAATAATGGAGTTGTAGAGATTGGGGTTCCAAGGGATAGAAGTAGTACATTTGAACCTGCATTAATTCCGAAGCGTCAAAGACGTATTGAAGGATTTGATGATAAAATAATATCGTTATACGCTAAAGGAATGAGCTTATCTGATATTAAGATTCAAATGCAAGAATTGTATGGAGCTGACGTTAGCGAAAGTTTGATAAGTCAAATTACTGATGATGTAATTGAGGATGTCAAGATATGGCAAAGCCGACCATTGGATCGAGTATATGCTATAGTATTTTTTGACTGTTTAGTAGTAAAAGTACGTCAAGATAAACGAATTATCAATAAGTCTGTATATGTAGCATTAGGTATTGATTTATCTGGAAGGAAGGATATTTTAGGATTGTGGAACAGTGAAAATGAAGGAGCTAAATTTTGGCTTGGTAATTTTACTGAGATGAAGAACAGAGGTATGCAAGACATGCTTATTGCTTGCAGTGATAATTTAACCGGTATGTCTGAGGCAATAGAAGCAGTTTTTCCGAAAACCGAACATCAATTATGTATTGTACATCAGATTAGAAATAGTTTAAAATATGTATCATATAAAGACCGAAAAGAATTAGCGGCTGATTTAAAGCCTATATATACTGCTAGCACAGAGGAAGAAGCACATCTTGCTTTAGAATCTTTTGAAGCTAAATGGAGTAAACAGTATCCACAAATTGCTAAATCTTGGTATGTTCATTGGGAAAATTTAATGGTTTTTCTAGAATACCCTGAGGCGATAAGGAAAGTAATATACACAACTAATAGTATAGAATCTGTCAATAGCCAATTACGTAAGGTTACTAAGAATAAACGGGTTTTTCCAAATGATAATGCCGTTTTTAAGACCTTATATTTGGCAATTGATTATATGACCAAGAAATGGGTTATGCCGATTCCGAACTGGAACGCAGCTATGGCTCACTTTTTGATAAAATTTGAAGGTAGAATTTAAGCCCTATGAAAAATTTACACACTTAATTAGAAAGGCTCAAAAGAATAGTTATTTTAAGAAAATAAAATGCAAAATAAAATACAATTTATTTGAATCACCATGTAACAGAAAAGAATTTAAGAAAATATTAGATCCAATAAAAAACCCATCTAAGTTTATTGCTGAATATTTATTATATTATAAAACCACTTGACAGGGGTTTTATAATAGTTTAGGTTGCTTGAAAATGAGCATGAGTATTATATGAATGCAGTAGATTCTTCTTTCACTATGTGGAATAGAGCTAGAAATAGTAAATTTAGACACGTTGTTTGGCCTATCAGATCTAACGAGTTAGTAAAGTTTGTGCCTATGGCTTTACTAATATTCTTTATTCTCCTTAACCAGAATCTAGTACGTAGTATGAAAGATAGCCTGGTAATAACATTAATTAGTTCGGAAGTTTTAAGCTTTATAAAACTTTGGGGCGAGATGCCTGCAGGTATCTTATTTGTCATCCTTTATTCCAAACTTTGTAATATTATGACAACTGAGCAAGCGTTCAGGATCATATTATCTTTTTTCTTGGGATTTTTCCTATTATTTTCCTTTGTTTTGTTTCCATACCGAGAGTATTTTCATCCAGACCCTCAAGTAATAGAATATTATTTTACTACACTTCCACACTTAAAATGGTTTATCATCATTTGGGGAAAATGGAGTATTGTGTTATTTTATATAATGGGGGAATTATGGCCAATGATTGTCTGTACACTATTATACTGGCAACTTGCTAATAAGATTACCACCACTGAAGAAGCTCCTAGATTCTATTCGTTTTTTTCCTTATTTGGTCAAACTAATTTACTAATATCTGGCAGTGTAATTATCTATTTTGCCAAAGGTCAGCACTTCTTGATGCCTCTATTTTCTCATCTTAATGACCAAACAGAAATTCTTTTAAAATCATTCATAGTAATCGTTACCATATCTGGGCTGATCTGTTTGATTTTACATAGATTTGTTGAATTGAAAATTATAGAAACTACTAAAAATATTAGATATAAAAATAAAAGAACCGATATACTGAAGCTAGGGTTAGTTGAGAGTAGCAAAATAATTCTTAAATCAAAATATTTAGGAATTATTTGTGTATTAATGGTTTCATATTCCATGTCAATCAACTTAATTGAAGGATTATGGATGTCTAAAACCAAGGAGTTATATCCTACTACCCAAGAATTTATAACTTACAGTGGTGAGGTCTTTTTTTGGACTGGAATATTTACTTTAATTTGTGCTTTTCTAGGTAGTAGTTTAGTTAGAAATTGTGGTTGGTTTTGGGGGGCTGTACTTACTCCCGTTGCAACGTTATTATCAGGAGCAATGTTTTTTACTTTCGTCTTATTGGAAAAGCCTTTATTGGCAATTATGACTGGTCTTAGTCACATTTCTCCATTAATGATAATTGTTTTTGTAGGTGGCTTGTGGCATGTTTTAGGGAAAGGAGTAAAATATTCACTTTTTGATTTTACTAAAGAAATGGTCTATATCCCTCTTGATAGTGAAATGAAAACCAAGGGCAAAGCTGCTGTAGATGTACTTGGTGGCAAAATAGGAAAATCCGCTGGAGCAATTGTTCAATTTGTCTCTTTTAGTATTTTTCCAAGTGCTGTACATAATGACCTAGCAGGTTTTCTCATGGTGGTTTTTGTTATTGTTTGTGTAACTTGGATTTTTGGTGTAAAAGTCTTAAATCGATATTATAAAAACTTGCTAGCACAGCAGAACTAAAGTTTTATAGGAAGTCTAATAAATTAAGGAAAAAATTAATGACATACGTACCAATGGTAATTGAGCAAACTCCTAGAGGTGAAAGAGCCTATGATATATATTCTAGGTTATTAAAGGAACGTATCGTTTTTGTTTGCGGTCAAATTGAAGATTATATGGCAAATGTAGTGGTTGCACAATTACTATTCCTTGAGGCAGAAAATCCAGAAAAAGATATTTCTATGTATATTAATTCTCCTGGTGGCGTTGTAACTTCTGGTTTAGCAATTTATGATACTATGCAATATATTAAACCTAAAATTTCTACTCTTTGTATAGGTCAAGCTTGCTCTGCTGGCTCTATGTTGCTTACGGCTGGAGAAAAAGGCATGCGTTATTCCCTGCCGCATAGTCGTATAATGATCCATCAGCCGTCAGGTGGTTACCAAGGGCAGGCTACAGATATAGAAATTCATGCCAAAGAAACCATGAAACTAAAAAGAATGCTTAATCTCTTATATGTCAAGCATACAGGACAAGAACTAGAGACTATCGAAAAAAGTATGGAACGTGATAATTTCATGGATCCTGAAATAGCCAAATCATTTGGGCTTGTTGATGAAATTATCACCGATAGGGCAAAAATTTTAGTAAAAAAATAAATTTGTACTCTATGAAAAAGAAGACTCCAACACCTAAAAACCATGACCTCCTGCATTTCGAGATTTAACAGTAATAGTTGGCTTCTTGGGTACTTCGTTAATTTCATTAATTTTATTTTGTAAAAACGCTTGCATCTTTACATTATCTCTAATATTAGCATGTTCTGCTCTCTGTTGTGGCTTTACTATTTCCCCCTCTTTACCAGCTCTATTCTCTGTTAGTAATCTAACCGCATCAGCATCCGGCTTTCGTTGTCCAACTTCGATGTTCCTAAGCTCTTTTCCTCTTTGCTTCGCTGTAGCCTTTAATAACCCCTGCAATAGCTTTGCTTGTTCTTCAGACGTTAATGTGTCTAATGTTGTTCCGATACGTTTCTTTTGCTCCTCAAATCCTTTATTTTCTAAATTTGATAGCTCTCCTACCAATTGTGCAATATCCACATCAGTTTTTCGAGTTGAAGGACGTATATATTGTGATCTTGATAAACTTGCTTTGATATCTTCAGCTCTATTTCTAACGTCTGTATTTATTAATACAGCTTGAGAGATTTTAGTTGTTTTTTCCTCTGGAATAACGTTAACTTTTTCATGAGGATATTCAAGAATATCAGGGGCTGGTTCCATTTTGACCATATCATTAGAGAGCATTGTAGTCTCTGGCACTTTATGCAACTGCGGTGTTTCTTCAATATTTTGTCCAGGAGTTACGGAATTCATAGATAATGGTACATCGATAAATGGCAAAATATCTACACTATGTTCTAGATTTTTGCTCTCTTCTTGCATCATTATTTTATTTTCTTGCATTACTGGCATTTGTTCACCAGGCTTTATATAGTCAACTTCAGATTTAGCTCCTCTAGAGGTTACAGCAAGATCAGGAGCCTCAATAGATTCGATAGATGGTGAAATATCCACTCCCTGTCCTAGATTTTTAGCAACTTCTTGCATCATTGCTCTATATTTTTCTTGCGTTACTGGTAAGGTATAGATTTTCCCACCATGCTCTATATAGCCAACTGCATCAGGACTATTTCCAGTAAACTTAACTGGATGTGGCGAGCTGACCTCGATAAGCTTACCAGCATCATCATAGTGAGCAGTAAAATATACAGCATTACTTGCCGCAATATTTTTACCATACTGATCCTTAACAGCTAACGATAAATGCATCGGACCATTATTATCAAGTTTTATCGGAAAATCTATCGTCCTATAATTGCTAATTGCAACGCTAGTTCCATAACTTTTTTGTACTGTATGAGGAGGATTTATTTGATGGTTTGCTTCTGATAATGTTGCAATCTCATGACCGTTTGCATCTCGTACTATCTGCTTCTTAATAGTAATACCATTAGCATTTTCCACACCCCCATCATTCCATTCCATAGTACTGAATCTACCAGCAAACTGCGTATGAACGTTTTTATAGCCGGTAATTTCAACTTGCTCTAAAGCATGCTTTAAATTTTGATCTTCTTTTAGAAGTTCACTAATTGTTTCTTTATTTTGTTCATTTTCAAAATACGCTCGAAACTTATTCAGATCGTCAAGCTCTTCTGGTTTTGCTATATTCTTATTTACCAAAGCTGCAGCTATTATCGCTCTTTGCTTAGTTAAGATATGCTTTCTAATTGCTTGGGTTATAGGATCAACATCAAGAGCATCAGCAGAAAAAGACGGGACATCAACCGAAGAATTATTTAATTCTAGAGGAGTTTTTTCTTCTCCTGGTAAGCAAAAAATGTCCTGAGTAAGCTCTTGTGGTTTGATAGCAGTAACTATTTCCTCTAGTTCTTCCCTACATTTTTGCCAATTCTCAGAAATTGTTTCATCCTGTATGGGTTGTTCTAATATTTCAGCAAATTTATCAAACACTACGGTTTGTTCTACTATTTTGTTAGATTCTGGCAGCTTGTTTTGCTCTTCTGTCTTATTTTTAATTATTTCAGCAAATCCCTTTAATATGTTTTTTTTATCGTCAGAACTGACCGCACTATCTTTTAAGGTTCCCTTTACAATTTTAAACAAAGATTGCTCTATAGGTTCAGCTTGCTCATCATTTGTTACTTTGCCAATTTCCTCTATTTTTGCTATAAAGTTCTGATAATACTCAAAATATTCTCTAGGATATCTATCTTTACTCATTTTCCCCACCTCATTCTTAAATTATAACTATATTTAATGCTAGATAATATTCTCCCTTAAAGCAACTAATTTGTTTCTAGGAGGCTGTCTACGATAACTAATTAATTATATCATGTTTATTCGCAGTCAAAAAGAGCCAAATATAGAATTATTTTCGTTATCGTAGGCAGCCTCCTAGTCCTTCACAACAATCTAGAAGCTGTGAAAATAATATTATAACATATAATATGTCAACACTAATAGCATAAGAGCATATTATGCAAAAATAATTAAATTAACTTTTCACTAGCCTAGGCGAAATTTATTACATAAAAGTTGCTAAATATTAACTTAATGGTATTATCCTATCTAAAAAATTGTCAAAGATAACTAAAGGAGATACAATAATGATAAACAAGACCAACATTCTGTCTGCCCTTGGGTTGGTGGGAACGATGATAAGAGATAGCCTTGCTGCCCCATTTACTACTACTGATGTTATCTCAGTAAATAATCGAACTGAGGAAGAAACATCAACAGAATTAGTCGTACTCAAAGTTGCTGCAATGGTAGCGGCTGTTCTTGCACTTGGTGCAGCTTGTGGTATAACTTCTTTTGTTTGCTCCTACCTACGAGGCAAAGGCGTTTGCGATAGCAAAGATGACCCCTTACAGAGTTTACCTGACTGTGAGAAGGATGCCATCATACAGGAATTTTTATCTGACTGTGAGAGGAGATGCAGAGAGGAGAACCATAGTACCCTACAATTTTTGTAAAGATGGTATTAGGATAGAAAAAAGTTTTTGTTTGGGAGGTATTAATAATGTGGATATTAGCTGCGTTATGGCTGTTGTAGATTGATAAAAAGCATTTTTGATATGATCAAAGCCATAGGTAAATAATGAAAACAATTGTCTTTCAATGGTTTTGTACCGTTTTATTCGGATGGGATTTAAGGCATTTTGTATTATTCCATTTTTGACTATTAAAGCTGAAGCAATAGCAGTTATCACTAATAATTTTTCAAATCTATCCAATTTTACAATGTGACTTTTTTCAATATCAAAACCACCGCTTTTTAGGTGCAAAAATAGTCGTTCAACACTCCAACGAAATTTATATAAAGCAAAAATATCTTGCTCTATTTCAATTGAAGACACCAGAACCATCAGCTCGCTCTTATCATTTCTATATGCGGTAAAATTAACCTTTCTATTCCATAATATACCACTACAAGCCCTATACTCTAAGGCTTTAACATCACTAAATATTCTTTCAATGGTTAAAGTTCTTAAACCTTTTGTAAGACGAATTTTATGATCCATTTTTAATGGAATAACAAACTTTAGATGGTTATTTATCAGAAAGTCTAACCATTCTTTATTCATAAATTCTCTATCAGCAAGCAAATATTTTATTCTTTCAACGCCAAAATTATTAATAAATTTCTGTAAAAATTCCTTCATAAATTCTGCAGAACACCCGCCACCATGCGACAAAGTCTTCCAGAATATTGGCACCGATATTTTACCAATTACCATTACTAAAAATAAAATATTAATATCGGATTTACCAAATTTCCAACTTGTCCTATCCATTGCTACGACATAATTTTTTGAAGCAAAAAAGCTTAATAGCAAATAGCCAACCTTCATATAATCAAAATTAAAATTTTTTAAAAAACGATAAATTCTATGAGTTTTTGACGTCGCTTTAGCATCACCTAAAATACCAAGTGCTAAACCTTTTGATAAATTGAGCTGCCCGTCAGCAAACTAATTACCATACCAACCAAACATTTTAATCTTGATTTATTTCCGTCTATATATAAAATCAATTCTTGAAGTATTATATTATGCATTTTGTTATAAAAATACCTACCTTATACTCAGCGATTCCAAATATGTCATAGAAGGAAGGTAAGTAAAAGGATATGGAATAAGTTTTTCGTAGAGGAATAGTTAAAAAAGTAGTCAAAGTTGGATAAATTATCTAAGATAATATCAATATAATATTGGTATCAAGTTATGCATTCAAAGAAACATTTAAGTTTTAGTGCAATCAGAAGTATGATTGCAGATAGATTTGCTGGTATAGAAGATAGAAGGGGTGTAAATAGTAGTAATAGTATAGCAGATATTATGTTATCTGGTTTGGCGTGTATGTATTTTCAATCAGTATCTTTGCTAGAATTTCAAAGGCGTATGGAAAGGAAGGAACAACGTAATAATCTGCGTAGCATGTTTACAGTACAATCGCTTCCTAGCGATCAGGGGATGAGGAACGTAATAGACCAAGTAGATAGTGACGTAACGTTTAGACCTATTTTCAAAGAATTATTTAGTAAATTACAACGAGGGAAGCATCTAGAACAATATCAAATATTTCCTGGTAAATACTTATTAAATGTTGATGGTACACAATATTACAGCTCTGATAAAGTGAGTTGTAAACGTTGCCTAATTAGAGGGCATAAAAATAACCAATATCATTGTCATCAAGTATTACAAGGGGCTATTGTAAAATTTGGGTTACGACAAGTAATACCAGTAATGCCTGAGGAAATTCGTGTACAAGATGGTGATGAGAAAGAGGATTGTGAGACGAATGCTTTCAAGAGATTTTTGACAAGATTTAGAAAGGATCATGATAAATTAGGGATAATAATCAATGCTGATGCCTTATATGCAACAACTCCAGTGATAGAAACAATTCGTGATCATAAAGCTAATTATATTTTTAAAGTAAAACCCAATAATCATAAGACATTAATGGATAATGTTCAATCTGTAGATAAATCAAAGATAGAGACATTGAGCCTTAGAAGGAACAAATTGATAATTGAATGGGTTAATGATGTTGAATTATTTACTAGCACTAAGGTAAGAACAAATTATATAGCGGCATGGGAGCTAGTGCCGCAGAAAGATGGTAGTAACAAAAGTCAGTATTATGGTAAATGGATTACTGATCTAGAAATCACCTCAGATAATGCTAAAACAATAATAGACGGAGCAAGAGCACGTTGGAAAATAGAGAACGAATGCTTTAATAGCTTAAAGAATCATGGTTATAATATAGAACATAATTACGGTCATGGTTCTGAGAATCTATGTTATAATTTCTACAATTTTACTTTGTTAGCATTTACTATTCATCAAATACACCAATTAGTTGATAAATTATTTCAAGAAATGAGGGAGCAATTTGGTAGATTAGGATCGTTATGGGAACGAATAAGAAGTTTAGTAGACCTTTTTTTCTTTGAATCAATGGAAATGTTATGGGAGATATTAGCTGGCAAACGAGATTACAGAGTCCCGCCAATATAGATTCGACCTATCAAAAGCTTTTTCTAGAGCAATAGACTTATTTATTGCTAACCGTTGGTTTTTACCAAATTGATTACAATAACGTGAATTATGATAAGTTTGTATAAAAATATTTATAGAATTCAAGAAAATACATACAAATCTTTAACAGAAAAATAGATTATTCGTCTTAAAGTTGAGTGGATCGCAATGCTAAAATTTCCCTATGTATCCATAATGTCATATTTGGAATTGCTGCTTCTTGTATTGGTCAACAGATGGTTGATTAAATGGATCGATTTTTAGGTAATTAGCAATTAGCATAGTACTCAACATTGTATGGATAATTTGATCTATAATTGCATACTCATCGATATGTACAAAATTCTCTAGCATCACTGGTCGCTTGACTTGCACTAATGCATTATATATATTGTTAGCATGAGCAGCTAAACTCATCGCAATCTCTGAGTTCTCTTTGTTGTTAGTAATAATTTTATAAAATTTGTCATCCGGACCTTCTAAATAAAGTTGCAACTGACTGTGCTGATCGAATGTCCCTTTTGCAATTACAGGGGTTATACCAAAGCCATTCTTACCAAGGGATTCAGCTATAATTTGTTGTTGCCATCTACATAAACCATCTAATTGGTAACTATAATTAAACATAACTAACATATGTCTATTTAAATAATATTGATTGAGGTAATATTCAGCTATCTCACAAATATTATAGTCAATTGATGAGAAGTTGGTGACGTCGTCGCTCAATGCTCGCCTATTATTTATAGGCGTCGCTCCATCGCTCCTGTTATCTACTTCTCCTGAATTGACTATAGAGCTATCAAGGATAATATCTGATATTTTCTGGGAAGCAGCTGCAACAACTTTGTCTACATCAACTCCTGCAATTGCTGCTGGTAGTAAAGAGGCGTTAGAAATTATACCAAATCTTCCACTGCTTACATTATCATGCTCTAAACAATTTGCACCAAAAGACTTTGCTAAATTATATAACAAATTATTACTAAACGGTACTGTTACATAAACATTTTGAGAGGGAACGTGCAAAACTTCTAAAACATACTTAGTTAATAAATAGGTTTCATTGGTATTCCCAGACCTACTCAATGAAAAAAACACTGCCTTATCTAAATTAACTACTGCCAATTTTTTATCAATTGCTAACTGATCTAAATTATCAAGATATATTAGCTTTTTAGTAGCTACTGCCTTCATACTTAACAATGCTCTAACATTTAGGCAAGATGCACCAAAACCTATAATAATCACAGTATCATATTTTGCAGTAATCTGAGCAGCAAAATTCTTTATTTCATCTTGCTTAATCAGGTCAAACCTTAAGAAATCATATTTATTAGCTTTAATCTGTAAAAGAAGATTGTTATATAGTTTGCTCAGCATTTAATCTCCGCTTAATAGACTTCCCCGCTTCCCGTTGTCATTCTTAGCAATGGCGGGAATCTAGACCCCTGCTTACGCAGGGATGACATTAAGGTAAGCAGAGATGACATCCTTGCGTGTAATGTTAGCCCAGCTCTCTACACCTTTCATGTTAAAAATGTGTAGAGAACTTTAGATGGAAAGTTTGCTTCTCATCGTAAGGTCGCTTCTTAATTGGCCAAGCCCAGTCCATTCTGATAGGGACAAAGCGAGTGACCCAGATAAAGCCAACTCCAACAGAAGCCCGAAGCGACTTATCATTATAAAAACTATCAGCTCTATAGGTACTTTTAGAATTTAATCCTACCCCCCACAGACTACCAGCATCTATAAAAACAGCACCAGTCAAATTAAAGTCTTCTGGTAAACCAGTCGGAAAATTAAGTTCTGTTGAAACTGTATAATATTTTTCTCCACCAAGACCTTCATTTGTTCTCTTCTCTCTAGGACCTATTCCACTGGCAGCAAATCCTCTAAGACTATAATCACCCAAATTAAAGCGATCAGAAATTCTAACAGTTTTACCTCCTACACCCATGATATTACCGACACTACTAGCAATTTTCAAAGTAAATTTATTATTGATAAAAGATTTAAAATACTTACCATCTAGTTCATGTTTTAGATATTTATTATTACCTCCAACACCAGCAAATTCCTGGGTACCACTGATAACGTAACCATTTTTAGGAACAATCTTACTGTCAAGCTGATCATAAGATACAGTATGTCCGATGGCTGATGTAATGAATTTTCCCATTTGTTCATTTAATGATATAGAACCCGGGTTGCCTAGAGAGCTTAATAGTTCTCTTTTAATAGTATGGTCAATTTCATGACTTAAATCTTCTGCAATATCATAACCAAGAGAGGTTTTAAGTCCTATAGATTTTAACGTATAATTTTGATCTCCTTGTGAAAGGAATGAAGTACCACGACCGCTATAATTATTGAAAGCATTGAAACCTAGCGACAAGTCTTTATCAAGAAAATGAGGCTCGGTTATGCCGCCATAGTAGCTAATACTTTTTTTTCCTACTTGCACTCCAGCATTTAACAATTTTCCGGTACCAATTAAATTGCGTTCTAAGAATGATACACGTCCAAATAGTCCGCCTGCTGTGTTATAGCCAGCATCAAAACTAATTGATGACGTTGATTTTTCCTCAACATCAATATTAATATCATATTTATCTTTTCGTTCTGTGGGCGTGACGCTAATAAGTACTTTTTCAAAATAATCTAAATTACGTAAATTTCGATCACCTTTCTCAATATAAGAACGATTAAATATATCCCCTTCAGAAATTTTAAATTCTCGCCTAATAACTTTATCTTCAGTTTTTAGATTATTAGTAATATTAATTTGATTAATATATACTTTATCTGCCTTATCTATCACAAATTTAACATCGACAGTATGATCTGGATTTTTACCACTTATATCAGGATAAACACTAATTCCTGGATAACCTTGACTGGCAAAATATGCAGTAAGTTTATTAGTTATTTTATTTAAACGATTAATATTGAATGTCTCACCGGAAGTAACATTAATATATTTGTTAATTTCATTTAGATCAATATTAGGCAATTTATTGTCAATAGTAATGTTGCCAAATTTATATTTTGCTCCTTCCTCAATAGAATAAGTGATGGTAAAATATTCCTTGGTTGGATTTAGCTCTGCTGTAGCAGAAATAACGCGGAAATCGGCAAATCCTACTGATTGATAAAATTCCTTTAGCAATTCTTTATCATACTCCAAACGGTCTGGATCATAGGTATCATTAGTTTCTAAAAAACTAAACCATTTTGATTGTTTGGTTAGGATGACAGATTGTAGTTCATTAGTACGATAATTATTATTTCCTTGGAAATAAATTTGTTTAACTGTTGTTTTAGGTCCTTCTGCAATATCAAAAGTAACTCTTACTCGATCATTCTCAAGCTTTTCGATTTGTGGGGTAACAGTTGTCGAATAACGACCGGAACGTTTATACATCTCCTTAATCTTCTCGACATCCAGTTGGATTTTAGCCCGACTCATTGATTCGCCAGCCATAGTAATTGTTTCCTTCGATAATACAGAGGTTTTGAGTTTAGAATTACCTTTGAATATTACCTTAGCAATAAAAGGAGTTTCTGAGACAGTAACTATCAAATTGCCACCACTTACTAGTCTAATAGTTATATTCTCAAATAAAGATGTTGCGTAAAGATTTTTGATTGCCTCATCTGCTCTTGACAAACTATATTCTTCTCCAACTTGAAGCTTTAAATAATTTTCAATAGTTGAGGTTTCAATCCTTTTATTACCTTGAATAGTTATTTCTTTAACATACTCAGCTGATAAAGCGGAGATATTATATAAAATAGTTGTTGCCAAAATAGCTATTTTAATAGTTGATTTGACTTTTATTTTCACAAGAACCTTCTTTTCTTTAATATTTTAATTTTATAGCTAACTCGATTAGTATTTAGCATTGGCTTCATTGCGAGAAGCCGCTTTGCGGCGACAAAGCAATCCAAAAAGTGACTAAAAATGGATTGCTTCGTCGGCTAACGCCTCCTCGCAATCTGATGTATCCCCACGAAATTAAGCACGACAAAGCTCCGTCTTTATAATAGATGCCAGGGGTTCTACCAATGGTTTTATGGCATGCAAATAATTAAATTCAATAATAAATTTCCCAAGGGTAAAATACGAATAAATCTTTTTATCTTTTACTGTGTTAGGTTGGAAAATTCTTTGCATACCTTGGCTATAGCCTACCACACCTATAACCCAATATGTTATAATAACAATGGCAGATAGTAACATTAAAACTCCCCATCTATTCACATCTAAAGTTCGAATATATCTTCCAGCAAGACCAAATTGATGACTTTTTATCACTCGAAACGTCTCCTCTATTTGCATACGTTTGCTATATAACCTCACTATTTCCACTCCCTTATATTCATCAGAACTTAAGTTAGTTACCAATATCCAAGGTTCTTTTGCAACTTTGTTATATGAACCATTTGCTGTTTTACTGCTAGTACGATTCCTGCTAACCTTCTGCACTCGACCCTTAGGGACTTTGCAAGTTGTAACCATTTTGCAGGAATATTTATGAGCTTTGGTTAGCAGAATCGTACCACATTCCATCGTTTTTGAACCAATTGATGGCATGAAATTTTCAACTGATATCCAATCCTCATTCTTAGCTAATTTTAAATCTTTTCCTTGTCGTACCCGACACACCCAACTCCACCCTTGTTTTTCTATTTCCTTAAACCATTCAATATGAAAGCCAGCGTCCATAATCACAATAACCCTTTTTCCATCAGGTATTATACTCTTTAATTTATTTAAAAATTCTACCGTTCTGCCCTTTAATTCACCTTCTTCAAACACATCTTGATACAAAGGTAAACTCATCCCTCTTGTACAAAATTGAGCACTTAGCATTTGTACCATGCGATCATCTTTAAGATAACATAAATCAATCACAACACTGTCATCATTAGAATGCTTGATAAACTCAAATATGAAATATGATAAAGCACTATAGAGATTATCAACCTCGTTATATAAATGTTTGTTACCTATACATCTATCAACTTTTTTTATTTTATGTTTTACTTTACTATCACCACTCAAGTTCCTGCCAATTGCACTCAAAGACAAATTCTGACTATATCGCAAGCCTTCTGCAACATCAAGTAACGCATTTAAACGATTATTTGTATAAAAGGACAATGTTCTTTTATTACTTCATTTAATACTGTTTTTACATCCATAACCTACTATCTCCATCATCATTAAATAATGAAGATATTCTATCAATTCTTGCTATTTTGCAACAATTTCGTGGGGATACATCAGCTCGCAATGACTCCTGGAATGTCTAAAACTTATTCGGGTTAACTTAATTATTTAAAAACTAAGTTTTTTATATCATTTGACAGAGAAATTACAATAAGAAAAATAATTATCCCTATACCTAATCTTAGTATAACATTTTTTATTGCCCCACTAAGTGTTTTACCAAAAATTATTTGATATATTATAAATACTAAATGTCCACCATCCAGAACTGGAATTGGTAGCAAATTAAGCAAACCTAGATTAATTGATATCATGGCAACAAATAAGGCAAAGCTTGCTACTCCTCGTTCTAAAGATTTTCCTGATTCTGTGGCAATGGTAATTGGTCCACCAATTTCATTTAATGATCTTGTCCCCATTAGCATTTGTCCAAAATGTCCTAAAATTAAATTTGAGATATAAATAACGTCTACGGATCCTTGATAGATACTTTGAAAAATATTCATTTTAATATAAATAGGCTCATTTTTAGCAATAATTCCTATATAAGGTCTTTTTAGATTAGGATGATTATCTAGTTTTTTCTCTACCGGAATTATAGAAATATCTACAAACTCACCATTTCTGTCAACTAAAAGATGGAGAGGCTTGATTCCATTGGTTAATAGGTTGTTTTGTAAATCGGCGATACTGTTAATTTTATTATTATTCACTATAATAATTTTATCGTTTTTTGTAAGTCCAGCTAGTTCTGCAGGGGAATTAGCTACCACTTCACCAATTATTGGTGGTATCTCTATTTGACCGTGGGAAAAATAAATAGTTGTGAATATTAGAATGGCTAACAAGTAATTAGCTATAGGTCCAGCGGCTATAATTAAGAATTGGGCATAGAGGGGCTTGCTAAGAAAGGCGTAATGTGCCGGATTCGGATGCTCTAAAGAATTCACTTCCCAAGATTTGGGTTTTTCAAATGTTGCAGAGTCAAATCCATAAATTTTAACGTAACCACCTAAGGGTATGGTGCAAATTTTCCATTTTACGCCATCTTTGTCTATTTTAGAGAATAGTTCCTTGCCAAAACCTATCGAGAATTCCTCGACCTTTACCCCAAACATTTTAGCTACGTAATAATGACCAAACTCATGAACAAATACTAATAGGCTGATGGTTAGAATAAATCCGAATATTGATAACATACAACTCATTATTTTTTTAAGAGGTTTACTAAGTTATACTTTTTTGCTATAGCTATAGTCAATTGATGAGAAGTTGGGGACGTTGTCACTCATAAACATCAGTTTAAGAAAACAATAATTGAGAAACCGTCATTGCAAGGAGACCTTAAGGTCGACGAAGCAATCCACAAAATGGATTGCCACGCCACCTACGGTGGCTCGCAATGACTTTATTTTCTTAAACTGATGCCTATGCGTTGTCACTCGTCACTCCATCGTTCCTAGCCCCAAATTCTCCTGAATTGATTATAATGTAGCAAATAATTGAAAATTTTATGACCTCAGCCAAAATTAACACCAAAACGATAGCACGCATTGCTGCGGTACAAGCAATTTATCAGTATAAACCGGAAGATCCTAAGCACAACATAGAAAAAATCATACAGCAAATTATTCAATTCTATCAAGATGAGAGAGCGGCTAATAGTTTAACAACCAATCTAACAGCTAGTTTAAATAAACCAATAAAAGTAAAATTAAGTATAAGCCATTTTGAATTGTTAGTAAAGTCTGTAGTTGTAAATCTACCTCAAATTGATAAGATGATATCAAGGCATTTAACAGCTGAATGGCAAATTACTAGCTTACCTGTTCTGCTTCTTGCTCTTCTGCGTGTGGCAATTTGTGAATTACAATTTTTTCCAAATGTACCGAATAAAGTGGTAATTAATGAATTCACCGACATTACAAATGATATGTTGAGTGAGGGCGAGGTTGGTTTTGTTAATTCTGTATTGGATAGAATTGCTAAAATATCTAGCGAAAATTTTGAAGAGATTGCCGATCATGACATCTAACATATCAGGTTTTAGAGGTAAATTTGTTGCCGTTAAAACTGCAAAAAGGCGAAAAACTTCATCAAAAGAGTGGCTTGCACGCCAATTAAATGATCCTTACGTTGCTAAAGCCAAACTTGATGGTTACAGATCCAGATCAGCTTATAAGTTGCTGGAAATTCATGAGAAATTTAATTTGTTAAAACCAGGGATGAAATTAGTTGATTTAGGGGCTGCCCCAGGGGGATGGAGCCAGGTTGCTGCCAAAATTATTAAATCTGATAAATCGGCTAGTAACAATAGTATGATAATTGCCGTTGATTTGCTTGAGATTGAGCCAATCATTGGTGTAGATTGTTTGCAAAAAGACTTTTATGCTGAAGATACTGAAGAGACTATTATAAAAATGCTAAATGGTAAGGCTGATATTGTAATGAGTGATATGGCTGCGAACACAACAGGTCATGCAACAACTGATCATATTCGAACTCTTGACTTATGTGAACATGCCCTTGATTTTGCCTTAAAAGCTTTAAAGCCGGGAGGGCATTTTATTGCTAAAATTTTTCGAGGTGGTACAGAAAATAGTGCCTTGAACAGAATTAAACTTAATTTTCATAAGGTTAAGCATTTTAAACCATCTTCTAGCCGTAAAGAGTCAGTAGAGATCTATTTAATCGCTCTAAGTAGGAAATCTGTATAATTTTCGTTTAAAAAAGTACCAAGAATAATAAAGTGCAAAAGTCCCAACAACAGTATATGTAGAAAATAGAAAACCTTGTCCATCATAAAGTCCATGGGCTATATAAGAAGATAAAGCTCCAGAATAAATACCAATAGCACACATAGTGAAATATATTGCCAGTGCGGTTCTCAAATCTTGGGCTTCAAATTTACCGGATAATATTAATATATTACAAATAAAAATAGCACATAAACATACACCAATTGTAGAAAGGAGATAGATGTTGCCTATTAAAGTGACCCCATAGTGGGGTAAAAGAATAAAGCTGGCTAAGAGGATAATCATCAGTATTAAGTTAGCAAGATATTTATTGATTATTTTTAATGATAAAATAACAGGTGATATCAAGAAAAATATACTCATAAGAGTATAATGGGAAATAGTGTCTATCTTTGATACAGGAAAGTGTTTTTCTAAAGCAAATTCCTCATAATACCACAATATATCGAAAGTAATGTAAGATACCATAAAGCCTGTTAAAACCTGTAATTCTATGTTCTCAATTAAAAATGAAAATCTAGAAACTAAAATTGTATTTTTGTTAATATTATCTCTTTGTAAGCAAGTTATAATAATAAAACTATAAAGTGATACGCATAATAATAACCCATTTGTCGCTGATTCTAGAAATTCGGCTAGTAAATCAACGGTAAATTGTCCAGCTATCCATAGCAAAGAAAAGATAATAAGAGCAAAATATTTATAGTTATTGGTTAACTCCACTATTTTGATGATAGTAGTGGTTATGTAAGTGTAGTAGGCGGATGCCATTATAATAAAATTGATTTTAAGGATGGTGTAATCCTTAATCATAATTAGGTTTAATATACCTATTATCAGTAAGATTAAACTAATAATGGTAGTTTTGTTGTCACTGATTTTATTAATTAATGGGGTTAAGAATAAACCAGCTATTATATAACCTAACATTTCGATTGATTCGATATGATCTAGCTGATCTCCAGATAGACCTTTACTTATTAAAAAATCTGGTATTACTAGTGCATTGATGTAAGTAATACATGCGAAAAGAAATACACTAATAAACAATAGCAAAGCTGTTTTTAAATGATTATCTTGGGTCATAAATATTGTTTGCTAAACTAGATTACATCGTATATAAATTTCTTAATAGAGAGGCGTTTAAGAAGTTTGTGTAATCAAAAGTACATTAGCTTATTCATTAAAATTTGTCTAATTAATTTTATTATGACCATGAATAAAATTTAGGTTTATAGAACAGCGAATTTGCGTAAGATGGCTAAGAAGTTTCTAATGGTAGTTATTTATTAGGTAGTGTACTTAAAAAGATATGAATGTTTTTTAAATTTGTCATAATAAAATAGATATTGTTTAATATTGCTAGGTTTACAAAATATTAGAGATGTACCTAGAAATTTACGAGTAAAAAATTAATGAGTAAGAAAATTATAGTTGATGCTAACTTTCCTAATGAAACAAGGGTAGTATTACTAAATCAGAATAATAATATTGAAGATATTGAATATGAAACTGCGATAAAACAGCAAAACAAGGGTAATATATATCTTGCAAAAGTTATAAGAGTTGAACCAGCCCTGCAGGCTGCCTTTATAGATTATGGTCCTGACAAGAGCGGATTCTTACCTTTTACTGAAATTAGCCCATATTATTATAATATACCAGCATCTGATCTTAAATCTTTGCCTTCTATAAACAAATTACAAGAAATCTCTCTTTCAGATATTACCCAAGATGATCTTGTGGAGTCCGAAACAAAGAGAAATTATAATCTGATAATAGATAGTGAAGAAATTGATTTAAATGCTATAGAAAGATTAGTGGACGAAAAAATTCAGGTAGAATTTAATTTAGATGTTCTAGATAATGACATTGAAACAATAAATGTTGAGAGAAGTGATAAAGATGAAGAAAATAAACAAAAGCAATATAAAATTCAAGAAGTAATAAAAAAAGGGCAGGTTTTGCTTGTTCAAGTTACCAAAGAGGAAAGAGGTAATAAAGGAGCATCGTTTACCACCTTTATGTCTCTTGCTGGGAAATATTGTGTTTTAATGCCTAATACGCCCTCCCAGAATGGTGTATCACGTAAGATATCCAATGCTGATGAACGGAGAAGGCTTAAGAATATTGTCAGTAAAATAACTTCAAATAATAGTAGCACCGTATCAAGTATTATAATTCGTACGGCTGGTGCTGGATGTACTACTTTAGACATCAAAAGAGATTATGATTATTTAGTAAAATTATGGAATAAAATTAGAGAGAGTACCCTTAAATCTATAGCTCCATGTTTTATACATGAAGAAGATGGGCTGATTCAAAAAGTCATCCGAGATATGTTTGATCATACGGTTAAAGAATTGATAATACAGGGTAGTGAGTCATATCAAAACGCTGTAAGATTCATGAAGGATATATTACCTACCGATATTAGTAAGCTCAAAGAATACAAAAGTAAAGTACCAATTTTTACAAAATTTGTTATTGAGGAACAGCTAACCAAATTATATCAGCCTGTTTTTGCTTTACCTTCTGGTGGGTATATAGTAATAAATCCAACAGAAGCCCTTATTTCAATTGATGTTAACTCAGGCAGAGCAACTGCTGAGAAAAATATTGAAGAAACGGCGTTAAAGACCAACTTGGAAGCTGCCAGAGAAATTGCTAGGCAAATTAAATTAAGAGATTTATCAGGCTTAGTAGTTATTGATTTTATCGATATGTATGATGCTAGAAATCGTAGAATTATTGAGAGGTCTTTTAAGGAATTTCTAAGTCGAGATCGGGCAAGAATTCAAACTGCTAATATTAGCCAATTTGGTTTGCTTGAGATGTCTCGGCAAAGATTAAGACCATCATTTTTGGAATCGAATTCATCAATTTGTTCATATTGTAATGGCAAAGGGCTTGTTAGAGCAGATGAGTCAAATGCTATGTTAATTTTACGTACGATAGAGAATGAAATTTTTAATGAAAATATCGATCTAGTAAATGTTTTTGCTAATATTCATTCAGTCATCTATTTACTGAATAATAAGCGTTCAGAAATATCTCTAATTGAAGAAAAATATAATTTAAAGTTAAGATTCCACGTTGATCCATCTGCCACTTCTGATAATTATTCAATTGAAAAAATAAAATTGCCAAAAAAATCTAGCCATGCTGGAGCTACTAGTAAACCATTAATTCAAAATCAGTCTTCTAATTATCAAGAGGAAAAGATTAATAAAGAGCCACCTACTAGTTCAAATCCTAATAGAAAGAAGCAAAAATGGAAAACTCCTGATAAGTTAGAAGCTAGTAGTGAGTTAAATAAAAATGTAGAAATAGCAATTGATAACGAAAAAATTGATAAAGAGGTTGTTGAGTCTAGTCAAGAAAGTGATAAGGCATTAGTGGTAACTGAGTTGGACAATGAAAACGTTGTTGATACCATTAAGTCAAATCGTAAATATATTGATAAGAAATCAAGTTATACTCGTCCCCCTAGAAGGCGTAACTATAATAAAAACAAAGTGGCTGATAATGGGCAATCTCAGGAATTAGCTAAACAGGAGGGGGCTAATAGTTGATAAAGAGTAGCTTGAGTTTATTAGTAATCGTCACTTACTTGTTTTTATGTACCTCTTGTAGTTTAAGACCTGTATATAGTGATAAATATAGTTTACAAGAATTAAGCCAATTAAGTGCTATTGAAGTTGAACCAATAAACTCTATTGCTGGGGCAGAATTTTGTTACTATTTGTCTAGTATTCTACCAAAATCTACAACATCAACAACAAAGTATTTATTAAAGGTAAATTTTACTAACAAAAGTTTACCGCTTATTATTCAAAAAAATTCTGATGTGTTAAGAGAAACAGTAAGTCAAACTATTCAATATAGGTTAGTTGATATTGTGACTAATCAACAGGTTACCTCAGGAACATTCCGTCATGTGACCTCTTATAGTACAGCTTCTTCACCTTATCATAGTTATGTAGATAATGATAAGGCATTGGAAGACCTTACAAAACAAGGGGCGAATGAGATACTGGAAAGATTAATTTTATATTTTAAACAAAATATCATTAAAGATGAAATTCTATCTATCACAAACTATGCAGCTACTTGATAAGGTAGAAAATGGACAAATTAAGGCTCTGTTACTTTATGGTCCAGATAAGGGGTATATAGATAGAGTTTGTAAAGCCTTAGTAAAGAAATTTGATTTACTAAAAACCTCTATAGAATATTCAGAGATTAAATCTCGGTCGCTTGAAACTTTAGTTAATACCCAAAATTTCTTTATGCAAAAACAATTGATTACTGTAAGATCAGTTGGAGAATCTATAGATAAATCTTTAAAACTTGCTCTTAGTAAAGATTCAGTACATTTCTTAGTGTTTATTGCTGATGAATTATCAACTTCTTCTAGCATACGTAAGTTCTTTGAAACGGAAACTTATTTGGCTTCTCTAGCTTGTTATCATGACGATGAACAAAAAATTGCTAAGATAATTTTACATAAATGTAATAGTGTAGGGAAGGTTATAAAAGAAGATGCTGTTAACTATTTAACAACTCGCCTAAAAGGTGACCATCAAACGCTAGTTAGTGAAATCGATAAATTAACATATTTTACATTTGATAAAGAGCAAATTACTTTAGATGATGCACGGCAGGTAGTTAGTGATGATTTTATGGGAAATGGGGATAATTTATGTGCTTATTTTTCCTCAAAAGATGCTGATAATTTTTTACAAGAATTCAATAAATTAAAACAACAAAACATTAATGAAGTGCTAATTATCAGAGCATTAATCAGATATTATCTAAATTTATACATCGTATTAAGTAAGTTAGAAATTGGTATTGATATAGATGTAGCGGTAAAATCACTATCCCCACCAATTTTCTATAAATATGTGGCAAGTTTTAAAAAAGCTGTAAATAAGCTTAAATTAGAGGATTGCATTAAGACACTGAAACATTTGCAGCAAGCAGAAATTGATTACAAGCTAAATCCAGTTGGCTTTGATATATATCAGCAAATTTATGTTAAAGTTAATCCGATTAGTATTTAGCCTCAGCGTCATGGCTCAAAGCCACTTTAGTGGCTTTGAAGCAATCCCGTTTTATGTCATACCTGCTTCGGTGCAGTATCCAGATTCCCACTATGCGGGAATGATGGTATGGACGAGTGAAGCGAAATATGCTTTACTTGTACGGAGTCAGCTGAAAAATAGTTTTCAGCTGCTCCAAATTAAATAATAATTTAATTAATAGGTCCATACCATGATAAATAATAGCACAAAAAATACTATAATAGGAATAGATTTAGCAAAAAATAGTATGCACTTGGTGCAAGTCGATCAAAATGGCAAAAAAATAGGTTATCAAAAAGTTACAAGAGATGAGTTAATACCAATTGCAATAATTAACGCAGTGGTGTAAAATGGGTTTTTAACTGATAAAGGTACTCAAATGGCTAGGTTAATATTACCACAAGGTTTTCATGGTCATGATTTTATAAAAATGATGAAACATGAGCCGCATGGTCGAAATCGTATACGTTTATTGGCGATGTATCACCTTCAATTAGGCAAATCTTTAAAAGCCATATCTGAAATAGTGAAGTCACACTGGAAAACTGTGCAATCATGGCTCAGAAGATTTAGGAATCATGGTTTTGAAGGATTATTTGAATCACAAAGAAGCGGCGCCCCTAGGAAGATTAACACTATACAAGAGTCTGCTCTTTTTGATAAAATCAATACGCTCAGTGAAAGTAAAACTGGTGGGTATATAACTGGAAAGGAGCTACATATCATGTTACTTGAGGAATATGGTGCTAAATGCGCTTTAAAAACAGTCTACAATACTATGCACCGCCTTGGTTTTAGCTGGATTACTTCTCGTTCAATGCATCCAAAGTCAAATCAAGAGACTCAAAATACATATAAAAAAACTTCCCAGACATGTTAACAAAATTATTACCAAAAAATATCGATAGATGTAAAGTTGATATATGGTCTCAGGATGAAACTCGAGTTGGGCAACAAGGTAGCTTAACTCGTATATGGGCTAAGCGTGGCACTAGACCCCGTAAAGTTCGGCAACAGCAATTCATTTCAACATATATTTATGGAGCTGCTTGCCATGATACAGGAGAAGCTTTTGCATTAATTTTACCATATACGTCAATTCGGGATAAGGATATTGTGAACATGTAGATTAAAATCAAATTTTGTTGAAGGTTTATTTTTCTTTAATGAGTAAGCAACAAGAGTAGATAATATATGGACAAAGGCATTTATTGGTGATCTATGTCTAGTATGTTCAAGGTTCATTTTATTTTTTAGATAATCAAAAACTGTTTCAATTAAGTTACGCTTTCGAAGTAAGATTTTTTCTTTCAAATCCATTAATTTATTTTCCATATTCTTCTTAATTCCATGAATCATTTTTAAGCCTCTTTCATATAAATTTAAGAACAAATTTTGCTTAATATAACCTTTATCAGCTGCTATAATTCCAGTTAATCTTTTTGTTAACTCCGGTACTGGAACCCTATCATCTACATTGCCTTTGGTCACTTTTAATGCCATAAACTCCCCTTTATTATTGATTATTACATGTAATTTAAAACCATAAAAATACCCCATAGAGGATTTACTATGTTTGGCTAATCCTTTAAAAACTTTATTGCTATAACGCCTTTTATTGTGACAAGCTTTAATCGTTGTAGAGTCAATAAAATAAATACCTGTTTCCTCACCAAACAACAAATGAATCAACATATTTAGCGGTATGAATAATCGTGCCATTAATTCAACAAATCTATTATAACTCAAGGCTTTGGGAAAATCATCCTTATGCATGCACTCTATATAACTTTTATAGAAAAATTTAAAATTCTTAGCATAGGATGTATGAAACATAATTATTATTGTTAACATTTCACTTAGACTCATGCTACAACAGCGATTTCTTTGCTTATTTGATGGTAATAACTTTCTCTGTTCATACTCCAAATAAATTTTACAAAAATCATCTATAAAACTATATAATTCTGTGATATCTTTTTTCATGCCTGTAGTTTGTTTTTTTGTTTAAAAATATAAATACTGCAGGCACTCCTTTTTGACAATCCTTTTATCTATTACTATTTCATCTATATCTTATCCCGAACTGACGTCATATGCAAACACACAGGCAATGAATAAATTCTTAGAAGAGCTTTCTCGCAGTATTCAAGGCAACCGACATATAGCTTTACTAACGGATAATGCAGGTTGGCACACAGCCAAAAAACTAACTGTGCCAAGCAATATCACTTTGATACCGCTTCCGCCCTATGCACCGGAACTTAATGCAATGGAACAAGTTTGGGAATGGATCAAAAATCATTTCTTGTCTAACCAATGTTATGGTGTATATGAAGATATCGTCACTATGGCTTGTTACGCTTGGAATCAATTTGCTCATAATGTAGATTTAGTAAAATCAATTATGTATAGAGACTGGATAAACACACCGTGTTAATTATTGCAATTGGTATAATAGCCTATTTAAGCAATCTCGATAAAAGTTCATTGGTAGCTATGGAAGCATGTGGAGGAGCTAATTATTGGTCACAGGAAATTGCTAAGCTTGGTTTGCAAGTCAAACTAATGAAAACAAAAGATGTAAAAGTTTATGCTACATCGAAACAGAAAAATGATTATAACGATGCGTTAGCAATATGCAAAGCGGCTCGTGATCCAGAATTAAAAACTGTGCTGCCAAAAAGCAAAGAGGAACAAGATATAAAATTTTTGCATAAAATTAGAAGTAATACGATCAGAGATCGTGTGCAAAAAACTAATTCTACAATATCAAGTTTATGTAAATATGGCTATAATACAAAATTAAGTAAAAATAAATTTTGCAAATCATGTAGGCTGGAGGTAGAGTTAGCGTATAGTAAAGGTTATATAAATTCTGGGATACGGTCAATTTTACTTTTAGAATGTAAAGAAATTGAGGATTTATGTGACAAAGAGAAAACTTTAGAAAAGCTGATTATCAGCAATAATAAGCAAAGTGAGAAAGCTACTAGGTTGCAGACAATTTTTGGCATTGGAGCAATCAATGCTAGTTGTTTGAGTGTAGCCCCAATGGAAAGTTATCCAACCCCAAGGGATTTTGCTGCTTCGCTTGGTTTGGTACCAAAGCAACATAGCTCAGGAGATAAGATAGTTTTAGGAGGGATTACCAAACAGGGAGATAGATATGCCAGAACTATGTTGATTCAAGCTGCAAGGACAATAGCAATAAGAGCAAAAAGTGGTAAGGAATCGAAAGATAAACTAGTGCAGTGGGCAGTGAAGAAATTTGCTGAAAATAAATCATATAATATTATATGTGTTGGTTTAGCAAATAAGTTAGCAAGGATTGCTTATGCAGTAGTCACCAATGGTAGCGAATATGTTGCAAATTAGTTTAGTTGAGAAAAAAGAAGAAACTATGTCAACTAAATAAAAATTGATAATTGATAAATATTGCGAGTAAAGAATAGTAACAATAAAGAGAACGAAAGTTAAAGAGTTAATGAATAAGTATTCTGAATAAAATCCGTAATTATGTCGAGGCTCCCGACTTCAGTGTTGTTGTGCCAAAAAATGGCTGACAGAAGAGGAAATGATAAAATTTGCAGGCACAACAAATTATTTATTTAGTGAGTCTGTCCTATAGTTTGTGTAAGTTGCAAAGAAAGCAGTAAGAGATTACTGTAAAAAAAGTAACTTAAGCAAGCAAGGAGGAATTATGGCTAAAAAATTAGATACAGATAAAGATACATTAAACATCAGTAATCAGCTAGTAGAAGAATTATTATCAAAAGCAGATCCATCGGAGTTATTTGGTCGAGATGGTTTATTTCAACAGCTATAATGGTTCCAATATTTTGGACAGAAAAATAAGAAAAATGAGATAGAATTCTTTAGCAAACAAGGAGAGCTAGAGATGAAAAAACAAGTAAGGCAATATAGTGCTGAGGAGAAAGCCAAAATTGTCATAGAAGCAATTAAGGGAGAGCTAACAATAGCCCAGATAACCAGTAAGTATGGTGTTCATGCAACACAGATCAGTAACTGGAAAAAACAAGGTCTTGAGTTGTTAGTACAAGGTTTTAAGAATAAAACACAGAGTGCTGATCCAAATCAGCAGGGGTTAATCAAGAATCTATATGAGCAAATTGGTCAGTTAAGCGTTGAGTGTGACTGGCTCAAAAAAAAATCTGCATTGTTTGGAATTAAAGGTTAGGTGTAATATGATAGAGCCTAATCATAATAAGTTAACAATTGTACAACAGTGTAAGTTATTGGATATTAGCAGGTCAACCTATTACTATCAACCTACTGGTATTAGTGAACAAGATATCAAGATTATGGCAATAATTGATGAGACCTATACTATGCATCCATATTATGGTATGCGGCGGATGGCTAAATATTTACAAGCCCAAGGTTTTTCGGTAGGTCGTAAAGCTGTTAGACGTTACTACAAGATAATGGGTCTTGAAGCTGTTTATCCTAAAATAAATTTAAGCAAGAGGAATCAAGCGCATAAAATATATCCTTATTTACTAAAAGGATTAGAAATAGTATTGCCAAACCAGGTTTGGAGTGCAGATATAACGTATATAAGACTGAGCCCAGCAATTCCAAATATGACATTATGGATACATAGGGGGCTCTGTACAAATAAGTGTGTAAATTTTTCAAAGGTTATATAAAAATATAATATAACAAAAGGAGAAATTATAATGCGTCACAAACAAAATGAAGCAATGAATCAAGCAATAGATTTATTAATAAATAATGATACAGATATATCAACTTTATTTAAAGAGGATGGTTTATTAAAACAATTAACCAAAAGGCTTGTAGAGAAGGCATTGCAGTCAGAGATGAATAATCACTTAGGATATGATAAATATTGTCATACTGATAGCAATAATGTTCGTAATGGTAGTAAAGTAAAGAATCTAGTAACAAATAATGGAGTTGTAGAGATTGAGGTTCCAAGGGATAGAAGTAGTACATTTGAACCTGCATTAATTCCGAAGCGTCAAAGACGTATTGAAGGATTTGATGATAAAATAATATCGTTATACGCTAAAGGAATGAGCTTATCTGATATTAAGATTCAAATGCAAGAATTGTATGGAGCTGACGTTAGCGAAAGTTTGATAAGTCAAATTACTGATGATGTAATTGAGGATGTCAAGATATGGCAAAGCCGACCATTGGATCGAGTATATGCTATAGTATTTTTTGACTGTTTAGTAGTAAAAGTACGTCAAGATAAACGAATTATCAATAAGTCTGTATATGTAGCATTAGGTATTGATTTATCTGGAAGGAAGGATATTTTAGGATTGTGGAACAGTGAAAATGAAGGAGCTAAATTTTGGCTTGGTAATTTTACTGAGATGAAGAACAGAGGTATGCAAGACATGCTTATTGCTTGCAGTGATAATTTAACCGGTATGTCTGAGGCAATAGAAGCAGTTTTTCCGAAAACCGAACATCAATTATGTATTGTACATCAGATTAGAAATAGTTTAAAATATGTATCATATAAAGACCGAAAAGAATTAGCGGCTGATTTAAAGCCTATATATACTGCTAGCACAGAGGAAGAAGCACATCTTGCTTTAGAATCTTTTGAAGCTAAATGGAGTAAACAGTATCCACAAATTGCTAAATCTTGGTATGTTCATTGGGAAAATTTAATGGTTTTTCTAGAATACCCTGAGGCGATAAGGAAAGTAATATACACAACTAATAGTATAGAATCTGTCAATAGCCAATTACGTAAGGTTACTAAGAATAAAAGGGTTTTTCCAAATGATAATGCCGTTTTTAAGACCTTATATTTGGCAATTGATTATATGACCAAGAAATGGGTTATGCCGATTCCGAACTGGAACGCAGCTATGGCTCACTTTTTGATAAAATTTGAAGGTAGAATTTAAGCCCTATGAAAAATTTACACACTTAATTAGAAAGGCTCACATAGGGAAATTTTAGCATTGCGATCCACTCAACTTTAAGACGAATAATCTATTTTTCTGTTAAAGATTTGTATGTATTTTCTTGAATTCTATAAATATTTTTATACAAACTTATCATAATTCACGTTATTGTAATCAATTTGGTAAAAACCAACGGTTAGCAATAAATAAGTCTATTGCTCTAGAAAAAGCTTTTGATAGGTCGAATCTATATTGGCGGGACTCTGTAATCTCGTTTGCCAGCTAATATCTCCCATAACATTTCCATTGATTCAAAGAAAAAAAGGTCTACTAAACTTCTTATTCGTTCCCATAACGATCCTAATCTACCAAATTGCTCCCTCATTTCTTGAAATAATTTATCAACTAATTGGTGTATTTGATGAATAGTAAATGCTAACAAAGTAAAATTGTAGAAATTATAACATAGATTCTCAGAACCATGACCGTAATTATGTTCTATATTATAACCATGATTCTTTAAGCTATTAAAGCATTCGTTCTCTATTTTCCAACGTGCTCTTGCTCCGTCTATTATTGTTTTAGCATTATCTGAGGTGATTTCTAGATCAGTAATCCATTTACCATAATACTGACTTTTGTTACTACCATCTTTCTGCGGCACTAGCTCCCATGCCGCTATATAATTTGTTCTTACCTTAGTGCTAGTAAATAATTCAACATCATTAACCCATTCAATTATCAATTTGTTCCTTCTAAGGCTCAATGTCTCTATCTTTGATTTATCTACAGATTGAACATTATCCATTAATGTCTTATGATTATTGGGTTTTACTTTAAAAATATAATTAGCTTTATGATCACGAATTGTTTCTATCACTGGAGTTGTTGCATATAAGGCATCAGCATTGATTATTATCCCTAATTTATCATGATCCTTTCTAAATCTTGTCAAAAATCTCTTGAAAGCATTCGTCTCACAATCCTCTTTCTCATCACCATCTTGTACACGAATTTCCTCAGGCATTACTGGTATTACTTGTCGTAACCCAAATTTTACAATAGCCCCTTGTAATACTTGATGACAATGATATTGGTTATTTTTATGCCCTCTAATTAGGCAACGTTTACAACTCACTTTATCAGAGCTGTAATATTGTGTACCATCAACATTTAATAAGTATTTACCAGGAAATATTTGATATTGTTCTAGATGCTTCCCTCGTTGTAATTTACTAAATAATTCTTTGAAAATAGGTCTAAACGTTACGTCACTATCTACTTGGTCTATTACGTTCCTCATCCCCTGATCGCTAGGAAGCGATTGTACTGTAAACATGCTACGCAGATTATTACGTTGTTCCTTCCTTTCCATACGCCTTTGAAATTCTAGCAAAGATACTGATTGAAAATACATACACGCCAAACCAGATAACATAATATCTGCTATACTATTACTACTATTTACACCCCTTCTATCTTCTATACCAGCAAATCTATCTGCAATCATACTTCTGATTGCACTAAAACTTAAATGTTTCTTTGAATGCATAACTTGATACCAATATTATATTGATATTATCTTAGATAATTTATCCAACTTTGACTACTTTTTTAACTATTCCTCTACGAAAAACTTATTCCATATCCTTTTACTTACCTTCCTTCTATGACATATTTGGAATCGCTGCCGATGAAGAACTCAAGGAAAAAGTATGGTCTGGGATTTTGTTATTTTTCCTCAAACACATCAACGAACGTCAATTACTGAAAAGATGGCAAGAAATCTCTCATCTCTTGCCTAAATTGAGTAAAATAACAATAGGCTATGACCACATAAGAAATCTATTACAGTATACTTTACGTCAGTTCGGGATAAGATATAGATGAAATAGTAATAGATAAAAGGATTGTCAAAAAGGAGTGCCTGCAGTATTTATATTTTTAAACAAAAAAACAAACTACAGGCATGAAAAAAGATATCACAGAATTATATAGTTTTATAGATGATTTTTGTAAAATTTATTTGGAGTATGAACAGAGAAAGTTATTACCATCAAATAAGCAAAGAAATCGCTGTTGTAGCATGAGTCTAAGTGAAATGTTAACAATAATAATTATGTTTCATACATCCTATGCTAAGAATTTTAAATTTTTCTATAAAAGTTATATAGAGTGCATGCATAAGGATGATTTTCCCAAAGCCTTGAGTTATAATAGATTTGTTGAATTAATGGCACGATTATTCATACCGCTAAATATGTTGATTCATTTGTTGTTTGGTGAGGAAACAGGTATTTATTTTATTGACTCTACAACGATTAAAGCTTGTCACAATAAAAGGCGTTATAGCAATAAAGTTTTTAAAGGATTAGCCAAACATAGTAAATCCTCTATGGGGTATTTTTATGGTTTTAAATTACATGTAATAATCAATAATAAAGGGGAGTTTATGGCATTAAAAGTGACCAAAGGCAATGTAGATGATAGGGTTCCAGTACCGGAGTTAACAAAAAGATTAACTGGAATTATAGCAGCTGATAAAGGTTATATTAAGCAAAATTTGTTCTTAAATTTATATGAAAGAGGCTTAAAAATGATTCATGGAATTAAGAAGAATATGGAAAATAAATTAATGGATTTGAAAGAAAAAATCTTACTTCGAAAGCGTAACTTAATTGAAACAGTTTTTGATTATCTAAAAAATAAAATGAACCTTGAACATACTAGACATAGATCACCAATAAATGCCTTTGTCCATATATTATCTACTCTTGTTGCTTACTCATTAAAGAAAAATAAACCTTCAACAAAATTTGATTTTAATCTACATGTTCACAATATCCTTATCCCGAATTGACGTACTTTGATCTTTATTGAGCAAAATGATAAAATAGAGTTAGAAAAAATATTAAAAAATAGTTTAACTAAAGAAAAAGGAGAAGAACTTATGCCTAGTATAGCTCAAGTATGGAAAGAAGAAGGGATTCAAATCGGAGAGGCTAGAGGTGAAGCTAAATTAATAAAAATGATGATAAAAAATGGCAACTCTATTGAGGAAGTGGCGAGAATGACTAGATTATCTATTACAAGAATCAATGAACTATTGAAAGTACAGTAAACTGGTACTTATTAGCAAGGCGTTACTTTAGTAGTGACTGAAGCCAAAGGTAGAATCGAGGGTAAAACCGAAGCAATGAAAGCTATAGCAAAAACTATGCTACTAAACATAAGGCTATTAATGAGACCATTGAATTAACAGGTTTATCTAAAGAGCCAATCGAGAGAGTAAAATGACTGACCCTCGAATTGCTAGGCTCTGTCATTTTTGAATTTATAATTGTTGAGACTAGTTTGAATTATGGAGCAGTTTGAAGCCTATTCGTTATTATTTACCGATAGTTTAGTAGGTAATTTAGTTATAAGTTTAGATAGTGAACTAATTGTTCATTCTATGAAAATGTTTGGTGTTTATAATAATTTAATAATAGTGGTGGTAGCAACTATTGCTTCATTAGTTGCTACTAGTATAAATTATTTTTTTGGTATAATGTTATGGAGAATTTTTTATTTTTATAAAAATACCCAGATTCATACTAACCAGCAATTATTATCTCAGTTTTTTTTTAAATATAACATATTGATATTATGGCTTATATTCATACCATTATGGGGAAAATTCATTCCTTTAATTGCCGGCTTTACTAAAATAAATTTTATAAGGGTTTTAGCTATTAGTGGTGTTATAAAATTATGCTATTATAGCTATAGCATTTATATAATCTAACTAATAAGAAATTAATGAACCTCTATAGAATTAACCCATCATCATCGTTTTTAGATATATTAGCTGATTTCATCTTAGATAATTTCAGTGAGAAGAATTCTATTAGCACTCTTAAGGTTATATTGCCTAGTGGTTTCGATTGTTGGAATTTACAAAATATTTTGATTAACAAACAGCATATTGCGATTTTGCCAAATATTATTCCTTGGTCTAATATTATGGCTGAAGGTGAAGAAATTTTTACTATCGCATCAGAAAATTTACAGCCGATAACGTTTTTGCAAGAAAAAATTATCCTGGCAGAAATCATTCATAATTATCATGATTTACAATTCAGTATAACCCAATCTTTACAATTTTGTTCAACAATATCTGAGTTATTTTACCAGCTAGCTTGTAATAATTTATCGATAGATTCGGTAAATGAAATAGAAAAAATTAATCCATCGCAACATTGGAGTGTTATTTATCAATTTCTTAAATACGCCCATTCTGAATGGCAAGAGAAGATAAAATTGTTAGGAAAGCAAGATCGGCTAAATTATCAGCTCACTATGATGGATGCAGAGATAGCAAGGCTGAAAAGAGCCGATACTAGTTTGATAGTAGCCGGTATAGTAGGGCATAATCCCATATCATGGAATTTCTTAAAGAATGTTGCTAATTCACCGGATAGTTTTATAATTTTACCGTCTATTAGTACGTGTCATTCCCGCGTAGGCGGGAATCTAGATCCCTGCTTACGCAGGGATGACATGATAAATGTTAATCAGGCTATAGTCAATTCAGGAGAAGTTGATGCTAGGAGCGATGGAGCGACGCCTATAAGTAATAGGCGAGCATTGAGCGACGACGTCACCAACTTCTCATCAATTGACTATAACTATAATCATGAAGAAGATTGCTTATATAACTTTAAAAAATTACTGACAATTCTCAATAAAAATTTATCAGATTCCCAACTTTTGGGCGATCAGCAGCCAAATCATTTGCTTTTCGATCGGATAATTTCTGATGAATGTCATTCCAGCAATCCTTTATGTCATTCCCGCGTAGGCGGGAATCTAGATACCTGCTTACGTAGGGATGACATGCAAAAAGGCGAGAATCTAGATACCGTACCTGATGAGCCTAAACGATTAGCTGTAGATCATATAAAATATTATGAGCTTGAAGATATTTTTCAAGAGGCAGAGCAAATAAGTCTGATTTGCCAACAATATAGTGATAAGAAAATAGCTATTATTGTCAATAATCAAACAACCAAGAATTTTTATTGTAATTTTTTGACCAAATATTCCCTAGAATTCCAAGATTTGCTAGGTAATAATTTATCAAAAACGCTAATTAGTTCTCTAATAATTGCCATTAGTGAAATATTATGTAATGATTTTGATATAAAAAAGTTATTTTTACTATTAAAGAATCCTTTGATTAATCATAAATTAGTTCAAAGATTAGAGATTTTAATGAGTGATAAAAACCGCTTTATCCGGCAATCTGATCAAATGCTGGCTCTAGTAGAAAAAACCAATGATAGTGCATTAATAGAATGGTGTAAGAAGCTAATAAACTTACTTTATAGCAATAGTGGCAATAATTTTGCTATAATATTAAAATCCTCGATTAGCATTGCTGAAAAACTTTACCGAGATATTTGGCATGAGCAGTCAGCTGCTGAATTATCAAATTTTTTATCGGGGTTAATAAATACTAATTGTAATTTAACCTTAGATAATAAAAAAGATTTTCCAAAGTTACTGAAGGGTTTAATGTCTAATTGTAAGTATTTTGCTCATAATAATTATTCTAAAAATATAATTATTGGTAAAGCAGAAGATTTAATATTACTTAAATTTGATTTAGTAATTTTAGCTGACTTTAATGAAGGATGCTGGTCATCATCCTCATCTATCAGCCAATGGATTAATGAGCAAACGTTAAAAAAATTACATATGGTTGTGGGAACTTCTATCTATCAATATTATTTTTATTTATTTCTGCATAATGCCCAAGTAATAATTACTAGATCAAAAAGACAAGATGGTAAATCTGGTTTGTTACCATCGAATTTGTTACTAAAATTGCAACTTATTGCACAACAGAACTTGTTGCATCAAAATTTGATTGCAGAAAATTGTTTGACATTAACCCTATATCATTCCAGCGATCCTTTGTGTTACTCCCGCAATCCTTCGTGTCACCCCCTCAATCCTTTGGGTCATTCCCGCGTAGGCGGGAATCTAAATCCCGCACCGAAGCAATCTACTAGGGAAATGGTTGGTAATGGATTGCTTCGTCAGCTGACACCTCCTTGCAATGACGTTAGTAGCCCAATTTTTCCTGATACAATATCAGTTACTGATATAGAAATGTTGATACGGAATCCTTATAGTTTTTACGCTAAGAAGATTTTGAATGTCAGGAGTAGAGATAGGGTAGGGCAGGAGCCTAAAATATCTGAATTTGGTAGTTTTGTTCATAAGGTTTTAGAGCAATATTCAAAAAATTATAACAAGTTAGAGAATAACAAAATTGGCTTAATATTGGATATTAGTAATAATCTTTTACAAGATGTTATCTTACCAACCTATACGCAAAAAATTTGGCAAATAAAATTTATGCCTATTGCTGAGTCTTTTGTTGAATTTGATGAACAACGTAGAAATGGTTGTAAATATATTTATTCTGAAACTAGAGGAGCAATTTCATTAAATATTGCTGGGCAAGAATTAACAATAATTGGAGTGGCTGATAGAATTGAGATAGATGAGTTTGGGGTAGCGGTCATTATCGATTATAAAACCGGTAGCTTACCTAGTAGAAAAGATATAGAAACTGGGTTATCCCCGCAGCTAATAATTGAGGCGTTAATGCTACAAGAAGGTGGTTTTGGTATGCAAATCCATAACGTTAAACAGGTTGTTTACGTAAAAATTTCTAGTTCAAAGCCAATAATCCAAACTTTAGAGATAGATATCACTAGAGAGGCATTGGCTAGGCATAAACAAGGTATGATACGATTACTAGAATATTATATAACGAATAAAAGCTTTTCGTATGATATTGATTTACTAAAACATGATGACTATGCCTACTTGGCTAGGAGAGATTAGGTTGCTGTGAACATTTCTCTTTAATGGGCGATTTCTTTGTTGTTTTTGTCCTCGAATCCTCATGCACATTTAGTCATATCTTTGCCCACAAGTTGTAAGAGGTGGAAAAATAATGTAATAATATCAACTAAGAAAATCATAAAGTTGGTATTGATATGAATAAATGGGTAGAAAGTGAAGTAGAATGTGTAGATTTGGGAGATGAGAGATTAACCTGAATATTGCATGAGAAGAGATTAAACTCGATAATCAAGTTTCCCGACTTCAGTGTTGTTGTGCCAAAAAATGGCTGACAGAAGAGGAAATGATAAAATTTGCAGGCACAACAAATTATTTTAGTTGTCGCTACACATATTTGTTCGAATATAAAAATTTCAAAATAATCCTATAATAATTATTAGCTTTACTACTTGATTATTCAGCAATTCCAAATATGACATTATGGATACATAGGGAAATTTTAGCATTGCGATCCACTCAACTTTAAGACGAATTAAGGTGGTCCCCTTTGTCTAGACAAAAATTTAGATAAATAGAGATATAATTCACAAAAATTAAATTGTTGTTTTTATACAATATTTTTTTCAAAATATACACATTCTGGATTTTTATAATCCAAAGCTTGATGTATCCTTTGTCTATTATAAAAGTCCATATATTCGTTAATTGCTGTCTTTGCCTCCTTTACTGTTGTTAGAATAATCCGATAAATTTTTTCCTGTTTTAATGATCGCTAAAAACGTTCAATAAAAATATTATCTAAGGCTCGTCCCTTACCATCCATACTAATCAAAATATTATGTAGCTTTAGCATACTAATAAAATTCTCCGAGGTAAATTGTACTCCTTGATCAGTTTAAATATTTTTGGCATACCATATTTTTCTATAGCGTCTTCAAGGGCTGTTACACAAAATTCACTTTCCAAACTAATGGAGATTCGCCAACTTAGAATATAACGACTATACCAGTCAATAATAGCTACTAAATATACGAATCCTTGGCTCAGTCTTATATACGTTATATCTGCACTCCAAACCTGGTTTGGCAATACTATTTCTAATCCTTTTAGTAAATAAGGATATATTTTATGCGCTTGATTCCTCTTGCTTAAATTTATTTTAGGATAAACAGCTTCAAGACCCATTATCTTGTAGTAACGTCTAACAGCTTTACGACCTACCGAAAAACCTTGGGCTTGTAAATATTTAGCCATCCGCCGCATACCATAATATGGATGCATAGTATAGGTCTCATCAATTATTGCCATAATCTTGATATCTTGTTCACTAATACCAGTAGGTTGATAGTAATAGGTTGACCTGCTAATATCCAATAACTTACACTGTTGTACAATTGTTAACTTATTATGATTAGGCTCTATCATATTACACCTAACCTTTAATTCCAAACAATGCAGATTTTTTTTTGAGCCAGTCACACTCAACGCTTAACTGACCAATTTGCTCATATAGATTCTTGATTAACCCCTGCTGATTTGGATCAGCACTCTGTGTTTTATTCTTAAAACCTTGTACTAATACCAATTGCAATAATTAACACGGTGTGTTTATCCAGTCTCTATACATAATTGATTTTACTAAATCTACATTATGAGCAAATTGATTCCAAGCGTAACAAGCCATAGTGACGATATCTTCATATACACCATAACATTGGTTAGACAAGAAATGATTTTTGATCCATTCCCAAACTTGTTCCATTGCATTAAGTTCCGGTGCATAGGGCGGAAGCGGTATCAAAGTGATATTGCTTGGCACAGTTAGTTTTTTGGCTGTGTGCCAACCTGCATTATCCGTTAGTAAAGCTATATGTCGGTTGCCTTGAATACTGCGAGAAAGCTCTTCTAAGAATTTATTCATTGCCTGTGTGTTTGCATATGGTAAAATTAATGCAAAAGCTTCTCCTGTATCATGGCAAGCAGCTCCATAAATATATGTTGAAATGAATTGCTGTTGCCGAACTTTACGGGGTCTAGTGCCACGCTTAGCCCATATACGAGTTAAGCTACCTTGTTGCCCAACTCGAGTTTCATCCTGAGACCATATATCAACTTTACATCTATCGATATTTTTTGGTAATAATTTTGTTAACATGTCTGGGAAGTTTTTTTATATGTATTTTGAGTCTCTTGATTTGACTTTGGATGCATTGAACGAGAAGTAATCCAGCTAAAACCAAGGCGGTGCATAGTATTGTAGACTGTTTTTAAAGCGCATTTAGCACCATATTCCTCAAGTAACATGATATGTAGCTCCTTTCCAGTTATATACCCACCAGTTTTACTTTCACTGAGCGTATTGATTTTATCAAAAAGAGCAGACTCTTGTATAGTGTTAATCTTCCTAGGGGCGCCGCTTCTTTGTGATTCAAATAATCCTTCAAAACCATGATTCCTAAATCTTCTGAGCCATGATTGCACAGTTTTCCAGTGTGACTTCACTATTTCAGATATGGCTTTTAAAGATTTGCCTAATTGAAGGTGATACATCGCCAATAAACGTATACGATTTCGACCATGCGGCTCATGTTTCATCATTTTTATAAAATCATGACCATGAAAACCTTGTGGTAATATTAACCTAGCCATTTGAGTACCTTTATCAGTTAAAAACCCATTTTACACCACTGCGTTAATTATTGCAATTGGTATAACAACTCAAGACCTTGTTTTTTCCAGTTACTGATCTGTGTTGCATGAACACCATACTTACCAGCGATTCCAAATATGTCATAGAAGGAAGGTAAGTAAAAGGATATGGAATAAGTTTTTCGTAGAGGAATAGTTAAAAAAGTAGTCAAAGTTGGATAAATTATCTAAGATAATATCAATATAATATTGGTATCAAGTTATGCATTCAAAGAAACATTTAAGTTTTAGTGCAATCAGAAGTATGATTGCAGATAGATTTGCTGGTATAGAAGATAGAAGGGGTGTAAATAGTAGTAATAGTATAGCAGATATTATGTTATCTGGTTTGGCGTGTATGTATTTTCAATCAGTATCTTTGCTAGAATTTCAAAGGCGTATGGAAAGGAAGGAACAACGTAATAATCTGCGTAGCATGTTTACAGTACAATCGCTTCCTAGCGATCAGGGGATGAGGAACGTAATAGACCAAGTAGATAGTGACGTAACGTTTAGACCTATTTTCAAAGAATTATTTAGTAAATTACAACGAGGGAAGCATCTAGAACAATATCAAATATTTCCTGGTAAATACTTATTAAATGTTGATGGTACACAATATTACAGCTCTGATAAAGTGAGTTGTAAACGTTGCCTAATTAGAGGGCATAAAAATAACCAATATCATTGTCATCAAGTATTACAAGGGGCTATTGTAAAATTTGGGTTACGACAAGTAATACCAGTAATGCCTGAGGAAATTCGTGTACAAGATGGTGATGAGAAAGAGGATTGTGAGACGAATGCTTTCAAGAGATTTTTGACAAGATTTAGAAAGGATCATGATAAATTAGGGATAATAATCAATGCTGATGCCTTATATGCAACAACTCCAGTGATAGAAACAATTCGTGATCATAAAGCTAATTATATTTTTAAAGTAAAACCCAATAATCATAAGACATTAATGGATAATGTTCAATCTGTAGATAAATCAAAGATAGAGACATTGAGCCTTAGAAGGAACAAATTGATAATTGAATGGGTTAATGATGTTGAATTATTTACTAGCACTAAGGTAAGAACAAATTATATAGCGGCATGGGAGCTAGTGCCGCAGAAAGATGGTAGTAACAAAAGTCAGTATTATGGTAAATGGATTACTGATCTAGAAATCACCTCAGATAATGCTAAAACAATAATAGACGGAGCAAGAGCACGTTGGAAAATAGAGAACGAATGCTTTAATAGCTTAAAGAATCATGGTTATAATATAGAACATAATTACGGTCATGGTTCTGAGAATCTATGTTATAATTTCTACAATTTTACTTTGTTAGCATTTACTATTCATCAAATACACCAATTAGTTGATAAATTATTTCAAGAAATGAGGGAGCAATTTGGTAGATTAGGATCGTTATGGGAACGAATAAGAAGTTTAGTAGACCTTTTTTTCTTTGAATCAATGGAAATGTTATGGGAGATATTAGCTGGCAAACGAGATTACAGAGTCCCGCCAATATAGATTCGACCTATCAAAAGCTTTTTCTAGAGCAATAGACTTATTTATTGCTAACCGTTGGTTTTTACCAAATTGATTACAATAACGTGAATTATGATAAGTTTGTATAAAAATATTTATAGAATTCAAGAAAATACATACAAATCTTTAACAGAAAAATAGATTATTCGTCTTAAAGTTGGGCTCTGTACAAATAAGTGTGTAAATTTTTCAAAGGTTATATAAAAATATAATATAACAAAAGGAGAAATTATAATGCGTCACAAACAAAATGAAGCAATGAATCAAGCAATAGATTTATTAATAAATAATGATACAGATATATCAACTTTATTTAAAGAGGATGGTTTATTAAAACAATTAACCAAAAGGCTTGTAGAGAAGGCATTGCAGTCAGAGATGAATAATCACTTAGGATATGATAAATATTGTCATACTGATAGCAATAATGTTCGTAATGGTAGTAAAGTAAAGAATCTAGTAACAAATAATGGAGTTGTAGAGATTGGGGTTCCAAGGGATAGAAGTAGTACATTTGAACCTGCATTAATTCCGAAGCGTCAAAGACGTATTGAAGGATTTGATGATAAAATAATATCGTTATACGCTAAAGGAATGAGCTTATCTGATATTAAGATTCAAATGCAAGAATTGTATGGAGCTGACGTTAGCGAAAGTTTGATAAGTCAAATTACTGATGATGTAATTGAGGATGTCAAGATATGGCAAAGCCGACCATTGGATCGAGTATATGCTATAGTATTTTTTGACTGTTTAGTAGTAAAAGTACGTCAAGATAAACGAATTATCAATAAGTCTGTATATGTAGCATTAGGTATTGATTTATCTGGAAGGAAGGATATTTTAGGATTGTGGAACAGTGAAAATGAAGGAGCTAAATTTTGGCTTGGTAATTTTACTGAGATGAAGAACAGAGGTATGCAAGACATGCTTATTGCTTGCAGTGATAATTTAACCGGTATGTCTGAGGCAATAGAAGCAGTTTTTCCGAAAACCGAACATCAATTATGTATTGTACATCAGATTAGAAATAGTTTAAAATATGTATCATATAAAGGCCGAAAAGAATTAGCGGCTGATTTAAAGCCTATATATACTGCTAGCACAGAGGAAGAAGCACATCTTGCTTTAGAATCTTTTGAAGCTAAATGGAGTAAACAGTATCCACAAATTGCTAAATCTTGGTATGTTCATTGGGAAAATTTAATGGTTTTTCTAGAATACCCTGAGGCGATAAGGAAAGTAATATACACAACTAATAGTATAGAATCTGTCAATAGCCAATTACGTAAGGTTACTAAGAATAAAAGGGTTTTTCCAAATGATAATGCCGTTTTTAAGACCTTATATTTGGCAATTGATTATATGACCAAGAAATGGGTTATGCCGATTCCGAACTGGAACGCAGCTATGGCTCACTTTTTGATAAAATTTGAAGGTAGAATTTAAGCCCTATGAAAAATTTACACACTTAATTAGAAAGGCTCTAAAATTTCCCTATGTATCCATAATGTCATATTTGGAATTGCTGCTTTGATGGTAGATTTTCCATGAGATTTTTGGCTATTTCACTATCTGACATGCCATTATTTTTTGTAGACTGCATATATATAGCTACTAATTTTACCATTTTATCGCAAAACTCAGACTGCAGCATTTGAGAAGCTTCTAGTTTTTGCCTATTCATTAAATCTATAGTCTCGAGTTTTTTGCTTTCTAAGAATTTATCAATTTCCGCGTTTTGTTGTTCAATTAGATTATTGGCAGCTTCTTTGCCATCTTTGAGCATCTCTTCTCTTAGACTATCAAGCTGTTGTATTTGCTTTACAGCATCTTCAAATAGTAAAACCATATCTTCGTTAAGCTTTTGGGCTTCTGCAACTTGGTTTTTAATAGCAATAATTTTGTCATCTAACGATTTTAAAATTATATTTTTTATCGGTCTATAGACTAAATACAAAAAAATTAGGAAACAAATGGCTAACCAAAATTTTTCATCAAATAATTCCATTATTTCATCCCATTACTTTATCTTTTTGTAAGATTCTCTTAGTAATTCTAAATCAACTTGTTGATTGGTAATTTTTTGAATTAATAATTTTGCTAAATTGATACATGAATCATTTTCATCAAGCCAAAACGATTTGTTAATTGTCTCTATATCATGACGATTATTTTCAATTTGTACTTTCAATTGATCATCGAGCTGCTTTTTCTTTGATATAAAAGATGCTTCCATTACATCTGTAGCTTCTTTCTTAAGATTTTCTACGATATTTGATATTTCTTCCATCTTACTAGCATATTGCTTGTGCAGACTATCAGCTTTTGCTGCTAGACTTTCTGCACTAGCAATATTAGTATCTATATAGGATTTCCTATTCTTAAGAATCTTTTCAGTTAACGGTACGATGAATTTATCAACGAGAAGGTATAAGAAGCTGAAAGCAAATACCAACCAAAAGATTTGTGAACAATAAAAAGCAACGTCAAACTGAGGCATAGTTATATTAAGTAAATATCAACAAAATTGCAATTACAAACGAGAATAAGCCCATAGCTTCAGTAAGCCCAGCTCCAATTAACGCTACTCTTTGTAATTGATCACTAGCTGAAGGGTTACGAGCAATTGAATTTAGCAATGCACTGAATATATTACCTACACCAATGGCAGCACCTAGCATACCAATAGCCATAAGTCCTACACCAATAAATTTTAGAGACGTCATGTCCATATTATATAAACTCCTAAATATAAAAATTTCTAATGTGAATTTACAGCATCATTCAAATATACACAAGCAAGAATTGTAAAGATATAAGCTTGAAGTATTGCTACAAAAATTTCAAATCCAATAAGGATAATAATTAATGGAATTGGCAAAAATTTAAGGAAAATCATTAATGATACTATAAATCCTGCCATTACCTTTAATAATACATGTCCTGCCATCATGTTAGCCGCTAATCTTAAAGATAAACTTATGGGTCTTGCTAAATATGCAAATAATTCTATTATGATCATAAGCGGAGCTAACCAAATAGGCGTACCTTTAGGTAAAAATATTGATAAAAAATGGAGACCATGATTAATAAAACCAATAATTGTCACCATAAAAAATATCATAATTGCTAAGGCGAAGGTTACCGCTATATGGCTAGTAACAGTGAATCCGTAAGGAAGCATTCCGAGCAAATTACATAATAAAATAAACATGAACAAAGTAAAAATTAATGGTATAAATTTACGCCCCTTCTCTCCAACATTTTGACTTAACGTCACTGTAATTATATCATAAATTATTTCAGCACTAAGCTGTAATCTAGACGGAATAATTTTTTCTGCTTTTAAAGCTAAATAAAAATACGACAGAACTATAACCCCAGCAAGCACCATATACAAACTGGAGTTGGTAAAACTAATATCAAAACCAAATAAATTAATTTCTACTAGTTTCTTTATTGCAAATTGATCTAAAGGACTATGTGACATTATTTTTTATTATTTAATTTTTGCCAAATTATTCTAAACCCAACAAACGTACCTATCAATAAGAATATTATAACACAAAATGGTTTAGAATTAAACAACTTATCTAATGCAAAACCAGCAATCAACCCCAGCATCACGCTAGAAACCAAATCTAGTGCAATAACAAACGCATCAATTTGCTTTTCTGGATTAGGCTTAGGACGCCTCTGATGACTATTTGTTTTAAATTTCTTAATCCTTTCTTGGATATCTTTTAATTTCTTTTGTGCCATGTATACTCAGATAGAAAATCGATAATTGCGTTGTCGTTATTCAAGATCGCAGGTAGTCACATACTAATTTTGATCTTCGTCTACCAGTCTTCAAACGATAGGAGCATATACTTTTTTATCATTTAATAGGGTGAGTAGTAGAGCTGCTTAATGCTTTATCAATTTCCTTAGAAAGAGTTTGTAAATCATAGCCGTTGGTTTGTATACCATTAACAAAGAATGTAGGTGTACCAACAAAATTTGGAGCACTAGCAGCAAGGTTAGTATTGGCTAGTAATGTTTCAACAATTTGGTTATCATTAAGACATTTAGCATAAGTTTTTGCTGACACTCCACCAATTTGAGCTATATTTGTTAGCAATTCACGATATCTATTACTGACTCCCCATTTATCTTGTTGCGACAATATCACACTTTGGAATTTAAGAAAACTATCTTTATTATTTTGACAACGCTGCAAAATTGCTGCATCTAAATCCTGTTTATTACCAATAAACTCACGAATTATGTAAGTAATTTTATTAGTGTCAATATATTTCTTTTTAAGCTTCGGTAGAATTGTGTCATGATAATAGGCACAATGTGGGCAAGTTGGGGAAAAATACTCAACTACCACCACATTTGCCTCAATATTACCAAGTATTATATCATTTTGACTAACATTGAAAGTTGGTTTATAAGATATCTGTTTCGGGCTAACAACCTGCACATCAGTCTTCACATCAACAGATTCAACTGTAAAATTCTTTGTTGTTTCTAGAGGCTTCTCCGTATTAGTTGAAGTCGTAGAGTCTTGTTGTTCTACTTCCTGATCATCTACTATTATGTCTAATTTATCATTAGCAGAGTTGTCATTATTTTCTTCCAATGGTGCTTTTTCCTGACTTACCTCTGCCTTATTATCAGCTAACTTGTTTTTATTATTAGATGTATCACTTTCTTCTGAGCATGATATCAACAATAATGAAACTAGAATGATAATGATAGTATGCATAGTCTGGATATATTCTTTGAAGTTAAATTAAAACACAAATGTTATATAAATATAAAGTTTTACTTACCTTTAAGCAATAAAAACTTGTATTTTTAAGGCAATATATTTTATCTTACCTCCATATCTGTAAGAATTACATTAAATTTCAATGAGTTATTGGTTGATTTACTAATTGGGTGTATAATATTGGTAACTTGGTTGATTTATTTTTTTAAGGCTAATGACTATGTCCAAACTTGAAGCAGTTACTGATATAATTATTATTAACATGTTACGTTCTCAAAATTATATTGATGGGAATTTTAATAATATTAATAAAAATGTATTAGTTTGGGCAAGAAAAGCAGAGAATTCAATAATCAATGACATCTTATCAAATGCTTCAAAGAAACAAACTGGTAATCAAGGATATCCAGAGTTTATTATTTATGACCAAGAAAGTAATCTAGTTATTGTTATAGAGAATAAAAGTGATATCAAATATCATATATATGAAAAAGATATTGTGCAATGTGTTGCAGATTATGCAGTAAATGGTGCGTTATGGTACGCATCATTTTTAAAGAATCAATTTGATACTATTGCCATTGGGGTTTCTGGTAGTACAATTGAAACATTAAAGATTGATACATATGGTTGGAAAAAATCTGCTGAAACATTTACAAATTTTAACATCAAGCAAATCAAAAAAATTGAAGATTATCGCAATCTGATCCATCAACAACAACGAATTATCAATAATTTTGAGCAATTAAAGCTGCTTAGTGAAAAATCTAAATTAATCAATGAATTTCTTCGTAGTTATTTAGGAGTATTGGAACACAAAAGGTTATACGCACTTGGCTCAATACTTTTTGCTTTGGAAAATCCTGCCTTTAAAATGTGTTATTCTTCTTTTAATAATAATAAAGAACTTGCACAATTTTTGTATCAAACTTTAGATAGAAAGATAAAAAACGCTGGACTTAGAAAAAAAGAAATCATTAAAAGTGAATTACAACCAGTATTACGTCAATTCGGGATAAGGATATTGTGAACATGTAGATTAAAATCAAATTTTGTTGAAGGTTTATTTTTCTTTAATGAGTAAGCAACAAGAGTAGATAATATATGGACAAAGGCATTTATTGGTGATCTATGTCTAGTATGTTCAAGGTTCATTTTATTTTTTAGATAATCAAAAACTGTTTCAATTAAGTTACGCTTTCGAAGTAAGATTTTTTCTTTCAAATCCATTAATTTATTTTCCATATTCTTCTTAATTCCATGAAATGAATCATTTTTAAGCCTCTTTCATATAAATTTAAGAACAAATTTTGCTTAATATAACCTTTATCAGCTGCTATAATTCCAGTTAATCTTTTTGTTAACTCCGGTACTGGAACCCTATCATCTACATTGCCTTTGGTCACTTTTAATGCCATAAACTCCCCTTTATTATTGATTATTACATGTAATTTAAAACCATAAAAATACCCCATAGAGGATTTACTATGTTTGGCTAATCCTTTAAAAACTTTATTGCTATAACGCCTTTTATTGTGACAAGCTTTAATCGTTGTAGAGTCAATAAAATAAATACCTGTTTCCTCACCAAACAACAAATGAATCAACATATTTAGCGGTATGAATAATCGTGCCATTAATTCAACAAATCTATTATAACTCAAGGCTTTGGGAAAATCATCCTTATGCATGCACTCTATATAACTTTTATAGAAAAATTTAAAATTCTTAGCATAGGATGTATGAAACATAATTATTATTGTTAACATTTCACTTAGACTCATGCTACAACAGCGATTTCTTTGCTTATTTGATGGTAATAACTTTCTCTGTTCATACTCCAAATAAATTTTACAAAAATCATCTATAAAACTATATAATTCTGTGATATCTTTTTTCATGCCTGTAGTTTGTTTTTTTGTTTAAAAATATAAATACTGCAGGCACTCCTTTTTGACAATCCTTTTATCTATTACTATTTCATCTATATCTTATCCCGAACTGACGTATTAAGCAAAATTTGTTCTTAAATTTATATGAAAGAGGCTTAAAAATGATTCATGGAATTAAGAAGAATATGGAAAATAAATTAATGGATTTGAAAGAAAAAATCTTACTTCGAAAGCGTAACTCAATGATAGGTAAGCCACTAGTTTGACTAGTGAGACCATCAAGGCTTGGCCTTTAGATTTAGTATAAAATAAAAAGTTATCATATATAACTTCTTTGGCTTGACGGTCAAAGGAGAAAATATATGACAACATACGAAAGTTTAAATCATTCTAAATGGGATTGCAAATATCATATTGTGTTTATTCCAAAGTGTCGTAAAAAAGAATTGTACGGGAAGGTTAGAAAATATCTTGGGAACGTATTCCATGAGTTAGCTTTTCAACGTGGGAGCAAGATCATAGAGGGGCATATGGTACAAGATCATGTGCATATGCTCATCAAGATTCCTCCTAAATATTCTGTAGCTGAAGTAATAGGCTATATCAAGGGGAAAAGTGCTATAGCCGTTGCTAGGCAGTTTGGTGGACGAAAACGTAATTTTAATGGAGAAAAGTTGTGGGCTAGAGGTTATGCGGTCTCAACTGTAGGATTTGAAGAGAATCAGATCAAACACTACATTAAGAATCAAGAGCAACTTGATAGTTTAGGCTCTGACGAATCAGGAGAATTTTAATTAACAATGGCAGCCCTTTGGGCTGCTCATAACCGTCAAGCCCCTCGCTTTGCGAGGGCGTTCTGACTTAATTGAAACAGTTTTTGATTATCTAAAAAATAAAATGAACCTTGAACATACTAGACATAGATCACCAATAAATGCCTTTGTCCATATATTATCTACTCTTGTTGCTTACTCATTAAAGAAAAATAAACCTTCAACAAAATTTGATTTTAATCTACATGTTCACAATATCCTTATCCCGAATTGACGTATTTCCTTAAACCATTCAATATGAAAGCCAGCGTCCATAATCACAATAACCCTTTTTCCATCAGGTATTATACCAATTGCAATAATTAACGCAGTGGTGTAAAATGGGTTTTTAACTGATAAAGGTACTCAAATGGCTAGGTTAATATTACCACAAGGTTTTCATGGTCATGATTTTATAAAAATGATGAAACATGAGCCGCATGGTCGAAATCGTATACGTTTATTGGCGATGTATCACCTTCAATTAGGCAAATCTTTAAAAGCCATATCTGAAATAGTGAAGTCACACTGGAAAACTGTGCAATCATGGCTCAGAAGATTTAGGAATCATGGTTTTGAAGGATTATTTGAATCACAAAGAAGCGGTGCCCCTAGGAAGATTAACACTATACAAGAGTCTGCTCTTTTTGATAAAATCAATACGCTCAGTGAAAGTAAAACTGGTGGGTATATAACTGGAAAGGAGCTACATATCATGTTACTTGAGGAATATGGTGCTAAATGCGCTTTAAAAACAGTCTACAATACTATGCACCGCCTTGGTTTTAGCTGGATTACTTCTCGTTCAATGCATCCAAAGTCAAATCAAGAGACTCAAAATACATATAAAAAAACTTCCCAGACATGTTAACAAAATTATTACCAAAAAATATCGATAGATGTAAAGTTGATATATGGTCTCAGGATGAAACTCGAGTTGGGCAACAAGGTAGCTTAACTCGTATATGGGCTAAGCGTGGCACTAGACCCCGTAAAGTTCGGCAACAGCAATTCATTTCAACATATATTTATGGAGCTGCTTGCCATGATACAGGAGAAGCTTTTGCATTAATTTTACCATATGCAAACACACAGGCAATGAATAAATTCTTAGAAGAGCTTTCTCGCAGTATTCAAGGCAACCGACATATAGCTTTACTAACGGATAATGCAGGTTGGCACACAGCCAAAAAACTAACTGTGCCAAGCAATATCACTTTGATACCGCTTCCGCCCTATGCACCGGAACTTAATGCAATGGAACAAGTTTGGGAATGGATCAAAAATCATTTCTTGTCTAACCAATGTTATGGTGTATATGAAGATATCGTCACTATGGCTTGTTACGCTTGGAATCAATTTGCTCATAATGTAGATTTAGTAAAATCAATTATGTATAGAGACTGGATAAACACACCGTGTTAATTATTGCAATTGGTATAATAGAGTCAGTAGACAGAAAATTATTATTAAAATATTATGAACGTGTGATGGTTTTTGCACCTAGCAATATTCTAGATTTTGCCCCGACTATAAAATATGCCACCATGGCAATATTCTGTAGTGTAAGACTGGAGCTATTGTTGGATGCCTTAATAGATACCATGATTAAACTAATTAAAAAGATGCGAGCCGGAGCAGAGAAGCATGTAGACCGTCATATTCTTCAGGAAGTTAAGCGTGTTGACGGAAAGTTTGATATTCTAGAAAAGTTGGCTATACTAAATGCAAAAAATCCTAAAAGCATTATTGAGGACAAAGTTTATCCGGTAGTGCCTCAGGAGAAGCTGGAAGAAGTAATTGAAGATCTACAACATCGTGGTAGTAAGTGGTATCAGGCTCAGGTGCGAGAAAAAATGCATACCACCTATGCTTATGGCAATAGAGGTAGTCTACTTGCGATAATAAGAATATTACAAATTTCTGAAGATCATATTGATTATCAACCTATCTTAAAGGCAATTCGTTTTATCAACCAATACTGGAATGAATCAGATTTAGCTTACTATATTAATATCCCACCAATCAATAGAGCTATCCCACAGAACTGGTATAGCATGATCTTTAAAATAGAAAAAGGTCAATTGCGAATAAATAAATATAATTATGAACTAGCCATATTAGAACAGATTAAAGAACTTCTTGGTTTTAAAGCTATTTGGGTTAATAAAAGTTACCGTTATAGAGATCCGAATAAGGACTTACCGAAGGACTTTATTGAGAAACGAGAATCATATTATGAGTTACTTGGGTTACCGCTAAAATTCGAGGAGTTCGTAGAAAAATTAAAGACTTCACTTACTAACAGCTTAGATGCATTAAATGCAAATATTCCTAATAATCAGTTTGTAAAGATCCAACAAAGTAAAGTTGGTAACAATATAAAGCTTACTCCCTTAGACTCACAGGATGAACCTGATAATATTATTAAGTTACAGCAAGAAATCAATAATAAGTGGTCAAGTATACACTTAATTGATATTTTAAAAGAGTGCGATCTAAGAATCAATTTTACTAAGGAACTTGAAACTGTTGGTAAAAGCAGCAATATCAATAGTTCTGATCTACAAAGAAGACTATTACTATGTATATTTGGCATTGGTAGCAACACCGGATTAAAAAGAATCAGCATTGCTAATGATAATGTTAATTATAGTGATTTACGTTATGTAAAAAAACGCCATATTAATGCTACAAACATTAGAAATGCTATTCGTACAATGGTTAATAACGTTTTAAAAACACGAAATCCTGATGTTTGGGGAGAGGCTACTACAACAGTGGCCTGTGACTCAACTCATCTGTTTGCTTGGGATCAAAATCTAATGAGCGAATGGCATTTTCGTTATGGTAAGAAAGGAGTAATGATTTATTGGCATGTTGACAAGAAATCATTATGTATTTACTCGCAGTTAAAGGATTGCACCTCATCAGAGGTAGGTAGCATGATAAAAGGCATTATTGACCATGATACGGACATGGACATGAATCGTGTATTTGTCGATACCCATGGACAAAGTGTAATAGGTTTTGCCGTGAGTTATTTACTAGATTTCTCCTTATGCCCGAGACTAAAGGCAATCAATAAGCAAAAATTGTATTACGTTGATTCTAGAGATAGAAATAAATATAAAAATATTTCAGAGATCCTAAAGGGAAGTATAAATTGGGAGTTATTAGAAGATAATTACGATGAGACTGTCAAACATATGGTTGCCCTAAAACTAGGAATAGTTACACCATCCGTATTAATCAAAAGATTTAGTAATAATAATTACGCTCATCCGGTATATAAGGCACTGGTAGAACTAGGCAAAGCCAATAAAACCATATTTTTGTGTAAATATTTATCCTCGGAAGAATTACGTATTGAAGTTAATGAAGGACTAAATATTGTTGAACGCCTTAATAATGTAATGGATTTTATTTTTTACGGTAAACTAGGTCACATTGCAACGAACAATATTGAAGATCAGGAATTATCGGTATTATGTTTACATCTGTTGCAGGTATGTATGGTTTATATCAAAACACGTCAATTCGGGATAAGGATATTGTGAACATGTAGATTAAAATCAAATTTTGTTGAAGGTTTATTTTTCTTTAATGAGTAAGCAACAAGAGTAGATAATATATGGACAAAGGCATTTATTGGTGATCTATGTCTAGTATGTTCAAGGTTCATTTTATTTTTTAGATAATCAAAAACTGTTTCAATTAAGTTACGCTTTCGAAGTAAGATTTTTTCTTTCAAATCCATTAATTTATTTTCCATATTCTTCTTAATTCCATGAATCATTTTTAAGCCTCTTTCATATAAATTTAAGAACAAATTTTGCTTAATATAACCTTTATCAGCTGCTATAATTCCAGTTAATCTTTTTGTTAACTCCGGTACTGGAACCCTATCATCTACATTGCCTTTGGTCACTTTTAATGCCATAAACTCCCCTTTATTATTGATTATTACATGTAATTTAAAACCATAAAAATACCCCATAGAGGATTTACTATGTTTGGCTAATCCTTTAAAAACTTTATTGCTATAACGCCTTTTATTGTGACAAGCTTTAATCGTTGTAGAGTCAATAAAATAAATACCTGTTTCCTCACCAAACAACAAATGAATCAACATATTTAGCGGTATGAATAATCGTGCCATTAATTCAACAAATCTATTATAACTCAAGGCTTTGGGAAAATCATCCTTATGCATGCACTCTATATAACTTTTATAGAAAAATTTAAAATTCTTAGCATAGGATGTATGAAACATAATTATTATTGTTAACATTTCACTTAGACTCATGCTACAACAGCGATTTCTTTGCTTATTTGATGGTAATAACTTTCTCTGTTCATACTCCAAATAAATTTTACAAAAATCATCTATAAAACTATATAATTCTGTGATATCTTTTTTCATGCCTGTAGTTTGTTTTTTTGTTTAAAAATATAAATACTGCAGGCACTCCTTTTTGACAATCCTTTTATCTATTACTATTTCATCTATATCTTATCCCGAACTGACGTGTAAGTATAAAAATAGTAGAAAGCCAACTATAAACTATAATAAAGTACATCTTTTACTAAAATTAAAGGTGTATTATGGAAGACACAGATTTATGTTGGATAGAACAAGAATTTAGTGGTATAAGTTTTAGAGATATGAGGTTGGTAAAACGTTTTAAGTATATTTTAACCTCAGTTTGATGTAAGAGGAAGGTTGAGATTGTTTAATTTTCCAAAAGCTACAGAAATTTTATTAGGCTTAAAAACATAGGCAAGCAGTCCAGCTAATACGTTAGTTTGAAAATTCATAACAGATCTGTGCCTTGTATGGTCTATATGACAAAGGTTTTTTAGTTGATCGTTAATGGTTTCAATAATATACCTTTTATTTAAAAACCGCTTTTTAATAGGATCTATTATTCTTTCTTTCATATTACTTTTAATTTTTGTTATTAGTTCTAAACCTTGATTAGCAAGGGATTGAGTGAGTTTTTTACTGATATACCCACGATCACCAAAAAGCCAGCCTTGTAATTTATCTACTAAATTTTCCACCACTGCTCTATCATCAACATTTCCTGGAGTTAAAGAAAAACTCATAATCTCTCCGCAACTGTTAATGACAATATGTAGCTTACAACCAAAGAACCACCCAGTGGAAGTCTTACCTCTTTTTGCTATGTCTTTGAATACTTTATGTCTATTAATTCTTAAATTATGGCAAGCAGGAAGTTTAGTAGAGTCGATATAATATTGACCAGTTTGTTTTCCTGATAGGCTTTTTAGCAGTAACACCATGGGCATGAAGCTCATTGGCATTAACTGAACAAAACGACTATAGCTCACAAGTTTTGGAAATTCCTTTCTATAACTTTGACATAGGCAGCATAAATAAAAATCTTTAAAGGTACGGTAGTGACTCAAGTGAAACATTACTATAATAGTAATAATCTCTGAGAGTCCTATACTGCAAACTACTTTACGCTTACGGTTAGGATTTGGTAATATATATTTATTTTGCTCCGTATCAAAATGCTTGCAAAAATCATCAATTAAGCAGAAAATCTCCGTAATAGGGATCATAATATATTCTCCAATTTTGTTGTTATTATTCGAGAACTTTATAATCCCTCCCTTCTTACTTTTCAAATATTCTTTCTAACAAACTGGTTTGAAAGAAGGTTTTATTTTTACCATAGCTCACCACCAACAGTTTGTTTATGTTATTACATAATGCTTAGCATTTTGTTTGGTGCTTACGTCAAACTCAGGTTAGGAAACCAATAAAATAAATAACCACCATAATATTATTCTTTTTTTAGTTGTTTATTTGCTAAATTGAGTAATTTTTGATCAAAAGAAAGAATGGGTAAATCTGTAGTAACTGCTTTAGCTAGAAGAATACAATCAACTATATGCAAATTATATTTTAAATAATAATCTAAAGCTAATAAAAAATAGTTCTTATCACTTTGAATTCCTTTATAAGTTAGCATCTCAGATAAGGTCAAAGTTATTTTATCCCTGGGAACTTTATAGAAAGAAGATAAGACAAATATTACCTCCGTAAATACTGTTTGTTCAATTATAAGAGTAATATGACCGGTTTTAGCTTGTTCAAATATTTCTTTGGTTTTACTAAACATTTCTGGATTATCGGCAATAAGATAACGAAGGATAAAGTTGCTATCACAAATATATTTCACTTCACTACCTTATTAGCTTCTTTAGAATAGGTATTATCAAGCCATGCTTGTTGTCTGATTTCATCAAATGAAGGTTCTGAATCTTTACGATAAATAGAAAGAGCTCCCCCAAGGTCACAGACAGGGGATAATATTAATTGATTATTATCATTAACCTCTAAGGTAACAATGTTAGATTTTAAAATATCTCTAACTTTCTTTGGTAAGACAATCTGCCCCTTAGAACTAATAGTAAACGTATTAATATACATTTGGATAATACCTAAATAGTTAATTTATATAATATTTTATTATAGTAAAATAAATTACTAAATACAAGTATTTTCATATAAAGTAAGATAGATTATAAGAGTACACAACTTGTGCAAAATTAATATTAAATTGTTTTCATATTAGATCAGTTAATTTCTTACTTATAGATTTAAGGATGTATATAGTAATTATTACTATATAGTCAATTGATGAGAAGTTGGGGGGCGTCGTCACTCCATCACTCCTAGCCTGGATATTGCATGAAGGTGGTATTTATAAAAATAAAATGGCAATATCGCTTATAAGTGGTAATGGATATGTTAATTTTCACTTAAATTATGTCTAGATATGCAATTCTTCCTGATTTAAGATAGAATCCCCCCTTACCCCCATTTTTTATTGTACCGGGGACAGTACCATATTAGCTTATTCTATAGCTAATTTTTTCATAACACTATCCCATATATGTTGGTAAGGATAAGATGAAGACAACAAGAATTTAATGCTCCTAGTATTTCTAATAATTACTGCTCCAATTTTGAACAATTTTAAACGCACCGTTCCTACCAAGGCTTTAGCTAATTCAGTACCTTGTAAAAACTTATCACGTATATATTCTACTAATGTATAGGCAAGGCTTGACAAAATTAGTCTGAGTTGATTATCCCACCATTTATGGCATGAAGTGCGATCGGCAAATAGCTCTAACTGTTGCTCTTTTATACGATTTTCCATATCTCCACGTGCACAGTAATTTTTATCATATAAATCTTCTGGCTTACCTGCTAAATTAGTTACTATATATCTTGGATTCTCACCAAGGCTAGTTACTTCTGATTTACCAACTATCTTACGATGACGACTCCAGCTATCAGCTTTATATTTAAATTCACTAAAAAAGCGTTGCTTCTCTTTGCTAATTGTGAAGGCTTCGTTAGATTGTTGCATCAATGGCTCAAGCAGCTTGTTGAGTCTAGTATTTTGGGCTATTCCGACTATATATTTTACATTATTTTCATCACACCAATCCAGCATCTGATGACGACAAAATCCACCATCACCACGAAAAATAATCTCTACTTCAGGCCACGATTGACGAAAACGCTTGACTAATAGAGATAATATTGCCCAGCTATGCTTTGCTTGTTCTAGCTTTGAGCTGCGAAGATTGCTTACTAACAGCTTTTTTCCACAAAAAACATATAAAGGTAGAAAGCAATTATGACGATAATATCCATGATAAAACTTCCCCTCTTGATTGCCATAAATTTCATCATCAGTGGCATCAAAATCAAGTATTAATTGTTTCGGCACGGTTTTATGAGATTCGACAAACTTGTCAATCATCACCTTATGAGCTTTAAGAGCAAATCCACGATCTGCTTTATTTTCTAAACGGCATAAAGTAGAGCTACTAGCCATATCGTCCAGTGTGTCTATACTTGTTTGCAAAGCTGGACATTTTCTTAAATTATCGTGATCATTTAAATCTTCATAACCAAGAGCAATACCATAAATACGCTGTTTGAGCATTGTTAAAATAGTATGAGTAATTTTATCAGAATCTCGCTTATCAGGAAAAATCTTAGCCAGTTCATTAGTTAGACCAAGTCTTTTATCTGCTTCTCTTAGCAATAATACACCTCCATCGCTACTAATATTACCTCCTGTGAAATTTATTGTCCCAAAATTTGGTTAAAACCTCCGGCTTCAGCCGGAAAAGACTTCAGTCCTTGTTCTAAAATATTTCAATTTACTAATGTTATCATATATATTATTCTCTGAATAGAGAATAATATATATGACTGATTATAGTAAGTCTAGCCACACCGTATTTTACCACCGCTTCCATATCGTTTGGATTACTAAGTATCGATACAAAGTACTCACAGGTAACCTCAGGATTAGAATTAGAGAAATTATTGCTCAGGTAGCAGAATATCTTGGTATCAAAATCATCAATGGAATATTATCTGCCGATCATGTCCATATTATGGCTGAAATTCCACCTCATATATCCATTAGTCAGTTTGTTAAAGCAGCTAAAGGACGTTCATCATATAAAATTCAGCAAGAATTTCCTGAAATTAGAAAAACTTACTGGGGACGCCACTTTTGGGCTAGGGGCTTCTTTAGCTCAACCAGTGGTAATGTCACTGATGATATAATCAATAACTACATTAACAATCATTCAGATGCACATCAGCCTAATAATGTAATGAATATCTCTTTAGAGTAAATCCGTGACTTCTAGTCGCAACTTCAACCTACCAGCTTCAGCAGGTTAGTCAGAACGCCCTCGCAAAGCGAGGGGCTTGACGGTTATGAGCAGCCCAAAGGGCTGCCATTGTTAATTAAAATTCTCCTGATTCGTCAGAGCCTAAACTATCAAGTTGCTCTTGATTCTTAATGTAGTGTTTGATCTGATTCTCTTCAAATCCTACAGTTGAGACCGCATAACCTCTAGCCCACAACTTTTCTCCATTAAAATTACGTTTTCGTCCACCAAACTGCCTAGCAACGGCTATAGCACTTTTCCCCTTGATATAGCCTATTACTTCAGCTACAGAATATTTAGGAGGAATCTTGATGAGCATATGCACATGATCTTGTACCATATGCCCCTCTATGATCTTGCTCCCACGTTGAAAAGCTAACTCATGGAATACGTTCCCAAGATATTTTCTAACCTTCCCGTACAATTCTTTTTTACGACACTTTGGAATAAACACAATATGATATTTGCAATCCCATTTAGAATGATTTAAACTTTCGTATGTTGTCATATATTTTCTCCTTTGACCGTCAAGCCAAAGAAGTTATATATGATAACTTTTTATTTTATACTAAATCTAAAGGCCAAGCCTTGATGGTCTCACTAGTCAAACTAGTGGCTTACCTATCATTGAGTTATTGAGTTCTATTTGACGATTTTTTACTTTCGATTGGTAAATTAATCCTGTACAATTTGTCATGGCAAAACCCTCTATGTAATCTTCTTTTAACACTGATATTATATAGTATTACAAGGGTTTTGTCTCTATTCTTTCATGCAATATTCAGGCTAGGCTCTGTGAACAAAATTTTAATTATTTAGATTTTGAGTATTTTTAAGCGAAAATTAATAAGATTTTTGCCGGAATAGTTAGTTCTATTTCAAAAAAATCTTATAATTTGCAGCTAAAAAGAGTCGAAATCTAGTAATTTAAATTTTGTTCACAAAGCCTAAAGTGGCTCTAAGCCAGATAGCTGTGAATTTAACGTAACGCTAGGAAATTGTCGAATTAGCTATATTATACCGTTGAACGATCCTTATAAAAATACAGAGCTATTAAACTTAAAATAGCACAAGCAATTATGTAATAAATAGACGAAGTAATTGTACCAGTTTCCTGTACAAGATATGCTATCACTAAAGGCGTTGTACCACCAAAAATACTAGTTGCTATATTATAAGATAATGATAAAGCCGTATTTCTGACATTGGTTGGATAGAATTCAGCTTGCAGTGCAGGCTCAGGACCAATATAACAGGCAGCTAAAATTGATAATACTATTTGAGATATAATTATAACACAAAAATCGCCAGTTTCAATTGCCTGTATCAAAAATGGAATAACTAAAATAATTACCAATAAATTGAACACAAAAATTTTCTTGCGACCAACTATGTCCGACAAATAGCCAGAACATAAAGTAACAATTGCCATGATTATATAACAATAATTAGCTAAGTTATTAACTTCATCATTAGTAAAATTACGATTTATCTTCAAAAATGACATGAGATAAGTAGCTTGTAAATAAAATAGTACTGAGCCTGTGGAATTGATAAAGATGGATATTATAATATCAAACCAATAGACAGAGATAACTTTTTTTAGAGGAGACTTTAATATTCCACCATCTTCCTTCATACTTTGAAAACTAGGAGTTTCACTTGTATATTTCTTGATATAAAGTCCAGCAAATAAAATAAAGATTCCTAATAAAAATGGTATTCTCCACCCCCAATCATCAAATTGCTCTGCTGATAAAAAGCTTTGTATGCATTGTGAAATTCCTGAACCAAATAATAAGCCAATACAAATACTGGACATTGATACGCTACTACTAAAACCACGGTAGGCTACACCTGCATGTTCAATAACAAATGAAATTGAGCCAGTAAGTGCTCCGCCCATTGATAAACCTTGCAACATTCGAACTAAAATCATCAATATAGTTGCGGTAATACCTATCTCGTCATAAGTTGGTAACATACCAATTAAAGCTGTTGGCAAAGACATACAAAATATAGATGCACTTAAAGCCGTTCTTCTGCCAAAACGATCTCCAATCACTCCAAAAAACACCCCGCCTATTGGTCTCATTAGATAACCGAGAGCAAATGCCTCAAAAGCATGTAATAAAGACGAGCTAGGGTTTGATCCAGGGAAGAATTTTGCCCCTATTATAGGGGCAAAAAGACTAAATAGTGCGTAATCATACCATTCAAATGCATTTGCTATACCGCTTGCAAAAACTAATTTACGTTTATTCATGCGATATTTTATCATCTTGGGTCATACTATCTTTCTCAGAATATATTATAAACAATGTTGCAGGGATTACTATCAGAGCCCCATATAAAGTGCTACTTTCAGGAATTTCATTAAAAACAATATATCCAGCTGATGCTGAAATGATTAACTCTAAATATCTGTAAGGAGCGATGGCAGTAGCATCAACTAAGGCGAAAGCCTTTAATAGAAAGAATGAAATTACCCCCCCTCCTGATCCTACAATAAATAGCAGAATAAATTCTGAAATATTAGGGGTTTTCCAATACATTATTGATGGTGGTATTGATAATAAAGAGGTTACTAGAGCAGAATAAAATAACATGCTAATCATTGATTCTTTTACTACAAATTTCTTGTTGATAATATCTAACATGGCAAAAGATATAGCAGTTAATACAAAAATCAATATTTGTGGATTAAAATCACTAGCATTAGGTTTCAGAGTAACAACAATGCCAATAAAGCCAAATAAAGTTGCTGCCCATCTTTGCCAAATAATATTTTCATTTAAAAAAAATACTGCCAAAACCAAGGTAAATAAAGGTATAGCCAGGCTAACAACTGTAGCAGTAGTCACTGGTGCAAGCTGTAAACCATAAGTCCAAGATGTTATACCAAAAAATAACAAAACCCCTCTTGCAATATGGACAAAAGGACGATTAGTAGTTAAAGTTTGTTTCCCGTAATAAAAAATAAATGGCACAAGAATTAAAGTACTAAAGAGAAAGCGAAAAAAAGCTACCTCAAAGCTATGTAACCTGAATCCAAGATATTTTGCCGTTATATCATTAGTTACACTAGTTATCATACTTAATACAAACCAACCAATACCAATAAAATAAGTGTTTAATTTATTATTCATATATACCTAAAATTTTTTAGTTTATTTGTTTTTTATACTTAGTGTTTCTTATATTTAATGTTATAGTATCATCATTGTTAGACAAATTTAAAAAATCTTATTATCATTTGATTTTCAGATAATAAGAATATATATAGTACAGCAATATATTTAAAGCAAGAGAAGGTTTATAGTTATGATAAAAGTTACAAAAAAGTTAGGGGTATTTCTATTAATGAGTTGTGTTAGTATTTCTAGCTTTGCTAATCATGATTCAGCTGATAATGATTATGGTGCTGACTATAATGCTAATTATTATGAGAATGATGGTGGTTTACTATTTAGGATGAGAGCAATTGGTATAAAATCTAGTGCAAAGCAAACAGATTTTCCTAATGCTACTGTCAAAGACCCAGTATCGATTGGTACCTTTGCCGAAAATGGTTATGGTATAGAGGCTTCCACCTCAGTATTTTTTGCTAATTACGTTGCCGCAGAGTTATCTTTAGGTTTCGATGTATTACGTAATAAAAATAGCAATTTAAAGAATGTGGCTTATAATTATGGCACTAATCCAGAAGAAGTTGCCAAAAGAAGAGCTCTTTATATGATTCCATTAACTGTTACAGGACAATACCATATAGCTCCTTTTGGTGCTATCAGACCTTATATTGGCGTTGGTTACCATGGAGCTTATTTTGTTAATAGCTCTAAAGGGTGTACGGTCAGAAATGGTCACGGTGCCGTGTTACAGCTCGGAGTTGATTTATATGCTAAGGATGATACATTGATTAACTTAGATATAAAGCAATATTTCCTTAATACCACGGTTGAGTATAAATCTCCTTTAGTAAGAAAACCTATCTCCTCTAAAGTAAAGTTTAATCCGTTAATGATTGCCATAGGCGTTGGTTTTAGGTTTTAGGTATCAGGGCGATTTAAAAGTCTATTGTTGACTTATCAGCTAGAAGAGATTATATTTTTTAGAAAATCACATATTAATATTATATTAGTTTACTATGAATTCACAACAGAAATTACCTATACTGCCTAGAGCAACTGCTATTTGGTTAATTGATAATACCGCATTAACATTTAAGCAGATAGCTGATTTTTGTGGAATTCATGAGTTTGAAATTAAAGGCATTGCTGATGGCGAAGTATCTCACGGTATTAAGGGGTTAGACCCAATCGCTGGCGGACAGTTAACCAAAGAAGAAATCATACGTTGTACAAAAGATTCAACTAGTAGTTTAAGGATTTCTGTTAATGCTGCATACGATTTGATAAATACCAAGAAAAAACAACAATCTAAGTACACTCCTATTGCTAGACGTCAAGATAAACCAGATGCGATATATTGGATACTTAAAAATTGTCCAGAAATTTTAGATAATCAAATTGTTAAGTTAGTTGGTACTACCAAATCTACCATAGATGCTATTCGTGATCGTAGTCACTGGAACATGAAAAATATTCGCCCACGTGATCCAGTATTACTTGGAATTTGTAGCCAAGTGGAATTAGACAAGAATATTGAGCAAGCAAAACTTTTACTCCAACAAGAAGAAAAAACCTCTAAAGAATAGGACTATAGTCAAATTGCGAGGAGGCACTTTAGTGGTGGCGAAGCAATTATAAGTTGTCTATTAGTGAGCCACCGTAGGTGGCGTGGCAATCCATTTTTAATCACTTTTCTGGATTGCTTCGTCGGTCTAAGATATCCTCGCAATGACGGTTTTTCAATTATTGTTTTCTTAAACTGACGCCTATGTGCAATAACGCTGCAGAACCTTCTGTGCATCGCCTAACATAAATAGGGAGCAAATAAATAGTGAATGAATACGGTAATATAATCAACGGTAAATATTTTGCAGAACAAATATTATCTAAAATAAAGATAGAAATCAATTTACTCAAGAAACAACATAATTTGATACCAACTCTTGCTATTATACTAGTGGGCAATAATCCAGCCAGCAGTATATATGTAAGAAATAAGCTCAAAGCAGCAACAAAAATTGGTATGAATGCTTTGCAAATAAATTTGCCGAATGAAGTTCAAATTGACCATCTACTGAATGAAATCAATATACTTAATAATAATTCAAATATCTCTGGGATTATCGTACAACTTCCTTTACCTAAACATATCAATAAAAATTTAATCTTATCTGCTATTGATCCTAGCAAAGACGTTGATGGTTTTCACCCCATAAATGTTGGTTATCTACATATAGTCAATTCAGGAGAATTGGGTAGCAGGAGCGATGGAGCGACGCTTATAAGTAATCGGCGAGCATTGAGCAACGACATCAGCAACTTCTCATCAATTGACTATAGTAACTCAGGTGATGGTTTTATACCTTGCACAGCTCTTGGCTGTATTGAGTTACTTAAACAAGTTGAGAAAAATTTAGCTGGCAAGAATGTTGTAGTTATAGGACGTTCTAATATTGTTGGAAAACCATTATCAGCTTTATTACTTAGAGAAGATTGCACTGTTACTTTATGTCACTCAAAAACTCAAAACTTACATTCTATAACTTCCCGTGCCGACATAGTAATATCAGCTATCGGCTCACCTTTAACATTAACAGAAGAATATTTTAACCGACAATCTATAGTGATTGACGTTGGTATTAGTAAACTTGCCAATAGTGACAAAATGGTTGGAGACGTTGATTTTCCAAACGTTGTAGATAAAGTACGATATATATCGCCAGTTCCAGGCGGCGTTGGACCAATGACCGTTGCTTTCTTGCTGAAAAATACCCTCAAAGCAGCAAAACAAAATAACCACATATATCCATAATAAACTAACGTCATTGCGAAAAGGCGAAGCCGACAGGAAGTGTAATATAGTGAATTATTAAGCAGCATTTAGTACCGCAGTTTTCCATTTGCTAGACCAATCATTACTATGGATTATAGATCTTAATTGCAAAATAGGATTTAACCCCTCTCTAGACCATCTCATGTGTTGCTGCCCTTTACATCTTTGATTGATTAAACTCTCAACAGTTGATTCAGCAAGATTACTAGTAAAGATCAGCCCTTGATCCTTCCTTGTTGAGTAATCCACAATTTTATCTTTATTATTATCAACATATTACGTCAATTCGGGATAAGGATATTGTGAACATGTAGATTAAAATCAAATTTTGTTGAAGGTTTATTTTTCTTTAATGAGTAAGCAACAAGAGTAGATAATATATGGACAAAGGCATTTATTGGTGATCTATGTCTAGTATGTTCAAGGTTCATTTTATTTTTTAGATAATCAAAAACTGTTTCAATTAAGTTACGCTTTCGAAGTAAGATTTTTTCTTTCAAATCCATTAATTTATTTTCCATATTCTTCTTAATTCCATGAATCATTTTTAAGCCTCTTTCATATAAATTTAAGAACAAATTTTGCTTAATATAACCTTTATCAGCTGCTATAATTCCAGTTAATCTTTTTGTTAACTCCGGTACTGGAACCCTATCATCTACATTGCCTTTGGTCACTTTTAATGCCATAAACTCCCCTTTATTATTGATTATTACATGTAATTTAAAACCATAAAAATACCCCATAGAGGATTTACTATGTTTGGCTAATCCTTTAAAAACTTTATTGCTATAACGCCTTTTATTGTGACAAGCTTTAATCGTTGTAGAGTCAATAAAATAAATACCTGTTTCCTCACCAAACAACAAATGAATCAACATATTTAGCGGTATGAATAATCGTGCCATTAATTCAACAAATCTATTATAACTCAAGGCTTTGGGAAAATCATCCTTATGCATGCACTCTATATAACTTTTATAGAAAAATTTAAAATTCTTAGCATAGGATGTATGAAACATAATTATTATTGTTAACATTTCACTTAGACTCATGCTACAACAGCGATTTCTTTGCTTATTTGATGGTAATAACTTTCTCTGTTCATACTCCAAATAAATTTTACAAAAATCATCTATAAAACTATATAATTCTGTGATATCTTTTTTCATGCCTGTAGTTTGTTTTTTTGTTTAAAAATATAAATACTGCAGGCACTCCTTTTTGACAATCCTTTTATCTATTACTATTTCATCTATATCTTATCCCGAACTGACGTATATTGGGATAATTTTTTAATCCTATCATGATGCTGTTCTTCTTTTGTCAGTGCTAATATTTCTTTAAATCTTATCATCGCCTTCTCCACATCTCCTCTCCATAAATGCCACTTGATATGCATCAGATCTTCTTTTAGCCTTTTTGGTAACGATATATTCTCAAATTTCATACCCAAATGAAACCAATCTAAAATATAAGTTATTTTAGCACACAAAGGCTCTAGTGCCTTTGCTATATTCCAGCAATTTGCCGCCCCATCACATAGTGCGGTAATATGTGTTTTTGGGCTTAAGCCTTGTTTCAATGCTGCAATAATAGTAGAACTTATAATTTGTTTTTGACGATCATCCTTAATTGACGCTGCACAATTCTTACTTATAATATAATTCCTGGTATCTTGACTATTTGATTTTATAGATTCTGGTTTGTAAACTACAGCCACCATAGCCTCCATACTACGTTGATCCTCCAGCAATTCCAAATATGACATTATGGATACATAGGGAAATTTTAGCATTGCGATCCACTCAACTTTAAGACGAATAATCTATTTTTCTGTTAAAGATTTGTATGTATTTTCTTGAATTCTATAAATATTTTTATACAAACTTATCATAATTCACGTTATTGTAATCAATTTGGTAAAAACCAACGGTTAGCAATAAATAAGTCTATTGCTCTAGAAAAAGCTTTTGATAGGTCGAATCTATATTGGCGGGACTCTGTAATCTCGTTTGCCAGCTAATATCTCCCATAACATTTCCATTGATTCAAAGAAAAAAAGGTCTACTAAACTTCTTATTCGTTCCCATAACGATCCTAATCTACCAAATTGCTCCCTCATTTCTTGAAATAATTTATCAACTAATTGGTGTATTTGATGAATAGTAAATGCTAACAAAGTAAAATTGTAGAAATTATAACATAGATTCTCAGAACCATGACCGTAATTATGTTCTATATTATAACCATGATTCTTTAAGCTATTAAAGCATTCGTTCTCTATTTTCCAACGTGCTCTTGCTCCGTCTATTATTGTTTTAGCATTATCTGAGGTGATTTCTAGATCAGTAATCCATTTACCATAATACTGACTTTTGTTACTACCATCTTTCTGCGGCACTAGCTCCCATGCCGCTATATAATTTGTTCTTACCTTAGTGCTAGTAAATAATTCAACATCATTAACCCATTCAATTATCAATTTGTTCCTTCTAAGGCTCAATGTCTCTATCTTTGATTTATCTACAGATTGAACATTATCCATTAATGTCTTATGATTATTGGGTTTTACTTTAAAAATATAATTAGCTTTATGATCACGAATTGTTTCTATCACTGGAGTTGTTGCATATAAGGCATCAGCATTGATTATTATCCCTAATTTATCATGATCCTTTCTAAATCTTGTCAAAAATCTCTTGAAAGCATTCGTCTCACAATCCTCTTTCTCATCACCATCTTGTACACGAATTTCCTCAGGCATTACTGGTATTACTTGTCGTAACCCAAATTTTACAATAGCCCCTTGTAATACTTGATGACAATGATATTGGTTATTTTTATGCCCTCTAATTAGGCAACGTTTACAACTCACTTTATCAGAGCTGTAATATTGTGTACCATCAACATTTAATAAGTATTTACCAGGAAATATTTGATATTGTTCTAGATGCTTCCCTCGTTGTAATTTACTAAATAATTCTTTGAAAATAGGTCTAAACGTTACGTCACTATCTACTTGGTCTATTACGTTCCTCATCCCCTGATCGCTAGGAAGCGATTGTACTGTAAACATGCTACGCAGATTATTACGTTGTTCCTTCCTTTCCATACGCCTTTGAAATTCTAGCAAAGATACTGATTGAAAATACATACACGCCAAACCAGATAACATAATATCTGCTATACTATTACTACTATTTACACCCCTTCTATCTTCTATACCAGCAAATCTATCTGCAATCATACTTCTGATTGCACTAAAACTTAAATGTTTCTTTGAATGCATAACTTGATACCAATATTATATTGATATTATCTTAGATAATTTATCCAACTTTGACTACTTTTTTAACTATTCCTCTACGAAAAACTTATTCCATATCCTTTTACTTACCTTCCTTCTATGACATATTTGGAATCGCTGTCATATACACCATAACATTGGTTAGACAAGAAATGATTTTTGATCCATTCCCAAACTTGTTCCATTGCATTAAGTTCCGGTGCATAGGGCGGAAGCGGTATCAAAGTGATATTGCTTGGCACAGTTAGTTTTTTGGCTGTGTGCCAACCTGCATTATCCGTTAGTAAAGCTATATGTCGGTTGCCTTGAATACTGCGAGAAAGCTCTTCTAAGAATTTATTCATTGCCTGTGTGTTTGCATATGGTAAAATTAATGCAAAAGCTTCTCCTGTATCATGGCAAGCAGCTCCATAAATATATGTTGAAATGAATTGCTGTTGCCGAACTTTACGGGGTCTAGTGCCACGCTTAGCCCATATACGAGTTAAGCTACCTTGTTGCCCAACTCGAGTTTCATCCTGAGACCATATATCAACTTTACATCTATCGATATTTTTTGGTAATAATTTTGTTAACATGTCTGGGAAGTTTTTTTATATGTATTTTGAGTCTCTTGATTTGACTTTGGATGCATTGAACGAGAAGTAATCCAGCTAAAACCAAGGCGGTGCATAGTATTGTAGACTGTTTTTAAAGCGCATTTAGCACCATATTCCTCAAGTAACATGATATGTAGCTCCTTTCCAGTTATATACCCACCAGTTTTACTTTCACTGAGCGTATTGATTTTATCAAAAAGAGCAGACTCTTGTATAGTGTTAATCTTCCTAGGGGCGCCGCTTCTTTGTGATTCAAATAATCCTTCAAAACCATGATTCCTAAATCTTCTGAGCCATGATTGCACAGTTTTCCAGTGTGACTTCACTATTTCAGATATGGCTTTTAAAGATTTGCCTAATTGAAGGTGATACATCGCCAATAAACGTATACGATTTCGACCATGCGGCTCATGTTTCATCATTTTTATAAAATCATGACCATGAAAACCTTGTGGTAATATTAACCTAGCCATTTGAGTACCTTTATCAGTTAAAAACCCATTTTACACCACTGCGTTAATTATTGCAATTGGTATAAGTTGGCGAATCTCCATTAGTTTGGAAAGTGAATTTTGTGTAACAGCCCTTGAAGACGCTATAGAAAAATATGGTATGCCAAAAATATTTAATACTGATCAAGGAGTACAATTTACCTCGGAGAATTTTATTAGTATGCTAAAGCTACATAATATCTTGATTAGTATGGATGGTAAGGGACGAGCCTTAGATAATATTTTTATTGAACGTTTTTGGCGATCATTAAAACAGGAAAAAATTTATCGGATTATTTTAACAACAGTAAAGGAGGCAAAGACAGCAATTAACGAATATATGGACTTTTATAATAGACAAAGGATGCATCAAGCTTTGGATTATAAAACTCCAGAATGTGTATATTTTGAAAAAAATATTGTATAAAAACAACAATTTAATTTTTGTGAATTATATCTCTATTTATCTAAATTTTTGTCTAGACAAAGGGGACCACCTTACATCCCTTACTCTCTCAGCTACTTTGCCAGTTAATATTCTTTTACGATATTTTGGTATCACACTAAATGCACTTTTAAATCGTGTTTACTATGGCTATTAGTTCTATAACTCCTCATCTTATTTCACTAATTCGTCGTTAATACGACTTCATTATATCTTCCCTTCGCCTAAAGGCGAGGGTTTTTTATAATCCCCGTTGGGGGACAATAAATTCTTGAAATTATTATTTCCTACCCTTCCGAAGAAAGCCTGCGACATGTATCTTTAACAGAAAAATAGATTGTTCGTCTTAAAGTTGAGTGGGTCGCAATGCTAAAATTTCTCTATGTATCTATAATGTCATAATATTTGGCAATTGATTATATGACCAAGAAATGGGTTATGCCGATTCCAAACTGGAACGAAGCTATGGCTCACTTTTTGATAAAATTTGAAGGTAGAATTTAAGCCCTATGAAAAATTTACACACTTAATTAGAAAGGCTCTTGTTTTTCTTCATTTTTCCTCTTAAGTTTAATTCTCTTTATTCTAACTCATTTCGGAAACTTGAATACACTATTTTCTGTCCATTATAAAAAAAACTTGACTACTAGTTTAATAGTAGTTTTAATTAAAAATTCAGTACACATAAGTTAACCACTCTGCACTTGCAGTGCATATCTTAATATTACGGCATAAATGCCTAATGTATGTACTAAAAATTAGAAACTATTTGTGTATGACTATCCCAAATGCTAAGCCACCGCTTTCAGCGGTGGAATCATAGTGTTTGACATATACTAAAGATATCCCTAAATGATTTTGCCGCTCAAAGCAGAATCAAGAAGGATAATGTATATGCCAAACTATAATAGTTTAAACCACTGTACATGGGAATGTAAGTACCATGTTGTTTTTACACCCAAATATCGCAAGAAAACAATATTTGGATTTATTAGGAAAGAGTTAAAAGAAGTATTCCATCGTTTAGCGGGTCAAAAGGAATGTAAGATAGAGGAAGGATATTTAATGCAGGATCATGTGCATATGCTAATATCCATTCCACCCAAACATTCTATTTCAACCATTGTGGGTTTTATTAAAGGTAAAAGTTCTATATGGGCAGCGATTCCAAATATGTCATAGAAGGAAGGTAAGTAAAAGGATATGGAATAAGTTTTTCGTAGAGGAATAGTTAAAAAAGTAGTCAAAGTTGGATAAATTATCTAAGATAATATCAATATAATATTGGTATCAAGTTATGCATTCAAAGAAACATTTAAGTTTTAGTGCAATCAGAAGTATGATTGCAGATAGATTTGCTGGTATAGAAGATAGAAGGGGTGTAAATAGTAGTAATAGTATAGCAGATATTATGTTATCTGGTTTGGCGTGTATGTATTTTCAATCAGTATCTTTGCTAGAATTTCAAAGGCGTATGGAAAGGAAGGAACAACGTAATAATCTGCGTAGCATGTTTACAGTACAATCGCTTCCTAGCGATCAGGGGATGAGGAACGTAATAGACCAAGTAGATAGTGACGTAACGTTTAGACCTATTTTCAAAGAATTATTTAGTAAATTACAACGAGGGAAGCATCTAGAACAATATCAAATATTTCCTGGTAAATACTTATTAAATGTTGATGGTACACAATATTACAGCTCTGATAAAGTGAGTTGTAAACGTTGCCTAATTAGAGGGCATAAAAATAACCAATATCATTGTCATCAAGTATTACAAGGGGCTATTGTAAAATTTGGGTTACGACAAGTAATACCAGTAATGCCTGAGGAAATTCGTGTACAAGATGGTGATGAGAAAGAGGATTGTGAGACGAATGCTTTCAAGAGATTTTTGACAAGATTTAGAAAGGATCATGATAAATTAGGGATAATAATCAATGCTGATGCCTTATATGCAACAACTCCAGTGATAGAAACAATTCGTGATCATAAAGCTAATTATATTTTTAAAGTAAAACCCAATAATCATAAGACATTAATGGATAATGTTCAATCTGTAGATAAATCAAAGATAGAGACATTGAGCCTTAGAAGGAACAAATTGATAATTGAATGGGTTAATGATGTTGAATTATTTACTAGCACTAAGGTAAGAACAAATTATATAGCGGCATGGGAGCTAGTGCCGCAGAAAGATGGTAGTAACAAAAGTCAGTATTATGGTAAATGGATTACTGATCTAGAAATCACCTCAGATAATGCTAAAACAATAATAGACGGAGCAAGAGCACGTTGGAAAATAGAGAACGAATGCTTTAATAGCTTAAAGAATCATGGTTATAATATAGAACATAATTACGGTCATGGTTCTGAGAATCTATGTTATAATTTCTACAATTTTACTTTGTTAGCATTTACTATTCATCAAATACACCAATTAGTTGATAAATTATTTCAAGAAATGAGGGAGCAATTTGGTAGATTAGGATCGTTATGGGAACGAATAAGAAGTTTAGTAGACCTTTTTTTCTTTGAATCAATGGAAATGTTATGGGAGATATTAGCTGGCAAACGAGATTACAGAGTCCCGCCAATATAGATTCGACCTATCAAAAGCTTTTTCTAGAGCAATAGACTTATTTATTGCTAACCGTTGGTTTTTACCAAATTGATTACAATAACGTGAATTATGATAAGTTTGTATAAAAATATTTATAGAATTCAAGAAAATACATACAAATCTTTAACAGAAAAATAGATTATTCGTCTTAAAGTTGAGTGGATCGCAATGCTAAAATTTCCCTATGTATCCATAATGTCATATTTGGAATTGCTGCTAAAAATAAAGGTGGAGAAATCTTATGCGGAGGTAAAGCTCATGGTAATTTTTTTGAGCCAACAATTATTAGTAATTGTCAGGATAATATGGAGATTTTTAGCACAGAGATATTTGGTCCCGTTCTTGCATGTTATAAATTTGGCAGTATACAAGAAGTTATAAATAGAGCTAATAATACGGAATATGGTTTGCAAGCTTATATATATTGCAATAATATAGCCATAGCTCAAATAATTGCAACAAAACTTGATTTTGGTATGGTATCAATTAATGATTCGCTACCTGCTAATGCCAAGGCAGCATTTGCTGGGCGAAAAAATTCAGGATTTGGAGTAGAAGGTTCAGATGAGGGAATATTTGAGTATTTAAATAGTAAATTTGTAAACTTGCATAATTATGCAGATACAAGTCAATTAACTTTATTATGAGAAAGATTACCCTTGGTTTAATAGCTGAGTATATAGCTATTATTATTTACAAAATTAAATTTTATCAAATTCTCTATCATCGTAAAAGATATTATGTTGGCGAGATTGATATTATTGCTCTGCGTGGTAAACAACTTGTTTTTATAGAAGTAAAAGCAAGATGTTCTGACGTAGATGATAGAATATTATCAACTCATCAACAGATGCGAATAAAAAGAGCTACTAGTATGTTTTTAAGCTCTAACCCCAAATACCAAAATTATCAGGTTAGATTTGATCTAATAATTATTAAACCTTACAGTATACCCATTATTATTGAGAATGCTTGGTAATTGAGATAAATATATAGCTAACCCGGTTAGTATGATGCCTAATTCACAGACGTCATTGCGAGAAAGTATAAGCCAACGAGGCAATCAAGTTTTGTGTCATATATGGACGAGTGAATTTGTCAACAAAGAAAATAAAAAAATAGAGCCACAAAGGAAGCGGTCATATATTCGGCATCGAGTGCCATAATGGTTTCAGAGTCAATCATTTAATTTGTGTGTGCGTCAAGATAAGGTGCATTAATCTTACGGGTGAAAGTCCTGTTATGGAAGGAGTAGCTAGCTCCACCATATAGCGAGTCTTGTGCTGCTGAAGGTAACGACAGTAGTAAAGCGTAGACAGCGAAACATCCGAGCCGAAACCAAATGGTGAACGTGATAGCCCTGAAATGATATTGGTAGTGGAAGTCGATGTGCTACACAACGCAGTAGACAAGAGAAAACTAGAGGTCAAACTAGCGAAAATCCGAAAGTTTTCAACCATCGGGGTCTCAGGCGTCAGCGAGTTTGTAGAGATTAATGACACAACTTGAGAAGTCCTTATAACTCTTACTGAGTTAAGTAAGTATTCAAAGTACAAGTGCCGAAACATAAGGCTTTGGAGATGGTGTTAAGGATGGCTGAGTCAGTTGTAGTAGTGATGAAGCTTCGTAATGGGAGTGGAGCGAAGGGCTGACAGAAAGGTAAGAACGTAAGAGGGAAACAATGACCGTACACAGCATAGACGGAAATACATGGTCAACGAAACTTGAGCGTATAAAGTTGCTATCATCACAAAATCAAGACATAAAGTTTAATAATCTTGGACATATTATTGATTTAAAGATGTTAGAAGAACAATATAAGGAACTTGATAGCAAGAAAGCTGTAGGAATAGATGGTATAACCAAAGCGGTTTATGGTAAGAAGTTGGAAGCAAATTTGCTCTCGCTCCTTACTAAAATTCGCAAGGGGCAATATCAAGCTAAACCTGCACGAATTACATTGATTCCAAAAGAAGATGGAGGCAAAAGACCTTTGGTAATATCATGCTTTGAAGACAAGATAATCGAGTCGGCAGTAAGCAAGATATTAAACTCAGTGTTCGAGCCAATATTCTTAAAATGTTCTTACGGGTTTCGACCTAAATTAAACGCCCATGATGCACTTAAGGAGTTGAATAGACTTACGTATAACTTCAATAAAGGAGCTGTAGTTGAAATTGATATAACTAAGTGCTTCAATTCAATCAAACATTCTGAGTTGATGGGATTCCTAAGAAAGAGAATATCTGACAAAAGATTCCTAAGACTAGTTATGAAACTGATGGAAACACCAATTATAGAAAACGGCATTACAGTTACTAACAAGGAAGGATGCCGCCAAGGGTCTAAAACATCACCAATTTTGGCAAATGTCTTCCTACATTATGTTATTGACTGTTGGTTTGCTAAAATCAGCAAGGAAAACATAAGAGGGCAAACTGGAATGGTGAGGTATTGTGACGATATGGTGTTCGTCTTTGAGAATGAAGAAGACGCGAGGAAGTTTTATGAGGTTTTGCCCAAAAGATTAAACAAGTATGGCTTGAACATCAATGAAGCTAAATCGCAGATGATTCAGTCCGGTAGATACCATGCTGAGGACTTAGCTAAGCAAGGTAAGAAGATCAAGAGTTATAATTTTCTTGGCTTTACTTGCTATTGGGGTAAATCAAGGTTTGGTAACATATGGAGATTAAAATATACCACAAGGAAAGATCGATTTACCGAGAAGCTTAAAGGGCTAAGAGAATATCTACGAAGTCACCTTAATGAGAGGGGCAAAGAACAGATATTATTGCAAGTCATTAGAGCTACAAAGGGGTGGATCAATTATCATGGTATATCAGATAATCAAAGACGAGTAAGTTCATTTATTCACCAAACTAGGCGAGCAATATATGGGTGGTTTAATAGAATGGGTGGGAAGCGTAAGATGAATTGGCAAAGATTAGCTGAAATACTCAAAAGGGTCGACTTTCCAAATAAGTGGAAGACCATTTCAATGTTCTAAAACCAACAAAAAAAAATAGGGTACAAGCCTATCTTACCTTTCGGGAGCCGGATGCGGTAGCTCTGCATGTCCGGTTCTGAGGAGGGGCTTAACCAAGCAATTGGTTAGGTCTACTCACAAAGTTCATTTTTTATTTTCCAATAAATCATATTTAAAATCTCCACAAAGTATTTCAAATTGATTTAAAGCTAAAGACCAATCTTTAATAGGCATGGTCCATTTTTTGGCTGCATTTTGTAGGGATAAAAATATTATTTTTTGAATTGACTTATCATCTGGAAACACCCCCTTATTTTTGATAATTTTTCTAATTTGACGATTTACAGATTCTATAGTGTTAGTAGTATAAATTACCTTTCTGTTCTCTTCAGGAAAGGCAAAAAACGGTATTATCCCAGACCAATTACGTTGCCAAATATCAGAAATTACCGGATATTTTTTATCCCATTTTACACCAAATTGCTGAAGTTTTAAACGTGCCATTTCGTCATTATTAGCTGTATAAATTTGTTTTAGATCTGATGTGACCTCTTTTAAATCTTTATATGACACATACTTTACTGAATTGCGAACCATATGTACAATACATAATTGTACTATAGTACTCGGGAATACACTGCTTATAGCTTCTGGAAAGCCCTTTAAACCATCCACACAAGCAACATAAATTTGTTCAATTCCTCGATTCTTTAACTCAGTAACTACTTGCATCCAAAATTTAGCACCTTCATTTTTGCCTATCCAAATGCCAAGTAACTCCTTTTTCCCTTCTATATTTACAGCAAGTGCTAAATATACTGCTTTATTTATTACTATGTGATTGTCTCTAGATTTTACATAGATACAGTCCAAGTATAATATTGGATACACCCTATCTAAACAACGATTTTGCCACCTAGTTACTTCTTCTATTACCCCATCTGTTATGGTGGATATCAAGTCACCAGATACATCAGTTTGATATATTTCTTCTAAATGCCCTCGGATCTCGCTGACTGTCATACCGCGACCATAAAGGGATATCACTTTCTCATCAAATCCATTAAATCTCCTCAGCCCTTTTGGTATTAATTGAGGATTATACTCTCCTTCCCGATCTCTTGGTACTTCTACTATAATGGTTCCAATATTTTGGACAGAAAAATAAGAAAAATGAGATAGAATTCTTTAGCAAACAAGGAGAGCTAGAGATGAAAAAACAAGTAAGGCAATATAGTGCTGAGGAGAAAGCCAAAATTGTCATAGAAGCAATTAAGGGAGAGCTAACAATAGCCCAGATAACCAGTAAGTATGGTGTTCATGCAACACAGATAAGTAACTGGAAAAAACAAGGTCTTGAGTTGTTAGTACAAGGTTTTAAGAATAAAACACAGAGTGCTGATCCAAATCAGCAGGGGTTAATCAAGAATCTATATGAGCAAATTGGTCAGTTAAGCGTTGAGTGTGACTGGCTCAAAAAAAAATCTGCATTGTTTGGAATTAAAGGTTAGGTGTAATATGATAGAGCCTAATCATAATAAGTTAACAATTGTACAACAGTGTAAGTTATTGGATATTAGCAGGTCAACCTATTACTATCAACCTACTGGTATTAGTGAACAAGATATCAAGATTATGGCAATAATTGATGAGACCTATACTATGCATCCATATTATGGTATGCGGCGGATGGCTAAATATTTACAAGCCCAAGGTTTTTCGGTAGGTCGTAAAGCTGTTAGACGTTACTACAAGATAATGGGTCTTGAAGCTGTTTATCCTAAAATAAATTTAAGCAAGAGGAATCAAGCGCATAAAATATATCCTTATTTACTAAAAGGATTAGAAATAACGTCAATTCGGGATAAGGCAGCAATTCCAAATATGACATTATGGATACATAGGGAAATTTTAGCATTGCGATCCACTCAACTTTAAGACGAATAATCTATTTTTCTGTTAAAGATTTGTATGTATTTTCTTGAATTCTATAAATATTTTTATACAAACTTATCATAATTCACGTTATTGTAATCAATTTGGTAAAAACCAACGGTTAGCAATAAATAAGTCTATTGCTCTAGAAAAAGCTTTTGATAGGTCGAATCTATATTGGCGGGACTCTGTAATCTCGTTTGCCAGCTAATATCTCCCATAACATTTCCATTGATTCAAAGAAAAAAAGGTCTACTAAACTTCTTATTCGTTCCCATAACGATCCTAATCTACCAAATTGCTCCCTCATTTCTTGAAATAATTTATCAACTAATTGGTGTATTTGATGAATAGTAAATGCTAACAAAGTAAAATTGTAGAAATTATAACATAGATTCTCAGAACCATGACCGTAATTATGTTCTATATTATAACCATGATTCTTTAAGCTATTAAAGCATTCGTTCTCTATTTTCCAACGTGCTCTTGCTCCGTCTATTATTGTTTTAGCATTATCTGAGGTGATTTCTAGATCAGTAATCCATTTACCATAATACTGACTTTTGTTACTACCATCTTTCTGCGGCACTAGCTCCCATGCCGCTATATAATTTGTTCTTACCTTAGTGCTAGTAAATAATTCAACATCATTAACCCATTCAATTATCAATTTGTTCCTTCTAAGGCTCAATGTCTCTATCTTTGATTTATCTACAGATTGAACATTATCCATTAATGTCTTATGATTATTGGGTTTTACTTTAAAAATATAATTAGCTTTATGATCACGAATTGTTTCTATCACTGGAGTTGTTGCATATAAGGCATCAGCATTGATTATTATCCCTAATTTATCATGATCCTTTCTAAATCTTGTCAAAAATCTCTTGAAAGCATTCGTCTCACAATCCTCTTTCTCATCACCATCTTGTACACGAATTTCCTCAGGCATTACTGGTATTACTTGTCGTAACCCAAATTTTACAATAGCCCCTTGTAATACTTGATGACAATGATATTGGTTATTTTTATGCCCTCTAATTAGGCAACGTTTACAACTCACTTTATCAGAGCTGTAATATTGTGTACCATCAACATTTAATAAGTATTTACCAGGAAATATTTGATATTGTTCTAGATGCTTCCCTCGTTGTAATTTACTAAATAATTCTTTGAAAATAGGTCTAAACGTTACGTCACTATCTACTTGGTCTATTACGTTCCTCATCCCCTGATCGCTAGGAAGCGATTGTACTGTAAACATGCTACGCAGATTATTACGTTGTTCCTTCCTTTCCATACGCCTTTGAAATTCTAGCAAAGATACTGATTGAAAATACATACACGCCAAACCAGATAACATAATATCTGCTATACTATTACTACTATTTACACCCCTTCTATCTTCTATACCAGCAAATCTATCTGCAATCATACTTCTGATTGCACTAAAACTTAAATGTTTCTTTGAATGCATAACTTGATACCAATATTATATTGATATTATCTTAGATAATTTATCCAACTTTGACTACTTTTTTAACTATTCCTCTACGAAAAACTTATTCCATATCCTTTTACTTACCTTCCTTCTATGACATATTTGGAATCGCTGCATTATAGGTGATATAGTCAATTCAGGAGAATTGGGTAGCAGGAGCGACGCCTATATGTAATAGCCGAGCGACGAGTAACAACGTCACCAACTTCTCATCAATTGATTATATCGACAGATTTTAATAATTAAAATTGTGCTTTAAGTAAAAATATATTATTAAGGAAGAAGCAACAATAAAAAACTACTCATACCAATTGCAATAATTAACGCAGTGGTGTAAAATGGGTTTTTAACTGATAAAGGTACTCAAATGGCTAGGTTAATATTACCACAAGGTTTTCATGGTCATGATTTTATAAAAATGATGAAACATGAGCCGCATGGTCGAAATCGTATACGTTTATTGGCGATGTATCACCTTCAATTAGGCAAATCTTTAAAAGCCATATCTGAAATAGTGAAGTCACACTGGAAAACTGTGCAATCATGGCTCAGAAGATTTAGGAATCATGGTTTTGAAGGATTATTTGAATCACAAAGAAGCGGTGCCCCTAGGAAGATTAACACTATACAAGAGTCTGCTCTTTTTGATAAAATCAATACGCTCAGTGAAAGTAAAACTGGTGGGTATATAACTGGAAAGGAGCTACATATCATGTTACTTGAGGAATATGGTGCTAAATGCGCTTTAAAAACAGTCTACAATACTATGCACCGCCTTGGTTTTAGCTGGATTACTTCTCGTTCAATGCATCCAAAGTCAAATCAAGAGACTCAAAATACATATAAAAAAACTTCCCAGACATGTTAACAAAATTATTACCAAAAAATATCGATAGATGTAAAGTTGATATATGGTCTCAGGATGAAACTCGAGTTGGGCAACAAGGTAGCTTAACTCGTATATGGGCTAAGCGTGGCACTAGACCCCGTAAAGTTCGGCAACAGCAATTCATTTCAACATATATTTATGGAGCTGCTTGCCATGATACAGGAGAAGCTTTTGCATTAATTTTACCATATGCAAACACACAGGCAATGAATAAATTCTTAGAAGAGCTTTCTCGCAGTATTCAAGGCAACCGACATATAGCTTTACTAACGGATAATGCAGGTTGGCACACAGCCAAAAAACTAACTGTGCCAAGCAATATCACTTTGATACCGCTTCCGCCCTATGCACCGGAACTTAATGCAATGGAACAAGTTTGGGAATGGATCAAAAATCATTTCTTGTCTAACCAATGTTATGGTGTATATGAAGATATCGTCACTATGGCTTGTTACGCTTGGAATCAATTTGCTCATAATGTAGATTTAGTAAAATCAATTATGTATAGAGACTGGATAAACACACCGTGTTAATTATTGCAATTGGTATCATATGTTTATTAATGCTAGAACAGACATCTTTCTTCAAAAAGATACATCTGAGCATAATGAGCAAGACTTAAAGGAAGCTATAGAACGAAGCAAAGCTTATGCAGCAGTTGGAGCCGATGGTTTTTTTGCACCAGGCTTAGCAAATGATAATTTTATAAAACAATTATGTGAATCTTCACCTATTCCTGTCAACATAATGGTGCAAGATGTAACAACAGTAAAAAACCTTGTTGATTTAGGGGTATCTAGAATTAGTTACGGTCCTTTCCCATATATTGCAGTAATGCAAGAATTGGAGAAATCGACAACTGAAGTTTTAACATGTATAGATACAAATAAAAAGACGTAATACAGAGGATTAGTACATTTATGGATAATAAAAAAGATACTACCATAAAAGATAAAAAAGAAAAGCCAGAAGAAATAGGTGGTTTTAAAGGTCAAGAACCAACTATCCACGGAGATTGGCAGCATAAAGGCAGGGTAACTGATTTTTAATGCTACAGTTGTAAATTAATTTATGCCAAGTTTTCATCAAGTCAAAATCCTACCATATAATGCCCAAGAATTATTTCACTTAGTTCTTGACGTGAAGTCATATCCTGAATTCTTACCATGGTGTAGGGCTGCTAGAATCGTCTCAGAAAATGAGAATCAAATTATAGCTGAGTTAGTAATTCAGTTAAAAGGTTTTTCAGACAATTATCAATCAAGAATTATCTACTCAAATGATTTAAATAACCAGAGATACTCCATTGAAGTCGAGGCAATCTCCGGACCATTTAAATATTTAAAAAATTTATGGCAATTTTCTCAAGAAGATATTGGTAGTAAAGTAGAGTTCTTTATTGATTTTAAAATGAAGTTTGCCATAGTTGACAAATTAGTTGGTATATTTTTTACTGATGCTACTGAAAAAATGGTCGATGCATTTGAAAAAAGAGCCGATACTATGTTGAGTAAGGTGGGTTCTAACAATTCTTGAAATCACTATAGTCAATTGTAAGTTGTCATTCCCGCATAGATGCATAAGCGTCGGTTTAAGAAAACAATAATTGAAAAACCGTCATTGCGAGGAGACCGTAAGGTCACGAAGCAATCCACTATTCATTAGACCTCTTGCATAACCTAAAGATAATTGAGGAATTTTTAGGAAAAACGAAGTCGAGTATAGTCAATTCAGGGGAATTTGGTGCTAGGAACGATGGAGCGACGCCTATAAGTAATAGGCGAGCAACGAGTGACGACGTCACCAACTTTCTATCAATTGACTATACCACAGCGTACTAAGATGTACGTGAGAAACGGAGACGAGTTTTGACAACAAAATTACCAATTAGATTAGGTTATGCAAGAGGTCTATTGCCTCCTAGTTCTCGCTATCTAAATTTCTTGGCAACAAATAACATTAATATCGGAGCAGATATGAAGATAGAAGAATATGTACCAACTATTATCCCAAAAAATACTAATAAGCTAAAGCTGTGAATAGCTTCTCCACCAAATATTACTAAAGCTAGGTTTGCCAACAAGGTTGTCACAACTGTTAAAATGGTTCTAGACAAAGTCTCATTAATACTCTGATTAATAATTTGTGGCATTGTTTTCTGATATGATTTCCGTAAGTTTTCTCTAATTCTATCATAGATAACTACTGAATCATTGACAGAATAACCTATTATGGTAAGAATAGCCGCTACGGAAGTTAGATTGAAGTCTAACCTCATCACACTCATAAAACCTAAACTTAGTATGGCATCATGTAGCAAAGCTATCAGTATACCAAGACCAAAATACCACTCAAATCTAGCCCAAGTATAAGCCATTATGGCAAGAAAAGAAAGAATTAGAGCCGTTATTCCTGATTTTATCAAATGAGCTCCAACTTGTGGACCAACAAAATCTACTTTACGATATTCAAATTTATAAGGAAATTGGTTGCTTAAAGTCAATTTGATCAGCTCAATATTGTGCATTAAAGTGTCTTCACTATTGCTACCAACTCGTATCGACAAATCATTCTGGTTACCAAAATTTTGCAATACTACTTCACCAATCTTAAGGTTATTAAGTACTTCTCGCATTTTGGTTAAATCAGGCGATTGATCAAGCCGCACTTCTATAACAATTCCACCAGAAAAATCAATACCAAAATTAAACTTATAAATTCCTATCCATATAATGCTCACAAGAGACAAAATAATGGACATCGTATAGCTTACTTTTTTAAATCTGATAAAATCAAAATTAACTTGCTCAGGTAATAGTCTTAACGGATATAATTTCATTATTAAATTCTTTAATTTATATACCTAAAGCTTGCCTGTACAATTCTAAGATTGCATCTTGTTCAGCCAGCTTATTTCTATCAAGTTTTTTTAGTTTTAACACAGACTTCATAGCCTTGGTATCAAAACCACTGGAGCTGGCTGCATCAAATACATCTTTTATTGCTTCAGATAATTCAGCTTTTTCTTGTTCAAGCCCTTCTATTTGATTTATATATTGTTCTAATTGTTCTTTAGCTATCACTTCTGTCATAAAATTAAAATTTTTTGTTTATCAAGACATCATAATTATACCATATATTTAGTTAACCCTTCTCGGTTTACCTATAGTATATATTATTTTTATTAGCCACTAAGTAATTTATAGATAATTTTGCTATAAATGCTAGAAAAATCTTTAAAATGCACTCGATTAACACTTACATAGCAGCGATTCCAAATATGTCATAGAAGGAAGGTAAGTAAAAGGATATGGAATAAGTTTTTCGTAGAGGAATAGTTAAAAAAGTAGTCAAAGTTGGATAAATTATCTAAGATAATATCAATACACGTCAGTTCGGGATAAGATATAGATGAAATAGTAATAGATAAAAGGATTGTCAAAAAGGAGTGCCTGCAGTATTTATATTTTTAAACAAAAAAACAAACTACAGGCATGAAAAAAGATATCACAGAATTATATAGTTTTATAGATGATTTTTGTAAAATTTATTTGGAGTATGAACAGAGAAAGTTATTACCATCAAATAAGCAAAGAAATCGCTGTTGTAGCATGAGTCTAAGTGAAATGTTAACAATAATAATTATGTTTCATACATCCTATGCTAAGAATTTTAAATTTTTCTATAAAAGTTATATAGAGTGCATGCATAAGGATGATTTTCCCAAAGCCTTGAGTTATAATAGATTTGTTGAATTAATGGCACGATTATTCATACCGCTAAATATGTTGATTCATTTGTTGTTTGGTGAGGAAACAGGTATTTATTTTATTGACTCTACAACGATTAAAGCTTGTCACAATAAAAGGCGTTATAGCAATAAAGTTTTTAAAGGATTAGCCAAACATAGTAGGAAGTGTAATATAGTGAGTTGACATTGTTATAAAAAGGCGATACAATAATGTCATTATTAGCAACTATGAGTAATAGGATGACAACAAGAAGATATAGAATAATATATGAATCGTATGATCATAAGCAACCCACTACAACAATTTCAAGAGTAGAAGTACTTAATGGCGAGCTTAACGAACCAAGTAATTGTCTAGATTTTTCCATAGGTTTGGATAATCAAATTGCTTTAATTCAAGGAGTACAGGATATAGTTTTGCAGGAAAAGATTCAATTAATCCATAAACTAACAAAAGTTACTTGCCCTAAGTGTAAAATTAAAATGCATAAGACTGGTGTAAATAAATCTACTTTTCACGATGTTTTCACTGATCATAACATTGTAATACAGAGATTTAAATGCCATAATTGCGGATATGAAACGCACTCTACCGTCCGCACGTTATTGCAGGGAGTAATTTCTGGTGATTTAAAAAAAATACAAGCTACACTAGGTGCTACACATAGTTTTAGAGAAGGAGAGAAATTATTTGAATTATTTTCTGGTAAAGATCGGCAAATTAATAATCATAATCGTATTAAACAAGTTACAGAATCAGTTGGCAATGCTATTGAAGATATCAATGCTGATGAGAAGGAAATGCTCATTACTGAAGATGCTGTTGAACTAATATTAAATGTAGATGGAGGACATATAAAGACAACAGAGGATCAACGTAGTATGGAGGCTATGGTGGCTGTAGTTTACAAACCAGAATCTATAAAATCAAATAGTCAAGATACCAGGAATTATATTATAAGTAAGAATTGTGCAGCGTCAATTAAGGATGATCGTCAAAAACAAATTATAAGTTCTACTATTATTGCAGCATTGAAACAAGGCTTAAGCCCAAAAACACATATTACCGCACTATGTGATGGGGCGGCAAATTGCTGGAATATAGCAAAGGCACTAGAGCCTTTGTGTGCTAAAATAACTTATATTTTAGATTGGTTTCATTTGGGTATGAAATTTGAGAATATATCGTTACCAAAAAGGCTAAAAGAAGATCTGATGCATATCAAGTGGCATTTATGGAGAGGAGATGTGGAGAAGGCGATGATAAGATTTAAAGAAATATTAGCACTGACAAAAGAAGAACAGCATCATGATAGGATTAAAAAATTATCCCAATATGTTGATAATAATAAAGATAAAATTGTGGATTACTCAACAAGGAAGGATCAAGGGCTGATCTTTACTAGTAATCTTGCTGAATCAACTGTTGAGAGTTTAATCAATCAAAGATGTAAAGGGCAGCAACACATGAGATGGTCTAGAGAGGGGTTAAATCCTATTTTGCAATTAAGATCTATAATCCATAGTAATGATTGGTCTAGCAAATGGAAAACTGCGGTACTAAATGCTGCTTAATAATTCACTATATTACACTTCCATTTATACTAGACAATTTAATTTAGGAAAAATTATCTATAATACTGTTTGGCAATGCGATTTTATTCTATATCATCCTACGAAACATTTTAATTGTCTTTTTACTGAATCTAAGTGGCAACAATCAAGTGGTTCTGCAGATGAAAAATATCCTTATATAATATTAAATATTAAGAAACAAAGTGTTTATAATACTATTATTATTATAGATGGAGATGGTTACAAAAAAGGTGCTTTACAATGGTTAAAAAATCAAGTTTATGGAAACTTAAAAGGTGTTTTTAGTATGTCTGAATTTACAACTTGGACAAACAAAATATCTAATGTAATATGTCCCACTAACTATTTAAAAACTACTAAGTAAATATATAAAAAATAAAGGAATTAAGGATTATGTCGTATCAATATGTTTATGTTATGAATGGTTTAAGTAAGACCATCAACGGTAAACAAATTTTAAAAGAAACCTATTTGTCTTTCTTACCAGGGGCAAAAATTGGTATTATTGGTCCAAATGGAGCAGGTAAATCTACTCTTCTAAAAATCATGGCAGCTATTGATAAAGAATATGATGGTGAGGCTTTTGTGGCTAATGGGGTTAAAGTTGGCTATTTAGCTCAAGAGCCATATCTTGATCCTACTCTAAATGTTTTCGATAATGTTATGGAAAGTTTAAATGATAAGAAAGCCTTAATTGACGAATTTAATGAAATAAGCAATAAATTTGCTGAAGAAATGTCCGATGATGAAATGAATGAACTTTTAGCGAGACAGGCTGATCTACAGGAGAAAATAGATAGTTGTGATGCTTGGAGCTTAGAGCGAGAAATAGAGATTGCTATGTTTGCACTAAGATGTCCAGATAAAGATGCCGATGTTACAAAAATCTCAGGTGGTGAAAAAAGGCGAGTTGCGTTATGTAAACTTTTGTTAGAAAAGCCTGGTATGTTATTACTTGATGAACCGACAAACCATTTAGATGCTGAATCGGTCTCTTGGCTAGAAAATTATTTAAAGAATTATAAAGGTACAGTAGTAGTTATCACCCATGATCGATATTTTCTTGATAATGTAACGGATTGGATATTAGAAGTGGATCGAGGTAGATGTGTTCCATGGCATTCTAACTACAGTGCTTGGCTTGAACAAAAGCAAGCAAAACTAGAAATTGAAGATAAAGAAGAAGATGATAGGAGTAAACAATTAAAACGAGAACTTGAATGGATACGCCAATCACCAAAGGCAAGGCAATCAAAAAGCAAGGCTAGAATTACTGCCTATCAAGATCTGTTGCTTAAACAAAAAGAACAGAGATCAAGCGTAGCACAAATTATTATACCGAATGGTTCATGTCTAGGCGATTTAGTCATAGAGGCAGAACATATAGCAAAGAGATATGATGATAAGGTACTGTTATCAGATTTTAGTTTTAAGGTGGTTCCAGGGGCGATTGTTGGTATTATAGGTCCAAATGGAGCCGGCAAATCTACCTTATTTAATATTATCACTGGTAAAACCAACCCAGACCACGGTTCTATTAAATTAGGACAAACTGTTAAGCTTGGTTATGTTGACCAATCAAGAGATACTTTAGATGATAACAACACTGTGTGGAGTGAAATTTCCTCAGGTCTTGAAGATTTACAACTTGGTTCTAGATCAATGAAAAGTCGTGCTTATTGTGCAGCCTTTAATTTTAGGGGGGGCGATCAACAAAAGAAAGTAGGGCAACTTTCTGGAGGTGAACGTAATAGGGTACACATAGCCAAATTATTAAAAGAAGGAGCTAATGTTATCTTACTTGATGAACCATCGAATGATCTGGATGTTGACACATTACGAGCCTTAGAAGATGCTATTTTAGATTTTGCTGGATGTGTATTAGTGATAAGCCATGATCGTTGGTTTTTAGATAGAATAGCAACCCATATTATTGCTTTTGATAAAGATGGAAATGCTACATGGTTTGAAGGAAATTACCAAGATTATCATGATTATATGATTAATTTAACAGGTGAAAATGTTATTAATCCTAAATATCGTCATAAAAAATTAGTATAAAATATGTCTATAGGAGAAATATTAGTGGTTATGTTAGTAGCAATGATAGTAACAAAGCCAGAAGATATTCCTATGATTATAAAAAAAATCCAAGAATTTAAATTATACTGCTCAGCAGTCAAAAATCAGGCATTAACATATATTACAAAAGATTTAAAAATTGATAATGATATTGTAGAAAATGATGCTGAGCAGTTGAACTTTTATTTAGAAAGAATTATTAATATCCAAGGATATTATGATGGTAATTATTCCCTAAATGAACTTAAAGTAAAATATGATAAGCTTATAAAAATAAAAAGTATAGAATATGGGAATATAATGGAAAATCATAAAAAATAATAAATTTTTTCATATGCTATTAGTGCCAGCTTATTTTGTGCTATAGTCAATTGATGAGAAATTGGGAACGTTATCGCAGGCAGCCTCCTAGCCCCAAATTATCCTGAATTGACTATATAATTATATGAATCTGTTTAACTACTTATTAGGTGTATCTTGTTTAAGAAAATACTAAAAATAAAATTTATTTGTGTAACTATTACATTGATTCTACTAGTCAGTGGAATCAATTTTTGTATATTTTACTTATTTGCCCCTGGGACACTTGTAGAAAACAAGACGGTAATAATCAAACCTAGATTGTCAACTGATCAAATTTCTATGACATTAAGTGATCATAACATCATTAAATATCCTGCTTTATTTGCCTTTCTTGCAAAAATATATTCATTAAAACATTCTATAAAGAGTGGGGAATATATTTTTACTCAAAATATTTCTCCTATGCAAACTCTAAGGATATTATCCAGTGGTAAATCAATTATTCATAAAATGCTTATACCTGAAGGTATGCTTGTCCATGAAATAATAAAAAAAATTAATAGCGAAGAACGATTAATGGGAGAGATTATAGGAATAATTCCTGAAGGATTTTTAATGCCATCTACCTATTTCTTTTCATATGGCGATCAAAAAGAGCAAATCATTGATAAAATGCGAAAATTAATGTCTTTACAGCTCGACAAAATTATGGAAAAATTATCACCTGATTCTCCATTAAAAACTCGCCTTGATGTATTAATCTTAGCATCCATTGTGGAGAAGGAAGCTAGCTTAAACTCCGACAAACCTTCAATTGCCGCTGTATTTCTAAATCGCCTAAAAAAACATATGAAACTACAATCAGATGTAACAACAATTTATGCTATAACACTTGGGAAAGATAAACTAACAAGACCATTAACTAAAAAAGATTTTGCAATGCAATCGCCTTATAATACATATTATATTGCTAATTTACCAGTTGGAGCTATTTCTTGTCCTGGAATAAAATCTCTAGAATCTGTAGTAAATCCTGCTAAAATTGATTCATTATATTTTGTTGGTAACGGTGCGGGAGGGCATAATTTTTCTAATAATTTTAATGATCATAGTAAGCACGTTAAGGCTTATCGTAAAACTTTGAAGGAGCCTTAAGCATGGATTATACTAATATGGATAATACCGAATTTGCTAAATTAGCTGAACAAACTATATCTTTAATTGCAGAGATAATTGAGACAGAAGATAAGGATTGCCTTATCGATATTGATTTCCAGGGTGATATTTTAACTTTAGCTACCAACCAAGGCATATTTGTTATTAATAAACACTCAGCGGCTAAGGAAATTTGGTTATCTTCACCAATTAGTGGTCCTTACCATTTTTATTACACTACTGGTATAGTCAATTCAAGAGAATTTGGTACTAGGAGCGATGGAGCGATGCCTATAAGTAATAGGCAAACGATGAGTGACGACGTCACCAATTTCTCATCAATTGACTATAGATGGCAATCAAAATCATCTGATGATTTGATTGATATTTTACAACAGGAGCTAAAAATTAATTTCAAAAATACTTCAAAAACTTAACACTCGATAATCAAGTTTTTTTGTAGATTTGAATAAAATATAGGACAAAGCTTGTCATTCCTGCTTCGGTGCGGGGTCTAGATTCCCGCCTACGCGGGAATGATGGTATGGACGAGTGAAGCGAAATATGCTTTACTTGTACGGAGTCAGCTGAAAAATAGTTTTCAGCTGCTCCAAATTAAATAATAATTTAATTAATAGGTCCATACCATGATAAATAATAGCATAAAAAATACTATAATAGGAATAGATTTAGCAAAAAATAGTATGCACTTGGTGCAAGTCGATCAAAATGGCAAAAAAATAGGTTATCAAAAAGTTACAAGAGATGAGTTAATAGCCTATTTAAGCAATCTCGATAAAAGTTCATTGGTAGCTATGGAAGCATGTGGAGGAGCTAATTATTGGTCACAGGAAATTGCTAAGCTTGGTTTGCAAGTCAAACTAATGAAAACAAAAGATGTAAAAGTTTATGCTACATCGAAACAGAAAAATGATTATAACGATGCGTTAGCAATATGCAAAGCGGCTCGTGATCCAGAATTAAAAACTGTGCTGCCAAAAAGCAAAGAGGAACAAGATATAAAATTTTTGCATAAAATTAGAAGTAATACGATCAGAGATCGTGTGCAAAAAACTAATTCTACAATATCAAGTTTATGTGAATATGGCTATAATACAAAATTAAGTAAAAATAAATTTTGCAAATCATGTAGGCTGGAGGTAGAGTTAGCGTATAGTAAAGGTTATATAAATTCTGGGATACGGTCAATTTTACTTTTAGAATGTAAAGAAATTGAGGATTTATGTGACAAAGAGAAAACTTTAGAAAAGCTGATTATCAGCAATAATAAGCAAAGTGAGAAAGCTACTAGGTTGCAGACAATTTTTGGCATTGGAGCAATCAATGCTAGTTGTTTGAGTGTAGCCCCAATGGAAAGTTATCCAACCCCGAGGGATTTTGCTGCTTCGCTTGGTTTGGTACCAAAGCAACATAGCTCAGGAGATAAGATAGTTTTAGGAGGGATTACCAAACAGGGAGATAGATATGCCAGAACTATGTTGATTCAAGCTGCAAGGACAATAGCAATAAGAGCAAAAAGTGGTAAGGAATCGAAAGATAAACTAGTGCAGTGGGCAGTGAAGAAATTTGCTGAAAATAAATCATATAATACCAATTGCAATAATTAACACGGTGTGTTTATCCAGTCTCTATACATAATTGATTTTACTAAATCTACATTATGAGCAAATTGATTCCAAGCGTAACAAGCCATAGTGACGATATCTTCATATACACCATAACATTGGTTAGACAAGAAATGATTTTTGATCCATTCCCAAACTTGTTCCATTGCATTAAGTTCCGGTGCATAGGGCGGAAGCGGTATCAAAGTGATATTGCTTGGCACAGTTAGTTTTTTGGCTGTGTGCCAACCTGCATTATCCGTTAGTAAAGCTATATGTCGGTTGCCTTGAATACTGCGAGAAAGCTCTTCTAAGAATTTATTCATTGCCTGTGTGTTTGCATATGGTAAAATTAATGCAAAAGCTTCTCCTGTATCATGGCAAGCAGCTCCATAAATATATGTTGAAATGAATTGCTGTTGCCGAACTTTACGGGGTCTAGTGCCACGCTTAGCCCATATACGAGTTAAGCTACCTTGTTGCCCAACTCGAGTTTCATCCTGAGACCATATATCAACTTTACATCTATCGATATTTTTTGGTAATAATTTTGTTAACATGTCTGGGAAGTTTTTTTATATGTATTTTGAGTCTCTTGATTTGACTTTGGATGCATTGAACGAGAAGTAATCCAGCTAAAACCAAGGCGGTGCATAGTATTGTAGACTGTTTTTAAAGCGCATTTAGCACCATATTCCTCAAGTAACATGATATGTAGCTCCTTTCCAGTTATATACCCACCAGTTTTACTTTCACTGAGCGTATTGATTTTATCAAAAAGAGCAGACTCTTGTATAGTGTTAATCTTCCTAGGGGCACCGCTTCTTTGTGATTCAAATAATCCTTCAAAACCATGATTCCTAAATCTTCTGAGCCATGATTGCACAGTTTTCCAGTGTGACTTCACTATTTCAGATATGGCTTTTAAAGATTTGCCTAATTGAAGGTGATACATCGCCAATAAACGTATACGATTTCGACCATGCGGCTCATGTTTCATCATTTTTATAAAATCATGACCATGAAAACCTTGTGGTAATATTAACCTAGCCATTTGAGTACCTTTATCAGTTAAAAACCCATTTTACACCACTGTGTTAATTATTGCAATTGGTATTATCTCAAATATTATTAAAAACCTTGACCGGAAGCCATACTATCACAGTGAAGAATTTTGATAATATCCCAACTAAACTACTTGTCGTAAAACATAGCGTAAGTTTTGCTAATTAAACGATTATTGGAAGCTTATAGTTGCAGTTACTAACATTAATAATCAATTACTATAAGACTTAGTCGGAGTCTAGTAAACGCTTGAAAAGAAGTAAGACTTAAGCTATTTTTTACAAAAAATAGCTTAGTATTGGGATATTATGCAAGCTCCATACTATAAATAGAATGGATTTTGGTTAAGGTTTTAAGTCATATTGTAAGTATTGAGGGTATAGAACATACGACTACTAAAGCTTATTCTCTTCAAATCAACGGTATGTGTAAGATATTTCATAAAACTATGAAGAACAAGTTTTTTGATATTGCTATACGTAAACTGAAGTTTTAACAAAAATGGATCAAATTCAGAAGTAAATATTTATTCTTTAATGAAAATTTTAGTGAGAATAAGATTTTTTCTTTCAGTCAAAATAAACCTATGTAAGCTGATAGCACAAGATTACAAGCCTTCCATAGATACAATTATTGACATACAATATATCTAATATACTATAGAATTAGTATAAAACTTTGATAGTAATTTAACGGGGTTTTGAACAATATATTAATATACTAAAAGCCTAATTAATACCAATTGCAATAATTAACACGGTGTGTTTATCCAGTCTCTATACATAATTGATTTTACTAAATCTACATTATGAGCAAATTGATTCCAAGCGTAACAAGCCATAGTGACGATATCTTCATATACACCATAACATTGGTTAGACAAGAAATGATTTTTGATCCATTCCCAAACTTGTTCCATTGCATTAAGTTCCGGTGCATAGGGCGGAAGCGGTATCAAAGTGATATTGCTTGGCACAGTTAGTTTTTTGGCTGTGTGCCAACCTGCATTATCCGTTAGTAAAGCTATATGTCGGTTGCCTTGAATACTGCGAGAAAGCTCTTCTAAGAATTTATTCATTGCCTGTGTGTTTGCATATGGTAAAATTAATGCAAAAGCTTCTCCTGTATCATGGCAAGCAGCTCCATAAATATATGTTGAAATGAATTGCTGTTGCCGAACTTTACGGGGTCTAGTGCCACGCTTAGCCCATATACGAGTTAAGCTACCTTGTTGCCCAACTCGAGTTTCATCCTGAGACCATATATCAACTTTACATCTATCGATATTTTTTGGTAATAATTTTGTTAACATGTCTGGGAAGTTTTTTTATATGTATTTTGAGTCTCTTGATTTGACTTTGGATGCATTGAACGAGAAGTAATCCAGCTAAAACCAAGGCGGTGCATAGTATTGTAGACTGTTTTTAAAGCGCATTTAGCACCATATTCCTCAAGTAACATGATATGTAGCTCCTTTCCAGTTATATACCCACCAGTTTTACTTTCACTGAGCGTATTGATTTTATCAAAAAGAGCAGACTCTTGTATAGTGTTAATCTTCCTAGGGGCACCGCTTCTTTGTGATTCAAATAATCCTTCAAAACCATGATTCCTAAATCTTCTGAGCCATGATTGCACAGTTTTCCAGTGTGACTTCACTATTTCAGATATGGCTTTTAAAGATTTGCCTAATTGAAGGTGATACATCGCCAATAAACGTATACGATTTCGACCATGCGGCTCATGTTTCATCATTTTTATAAAATCATGACCATGAAAACCTTGTGGTAATATTAACCTAGCCATTTGAGTACCTTTATCAGTTAAAAACCCATTTTACACCACTGCGTTAATTATTGCAATTGGTATTAGATCTATCTGGCTTAGGAACGATCTCAATAATCTTAAGAAACGGCTAGTAGCTTTAGAAACTAAAATGGCTCAGGATGGCATTATACTTACGGAAGCTCAATTACGTGTCTTGGAGAATCGTAAGAATCTTAAAGAGGCACATGGGGAAATAGAGACAGAACATCCAGGCGGTTCTGTCGCATCTATAAATTATGCTATACCAAAATTGTTACAACTTATATTTTGGACATTATGATGCCATTAACATAGCAAAATTCTCAAAAGTAGAAAGATTATCATTAGCTCCAATTATTTGTCTTTTTTGAATCATACGAACATTTTCTATACCGGTAATAGTCATTTCTGCAGAATGAAAACTCTTAAAACCAAGCATTGGCTTTGTACGTTTTTTGATAAACCTATGATCTTGTTCTACAAGATTATTTAGGTATTTTTTCTGAATAACCTTAATTTTATAATCTTCAGGAGCTTCTGTATTCAGATCATTAAGAGCAGCCGTATTACTACCGCTTTTATCAATTACTACTTTCTCAGGAAAATTATTCTCTCTGAAAGCTTTACGAAAAAATGCAAGTGCTGCAGGCTTGTCTCTATGCTTACGTAGCAGAAAGTTTACAGTATTACCAAGACTATCTAGTGCTCTATATAAATAAACCCATTTACCGTTTAATTTAATATAAGTCTCATCCATTCTCCAACTACTACCAACTGGCTTCTTGCTTTTTCTAACCACCTGATCTATCAATGGTACAAATCTTATAACCCATCTTTGTAATGTAGAATGATCAATTTTTGCTCCCCTTATACTCATCATTTCTTCCAAATCTCGATAACTTAAAGAAAATCGGCATTTCATATAGACAAATAACATTATTATTTCTGGTGAAGAACAAAATCCTTTGAAATATGGTAATAATCTTGCAGTAATACGACACATATTAACATCTTTTTTAGGTCATTATATCAATCTTTTTTCTATTGTCCAACATATGCGACAGAACCCGTCCATCTGTACCCTTTCTCCAGGAAGATTACAATTGTATCTTTTAGCTTGTTTACGATAATGCCTTTTCTTTTGCAAATATGGTACATTGTTTTTGCTAAAGATTTTATGGATTGTAGCTAAAGATAAGGAAATATCATACAATCTTTTTATTTCACTTTGAACCCGCCTAACTCCTAATTTACGTTCATTTCTTAGTGATAAAATAAGCTTTTCTTGTTGAGCTGTTATCTTGCTTTGACAGTTATAAGGCTTACGGCTTAGCTCTTTTAATCCATCAACGCCGCTCTTTTCATAACGTTGTAACCATTTTCGTAAAGTAGGTCGAGAAATACCACATCTACGGCATACAATCCCAGCATCCTTTACCTCTTTATATAGTTTTATCCAACTTAAACGTGTTTTTTCTAATCTATCCATTTAGCTATTTTAGCACATCCTAAAATTGAAACAATCTCTATGAATCATACAACTTAGTGCCACAAGTGGTATTTTTTTGAGTTTTGACGGATGGACTATATACTACTAATACTATTGAATCAGCCAATCGGCAAATCAGGAAAATTATTAAAAATAAAGGGGTATTTCCAGATGATAAATCAATTCAGAAAATAATATTTTTGGCATTGACAAACGCTCAAAAGAAGTGGACAATGCCAATTAAAGATTAGTCAGTTGCCTTGAATCAATTTGCCATACTTTGTGGTACTGATGACCAAAAATGGGCAAATGTCGATCAAAGATGGACTAACTCTGATATCATACTTACACAATCTTTCTGATAGACCCGATTTATATGGAAAACTCTACTGTTTTAATATTTTCTCTACGAAAAGTTTAGTCTGGATACCAAACACTTCAAGCCTTTTAGCTCATATTTGGAATTGCTGTTTTTAACTATTCCTCTACGAAAAACTTATTCCATATCCTTTTACTTACCTTCCTTCTATGACATATTTGGAATCGCTGCTTACCATCCTTCTATGCCACATTTGGAATTGCTGCACCTATTAGGTCTATAGATGAATTCTGAGAATATAGTAAATCATACTCCATCGTAGAGGTAATAATTTCTGTGTAATAAGCATTATCATTTTTTACTGTTTCAGTACCATGACCACTAGGATTTGTTTCTTCAATGTTAGCATTAGCAGTACTAGACTCCATCGTAGAGGTAATATCTTCTATGTACGTAACCTGAGTATTTTTAAGTTCTGTTCTAATATCCTGTACTACTTGAGCTCCTATATTGTTATAGTATAAATTTAAAGAAATAACTTGAGTATTTTTAAGTTCTGTTGCAAGGTCCTTTGCTCCTTGATCTCCTATATTGTTACTTGATAAAACTAAAGTCGTAACCTGAGTATTTTTAAGTTCTGTTGCAAGGTCCTTTGCTCCTTGATCTCCTATATTGTTACTTGATAAAACTAAAGTCGTAACCTGAGTATTTTTAAGTTCTGTTGCAAGGTCCTTTGCTCCTTGATCTCCTATATTGTTACTTGATAAATCTAAAGTCGTAACCTGAGTATTTTTAAGTTCTGTTGCAAGGTCCTTTGCTCCTTGATCTCCTATATTGTTACTTGATAAATCTAAAGTCGTAACCTGAGTATTTTTAAGCTCTGTTGCAAGGTCCTTTGCTCCTTGAGATCCTATATTGTTACTTGATAAATCTAAAGTCGTAACCTGAGTATTTTTAAGCTCTGTTGCAAGGTCCTTTGCTCCTTGAGATCCTATATTGTTACGTGATAAATCTAAAGAAGTAACCTGAGTATTTTTAAGTTCTGTTGCAAGATACTTTGCTCCTTGAGCTCCTATATTGTTATGTGATAAATTTAAAGAAGTAACCTGAGTATTTTTAAGTTCTGTTGCAAGGTCCTTTGCTCCTTGAACTCCTATACTGTTACCTGATAAAACTAAAGTCGTAACCTGAGTATTTTTAATACCAATTGCAATAATTAACGCAGTGGTGTAAAATGGGTTTTTAACTGATAAAGGTACTCAAATGGCTAGGTTAATATTACCACAAGGTTTTCATGGTCATGATTTTATAAAAATGATGAAACATGAGCCGCATGGTCGAAATCGTATACGTTTATTGGCGATGTATCACCTTCAATTAGGCAAATCTTTAAAAGCCATATCTGAAATAGTGAAGTCACACTGGAAAACTGTGCAATCATGGCTCAGAAGATTTAGGAATCATGGTTTTGAAGGATTATTTGAATCACAAAGAAGCGGCGCCCCTAGGAAGATTAACACTATACAAGAGTCTGCTCTTTTTGATAAAATCAATACGCTCAGTGAAAGTAAAACTGGTGGGTATATAACTGGAAAGGAGCTACATATCATGTTACTTGAGGAATATGGTGCTAAATGCGCTTTAAAAACAGTCTACAATACTATGCACCGCCTTGGTTTTAGCTGGATTACTTCTCGTTCAATGCATCCAAAGTCAAATCAAGAGACTCAAAATACATATAAAAAAACTTCCCAGACATGTTAACAAAATTATTACCAAAAAATATCGATAGATGTAAAGTTGATATATGGTCTCAGGATGAAACTCGAGTTGGGCAACAAGGTAGCTTAACTCGTATATGGGCTAAGCGTGGCACTAGACCCCGTAAAGTTCGGCAACAGCAATTCATTTCAACATATATTTATGGAGCTGCTTGCCATGATACAGGAGAAGCTTTTGCATTAATTTTACCATATGCAAACACACAGGCAATGAATAAATTCTTAGAAGAGCTTTCTCGCAGTATTCAAGGCAACCGACATATAGCTTTACTAACGGATAATGCAGGTTGGCACACAGCCAAAAAACTAACTGTGCCAAGCAATATCACTTTGATACCGCTTCCGCCCTATGCACCGGAACTTAATGCAATGGAACAAGTTTGGGAATGGATCAAAAATCATTTCTTGTCTAACCAATGTTATGGTGTATATGAAGATATCGTCACTATGGCTTGTTACGCTTGGAATCAATTTGCTCATAATGTAGATTTAGTAAAATCAATTATGTATAGAGACTGGATAAACACACCGTGTTAATTATTGCAATTGGTATAAGTTCTGTTGCAAGGTCCTTTGCTCCTTGATCTCCTATATTGTTATATGATAAAACTAAAGTCGTAACCTGAGTATTTTTAAGTTCTGTTGTAAGGTCCTTTGCTCCTTGATCTCCTATATTACGGTTACCTGATAAAACTAAAGTCGTAACCTGAGTATTTTTAAGTTCTGTTGCAAGGTCCTTTGCTCCTTGATCTCCTATATTACGGTTGAATGATAAAACTAAAGTCGTAACCTGAGTATTTTTAAGTTCTGTTGCAAGATACTTTGCTTCTTCATCTCCTATATTGTTATATAATAAAACTAAAGAAGTAACCTGAGTATTTTTAAGTTCTGTTGTAAGATCCTTTGCTCCTTGAAATCCTATATTACGGTTGAATGATAAAACTAAAGTCGTAACCTGAGTATTTTTAAGTTCTGTTGCAAGGTCCTTTGCTCCTTGATCTCCTATACTGTTAAGTGATAAATCTAAAGTCGTAACCTGAGTATTTTTAAGTTCTGTTGCAAGGTCCTTTGCTCCTTGATCTCCTATATTGTTACGTGATAAATCTAAAGTCATAACCTGAGTATTTTTAAGTTCTGTTGCAAGGTCCTTTGCTCCTTGATCTCCTATATTGTTACTTGATAAAACTAAAGTCGTAACCTGAGTATTTTTAAGTTCTGTTGCAAGGTCCTTTGCTCCTTGATCTCCTATATTGTTACATGGTAAAACTAAAGTCGTAACCTGAGTATTTTTAAGTTCTGTTGCAAGGTCCTTTGCTCCTTGATCTCCTATATTGTTACATGGTAAAACTAAAGTCGTAACCTGAGTATTTTTAAGTTCTGTTGCAAGGTCCTTTGCTCCTTGATCTCCTATCTTATACTTGAATGATAAATTTAAAGTAGAAACATTTAAAATACCACCAACCCACCTATCACTATCCTGTACTGCACGTTTCACCTTAGGAGATTGTCCTTCATTTCCTTCTAAATAGGAGGGCAACAGTTCATTATGATTCAATACTTTTTCTTGTGTTATAGCATTTTTTGTTACAAAACTTAATGTTTTCCCAAATTTTGTAAGATTTTTTCCTACCTTAAATTGGGGAAAATAACTTTCTTGTTTAGGTAGAGTAATCATAAAAGCAGTATTATTGAGTAAAGAAGTCTGATTACTTATTCCTGTAGCATTTTTTACTGCATTTGATAAGCTGCTTTGATTTTCTAGCGAGGTATTATTAGGCATTTTAGGTGTACTTGAAATAGTATTGCCAGTACGAATTGTAGAAGCAAGAGTAGCGAACATTAATAATGATTTTGCAAAATCAGTGTGAGGAATATCACCTCTAAGAACCTCTGCCTCAGTAGATGGTTTATATGTATTATATTTAGGAAAATTATGCTTCCGATATTGACTAGTCCATTCCCCTTTATTATGATTATTAACACGTCGCCCCATTTTATCCTCATTTTTATATAGTTAACCACTCTGCACTGCAAGTGCAGAGCTTAATATTACGGCATAAATGCCTTTAGCCTCAGCTAATTTTCAACTTGAAAGTCCCCCACAGCATCATTTTTACCTTCGTGCTTTTCTATATAGGCTTTGATCATCTGATCTGTGACATTACCTGCAGCAATTCCAAATATGACATTATGGATACATAGGGAAATTTTAGCATTGCGATCCACTCAACTTTAAGACGAATAATCTATTTTTCTGTTAAAGATTTGTATGTATTTTCTTGAATTCTATAAATATTTTTATACAAACTTATCATAATTCACGTTATTGTAATCAATTTGGTAAAAACCAACGGTTAGCAATAAATAAGTCTATTGCTCTAGAAAAAGCTTTTGATAGGTCGAATCTATATTGGCGGGACTCTGTAATCTCGTTTGCCAGCTAATATCTCCCATAACATTTCCATTGATTCAAAGAAAAAAAGGTCTACTAAACTTCTTATTCGTTCCCATAACGATCCTAATCTACCAAATTGCTCCCTCATTTCTTGAAATAATTTATCAACTAATTGGTGTATTTGATGAATAGTAAATGCTAACAAAGTAAAATTGTAGAAATTATAACATAGATTCTCAGAACCATGACCGTAATTATGTTCTATATTATAACCATGATTCTTTAAGCTATTAAAGCATTCGTTCTCTATTTTCCAACGTGCTCTTGCTCCGTCTATTATTGTTTTAGCATTATCTGAGGTGATTTCTAGATCAGTAATCCATTTACCATAATACTGACTTTTGTTACTACCATCTTTCTGCGGCACTAGCTCCCATGCCGCTATATAATTTGTTCTTACCTTAGTGCTAGTAAATAATTCAACATCATTAACCCATTCAATTATCAATTTGTTCCTTCTAAGGCTCAATGTCTCTATCTTTGATTTATCTACAGATTGAACATTATCCATTAATGTCTTATGATTATTGGGTTTTACTTTAAAAATATAATTAGCTTTATGATCACGAATTGTTTCTATCACTGGAGTTGTTGCATATAAGGCATCAGCATTGATTATTATCCCTAATTTATCATGATCCTTTCTAAATCTTGTCAAAAATCTCTTGAAAGCATTCGTCTCACAATCCTCTTTCTCATCACCATCTTGTACACGAATTTCCTCAGGCATTACTGGTATTACTTGTCGTAACCCAAATTTTACAATAGCCCCTTGTAATACTTGATGACAATGATATTGGTTATTTTTATGCCCTCTAATTAGGCAACGTTTACAACTCACTTTATCAGAGCTGTAATATTGTGTACCATCAACATTTAATAAGTATTTACCAGGAAATATTTGATATTGTTCTAGATGCTTCCCTCGTTGTAATTTACTAAATAATTCTTTGAAAATAGGTCTAAACGTTACGTCACTATCTACTTGGTCTATTACGTTCCTCATCCCCTGATCGCTAGGAAGCGATTGTACTGTAAACATGCTACGCAGATTATTACGTTGTTCCTTCCTTTCCATACGCCTTTGAAATTCTAGCAAAGATACTGATTGAAAATACATACACGCCAAACCAGATAACATAATATCTGCTATACTATTACTACTATTTACACCCCTTCTATCTTCTATACCAGCAAATCTATCTGCAATCATACTTCTGATTGCACTAAAACTTAAATGTTTCTTTGAATGCATAACTTGATACCAATATTATATTGATATTATCTTAGATAATTTATCCAACTTTGACTACTTTTTTAACTATTCCTCTACGAAAAACTTATTCCATATCCTTTTACTTACCTTCCTTCTATGACATATTTGGAATCGCTGGGGATAAGGATATTGTGAACATGTAGATTAAAATCAAATTTTGTTGAAGGTTTATTTTTCTTTAATGAGTAAGCAACAAGAGTAGATAATATATGGACAAAGGCATTTATTGGTGATCTATGTCTAGTATGTTCAAGGTTCATTTTATTTTTTAGATAATCAAAAACTGTTTCAATTAAGTTACGCTTTCGAAGTAAGATTTTTTCTTTCAAATCCATTAATTTATTTTCCATATTCTTCTTAATTCCATGAATCATTTTTAAGCCTCTTTCATATAAATTTAAGAACAAATTTTGCTTAATATAACCTTTATCAGCTGCTATAATTCCAGTTAATCTTTTTGTTAACTCCGGTACTGGAACCCTATCATCTACATTGCCTTTGGTCACTTTTAATGCCATAAACTCCCCTTTATTATTGATTATTACATGTAATTTAAAACCATAAAAATACCCCATAGAGGATTTACTATGTTTGGCTAATCCTTTAAAAACTTTATTGCTATAACGCCTTTTATTGTGACAAGCTTTAATCGTTGTAGAGTCAATAAAATAAATACCTGTTTCCTCACCAAACAACAAATGAATCAACATATTTAGCGGTATGAATAATCGTGCCATTAATTCAACAAATCTATTATAACTCAAGGCTTTGGGAAAATCATCCTTATGCATGCACTCTATATAACTTTTATAGAAAAATTTAAAATTCTTAGCATAGGATGTATGAAACATAATTATTATTGTTAACATTTCACTTAGACTCATGCTACAACAGCGATTTCTTTGCTTATTTGATGGTAATAACTTTCTCTGTTCATACTCCAAATAAATTTTACAAAAATCATCTATAAAACTATATAATTCTGTGATATCTTTTTTCATGCCTGTAGTTTGTTTTTTTGTTTAAAAATATAAATACTGCAGGCACTCCTTTTTGACAATCCTTTTATCTATTACTATTTCATCTATATCTTATCCCGAACTGACGTAAATAGTATTGCCAAACCAGGTTTGGAGTGCAGATATAACGTATATAAGACTGAGCCAAGGGTTCGTATATTTAGTAGCTATTATTGACTGGTATAGTCGTTATATTCTAAGTTGGCGAATCTCCATTAGTTTGGAAAGTGAATTTTGTGTAACAGCCCTTGAAGACGCTATAGAAAAATATGGTATGCCAAAAATATTTAATACTGATCAAGGAGTACAATTTACCTCGGAGAATTTTATTAGTATGCTAAAGCTACATAATATCTTGATTAGTATGGATGGTAAGGGACGAGCCTTAGATAATATTTTTATTGAACGTTTTTGGCGATCATTAAAACAGGAAAAAATTTATCGGATTATTTTAACAACAGTAAAGGAGGCAAAGACAGCAATTAACGAATATATGGACTTTTATAATAGACAAAGGATGCATCAAGCTTTGGATTATAAAACTCCAGAATGTGTATATTTTGAAAAAAATATTGTATAAAAACAACAATTTAATTTTTGTGAATTATATCTCTATTTATCTAAATTTTTGTCTAGACAAAGGGGACCACCTTATACTGTCAGCTTACGACCATCCCCATCAATTACTGTCTTCTCATAGCTACCATTACGACGATTATTATCTACTTTTGGCATCTTGCTATGTTTTGAATATCCTAATTCATGATCCAACTCACTTGCTAATATTTTCTCAACTATTTGCTTCTTTAGCTGTTGAAATAAACCATCTCGACCAAATAACTCCGATGGATCTGCTTTTGATAATAATTCTTCTACTAGCTGATTACTGATGTTTAATGTATCTTTATCTGTATCTAATTTTTTAGCCATAATTCCTCCTTGCTTGCTTAAGTTACTTTTTTTACAGTAATCTCTTACTGCTTTCTTTGCAACTTACACAAACTATAGGACAGACTCTGGTTTCTGCATTCTTATAAATATCCTTGAGTGACCTCTCATTCCCACGGCTTCTAGAGCCTCGACATAATTACGGATTTTATTCAGAATACTTATTCATTAACTCTTTAACTTTCGTTCTCTTTATTGTTACTATTCTTTACTCGCAATATTTATCAATTACCAATTTTTATTTAGTTGACATAGTTTCTTCTTTTTTCTCAACTAAACTAATTTGCAACATATTCGCTACCATTGGTGACTACTGCATAAGCAATCCTTGCTAACTTATTTGCTAAACCAACACATATAATATTATATGATTTATTTTCAGCAAATTTCTTCACTGCCCACTGCACGCACTAGTTTATCTTTCGATTCCTTACCACTTTTTGCTCTTATTGCTATTGTCCTTGCGGCTTGAATCAACATAGTTCTAGCATATCTATCTCCCTGTTTGGTAATCCCTCCTAAAACTATCTTATCTCCTGAGCTATGTTGCTTTGGTACCAAACCAAGCGAAGCAGCAAAATCCCTCGGGGTTGGATAACTTTCCATTGGGGCTACACTCAAACAACTAGCATTGATTGCTCCAATGCCAAAAATTGTCTGCAACCTAGTAGCTTTCTCACTTTGCTTATTATTGCTGATAATCAGCTTTTCTAAAGTTTTCTCTTTGTCACATAAATCCTCAATTTCTTTACATTCTAAAAGTAAAATTGACCGTATCCCAGAATTTATATAACCTTTACTATACGCTAACTCTACCTCCAGCCTACATGATTTGCAAAATTTATTTTTACTTAATTTTGTATTATAGCCATATTCACATAAACTTGATATTGTAGAATTAGTTTTTTGCACACGATCTCTGATCGTATTACTTCTAATTTTATGCAAAAATTTTATATCTTGTTCCTCTTTGCTTTTTGGCAGCACAGTTTTTAATTCTGGATCACGAGCCGCTTTGCATATTGCTAACGCATCGTTATAATCATTTTTCTGTTTCGATGTAGCATAAACTTTTACATCTTTTGTTTTCATTAGTTTGACTTGCAAACCAAGCTTAGCAATTTCCTGTGACCAATAATTAGCTCCTCCACATGCTTCCATAGCTAGCAATGAACTTTTATCGAGATTGCTTAAATAGGCTATTAACTCATCTCTTGTAACTTTTTGATAACCTATTTTTTTGCCATTTTGATCGACTTGCACCAAGTGCATACTATTTTTTGCTAAATCTATTCCTATTATAGTATTTTTTATGCTATTATTTATCATGGTATGGACCTATTAATTAAATTATTATTTAATTTGGAGCAGCTGAAAACTATTTTTCAGCTGACTCCGTACAAGTAAAGCATATTTCGCTTCACTCGTCCATACCATCATTCCCGCGTAAGCGGGAATCTAAACCCCTGCCTATGCAGGGGTGACACTGAGTTGTAAATTGTCATCTTTGCGAAAGCAGGTATCTAGGAGGCAGCCTCCTAGGCTATACTTAAATTGTAGAAATTATGCAAAAAATATTCGATAACAAAATTATCTCTCAGATGAACTCTTGCAGTTTGTGCTGTGACTCTAGACTAGCTAAAGCTGGTGATATATTCTTTGCGATTAAAGGAGTGGATTTTGATGGTAATAAATTTATTGATGATGCAATAAATAAAGGGGTGAGATTTATTTTTACAGATGATGCTGAGAGTTTAAACAATCCCAATATTACCGCCAATGATGTACATATAAATCTTGTGAGTGATGCACGGTTGGCACTGAGTCAAGCTTCTAATATTCTCTACCCATTATTACCACCATATATGGTAGCTGCTACTGGTACTAACGGTAAAACCTCGGTAGTATCATATTGTAGGCAATTATACACATTATTAGGAGTACCAAGCTGTTCTATCGGGACTATTGGCGTAGAATGTGCCAGTGGTTTGGATTTAAGCGTCCAAGACATTTTAGACAAATCCCCGGCTCTCACTACTCTTGACCCTGTAACTTTTAAACATATTTTACATAAGCTAGCTGAGAATAACACAAAATATGTAGCTTTTGAGGCTTCTAGCCATGGTTTAGATCAACAAAGATTATGTGGTGTAAAAGTAAATGCTGCTTGCTTTACTAGTTTTAGTCAAGATCACCTTGACTATCACCAAAATATGGCTAATTATCTTTTAGCCAAACTAAAATTATTTACAGATAATTTATTGCCAACAGGAACGGTTGTGTTAAACTCGGAAATAGCACAATTAGATTATATTAAACATTATTTACAACAACGTAATATAAAGTTTTTAACAGTGGGTATGAATGGCGATCTGAAAATTATCGACAGTACAATTCCTGGACATAAGGTTTGTGACTATAAAGGGCAAAAATATAATTTTATTACTGATATAGTTGGTAGTTTTCAAGCTAGCAACTTACTGATTGCCGTTATGATGGTGCATTTGACTGGCTTTCCTTTGGAACAAGTTATATCGAAGTTATCGCAAGTTAAAGCAGTTAAAGGGCGTTTAGAGAGAGTAGGTAATAGTAATGTGTTTATCGACTATGCTCATACCCCAGATGCTTTGGAAAAAAGTTTACTGGAGTTAAGAAAAATAAAATCAGATAAGGGGTTATTAAAAGTAATTTTTGGCTGTGGTGGTGATAGAGATAGCAGTAAAAGACCATTAATGGGGCAAGTTGCGGCGAAAATTGCTGATGAGATTATTATTACTGATGACAATCCAAGAAACGAAGATCCAAAATCGATACGGCAGCAAATTATACCAGCTATTATAGCGATCACTAATAGTTTTATAGAAATAAAAAATAGAAAAATAGCAATTACTGAGACGATACATAATTTACAAAAAGATGATATTTTGCTAATTGTCGGCAAAGGTCACGAAAATTATCAGATAATCGGTAATAAAAAACTACCCTTTAACGACTTCGATATAGCCAATAAAGCTCTACAAAATAAAAATAAACTTATTGACAATTAAAGCAAATTTGGGGTAAGAATTGTCTTGAATTTGCGTAGTGTATAATATTAAAATAATATAATGATTTGGTCAGCAAGAGACTTGAGTAATGCATTGAATATAGAGGTACATCCTGATATTCATGGCGGACAAGTTCAATTCAATTCTAATTCCGTTACAGATGGTGATTTGTTCATTGCTCTTAAACGAGCTAATGATGGACATAATTATGCGTTACATGCTCTAGAACGTAGGGCAAATGCGGTAATTATTAGTCAGGAAATAACAGGGCTGCCTGATGAAAAAGTAATTATGGTTTCTGATACCTTAACTGCTTTACATCAGATGGCAGAGTATAAACGGAAGAAATCTCAGGCGAAGTTTATTGGGGTTACTGGCAGTAGTGGTAAAACTGGAACTAAGGAAGCAATCAAAACTGTACTAAGTCACTTTGGCTCTACTTTTGCTAGTCGAGGAAATTTCAATAACCATCTTGGTGTGTCTATAAATCTTGCTTCTCTGCCGGATGATATAGAATATGCTGTTTTTGAAATGGGTATGAATCATCCAGGAGAAATAAGAGCTCTAACAAAAATGGTTAGACCTGATATATCAGTCATTACTACAATATCAGAAGCTCATCTTGAATTTTTTCAGTCTCAGCTGCATTTGGTTGATGCTAAATGTGAAATTTTTGAAGGAATGTCAAAAGATGGTATAGCTGTTATAGATTTAGATAGCCCATATTATAACCGAGTTTTACAAAATCTTAAGCAATTATCGATTAATAATATATATAGTTTTGGTACATCACCATATGCAGATTGTAGCTTAATATCATATGAATATCAACAAATTACCAAACAAGTTCGTTTACGTTATTCGATTCATAATATAGTCAATTCAGGAGAAGTAGATAGCAGGAGCGATGGAGCGACGCCTATAAATAATAGGCAAGCATTGAGCGACGACGTCACCAACTTCTCATCAATTGACTATACTAAAATAGATATCAAGATTCCCCTTGTACCAGAACATTATGCTAGAAATTATACTATCACTCTTCAGATGTCAGCCATATTGAACTTAGATATTAATGTAGCAGCAAGACAATTAAGCAAAATATTATTAATGGATGGTAGGGGTAAGCTAATCAATGCCAAATATCATGGTCAGGACTACCAAATTATCTGCGATTATTATAATGCTAATCCAGAATCAGTAAAAGCTGCTTTATTATATCTAAAACAGCTTAGTGGCAAGAAAAAAATTGCTATAATAGGTGATATGTTAGAATTGGGGGACAATTCGATAAAATTCCACAAAGATTTAATACCAGCAATTCTCGATTCTGGTGCTAACAGAGTTTTTTTAGTAGGCAATAATACCCAATATATCTATCAATCTTTGCCAGACAAAATAGAAAAAATACATTTTGATAATGTTGATCTGTTAATAGAAAACTTAAGTAAATTACTTAAGGGCAATGAATTAATCTTAATAAAAGGGTCAAATAGTACCCAACTTAGTAAAATCATCCAATCTTTTGAGTTACACTAGTGATATACAACCTTCTTGCCCCCTATATACATAAGTTGCATGTCGCAAATTTATTCCACTATATTACTTTCCGTATCGGACTTGCCATATTATTTAGTTTGACTATTTCTTTTTTGATAGGACCTAGGATAATTAGAGTTTTACGAAATCTACAAAAATATGGTCAACCAATTCGTAATGATGGACCAGAAACCCACAAAGCCAAAGTAGGGACACCAACTATGGGCGGGATAATGATTATCCTCAGCGTTTGTCTGTCTACTATCTTATTTTCTGACCTTACTAATAAATATATATGGATAGTGTTATTTGTCTTTATTAGCTTTGGTATACTTGGTTTTATGGATGATTATGCTAAAGTAACAAAAAACCACCATAAAGGAGTTAGTGGTAAGAAGAAATTATTATTTCAGTTTACTATTTGTCTAATTGCTTGTTTACTGTTAAGGGATGCCAATAATCAAGGAAATAATCTGCTGACTATTCCATTTTTTAAGAATTTGTTGATTGATTTGGGATTGTTTTACATTCCCTTTAGTATGTTTGTTATAGTTGGAGCATCAAATGCGGTGAATCTAACTGATGGTCTTGATGGTCTTGCCATCGTGCCGATTGCTATTACTGCAGGTTCTTTTGCCTTAATTATTTACTTGGTGGGTAATAGTTTCTATGCAAATTATCTGCAAATTATTTATGTACCAAATATTTCTGAATTAACTATCTTCTGTGCTTCAATTGTTGGTGCTAGCCTAGGATTTTTATGGTTTAATGCCCAGCCAGCAGAAATTTTTATGGGAGATACTGGTAGCCTAAGCCTCGGCGGTGCTCTTGGTATTGTTAGCGTTATTGCTAAACACGAATTTGTTCTAGCAATTATTGGGGGGCTATTTGTTGTTGAAACTTTATCAGTAATTATTCAAGTATATTATTTTAAAGCTACCCGTGGAAAAAGACTTTTCAAAATGGCTCCGTTGCATCACCATTTTGAAAAACATGGCTGGTCAGAGTCAAAAGTTGTGATACGTTTCTGGATTATAGCTATAATATTTGCTCTAATTGGTTTGTCTTCGCTAAAACTAAGATGAAAAACTGCTACGTATAGCTCTGTCGGAAATTACTATTTCCGACTTTACAATATAATTCAATTATTTTCTTTTTTTGTATCTTGACTACTATTAATGATAGTTGATTGTTGTTGTCTCGCCAGTTTGTTCTTGTCTTCTAGGAAATTAAGAAAAAAATAAGTAAATGCTAAAAATCCAATTAATATAATGGTTCCAATATTTTGGACAGAAAAATAAGAAAAATGAGATAGAATTCTTTAGCAAACAAGGAGAGCTAGAGATGAAAAAACAAGTAAGGCAATATAGTGCTGAGGAGAAAGCCAAAATTGTCATAGAAGCAATTAAGGGAGAGCTAACAATAGCCCAGATAACCAGTAAGTATGGTGTTCATGCAACACAGATCAGTAACTGGAAAAAACAAGGTCTTGAGTTGTTAGTACAAGGTTTTAAGAATAAAACACAGAGTGCTGATCCAAATCAGCAGGGGTTAATCAAGAATCTATATGAGCAAATTGGTCAGTTAAGCGTTGAGTGTGACTGGCTCAAAAAAAAATCTGCATTGTTTGGAATTAAAGGTTAGGTGTAATATGATAGAGCCTAATCATAATAAGTTAACAATTGTACAACAGTGTAAGTTATTGGATATTAGCAGGTCAACCTATTACTATCAACCTACTGGTATTAGTGAACAAGATATCAAGATTATGGCAATAATTGATGAGACCTATACTATGCATCCATATTATGGTATGCGGCGGATGGCTAAATATTTACAAGCCCAAGGTTTTTCGGTAGGTCGTAAAGCTGTTAGACGTTACTACAAGATAATGGGTCTTGAAGCTGTTTATCCTAAAATAAATTTAAGCAAGAGGAATCAAGCGCATAAAATACGTCAATTCGGGATAAGGATATTGTGAACATGTAGATTAAAATCAAATTTTGTTGAAGGTTTATTTTTCTTTAATGAGTAAGCAACAAGAGTAGATAATATATGGACAAAGGCATTTATTGGTGATCTATGTCTAGTATGTTCAAGGTTCATTTTATTTTTTAGATAATCAAAAACTGTTTCAATTAAGTTACGCTTTCGAAGTAAGATTTTTTCTTTCAAATCCATTAATTTATTTTCCATATTCTTCTTAATTCCATGAATCATTTTTAAGCCTCTTTCATATAAATTTAAGAACAAATTTTGCTTAATATAACCTTTATCAGCTGCTATAATTCCAGTTAATCTTTTTGTTAACTCCGGTACTGGAACCCTATCATCTACATTGCCTTTGGTCACTTTTAATGCCATAAACTCCCCTTTATTATTGATTATTACATGTAATTTAAAACCATAAAAATACCCCATAGAGGATTTACTATGTTTGGCTAATCCTTTAAAAACTTTATTGCTATAACGCCTTTTATTGTGACAAGCTTTAATCGTTGTAGAGTCAATAAAATAAATACCTGTTTCCTCACCAAACAACAAATGAATCAACATATTTAGCGGTATGAATAATCGTGCCATTAATTCAACAAATCTATTATAACTCAAGGCTTTGGGAAAATCATCCTTATGCATGCACTCTATATAACTTTTATAGAAAAATTTAAAATTCTTAGCATAGGATGTATGAAACATAATTATTATTGTTAACATTTCACTTAGACTCATGCTACAACAGCGATTTCTTTGCTTATTTGATGGTAATAACTTTCTCTGTTCATACTCCAAATAAATTTTACAAAAATCATCTATAAAACTATATAATTCTGTGATATCTTTTTTCATGCCTGTAGTTTGTTTTTTTGTTTAAAAATATAAATACTGCAGGCACTCCTTTTTGACAATCCTTTTATCTATTACTATTTCATCTATATCTTATCCCGAACTGACGTATCTTGTATTATTCCATTTTTGACTATTAAAGCTGAAGCAATAGCAGTTATCACTAATAATTTTTCAAATCTATCCAATTTTACAATGTGACTTTTTTCAATATCAAAACCACCGCTTTTTAGGTGCAAAAATAGTCGTTCAACACTCCAACGAAATTTATATAAAGCAAAAATATCTTGCTCTATTTCAATTGAAGACACCAGAACCATCAGCTCGCTCTTATCATTTCTATATGCGGTAAAATTAACCTTTCTATTCCATAATATACCACTACAAGCCCTATACTCTAAGGCTTTAACATCACTAAATATTCTTTCAATGGTTAAAGTTCTTAAACCTTTTGTAAGACGAATTTTATGATCCATTTTTAATGGAATAACAAACTTTAGATGGTTATTTATCAGAAAGTCTAACCATTCTTTATTCATAAATTCTCTATCAGCAAGCAAATATTTTATTCTTTCAACGCCAAAATTATTAATAAATTTCTGTAAAAATTCCTTCATAAATTCTGCAGAACACCCGCCACCATGCGACAAAGTCTTCCAGAATATTGGCACCGATATTTTACCAATTACCATTACTAAAAATAAAATATTAATATCGGATTTACCAAATTTCCAACTTGTCCTATCCATTGCTACGACATAATTTTTTGAAGCAAAAAAGCTTAATAGCAAATAGCCAACCTTCATATAATCAAAATTAAAATCTTTTAAAAAACGATAAATTCTATGAGTTTTTGACGTCGCTTTAGCATCACCTAAAATACCAAGTGCTAAACCTTTTTGATAAATTGAGCTGCCCGTCAGCAAACTAATTACCATACCAACCAAACATTTTAATCTTGATTTATTTCCGTCTATATATAAAATCAATTCTTGAAGTATTATATTATGCATTTTGTTATAAAAATACCTACCTTATACTACTTCACACCACTCTAAATCAACCATTCTTCTTCATCTTCTCAAAATTGTAGGGTACTATAGAATTATTTAGACATATTCGTAAAGAACTCGATATAACAGTAGACAATAGCACCACAAAGAAATTACCTTATGTACCAACAGAAGAGGAAATTAGTAAGTATTATAAGGCTGTATGGAAATCAAGAAATATGAAGCATGTAATAATTATTAAGACGTTACTTTATACTGGGGTACGAGTATCGGAATTGGTAAAAATAAAAATATCAGATATAGATTTAGATAGTTGTCAAATTAGAATTAACCACGGAAAGGGTAGTAAAGATAGAATAGTTCCGTTTCCTAATGCATTTACAGAAGTATTAGCTGTACACATTGAAAGTGCAAAGAAAAATAAGACAGTTTACCTATTTGAATCTAGTTGGAAGAAACCGTATTCTGATCGAGGTATTAGGAAAATATTAATGAATTACACAAAAGAAGCTGGCATTGAGAATTCAATATCACCACATAAATTACGGCATTTTCTTTTTACATGGATGAAGAAAAAAGGCGTGGATGATGCATTAATCCAACCTTATTCGGGGCATGATAGTCGTCAATCACTTGAAATATATTCAAAATTATCACTCGTAGACTGCCAACCAGAGTATGAAAAAAAGATTAAAGAATTCCCTGTTTAAATGTGGCGGCTCATCGCAGCTACCTTAACACTAGTCCTACTCGGGAATACGCTGCTTATAGCTTCTGGAAAGCCCTTTAAACCATCCACACAAGCAACATAAATTTGTTCAATTCCTCGATTCTTTAACTCAGTAACTACTTGCATCCAAAATTTAGCACCTTCATTTTTGCCTATCCAAATGCCAAGTAACTCCTTTTTCCCTTCTATATTTACAGCAAGTGCTAAATATACTGCTTTATTTATTACTATGTGATTGTCTCTAGATTTTACATAGATACAGCCCAAGTATAATATTGGATACACCCTATCTAAACAACGATTTTGCCACCTAGTTACTTCTTCTAGGAAGTGTAATATAGTGAATTATTAAGCAGCATTTAGTACCGCAGTTTTCCATTTGCTAGACCAATCATTACTATGGATTATAGATCTTAATTGCAAAATAGGATTTAACCCCTCTCTAGACCATCTCATGTGTTGCTGCCCTTTACATCTTTGATTGATTAAACTCTCAACAGTTGATTCAGCAAGATTACTAGTAAAGATCAGCCCTTGATCCTTCCTTGTTGAGTAATCCACAATTTTATCTTTATTATTATCAACATATTGGGATAATTTTTTAATCCTATCATGATGCTGTTCTTCTTTTGTCAGTGCTAATATTTCTTTAAATCTTATCATCGCCTTCTCCACATCTCCTCTCCATAAATGCCACTTGATATGCATCAGATCTTCTTTTAGCCTTTTTGGTAACGATATATTCTCAAATTTCATACCCAAATGAAACCAATCTAAAATATAAGTTATTTTAGCACACAAAGGCTCTAGTGCCTTTGCTATATTCCAGCAATTTGCCGCCCCATCACATAGTGCGGTAATATGTGTTTTTGGGCTTAAGCCTTGTTTCAATGCTGCAATAATAGTAGAACTTATAATTTGTTTTTGACGATCATCCTTAATTGACGCTGCACAATTCTTACTTATAATATAATTCCTGGTATCTTGACTATTTGATTTTATAGATTCTGGTTTGTAAACTACAGCCACCATAGCCTCCATACTACGTTGATCCTCTGTTGTCTTTATATGTCCTCCATCTACATTTAATATTAGTTCAACAGCATCTTCAGTAATGAGCATTTCCTTCTCATCAGCATTGATATCTTCAATAGCATTGCCAACTGATTCTGTAACTTGTTTAATACGATTATGATTATTAATTTGCCGATCTTTACCAGAAAATAATTCAAATAATTTCTCTCCTTCTCTAAAACTATGTGTAGCACCTAGTGTAGCTTGTATTTTTTTTAAATCACCAGAAATTACTCCCTGCAATAACGTGCGGACGGTAGAGTGCGTTTCATATCCGCAATTATGGCATTTAAATCTCTGTATTACAATGTTATGATCAGTGAAAACATCGTGAAAAGTAGATTTATTTACACCAGTCTTATGCATTTTAATTTTACACTTAGGGCAAGTAACTTTTGTTAGTTTATGGATTAATTGAATCTTTTCCTGCAAAACTATATCCTGTACTCCTTGAATTAAAGCAATTTGATTATCCAAACCTATGGAAAAATCTAGACAATTACTTGGTTCGTTAAGCTCGCCATTAAGTACTTCTACTCTTGAAATTGTTGTAGTGGGTTGCTTATGATCATACGATTCATATATTATTCTATATCTTCTTGTTGTCATCCTATTACTCATAGTTGCTAATAATGACATTATTGTATCGCCTTTTTATAACAATGTCAACTCACTATATTACACTTCCAACATAGTAAATCCTCTATGGGGTATTTTTATGGTTTTAAATTACATGTAATAATCAATAATAAAGGGGAGTTTATGGCATTAAAAGTGACCAAAGGCAATGTAGATGATAGGGTTCCAGTACCGGAGTTAACAAAAAGATTAACTGGAATTATAGCAGCTGATAAAGGTTATATTAAGCAAAATTTGTTCTTAAATTTATATGAAAGAGGCTTAAAAATGATTCATGGAATTAAGAAGAATATGGAAAATAAATTAATGGATTTGAAAGAAAAAATCTTACTTCGAAAGCGTAACTTAATTGAAACAGTTTTTGATTATCTAAAAAATAAAATGAACCTTGAACATACTAGACATAGATCACCAATAAATGCCTTTGTCCATATATTATCTACTCTTGTTGCTTACTCATTAAAGAAAAATAAACCTTCAACAAAATTTGATTTTAATCTACATGTTCACAATATCCTTATCCCGAATTGACGTAATATAATATTGGTATCAAGTTATGCATTCAAAGAAACATTTAAGTTTTAGTGCAATCAGAAGTATGATTGCAGATAGATTTGCTGGTATAGAAGATAGAAGGGGTGTAAATAGTAGTAATAGTATAGCAGATATTATGTTATCTGGTTTGGCGTGTATGTATTTTCAATCAGTATCTTTGCTAGAATTTCAAAGGCGTATGGAAAGGAAGGAACAACGTAATAATCTGCGTAGCATGTTTACAGTACAATCGCTTCCTAGCGATCAGGGGATGAGGAACGTAATAGACCAAGTAGATAGTGACGTAACGTTTAGACCTATTTTCAAAGAATTATTTAACCTGAGTTTGACGTAAGCACCAAACAAAATGCTAAGCATTATGTAATAACATAAACAAACTGTTGGTGGTGAGCTATGGTAAAAATAAAACCTTCTTTCAAACTAGTGTGTTAGGAGAAAGAATATTTGAAAAGTAAGAAGGGAGGGATTATAAAGTTCTCGAATAATAACAACAAAATTGGAGAATATATTATGATCCCTCTTACGGAGATTTTCTGCTTAATTGATGATTTTTGCAAGCATTTTGATACGGAGCAAAATAAATATATATTACCAAATCCTAACCGTAAGCGTAAAGTAGTTTGCAGTATAGGACTCTCAGAGATTATTACTATTATAGTAATGTTTCACTTGAGTCACTACCGTACCTTTAAAGATTTTTATTTATGCTGCCTATGTCAAAGTTATAGAAAGGAATTTCCAAAACTTGTGAGCTATAGTCGTTTTGTTCAGTTAATGCCAATGAGCTTCATGCCCATGGTATTACTGCTAAAAAGCCTATCAGGAAAACAAACTGGTCAATATTATATCGACTCTACTAAACTTCCTGCTTGCCCTAATTTAAGAATTAATAGACATAAAGTATTCAAAGACATAGCAAAAAGAGGTAAGACTTCCACTGGGTGGTTCTTTGGTTGTAAGCTACATATTGTCATTAACAGTTGCGGAGAGATTATGAGTTTTTCTTTAACTCCAGGAAATGTTGATGATAGAGCAGTGGTGGAAAATTTAGTAGATAAATTACAAGGCTGGCTTTTTGGTGATCGTGGGTATATCAGTAAAAAACTCACTCAATCCCTTGCTAATCAAGGTTTAGAACTAATAACAAAAATTAAAAGTAATATGAAAGAAAGAATAATAGATCCTATTAAAAAGCGGTTTTTAAATAAAAGGTATATTATTGAAACCATTAACGATCAACTAAAAAACCTTTGTCATATAGACCATACAAGGCACAGATCTGTTATGAATTTTCAAACTAACGTATTAGCTGGACTGCTTGCCTATGTTTTTAAGCCTAATAAAATTTCTGTAGCTTTTGGAAAATTAAACAATCTCAACCTTCCTCTTACATCAAACTGAGGTTATTTAGTAAATTACAACGAGGGAAGCATCTAGAACAATATCAAATATTTCCTGGTAAATACTTATTAAATGTTGATGGTACACAATATTACAGCTCTGATAAAGTGAGTTGTAAACGTTGCCTAATTAGAGGGCATAAAAATAACCAATATCATTGTCATCAAGTATTACAAGGGGCTATTGTAAAATTTGGGTTACGACAAGTAATACCAGTAATGCCTGAGGAAATTCGTGTACAAGATGGTGATGAGAAAGAGGATTGTGAGACGAATGCTTTCAAGAGATTTTTGACAAGATTTAGAAAGGATCATGATAAATTAGGGATAATAATCAATGCTGATGCCTTATATGCAACAACTCCAGTGATAGAAACAATTCACGTTAATTCGGGATAAGGATTAGTAAAAATGCTTTAGCTATAACTAATACAAGATTTTGGATATGTATAAATTGCATTTCTGTGAATTCATACATTAATTGCTCTTCGTAGTGTATATATGTCTGCTATTTTTACTAATCCTTATCCCGAATTAACGTAATACCAATTGCAATAATTAACACGGTGTGTTTATCCAGTCTCTATACATAATTGATTTTACTAAATCTACATTATGAGCAAATTGATTCCAAGCGTAACAAGCCATAGTGACGATATCTTCATATACACCATAATACCAATTGCAATAATTAACGCAGTGGTGTAAAATGGGTTTTTAACTGATAAAGGTACTCAAATGGCTAGGTTAATATTACCACAAGGTTTTCATGGTCATGATTTTATAAAAATGATGAAACATGAGCCGCATGGTCGAAATCGTATACGTTTATTGGCGATGTATCACCTTCAATTAGGCAAATCTTTAAAAGCCATATCTGAAATAGTGAAGTCACACTGGAAAACTGTGCAATCATGGCTCAGAAGATTTAGGAATCATGGTTTTGAAGGATTATTTGAATCACAAAGAAGCGGCGCCCCTAGGAAGATTAACACTATACAAGAGTCTGCTCTTTTTGATAAAATCAATACGCTCAGTGAAAGTAAAACTGGTGGGTATATAACTGGAAAGGAGCTACATATCATGTTACTTGAGGAATATGGTGCTAAATGCGCTTTAAAAACAGTCTACAATACTATGCACCGCCTTGGTTTTAGCTGGATTACTTCTCGTTCAATGCATCCAAAGTCAAATCAAGAGACTCAAAATACATATAAAAAAACTTCCCAGACATGTTAACAAAATTATTACCAAAAAATATCGATAGATGTAAAGTTGATATATGGTCTCAGGATGAAACTCGAGTTGGGCAACAAGGTAGCTTAACTCGTATATGGGCTAAGCGTGGCACTAGACCCCGTAAAGTTCGGCAACAGCAATTCATTTCAACATATATTTATGGAGCTGCTTGCCATGATACAGGAGAAGCTTTTGCATTAATTTTACCATATGCAAACACACAGGCAATGAATAAATTCTTAGAAGAGCTTTCTCGCAGTATTCAAGGCAACCGACATATAGCTTTACTAACGGATAATGCAGGTTGGCACACAGCCAAAAAACTAACTGTGCCAAGCAATATCACTTTGATACCGCTTCCGCCCTATGCACCGGAACTTAATGCAATGGAACAAGTTTGGGAATGGATCAAAAATCATTTCTTGTCTAACCAATGTTATGGTGTATATGAAGATATCGTCACTATGGCTTGTTACGCTTGGAATCAATTTGCTCATAATGTAGATTTAGTAAAATCAATTATGTATAGAGACTGGATAAACACACCGTGTTAATTATTGCAATTGGTATAATGTCATATTTGGAATTGCTGCGGCAAAAGATTTAATATCGAAATGCAAATTACTGACGCGGATGATTATGACAAAAGAGCTCTGTATTATTGGGCAAAGTTATATACTGAGCAATTAAAGAATGCAGAGGATTATGCTACTTTATCGAAAGCCATTGGTATTCATATATTAAACTTTACCTCTATTTTACATGAAAATAAATATCATAATGTGTTTCATATAGTAGAAAAAGATAGTGGTTTGTTATATTTTAAAGATTTAGAATTGCATACTATTGAGCTAAATAAGTTTACTAATAATCCGAAGGAACAGCTGACGGACATAGTAAAAAAGGTAAAAACCTCTCTTGATAGATGGAGTACTTTTTTAACTAGACATGATTTGCTGAACAAAGATTTTACCTAAAGAGTTAAATGATGCTAGCCTAAAAAAAGCCCTGACAGTTCTAGATGCAGCAATGCTAAAATTTCCCTATGTATCCATAATGTCATATTTGGAATTGCTGGTACTAATAGCTTAAAATTATTAGCAATAAAAAATATTGAATTAGACTATTTAAATTTGCATTTAAAACACTATATTAATAACATTAAATAGTATTATAGGACTTGACTATGACCCAAGAAAAAAAGAAGTTTGACGCTGAAGTTGGTAAGATTTTAAACTTAATGATCCATTCTCTTTATACTAATAAAGAGATTTTTATGCGTGAGTTAATATCTAATGCTTCAGATGCTTGTGATAAATTAAGGTATTTAGCACAAAGTGATGCCAAACTTATTGCAGATGATCCTACCTTTAAAATTACTGTGAGAATTGATAAAGATAAAAAGCAGATTATTATTAGAGATAATGGTATTGGTATGAACCGAGAAGATTTGATCGATAATCTAGGAACTATTGCAAAATCTGGTACAGGAAATTTCTTAAACAACATGTCTGGAGATGCTAAAAAAGACAGTATGTTGATAGGGCAATTTGGCGTTGGGTTTTATTCAGCTTTTATGGTTGCTGATAATATTACTGTTACCTCAAGAAAAGCAGGAGAAGAGAAAGCTTATGTTTGGCAATCAGATGGTCTTGGAGAATATATGGTTGATGATTTTGACCATGATTTTACCAGGGGAACTGAGGTGGTTATTCACGTTAAGCCAGAAGAAGACAGTTATATTGATCATTTTAGATTGAAGCATATAGTTAAAAGTTATTCTGATCATATAGCCATACCTATATATTTTATTGATGAATCAACTAATAATGAAATACAACTTAACTCAGCTTCAGCATTATGGACAAGACCTAAGTCTGACTTAACTTTTGAGCAATATAAAGAATTTTATAAAGCTTTGTCTTATTCGATGGATGATCCTTGGTTAACTATTCATAACAAAAATGAAGGTACGGTTGAATTTACTAATTTGTTATTTATTCCATCAACTAAGACTTTCGATTTATTTCACCCTGATCGTAAGAGGAGAGTGAAATTATACATCAAGAGAGTTTTTATTTCTGATGAGAATGTAGATTTAATACCTTCTTACCTAAGATTCCTAAGAGGGGTAGTAGATTCAGAGGATTTACCTCTTAATATTAGTCGTGAATCTTTGCAGCATAATAGTACTTTAGAGAAGATTAAGTCAGCAATAACCAAAAGAGTTTTAGGTGAACTCAAAAAGAAAAAAGAGGAGTCTATAGAGGAATATAGCAACTTTTGGAGCAATTTTGGTGCTGCTTTAAAAGAAGGATTGTGTGAGGCAACTAGTGATCATGATAAATTGCTTGAGACCTGTATATTTAAAAGTAGTCTTTTAAGTAAAATGATTAGCCTTGACGATTATATTAGTAACTTTAAAGAAGGACAGAATACTATATATTATCTTAGCGGCGATGATTCAGCAAAATTACTTTCTAGCCCTCAAATAGAAGGATTCTTAAGTAAAAATATAGATGTACTTCTGTTTACTGATACGGTTGATGATTTTTGGGTTAATGTTAATAGTAGCTATAAGGGTTATGCAATTAAATCAGTTACTAGGAGTGATATTGATTTAGAAAAATCTGAGCAAAAAACTGAAGAGACAAAAGAAGACAAGGATGAGTACACTAAATTAACAGAATATTTTAAAGAAATATTAGGTAATTTAGTAAAAGATGTAAGGATTTCTAAAAAACTTACTCTAAGCCCTGCTTGTCTGGTAGTTGGTGATGGAGCGATGGATATTCGTATGGAAAGATTCTTAATTGAGCAAAAACAGTTAATGGCATCATCGGCTAAAATACTTGAGTTAAATCCTAAGCATAAAATTATTGAGAAAATTAACGCTGGTATAATCTCAAATAGTAAAGACTATGCTAACGAGGAGTTGGTAAAATTAATGTATGATCAAGCATGTATTCTAGAAGGTGAGCCAGTCAATGATACTGGTGAATTTGCCAAAAGACTCAATGATATTGTGCAAAAAGCTATATTATAAAATGTTTAGAGGCTTTTCTATTTTTAATAGTAATAATTTTGATTGTAATAGGTAATGAATCTGTTAATATTAATTAAATCTTTCTGAAACCTTTTATTAGCAAAATATAATGAATAAATATTTGATACCATAGCAATTATCTTTTATCTAAATTTTCAAAAAAATATTTATCTAAATAATAAAACAACGTTTTTGTTGAATAAGTTTATGGCAAACTTCAAGTAGCTTACGCATACCAGCAATTCCAAATATGACATTATGGATACATAGGGAAATTTTAGCATTGCGATCCACTCAACTTTAAGACGAATAATCTATTTTTCTGTTAAAGATTTGTATGTATTTTCTTGAATTCTATAAATATTTTTATACAAACTTATCATAATTCACGTTATTGTAATCAATTTGGTAAAAACCAACGGTTAGCAATAAATAAGTCTATTGCTCTAGAAAAAGCTTTTGATAGGTCGAATCTATATTGGCGGGACTCTGTAATCTCGTTTGCCAGCTAATATCTCCCATAACATTTCCATTGATTCAAAGAAAAAAAGGTCTACTAAACTTCTTATTCGTTCCCATAACGATCCTAATCTACCAAATTGCTCCCTCATTTCTTGAAATAATTTATCAACTAATTGGTGTATTTGATGAATAGTAAATGCTAACAAAGTAAAATTGTAGAAATTATAACATAGATTCTCAGAACCATGACCGTAATTATGTTCTATATTATAACCATGATTCTTTAAGCTATTAAAGCATTCGTTCTCTATTTTCCAACGTGCTCTTGCTCCGTCTATTATTGTTTTAGCATTATCTGAGGTGATTTCTAGATCAGTAATCCATTTACCATAATACTGACTTTTGTTACTACCATCTTTCTGCGGCACTAGCTCCCATGCCGCTATATAATTTGTTCTTACCTTAGTGCTAGTAAATAATTCAACATCATTAACCCATTCAATTATCAATTTGTTCCTTCTAAGGCTCAATGTCTCTATCTTTGATTTATCTACAGATTGAACATTATCCATTAATGTCTTATGATTATTGGGTTTTACTTTAAAAATATAATTAGCTTTATGATCACGAATTGTTTCTATCACTGGAGTTGTTGCATATAAGGCATCAGCATTGATTATTATCCCTAATTTATCATGATCCTTTCTAAATCTTGTCAAAAATCTCTTGAAAGCATTCGTCTCACAATCCTCTTTCTCATCACCATCTTGTACACGAATTTCCTCAGGCATTACTGGTATTACTTGTCGTAACCCAAATTTTACAATAGCCCCTTGTAATACTTGATGACAATGATATTGGTTATTTTTATGCCCTCTAATTAGGCAACGTTTACAACTCACTTTATCAGAGCTGTAATATTGTGTACCATCAACATTTAATAAGTATTTACCAGGAAATATTTGATATTGTTCTAGATGCTTCCCTCGTTGTAATTTACTAAATAATTCTTTGAAAATAGGTCTAAACGTTACGTCACTATCTACTTGGTCTATTACGTTCCTCATCCCCTGATCGCTAGGAAGCGATTGTACTGTAAACATGCTACGCAGATTATTACGTTGTTCCTTCCTTTCCATACGCCTTTGAAATTCTAGCAAAGATACTGATTGAAAATACATACACGCCAAACCAGATAACATAATATCTGCTATACTATTACTACTATTTACACCCCTTCTATCTTCTATACCAGCAAATCTATCTGCAATCATACTTCTGATTGCACTAAAACTTAAATGTTTCTTTGAATGCATAACTTGATACCAATATTATATTGATATTATCTTAGATAATTTATCCAACTTTGACTACTTTTTTAACTATTCCTCTACGAAAAACTTATTCCATATCCTTTTACTTACCTTCCTTCTATGACATATTTGGAATCGCTGGTAATAGACCAAGTAGATAGTGACGTAACGTTTAGACCTATTTTCAAAGAATTATTTAGTAAATTACAACGAGGGAAGCATCTAGAACAATATCAAATATTTCCTGGTAAATACTTATTAAATGTTGATGGTACACAATATTACAGCTCTGATAAAGTGAGTTGTAAACGTTGCCTAATTAGAGGGCATAAAAATAACCAATATCATTGTCATCAAGTATTACAAGGGGCTATTGTAAAATTTGGGTTACGACAAGTAATACCAGTAATGCCTGAGGAAATTCGTGTACAAGATGGTGATGAGAAAGAGGATTGTGAGACGAATGCTTTCAAGAGATTTTTGACAAGATTTAGAAAGGATCATGATAAATTAGGGATAATAATCAATGCTGATGCCTTATATGCAACAACTCCAGTGATAGAAACAATTCGTGATCATAAAGCTAATTATATTTTTAAAGTAAAACCCAATAATCATAAGACATTAATGGATAATGTTCAATCTGTAGATAAATCAAAGATAGAGACATTGAGCCTTAGAAGGAACAAATTGATAATTGAATGGGTTAATGATGTTGAATTATTTACTAGCACTAAGGTAAGAACAAATTATATAGCGGCATGGGAGCTAGTGCCGCAGAAAGATGGTAGTAACAAAAGTCAGTATTATGGTAAATGGATTACTGATCTAGAAATCACCTCAGATAATGCTAAAACAATAATAGACGGAGCAAGAGCACGTTGGAAAATAGAGAACGAATGCTTTAATAGCTTAAAGAATCATGGTTATAATATAGAACATAATTACGGTCATGGTTCTGAGAATCTATGTTATAATTTCTACAATTTTACTTTGTTAGCATTTACTATTCATCAAATACACCAATTAGTTGATAAATTATTTCAAGAAATGAGGGAGCAATTTGGTAGATTAGGATCGTTATGGGAACGAATAAGAAGTTTAGTAGACCTTTTTTTCTTTGAATCAATGGAAATGTTATGGGAGATATTAGCTGGCAAACGAGATTACAGAGTCCCGCCAATATAGATTCGACCTATCAAAAGCTTTTTCTAGAGCAATAGACTTATTTATTGCTAACCGTTGGTTTTTACCAAATTGATTACAATAACGTGAATTATGATAAGTTTGTATAAAAATATTTATAGAATTCAAGAAAATACATACAAATCTTTAACAGAAAAATAGATTATTCGTCTTAAAGTTGAGTGGATCGCAATGCTAAAATTTCCCTATGTATCCATAATGTCATATTTGGAATTGCTGGTATTATACCTTCAATAGGCGGCTCCGTTTCATAATACTCTGAGTCTGATTCATTCCAGTACTTATTAATAAATTCAACAGCTTTTAAAATCGGTTGATAACTAGAGTGATCTTCTTTTAACTGAAAAGTTTGTAGTATTGGTAGTAGTGTGGTTCTACTTCCATACGCATACTTTGAATGAATCTTATTTTGTACCTGTTGTTGATACCATTTACCGCGTTGCTGTAAATCAGTAATTATTGCTTCTAGTTTTTCTTTAGAAACTTCAGGGTAAATCTTATCTTCAATTGTACTTTTAGGATTGTTAATTGATAAAGATGCTAATTTCTCTAGAATATCAAATTTTCCATCAACACGCTTAACCTCCTTTACAATATAGTTATCTACGTATTTTTCAGAACTAGAACGCATACGTTTTATAAGCTTAATTAATGTATCAGCTAAACTATCTAATATTAGCTGCAATCTTATATAACAGAATATTGCCATAGTCGCATATTTTGCCACAGGGCTAAACTCTAAAATATTACTAGGCGATAAATCCATGATACGATCATAATATTTCAGCAGTAATTTTCTATCTACTAAATCTACAATCGATTTGGGCAAAGTAATTTGTTTTAATAAAGCGATCTTATCCAAAGCAAAATTAACATTTTTTAGCCTAACCCCAGGTATATCATTTTTTAACTCTGATAATTCTATAATACCATTCTTTGACTGTTCGCTTTGTTCAAGGATTTGCTCAATCAAATAACAGTTATCTTGACTTAAACTTTTAAATATCTTTTCAAAAAATTTTTGTTCAAATTGATGCTTTGCTGAAGCAACATAACGATCCAACTGTTTTTTCTTGAATAGTACAATTTTATTTTGGTCAAAAAATAACCTAGTCTGCTCCATTAATAATTCATTAGATGGATAATGAGGTAGAATATTATTTGTTAGATATTCTGTAAATATTAAAACATCATTATTATTTGCTTGGCGATATCCCAAATATTTTCTAATATCCTGATGATATCTTTCGGCTGTTCTACCGCTCCAATTAAATTTTGAAAGAATAGACTCTTCAATATCCAACTCTGAAGCAATGGCTGATATTAATTTTAATGATATTGGTTTTTCTTCTGCTGCAGGGAATTTAATGTGAGACCGAAAATAAATTAACATTACTCCAAAAGCTAGTTGATTGATTTTACCAGTTTTTGTGTTGCATAGATTAAAATCTTCTAATGATAGTAAATTTGACATATATTATTTTGTATATTCCTAGAATACCTAATGTCGGTACTATTTACGAACAATACTACCTATAATTAAATATTATGAGCTATATCTTTTAATATAAATATCAAAAAGTGTCAACAATATTCTTTTAGGAACTTAAAAAGTTAGAACTTTGCATTAAATGTGGCGGCTCATCGCAGCTACCTTAACACTGGTCCTATTAGTAGAAGAGCCTTCAAGTCTTGGATTAGTAAAACCAAATGTTAGATCGGCTCTAACATTATTTGTTAGATAATAACCTACACCAAGATTAACATCTCCCCCAAACAGAGGGGTCATTTTTATATCGAGGATTTTGTCTCTTGTTTTCTGTAATAAAGCTGTACCAACCTCAGCTTTCACATAAAGCTGCCCTTCACTTGCAAATGACATGCTAGAAATCAAGCTAATAAACGTTACAACTGGAATTGATAATAATCTTTTCATATATTTTTATTATTTAATTTCTTAATTATAAAAAAAATTTATATAATCTTTAATACCAATTGCAATAATTAACACGGTGTGTTTATCCAGTCTCTATACATAATTGATTTTACTAAATCTACATTATGAGCAAATTGATTCCAAGCGTAACAAGCCATAGTGACGATATCTTCATATACACCATAACATTGGTTAGACAAGAAATGATTTTTGATCCATTCCCAAACTTGTTCCATTGCATTAAGTTCCGGTGCATAGGGCGGAAGCGGTATCAAAGTGATATTGCTTGGCACAGTTAGTTTTTTGGCTGTGTGCCAACCTGCATTATCCGTTAGTAAAGCTATATGTCGGTTGCCTTGAATACTGCGAGAAAGCTCTTCTAAGAATTTATTCATTGCCTGTGTGTTTGCATATGGTAAAATTAATGCAAAAGCTTCTCCTGTATCATGGCAAGCAGCTCCATAAATATATGTTGAAATGAATTGCTGTTGCCGAACTTTACGGGGTCTAGTGCCACGCTTAGCCCATATACGAGTTAAGCTACCTTGTTGCCCAACTCGAGTTTCATCCTGAGACCATATATCAACTTTACATCTATCGATATTTTTTGGTAATAATTTTGTTAACATGTCTGGGAAGTTTTTTTATATGTATTTTGAGTCTCTTGATTTGACTTTGGATGCATTGAACGAGAAGTAATCCAGCTAAAACCAAGGCGGTGCATAGTATTGTAGACTGTTTTTAAAGCGCATTTAGCACCATATTCCTCAAGTAACATGATATGTAGCTCCTTTCCAGTTATATACCCACCAGTTTTACTTTCACTGAGCGTATTGATTTTATCAAAAAGAGCAGACTCTTGTATAGTGTTAATCTTCCTAGGGGCGCCGCTTCTTTGTGATTCAAATAATCCTTCAAAACCATGATTCCTAAATCTTCTGAGCCATGATTGCACAGTTTTCCAGTGTGACTTCACTATTTCAGATATGGCTTTTAAAGATTTGCCTAATTGAAGGTGATACATCGCCAATAAACGTATACGATTTCGACCATGCGGCTCATGTTTCATCATTTTTATAAAATCATGACCATGAAAACCTTGTGGTAATATTAACCTAGCCATTTGAGTACCTTTATCAGTTAAAAACCCATTTTACACCACTGCGTTAATTATTGCAATTGGTATAATTCTTTATGCAAGCTAAATCTAAATAGATTGACAGCAGCAACCTAATGGTATATAAGTCTTTAACCTTGTGTTTTGTATGATAGCCTTAAGCAATTAACGGAAAGCTCTTAAGAATAATTTCAGCTTACTAAAAGATCACTCTTTAAGTTGATATATATGTTGAGTTTTTTTTTTGTCTTAGGGAATCTTTATTATGACTATTATAAAGTCAAATTCATTTAGCAGCAAATTCAGAACTATCTTTTGGCCTATCCATAATCATGAACTCGGGAAATTCATACCGATGTGTGGTTTGATGTTCTGTGTCTTATTTAACCAAAATATATTAAGAATTTTAAAAGATAGTATTTTAATTTCAGAGATTAGTGCTGAAGTAGTAAGTTTCACTAAAGTTTATTGTGTAACACCTGCAGCAGCTCTATTCGTTATAATCTATGCTAAGATGCTTAATCATTATAGTTTTGAAAAGATTTATGGCTATTTAATTACCTTTTTTATTAGTTTCTTTATTGTTTTTGCTTTCATCATTTATCCTAATGTCCATATTTTCCACATTAATCCAAATTCGCTGGAACAAATTATGGGGAATTATCCTCATTTAAAATGGTATATAGCTTTAATTGGTAATTGGAGTTATGTGGTTTTTTATACATTATCTGAGCTTTGGCCCAATATCTTTTATGTTTTACTGTTTTGGCAGTTTGCTAATGAGCTTACTACAACAGAAGAAGCAAAAAGGTTTTACACTCTTTTTTCATTATTTGGTAATTCTGCTTTAATATTTGTTGGCTTTTTGATGTCAAACTTATCATCTGCTAACACTATAGCTAAGTATTTTTTTACCGTACCGGACAATAAAACTATATTGGTAAAAATATCAACAAGTTTCGTGGTAGTTGCAGCTGTTATATCATATTTACTTGTAAGATTTATTAGCAAAAATGTTTTTACCAATCCAACATTTTACGCAAAGGCTAAAGCTGCTAGATCGACTAAAGATGGAATGGGATTAATCGAAAGTTTTAGATATATCATAAGATCAAAATATTTATGGTTAATGCTAATTTGCTCTGCTGCTTTTGGTTTATCAATGAATTTGGTAGAAGCAGTATGGAAAGCAAAAATAAAAGAATTATACCCCACTGTTAATAGTTATGCAGAATTTAATAGCCTTTATATTCTTTGGACTGGGGTTACTATCATGATAATGACTATAATAGGCAACAATATAATGCGTAGCCATAGCTGGTTTGTTGCGGCTGTAATTTCGCCAATTATCATGATGGTTACTGGTACATTATTCTTTATTTTAATCGTGTTTGACCATCAAATATTGTCTCTATTTGATAGTGCTATTCTTATGACACCACTTGCTCTTGCAGTATCAATTGGGGCTTTACAGAACATTCTAGTGAAAGGTACTAAATATTCAATTTGGGACACCTCTAAAGAGATGCTATATATCCCTCTAGACAAGGAGCTAAAAACCAAAGGTAAAGCAGCTGTTGACGTTATTAGCTCGAAAGTTGGTAAATCTTCGAGCGGATTAATACAATCAGTTATTTTTACATTAGTACCAACAGCAACTTTTAGCTCTATTTCACCATTTTTAATGGTAGTATTTATTGTTGTTTGTATTACCTGGATTTACTCGGTAAGAAAAATATATTTTGAGTATAAGAAAATTGTCTAACCTATCAGGTACTTATATCATAATTTAAAGATATAAGTACCCTACAATTTTTGTAAAGATGGTATTAGGATAGAAAAAAGTTTTTGTTTGGAGGTATTAATAATGTGGATATTAGCTGCGTTATGGCTGTTGTAGATTGATAAAAAGCATTTTTGATATGATCAAAGCCATAGGTAAATAATGAAAACAATTGTCTTTCAATGGTTTTGTACCGTTTTATTCGGATGGGATTTAAGGCATTTTGTATTATTCCATTTTTGACTATTAAAGCTGAAGCAATAGCAGTTATCACTAATAATTTTTCAAATCTATCCAATTTTACAATGTGACTTTTTTCAATATCAAAACCACCGCTTTTTAGGTGCAAAAATAGTCGTTCAACACTCCAACGAAATTTATATAAAGCAAAAATATCTTGCTCTATTTCAATTGAAGACACCAGAACCATCAGCTCGCTCTTATCATTTCTATATGCACGTCAATTCGGGATAAGGATATTGTGAACATGTAGATTAAAATCAAATTTTGTTGAAGGTTTATTTTTCTTTAATGAGTAAGCAACAAGAGTAGATAATATATGGACAAAGGCATTTATTGGTGATCTATGTCTAGTATGTTCAAGGTTCATTTTATTTTTTAGATAATCAAAAACTGTTTCAATTAAGTTACGCTTTCGAAGTAAGATTTTTTCTTTCAAATCCATTAATTTATTTTCCATATTCTTCTTAATTCCATGAATCATTTTTAAGCCTCTTTCATATAAATTTAAGAACAAATTTTGCTTAATATAACCTTTATCAGCTGCTATAATTCCAGTTAATCTTTTTGTTAACTCCGGTACTGGAACCCTATCATCTACATTGCCTTTGGTCACTTTTAATGCCATAAACTCCCCTTTATTATTGATTATTACATGTAATTTAAAACCATAAAAATACCCCATAGAGGATTTACTATGTTTGGCTAATCCTTTAAAAACTTTATTGCTATAACGCCTTTTATTGTGACAAGCTTTAATCGTTGTAGAGTCAATAAAATAAATACCTGTTTCCTCACCAAACAACAAATGAATCAACATATTTAGCGGTATGAATAATCGTGCCATTAATTCAACAAATCTATTATAACTCAAGGCTTTGGGAAAATCATCCTTATGCATGCACTCTATATAACTTTTATAGAAAAATTTAAAATTCTTAGCATAGGATGTATGAAACATAATTATTATTGTTAACATTTCACTTAGACTCATGCTACAACAGCGATTTCTTTGCTTATTTGATGGTAATAACTTTCTCTGTTCATACTCCAAATAAATTTTACAAAAATCATCTATAAAACTATATAATTCTGTGATATCTTTTTTCATGCCTGTAGTTTGTTTTTTTGTTTAAAAATATAAATACTGCAGGCACTCCTTTTTGACAATCCTTTTATCTATTACTATTTCATCTATATCTTATCCCGAACTGACGTATATGCGGTAAAATTAACCTTTCTATTCCATAATATACCACTACAAGCCCTATACTCTAAGGCTTTAACATCACTAAATATTCTTTCAATGGTTAAAGTTCTTAAACCTTTTGTAAGACGAATTTTATGATCCATTTTTAATGGAATAACAAACTTTAGATGGTTATTTATCAGAAAGTCTAACCATTCTTTATTCATAAATTCTCTATCAGCAAGCAAATATTTTATTCTTTCAACGCCAAAATTATTAATAAATTTCTGTAAAAATTCCTTCATAAATTCTGCAGAACACCCGCCACCATGCGACAAAGTCTTCCAGAATATTGGCACCGATATTTTACCAATTACCATTACTAAAAATAAAATATTAATATCGGATTTACCAAATTTCCAACTTGTCCTATCCATGAGCCTTTCTAATTAAGTGTGTAAATTTTTCATAGGGCTTAAATTCTACCTTCAAATTTTATCAAAAAGTGAGCCATAGCTGCGTTCCAGTTCGGAATCGGCATAACCCATTTCTTGGTCATATAATCAATTGCCAAATATAAGGTCTTAAAAACGGCATTATCATTTGGAAAAACCCTTTTATTCTTAGTAACCTTACGTAATTGGCTATTGACAGATTCTATACTATTAGTTGTGTATATTACTTTCCTTATCGCCTCAGGGTATTCTAGAAAAACCATTAAATTTTCCCAATGAACATACCAAGATTTAGCAATTTGTGGATACTGTTTACTCCATTTAGCTTCAAAAGATTCTAAAGCAAGATGTGCTTCTTCCTCTGTGCTAGCAGTATATGGACCAGTGTTAAGAACAAGCTCTTTTGCCGCCACTTACAGTTCCTAAAAAAATAATGTTTACACTTTTTTATTGTTAGAGCAAAAAATATATTGCAAAATAATTGTAATATGAATAAAATCGAGTAAATCAATACCGACACTGTGATTTCTAGGAACAGATAAAAATGCAATATAATTTATCATTAGAGGATTTAAATTTATGCAAGAAAAAGAAAGGTCAATCAAATCAGTTAACTTTTGCAATAATGTTAGTGTATTTCAAAAAATACATACAATTTCCCTCTAATAAAGCTAACACAGTTTCGATGCAATTATTGTTACAGGTTGCCAAACATTTAGATATTGATCCAACACAAATTATTACATTTGACTGGGATACACGTACTGGAGAAAGGTATCGTCAGGATATCAGACAGTATTTAGGATATCGTGTAGCAAATGCCAAGGATATTACATTAATAATGAATTATCTTGTAGATGACTTGATACCGCGTCATTTCTCAGATTCAGTGCTACTTGAACAAATACGTACATATTTCATCAAAGATAGAATAGAAATTGTTAATACCAAACAATTAGAAAATTACATTTCGTTAGCTAAACAAAAATTTGAACAACAATTTTTTAGAAAAATATTTGATAATTTAAGTCAAGGAAATCTTCTTTTAATAGATCGCATTCTTAGTAAAAATAGTGATGAGGATAATAACATTATAGAATTATCAGAACTTAAAAAAGATATCTCTGGAGCTAAAATTAAGAATATTCAATGTGCCATAAATAAAATCAATTTACTAGGTCAAATCAAATTATCTGACTGCATAATAGAGTCAGTAGACAGAAAATTATTATTAAAATATTATGAACGTGTGATGGTTTTTGCACCTAGCAATATTCTAGATTTTGCCCCGACTATAAAATATGCCACCATGGCAATATTCTGTAGTGTAAGACTGGAGCTATTGTTGGATGCCTTAATAGATACCATGATTAAACTAATTAAAAAGATGCGAGCCGGAGCAGAGAAGCATGTAGACCGTCATATTCTTCAGGAAGTTAAGCGTGTTGACGGAAAGTTTGATATTCTAGAAAAGTTGGCTATACTAAATGCAAAAAATCCTAAAAGCATTATTGAGGACAAAGTTTATCCGGTAGTGCCTCAGGAGAAGCTGGAAGAAGTAATTGAAGATCTACAACATCGTGGTAGTAAGTGGTATCAGGCTCAGGTGCGAGAAAAAATGCATACCACCTATGCTTATGGCAATAGAGGTAGTCTACTTGCGATAATAAGAATATTACAAATTTCTGAAGATCATATTGATTATCAACCTATCTTAAAGGCAATTCGTTTTATCAACCAATACTGGAATGAATCAGATTTAGCTTACTATATTAATATCCCACCAATCAATAGAGCTATCCCACAGAACTGGTATAGCATGATCTTTAAAATAGAAAAAGGTCAATTGCGAATAAATAAATATAATTATGAACTAGCCATATTAGAACAGATTAAAGAACTTCTTGGTTTTAAAGCTATTTGGGTTAATAAAAGTTACCGTTATAGAGATCCGAATAAGGACTTACCGAAGGACTTTATTGAGAAACGAGAATCATATTATGAGTTACGTCAGTTCGGGATAAGATATAGATGAAATAGTAATAGATAAAAGGATTGTCAAAAAGGAGTGCCTGCAGTATTTATATTTTTAAACAAAAAAACAAACTACAGGCATGAAAAAAGATATCACAGAATTATATAGTTTTATAGATGATTTTTGTAAAATTTATTTGGAGTATGAACAGAGAAAGTTATTACCATCAAATAAGCAAAGAAATCGCTGTTGTAGCATGAGTCTAAGTGAAATGTTAACAATAATAATTATGTTTCATACATCCTATGCTAAGAATTTTAAATTTTTCTATAAAAGTTATATAGAGTGCATGCATAAGGATGATTTTCCCAAAGCCTTGAGTTATAATAGATTTGTTGAATTAATGGCACGATTATTCATACCGCTAAATATGTTGATTCATTTGTTGTTTGGTGAGGAAACAGGTATTTATTTTATTGACTCTACAACGATTAAAGCTTGTCACAATAAAAGGCGTTATAGCAATAAAGTTTTTAAAGGATTAGCCAAACATAGTAAATCCTCTATGGGGTATTTTTATGGTTTTAAATTACATGTAATAATCAATAATAAAGGGGAGTTTATGGCATTAAAAGTGACCAAAGGCAATGTAGATGATAGGGTTCCAGTACCGGAGTTAACAAAAAGATTAACTGGAATTATAGCAGCTGATAAAGGTTATATTAAGCAAAATTTGTTCTTAAATTTATATGAAAGAGGCTTAAAAATGATTCATGGAATTAAGAAGAATATGGAAAATAAATTAATGGATTTGAAAGAAAAAATCTTACTTCGAAAGCGTAACTTAATTGAAACAGTTTTTGATTATCTAAAAAATAAAATGAACCTTGAACATACTAGACATAGATCACCAATAAATGCCTTTGTCCATATATTATCTACTCTTGTTGCTTACTCATTAAAGAAAAATAAACCTTCAACAAAATTTGATTTTAATCTACATGTTCACAATATCCTTATCCCGAATTGACGTAAAATAATAGGTAAACCTAAAGGTCTAAGTTTGCCTTTTCGTTTGGGAATATACACACGCTTGATCGGTTTAACAGATGATAGATTATTATTTGCTAACTTTTCCATTAACAAATTTCTTTCTTTATCTGTATTAACAACTATTTTATCAATACCAGGACTTTTCTTCCCTTTATTGATTTGGGTAACACGTCTTATAGCAAGTAATTTATTTGTTCTTGATTTCAACATCAATTTCTGTAAACTACGTACTAATTTCATGTTACCATTTGCAGATGCCCTATAGATACGTCTACGAAGATTATTAACCTTTTTATTAACTTCTTGCCAATTTATTGCATGCCAATAAATTTTCTCAAAGTTATTATTATCGGTCTTAATTGTTACATTTGCGTTTTGCATCTAACTTTTCCAATATAATTCATAATCTTGTTTACTTACTTAGGGTAAATCACCAGTCTCAAGTCAGCATCATTTCTGATTAGCACATAGTGCCTATACACCCAGTTATTTATTCCTGTAGCCTTTCAGCTTAGTGTCATTAGCTTTTTAAGACCTCTCTTACCTACTACAAGTTGTCAAGTAATAGGCTTACCACGTTTCACTAATTAAAGATGCGTTAAGTTGGTTATCTTCTTTATACCGGGGAACTGGCATTTTTAAAGAAGGTCGCGTATGCCTTCTTACAGTTAAGCTTTTCAACTTTATCCCTATAATAGATGTTATCTGGAGTATCTACTTTTATATTTACGATATTTTCCAAACAAAGATTCACTTTCGTTTAACCAATTTTAACTTTACCTTGCCCCTATTTCCCATCCAGATTAGTAATTTAGTTAGGCTTCTTATTGCGCTTAGCACAAGATCGTTACCAACCTTGCACCGCAATAATAGTAATTAGGTCTAAATGCAACCTAGCCGCAATATACTTGCAGACTTTATTTTAGTGCCATCGTGTCGCACTACGCAATATATAAACTAAAGTTTATTGCTTTTTTTTTGCTGGTTCATTTGATCTAGATTCTACTCGATGATTTAAAATTAGCATGGTAATGTAATGCAAGATTGAGATAATGAACAGTAAAGAATTATGGCGATACAATTTGCCGGGATCGAGATAGTAAGTAGAAGCTCAGGAGGAAATAGCTGTTGTAAAGCTGCTTATAATGCTAGGATGATTATTAAAGATCATCAGACTAATGTTACTTATAATTTTGCCAGAAAAGGAGATAACGTATATCATACAGTTTTACTACCTAGCTATGTAGATGGAAGATTTAAAGACCCTGAAATATTGATGAATGAGGTAGAGCGTGCAGAAAAAAGAAAAAATAGCCAGTTATTAAAAGATGTTGTTATAGCCTTGCCTGATGATAAGGAACTAGATTTACAAGATAGAATAGCCATTACCCATGAAATAATAGAAGAGATGGCATGGGTAAAAAATGGTTTAGGAGTGCAAGTAGATATACATAAACCCCATAATGGAGAACGAAATTGGCATGCTCATCTGCTTGTTACTACTAGGAGATTTACAGAAGACGGTAAGAGTTTAGGAGCAAAAGCAGTAGATTTAAATCCCGAATTTAAAAAAGTTAAAGGGAAAGCATTTATTATTCCAGAATCACAGATGATTCATCAAAGAGCCAAAGAAGTAATGAACAGATATTTTGCTAAATTAGGTTTAGAAAATAGAGTGGATTCAATAAGCATGATGCCACAACAACATCTTGGTCCTGTGAGAATGAGAGGTATCATTAATGAAATAGCAGAGCAAAATGAGCTATGCAAGCTAGCTCATCTAAAAATTATTAAAGATAGTGAAGGGGTATTAAATCGTATTATAATACCAATTGCAATAATTAACACGGTGTGTTTATCCAGTCTCTATACATAATTGATTTTACTAAATCTACATTATGAGCAAATTGATTCCAAGCGTAACAAGCCATAGTGACGATATCTTCATATACACCATAACATTGGTTAGACAAGAAATGATTTTTGATCCATTCCCAAACTTGTTCCATTGCATTAAGTTCCGGTGCATAGGGCGGAAGCGGTATCAAAGTGATATTGCTTGGCACAGTTAGTTTTTTGGCTGTGTGCCAACCTGCATTATCCGTTAGTAAAGCTATATGTCGGTTGCCTTGAATACTGCGAGAAAGCTCTTCTAAGAATTTATTCATTGCCTGTGTGTTTGCATATGGTAAAATTAATGCAAAAGCTTCTCCTGTATCATGGCAAGCAGCTCCATAAATATATGTTGAAATGAATTGCTGTTGCCGAACTTTACGGGGTCTAGTGCCACGCTTAGCCCATATACGAGTTAAGCTACCTTGTTGCCCAACTCGAGTTTCATCCTGAGACCATATATCAACTTTACATCTATCGATATTTTTTGGTAATAATTTTGTTAACATGTCTGGGAAGTTTTTTTATATGTATTTTGAGTCTCTTGATTTGACTTTGGATGCATTGAACGAGAAGTAATCCAGCTAAAACCAAGGCGGTGCATAGTATTGTAGACTGTTTTTAAAGCGCATTTAGCACCATATTCCTCAAGTAACATGATATGTAGCTCCTTTCCAGTTATATACCCACCAGTTTTACTTTCACTGAGCGTATTGATTTTATCAAAAAGAGCAGACTCTTGTATAGTGTTAATCTTCCTAGGGGCGCCGCTTCTTTGTGATTCAAATAATCCTTCAAAACCATGATTCCTAAATCTTCTGAGCCATGATTGCACAGTTTTCCAGTGTGACTTCACTATTTCAGATATGGCTTTTAAAGATTTGCCTAATTGAAGGTGATACATCGCCAATAAACGTATACGATTTCGACCATGCGGCTCATGTTTCATCATTTTTATAAAATCATGACCATGAAAACCTTGTGGTAATATTAACCTAGCCATTTGAGTACCTTTATCAGTTAAAAACCCATTTTACACCACTGCGTTAATTATTGCAATTGGTATAAGACATCAAGCTATTTTTAGTAAACAAGATGTAGTAAGAGCGGTTAAAGAAATTCAAGGGAAAGAGGAAAAGCAAAAATTAATTCAAGGCGTATTAAATTCAGACAGGTTAGTAAAACTATATAATGAAGATGGCAAAGATACTAAATATTACACTACTTGCGACGTTCGAGAGGAAGAAACGCGTTTACTTAGAATAGCTAATAAAATTCATGATAATATCAATTATCATATAGTCGGTAATATAGCCAATTTAAAAGAAGAGATAGCAAAACTTTCTAACATTAGCGAATCTCAGAGAGAAGCACTACAACATAGTTTACTTACAATTAAAGGGGTAAGAATACTGCGTGGTAGAGCTGGTACTGGTAAATCACAAATACTGGCTACTGCCTATAAACTTGTTACTCACCATGGACAAAATATTATAGGGCTTAGCCCTACTCATAAAGCTGTATCAGAGCTAAAAAGTAAGGGTTATCAACAATGTTACACGGTAAAGGGATTTTTATTTAAATTGTACAATGGTAAAATTACTCTGCCAAATAATAGTTTACTAGTAGTAGATGAAGCAGGCATGGTAAGTAATAGTGATTACTTAGAATTATTTAAGATAGCAAGAAGCTCTAATTGTAATGTAATATTAGCAGGAGATGAGAAGCAACTAACCTCAATCGAACGAGGTGGAATGTTTGAAATATTTGCCAGTACATTTGGTTCATATGTACTCAGTGATATTAGAAGACAAAGCCAGCAGTGGGCAAGAGAAATGGCTTTATGTTTTGCTAAGTCAGATATTGCAGCTGGGCTGTTGTTGTTAGAGAGGCATAATGGATTAAAGATTGATCATACTTTGGAAGAATCAATGGCAAGATTAATTAATGATTGTAATAGTAGCAGATTTAATCTACAAGAACGTTTAATAATTACTGTAGGTAACCAAGAAGTAGATAGTATTAATCAAGGAATAAGAGAATTATTAAAAGTAAGTGGCATACTGACAGGCAAAGAATATCGTCGCTTTATTCTAGACTCAAAATCAGATAAGCAATATGAAGATTATATGTTAGGAGATCGTATTTTATTTAAAGCTACTGACAAAGAGCTGCAAATAGAAAATGGTGAATTTGCTACTCTAGTTTCAGTAAGTGACAATAAGTTTGTCGCTAAAACAGATCAAGGCAAAGAAATAGCATTTAATCCAGAAAAGATCAGTTTTAAACACGGCTACGCTTCTACAGTCTTTAAAGCTCAAGCAGCATCTATCAAAGATGTATATGTCTTACATAATCTAGCTGGTAATGTTCGGAACTCCTATGTTGAGATGACCAGGCATGTAGAACAAGTAAAGCTGTACTGTAATAGACAAGCTACAAGAAATATGGCAAATTTAATATCACAACTTGCTAGGATAGATAATAGGTTAGCAAGTATGCATTTTAAAACTTTAGAAGATTTAAACAAAATGCATGAAGATAAGAATCCTACTATTATCAATAAACTAGGTAATTGGTTTAAATATATAGCTAATGACATAGAGGATAGATTGCATAATAATAGGCAATATTATCAACCGACAGTAACAGCAGAGTCACCTGTTAAAGTAGTAGAAGTTTTGCAGCAGACTAGCATGAATCTTGCTCAAAATAATCAATGGCAAGAAGAGCGAAGAATAAATACTAAGTTACAAGAAGATACTATGATAAATTACACTTTTACTCAGGATAATATAAAAAATAAAAATATGACAAATAACATTAATTATGATTTTATTAACAAGCAAGAAAGTTTAAAATTGAAGCAACTACTATCTTTCAAAGTTGAAGACATAGCACATAGTCTTCTTGGTAGACCAAATGAGCTTTTATCCAATAATTATATATTACGCTGGGAGAAAGATGGTAAAATAGTAATGAAGATTAGAGGTAGCAAAGCTGGGATATGGTATGATTTTAGTAAAGATGAGGGTGGAGATTTATTTACCTTAGTACAAAGAGAAAGAAAATGTAACTTTGTCGAAGCCAAGAAATATTTGCAAGAAATAGTTGGTATGTCAACTGTCAATAAACAAGACCTACTAGCAGATAAGTCTTACAGGCAAGCTAAAACCCAAAATCAACAAGAACAAGACAGAATAATAGCTAAGATAAAACAAGCGGAAGGATTATATGAAAAATCAAGCTCAGTACTATATTCTACCAATAATAATGTAGCTAGACAATATTTAGGTAAGCACCGTGGAATTGAGATAATACTAGAAAATTTTCAATTAAGCGGAGACCTTAAAACTAACATGATGTGGGATAATGAAACCAAACAATATTATCCAGCCTTAATTGCCTTTGCACGAGATAAAGAAGGTAAAATCACTGGTGGACAATCGATCTATTTAAATAAAGAAACAGGTGCTAAAGCTGATATTGCTGTTAATAAACGTTCATTTGGTAAAATTAGTGGTTCTTTTGTGGAAATTCAACAAGATAATCAACAGAAGAATAAGTTAAGGAATAATATAACAATTATAGCAGAAGGAGTAGAAACAGCTCTAAGCTTGCAGGAAGCAGGTATTAAAGGTAAAATCATCTGTAGCTTAGGTATAAATAATATCAAGAATTATCAGCCTACAACAGGCGAGAAGATAATTATTGCGGCTGATAATGATGGACAAAGTAGCATATCAGTTAATATTGCCACTAAAGCTAAAGAACAATTAGCAAATAAAGGGGCAGTAATATCGGTAATAATGCCCCAAGATATAGGGGATTTTAACGATATGCTCAAAACTAAAGGAGTAGAATCTATTAAAAATCTTATAGAACCTGAAATAGCAAAATTAACAATAAATGAAACACTAAACGAAAAAACAACTAAATTTACTGAGTCATTGAAACCAATTGACAATAGTGAGGCTGATAATAATCAATCACAAATCAAATATATAGAACTAGAACTTGGAAAATCAGCAAATAATAATATGTTACAGCAGTTTCAACAGCAGATAAAATCATTGGAAAGATTTACTACCAAAGAGAATATAGGTACAGCCTTACAGATATATAAGGAAAAAGGTATAGAATCTTTTATTATCTATAGCAAAAATAGTTGTTCTAAAGCTATTGAGCAGAAAATAACACAAGATTTACAAATAATGAAAAATAAGTTTGACCCTAATTATAATCTTAGTGCTATTAAATTTTGTGATATAGTAATAGATGATTTTAAAGGTAAAAGCTATCCAGTACCAGAAGATTACTTAGCTGCCATAGGCAAAGATAAACAAGTGATGCAATATATTAATCCACAATCAGTAATAGGTAAGGAAATAAAACATGAATTACGTTAATTCGGGATAAGGATTAGTAAAAATGCTTTAGCTATAACTAATACAAGATTTTGGATATGTATAAATTGCATTTCTGTGAATTCATACATTAATTGCTCTTCGTAGTGTATATATGTCTGCTATTTTTACTAATCCTTATCCCGAATTAACGTGAATTACAAAATGCAGCAGAGACGCAGAAAAATCAAGGAATAATAGTTAAAGGTACTATATAGGTTATATTAAAAATAATAATAATTAACTAATTAAGAATATGTCAAAACAACTAAAACATGATGCATTGTTTAAAAAGATAATGGTCAATCAAATAGCAGCCCAAGAATTTTTGGAGCATTATTTACCAGAAGAGGTTAAGGAAATAGTTGATTTAACCAAAATAACAATAGAGAAAGAATCATTTGTTGAGGATGACCTAAAAAGAGCTCTTAGTGATTTAGTCTATTCTGTTAAGACTAAAGATAATGAGCAAGCCTTTGTGTATGTGTTGATTGAGGCGGAGATAAGACCAAAATATTGGATGGCACTCAAATTATGGAAATATATGTTGCTATTAGCTGAAAGACATAAAAAAGGTAGAAATAAAATACCGTTGATAGTACCAATGGTGTTTTATCATGGTACTAGAAGATTTAATGTGCCAAAGAATTTGTTTGAATTATTTAGCGATCCCAAACTTGCAAAGCAATTGATGTGTGAGGATTATAAGCTAATAGATTTACAATCAATGTCTGATGATGAGATAAAGCAGAAGCAACATTTTGGCATGTTAGAATATATGATGAAATATGTACAGCAGCGAGATATATTGAAGGTGTGGGATGAACTTTTAACAAATTTTAAATCCTATATTAGTATAGATAAGTCAACAGGCTATATTTACATAAGATCGTTTTTATGGTATAGTGAGGCTAAGATAGAAGAAGGTAAGCAACAAGAGCTAGAGAGGCTAATAGCGAGTCATTTAACTGCAACAGAAGAGGGGAATATTATGAGAACTATTGCTGAGAAATATATTGATGAGGGTATAGAAAAAGGTATAGTCCAAGGTATCCAGATCGGTGAAGCTAAAGGCATCCAGGTTGGTAAAGCTGAAGGTAAAGCTGAAGGTAAAGCTGAAGAAAATATCAGAGTAAAAACAGAAATAGCAAAGAAAATGTTAGCTCAAGGCTCTGATGTTGCTTTTATTTCTGCTGTAACTGGTCTTAGCAAATCTTTTATTCAATCTCTTGCTCAGGAAAAATAAACCCAAATTAGCTGTTTAGAAAGGGGTTATAGTGTAATTTCCCCTTTTTATATACTTTTTTGTTACATAAAGCCATTTACCCCCTCTAAAAACGCTTTAAAATATCTTTGACATTTTAGTGAGTTTGCAAATTCATTGTTAGTTTAGTAATAGGAATATTACCAGCAAGCCTAACATAACAAGTAAGGTCTGGTAGATTCATAATTTCAGATGGCATTACTAATAATTTTCTTTTCTCTATATTATTCATATTTACTCCATCACGCATAGTGTTAGAGCCATAAGAAAGATTTTCTTGTGGCTCAATGATTTCCTGCTCACCAAGCATTAAAGCGGTTCTATGGGCTGTTTGTTGGTCACTAACTCGAAAAATAAACTTACTACTAAATAAATCAAGCATCGAACTACTGCCGGCAAAACCATATATTTCCTCTAGCTGGTAAATGTTCTGCATACCAGCAACAAAACATCCGCCATATTTACGTGCTTCAGCTAAAGCAATTGGCAAAGCGGATATTTTTTGTAAGGCTGGTAGCTCATCTAAAATAAACCACATATTGTTATTACCACTGGTATTCCTATCCATTAGAGCTTTAATAGCAATACTTATCCACGAAGCAATTAATGGACGTAATGTTACTCTTTGATTAGGCGTGCTAGTTATAAATAACCAACCTGTTTCAAGTGGATCACTAAACCATCTTCTAATACTAAAATTACCATTAGGCTTTAAATGTTGTAGAGCAGCAATATTTTTACCAATAGTTGCTTGAATACCGGAAGATGTCTCGGGTGCATTATTACTTATTATACCTGCTACTGCAGTATTTTTAAAAATTCTAGCAAATTGTTTATTATCTGAATAAATAATGCTATTAATTAGCTTTTTTATATCTTTACTATCTTGATATAGTTTTAATCCTTCAGCTAAGACTAGCTCGGCATTCTTAGCAAAAAAATCATCTAACCTAGGATTATAGCCGCTAAAACTACTTGCTATATTATCAAAATCAGCAATCTCATAACAATCATTCCAAGGCAGCCAATGCTCTGTACAATCTGCAAAGGGGTTAAGTAATTTATCACAACTAGAGTCAAAAAATCTATCAACAAAACTACCGGTCAGATCAACAATAATGGCTCTATCTTGTTGTCTTCTAATTTGTGGTAGTAACTCATTTAGCAAATTAGTTTTACCACTGCCGGTAGTTCCAGTAATTAGAATATGTTGCCTCTCACTATTTTTAACTAACGGCAGACCAGCAAGTTTAATTTTTGATGCTTTATTATTTTGATGCAGAATTTTAGTCAACATTTTAGCTTCTACAAAATCTGCTCCTCTAATTTTATCTTTACTAATTGTTTTTTTGCCTTGGTAGATAAAGAAGATTATGGAAGTTATTACCCCGATAGTAAAGATAATTATTCCTTCTAACCAAGCTGAGTGTGATAAAAATTGTCCAATTTTCTCAATCCTTGCTCCGTGAGGTGTAACATACCAGAACTTATCAATGAAGCTTTGAGCATTACGATAAACCCAAGCTTTTTGTTCTAAATAATAGAATTTGATACCTATTTGATTAACAGGATAAAAATATTGTCCTACTGCAAGTTTGAACTGAACATAACGCTCTATTATAAAATAATAAAAACTAATTAAGGATAATTTCTGATATATACGCCATATTAGCCAACTGATAGTTAGTACTAACCCGACCATAACAGCATTTATACTTCCTTGTCCAAACATTCTCAATTGATGAGCAAAGATTTGTGAGCCTCGAGTAAAGTTATTTTGATTATGATTTTGATAGCTCATTAGGGTTAAGAGTTTATAAATTATCTTTTAATATCTTTAATTTCTGTTCAAATTCATCAGCCATACGATTGTTACCTAATTGCCGTAAACCTATAATTATTTTTTCATATTCTTCTATAAGATTAGGTTTATATTTAAGAGCTAAAGCTAAGTTTTCTTTAGCTTCCTGGTGTTTTCTTAAATTGCTTAAAGATATGCCTTTTTCTAAATAGCTTTCTGCAAAATCAGCTTTATACTTAATAGCTAAATTATAGTTTTCTATTGCTTTTTGATGTTTACACGTCAATTCGGGATAAGGATATTGTGAACATGTAGATTAAAATCAAATTTTGTTGAAGGTTTATTTTTCTTTAATGAGTAAGCAACAAGAGTAGATAATATATGGACAAAGGCATTTATTGGTGATCTATGTCTAGTATGTTCAAGGTTCATTTTATTTTTTAGATAATCAAAAACTGTTTCAATTAAGTTACGCTTTCGAAGTAAGATTTTTTCTTTCAAATCCATTAATTTATTTTCCATATTCTTCTTAATTCCATGAATCATTTTTAAGCCTCTTTCATATAAATTTAAGAACAAATTTTGCTTAATATAACCTTTATCAGCTGCTATAATTCCAGTTAATCTTTTTGTTAACTCCGGTACTGGAACCCTATCATCTACATTGCCTTTGGTCACTTTTAATGCCATAAACTCCCCTTTATTATTGATTATTACATGTAATTTAAAACCATAAAAATACCCCATAGAGGATTTACTATGTTTGGCTAATCCTTTAAAAACTTTATTGCTATAACGCCTTTTATTGTGACAAGCTTTAATCGTTGTAGAGTCAATAAAATAAATACCTGTTTCCTCACCAAACAACAAATGAATCAACATATTTAGCGGTATGAATAATCGTGCCATTAATTCAACAAATCTATTATAACTCAAGGCTTTGGGAAAATCATCCTTATGCATGCACTCTATATAACTTTTATAGAAAAATTTAAAATTCTTAGCATAGGATGTATGAAACATAATTATTATTGTTAACATTTCACTTAGACTCATGCTACAACAGCGATTTCTTTGCTTATTTGATGGTAATAACTTTCTCTGTTCATACTCCAAATAAATTTTACAAAAATCATCTATAAAACTATATAATTCTGTGATATCTTTTTTCATGCCTGTAGTTTGTTTTTTTGTTTAAAAATATAAATACTGCAGGCACTCCTTTTTGACAATCCTTTTATCTATTACTATTTCATCTATATCTTATCCCGAACTGACGTGTTACGGTTTAGCAGTGAGACAGTTTCTAAGCGACATTTAGCCCTTTCTGATGAAATATCTCCACTACAAGAACCGATGAGAATAGCCTCCTTTATTTGCTCTGTCTTATTGCCTTTCGAAAAAATAGCTGTATCGACTAACCTAAGCATTATTGGTTCAGGGGCTGCAGCATTATTAGTACCAGTACCTACTACTGCTCCAGTTAGTAAGACTCCCCTAGCAAAACTGCCAGTGGTGATATAATCCTTAACATCTTTTTTTACTTGACATCCAGCTCTTTTAACATATCCAAATTGCCTTTTTGCTGGTAAATCTGTTATTATTTGTTCATGTTGCTCATTTGTTAAATCTTGTACTTGCTGATTATTATTAAAACTATTACCATCATATAATATAGTCTCCTCGTTAGGTTTACTTTCTAATAATTCCAATTTTTGCTGAACATCATCAATTTTATTTTTAGTTTCTAAATATTTATTTTCTATTAAACTCTCTAAACGATTTTTCATATCTTTTACTTCATTTAACACTTCTTCTGTCCATTTTGCTCTTGGATCTACTGCCTTCTCTATTCCAGAGATCTCAGCTCGTGACTTACGATCTTTTTCAAGGATTGCTAGATTCTCTACTTTATGTTCAGAAACACAATAAAATATTAAGATGGTTATTATTCCTATACAGGACAAGGAAATTATAGGTTGTTTGTTAACGATATTTATAAATTCTGACAATCTTTTATTATACTCAGATGATAACTTACTATCAGCTAATTTACCCTCTATCTTTTCCTGTCTGTCACTTAGTTGCTGATTTTCTTTCATCATTACTTATCTTACTTCAAGACTTTACTAACTTTTTATACCTTTTGTGCAGTTATTTATCTTACTTGATTTATGCTTAATTAATCTTCATACCACTAGAGACCCACTCTAAGTAAAATCCTAGTATAATACCAATAGCGACAATAACTCCTGCTAGCCTAATATTACCTCTTGCTACTGCCCAAATAGACGATAGGATAGTTGCTCCTGATATACCAATAGTTTTGACTTTACCGCTAGAGAGTCCACCAATCCGATCTAATTGTCCTTCTAAACTAGCTGCCAACACCATTTCTGGCAAAAAAATATAAGCACAAACTACCATCAATATTACAAATATAATAAATTCATTAAATTTTTCAGTAGTTGACGTTTTGTACTGGTTGTTATTGATTATTTTTGTATTATACCAATTGCAATAATTAACACGGTGTGTTTATCCAGTCTCTATACATAATTGATTTTACTAAATCTACATTATGAGCAAATTGATTCCAAGCGTAACAAGCCATAGTGACGATATCTTCATATACACCATAACATTGGTTAGACAAGAAATGATTTTTGATCCATTCCCAAACTTGTTCCATTGCATTAAGTTCCGGTGCATAGGGCGGAAGCGGTATCAAAGTGATATTGCTTGGCACAGTTAGTTTTTTGGCTGTGTGCCAACCTGCATTATCCGTTAGTAAAGCTATATGTCGGTTGCCTTGAATACTGCGAGAAAGCTCTTCTAAGAATTTATTCATTGCCTGTGTGTTTGCATATGGTAAAATTAATGCAAAAGCTTCTCCTGTATCATGGCAAGCAGCTCCATAAATATATGTTGAAATGAATTGCTGTTGCCGAACTTTACGGGGTCTAGTGCCACGCTTAGCCCATATACGAGTTAAGCTACCTTGTTGCCCAACTCGAGTTTCATCCTGAGACCATATATCAACTTTACATCTATCGATATTTTTTGGTAATAATTTTGTTAACATGTCTGGGAAGTTTTTTTATATGTATTTTGAGTCTCTTGATTTGACTTTGGATGCATTGAACGAGAAGTAATCCAGCTAAAACCAAGGCGGTGCATAGTATTGTAGACTGTTTTTAAAGCGCATTTAGCACCATATTCCTCAAGTAACATGATATGTAGCTCCTTTCCAGTTATATACCCACCAGTTTTACTTTCACTGAGCGTATTGATTTTATCAAAAAGAGCAGACTCTTGTATAGTGTTAATCTTCCTAGGGGCGCCGCTTCTTTGTGATTCAAATAATCCTTCAAAACCATGATTCCTAAATCTTCTGAGCCATGATTGCACAGTTTTCCAGTGTGACTTCACTATTTCAGATATGGCTTTTAAAGATTTGCCTAATTGAAGGTGATACATCGCCAATAAACGTATACGATTTCGACCATGCGGCTCATGTTTCATCATTTTTATAAAATCATGACCATGAAAACCTTGTGGTAATATTAACCTAGCCATTTGAGTACCTTTATCAGTTAAAAACCCATTTTACACCACTGTGTTAATTATTGCAATTGGTATTACTTAGTCTTAGATGCTTGTTTATGTACATCTTTCTCCTCTTTTATGTTAGTTAAATCTTGATTTAAGTCATACTTGATAAGCCTTACAGGACTTGGACTCTTGCTAGCAAAACGTAATATTACATCTTGCACCGTACCGTTTTCACCGATCAAGGTTAAATACACCTTACTATTACCAACTTGTGGTAAAATAAATAAACAACCTGAACCATGTATTACTACTTCAACTGCTTCCTTAGGGTGAATAAAAATATCATTAATCTTTTCTCCTTCTATATTAATCCTAGTGGGTGCATCTTTAGCTATCTGTAATTCTAACAAGGAATCATTATGTAACATATAACCTATCGCATAAGCATTATTAAACCAAAAATTTGATAATAATAACATTATAGAAAAAACTAGATATTGCTTAATCATTGACTTGACCACTATATTATTTTGCTTGTTGATAGTCATATTTCTCTCTGATTAGTTTCTTCCTTAATGCCAGTAAGTAATAATAGGTGATTAGCACCTCGCTTATAAGTTAAAAGATAAGTCTTATCAGCTGCAATATGCTTATTCTCACCAAACCAATAACGAAACGTCCCTTGAATTAATACTCCATCATCAGTTATTTTTGCTTTTTTGCAGAAAAAAACAGAAGACACATTAGAACCCTTAACAAATTGTAAATGTTCTTGAAAAAATTTATCTAACTGTTCTGTACTGCTAGAGACTACTTGCATATCAGCTATCTGTCTTTCTACCTCTTCTGGTGAAGTGGTAAATAAACCTTTCATCACAAATATTGCCCATTCCTGCAAGTAAGTTTCATGATAATTTTTTGATGATACTATCATGCGACGATCTGGCTCTATGGCTGGAATTAATAACCATTTTTCTTCTTTACTTATTAGCTTAATTGTTGCAAGTAAACTAGTAACTGCCAGCAATACAGTTACTAATAATAAATGTTTGTTATATCTAACTAGTTGCTGAATTGATGCTTGTTTAAATAACTGATCCATTATTTTCCTACTATTTTACCAAGTAATAGAGGGTAACCTGCAGGAGCAGGCAACCACTTCTTTGCTACTAAAAAGCTTTTTAGTAAAAAATATTCTGAAACACGCTTAAACTTCTTAAATGCATAACATAAAGCAATACCAACTATCATGCATGCTAAGCCTAGCTTAGCATTACCACTATTAAGCAATATTATACCAGGTACTACACCTACTAAAGTGATCCCCCACTCATCTAAACTTAAGCCCATATATTTTAATGGCTTTGATAATGACCAATATAATCTTTGATTTTGATTCAAATTTTGCATAAGCTTATTCAAATTACTAATAATCTTCATAGTCTCTAACAACTGAGACATTAATAGTTTTATTGTTATTTTGCCAATGAATCATTTATACTAATGGAAGAAATTCTACAGCTAATATAAAACTGCGATAATCGGGAGACATACACTGTTTATTGAAGATTAATTGAGAGATTAATTATTGATTAATCTAGTTAGATTTGTTAAATTAATAATATCTAATTAATGATTAATAATATTATGTTTATAAGTGATATAGAATTAAAAATGGAATGTTTAAAACTGGCAATTCAATCTCATTGCAGCTGTGATGCGGTAGATGTGGCAACGAATTATTATAATTTCCTCACAGGACAAAATGATAATATACCATTTACCTTGGCTTTAACTAATAAAATGAATTTTAATTAAGATTATATTATTATTGATTAATAATCTTTGTTGTTAATATTTTATCATTTTTGTAATAAGGTTGCTTTAAAAATTTAAATAGTGCATTTACTATATTTAGCTTATTAATTCTTCTTTTCAGCGATAGTTATAATTTCATTAATGGCTTTCTCTACAAATTCTCGTACTGGATCAAAGTTCAATTTAGCATAGATTTCTGTTGACCTAGAGTCTTTATGATTTAAAGCTTTACCAATTACATATTGACTTGCTCCACTAATAGCCATCCAACTGGCATGGGTTCTTCTAAGATCATGTATCCTTAAATCTTTAAGTTCTGCTTTTTGGCAAATCCTTCCCCAAGCTTTTTTAGGTTCTCGTAAATGACCAGTGCTACTTCCCTCACTGGGAAATACCCACTCACTGTTAGACTCTCTTTTTCTTTTCTCTAGTATTTTCATTGCTACATTTGCTAATATTACAGTATAAGATTCTTTATTCTTACTCTTTGTCTTTGGAATATACCATTTTTGATCAGCAAAGCTGATATGTTCCCAACGCATAGTAAGTACATTATTTTTACGTACTCCAGTAAATAAAGCGATTAAGAAAAAATCTTGCATTATTTGATTTTTCTCTTCTTTTAAACCTTGAAAAAACCCTGATAACTCTTCTCTCATTAAATATCTGTCTCTGGATTCTTCTTTGTGTTTTTTTATTCCAACAGCAGGATTTAAATTAACTAGCTCCCATTCAATAGCTTTATTAAATATAGCTTTTATCCTCGCTAAAGCCTTATTGGCAGCATGTTTCCCAATTTTAGTAGTCTCAGTAAACCATTGCTGAATATCTGTTTTGCTAATAGTAGAGATTTTTCTTGAATAAAAACACTTGGCATGTCTATTTACCTCATCTATACAATCTTGCCAAGTGTTGTTGTTATATTTAGCATAATCATTGATGTATTTATCAAATAGTTCTTTAAACGTTAATTCATTAGATAGCTTAGTTTTTTCTTCTAGAGGGTTAATACCCTTTACAATTTGACTTTTTAACTCAGATGCTTTCATTCTAGCATTAACAATAGATAAATCAGGAAAACGTCCTATTTTTATTCTATGGTACATTCCTTGAATTTTTTTGCCTAAATAAAATGTTTTACTGCCACCATATGATACTATCAGAATTAAACCTGCTTCTTTAATATCTTTATAAATATCTCTTTTTTCCTTAGGAGATTCAATTTTTTGTAGCACATCTTTAGTAAAAAATAATGATTTTTCTAACATTTTATGCTCTATATTGCTACTTTGATAATTAGCTATTTATTATTAATTTACCTTATCTAATTAATACTACATAATTATTAGTATATAAATTATTTATATTAGTTCTTATTTTTTTAATATATTTTTAATGAAATAGCAAATCAATACAATAAGAAAGCTTTGATAAATATAACCTAATCAGTTAGTGTTATTAATAATTTGCAACTAACTGTAACTAAAGATTTAGTTAATGCTGTGGATAAGATTATCAAAGAAAGTGTTAGGCAAAGAAAATAAAATTAAAATTGCTATAGAAAAAATAGAGGGAAGTTGATTTTATATGTGGCATTTTTATCCATCTAATATGCTCCACATATGCTCCTATTATTTTCAGGTGTGACCTTATATGAAAAATATTGACAGATAATTTAATTTTGTTTAAACTTTAAGTTTTAGTGTTGATAATAGGGGAAAATACCATGAGTACTAGGACTTTAAGAACTAACAGAAGAGATAAAGATATTAATTCTAATCTTTATGTTAGGATAGGAGATTGGATAAAAAACATAACCGTCTCATTGGTAATGATGAGGTCGGAGGTTCAATCCCTCCTAGCGGCACCACCTACCTCAAAGCTTTTTCATTATATTGCAATAATCTGCTTTTTTATGAAAAATTTTTATGCTGTATATATGCTGTAAAAATAGTAGTATAATTGTCCTGAAAGTCCTTCTATAATGATGTTTAGAAGGAATCTATATGCTGCATATATGCTGTAACTTATCTAAATCTGCTACTAAAAGCAGTAGTAATTCCGTAATATTTTACAACTTCGTTGGTAATTTTGTGCCACCTGAATGGCGTGACCTTTCTTCCAACACTGGTAAAGTTTTAAGTAAAACTGCTAGACAACTCCTATCACTGATCGTATTTCGCTTGCAAATCTATCATAATAATAGCTTAGATGAACTCCAGGAAACTTATAACTTCTTTGAACAATCTCTAGGAGTTTGCCAAGAACGGGTTAGACAATGTTTGCTGGAGTTGCAGAAAGCTAGCTTTATTGATCTTCGTAAAGCAACCATAGTCAAATATGGCATTAAGTGTCGTAATGTCCCTTGTATTAAACTGGCAAGAAATTTCCAACCTCATTCTCAATCACTTTCTACTGAAAATGAAAAAATTTTACACTCAACCCAAAAAACTTTTGGGGCTAACCCCAAAGAATTTTTGCCTCAACCCCAAAAAAGTTTGGACCACTCTATATATATAGATAATAATAAAAATATATCTAATAAATCTAGATCTACCAAATCTGAAATTTTTCAAAATGAAAAAAATCAAGTTGATGCGAATGAAATTGATAATAACCAGCAATTACCACAGCAAAAGATTGAGCAAATTTTACAATTTGAACAAGAATTATCAGATGAAGCACAAGTTGATAATACTAATACATCTACTGAAAACCCTATGAGAGATGCCTTGCCACTCAGTACGACATTACAAAAAGTTGTTCAGCAAGTCTCACAGAAATGTCAGCCAGTAGTAGAGTCAAATTGCTCCAATAGTTCAGGCATTCCAGTTGTAAACCATAAAAATAGCTGGTTCAGAAGAAAAAGATTAGCTGATTTTTATCCTCTAACTCAAGAAGATGCTGATTTATTGCAGATTAAATCAAATCGAGAATTTAACTTAGACTTTATTAATAAGTTGTTATTAAAGTTAGCTGGGGAATATTCAAATCATCATTTTGGTCATAAGAAAGTGCTATTGAATTATATGGCTAAAGCTTTAAGCAATGAACTACGAGAAACTACTCAAGCTAATTCTAGCAATTTCCAGTTTAAATCTAGTGATGAAAATAAAGCGAAAGAGCAGTACTTACAAAAGATAGAATATAGTACTGATACTAGCCGCCAGGCTCAGTTAAAATGTAAAATTTCTGGTGCTTTTGATACTGATACAGCTTATCAGTTGTTAACTTCTTGTACATTTGGTAAAGTTTTAGGGGATCAATTTCAGCTCAAATTATTAAAAGATATTTCCTTATCAGAACATGTTAAAACTAAAATATTACAGCAAGTACAAATGGTGTATGGTAATAAAATAACAAAGTTACAAATTATGCCATACAAGCAATCTATACCAACGATACAAGAAAATAATACTAAAGATGAAAATCATGCTTATTTGCTTGAGCTAAGTAAGCAATTAAATCCTGATTCATTATGGTATAAAGCTAGAAAATTTTTAATTGAACGATACAATAAATATGTTGATATCGCTACCTTTAGTAAATTAATAGTACTGCAAGAAGATAACATTAATAAAAAAGTAACTCTTAAACCCACTTCAGCCTTTTACGATTATTATATTAGAGATCGTCATATGCAAGATTTAGAAGTCGCTTTTCAAGCTCAAAATTGTAGCTTTGAATTAATTAGCTGGAATGATAATTACAATATTATTACTTAAAAATTAGTCAGCTTGATGATCTTTCCCTAAAATATTAGGTAGTTTAGGTAATTGAAATGCTTGATGTAAAAGGATTTTAGTCTAGTAAAGCCTTGTTTTAACTTTTAGACGAAAAGATAAGTTCCTTGATAACTTTATTTAATTGTACATCATACAAATTATGACAAAGATTCTCAATCGCTTGCTCATAAGTGATTAGTTCTGATATAGTCCAATTAAACTGGCTAAAAATATTATATGCATTATTGATCTTAGTATTAATACTAGTTATGTTAAGTCTTGTATTAGATAATAATCTTCTTAACTTTCTTTCCTGCATTTTTTTATAGTCATAATGGTTTGCTGTACCAAATTCTGCGATATTATGCATTTCTCTAGTCCGTATTTGTATTTCTATGTTACGTTCATAGATATTAGCTACAACTATGACATGCAGAGAACGGTAGCCATTATTCTTAGGATTATCAATATAGTTTTTAGACTTTTCTATATTAACAGAATAGATGCTGTGAATAATAGCCAATACTTTATAACAATCTTCTTTTTTATCAACTATAACTCTAAAAGCAATTAGGTCAGTTAATTCTTTCAAAGCAATACTCTTTCTTAATATCTTCTTTAAAGCAGAACAAGGATCTTTTAATCTGTAATGTATTTCAGCTACTATATCATTTTTATACAGTTTAGTACTAATAGCACCTATGATATTACGTAAATCGTTAGTATTTTGCATAATTAATACTCTGCTATTAGTTGTAGTAAATTTATTTATTATTTTACAATAATTTAAGTGTAGTTTAACTTCCTTACCTACTAAGCTAGAAGAATTTATTAAAACCTAAATTAGAATTATTCCAACTCTTAAAAAACATTAAGTATTATACGTAAGTAAAATACTTAAATATAATGTAGAGACTCTTTCTATTATTTATGTTTGTATTTACCAAATGGTTCTATAACCTGATAGAATAATAATAGTTTAAATAAATTAGATTTTATGGAAGATAAAGAGATACTATGTCCACAAGATATTTATGAAAAGCACTTGATAATAATTAACAATATCAGCTTTACATCAAGAGAAATAGACGTGATAGCATGCATTATGCATGGGAAAAACACAAAAGGAATAGCTAATTTCCTATCAAATGAGGATAAACAGATCGAGACAAGGACTATTGAAAGTCATATCTCTAATATCAAACGGAAAATACGAACAAATACCCGAGAGGGAATTATAAACTTTATAGAAACATCTGATAAATACAAGCTAATACAAAGTTATTATTTAAGTTTGTTAATTCAACAAGAATTTAAAAAAATCTTAAAGGAAATTTTAATATTAACAAAGTCTGATAATATATCATTTTTTATTGTTTTACAGATGCTAGAAAACAATGATTTAAACTTGATAATTAATAAGATACGTAGTGATTTACAACTTATAGGCATAACAGTTTTTATAGAACTACGGGAAAATTTTGATAACATTCCTATAGTTTTAAGGCACAAGGAGACACATGATGAAGGCAGAAAGCAATTAAGGCAATGTACTGTCTATGTTTTACCTGTAAATGAAGCTAATATATCTAAACAACAGCAAGGTGATAATTCTGTTATTATGTCTAATGAGCACGATATATCTAAAGTATTTTTTCTTATACCGCAGGAATGTATAAAATTTTCATCTAAACAAACTAATTTTGAATATATTAATCTCTCTTTGTCCAAACAATATTATTTTGTTTTTTTAGAAATTATTACAAAGATTTTTCCTAATATGAATGTAAACAACATTATTATTAAGTTCAAGGAAAGGTATAATAATATTATATCCAATAATTCTGCTTCACTTTCTCCTCAATCTTATTTGACAAATAAAAGTGTTCAAGGTAAAGCTAGAAATATTTATCTACTAATAGTTGGTGTATTGATTTTGATTATTTGTAGTACTTATTTTTTAATATTTAGCCCAACTATTAAAAAAACGGTTAAAAATCAAGAAGCAGAAGTGTCATATCTTAAAACACAAGAATCAGTAATACTTCCTAAGAACTTGACTAGTTGGAATATACCTAGACAAGATAATGTTTTTGTTGGAAGAGAAAAACTATTGAGTGATTTATACAATAAATTGCATAAGAATCATACACCAAAAGGAATAAGCAATTTAGCAATTAGTGCATGTGCTGGACTTGGGGGAATTGGTAAAACACAATTAGCCTTGCAATATATAAATCATACAAAACATCCTTATACACTTAAAGCTTGGTTTCCTGCAGAGAACATTGATTATTTGTATAATAAATATGTTGAATTTGCTAAGTTATTAGGATACACAGAAGCCGTCTATACAAAAGAAAACATTATTGCTTATATTAAACAATGGCTAATTGACAATCCAGGATGGCTTTTAGTTTATGATAACGTAAACAACTATCGTGAAATTGAACCATTTCTACCAGAAGCTGGTGGACATGTGATTTTAACAACTCGTCAGCGTTATTGGCCAACAAAGTTTTCAATATTACCGGTTAATATCATGACAGAAGAGGAAGCTATCAAAACAATAAAGACTTTAATAGAGCGAGATATAACAGCAGAAGAACAAGATGCTATAAAAGAATTAGTAGAAGTTTTAGGATATTTACCCTTAGCACTAGTACAAGCTGGTTCTTATATTAAGCAAAAACATATAACTATTCCAGAATATTTAGGTCTTTATAAGAGGTATGAATCAGAACTATTAGCGGATAATTCTTTTTTAGAAGAAACAAAAGGCTATAACTATCCAGTGGCAATAACCTGGAATATTAGCTTAGAGGCAATTGTTAGAGATACTAAAATTAATAATGAACCCCCTATAGCTATTGAACTTTTAGCGGTATGTGCATATCTAGCTCCAGACAAAATCTCTCGTAAACTATTACTGACATGGCTACAAACAGCTTATCCACATTTATTGTCTCCACAATTAACATTAAATAAACATATTGCTCTATTATGGCAATATTCTATGATCAATTATGATGATAATGATAATATTGCTATTCATCGCCTAGTACAAGCAGTTTTATATCACCAGATAAGTCAAGTGTCAGAGAGCAAAAATAATATTTATTCTACCTTAAATTTAAGATGGTTTGAATCACTATTACAATTTTTTATAAATAATGAATACGAATTTAAACTAACTAATTCTTTTCAACAACTTATTGAAACTGGTCAGCAATTTAAAACTAAATTTAAGGATAAATATAATGGAAATCTTGCAGCAATGGACTTAATAATTTCTTTGGTCTACTTTGAGCAAGAGAAATATGAAGATTTTCTAAAGATACTTGATCAGGTTAATACATATTTGCAAAAAACTGATGGTTTAGAAATATTAAAGTGTAAAATTCTAGGTTTATACTCACTATATTTTCGTAAAATTGGTAATTATCACAAGGCTGAAGAAAAAGTAAATGAAGCATTTTATGAGTATAATAATATAAAAATAAGTAAGTCAGAAAAAGATAATGATATAAAAAATTTAAAGGCAAATTTATTGTCGAATAAAGCTAGTCTTATCTTAGTCAGAAATAAAGCAAAGGATAAAATCAATATAAATATACTAGAAATAGAGACTGCTATAAAATCAATTCAAGAAGCAATATTTTTATTCAAGGGAACTCATAACACTAGAAACTTTTTACGATCCATAATATTATATGGAAAATTATTTATTTTAGCCAACCAAGCTGATAAAGTAATAATAGAGTTTAATAAATATAATAACTTAATTGAGCAAGTAGCTGATAACAGAACTAAAATGTTTTTTTATATAACTTATTCAGATGCTTATTTTAGTAAAGGTGATTTCAATAAAGCTTTGGAGTATTGTGGTAAGGCTAAACAACAAGCAGAAAGATTGCATCTTAACGATGCACTAAATAATATTAACAATAAAGAGAAAACTATTAAAGCCTCACTGCAATAAAGTTGAGTAGGGCTTACAGCATAGTACCACAATTTTTGTAAGGAAAAGTGTAGAGTGGGAAAAGCTCTTTTGTAGGAGGTAGTAATAAGGTATCTATTAATTGAGTTACAGCTGTTGTATATTGATAAAAAGTAGTTTTGATATGATCAAACACAACTTAGATTCTCTTACGAGCCAAATACATTGTCCTGATAGCTTCAAACAAAGAATTACTACAATACTTATATCAGTACTGTTAGTAAAACAATAGATTTAATCATCTTATAAATGTTAAACACGACCTTGTCATACATAATTTGTAACAATTACCTCATTAGAAGTTTTTCTTGTTTGGGGCATAGAGTAAGTAACCTTGATAGTATTAATATTAAAATCTTTGTACAAACTTCTAATAAAAGGAGTATCACTATTAGAAATCATAAACTTAACAGCTTTATTATCTAGTTCCTTAGCAAAATCTCTTAGTCTCATTTGTTCTTGTTCATCAAATGGCAATCTAGTATAAAATGTCTCACCAGATTTGTGATAAGGTGGATCGAAATAGACAAAGTCATTTTTCTGAGGCTCAATAAAAGAAAAATCTATAGCACAAATAGATGTACTAGATAATAAACTACTACATTGTTGCAATCTACTAGTAATATCAGATTTATGGTAATTTCTACCAGAGAAGCTTTGAACTGGATCACCATTGATATTGATACGATATATTCCTTTAAAGGAATATCTATTAAGATAGATAAATCTTGCAGTAATTTCATTAGGATTGTTACTATTATTATCACTTCTGACTTGATAATAATATTCTTTGCAATGGTTTGCTTGATGTAAATCAAGTAACTTACTTATTTCTTCTGGATTCTTTTTAACCGCATTATAAGACGTTACTAAGTCAAGATTAATATCAGATAGATAGCATTTATTAAACATATATTTTACTTGAAAGAACAAAGCCCCACCTCCAAGGAAGGGCTCGTAATAATTATTTACTCCTGAAGGAATATATTTAATTAATTTATCAACAATTTTTCTTTTACCACCAACCCATTGGATGAATGGTGGTGTTTTTTCTATAGTTACTGACATGAAGTTATTTACTAAATATTCTACTATAGATTATAGTAAAAAATAAGGTTAAATGCTAGAAAAATTGCTAATTTTAAGGCTTTTTTCTATATTTAATATAAAAATACTATATTCATTAAATCCTAGCTGTCTCATTTATGCAGCTGTTTATTATATTGTGCAAAAATCTGTCAAAAAGCTTGAAAAATCCTCTGTACTTCTAGGAATCGTGGTGATATCTGTGTGAATGATGCTACGTGGTGTAGTGTCAAACACAGAGGTTAAATTAAAAAGACAAAATTTTAATCCTTTAACCTCTGTGACACCTATTTTCATAACCGAAAACGGTAAGAGGTATGCTATGACAATTAATAATGAAAATCAACAACAAGATAACAATAAAATAGAAAATTCTATAGAAAAAAACTGGATTTTACAGCTAGCTCCCACAACTGTCACATTAATACCATCAGATCAAGCTGGTCAAATGATAGTTCCACAAGGAAATTATGCTGATATTATTAGATATAGAGAAATACAACTAGAATTGCAAGAAACACAAAATAAACTAAAAATAGATGAATTAATAAGATTAGATTTAATTCGTAATATTGGTCATAGTATAGAAATACCTTGCAGTAGAATTTTTGCTTTAATAACAGTTCTGTATGAAGTAGAGCAAGATACAGAGAGAAAGCATTACCTAAAAACTATAGTAAATTGTGCTGAAAGATTACTTGATTATTCTCATCATGTTCTTGAGTTTTTAAGAAAAAATGCTGCATTAACTGCTATAACTCTAGAAAAATTTAACATAAAGGAATTAGTCAATAAAACAATTACTAAAGCTAAACCAGCATCTATAAGTAAAGGGTTAAATCTTTCTTGTAATTTTCAATATGATATAGCAGAGCATATCATTGGTGATCATTCTAGATTGCAAGCAGTCTTAGATCAATTAGTGGGTAATGCTATTAAATTTACTAAAGAAGGTAATGTTATTGTAACAGTTGGGTTATTTCCACTTTTAACTGAAACAAAAAATACAAGGAATAAGATATTACAATTTATTGTGCATGATACAGGTATTGGTATTGCTGAAGGAACACAGCAAGATATGCATAAAGAATTAGATGATGCAAATACAATTGCTAAATATAACAAAGGATTAGGCTTAGGACTAACATTTGTCAAACAACTTATCAATGAAATGGACGGTAAGATTACAATAACCAGCAAAGAGGGTAAGAGTACAACTATTACCTGTCAAGTACCGGTGAAATTGTTAGCTAATTAATTAGCAGCAAATGCCAGAATGTCGTTAAAAATATCTAATAAATTTGGAGGTACAAATATTATGACTAAACTTGTTGAACTTAATAAATTTTATGAACTTCTTGAAAAACTACAAGTTGGTGAAAATGTGTCCGATATAAATCTTGAAAACTATAATATTGGTAGTATTGGGATCAAGCTACTTAGCCAAGCTTTGAAGAGCAATAACACAGTAAATGACATAAATCTTTGCAATAACATGCTTGGCGATGCTGGAACAGAGATAATTGCAGAACTTTTACAAAATAATAACACTGTAACCCAAATAGATCTTAGCGATAATAATATTGGCAATAGTGGTATATATAGACTTGCAGAAGCGATGAAAAACAATAACACTATAACCACAATATATCTTAGCAATAACAATATTGGTGACACGGGAGCTAGTAGACTTGCAGAAGCTTTAAAAAACCATAATATAACTGTACTAAATCTTAATGGGAATAATATTGAAGATGGTGGGGTAGAAGGCTTAGCTATGTTTCTAGAGAATAATAATAGTATATATTGGCTATGTCTTACTGAAAATAATATAGGAGTAAAAGGAGCCGGACTACTTGCCAAGGCACTAAAGTATAATAAGTCTATGGAGATACTGGATCTTGCGTGTAATAATATTGGTGTAGAAGGAGTACAATTGTTAAGCAATCTTCTCGAGCATAACGAAACTCTAACCTCCATAAATCTTGCATATAATGGCATTGGGATAGAAGGAATAGAGCTACTTAACAAAGCTTTACGACATAATAAAGTTCTAAGTGAAATAAATCTTAACAACAACAATATTGGTTCTGAGGGAGTAAGTCTACTTATCAAAGGGTTAGAAGCTAATAGCACATTGGATTATATAAAGCTTGAATATAACGATATTGATTATTATGGAGCAGTTACACTAGCATGGTTTCTAGCAAATAATAGCACTATCAAGTACATAGATCTTGAGGGTAATAATATCGGTGATTTTGGTATTGTTCAACTTGTTAAAGCTCTAGAAATTAACAGAACCATCAAAGAGATAGATTTTGGTTACGTGGATATGAGTAATGATAGGGCAATGGAACTAATAATTGGACTTTGGACAAAAACCCCTGTTTTTTCACAAAATAGAAAGTTTTATACAAAACTAGTATTATAAGTTAATTTTTTAAGATTATTATTAATCTATAGTTAATATTTTTACAATTTTAGGTAATTATTTTATATAATAGATAAATTATAAGTTGCTAAATATAGGCTAAATTATTTTGTCCAAAGTCCAATAATAAAAATTCTAGAGTCTAATAAAGTTGTCAGCGAAATAACAATAGATTTTGCAGAAAGAATGATTAGTAACGAAATAGGAGAGTTGTTAATTAAAGCTCTAGATATCCACGACAAAAAACTGACTGGTAGTTTGTCTGTGGTTTAACACTATATTAGGAGAAAAACAACTACAGCTTTGTGATTATACAGAATTGGGAGTAGATGCCACATGGTGTGGTGTCAAGCACTAGAGCAGATGAGCATAATTTGTACAATTATGAACTGGTAACTGAAGAATTTACCAACAATTTACTTGGCGAACTAGTTTTAAAATTGTATATCAGGAGGTCCATACATGTGATTTGTACTATAGTACCCTACAATTTTGAGAAGATGAAGAAGAATGGTTGATTTAGAGTGGTGTGAAGTAGTATAAGGTAGGTATTTTTATAACAAAATGCATAATATAATACTTCAAGAATTGATTTTATATATAGACGGAAATAAATCAAGATTAAAATGTTTGGTTGGTATGGTAATTAGTTTGCTGACGGGCAGCTCAATTTATCAAAAAGGTTTAGCACTTGGTATTTTAGGTGATGCTAAAGCGACGTCAAAAACTCATAGAATTTATCGTTTTTTAAAAGATTTTAATTTTGATTATATGAAGGTTGGCTATTTGCTATTAAGCTTTTTTGCTTCAAAAAATTATGTCGTAGCAATGGATAGGACAAGTTGGAAATTTGGTAAATCCGATATTAATATTTTATTTTTAGTAATGGTAATTGGTAAAATATCGGTGCCAATATTCTGGAAGACTTTGTCGCATGGTGGCGGGTGTTCTGCAGAATTTATGAAGGAATTTTTACAGAAATTTATTAATAATTTTGGCGTTGAAAGAATAAAATATTTGCTTGCTGATAGAGAATTTATGAATAAAGAATGGTTAGACTTTCTGATAAATAACCATCTAAAGTTTGTTATTCCATTAAAAATGGATCATAAAATTCGTCTTACAAAAGGTTTAAGAACTTTAACCATTGAAAGAATATTTAGTGATGTTAAAGCCTTAGAGTATAGGGCTTGTAGTGGTATATTATGGAATAGAAAGGTTAATTTTACCGCATATAGAAATGATAAGAGCGAGCTGATGGTTCTGGTGTCTTCAATTGAAATAGAGCAAGATATTTTTGCTTTATATAAATTTCGTTGGAGTGTTAACGACTATTTTTGCACCTAAAAAGCGGTGGTTTTGATATTGAAAAAAGTCACATTGTAAAATTGGATAGATTTGAAAAATTATTAGTGATAACTGCTATTGCTTCAGCTTTAATAGTCAAAAATGGAATAATACAAAATGCCTTAAATCCCATCCGAATAAAACGGTACAAAACCATTGAAAGACAATTGTTTTCATTATTTACCTATGGCTTTGATCATATCAAAAATGCTTTTTATCAATCTACAACAGCCATAACGCAGCTAATATCCACATTATTAATACCTCCCAAACAAAAACTTTTTTCTATCCTAATACCATCTTTACAAAAATTGTAGGGTACTTATATCTTTAAATTATGATATAAGTAATGGTAAGAGGGTGATTTGAGGGGTACTTGATTGAGATAATCGAGCATAGAATAAGTACCCTCTTACAAAGTTTGCTTTGAACAAATTGCAGAAGGTGTTGGAAGTAGCAGCCTTGCACAATAAGACGAAGGAGATTATATCATGAGTAAAATAATAGGTCTAGATGTAAGTAAACAATGGCTTGATATATGTGTATATAATACAAGCGATAAACCTAAATATCATCGTTTTGCCAATGATGCAGCTGGTCATGAAGAGGTGATTAAATTAGCAAAAGAGCAAGAGATTAAGCTAATAATATGTGAACCCACTGGAGGATACGAAGCTGAGATTTGTCAAAAGCTGTATAATAATAAGCAACAAATACATAAGGTCAATACATATAGTTTTAATTCTTTTAGTAAATCGGTAAATTTGTGTAAAACTGATAGGAAGGATGCATTTAAATTAGCATATTATGGTGATAAGATGCAGCTTTCAGCGAATTATATATATCAAGTTGAATCAGAGAATTTGAAGAGATATAAGCAAAGACGAGAAGATTTAGTATTAATGCTTAGCAATGAAAAGAAAAGACTACATCATAGTATTGATGGTATTGATAAAGATAGTATAGAAAAACACATTAAATTCTTACAAAATGAAATAGCTGAGCTTGATAAGAAGTTAAACAAAACAATAGATGAGTCAGAAGAGTTAAAAGAGAAGGTAAAAATATTAGAGACTGTACCTGGTATTGGTAAATGTTTGGCTACAAAACTAATTAGTTTTGTACCTGAATTAGGGGATAAAAATTATAGTAGTAATGAATTGTCAGCAATTGTGGGGATAGCTCCGTACGCCCGTGATAGTGGTAATAAGCAAGGACGAAGATTTATTAGGGGAGGCAGAAAAATACCACGGGATGCTTTATACATGGCGGTATTAACTGGCAAAAATGGTTTTCAATATTTAAAAACTTTATACAATAGGCTTGTTAATAATTTTAAACCTAAGAAAGTTGCGATAGTTGCTTGTATGCGTAAGCTACTTGAAGTTTGCCATAAACTTATTCAACAAAAACGTTGTTTTATTATTTAGATAAATATTTTTTTGAAAATTTAGATAAAAGATAATTGCTATGGGTAATGTCACTGATGATATAATCAATAACTACATTAACAATCATTCAGATGCACATCAGCCTAATAATGTAATGAATATCTCTTTAGAGTAAATCCGTGACTTCTAGTCGCAACTTCAACCTACCAGCTTCAGCTGGTTAGTTATTGAGTTTCTTTGTTGACAAATTCACTCGTCCATATATGACAAATTTTGCGTTTAAAGATAGATGTTGTGACTCGGATATATTCAAATTTCCTTCAAACAACCTACTATTTATAAGCTCTGCAAAAAACTTGATTATCGAGTATAAGTATTAAACAGCATAAAACGTCATTGCGAGAGGTGCGGAAACCGCCCGACGAAGCAATCCATCTAGTCTTGATGTATCATACTAATTCTTATGAGTTGCTTCGTTGTGCTTTAGCACTCCTCGCAATGACGTTTGGGGTGCATATACGTCATTGCGAGACCATGTAATGGTCGAAGCAATCCGTTTTTAATTACTTTCTGGATTACTTTGTCGGCTCATGCCTCCTCGCAATCTGATGTATCCCCACGAAATTAAGCACGACAAAGCTCCGTCTTTATAATAGATGCCAGGGGTTCTACCAATGGTTTTATGGCATGCAAATAATTAAATTCAATAATAAATTTCCCAAGGGTAAAATACGAATAAATCTTTTTATCTTTTACTGTGTTAGGTTGGAAAATTCTTTGCATACCTTGGCTATAGCCTACCACACCTATAACCCAATATGTTATAATAACAATGGCAGATAGTAACATTAAAACTCCCCATCTATTCACATCTAAAGTTCGAATATATCTTCCAGCAAGACCAAATTGATGACTTTTTATCCATAATACCCTACAATTTTTGTAAAGATGGTATTAGGATAGAAAAAAGTTTTTGTTTGGGAGGTATTAATAATGTGGATATTAGCTGCGTTATGGCTGTTGTAGATTGATAAAAAGCATTTTTGATATGATCAAAGCCATAGGTAAATAATGAAAACAATTGTCTTTCAATGGTTTTGTACCGTTTTATTCGGATGGGATTTAAGGCATTTTGTATTATTCCATTTTTGACTATTAAAGCTGAAGCAATAGCAGTTATCACTAATAATTTTTCAAATCTATCCAATTTTACAATGTGACTTTTTTCAATATCAAAACCACCGCTTTTTAGGTGCAAAAATAGTCGTTCAACACTCCAACGAAATTTATATAAAGCAAAAATATCTTGCTCTATTTCAATTGAAGACACCAGAACCATCAGCTCGCTCTTATCATTTCTATATGCGGTAAAATTAACCTTTCTATTCCATAATATACCACTACAAGCCCTATACTCTAAGGCTTTAACATCACTAAATATTCTTTCAATGGTTAAAGTTCTTAAACCTTTTGTAAGACGAATTTTATGATCCATTTTTAATGGAATAACAAACTTTAGATGGTTATTTATCAGAAAGTCTAACCATTCTTTATTCATAAATTCTCTATCAGCAAGCAAATATTTTATTCTTTCAACGCCAAAATTATTAATAAATTTCTGTAAAAATTCCTTCATAAATTCTGCAGAACACCCGCCACCATGCGACAAAGTCTTCCAGAATATTGGCACCGATATTTTACCAATTACCATTACTAAAAATAAAATATTAATATCGGATTTACCAAATTTCCAACTTGTCCTATCCATTGCTACGACATAATTTTTTGAAGCAAAAAAGCTTAATAGCAAATAGCCAACCTTCATATAATCAAAATTAAAATCTTTTAAAAAACGATAAATTCTATGAGTTTTTGACGTCGCTTTAGCATCACCTAAAATACCAAGTGCTAAACCTTTTTGATAAATTGAGCTGCCCGTCAGCAAACTAATTACCATACCAACCAAACATTTTAATCTTGATTTATTTCCGTCTATATATAAAATCAATTCTTGAAGTATTATATTATGCATTTTGTTATAAAAATACCTACCTTATACTACTTCACACCACTCTAAATCAACCATTCTTCTTCATCTTCTCAAAATTGTAGGGTACTATACTTTTTATCACTCGAAACGTCTCCTCTATTTGCATACGTTTGCTATATAACCTCACTATTTCCGCTCCCTTATATTCATCAGAACTTAAGTTAGTTACCAATATCCAAGGTTCTTTTGCAGCTTTGTTATATGAACCATTTGCTGTTTTACTGCTAGTACGATTCCTGCTAACCTTCTGCACTCGACCCTTAGGGACTTTGCAAGTTGTAACCATTCTGCAGGAATATTTATGAGCTTTGGTTAGCAGAATCGTACCACATTCCATCGTTTTTGAACCAATTGATGGCATGAAATTTTCAACTGATATCCAATCCTCATTCTTAGCTAATTTTAAATCTTTTCCTTGTCGTACCCGACACACCCAACTCCACCCTTGTTTTTCTATTTCCTTAAACCATTCAATATGAAAGCCAGCGTCCATAATCACAATAACCCTTTTTCCATCAGGTATTATACTCTTTAATTTATTTAAAAATTCTACCGTTCTGCCCTTTAATTCACCTTCTTCAAACACATCTTGATACAAAGGTAAACTCATCCCTCTTGTACAAAATTGAGCACTTAGCATTTGTACCATGCGATCATCTTTAAGATAACATAAATCAATCACAACACTGTCATCATTAGAATGCTTGATAAACTCAAATATGAAATATGATAAAGCACTATTAAGGTGGTCCCCTTTGTCTAGACAAAAATTTAGATAAATAGAGATATAATTCACAAAAATTAAATTGTTGTTTTTATACAATATTTTTTTCAAAATATACACATTCTGGAGTTTTATAATCCAAAGCTTGATGCATCCTTTGTCTATTATAAAAGTCCATATATTCGTTAATTGCTGTCTTTGCCTCCTTTACTGTTGTTAAAATAATCCGATAAATTTTTTCCTGTTTTAATGATCGCCAAAAACGTTCAATAAAAATATTATCTAAGGCTCGTCCCTTACCATCCATACTAATCAAGATATTATGTAGCTTTAGCATACTAATAAAATTCTCCGAGGTAAATTGTACTCCTTGATCAGTATTAAATATTTTTGGCATACCATATTTTTCTATAGCGTCTTCAAGGGCTGTTACACAAAATTCACTTTCCAAACTAATGGAGATTCGCCAACTTAGAATATAACGACTATACCAGTCAATAATAGCTACTAAATATACGAACCCTTGGCTCAGTCTTATATACGTTATATCTGCACTCCAAACCTGGTTTGGCAATACTATTTCTAATCCTTTTAGTAAATAAGGATATATTTTATGCGCTTGATTCCTCTTGCTTAAATTTATTTTAGGATAAACAGCTTCAAGACCCATTATCTTGTAGTAACGTCTAACAGCTTTACGACCTACCAAAAAACCTTGGGCTTGTAAATATTTAGCCATCCGCCGCATACCATAATATGGATGCATAGTATAGGTCTCATCAATTATTGCCATAATCTTGATATCTTGTTCACTAATACCAATTGCAATAATTAACGCAGTGGTGTAAAATGGGTTTTTAACTGATAAAGGTACTCAAATGGCTAGGTTAATATTACCACAAGGTTTTCATGGTCATGATTTTATAAAAATGATGAAACATGAGCCGCATGGTCGAAATCGTATACGTTTATTGGCGATGTATCACCTTCAATTAGGCAAATCTTTAAAAGCCATATCTGAAATAGTGAAGTCACACTGGAAAACTGTGCAATCATGGCTCAGAAGATTTAGGAATCATGGTTTTGAAGGATTATTTGAATCACAAAGAAGCGGTGCCCCTAGGAAGATTAACACTATACAAGAGTCTGCTCTTTTTGATAAAATCAATACGCTCAGTGAAAGTAAAACTGGTGGGTATATAACTGGAAAGGAGCTACATATCATGTTACTTGAGAAATATGGTGCTAAATGCGCTTTAAAAACAGTCTACAATACTATGCACCGCCTTGGTTTTAGCTGGATTACTTCTCGTTCAATGCATCCAAAGTCAAATCAAGAGACTCAAAATACATATAAAAAAACTTCCCAGACATGTTAACAAAATTATTACCAAAAAATATCGATAGATGTAAAGTTGATATATGGTCTCAGGATGAAACTCGAGTTGGGCAACAAGGTAGCTTAACTCGTATATGGGCTAAGCGTGGCACTAGACCCCGTAAAGTTCGGCAACAGCAATTCATTTCAACATATATTTATGGAGCTGCTTGCCATGATACAGGAGAAGCTTTTGCATTAATTTTACCATATGCAAACACACAGGCAATGAATAAATTCTTAGAAGAGCTTTCTCGCAGTATTCAAGGCAACCGACATATAGCTTTACTAACGGATAATGCAGGTTGGCACACAGCCAAAAAACTAACTGTGCCAAGCAATATCACTTTGATACCGCTTCCGCCCTATGCACCGGAACTTAATGCAATGGAACAAGTTTGGGAATGGATCAAAAATCATTTCTTGTCTAACCAATGTTATGGTGTATATGAAGATATCGTCACTATGGCTTGTTACGCTTGGAATCAATTTGCTCATAATGTAGATTTAGTAAAATCAATTATGTATAGAGACTGGATAAACACACCGTGTTAATTATTGCAATTGGTATAATACCAGTAGGTTGATAGTAATAGGTTGACCTGCTAATATCCAATAACTTACACTGTTGTACAATTGTTAACTTATTATGATTAGGCTCTATCATATTACACCTAACCTTTAATTCCAAACAATGCAGATTTTTTTTTGAGCCAGTCACACTCAACGCTTAACTGACCAATTTGCTCATATAGATTCTTGATTAACCCCTGCTGATTTGGATCAGCACTCTGTGTTTTATTCTTAAAACCTTGTACTAACAACTCAAGACCTTGTTTTTTCCAGTTACTGATCTGTGTTGCATGAACACCATACTTACTGGTTATCTGGGCTATTGTTAGCTCTCCCTTAATTGCTTCTATGACAATTTTGGCTTTCTCCTCAGCACTACATTGCCTTACTTGTTTTTTCATCTCTAGCTCTCCTTGTTTGCTAAAGAATTCTATCTCATTTTTCTTATTTTTCTGTCCAAAATATTGGAACCATTATACTATCAATTCTTGCTATTTTGCAACAATTTCGTGGGGATACATCAGCTCGCAATGACGCTTTTATGCTGTACCACTTGCTACCATTATACACATTTGTCCGCATTAGCGGCTGTACCAGCTACCATATTTATAATTTCAGGAGCTTTAAACAATATTATAACCCCAGTCACAATAACCAATGCAACTTCCCATTTTAATTGTCCTCTAAGAGTTTGAATTCCTAGTACAACTATAGCAATAACTGCTATACCACGAGCCGTATTTCCACGAAATATTTTAATCATCTTGCACAACGCAGCACCTACAGGATCAGAAGGAGTACCACCATTAGGAGCAGTAGTAGTAACAGTATTAGCAAAAGCATCTGATACTGCAATAATTAGAGCAACGCTGCAAAGAACAAACAGCAAACGCCAGACAAAGTTACTATCAAATTGTTCCAAATATGGTCTATAAACATTCATATTTTACCTCATTAACGAATTATTAGACATGTCGTTGATTCTATATGCTAGCTTTTTACAATTCAAGGATTAATATACGGATAGGGCTAATCTAGGTAAAGAATGGCTGAGAAATAAAGCCTTGCGTGTTGTTTTAGTCGCAATTTTTACAAATTAGTTAATTTAAAAATTCATTTTCCAAGAACATATATAAAAGTGAATAAAAATAACCATACTACATCGACAAAATGCCAGTACCAAGCGGCAAATTCAAAACCTAAATGACCATTGCCTTTAACAAAATCACCTCTTCGTGCTCTATAATAACAAACAGTTAAGAATATAGTGCCAATTATTACATGAACACCATGAAAACCGGTTGCTAAATAAAAATTAGAAGAATAGATACCGTCTTTAAATTTAAAAGTTGCATGATGATATTCGTAAGCTTGCATTAAACTAAAAAATACCCCCAATATTATGGTCAAACCAAGAGCAGTCAGACAATCTTTCTGATTATTTTCCTCAACAGCATAATGTGCCCATGTTACTGTTGTACCAGATAATAAAAGAATCAATGTATTAATAAAAGGAATGTCAAAAGGATCAAATGTTTGAATAGATGCAGGAGGCCATATACCAGGCTTTACTACCCATACACCATCTAGCAATCCTACAGGAAAAAGACTTGCGTTAAAAAAGGATCCAAAAAATGCCACAAAAAACATTATCTCTGACAAGATAAATAATGCCATACCTATCCTTAAGCCAATCCTTACTGGCTCAGTATGATGTTTTCCAATTAATCCCTCTTTAATTACATCCCTCCACCAGGAAGATAAACAAAAAATCACCGAAAGAATACCGACCCCAAAAACATATGTTCCAAATCGATATTGATGCATAAACATTATGCTACCACTAGCTAAAAGCAATAAGGCAAATGCCGTCAGAATTGGCCAAGGGCTGGGATCGACAAGATGGAATGGATGCTGTTTTCCTGGTAAAGAAACAAAACTATTATTTTTAATAGACCCATGTAACATAAATAAAGACTCATAAACAATTTATTGCTTGGTATATTCTATGCTATCTTCTATAAATATCAAGAATAGTCTTCTGGTGCTTAGCGATTCTATAGTGAATTAACTTGAATTAGCAACGTTATAAATCCGATTATATTCAATTCAGGGGAATTTGGGGCTAGGAGCGATGGAGCGACGCCTATAACTCGATAATCAAGTTTTTTTGCAGATTTGAATAAAATATAGGACAATGGTTGTCATCCCTGCTTCAGCGCGGGATCTAAAAATGCCCTGAGGTATTATAGATTCCGCACCGAAGCGGGAATGATGGTATGGACGAGTGAAGCGAAATATGCTTTACTTGTACGGAGTCAGCTGAAAAATAGTTTTCAGCTGCTCCAAATTAAATAATAATTTAATTAATAGGTCCATACCATGATAAATAATAGCATAAAAAATACTATAATAGGAATAGATTTAGCAAAAAATAGTATGCACTTGGTGCAAGTTGATCAAAATGGCAAAAAAATCGGTTATCAAAAAGTTACAAGAGATGAGTTGATAGCCTATTTGCAATCTCGATAAAAGTTCATTGGTAGCTATGGAAGCATGTGGAGGAGCTAATTATTGGTCACAGGAAATTGCTAAGCTTGGTTTGCAAGTCAAACTAATGAAAACAAAAGATGTAAAAGTTTATGCTACATCGAAACAGAAAAATGATTATAACGATGCGTTAGCAATATGCAAAGCGGCTCGTGATCCAGAATTAAAAACTGTGCTGCCAAAAAGCAAAGAGGAACAAGATATAAAATTTTTGCATAAAACTAGAAGTAATACGATCAGAGACCGTGTGCAAAAAACTAATTCTGTAATATCAAGTTTATGTGAATATGGCTATAATACAAAATTAGGTAAAAATAAATTTTGCAAATCATGTAGGTTGGAGGTAGAGTTAGCGTATAGTAAAGGTTATATAAATTCTGGGATACAAGCAATTTTACTTTTAGAATGTGAAGAAATTGAGGATTTGTGTAATACCAATTGCAATAATTAACACGGTGTGTTTATCCAGTCTCTATACATAATTGATTTTACTAAATCTACATTATGAGCAAATTGATTCCAAGCGTAACAAGCCATAGTGACGATATCTTCATATACACCATAACATTGGTTAGACAAGAAATGATTTTTGATCCATTCCCAAACTTGTTCCATTGCATTAAGTTCCGGTGCATAGGGCGGAAGCGGTATCAAAGTGATATTGCTTGGCACAGTTAGTTTTTTGGCTGTGTGCCAACCTGCATTATCCGTTAGTAAAGCTATATGTCGGTTGCCTTGAATACTGCGAGAAAGCTCTTCTAAGAATTTATTCATTGCCTGTGTGTTTGCATATGGTAAAATTAATGCAAAAGCTTCTCCTGTATCATGGCAAGCAGCTCCATAAATATATGTTGAAATGAATTGCTGTTGCCGAACTTTACGGGGTCTAGTGCCACGCTTAGCCCATATACGAGTTAAGCTACCTTGTTGCCCAACTCGAGTTTCATCCTGAGACCATATATCAACTTTACATCTATCGATATTTTTTGGTAATAATTTTGTTAACATGTCTGGGAAGTTTTTTTATATGTATTTTGAGTCTCTTGATTTGACTTTGGATGCATTGAACGAGAAGTAATCCAGCTAAAACCAAGGCGGTGCATAGTATTGTAGACTGTTTTTAAAGCGCATTTAGCACCATATTCCTCAAGTAACATGATATGTAGCTCCTTTCCAGTTATATACCCACCAGTTTTACTTTCACTGAGCGTATTGATTTTATCAAAAAGAGCAGACTCTTGTATAGTGTTAATCTTCCTAGGGGCGCCGCTTCTTTGTGATTCAAATAATCCTTCAAAACCATGATTCCTAAATCTTCTGAGCCATGATTGCACAGTTTTCCAGTGTGACTTCACTATTTCAGATATGGCTTTTAAAGATTTGCCTAATTGAAGGTGATACATCGCCAATAAACGTATACGATTTCGACCATGCGGCTCATGTTTCATCATTTTTATAAAATCATGACCATGAAAACCTTGTGGTAATATTAACCTAGCCATTTGAGTACCTTTATCAGTTAAAAACCCATTTTACACCACTGCGTTAATTATTGCAATTGGTATAACAAAGAGAAAACTTTAGAAAAGCTGATTATCAGCAATAATAAGCAAAGTGAGAAAGCTACTAGGTTGCAGACAATTTTTGGCATTGGAGCAATCAATGCTAGTTGTTTGAGTGTAGCCCCAATGGAAAGTTATCCAACCCCGAGGGATTTTGCTGCTTCGCTTGGTTTGGTACCAAAGCAACATAGCTCAGGAGATAAGATAGTTTTAGGAGGGATTACCAAACAGGGAGATAGATATGCCAGAACTATGTTGATTCAAGCCGCAAGGACAATAGCAATAAGAGCAAAAAGTGGTAAGGAATCGAAAGATAAACTAGTGCAGTGGGCAGTGAAGAAATTTGCTGAAAATAAATCATATAATATTATATGTGTTGGTTTAGCAAATAAGTTAGCAAGGATTGCTTATGCAGTAGTCACCAATGGTAGCGAATATGTTGCAAATTAGTTTAGTTGAGAAAAAAGAAGAAACTATGTCAACTAAATAAAAATTGGTAATTGATAAATATTGCGAGTAAAGAATAGTAACAATAAAGAGAACGAAAGTTAAAGAGTTAATGAATAAGTATTCTGAACAAAATCCGTAAGTATGTCGAGGCTCTAGAAGCCGTGGGAATGAGAGGTTACTCAAGGATATTTATAAGAATGCAGAAACCATTATGGCACTCGATGCCGAATATATGACTGCTTCCTTTGTGGCTCTATTTTTTTATTTTCTTTGTTGACAAATTCACTCGTCCATATATGACAGATTTTGCGTTTAAAGATAGATGTCGTGTTTAAAGATAGATGTCGTGACTCGGATATATTCAAATTTCCTTCAAACAACCTACTATTTATAAGCTCTGCAAAAAACTTGATTATCGAGTTATAGACAACCCCAATTAATACACCATATCAACATAATGTGCCACCTCTGATCCTCTTCCATCACAAGCTATTTCTTCATTATGGTATTCTTGAACACAGCTAATAGCTTCATTAATAATATTATCTTCATGTTCAAACATTGAACTAAAAAATTTAAGAAATTTATTCTGAAAATGACTAAGTTCAGATATATTGATATTTTTAAAATTGCCATCAGCAATTAAAGGCAGGTGAGCAGACAAAGCTTCAAGCTGTGTGTCATTTAATCCTTTTAAGAATACTTGCAGAACATCATATTCTTTGGGTGATAATTTCATCAAGCCTTCTTTTAAAGACTCAGCTTGCTTCTCAGTTAAGTTTATCGCTAATTTTGCTTCAAATTCTTCTGATATTACGTGAGTATTAACAGTATCCTTATCTTGTCCTTTTTTGTCAATATTATCGCTCTTTTTATCCTCGCTAAGAACACTAGACTCCTCAACACTTTGTGCATCATGAAGTTTTAAGCTTTCCTCTCTAGCTTGAACATTCTTAACCAATGTTGTGCATAGTTTTTCGATCAATTCTTTATTATCTTCTACATATTTCTCAGCAGCCTTTTTTAATTTAGCCATATTTGCTGGTTTAGAATTATCTAATTTCGTAGACCCTTTTGGTACAGGAAGTAAAAATTCTGTAAATTGCCCATCTTCTGCTAAGTCTCGTTTAACTTCTGCTGTAGCAGCGTCTTGAGCAGCTTTCATTATGTCACCCACTAGCCCATTAACCATCTGAGGTAATAGACCATCAAGGTGAGGTGGTAGAGGATCTTTTTTTTCATTGGGTGATTTAAAGTTAAGGGCAACAAGCGTCATATCATCTAACAGTTCTCTTTGTTGATCACGATTTAACCCACTTTTAAGATATTTTATAGCTTCTGCCGCTGGACGATTATAACCTACCCCCCCATCAACAAGAACACGACTTACACCGTTCTCATCGTCAAGCTTCACACTTTTAAAATAGCTAGGAGCTGCTGTAGTAGCGAGGATTACATCTTTTGCTTTAACACCAGGAGCATTATGACTATCAAAAATCTTAATAGATTCTTTTGCATTTAAGTCAAAAGTCGTTATAAGAACACGACCTAGAAGATCCTCAAGCTTCATATCACCTAAATATTTGTCCAATAGTGCCTTAAGAGGTTTTTGGCTATATTTATGACTAAATATTTGCCCCATTTTTCCTACATGATACCAGTGTTGAGGGAAAATATCAGTGGTAGTATTTTCAAATAGTTCTAAAGCTTCTGCCGCTGAAAAACGCGGTTCTGTTGATCCAGGTTCTTTAGGGATTGCTAATAAGACTGCAATTAATCCACCAACACTAGTACCAGTAGAAGTTTGAAACATTTTAGATACAGGTATACCCATTTGGCTTTCCATTTCTGCAAGCATCTCCAACTGCATAATTCCCTTGACCCCACCACCTGAGAGAGCAAGCATCGTGCCTACAGAATTCGTAAAGGAAGGCAAATGATTCTCTGCCTCTTTGGTTATAAAACTTTTTTTAACCATAAAATAACTCCATATTTACATAGATTACTACATTTCGCTTAATTTATAGTAATGATTTTACAAAAAAAGATCAAGCAATAGATGCAATAAGTTGCTAATTATTAGATAAAAATTAATTATATAGTAACAATTATGTTACTATATAATTAAATAGTTATCGCAGGCAGCCTCCTAGTGTTTATTATAATAGTCTTAATAAAAAATCTATCTTTAAACGTAAAATTTGTCATATATGGACGAGTGAATTTGCCAACAAAGAAAATAAAAAAAATAGAGCCACAAAGGAAGCGGTCATATATTCGGCATCGAGTGCCATAATGGTTTCTGCATTCTTATAAATATCCTTGAGTGACCTCTCATTCCCACGGCTTCTAGAGCCTCGACATAATTACGGATTTTATTCAGAATACTTATTCATTAACTCTTTAACTCAATGATAGGTAAGCCACTAGTTTGACTAGTGAGACCATCAAGGCTTGGCCTTTAGATTTAGTATAAAATAAAAAGTTATCATATATAACTTCTTTGGCTTGACGGTCAAAGGAGAAAATATATGACAACATACGAAAGTTTAAATCATTCTAAATGGGATTGCAAATATCATATTGTGTTTATTCCAAAGTGTCGTAAAAAAGAATTGTACGGGAAGGTTAGAAAATATCTTGGGAACGTATTCCATGAGTTAGCTTTTCAACGTGGGAGCAAGATCATAGAGGGGCATATGGTACAAGATCATGTGCATATGCTCATCAAGATTCCTCCTAAATATTCTGTAGCTGAAGTAATAGGCTATATCAAGGGGAAAAGTGCTATAGCCGTTGCTAGGCAGTTTGGTGGACGAAAACGTAATTTTAATGGAGAAAAGTTGTGGGCTAGAGGTTATGCGGTCTCAACTGTAGGATTTGAAGAGAATCAGATCAAACACTACATTAAGAATCAAGAGCAACTTGATAGTTTAGGCTCTGACGAATCAGGAGAATTTTAATTAACAATGGCAGCCCTTTGGGCTGCTCATAACCGTCAAGCCCCTCGCTTTGCGAGGGCGTTCTGACTTTCGTTCTCTTTATTGTTACTATTCTTTACTCGCAATATTTATCAATTACCAATTTTTATTTAGTTGACATAGTTTCTTCTTTTTTCTCAACTAAACTAATTTGCAACATATTCGCTACCATTGGTGACTACTGCATAAGCAATCCTTGCTAACTTATTTGCTAAACCAACACATATAATATTATATGATTTATTTTCAGCAAATTTCTTCACTGCCCACTGCACGCACTAGTTTATCTTTCGATTCCTTACCACTTTTTGCTCTTATTGCTATTGTCCTTGCGGCTTGAATCAACATAGTTCTGGCATATCTATCTCCCTGTTTGGTAATCCCTCCTAAAACTATCTTACCTCCTGAGCTATGTTGCTTTGGTACCAAACCAAGCGAAGCAGCAAAATCCCTCGGGGTTGGATAACTTTCCATTGGGGCTACACTCAAACAACTAGCATTGATTGCTCCAATGCCAAAAATTGTCTGCAACCTAGTAGCTTTCTCACTTTGCTTATTATTGCTGATAATCAGCTTTTCTAAAGTTTTCTCTTTGTCACATAAATCCTCAATTTCTTTACATTCTAAAAGTAAAATTGACCGTATCCCAGAATTTATATAACCTTTACTATACGCTAACTCTACCTCCAGCCTACATGATTTGCAAAATTTATTGTCCCAAAATTTGGTTAAAACCTCCGGCTTCAGCCGGAAAAGACTTCAGTCCTTGTTCTAAAATATTTCAATTTACTAATGTTATCATATATATTATTCTCTGAATAGAGAATAATATATATGACTGATTATAGTAAGTCTAGCCACACCGTATTTTACCACCGCTTCCATATCGTTTGGATTACTAAGTATCGATACAAAGTACTCACAGGTAACCTCAGGATTAGAATTAGAGAAATTATTGCTCAGGTAGCAGAATATCTTGGTATCAAAATCATCAATGGAATATTATCTGCCGATCATGTCCATATTATGGCTGAAATTCCACCTCATATATCCATTAGTCAGTTTGTTAAAGCAGCTAAAGGACGTTCATCATATAAAATTCAGCAAGAATTTCCTGAAATTAGAAAAACTTACTGGGGACGCCACTTTTGGGCTAGGGGCTTCTTTAGCTCAACCAGTGGTAATGTCACTGATGATATAATCAATAACTACATTAACAATCATTCAGATGCACATCAGCCTAATAATGTAATGAATATCTCTTTAGAGTAAATCCGTGACTTCTAGTCGCAACTTCAACCTACCAGCTTCAGCTGGTTAGTTATTGAGTTTTACTTAATTTTGTATTATAGCCATATTCACATAAACTTGATATTGTAGAATTAGTTTTTTGCACACGATCTCTGATCGTATTACTTCTAATTTTATGCAAAAATTTTATATCTTGTTCCTCTTTACTTTTTGGCAGCACAGTTTTTAATTCTGGATCACGAGCCGCTTTGCATATTGCTAACGCATCGTTATAATCATTTTTCTGTTTCGATGTCGCATAAACTTTTACATCTTTTGTTTTCATTAGTTTGACTTGCAAACCAAGCTTAGCAATTTCCTGTGACCAATAATTAGCTCCTCCACATGCTTCCATAGCTACCAATGAACTTTTATCGAGATTGCTTAAATAGGCTATTAACTCATCTCTTGTAACTTTTTGATAACCTATTTTTTTGCCATTTTGATCGACTTGCACCAAGTGCATACTATTTTTTGCTAAATCTATTCCTATTATAGTATTTTTTATGCTATTATTTATCATGGTATGGACCTATTAATTAAATTATTATTTAATTTGGAGCAGCTGAAAACTATTTTTCAGCTGACTCCGTACCAGTAAAGCATATTTCGCTTCACTCGTCCATACCATCATTCCCGCTTCGGTGCGGAATCTATAATACCTCAGGGTATTTTTAGATCCCGCACTGAAGCAGGGATGACAACCATGATCCTATATTTTATTCAAATCTGCAAAAAAACTTGATTATCGAGTATATAGTCAATTGATGAGAAGTTGGGGACGTTGTCACTCATCGCTCGCCTATTACTTATAGGCATCGCTCCTAGCCCCAAATTCTCCTGAATTGACTATACTTGCTCCCGCCAAAATCTTTCAATACAAAATATTTTTTAAAAATTTTCATTTTTTTCTATTTTACTTCTTAGTGGTAGCCTATTTGTGTATTATAATATTCCTTAAATATAAAATATCTTACTAATTATGGTGCAATTTGTTACCTTATCAGGTCTTTCAGAATATGAAGATACGGTAAAATTAATGGAAGATAAGGTTGCCAGTTTAATCAATAAATCCTCGAAAGAGGTTGTTTATTTAGTTGAGTATAAGGATGTCTATACTGCAGGTACTAGTTTTAAGGCAAATGAATTGCTATATCCTGGAGATATACCAGTAATTTATACTAATAGGGGAGGAAAATTTACCTACCATGGTAGCGGACAAAGAGTTATATATCCTATTGTTGATTTAGCATCAGAATGGGGACAAAAAGATTTAAAGCTATATATTAAATTATTGGAGGAATGGATTATAAATAGCCTGTTATATTTTGGGATCAAAGCTTTTACTATTAATGGTATGGTAGGAATATGGGTAAAAGAAAACGGTGTACCGGCAAAGATTGCCTCAATAGGCGTTAGGGTTAGAAAATGGATTGCATATCATGGTATTGCTGTAAATATTTCAACAAATCTTGATATGTTCTCCGGAATTATTGCTTGTGGGTTAAGGGATGTGCCGGTAACCTCGTTAAAGAAACTTGGTGTTGATATAACGTTAGAGCAATTTGATGAAGTTATTAAGGATAAATTTTTTGAGATTCTAGATAGAAAATGAAAATATTAAGTGTACTATTATGAGTTCAATTTATCATATACTCGATAAGATTCCTACTATCTATCCTGAAGATATGCAGATAGAATATGAACAATTAGCTCAGCAATTAATCAAATCGGGTAAACTTAGAATAGATACAGATAATAGCTGCAATTTTGCAAGGTTCTCTGATCCAAAATTCAATATTAGTTTGATGGTAAGTAAAGAGGAAATAACAGAACCAAATTTAATTGAACAAACTAATCAGTTATTTAGGTCTTTATATAAATCTTCTATATCCGATAAAAAATTGGCATCGATTTATACAGATTTGAAAAAACAAATTCAAAAATTACAGCCAGTTAACCCATTAGTTACTGAAAGATTAACAAGGATTTTTGTTCAGTCAGCCCATCCTATAGTTATTAGGTGGTTACTGCATGATCAGGTTCAAGTATTTATTACTTACTCCCATAATATTGGCGATATGATGGATATAGTTGATTGGCAACGTTCTGGCTCCAATAGTGGTATGCAAAGTACTGACGGTAAGAATGTTGCAATCTTTGTGTCCTGTGGTGGTAATCCATTTGCTGAAAATGATAAAAATCATCCAACTTATGGTGATGGATGGGCAGCGGTTGCTAGATTACAAATTATAGCTGGACAAGAGCTTGGGCATTTTGCCGATATTAAAAGAGATGAGAGTGGTCGTCAAATAAGTCGTCATTCAGCAAATTTCTCTGGAACAAAAGCAACGCCTCATGTAAAACAGGCGAGGAAGGATGATATTACTAATTGTAATAAATTATTAGCTAATCTTCTCTCGATGGGGATGAGGCAAATGATTAATTATGAAGAGAAGGTAGAATTTTATAATAAGAACAAGGTTCATGGCATAAGGGTTTATTGGGCAAGATTACTTGCATTGATCTATAGACAGAAATTTTTATTTTCCGTTAATAGAAGAAAACTACTCTTTATTAATAGATTCGCAAAAGAACAATATATGGGGCTGATGATTAGAGCTATGATCGAAGATATGAAGTTTAATTTGGCACCAGTCGCAGATGTTTATAAGAGTAGCGACTCTGAAGTCGAAGAAACAATTGCATGTGTCGAAGCTCTAGCCAGAGTACCTCAACAGGTTATGAAATGGGGATATTTAACAACTATGGAAACAATGAAAGGATTATATAAAGTATATTACTATGAAGTTATACCCTCTTTAATTTCTAATTATGTATCAATGACTAAACAAAGCTACAAACGTGATATGTCAAAGCCGCGATCTCTAGCTAATTTTCTTCATAAAATAAACATATTTAGAGAAAAAAAGTTAATATTTAAACAAATCAGGGAGATATAATGGAATAGTTAGAGTCTGTCCTATAGTTTGTGTAAGTTGCAAAGAAAGCAGTAAGAGATTACTGTAAAAAAAGTAACTTAAGCAAGCAAGGAGGAATTATGGCTAAAAAATTAGATACAGATAAAGATACATTAAACATCAGTAATCAGCTAGTAGAAGAATTATTATCAAAAGCAGATCCATCGGAGTTATTTGGTCGAGATGGTTTATTTCAACAGCTAAAGAAGCAAATAGTTGAGAAAATATTAGCAAGTGAGTTGGATCATGAATTAGGATATTCAAAACATAGCAAGATGGCAAAAGTAGATAATAATCGTCGTAATGGTAGCTATGAGAAGACAGTAATTGATGGGGATGGTCGTAAGCTGACAGTAGAAGTACCAAGAGATCGGGAAGGAGAGTATAATCCTCAATTAATACCAAAAGGGCTGAGGAGATTTAATGGATTTGATGAGAAAGTGATATCCCTTTATGGTCGCGGTATGACAGTCAGCGAGATCCGAGGGCATTTAGAAGAAATATATCAAACTGATGTATCTGGTGACTTGATATCCACCATAACAGATGGGGTAATAGAAGAAGTAACTAGGTGGCAAAATCGTTGTTTAGATAGGGTGTATCCAATATTATACTTGGACTGTATCTATGTAAAATCTAGAGACAATCACATAGTAATAAATAAAGCAGTATATTTAGCACTTGCTGTAAATATAGAAGGGAAAAAGGAGTTACTTGGCATTTGGATAGGCAAAAATGAAGGTGCTAAATTTTGGATGCAAGTAGTTACTGAGTTAAAGAATCGAGGAATTGAACAAATTTATGTTGCTTGTGTGGGGTTTAAAGGGCTTTCCAGAAGCTATAAGCAGTGTATTCCCGAGTACTATAGTACAATTATGTATTGTACATATGGTTCGCAATTCAGTAAAGTATGTGTCATATAAAGATTTAAAAGAGGTCACATCAGATCTAAAACAAATTTATACAGCTAATAATGACGAAATGGCACGTTTAAAACTTCAGCAATTTGGTGTAAAATGGGATAAAAAATATCCGGTAATTTCTGATATTTGGCAACGTAATTGGTCTGGGATAATACCGTTTTTTGCCTTTCCTGAAGAGAACAGAAAGGTAATTTATACTACTAACACTATAGAATCTGTAAATCGTCAAATTAGAAAAATTATCAAAAATAAGGGGGTGTTTCCAGATGATAAGTCAATTCAAAAAATAATATTTTTATCCCTACAAAATGCAGCCAAAAAATGGACCATGCCTATTAAAGATTGGTCTTTAGCTTTAAATCAATTTGAAATACTTTGTGGAGATTTTAAATATGATTTATTGGAAAATAAAAAATGAACTTACACAAATTAAATGATTGACTCAGACAAAGGGGACCACCTTAATCTGTGTTGCATGAACACCATACTTACTGGTTATCTGGGCTATTGTTAGCTCTCCCTTAATTGCTTCTATGACAATTTTGGCTTTCTCCTCAGCACTATATTGCCTTACTTGTTTTTTCATCTCTAGCTCTCCTTGTTTGCTAAAGAATTCTATCTCATTTTTCTTATTTTTCTGTCCAAAATATTGGGACCATTATAGATCTCGCTGACTGTCATACCGCGACCATAAAGGGATATCACTTTCTCATCAAATCCATTAAATCTCCTCAGCCCTTTTGGTATTAATTGAGGATTATACTCTCCTTCCCGATCTCTTGGTACTTCTACTGTCAGCTTACGACCATCCCCATCAATTACTGTCTTCTCATAGCTACCATTACGACGATTATTATCTACTTTTGGCATCTTGCTATGTTTTGAATATCCTAATTCATGATCCAACTCACTTGCTAATATTTTCTCAACTATTTGCTTCTTTAGCTGTTGAAATAAACCATCTCGACCAAATAACTCCGATGGATCTGCTTTTGATAATAATTCTTCTACTAGCTGATTACTGATGTTTAATGTATCTTTATCTGTATCTAATTTTTTAGCCATAATTCCTCCTTGCTTGCTTAAGTTACTTTTTTTACAGTAATCTCTTACTGCTTTCTTTGCAACTTACACAAACTATAGGACAGACTCAGTAAATTAGTTATTGCAGGCAGATTCCTATTCCTCGTTGCGTCGGCCTGATTTTTTTCGATCATTAGGACTTAATATTGCCTTACGAAGTCTAATTGATTTAGGAGTAACTTCTACCCTTTCATCACTTTCGATATAGCTGATAGATTGCTCTAATGTCATAAGGATTGGTGGGATGAGCCGCATAGCTTCATCCTTACCAGAAGCCCTGACATTTGACAATTGCTTGGCTTTTAGAGGGTTGACCTCTAGATCATTATCCCGATTATGTTCTCCTATAATCATTCCCTGATATACTAGTTCATTAGGGTTTATAAACATTTTTCCACGATCTTCAAGATTCCATAGAGCATAGGCAACAGCTTCACCATCTCCATTAGAAATTAACACTCCATTACGCCTTCCTTCAATAGCTCCTTTATAGGGAGCGTAGCTATGGAAAACACGGTTCATAACACCGGTACCTCGGGTTTCAGTTAAGAATTGACCGTGATAGCCAATAAGACCACGTGATGGCCCTAAAAATGTTACTCTAGTTTTACCGCCGCCAGATGGACGCATATCAGTCATTTCTGCTTTACGTATGGCAAGTGACTTAACCACAACCCCAACAAAGTCATCATCAACATCAACTTGGATTTCTTCAATTGGTTCTAATCTCTTCCCCTGTTCGTCTTCTTTGAATAATACGCGTGGTCTGCTGATTGATAGCTCAAAACCTTCGCGTCTCATAGTCTCGATTAATATTCCTAATTGTAGCTCACCACGACCTGCGACTTGAAAAGCATCTTTTTCTTCAGTTTGGCTCACCTGTATTGCTACGTTACTTTCGATCTCTCGCATTAATCTATCGCCTAAAACTCTAGCGGTAAGTTTTGAACCTTCTCGTCCAGCAAGAGGAGAGTCATTTACTCCAAAGGTCATAGATAATGTTGGTGGGTCTATAGGTAAGGATGGCAGTGCTACCATTACCTCAGGAGCACATATCGTATCAGCTACAGTAGCGTCCTGAATTCCAGCAATAGCAATAATATCTCCAGCATATGCCACATCGATAGCTACCCGTTCCAATCCTCGGAATGATAGTATTTTGCTTATTCGGGCATTTTCAGTTGTCATATTATCACGATTTAGGGCTTTAACATTTTGGTTGGTCTTAATTGTCCCACTATGGATACGACCAGTAAGCACGCGACCAAAATATGGGTTATATTCTCTAGTGGTAACAAGCATAGAAAAAGGAGCTTCGCTATCAGCGATAGGAGTAGGCACATGAGATACTATCAAATCAAAAAGCGGAGCAAGGTCTTTTTGCTCATCGTCTAAGTGACGCGATGCCCAACCACTACGTCCTGAAGCATAGATAATAGGAAAATCTAATTGTTCATTATTTGCCTCTAATGCCAGAAATAATTCAAATACTTCGTCGACTACTTCACTTACCCTTCTATCAGGACGGTCAATTTTATTGATAACAACAATTGGTTTTAAACCAAGTTTCAGAGCTTTTGACAACACAAATTTTGTCTGAGGCATTGTGCCTTCAGAAGAATCAACTAGTAGTATAACCCCATCTACCATAGTAAGAATGCGTTCTACCTCGCCACCAAAATCAGCGTGACCAGGAGTATCAACTATATTGATACGGATATCTTTCCACATCAGGGAGGTGCATTTAGCTAAAATGGTTATACCACGTTCACGTTCCAGGTCATTTGAATCCATAGCACGCTCTGCTACTTCCTGATTTGCTCGGAAAGTTCCACTTTGCTTAAGCATATTATCAACTAGAGTGGTTTTACCATGATCAACGTGGGCGATAATAGCAATATTGCGAATAGCAGACATCAAAAACCTTTAATATATTTTTTTAATTGGTGATTATATAGTATAATGGATCAAAATGGAATAGAGTTCTTATAGTGTTTATATAGTAATTTTATTATATTATAGTCAATTCCGGAGAATTTGGGGCTAGGAGGCTGTCGGAAACAACTATAACACTTTTAAGTTAAATAATTTGTACTTGTAGAATTTGGAATTTTAGTTTATTAGATTACGAGCTTTTAGGTTTCCCGATAAGCTACCTATTGCAAAAATAATAAACTAAACATAAGAGAACAGATGTCAAAAAGATTATCATTATTACCAAAATCCCTCCATTTGGATTTTAGCAAACTAGAAGTTAAAAAAGAAGATGAGCCTTTGGAAAAAAAACCTAAACTAGAGGCGAAAATTAAATCTGGTAATACATTACTCTGTGTTGATTTTGATGGAACAATGGTAAAACATTCTCTAGAGCGGTTTCTTAGTGATGCCTTTGTACCTAATGCGAAGTATTTAAAGCAATTTTTAACAAATGAAACAGAAAATGAACAAAACAAAGAACTATTAAGAAAAACATCAGATTTTATACCTCATGTAGATCGATTCCTAGCAGATGAAACAAAAGGTTGGAAAAATAAGGATCAATTAGTAAAATTATTGAAAGAAGCATTAAAAGTAGAATGTCATATAGCCATTGTATCTTTTTGCTCATATCCTGATGCTATCAAATATGCTCTTGAGCAGCTCTTAGGAAAAGAGGTAATTGAAAAAATTCTGGTAGTGTCGTATCCCCTTGGAGAGGGGATGTCTCATATGGGTAAACAGAACCATATAGAAAAAGCTAAGGGCTCTTTTGGTGTTGATGATAATCAAAATGTTGTTTTAATAGACGATGATTCCAATAATGGATGGATAGCATCTAACAAGGGAATGCATGCAATATATGTTGGCAAAGATGATACCGAGTATTTAGATCAAGCTCTTAAAATAGTTGACAAGTGTAAAGTTAGTCAAGATAGTTTAGATAAATCATCAACAGATAGTGCATTAGAACTGTCGGGGGATTTAACCTCTGATTCTGACATTTTATAGCTCTATCTACTGCATGAAGATGAAAAATATTTTTTGCTAAATCTATACCTATTGTGTTATAGTCAATTGATGAGAAGTTGGGGACGTCGTCGCTCGCCTATTACTTATAGGCGTCGCTCCATCGCTCCTAGCCCCAAATTCTCCTGAATTGACTATAGTGGCGTCGTCCCTCGTCACTCCTGCTACCCAATTTTCTTGAATTGACTATAGGTTAAAATGGGAATTAGTAACAATTTTGCAAAATTTAGTATAAATCTCTAAAAAGGTCATATCGACAGTGGATACAAAGGATAATTCAGTTAATTTTGATAACGATGTGTTGGGAACAAGTCGTTTGCGTGTAGCCAAATCAATTAATTCTACTTCTATTACTAAAGAAAAAATTGCTTGTATGTTAAAAGATAAATTGGGGCTATCAAACCTTATATGCGAAGAAATAGTCAAACAAATATTTAGCAATATCCAACAAATGGCAAGCAAGCAAAGATTGACGTTAGCAGGTTTTGGCAGCTTTTGTACTAGCATAAAAAAACCTAGACCTGGTATAAATTTTCATACAAAAGAGGCGGTGATAATTCCAGAAAAACAAGTAATACGTTTTATACCTGCTAAAAAATTAAAATTATTAATTAATAAAAATGCAGGATAAAAAATATTACTCCATTAGCGAAGTAACAAAACTTCTAAATATTCACTCTCACCAGCTAAGATATCTAGAACGTATGTTGCCAAACCTAGCTATACATAAGATACGTAATAGACGATATTATACAAGCCAGGATATTGAATATTTGAAGATCCATATGGCAAACAAGAGTGTACCTCTAGAATTAGAGCAGCCTGCTGACCTATTAGATAATCAAATAAATAAGATTGATTATCTAATCAAAAATTTTTATGACTTATCATTAACTATCCAACAAATCCTCTCTAAAGTTGGTAATAACATTACTCTAAATTAACAGATGTGTAGTGAATTAACTTGAATTAGCAACGTTATAAATTCGATTAGTATTTAGCCTCAGCGTCATTGCGAGGAGCCACTTTAGTGGTAACAAAGCAATCCAAAAAAACTATTCAAATGGATTGCTTCGTCGGCTACGCCTCCTCGCAATGACAGCACGATGGGTGCTTATTCGGCACTAATTTAGGTTAATTGACTATATATTAGTGAGGAGGTTAGTTATCACTATAAATCTATATGCTGCTTTTCATAGCTTTCATGTCGCTCTTGCGATTCAATACACAAAGTTGCAACGGGTCTTGCTTCTAAACGTTTTAAACCAATTGGTTCTCCAGTTTCTTCGCAATAGCCATATTCATTTTTTTCTATCCTTACCAAAGCCTCTTCTATTTTATCAATAAGCTTACGATACCTATCTCTTGTTCGTAACTCTAGTGCCGTATCCGTTTCAATTGATGCCCGATCATTAAAATCTGGTTCATTCCAATTTTCTTCCTTGAGATGGTTTAAGGTCTCCCGCGATTCTTCCAACAAAGAACGTTTCCACTCAAGAAGTTTTTGTCTAAAATATTCTAACTGTTTAGGGTTCATATATTCTTCATCGTTAGAAGGCTTATATCCTTCCAGTAAGGTAATTCTAGACATATAGGTTTCTCAATATTAAAAGTATGGATAATATAACGTATAACTAAAAATTATGGCAAGAAGATTATAATATTTTGCTATCAGATTTTGATATTGGGTGGGCATTATTATAAATATTCTCCAAATGTTTTAGACTAACCTTAGTATAACGCTGGGTAGTTGATAAGCTTTTATGCCCAAGTAATTCCTGAATAGACCTTAATTCTGCTCCATTTTCAAGTAAGTGTGTTGCAAAACTATGCCTAAAGGAATGAGCTGATAAATGCTCCGGTAAACCATAGAAGCGACGTAATCGTATCAATTCACGATTAAACACTGGAGCTTGTAATTTTTTACCCAACTTACCTAGAAATATCGGATCTTTTTCACCGATACTATAAGGTAATTTATTTAAATATTGTTCTATAAAATCTTTAGCTATTGGCGTCCATGGTATTATCCTCTCCTTTTTACCCTTTCCTGTTATTTTTATAAACTCTAAGTCTTGTAGATGAGATTTAGTTATCGATAATGCCTCAGATATTCTAAGCCCAGCAGCATAAATAAGCACTAATAGGGCTTTATTTCTCCATTCTACCCATTCTAAATCAGTAAAATTATCAATATGTTCAATAGATAATTGAGCGTCATCCTGCGATAAAGATTTAGGTAATATTTTAGCTTTCTTAGGACTTTTGATGGAAAAAATGGCATGGCAAGTAATATTAGTGGTCTTTTCTAGATATTTATAAAAATTCTTGATCGCCGACAATCCTCTAGAATTAGAAGCTGCTAGGTAATTATCTTGCTGCCTCTTAGAAAGCCAGCTCCGTACTAGCCTTATATCAACTTGCCTTAGAGAATTAGTGGTTATGATTTCCGAGTTATAATGATTTAGGAAATTTAGGAAATTTTCTAAATCATTTTTATAAGAAATTATCGTATGTTCCGAACAGTTTCTTTGTAATTTCAGATATTTTTGCCATTTATCTATCAGCTCTAATATTTCTTGTTGTTTTTTTTGAATCATCGATTATTTACCTATACAAAAATTACTAAATATTTCCCCTAACACTTCTTCAACGCTAATCTTACCAGTAACATTACTCAAACTTCTAATAGCCATTCTAACATCTTCTGTAGCTAACACTAAGTCATTTTCACCATTAAAATTCTCATTATTGAATTTTTTTAAATATTCCAAGGCTTTTTCTATAAATGCTCGTTGACGTTGTCTAGTAATATGCGGGGTTTCAGTTAAACCAGCTATATTATGAGCAATATTTTCAATTTCCTTTAACAGACTATCCATCCCAATGTTATCTTTTATAGAAATCTTTAAATAATTTTTCTTTAATGTATTGTTACATATATCTATTTGACACTTATCATCTAGCAGATCAATTTTATTAATCAATATTATTGTATTGTCATCAATTAAATTATCCAATGAGGGTGAGTTGCTTAATTTTACCGCATCAAGCATAACTATTTTGATATCAGCCATTCTTGCTGATTCAATTGCCCGTTTGATGCCTTCTAATTCTATTAAATCATTACTATCCCTTATGCCAGCTGTATCTTGTAATATAATTGGATATCCTCCAATATCTAGATGTCCCTCAATTATGTCACGAGTTGTCCCCTCAATATTTGAAACAATGGCAACATCTCTTTGCATCAAAAAATTAAGTAAGCTAGATTTACCAACATTAGGAGCTCCTAAAATGGTTAATTTAATGCCTGTTCGAAGTAATTCCCCCCGTCTATTATCGTCAAGATGTTTTATTATAGCATATTTAAGTTCACCACTAAGAGTCATAACCCTATTTAATATTTCTTGCGGAATATCTTCATCGGGGAAATCAATATAAGCTTCTAGTAAACCAATAATAGTCAGTAAAGTTTGTCTCCACCCATTATAAAGTGTTTCAAGTTCTCCTCCAACTTGCTTAACCGCCTGCCTATGTTGCCAAACAGTTTCAGCTTCAATTAAATCGGCAATACCTTCTGCCGCAGTTAAATCAAATTTACCATTTAAAAACGCCCTACGGGTAAATTCCCCAGGCTCTGCCATTCTTAAACCTTCGATGGTTAACAATGTTTCAGTTAGCATGGCAGCAATTGCTATACTGCCATGAGTATATATTTCTACTACATCTTCTCCAGTAAAGCTAGCTGGAGCTTGGAAGTATGCTACAACTGCTTCATCAATTAATTCTTGATTCTTAGGGTTGATAAGTTTTTTACAGTACATGACTCTAGGAATAAACGTGGCATTATCATTTTTAATTAGGTGTTTTAATGCAACCAAGCTTTTAGAACCAGAAATACGAAATACTGCAACACCAGCTTTTCCTGGTTTAGAGCTTTGAGCAAAAATAGTTTCCATGATGATGCGAGCCTCTTGCTAAGTAATTTATTTTAATTATAATACACGTCAGTTCGGGATAAGATATAGATGAAATAGTAATAGATAAAAGGATTGTCAAAAAGGAGTGCCTGCAGTATTTATATTTTTAAACAAAAAAACAAACTACAGGCATGAAAAAAGATATCACAGAATTATATAGTTTTATAGATGATTTTTGTAAAATTTATTTGGAGTATGAACAGAGAAAGTTATTACCATCAAATAAGCAAAGAAATCGCTGTTGTAGCATGAGTCTAAGTGAAATGTTAACAATAATAATTATGTTTCATACATCCTATGCTAAGAATTTTAAATTTTTCTATAAAAGTTATATAGAGTGCATGCATAAGGATGATTTTCCCAAAGCCTTGAGTTATAATAGATTTGTTGAATTAATGGCACGATTATTCATACCGCTAAATATGTTGATTCATTTGTTGTTTGGTGAGGAAACAGGTATTTATTTTATTGACTCTACAACGATTAAAGCTTGTCACAATAAAAGGCGTTATAGCAATAAAGTTTTTAAAGGATTAGCCAAACATAGTAAATCCTCTATGGGGTATTTTTATGGTTTTAAATTACATGTAATAATCAATAATAAAGGGGAGTTTATGGCATTAAAAGTGACCAAAGGCAATGTAGATGATAGGGTTCCAGTACCGGAGTTAACAAAAAGATTAACTGGAATTATAGCAGCTGATAAAGGTTATATTAAGCAAAATTTGTTCTTAAATTTATATGAAAGAGGCTTAAAAATGATTCATGGAATTAAGAAGAATATGGAAAATAAATTAATGGATTTGAAAGAAAAAATCTTACTTCGAAAGCGTAACTTAATTGAAACAGTTTTTGATTATCTAAAAAATAAAATGAACCTTGAACATACTAGACATAGATCACCAATAAATGCCTTTGTCCATATATTATCTACTCTTGTTGCTTACTCATTAAAGAAAAATAAACCTTCAACAAAATTTGATTTTAATCTACATGTTCACAATATCCTTATCCCGAATTGACGTAATACATTAAATAGCTTAGTCTGGGATAAGAATTATGCTAATCTAAATAAGTTTTTGAGAGTACAGGCGTTATTGTGAAGAGAACGAGGATATCTATAAATTGTCATTCTCGTGTAGGGTCTCATCCCACAACTGTTGAAAGTTAGAAGAGGAAGCAATTTTAGACCGGGTAGTTTTAAAGTCGTATGTGGTCAACGTCATTGCACATATGCGTCAGTTTAAGAAGGTAATAATTGGAAAGCCGTCATTGCGAGAAAGCGTTAGCCGACGAAGCAATCCACTCTTTTATAGATTGCCACGCCACCTACGGTGGCTCGCAATGACGACTTTTCTACTTTATTTTCTTAAACTAACGCCTATGCGACCACTACGTGGTCTTGCAATGACGGAAAAGCTATCTAAACCCGTATCCTCTTCTAACTTTCGACAGTTGTGGAGGAATGGCAAAAAACAGAATTGCCACGCTCACATACGTTCGTTCGCTAATAGGCGGAGTAATACTAATGGGGTTAGCTATATAATGCTTAATCTTTGAAACAATAATAAAGTGTGGTAACAATATGACAATAGAAAAAGTTACAATAAATAGGGTTGCAGAGAGAGTGTCTTTATCTTTAAGTAGACTTACTTGTCAAGTGCCTAATTATAAATCAGAAATTTTATCGTTAAGTAAGGTAAAAAGTGGAGAACCACTTTTTAATAAATTTATACAAAAATTTTTAGTTTATATTCCTGTAGATTATAGGTTTAGAGATAGACAAGAATTATTTGGCGAGTTTGCTTATAGTGCTTTTCAGTTCTTTAAAGAAAAGCAACCTAGTAAAAGGAAATTGCAGATTGTCAGTACGATAATTGAAAATAATCCTGCTATTAATATTTTGTTATTGAACGAAAATAAATCATTCATAGTTGATTCGATTATTTGTTTGTTAACAACTCTCAACTTGAAAGCTAAATTTTTACTCCATCCTGTTATAGCTTGCGTAAGAAACAATGATGGTCATTTACAAGAAATATTGGATGTAAAGCAAGATAGTGACGAATCTTTAGTACATATAACTATTTTAGGAAATTTTGATCAGAGCGATATCAATTCTTTAGAAAATTCTTTAAATAAAACTTTAGATCAGGTCGATACTACTCATAATGTGTGGTCTAAATTATTGAACAGAGTAACAACGATTTCAAATGAGATTCAAAATAATCAACAATTACACAATAACTATTTAGATTATAATGAGTCTATAGATTTCTTAAATTGGCTAAAAGATGATAATTTTACTTTTTTAGGTATGATTAACTTTGATCTAATTTCCAAAGATTTTTCCTCAGAGGAGGGTGTCCAGAAAATATGGCAAGGACAAGATACTAAAAATGAAGTTATTGATATTATTGAACGCTCAGCAAGCCCATTACATAACAATAAATTAGTCATTTTAGGTAAAATTAATACCCTATCAAGGGTACATAGAAATAACTTAGTAGATTATATTTTAATCAAGAAGATCGATCGGGATAAAAAGTATCTTTCAGGTAGCATAATTTTTGGTTTATATAGTTCTGCAATATATTACCAGCTAATTACCGATATTCCTATATTGAGACAAAAGCTACAATTCGTTCTAGATAAATCTGCCTTTCCGACTGATGGATATAATACCAAAAAGCTTAAAAGTATAGTTCAATCTCTACCGAAAGAGGCTTTGATACAGATTGATGAAGGTGATCTATACTGTATGTGCTTACATGTACTTTCAGGTATGATGAGTAGAAAACTCAAATTATTTATTCAACAAGATTGGTCTGATTCTTTTATTAATATCATAATATTCTTATCAAGAGATCGTTTAACACCAGAAGTACATAGTGCCATAAATTGTTATTTATCCGATACACTTAATGGAGTAATACTATCAGATTATATGGCAGAAGTGGCAGAAAATTTTTCATATTTATTTGTTACGTTAGAGGTACAGAATAAAAATAGCCTTAATTTTGAAGTTGAAATAATAGAGCAAGAATTAGATAAACTTTCAACTCGTTGGAGTGAAGATTTTTATCATAAATTATGTAAAAATTTTGGTGAATATCAGGGAGGAGTAAATTTTAAACTTTTTGATCCAATTTTTCCTATTGATTATAAAGAGAAATTTAATGGGCAAACAACTTTAATAGATATTGAGTATCTAAAAGAGGCAAGTATTTATCACAAGCCTATATTTAATTTAATTACTATAAATAATAGTGAATTTCAGCTAAAAATTTACAGTCCTGCTCCCAAATTAGCTCTTTCCGACCTACTACCATCTATAGAAAATTTGGGATTCAAGGCTATAGATGAACAAAGCTTTGCTATAAAAGGAACAGAAGATATTAGACTTCCTGCAAAAGTCGCTTATGCTGAGGGATTTGAAGGAGACTTGGTACGCAGAACCGCAGCGTACTTAAAGGTACGTGAGGATTCGAGTACCGACTCGACGTACAAATCACCAGCAGAAGTAGAATTTTGCGGGAAGTCTATTAAAGAGAGTTGGATATATGAGTTTACTCTCGAACCATTAATAACTATTGAAGGCAATATTGATTTGCTTAAAGCCAATGTAGAAGAGGCTTTAGATAAAATATCTCTCGGACTTTTAGATAATGATTCTTTAAGCAAATTAATAGTGTTATCAGGATTTAATTGGTGGCAAGTTAAGTTAGTCAAAGCATTAACTAGATATTTACATCAAACAGGCTTTATCTATGGTAAGGGTTATGTTCAACTGACCTTAATAAAGCATTTTCTATATACTAAAATGCTAGTTGATTTGTTTGATGCTAAATTTAATCCGGCAAACTCTTCAGATGAACGTACAAAAACTATAAAAGACAGTATCCTTAGCTATCTTAATAAAATCACTAGTAGTAGTGAGGATAAGGTTTTAAGGCATATGTTTGGTACTATTGAAGCTATTGTTAGAACTAATTGCTATCAATCTAGTTCTAATTTGCAGAATGGAGACAACAAACATAATATAGTCTGTAAAAATTATTTTTCTTTTAAATTTGATTCAAAAAAAGTTCCTAATTTACCTTTGCCAGTGCCATTTGCTGAAATATTTGTTTATGCTAATGATTTTGAAGCTATTCATTTACGAGGTGGCAAAGTATCTCGTGGTGGTATTAGATGGTCTGATAGAGGAGAGGATTATAGAATAGAAGTATTAGGGCTAATGAAAGCACAAAGTACCAAAAATTCGGTCATTGTGCCTTTTGACGGCTCAAAAGGTGGGTTTTTCGTTAATTTCACTGATGATAATATGACTCGTCAAGAATATATGGCAAGAGTTATAGAATGTTATAAGAATTTTCTCCGTGGTTTACTTGATATCACTGATAATATAGTTAATGGCAAAATTATCCAACCGCAAAACACTATTATCTATGATCAGGAAGATCCATATTTAGTAGTTGCAGCAGATAAAGGTACAGCAACGTTCTCAGATCATGCGAATAGTATATCTGCTGAATATAATTTTTGGTTAGGCGATGCTTTTGCTTCCGGGGGATCAGCCGGTTATGACCATAAGAAAATGGCTATTACTTCAAAAGGAGCGTGGATTTCTGTAGCAAGTCATTTTTATGCTATGGGTATTGATGTGCAAAAAGACCCTATTACCGTTGTTGGTATTGGTGATATGTCTGGAGACGTTTTTGGTAATGGTATGCTTAGGTCTAATGCAGTAAAACTTGTTGCGGCATTTAATCATAAACATATATTTATTGATCCACAACCTGATCCGATTATTAGTTTTAATGAACGTATGAGATTGTTTGAGTTACCTACATCAAATTGGTCTGACTATAATCAACAGTTAATTTCAAAAGGTGGGGGGGTTTTTGAGCGAAGTAGTAAATCTATTTTGTTATCGGCAGAAGCTAAATTATTGCTAAAGATAGATGTTGACCAACTAACCCCAGAACAGCTGATTAGAACTATTTTACAAGCAGAAGTTGATTTAATATGGAATGGTGGTATAGGAACCTATATAAAAGCTTCGACAGAAAGTCACCTAGATATAGGCGATAAGGCAAATGATAATCTGAGAGTCAATGGTAAAGATATTAGAGCTAAAGTAATAGGGGAAGGTGGAAATATTGGCGTATCGCAACAAGGTAGAATAGAATATAGCAAGCTCGGTGGACAGATAAATACTGATTTTATTGATAATTCAGCTGGTGTTGATTGTTCAGATCATGAAGTAAATATAAAAATCGCTCTTAATCAAGCTATGGTTTCTAAAAAAATCAGTTTAGAAGAACGTAATAAACTACTGTTTACTATGACCAAACAAGTTGAAGAGTTGATATTAGTTGATAATTATAAGCAGAATCAAGCGATTAATATCATGCAATTATCTCGTATTTTGACTATCGAAATATTTAGCCAATTTATTGATACTTTAGAAGAAGAAAAATTAATTGATCGAACTGTTGAGTTCTTACCAACTAGGGAAGAGTTAAATAGAAGGGCTCTTAATAATGAAAGTATAACTCGTCCTGAGCTTTGTGTATTACTTTCTTATAGTAAACGCTCAGTCTATCATGATTTAATAACAGCAACATTCTCAAAAGATAAATATTTTGAGTCTTATCTGATTAATTACTTTCCAGCACTAATGCAAGAGAAATTTCGTGAAGAAATTTTATCTCATCCACTTAAGCATGAAATTATTCGAACCGTTGTAACAAATAAAATTATTAATCAGTTAGGTGGTCCATCACTTAATCTTATAAAACGTGACACTGGTGCTGCTCTTTGTGATATAGTTCGTTCATATACCATTATTTGTGAAATTTTTGATTTAGATAATTTATGGACTATAGTGGAATCTCTAAGTGCTATAGAGTATAAAGTTAAAATTGACATGTTTACTGAACTTGCTAAAATTATGCGTAGAGGTATCTCATGGTTTTTAAAGCATATAAAACATCCTATCAATATTAGTGATACCATTGATGAATTTTATGAACCATCTAGAATGCTTAGCAAAGTGGTGAGTAAATTTCTCTTAGGAGAAGCTAAAAATAAATTCGATGATAAAGTTAAGCAATATGCTTTGTTGGGAGTGAAAGATGAGATAGCTCAAAGGGTCGCGACTCTCGATAGCTTAGTGTCAGTTTTTGACATAATCTATATTGCAAAAAGAACCCAGGCTACAAATAATGATGTTGCTAGTTTATATTTTGCTACTGGTAGCAAATTTAGTATTGATTGGCTTCGTAAATCTTGTGATAAACAGCTAAATGATTCTTATTGGAATAGATTATCAACGCAATCATTGAAAGATGACTTGTATGATAAACAAAGACAATTATTAACTAAAATAATTAACAAATCCAAAGTAAATATTGATTTAGATTTATGGATTGATAATAATATAGATTCTGCGTCTATTTTCCTAGATTTTGTCAAAGCAATTAGATTGCAGGAAAATATTGACTTAAATATTTTAATTTTAGCAAATAAGAAGTTTGAAACCTTTTTGCGTAAACTTGAGTAGCGTGTTATGTCGTCATCCCTAAAACAAGCAAGAATAGAGTCTGGCAAAACTCTTGAAGAGATATCTGATTATTTGAAAATTAGAAAGCAATATTTAGAGGCTCTTGAAGAAGGAGACCTAAATTCAATGCCAGCGGAAGTTTATGTGAAAGGTTATCTTAAGTTATATTCAAATTATTTAGGGATAGTTTTGGATACAGGTGAGGAAGATGAGCAGGAACTCCCTAAAGATATTGACTTCAAAAATAGGGCTGGTTCAATGGCATCTGATTATAAATGGAAAAAACAGCTCATTATAATTTCTATTTTAACATTAATAATAATTCCAATAATTTTTCACTTAATATTACCATATGAATGACAATAAATACTGATTTGTTACTTAAATTAATGCAAGAAGTGGATCAAGGGATTGAAGGTCTTTTGTCGGATATTGCGGAGCAGCATCAAGAAATTAATAGACTGAAAGATGAAAATAAACATCTCAAGGATAATTATAGAAAAATACTTGAGCAAATAGCTGTATATATTGCTGAACTGGAAGAAATAAAACACAAAAATACATAACATAGATGTCTATAGTAACAATAATACTAGGTAGCAAAACTTTCCAACTAGCATGTAGTGATGGATCGGAAGAAGAATTGTGCAATCTTGCAGCCAAGTTAAATGAAAATATTACCCAGATAAAAAAGGCTAGCCCATCAGCATCATTTGAACTATTATTAGTTATGTCTGCCTTAAATTTACAGGAACAAGTACAAAATTTGACTAATAAAATTGCTAAAATCGATGGTGAAAAAATACCTTGTGAAGAAGAAAAATTTGCAGAAACGTTAAGTACTATAGCAGGATATTTAGAAGAACTTGCACGAAAGATTGGAAAGTGATATTATTATAAAATACTTGGAATATTTACTTAAAAAATACTCTTTAAAACAGAAGAGCTACTTGGTTCGTGAGCTTAACGTATTGCCCCGGGACTATAATTTTTACTATTAGGAAACATTCCTGTCTGAGTCTATTATTCAGATATATGGATTCCATTTATATATACTAGGTTCTTTGAGGATATTAGGCAACGACCAAAGTGGTTCATTTTTTTAGGCAATTTTTGTGTTATACTACATCAACAGGATTCTTACTAATAATAGAGTGCGGTCTGCTCTATTAATGTTGGTAGGCTGCTTTACTACTTTATTACTAGTAACTTATAATCCAGACGATCCTTCCTTTAATTCTGTGACAGCCAAATATCCAAGCAATTTATTAGGTTATTTTGGTTGTTATTTGGCGGATATTTTTTACCAATTTTTTGGTATAGCGTCGTTTATTTTACCCATTTGTTGTTTTTTTTGGTCTTTGAGTGTGTGGCGTTTAGAGAAAAAATGGGTTACCATCCGGATAATGGTGATGCTGCTTTCAATTATATCATTATCGATAGTCTGCACTAAGATAAAAATTGATTATTTACCGGCTGGTGCCGGCGGAACAGTCGGTACTATTATTTACCCACTAGTCAAACAATTAGATGCTAGAGCCGATTATGCTTTAATTATTGTCACGTTTATTTTATTATTTTTACTGGCAGAGATAAAATTTTCAGCTTCTTGGAATGCTATAATTAAATTACTCAAACTAGTACCTTATAAAAAAATTATATTCTTACCTACAATATCAACAAATAGCAACTCAACTAAACCATTTTTGATAAAAAGGGCTCCTTTTATTAATCAAGAAGAAGCTTCATATGCTGACAAAATGGATGTATCCTCAGGGAAAAATAATGATCCACAATCTCATTATTTAAAGAAACAATCTGCATCAAGAAAAGAAAATGACCAATTACCAGACTTACCACCTATCGAATTATTAAAACAAGCTGATAGCCAAAATATAAAAGTGGAAACTTTATCAGAATTACAACATAATGCCCAAATATTGCTGACTGTTCTTAATGATTTTGGTGTTAAAGGTCAGGTCATTAATATTAATCAAGGTCCGGTTGTCACCTTATATGAATTTGAACCAGCTGCCGGTACTAAATCTTCTAGGATTATAGGTTTATCAGACGATATTGCCAGATCATTATCTGCAATATCAACTAGAATAGCTGTAATACCGGGTAGAAACGTTTTAGGTATTGAATTACCAAATAAACAACGAGCTTTCTTTTGTCTAAGAGAATTAATTGAAACACCAGAATATCAAGATAATAGCATTATGCTACCATTGATTTTAGGTAAAGATTTAGCTGGCAAGCCTTTTGTTGCAGACTTAGCAAAAATGCCCCATTTATTAGTTGCAGGTACGACTGGTTCAGGTAAATCAGTGGCAATTAATGCGATGATAATTTCCCTACTTTACCGTTATACCCCAGAAGAATGTCGGTTAATAATGATCGATCCTAAAATGCTTGAATTATCAACCTATGATGGCATACCACATCTCCTAACCCCAGTGGTTACCGAAGCAAACAAAGCGGTAGTAGCCCTTAAATGGGCAGTAAAAGAGATGGAAAATCGTTATAGAGCAATGTCAAATATTGGGGTAAGAAATATAGCTGGTTATAATGCTAAAATTTTGGAAGCTGCGTCAAGCGGTAAAATATTAGAGCGTTCTATCCAAACAGGATTTGATTCAGAAACCGGCAAGCCTATTTATGAAACAATTGAAATGAATATGGAGAAATTACCGTTCATTGTAGTAATTGTTGATGAAATGGCTGATTTAATGCTGGTAGCTGGCAAGGATATCGAATTATCGATACAACGTCTTGCTCAAATGGCAAGAGCTGCAGGTATTCATATTATCATGGCAACTCAGAGACCTTCTGTTGATGTTATTACTGGGGTAATTAAAGCTAATTTTCCAAGTCGTATCAGTTTTAAAGTAACTTCTAAGATTGATAGTAGAACTATTCTTGGTGAACAAGGCTCTGAGCAGTTACTCGGTATGGGAGACATGCTTTATATGGGTAATTCGTCAAAGATTACCAGGGTTCATGGTCCATTTGTTGATGATAAAGAGGTAGAGAAAGTAACCGAATATTTAAGAGCAACAGGAACTCCTGAATATCTTTCAGCAGTGACTCAACAATTAGATGATGATGAAGTAAATGTCGAAAGTTCTGGAGATGATTCAACTAATGACGAAACTCTATATAAAAGAGCGGTACAAATAGTACAATTAGAACGAAAAGTATCAATTAGCTATATACAAAGATGTTTACGAATTGGTTATAATCGAGCTGCTACTCTTGTGGAGAAAATGGAACAAAATGGTGTAATATCCCCTCCTAACCACACTGGTAAAAGAGAAATATTATTGCCAGAGAATTAAAATTATTACTCCGTCATTGTGAACCGTAGGTCGACGAAGCAACTGCGAGTTATCATCTCCGCTTCCCGTTGTCATATATGGACGAGTGAATTTGTCATATATGGACGAGTGAATTTGTCAACAAAGAAAATAAAAAAATAGAGCCACAAAGGAAGCGGTCATATATTCGGCATCGGGTGCCATAATGGTTTCTGCATTCTTATAAATATCCTTGAGTGACCTCTCATTCCCACGGCTTCTAGAGCCTCGACATAATTACGGATTTATTCAGAATACTTATTCATTAACTCTTTAACTTTCGTTCTCTTTATTGTTACTATTCTTTACTCGCAATATTTATCAATTACCAATTTTTATTTAGTTGACATAGTTTCTTCTTTTTTCTCAACTAAACTAATTTGCAACATATTCGCTACCATTGGTGACTACTGCATAAGCAATCCTTGCTAACTTATTTGCTAAACCAACACATATAATATTATATGATTTATTTTCAGCAAATTTCTTCACTGCCCACTGCACGCACTAGTTTATCTTTCGATTCCTTACCACTTTTTGCTCTTATTGCTATTGTCCTTGCGGCTTGAATCAACATAGTTCTGGCATATCTATCTCCCTGTTTGGTAATCCCTCCTAAAACTATCTTATCTCCTGAGCTATGTTGCTTTGGTACCAAACCAAGCGAAGCAGCAAAATCCCTCGGGGTTGGATAACTTTCCATTGGGGCTACACTCAAACAACTAGCATTGATTGCTCCAATGCCAAAAATTGTCTGCAACCTAGTAGCTTTCTCACTTTGCTTATTATTGCTGATAATCAGCTTTTCTAAAGTTTTCTCTTTGTCACATAAATCCTCAATTTCTTTACATTCTAAAAGTAAAATTGACCGTATCCCAGAATTTATATAACCTTTACTATACGCTAACTCTACCTCCAGCCTACATGATTTGCAAAATTTATTTTTACTTAATTTTGTATTATAGCCATATTCACATAAACTTGATATTGTAGAATTAGTTTTTTGCACACGATCTCTGATCGTATTACTTCTAATTTTATGCAAAAATTTTATATCTTGTTCCTCTTTACTTTTTGGCAGCACAGTTTTTAATTCTGGATCACGAGCCGCTTTGCATATTGCTAACGCATCGTTATAATCATTTTTCTGTTTCGATGTCGCATAAACTTTTACATCTTTTGTTTTCATTAGTTTGACTTGCAAACCAAGCTTAGCAATTTCCTGTGACCAATAATTAGCTCCTCCACATGCTTCCATAGCTACCAATGAACTTTTATCGAGATTGCTTAAATAGGCTATTAACTCATCTCTTGTAACTTTTTGATAACCTATTTTTTTGCCATTTTGATCGACTTGCACCAAGTGCATACTATTTTTTGCTAAATCTATTCCTATTATAGTATTTTTTATGCTATTATTTATCATGGTATGGACCTATTAATTAAATTATTATTTAATTTGGAGCAGCTGAAAACTATTTTTCAGCTGACTCCGTACAAGTAAAGCATATTTCGCTTCACTCGTCCATACCATCATTCCCACGTAGGCGGGAATCTGGATACCTGCTTACGCAGGTATGACTCGATAATCAATTTTTTTGCAGATTTGAATAAAATATAGGACAATGGTTGTCATCCCTGCTTCAGTGCGGGATCTAAAAATGCCCTGAGGTATTATAGATTCCGCACCGAAGCGGGAATGATGGTATGGACGAGTGAAGCGAAATATGCTTTACTGGTACGGAGTCAGCTGAAAAATAGTTTTCAGCTGCTCCAAATTAAATAATAATTTAATTAATAGGTCCATACTATGATAAATAATAGCATAAAAAATACTATAATAGGAATAGATTTAGCAAAAAATAGTATGCACTTGGTGCAAGTCGATCAAAATGGCAAAAAAATAGGTTATCAAAAAGTTACAAGAGATGAGTTAATAGCCTATTTAAGCAATCTCGATAAAAGTTTAAGGTGGTCCCCTTTGTCTAGACAAAAATTTAGATAAATAGAGATATAATTCACAAAAATTAAATTGTTGTTTTTATACAATATTTTTTTCAAAATATACACATTCTGGATTTTTATAATCCAAAGCTTGATGTATCCTTTGTCTATTATAAAAGTCCATATATTCGTTAATTGCTGTCTTTGCCTCCTTTACTGTTGTTAGAATAATCCGATAAATTTTTTCCTGTTTTAATGATCGCTAAAAACGTTCAATAAAAATATTATCTAAGGCTCGTCCCTTACCATCCATACTAATCAAAATATTATGTAGCTTTAGCATACTAATAAAATTCTCCGAGGTAAATTGTACTCCTTGATCAGTATTAAATATTTTTGGCATACCATATTTTTCTATAGCGTCTTCAAGGGCTGTTACACAAAATTCACTTTCCAAACTAATGGAGATTCGCCAACTTAGAATATAACGACTATACCAGTCAATAATAGCTACTAAATATACGAATCCTTGGCTCAGTCTTATATACGTTATATCTGCACTCCAAACCTGGTTTGGCAATACTATTTCTAATCCTTTTAGTAAATAAGGATATATTTTATGCGCTTGATTCCTCTTGCTTAAATTTATTTTAGGATAAACAGCTTCAAGACCCATTATCTTGTAGTAACGTCTAACAGCTTTACGACCTACCGAAAAACCTTGGGCTTGTAAATATTTAGCCATCCGCCGCATACCATAATATGAATGCATAGTATAGGTCTCATCAATTATTGCCATAATCTTGATATCTTGTTCACTAATACCAGTAGGTTGATAGTAATAGGTTGACCTGCTAATATCCAATAACTTACACTGTTGTACAATTGTTAACTTATTATGATTAGGCTCTATCATATTACACCTAACCTTTAATTCCAAACAATGCAGATTTTTTTTTGAGCCAGTCACACTCAACGCTTAACTGACCAATTTGCTCATATAGATTCTTGATTAACCCCTGCTGATTTGGATCAGCACTCTGTGTTTTATTCTTAAAACCTTGTACTAACAACTCAAGACCTTGTTTTTTCCAGTTACTTATCTGTGTTGCATGAACACCATACTTACTGGTTATCTGGGCTATTGTTAGCTCTCCCTTAATTGCTTCTATGACAATTTTGGCTTTCTCCTCAGCACTATATTGCCTTACTTGTTTTTTCATCTCTAGCTCTCCTTGTTTGCTAAAGAATTCTATCTCATTTTTCTTATTTTTCTGTCCAAAATATTGGGACCATTATACAAAAAAAAGAGGGCTAAAAAGCCCCCTTTTTTTGTAGAATAAAAATAATGAATCAATAAACTATTTATTAGAGATCAAATCTTATACCAGCCATCAAGTTATGACTTCTAATGGTGGCTTTAGGCGTCTTGTCCTTATCCTTGCTCTTATCATCTTTGTCCTTTTTTATCTCGCCTGTTTCTCCATAATCTCTCCAGCTATAGCTAAGATCTAGGTTCATGTTATCAGCCAAATTAAAAGAAACACCAGCAGTTAGTTGATAAGCAAAGTTATTAGCCATATCATAGGATAAAGTATCTTTTTCTCCTTTTACAATCTTTCCATCATAAGTTGTAGTAGAAGTAATCTTTTGTTGCACTTGAGCCATACCAACACCAGCTCCTGCAAAGATTTTACCAATACCTGCAAACTCATACACATCAACATAACCACTAAGCAATAATGATCTTACATTTTCTTTAGATTGAGATTCTACGGATGTGTCCTTATTGTCGTTTGGATTTTTAAAAGTACGAGAACATTTAAATTCTGGATTGGTTAGGAAGTCAAGGGTCAGTTCTATTCTAACATTATCCATCGCATTATAACCAGCACCAACACCAACAATACCAGAAATAACGGGTTTAGACTTACCAATACTCTTGTCTTTATCATCCTTAAAATTTAGTTCATTCAACCTAACTACTCCACCTTCAGCTTTAAGATAAAACCCACCTGTTGCAGCAAATGATGTAGCAGAAGTCAAAAGAGCTGTACTGGTAGCAGCAATTAACAATAATTTTTTCATATATTTCTCCTTAAAATTAATAAACAAGAATCCCTTATAGGCTCTCAAATAAATACCTGTGAAACATAAATTCTTTTCAAATTTCACTTAGGTCACCTAGCTTTAGGTGTATAGCATAATATTTGTCTTCAGCCAACTTAAAAAACTATTATAACATTGGGCAATAATATTATGGTGATAGTTTGTGGTAATAAGAACACAATATAAAACCCATATAACTTTAGCCTTAATTTTCTGATATTTCTTCTTGCAGAGTATCAGCCTGATTATCCTCTAGTTTAAACTCAAGCAGATTAATTGAACCTATATGTATGCCATTATCAGAAAACTCAATATCAAATTTTACCTTTTCATAATTCGCTACTTCACTATCATCTGTCTTAACCACTTCAGATACAGAAGAATTAGCAACTTTCTCAATTATAGCCTTGATCATTTTTTTAGGTAATAGCAAATTATTAGGTATCAACTTATCGATGATATCATGATGATTAGTTAACTCAAAAGATAATTTACCTTTTGGTAAGTTACTCTCAAAAAATTGTAAGAACCCTATCAAAGCTATTTGGGAATTATCATCACAAGAGAAAACTAATCGGTCAATATTTAAATTTTTGATATAATTGATATCCTTACCTTGATCAGTAGCAATATTTATTAGAGTGGCTAAATCAAGCTGAGCTGTTTTGAAATTCAAAAAATCTTCCTTTGCAGCATATGACAAACGTAATTGTAAAGCTATATCTTCGCCATCCTGAGATTTTGCTTTATTGATTAAGAAAGTCAAGTCACTAATATTAAAAATTTCCTTATCTTCCTGAATAATTGATAATAATTTATTGTTAACTTGCAAAAGCTTCACAATAGATTTTAGATTATCTCCACTAGACAATCTATATATAGGTTTATTAAATTTAACTAGTGCGGCAATATCTTCCTTCGACTGTACACTATATTCAATTAACTTACCACCAAAATGTTCTTGTTGTTTTATTGTTTGTCCTAAAATCAAGTTAGCTTTTTTAAAACTAAAATCGAATAAAAATGTCATTTTTTCAGCAGATATTTCTTTAGAATTAATATGATCAATAAATTTTATTTTTGGCTCGACTAAACTAATCTGCAAGCGGGAAGGGAAACCAGAAACTTTGACTTGGCTATAAGATATCTTAATATTATCTGTCTCTGAATTATTTATAGTACTTACCACATTACTTTTGATAGTATAAGCAATGGCAAACCATATTATGGTGTAAGTTAAACAAATAAAAAGTAAAATTTTACGTATCACTTTATTATACTCAATTATAAATTAATATTACGGGTAGCAGATGGTAAGCGAACCCTTATACCGTCAAGATCTTCAGTAACAATAATCTGACAACCAAGTCTTGAAGTATGAGTAAGACCAAATGCTAAGTCAAGCATATCTTCTTCTGCCTCGGAAGGATTTTTTAATTTGTGATAAAATTCCTCATCTAAAATAACATGGCAAGTGGCACATGCTAGAGAGCCTTCGCATGCACCTTCAAGATCAATATCGTTTTGATGAGCAATTTCCAAAATAGACAATCCTATAGGGGCGTCCACTATTTTCTCTGTCCCATCTTTATCTACAACAAAAATTACTTTAGGCATTAGTTATCATCCATCTTCAATTTACTTTAGTTTATTTCATTAATATGCTTACCTTTAAGTAAGCCTTCCACCGTGCTATTTAATCTTTCGGCAAGAAAATGCTCTGTTATACTCTCAAAATTTTTGCTACATTCTATAATGTAATCACGATCATTTGAGTCTATTGCTTCTTTTAGAGTTTTAATTGCCATATCAATTTTTTCCATTTCATTTTTTGCAAGAAGATTTGGCATCTCCCTAATAGCATTTTCTATATTATAAAGCAAAGATTTTGTGTTAATAATTGTTTCTTGTAACAATTTCTTATTATGATCACTAGCCGCATTTTGATAAGCATTTTCTAAAATCTCGGTAATCTCACTTTCATTCAAACCATAACTTGGTTTTATTTCAATGTTATGCGATATATTACTATTTTTTTCTAGAGCTGACACTGACAAAATGCCATCTGCATCAATAGAAAATGTTACTTCTATCCTAACTCCCCCTGCTTTCATTAGTGGCAATTTTAGTTCAAATTTTGCAAGTGACCGACAATCCTCTACCATTTCTCTCTCCCCTTGTACCACATGTAGCTTCATAGAATTTTGGTTATCCACATAATTGGTAAACTCCTTAGTAACCGATATCGGTATAGGGCTATTACGCAGAATAATTTTTTCAGTAATTCCTCCATTTAGTTCAATACCAAGTGACAAAGGCACTACATCGATTAATAAGGAATTAATATTTGCAGAAGTTAGGTTCTCTGCTTGCAGAGCTGCACCCCATACTACCGCCTTATCTGGGTTAATATCTGAAAAAATAATAGTATTAAATGTTTGCCTTAAACTCTTACTAATTAACGGTATACGAGTTGAACCACCAACCAGGATAATACCTGAAATATCAGGGTTCTTTGCCTGTTCTAGCGTATCTTTAGTAATAGCTATGGTACATTCTACTAATGGTGCTATTAACCTCTCAAAATTTTCTATATCTAACTCCAACATCTTTTCTTCATATATATAGCTAACCCGATTAGCATTTATCCGTAACAAACTGGTGTCATTGCGAGGAGTAGTAGAGTGAAGCAATCCATTTTTTGTTACTTTTACGGATTGCTTCGTTGCTACTAAAGTAGCTCCTCGCAATGACGTTTGTAAATTGGGAGCAATACTAGTCGGATTATCTATAATACTACATTTATTTTGTACACTAAGTGTTTCTTTAACTTTTTTTGCTAATTTTATTAATTCGTTAGATGCTACTAATTTATATTTATCACAAAAATACTTCATCACTAAGTGATCAATATCATCACCGCCTAAAATATTATCTCCGCCAGTGGCAATAACCTGAAGTACGCCGGTTTGCATATTGAGAATTGATACATCAAAAGTTCCTCCCCCTAAATCATATACTAAATAACACCCTCTGCTTTCTTTATTTAAACCATAAGCATAGGCTGCTGCTGTTGGTTCTGCAATTAACCGTAATACCTCAAATCCAGCAATTTTTGCTGCCAGCATTACTTCTCCTCTAGCAGCACCGTTAAAATGTGCCGGTACAGTTATTACCGCTTTTTTGACTTCTGAGTTTAATCTTTCAGTAGCTTGTTGCCTTAAATAGAGAAAGATTTGGGCGGCAATTTCCGGAACAGTCATCAATTTTCCAGCAAATTGCAGCCGTAATATTTCACTATCTAGATCAATATAATCTTTCACTAAAGCAAAAAGTGCCGGGTTATTTTGTATATCGGATAGTTTCTTACCGAAGAGCCTTTTTATAGAGCGAAGATTATCGATTATATCATGATTACCCACAATAAAGCTTTCACCATGGAAGGCTATCACTGATGGGATAAGTTCTAAATCTTGATCATTTGTGATAATTTGTATCACTTGTTGATTTGACAAAGCAATTAATGAGTTTGTTGTACCGAAATCAATGCCAACGGCTATGTTCTTATCATTTTCTTTATGCTGGGAAGAGCCAGCCTCACTAATTTCTATTATTTGCATGACTTGATTTTTAGCTGAATATTATTAATTAAGTTTTTAAGATATTTAAATCTTATAGTACTATCAACGGCATCTTGCATATTTTGATTTTGGAATGCAGTAGTTAGAGATTTAGTAAGTTGTTGCTTTTCAAGAATCTTGTTATTTAGCATAGATTGTAACTTAGTTAATTCTTGAGTAGTTTCAACAAACTCTAATTCATTCCACACAACATTTAATTGTTCCTTTGAAATACCTTGCCTAACCGTTATGTCATCCAAAACTATATTGTTTAACAAGAGAAGATACTCAGCTCGTGCTAAATCGTCTTTAAGCATTGCATAAGCCTTATTTATGTCAATAGAGATAGCTAAATTTTTTTGCTTTTCACTGTTAGAATTAATTCTATCTGGGTGATATTTTAATTGCATAGAAAAATATTGACGATCCAGATTAGACAAGTCAATATCATATTTTTTTTCTATGCCTAATAACTCAAAATAATTGTTCATAATCATTATAGTCAATTGATGAGAAGTTGGTGACGTCGTCGCTCAATGCTCGCCTATTACTTATAGGGGTATAGTCAATTCAGGGGAAGTTGGTGACGTCGTCACTCGTCGCTCGCCTATTACTTATAGGCGTCGCTCCATCTTTCCTAGCACCAAATTCCCCTGAATTGACTATAGTTCCATCGCATAAGCGTTAGTTTAAGAAAACAATAATTGAGAAACCGTCATTGCGAGCTGATGTATCCCCACGAAATTAAGCACGACAAAGCTCCGTCTTTATAATAGATGCCAGGGGTTCTACCAATGGTTTTATGGCATGCAAATAATTAAATTCAATAATAAATTTCCCAAGGGTAAAATACGAATAAATCTTTTTATCTTTTACTGTGTTAGGTTGGAAAATTCTTTGCATACCTTGGCTATAGCCTACCACACCTATAACCCAATATGTTATATAACAATGGCAGATAGTAACATTAAAACTCCCCATCTATTCACATCTAAAGTTCGAATATATCTTCCAGCAAGACCAAATTTATGACTTTTTATCACTCGAAACGTCTCCTCTATTTGCATACGTTTGCTATATAACCTCACTATTTCCGCTCCCTTATATTCATCAGAACTTAAGTTAGTTACCAATATCCAAGGTTCTTTTGCAGCTTTGTTATATGAACCATTTGCTGTTTTACTGCTAGTACGATTCCTGCTAACCTTCTGCACTCGACCCTTAGGGACTTTGCAAGTTGTAACCATTCTGCAGGAATATTTATGAGCTTTGGTTAGCAGAATCGTACCACATTCCATCGTTTTTGAACCAATTGATGGCATGAAATTTTCAACTGATATCCAATCCTCATTCTTAGCTAATTTTAAATCTTTTCCTTGTCGTACCCGACACACCCAACTCCACCCTTGTTTTTCTATTTCCTTAAACCATTCAATATGAAAGCCAGCGTCCATAATCACAATAACCCTTTTTCCATCAGGTATTATACTCTTTAATTTATTTAAAAATTCTACCGTTCTGCCCTTTAATTCACCTTCTTCAAACACATCTTGATACAAAGGTAAACTCATCCCTCTTGTACAAAATTGAGCACTTAGCATTTGTACCATGCGATCATCTTTAAGATAACATAAATCAATCACAACACTGTCATCATTAGAATGCTTGATAAACTCAAATATGAAATATGATAAAGCACTATAGAGATTATCAACCTCGTTATATAAATGTTTGTTACCTATACATCTATCAACTTTTTTTATTTTATGTTTTACTTTACTATCACCACTCAAGTTCCTGCCAATTGCACTCAAAGACAAATTCTGACTATATCGCAAGCCTTCTGCAACATCAAGTAACGCATTTAAACGATTATTATGTATAAAAGGACAATGTTCTTTTATTACTTCATTTAATACTGTTTTTACATCCATAACCTACTATCTCCATCATCATTAAATAATGAAGATATTCTATCAATTCTTGCTATTTTGCAACAATTTCGTGGGGATACATCAGATTGCGAGGAGACCTTAGGTCGACGAAGCAATCCAGAAAAGTGATTAAAAATGGATTACCACGCCACCTACGGTGGCTCGCAATGACGACTTTTCTACTTTATTTTCTAAACTGACGCCTATGCACTCCATCGCTCCTAGCCCTAAATTCTCCTGAATTGACTATATTAGTGGGTTAATAATTGTCAAACCACGTATAGTTCAGGAGAAGTTGGTGACGTCATTATTTACAACGGCTTAGCAATTAAACTATAAAAAATTATATATTAGTTGTAAATGATTATTGGGTTTCTGATTAGGTATTGCAAAAAGTAGCAAATTGTGCCGATTGGCGGAGAGGAGGGGATTCGAACCCCTGACACGTTACCGTGAACACGCTTTCCAAGCGAGCGCCTTAAACCACTCGGCCACCTCTCCATAACTCTATACAAATTCAGCCACAGCTATAAAACTAATAATTTGTTACTTCAGAAAATTGTTAGCATAATATTCACAATATTCTTTAACTGGGCAAACAGGACAATTGGGTACTCGTGCTTTACAGATATACCTACCAAGTAATATCAGCCAGTGATGAGCATATTGTAACCATTTTGCATCAATAATTTCAACTAATTCAAATTCCACTTTTTGAGGGGTGTTACTACTTGCCAGCCCTAATCTTCTAGAAACTCTGAATACATGTGTATCAACTGCTATAGTTGATTTACCAAATAAGCAATTCAATACTACATTAGCAGTTTTTCTGCCAACTCCTGGTAATTTAATTAACTCGTCAAAATTATTTGGCACCTTGCTATCATACTTATCTATCAAAATACGAGAAAGTGCAACAATATTTTTTGCTTTGGTTATAAATAAACCTATTGATCGTATATAATTCTTTAATCCTTCTTCCCCGAGTTCTAATATTTTTTCCGGTGTATTATATTCTTTAAACAAAAATCTTGTTGCTTTATTAACCGAAATATCAGTTGCTTGTGCGGATAATACCACAGCTATTAATAGAGTGAAATTATTAACATATTCTAGTTCTGTTCGGGGATTAGAATTATTCTGGCTTAAAATTTCAAAGATTTTATCAACTATTTGAGCTTGCATAATATAACATTTAAGAGTAAAAAGAAGTCATAATTTTTATCAGGTTTGAGGATGTTAGAGAATAAAAATTTTGATTTTATAACAAATGAAATTGCTAATAACGATGTTGTGTTGTTTATGAAAGGCACTAGTAATTTTCCTCAATGTAATTTTTCTGCTACCGTTGTTTCTATCTTAAAAAAACTTGGCATAGAATTTCGTGATATTAATATTTTGACCAGTCTTAGCTTACGTGAGGATATCAAATCCTTCACTGACTGGCCTACCATACCACAGCTTTATATAAAAGGAGAATTTATAGGTGGCTGTGATATAGTACGTGAAATGTATGAAAATGGTGATCTTGTTACATTATTAAAAGATAAACATATAATATAATCAGCTTTTCATCAATTGACATATTTATTAGTAACAAAAAGCGTATCTGTACTCTGTTTTTATAAGCGAGTACAACGTAATGAACATTGTTCGCACACGAATGCCCCAAAGCAAATTAATTCATGATATTTTCAAAAAAACAATCCTTGAAAGACGTAGGCTGTGAAATTATTACACTTTTAAGCAAACTCATTAAAATATAGTTTGCATTGAAAACTAATTATACCAATTGCAATAATTAACGCAGTGGTGTAAAATGGGTTTTTAACTGATAAAGGTACTCAAATGGCTAGGTTAATATTACCACAAGGTTTTCATGGTCATGATTTTATAAAAATGATGAAACATGAGCCGCATGGTCGAAATCGTATACGTTTATTGGCGATGTATCACCTTCAATTAGGCAAATCTTTAAAAGCCATATCTGAAATAGTGAAGTCACACTGGAAAACTGTGCAATCATGGCTCAGAAGATTTAGGAATCATGGTTTTGAAGGATTATTTGAATCACAAAGAAGCGGCGCCCCTAGGAAGATTAACACTATACAAGAGTCTGCTCTTTTTGATAAAATCAATACGCTCAGTGAAAGTAAAACTGGTGGGTATATAACTGGAAAGGAGCTACATATCATGTTACTTGAGGAATATGGTGCTAAATGCGCTTTAAAAACAGTCTACAATACTATGCACCGCCTTGGTTTTAGCTGGATTACTTCTCGTTCAATGCATCCAAAGTCAAATCAAGAGACTCAAAATACATATAAAAAAACTTCCCAGACATGTTAACAAAATTATTACCAAAAAATATCGATAGATGTAAAGTTGATATATGGTCTCAGGATGAAACTCGAGTTGGGCAACAAGGTAGCTTAACTCGTATATGGGCTAAGCGTGGCACTAGACCCCGTAAAGTTCGGCAACAGCAATTCATTTCAACATATATTTATGGAGCTGCTTGCCATGATACAGGAGAAGCTTTTGCATTAATTTTACCATATGCAAACACACAGGCAATGAATAAATTCTTAGAAGAGCTTTCTCGCAGTATTCAAGGCAACCGACATAGGAAGTGTAATATAGTGAATTATTAAGCAGCATTTAGTACCGCAGTTTTCCATTTGCTAGACCAATCATTACTATGGATTATAGATCTTAATTGCAAAATAGGATTTAACCCCTCTCTAGACCATCTCATGTGTTGCTGCCCTTTACATCTTTGATTGATTAAACTCTCAACAGTTGATTCAGCAAGATTACTAGTAAAGATCAGCCCTTGATCCTTCCTTGTTGAGTAATCCACAATTTTATCTTTATTATTATCAACATATTGGGATAATTTTTTAATCCTATCATGATGCTGTTCTTCTTTTGTCAGTGCTAATATTTCTTTAAATCTTATCATCGCCTTCTCCACATCTCCTCTCCATAAATGCCACTTGATATGCATCAGATCTTCTTTTAGCCTTTTTGGTAACGATATATTCTCAAATTTCATACCCAAATGAAACCAATCTAAAATATAAGTTATTTTAGCACACAAAGGCTCTAGTGCCTTTGCTATATTCCAGCAATTTGCCGCCCCATCACATAGTGCGGTAATATGTGTTTTTGGGCTTAAGCCTTGTTTCAATGCTGCAATAATAGTAGAACTTATAATTTGTTTTTGACGATCATCCTTAATTGACGCTGCACAATTCTTACTTATAATATAATTCCTGGTATCTTGACTATTTGATTTTATAGATTCTGGTTTGTAAACTACAGCCACCATAGCCTCCATACTACGTTGATCCTCTGTTGTCTTTATATGTCCTCCATCTACATTTAATATTAGTTCAACAGCATCTTCAGTAATGAGCATTTCCTTCTCATCAGCATTGATATCTTCAATAGCATTGCCAACTGATTCTGTAACTTGTTTAATACGATTATGATTATTAATTTGCCGATCTTTACCAGAAAATAATTCAAATAATTTCTCTCCTTCTCTAAAACTATGTGTAGCACCTAGTGTAGCTTGTATTTTTTTTAAATCACCAGAAATTACTCCCTGCAATAACGTGCGGACGGTAGAGTGCGTTTCATATCCGCAATTATGGCATTTAAATCTCTGTATTACAATGTTATGATCAGTGAAAACATCGTGAAAAGTAGATTTATTTACACCAGTCTTATGCATTTTAATTTTACACTTAGGGCAAGTAACTTTTGTTAGTTTATGGATTAATTGAATCTTTTCCTGCAAAACTATATCCTGTACTCCTTGAATTAAAGCAATTTGATTATCCAAACCTATGGAAAAATCTAGACAATTACTTGGTTCGTTAAGCTCGCCATTAAGTACTTCTACTCTTGAAATTGTTGTAGTGGGTTGCTTATGATCATACGATTCATATATTATTCTATATCTTCTTGTTGTCATCCTATTACTCATAGTTGCTAATAATGACATTATTGTATCGCCTTTTTATAACAATGTCAACTCACTATATTACCATGCATATTCATTGCTCTAGAAACTAACTCATACCAACAATTTTGTGGCAGCTTATTACCACTTGACTGATAACCACATATCACTAAATGATCTTCTGCCCTGGTCATTGCCACATAAAGTAGTCTGATATATTCTTGTAAGTCTTTTTGTTGTTCCTGTTCCTTGAGAGCTTTAAAAAATTCTGGGCTATTAGATGATTGGAGGACAGAGAACATTTTGCCATCTTGATCCCAGATAAATTTATTGCTATTAGTTGGCACTGAACTAGTATCACACAGGATAACAATCGGTGCTTGTAGACCTTTAGAAGCATGGACGGTCATGACTTTTATCTTACTTGACGATTCTAAGTTCCTTTTAATATCAATTTTGTTATTTTCAAACCAATAAACAAAGCTTTGCAGAGAGCTATCGATATTATTAGTATAATTGCTACTTAAATATATCAATTCATTTATTACATCATTACTATCAAATCCATTAGATTCAACTAGGATTTTTCTAATATCCAAACAATCGACAATCAATGAGAAAAAATTCCCACAATTGGCAACTTTGTATATTTGTAAAAAATAACATAGTTTATTATATATATTTGTATATTCTGGTATATTTTGCAGATATTCCCATATAGAATTTTTGCCACGAGAAATTGCAAGCAACTGTAGTTCTTGTTCACCCATGCCGATTATTGGGGATTTTAATAGACCAATCAAATTCAAATCGTCTTGAGGTAGTAGCACAAATTTTGCTATGGCTATTAAGTCTAATACTGACAAACTTTTATCTAAAGTGATTCGGTCAACATCTTCTACTTGTAAACCATGTTGCTTAAGACAATTAATAACTTCAAAAACCAACTCATCTCTCTTACGTACCAAAATCATAAAATCTGATTCTTTAACTTCGGAATTAGTGGCATGTAAGATTCTTTGGCTTGCTATCTGGCTTTTTATAAAATTAGCGATTTGTTCCGCAAGTACTTGCTGAGCAGATTTGGATTTATTATGCTCTTCTGGTAAGGGCCAAAATAATTTAGTCTCTTTCCCTCTAACTAGTGGCCAGAGTTCTACTATACCTTTATCATTTTGACGAAATGGCAAAATTTTAGGATTCTCAGAGGTAAATAATTGAGGGGTAGTGTTTTTAATTTGTTGTAAAATTAGATAGACAATATCGATAATTTTTTCAGTAGACCTATATGACCATTCAAGAGTAATATTTTTGAAATTCTTATTTGCCTCAGAGAATTTTTTACATAAATTTGCATTAACAGAATTAAAAGAGCTAAGATTTGCTCCTTGGAAGCTAAAAATCGACTGCTTTTCATCACCCACAACAAAAATAGTACTCTTTTTATGCTTAGTGGTAGAATAAAACTCTGCTATAATTGCAGTGATAATGCTCCATTGTTCAGGGCTAGTATCTTGTGCTTCATCAACAAGCAAATGCTCAATCCCACCATCAAGTTTATATGACACCCAATTTTTGGTAGTATCATCTGTTAATAATAATTGTGTCAAATAAATTAAATTATCATAATCCAGTAAGCTGTTCTCAGTTTTATAGGACTCATATTTATCAAGAAAAATTTTTGCTAAATTACACAACAAATTTGAATAATTTTCCATATCTTGCATTTTAGTTTGCTGCTCTAACTGAAAAACTTTTTCTTGAATATATTCAAGTTCATTCAATAATTTTGGATAGTTTGTTGCTATAGATTTAGGCAACATATTCTTACGCTTAGTACCTTCTTTAGTAAGAAAAAATAGTTGAATTTCTTGATCCAGGTTAATAGCTATTGAGTATTTTGCAAGTAATTGCCAAGCATGGCTATAAAGTTCTGATAATTGCTCAGGAACATAAGAATTAATAGTTTGATGTTCTTTGTAATCCACTTGCTTAGCAAATAGTTTCTTAAACTTAATCTTTTGCTGGATTATTTCAGAAAAAATATCATTGATGGTTACTTCATGGAAGTTTGTCAAAAAGAAACTAATCAGCTCATTATAAGTTGGATCTAAATAGATTTGGTTTCTTATTTTGTTAACAACCCCTGAGGCTGTAATATCATCAAGAATCTGAAATTCTGGATTGATACTCGATTCTAAAGGAAATAATTTAAGCATCTTTTGACAAAAAGCATGAATAGTATAAATGTTAATCCCATCTTCAGAGTTTAATAACCTGTAATATAAAGTTTTGGTATATTGTACCTCACTTTCTGAAGGCTCCCTAGTAAGTAATAAACTTAACTCTTTCGTCAATTTAGCAGTTCCATCTACAGCAAATTTAGCAAGTTTATTTCTAATTCTATTCTGCATTTCAAGGGCAGCTGCATTAGTGAAAGTTAGGCATAAAATTTTGTTAAATTCCACCCCTTTAATCAGCAATCTGAGCACTCTATCTGTTAAAATTTTGGTTTTGCCTGTACCGGCTGAGGCAGAAACCCAAACAGAATATTGGGGATCTGATGCTTGTTGTTGTAATTCATTCATTTTATAAAAAGAGTCCTACTATTTAAAGCAAAAATATACAGCCCTTTTATTTTTCTTTTGCCCATAAATCCATATCATATTGTTTACAATACTCAAACATAGATACAGTATTAGGATAATTTATGCCAAACTCCTTTACTTGCGGTTTACCAAAAAATTTATAACTAGATAAGTCTTTTGCTTTACATGATGCTTTAGCTCCTTGACTATATAAGTAACTCACTTGAGCCACATTTTTACGATTATCCCTATATAAATAATGATATATGCTATAAGCCTTCTTGTAGGATTCTATAGCTGCTTTTATGTTATCTTGAGCAAATAAAATATTACCTTGGACTACATAACTTGCTGCTAAATCTGGATCTTCCGAATAATTTGCATTTTTAGGATTCCTACGGTCATCGGCTAAAAATATGGAGATAGCCTTATTAACATGATCTGAGGCTTGGTCTAATTTACCTAGTCCTAATTCACTACTTGCCATTTGGGTAAAAATGCGACCTAATATTTCAGGAGGTGCTTTTTGGGAAGATTTACACAAATTGTATAATTTCTCAACTTGAATATATGCTTTTGGGTATTCTTTAAGATAATTTAATAGTTCTACTTTAAGTAAATAAGGATTGACAAGAAATAGGTCATCAGGACTTAGTCCATTTTTAATGGATATTTCTATAATTTTATTAGTTTGCTCTAATGATTCAGTATATTTACCTTGTACAAATAATAATTTTGCTCTAGCACTATGTATATATCCTAAGTCACTTTTATCTGCTAAACCTTCATTAAACATTTGTTCTATAATTTTAATGTTTTTTTCTGCTTCTTGAATCTGTCCTAATGCAATATTACATATTGCTAAACTATAAAATAAAGTCCATTTAAAAGATTCATAACCTTTCACATTATCAAATATTTCTTTCGCTCTTATAAAATATTTTATTGCCATCTTATAATTAGAATAGCCCCTATGATACCCACCTATTGCTTGTACATAACTTGCATATGCACATTTTTTATCATTATTCATTAACCATAATTTAAACTTTCCTTCCTGATAAGCTTTATTAAACCAATTAACCTTTTTTTCTGCATTATAATAATCAAGAGAATTATGATATTGAAGCATTATTTGAAAATTAAGCTCCATAAGTTTATATATATTTGAATTATATTTCTCTGAATTTTTTAAAATTATTTCAAGATTTTCTTGGATAGTTTTAGCACTTCTAAAAATACGAGCTTGTATTACATTCTTTGGTACAGAATTTATTAATTTGGTAATGATATCCTCTAAATAAGCTTTATTACCCTCGCTACAATCAATCTCAGCTATTTTTTGAGCAATAACATCGTGCATTTCAAAGATCGGATTATTTTCATTAGAATCAATGTTAGATATTAAGGCAAATTTAGACAGTTGATAAATATCATCATTCAATGTACTTTGATCATCAGTAATAATTTTTAAAAGTTCTTTTGAAAAACCTTGATTATTTATTAAGGCTATTTTATTTAGTAATTTTTTAGCATTTGGCTTTAATTCCTTGATAGCTAACATAATATTTAATTTAATTTTGTCTGCTGATTGTTGAATTTTTTTTCTTATATTTTGTTATATCTAAACCTTGTATATTATTTAATAATTGTGTCCCTTGTACTATTAGAATAGGATAACCAGCAAATTCTTTGCTCAAGAATTCTGCTAATTTTGGATCATTATTTTCCAGAATATTATTAGCAAGAGTAATGGCATCACTTCTTTTAAAGGCAGTCATTTTGATTACGTTAGGTAATCTTTCACTATCTTGGGAACAAAATATAACATGTCCGTTATTTTCCCAATCAACAAATTCTTGAACTTTTTTATTTTCACTGACTTTCAGATTATCAAATATCAATAACCATTTATCTTGATTCGATAAATAGCTTATTACTTCTTGTTGTACTAACCTCATATCTTCTGATACTAGATTAGATTTAGCAGTACTATTAATAGCTTGAGCTAGCTTTAGAAACTCTTGATTAATATCTAAATTACAGTCAATAAACCATATGAGTTTATAATTATTTTGATTCTCATAACAATACATTCTAGCAAGTTGGGTTTTCCCCATACCACTAGTTCCTATAATACTTGCTTGTCGATGTTTATCTAAATTATGTTTGAGTAGTTTTATTTGTTTAGTATGATCGACAAAATAAGTAACTGGTGCAACAAAATTAGATATAGATATTTGTTGAGCTAATGAATTAAGAGGCATTATAAATATCAGTAGTAATATAAAATATTTACTCATTTCTTTTGCTAGTTATAAGTTGCTGAAAAATTAGTTGCCTCACAATGTTATTTAACTATACTCTTTGATTATTGTCAACTATTGATTCTACGGTTGCATATTATTTGGTATAGACATTCAATATTTTCTTTGGTACAGTAGGAGGCTGCTTACAATAGACCTCTTGCATAACCTAATCTAATTGGTAATTTTGTTGTCAAAACTCGTCTCCGTTCCTCACGTACATCTTAGTATGCTGCGGTACTCGACTTCGTTTTTCCTAAAAATTCCTCAATTATCTTTAGGTTATGCAAGAGGTCTAATAACTAAAAGTAATTCTATATTTGGTTAACGCCATTGCTTCGTTGGTTTACGCTTTTTTGCGATGACTTCTGTTGGTTATAGATAAATACTAAAGGTTAGCTATATTTTTATGCCAAACAGATTAACTGAGGAATATATGAACATACTAAGAACTCTTGTAAGATTAAACCATTTTTGTTTATTACTATTTATGACGAGTATATTTTATGCTGGCTTTTCATACGCTAGTTACACCATTTATATTACTTCAGACGATGGATCGCTTAGAGGAACAGAAAATGTCGTTGCGGTTATGACTAAAGAAAAGATACCCGTTACCATGTTTATGGTAGGATTACACTACGATTCTAGTAGTTGGTCAAAGGATATTGTGAGTTTAGCTAAGAAGAGTCCTTTTATTCAGATAGGGAATCACAGTTATTCTCATGCTCATAATCGCTATCAGCAATTTTATCGCGATATTCCATCGGTAATTAATGATCTTAAAAAGAATAATGATACGCTAGGTTTAAAAGGTTCCCATATTGATACTAGACTTCCTGGGAGAAATGTATTCCGTCTTCCTAACTTAACTAGAGATGATCCGTATATTTCAAAACAGGAAGATCAAGTTGAAAAGATAGATGATGATGCTATATACAAGAATGATTTTTACCTATATGGATGGGATTTAGAATGGACTCACTATAATAATGGTTGCCCTATACAATCTGTTGAGCATCTAGTAGAGGAGATAGATGCTAAATTTGCAAAAAAAGATACTGCATTACCTAATAAATTAATTTTATTAATGCATGATGAGATGTTCCAAGATTGCTTCAATGGTAAAGAAAATTTACAAAATCTAATTAATGCATTACGCAAGAAGAATTATAAATTTGATTTCATTAGAAATTATAATAACTCTCGCTAATAGCGAAAAAGCTATATAATATTATATAACTTGAATTGGCAACGTTATAAATCCGATTAATATTTAGCCTCAGAGCCACTTTATTGGCATTGAAGCAATCCAAAAAAAACTATTAAATGGATTGCTTCGTCGGCTTGTGCCTCCTTGCAATGACGTTTGGGGTGCATACTCGGCACTAATTCAGGTTAATTGACTATATCTGTGTAGGAGCGTAACAGATGTGATAAAACTCAAATTTATCCGCCATTTAACAATTCACCATATTTTAATTGATATACTCTATGCATTTTACTTGCCATTTCATGATTATGAGTTACCACAATAATAGAAGTATTCTTTTGATTGACAGTTTTGAGCAATAAGTTAAAAACCTCGTTAGCTGTATTAGGATCTAGATTACCGGTAGGTTCATCAGCTAAAATAATTTGAGGATTATTAATTAAACTACGGGCAATAGCTACTCTTTGTTGTTCGCCACCAGATAACTCACCCGGCATGTTATGTATTTTATTAGCCAGTCCTAACTCTACTAATAACTCTTCTGCTTCCCTAAAAGCTGATTTATGATTATTACCAGCAATCAATTTTGGCATTGCTACATTCTCTAAGGCAGTAAAATCTTTGAGTAAATGATGTCGTTGATAGATAAAACCTATATTATGCAATCTTATTATATGAGCATAATTCTGGGAATAATTTATTGAATTTATTTCTACCACACCACTATTCGGGGTATCAAGTAAACCAGCTATATGTAGTAAAGTTGACTTACCACTACCAGAAGAACCTATTATGGCAACTAATTCCCCTTGCATTACAGTTAAGTTAACATTACTTAATACTTCAACAATAGATTTTCCCTGCTGATATTTTTTAGAAATATTTTTTAATGTTAATACAGCTTTATTCATAACGAAGGGCATCCACAGGATTCAATTTAGCAGCTTTATATGCCGGATAAATTGTTGCACAAAAACATAAAACTATAGAAATACTTGCCACTAATGTTATATCTTCCATTTTTACCTTCGATGGTAGACTATATAAATAATAAATTGCTGCTTCAAAAATTTTAGTACCAGTTATTTTTTCCAAAATATTTTTAATAGACTGAATATTATAAGCAAAGCTTGTACCCAATATTATACCTAAAACAGTACCTGGCACACCGATAAACATGCCGTTACAAATAAAAATAAGCATAATTTGCCTAGTACTTGCACCAATAGTACGAAGTACTGCAATATCTGAGGTTTTGTCTTTAACCAACATAAACAAGCTAGAAACGATGTTAAAGGCTGCTACCATAATAATTAAGGAAAGAATAGTAAACATTGCTACTCTTTCAACAGCTAAAGCATTTAGAAACTGTAAATGCGATTTTTGCCAACTTATCACTCGTAATTTTGAGCCTAAAATATTTTGTATCTCCCAAGCAAAAACTCCCGCGTTACTCGGTTCTATTGTTATTACCTCGATTAGATTAATAACTTCACCAAAAGACAAGAAATTTTGTGCGGCAATAAGCGGCATTAAAATAGTTGCTGCATCATAATCATACGCTCCGCTAGTGAAAGTAGCCACAACCATGAACTCTTTAGATCTAGGCATACTACCAAAGGCAGTAGAAATTGAATTAGGAGAAATTAATTTTATTTTGTCTCCTGCTTGAATTCCTAGGTTATAAGCAAGTTCATTACCAATTGCCACCACATCTTTACCAGAAAAATCAGCAAAATCTCCGGTATTAACATTTTGTAAAATCTGATTTTTATATTTGAGTTCACTTAAATCTATACCTTTAATTACCGCACCACTATTTGCTCTGTTACCTAGTGCTAGAGCTTGACCCACAACGCTTGGAGAAATATGTTTTATATAATTCTTACTAAGTAACTTTTTGTTAATTTCATCATAATTTGCTATAGAACGTGATACTGGGGTTATGTTAATGTCACCATTAAGCCCAATAATGTTTTTAGTTAACTCATAATGAAAACCGTTCATAACGGACATAACTACGATCAATGCAGCAACGCCAATGGTTACACCGATCAAAGAAAAACCAGAGATAATAGAAATAAATCTCTCATTCTTCTTGGCTCTAAAATATCGAACTGCTACTTTTAGAATAAAATTATTTTTTATCATTATTATAATTCAGATTTATTAAAAATCTTATCTTCTTGCAATAGTTTATAACAGAAAATCAATGCTATAACTATAGTGATACACATAACAATTGCTAATGACGTAAAATTACCCTGATAAAAATAGCTAGCCAATTGCAAACATATTGCTGTAATAATCAATCTTCCTGAGGTAAATATAGCACTAAACCTGGCTTTAGCCTTTGGTATGCTATCTAAGGCAAGAGGTAATAATATATTACAAGGAAATATGCTACCAATTGCCACTAATTGTACTACTATTGTTATTGTTAATGGATCATTAGTTTTAAGTATAATCAAAATTATAGCAGCAATTATAAAAGATACCAGTGCTGCAATACTAAAGAAAAAACATTTTTTCTGTCCAAACTTGTTTAATAAATACCCATTGCTAAAACTAAAAGCTGAAAATATTGCTGCCAATGCTCCTTGATATAGACCAAATTGTTGAATAGGAACCCCTAAATCTCGCATATACAAGATAGGAGCAATACCAATAAACACCCAATAAGCTTGAAATAAAAAAATCAGGGTTATTAGATAATAGATAGCTTTTTTAGACTTAAAGACTACGCTATATTCTCTTAGGGATATTTTTACATTATCATTTGCCTGCCCTTTGGGAATAAATAATATGCCGATTATCAAACACAAGACTCCCAATATTAACAGTATAGCAAAATTACCTCGCCAACTAAGCAAAAAATTTACATAACTTCCTACTACCGGTGCAAAAGCCATAGCTAAGCTAATAGTACCATTGATAGTTCCCACCATTTGTTGTTGTTGTTCGACCGAATATATATCAGCGAGTACTGGATAGCAAAGCACCGCTACTCCAGATATACCAACCCCTTGCAGGAATCTACCAAATAATATCATGTAATAATCGATGGCAAACAAGCAAAGTACACTGCCAATCACAAATATTACAAGACCTATAAGAATAATTACTCTTCTACCAAACCTGTCTCCTAAATTTCCAACAATTAGGGCGGTAACACATTGGGATATAAGATTTATTCCTAGTAGGAATTCGACCTTAAAAGTAGAAATATTAAAGGCATCTTGTAAATCTGGAAAACTAGGGACAAATAAATCTACCTCAGCCCCAGCCAAAATTTCCATAATTATAATAGCAATAAACAAATTCATAAAACCACACTTTCGGATTAGAAAATGAATATATATTATATTTGAAACATGTCTAATAGTTTTCAACTTATTTTGCGGGTCTGTTTCCACAGAAATAACAAGAATTCAGCTATAACTAAGGAATGCAACGGGAGAATAACAAGAAGACGAAACGTCCAGGAATGATACCACTTTTCACAGCATCGAAAGAAAGAGCTGGTATAGAAAATATCCTATACCAGCCTGTAGAAGAAAAGAAATTATTTCTTTTCTTCTTTCTTGTCGTCTTTTTTCTTCGTGTTTGTTGTATCTTGGTCACCCGCATTTTCTTCTTGTTGCTGATCCGTAGCAGTTGAATCTTTTTTATCAGAAGGCGAACTCGCAGCAAAAGCAGAAATAGAGAAAGCCAAAGTTAGAATAATAGTTAGTAAATTTTTCATAGTAAACCTCATTTTTTGTACTGGTGATTCTAGCTTAAAATGTATAATATTCAAGTCAAATAATAGATAAAATTGTTTTCTTACATAAAAATAAATTATTAATATGATAACTATGTGTCATTTTAGTTAATCTATACTATAATTTATATGATTTTTACTGGTATAGTTAATTGATAAGAAATTGGGGGCGTTGTTGCTCAATGCTTGCCTATTACTTAACCTCAGTTTGATGTAAGAGGAAGGTTGAGATTGTTTAATTTTCCAAAAGCTACAGAAATTTTATTAGGCTTAAAAACATAGGCAAGCAGTCCAGCTAATACGTTAGTTTGAAAATTCATAACAGATCTATGGCTTGTATGGTCTATATGACAAAGGTTTTTTAGTTGATCGTTAATGGTTTCAATAATATACCTTTTATTTAAAAACCGCTTTTTAATAGGATCTATTATTCTTTCTTTCATATTACTTTTAATTTTTGTTATTAGTTCTAAAGCTTGATTAGCAAGGGATTGAGTGAGTTTTTTACTGATATACCCACGATCACCAAAAAGCCAGCCTTGTAATTTATCTACTAAATTTTCTACCACTGCTCTATCATCAACATTTCCTGGAGTTAAAGAAAAACTCATAATCTCTCCGCAACTGTTAATGACAATATGTAGCTTACAACCAAAGAACCACCCAGTGGAAGTCTTACCTCTTTTTGCTATGTCTTTGAATACTTTATGTCTATTAATTCTTAAATTAGGGCAAGCAGGAAGTTTAGTAGAGTCGATATAATATTGACCAGTTTGTTTTCCTGATAGGCTTTTTAGCAGTAATACCATGGGCATGAAGCTCATTGGCATTAACTGAACAAAACGACTATAGCTCACAAGTTTTGGAAATTCCTTTCTATAACTTTGACATAGGCAGCATAAATAAAAATCTTTAAAGGTACGGTAGTGACTCAAGTGAAACATTACTATAATAGTAATAATCTCTGAGAGTCCTATACTGCAAACTACTTTACGCTTACGGTTAGGATTTGGTAATATATATTTATTTTGCTCCGTATCAAAATGCTTGCAAAAATCATCAATTAAGCCGAAAATCTCCGTAAGAGGGATCATAATATATTCTCCAATTTTGTTGTTATTATTCGAGAACTTTATAATCCCTCCCTTCTTACTTTTCAAATATTCTTTCTCCTAACACACTAGTTTGAAAGAAGGTTTTATTTTTACCATAGCTCACCACCAACAGTTTGTTTATGTTATTACATAATGCTTAGCATTTTGTTTGGTGCTTACGTCAAACTCAGGTTAATTATATTATATATTAATTTTTCAAACTTTTGGGGTGTAAGCAAAGCAAACATAGGCTACCGCAAGAGCATCTGCTTCATCAAAATTACTGATAGCAACTGCCCCTGGTAGTAAAAGCTTAATCATTTGCAAAACCTGATTTTTTTCAGCGTGCCCATATCCCACTACTGATTTCTTAATAACATTAGGTTTAAATTCTCGAAAAGCAACATCATATCCTCCAATAAGTGACATAACCGCCCCTCTAGCATATCCCAATTTCAAAGATGATACACTATTCATATTAACAAAAGTCTCCTCCATCGCAACAATAACAGGTTGATATTGCGTTATTACCTTTTGCAAGGACGCCGTAATGAAAGCTAACCTTTTATGCATCAGCTCACTTGATTTAGTCTTTATCACCCCACTAGCTAAATATTTCAGAGGATCAGTATCAATTACTCCCCATCCCATACCAGCTAAAGATGGGTCAATTCCTAGTATAACCAAAATTACTCTCTCACTAATAGATTTTTATAAAAAATTATTTAATTCTTCAAATTATTTGAGTTGATATAGTCAATTCACGTTAATTCGGGATAAGGATTAGTAAAAATGCTTTAGCTATAACTAATACAAGATTTTGGATATGTATAAATTGCATTTCTGTGAATTCATACATTAATTGCTCTTCGTAGTGTATATATGTCTGCTATTTTTACTAATCCTTATCCCGAATTAACGTAATTCAGGAGAATTTGGGGCTAGCCTGAATATTGCATGAAAGAATAGAGACAAAACCCTTGTAATACTATATAATATCAGTGTTAAAAGAAGATTACATAGAGGGTTTTGCCATGACAAATTGTACAGGATTAATTTACCAATCGAAAGTAAAAAATCATCAAATAGAAATAAATTTCACAGGAGGTAATATTAACCTCAGTTTGATGTAAGAGGAAGGTTGAGATTGTTTAATTTTCCAAAAGCTACAGAAATTTTATTAGGCTTAAAAACATAGGCAAGCAGTCCAGCTAATACGTTAGTTTGAAAATTCATAACAGATCTGTGCCTTGTATGGTCTATATGACAAAGGTTTTTTAGTTGATCGTTAATGGTTTCAATAATATACCTTTTATTTAAAAACCGCTTTTTAATAGGATCTATTATTCTTTCTTTCATATTACTTTTAATTTTTGTTATTAGTTCTAAACCTTGATTAGCAAGGGATTGAGTGAGTTTTTTACTGATATACCCACGATCACCAAAAAGCCAGCCTTGTAATTTATCTACTAAATTTTCCACCACTGCTCTATCATCAACATTTCCTGGAGTTAAAGAAAAACTCATAATCTCTCCGCAACTGTTAATACGTCAATTCGGGATAAGGATATTGTGAACATGTAGATTAAAATCAAATTTTGTTGAAGGTTTATTTTTCTTTAATGAGTAAGCAACAAGAGTAGATAATATATGGACAAAGGCATTTATTGGTGATCTATGTCTAGTATGTTCAAGGTTCATTTTATTTTTTAGATAATCAAAAACTGTTTCAATTAAGTTACGCTTTCGAAGTAAGATTTTTTCTTTCAAATCCATTAATTTATTTTCCATATTCTTCTTAATTCCATGAATCATTTTTAAGCCTCTTTCATATAAATTTAAGAACAAATTTTGCTTAATATAACCTTTATCAGCTGCTATAATTCCAGTTAATCTTTTTGTTAACTCCGGTACTGGAACCCTATCATCTACATTGCCTTTGGTCACTTTTAATGCCATAAACTCCCCTTTATTATTGATTATTACATGTAATTTAAAACCATAAAAATACCCCATAGAGGATTTACTATGTTTGGCTAATCCTTTAAAAACTTTATTGCTATAACGCCTTTTATTGTGACAAGCTTTAATCGTTGTAGAGTCAATAAAATAAATACCTGTTTCCTCACCAAACAACAAATGAATCAACATATTTAGCGGTATGAATAATCGTGCCATTAATTCAACAAATCTATTATAACTCAAGGCTTTGGGAAAATCATCCTTATGCATGCACTCTATATAACTTTTATAGAAAAATTTAAAATTCTTAGCATAGGATGTATGAAACATAATTATTATTGTTAACATTTCACTTAGACTCATGCTACAACAGCGATTTCTTTGCTTATTTGATGGTAATAACTTTCTCTGTTCATACTCCAAATAAATTTTACAAAAATCATCTATAAAACTATATAATTCTGTGATATCTTTTTTCATGCCTGTAGTTTGTTTTTTTGTTTAAAAATATAAATACTGCAGGCACTCCTTTTTGACAATCCTTTTATCTATTACTATTTCATCTATATCTTATCCCGAACTGACGTGTTAATGACAATATGTAGCTTACAACCAAAGAACCACCCAGTGGAAGTCTTACCTCTTTTTGCTATGTCTTTGAATACTTTATGTCTATTAATTCTTAAATTATGGCAAGCAGGAAGTTTAGTAGAGTCGATATAATATTGACCAGTTTGTTTTCCTGATAGGCTTTTTAGCAGTAATACCATGGGCATGAAGCTCATTGGCATTAACTGAACAAAACGACTATAGCTCACAAGTTTTGGAAATTCCTTTCTATAACTTTGACATAAGCAGCATAAATAAAAATCTTTAAAGGTACGGTAGTGATTCAAGTGAAACATTACTATAATAGTAATAATCTCTGAGAGTCCTATACTGCAAACTACTTTACGCTTACGGTTAGGATTTGGTAATATATATTTATTTTGCTCCGTATCAAAATGCTTGCAAAAATCATCAATTAAGCAGAAAATCTCCGTAAGAGGGATCATAATATATTTTCCAATTTTGTTGTTATTATTCGAGAACTTTATAATCCCTCCCTTCTTACTTTTCAAATATTCTTTCTAACAAACTGGTTTGAAAGAAGGTTTTATTTTTACCATAGCTCACCACCAACAGTTTGTTTATGTTATTACATAATGCTTAGCATTTTGTTTGGTGCTTACGTCAAACTCAGGTTAATTAAGTATTAGAATATGTCACGAAATCAAAAACATCCAGGCTCAAAAGATTTGAGCATGCCAATTATTATTTTAGTAGAACCTCAAATGGGCGAGAATATCGGTGCCACTGCCAGAGCAATGAAAAATTTTAATGCTTCAGAGTTGAGAATTGTTATGCCTAGAGATGGTTGGCCAAACAAACAGGCACGTAGTGTAGCGGTATCGGCGATAGATATTATAGATGATGCTAAGATTTATGATGGTTTAGAAGCGAGTATCGAAGATATTGATTATTTATATGCAACAACTGTAGCATCACGTAATATCAATAAAGATTATGTTCTGTCAGAGAATTTAAGTCAAGATTGTCCGGCAGATCTTAAGGTAGGCATTATGTTTGGTCGTGAAAATTGTGGTTTGCAAAATAAAGAAATTACTTATGCTCACAAAATTATTAATATTAATACCGGAGATTTTAATTCTCTGAACATTGCCCAGTCGGTAATTATTATATGTTATGAGTTGTTTCGTAATAAACAGTCGAGAGTAAATGTTACTAATGAACAGGAGTTAGCGTCAAGAGGTGAATTAGGATATTTTTTTGAACATTTATTTACTGAATTAAATAATAAGAATTTTTTTAAAGTTCCTGAGAAGAAATTACACATGACGCAAAATATTATGAATATTTTTACTCGTATAGATAAATTATCTAGTGCAGAATTGCAAACTTTAAGGGGGTAATTGCAACTTTAAGTTCATAAAAATAGCTAATATAGTTAAGTTTATTAAAAACACTTTGCTTTTATGAAAAAATTAGCTATAATTCCACCTGTTGCCTCTTAATAGTGAAAGTGGTAAAGTATATAGTTTTTCCATAACTTTAAGGATTTAGTATATAATCTTATCATTTTAAAAGTTAATAAACTAAGAGTCAAAAGAAATAATTTTGGAGTATTGGATGCCAACAAATAATCAATTAGTCCGTTTTGGAAGAAAGTCGAAGGTTCGTAGAACAAAATCCCCGGCTTTGGATTCCAATCCATTTTTGAAAGGTGTTTGTGTAATAGTGAAAACTGTTACTCCTAAGAAGCCTAACTCTGCTCTTCGTAAGATGGCACGTGTTCGCTTAAGTAATGGGCAGTATGTCAATGCTTATATACCTGGTGAAGGGCATAATTTACAAGAACACTCAACAGTGTTGGTTAGAGGCGGAAGGGTTCCTGATCTTCCGGGTGTTAAGTACCATATAGTACGTGGTGCTTATGATACTCAGGGTGTAAAAAATCGTAAACAAGGACGCTCACGTTATGGTACGTCAGCGAAGCAGCAAGCTGTAAAAAAATAATTTGAAATAGAGAGATAAGATGTCACGTCGTCATGCCGCAGAGAGAAGGGTTGTCTTGCCTGATATGAAGTATAATAGCCCTTTGCTTGCTAGGTTCATTAATAACATTATGAGAGAAGGGAAAAAAGCTCTAGCTGAAAAGATAGTATATTCTGCTTTTAATAAGATAGAGAAAAAGCATAAAGTAGACCCTTATGAAACTTTCAATAATGCGATGAATAATGTTAAGCCATATCTTGAGGTTACGTCAGTAAGGGTAGGGGGGGCAAACTATCAAGTCCCGTCTCCTGTTGATGAGAAAAGGGGATATGCACTTGCATCACGTTGGATTATTAATGCAGCAAATAAACGTTCTGAGAAGATGATGATTGATAAGTTAGCTGAGGAACTATTTGAAGCATCAAATAGTAGAGGCGTTGCTATTAAAAAGAGAGAGGATACTCATAAAATGGCTGAAGCTAATAAAGCTTTTGCTCATTTTAGTCCTAAAAAATCGCAACCAAGGTAATAAGCTATATGTCAACTACTGAATTTTCTCTTGCTAACACCCGTAATATCGGGATTTGTGCTCATATTGATGCTGGTAAAACTACTACAACCGAGCGTATTCTTTTCTATACTGGCAAATCACATAAGATTGGTGAAGTCCATGAAGGTGGTGCTACCATGGATTGGATGGAGCAAGAGCAAGAGCGTGGTATTACCATTACTTCTGCTGCTACTACCTGTTATTGGCAAAATAAAAGAATTAACATTATTGATACACCAGGTCACGTAGATTTTACTATAGAAGTAGAAAGATCTCTGAGGGTTCTTGATGGGGCGGTAGCGGTATTTGATGGGGTGGCTGGTGTTGAGCCACAATCAGAAATAGTATGGAGACAGGCTGATAAATATGAAGTGCCTAGAATGTGTTTTGTCAATAAGATGGACAGAATGGGTGCTAATTTTTATCAGTGTGTGGAAATGATTAAAGATCGCCTTGGGGCAAAACCCTTGGTCATTCAGTTGCCAGTTGGTATTGAAGAAAATTTTAAAGGAGTTATTGACCTAATTAAGATGAAGGCAATAATCTGGAAAGATGAAGCTCTTGGTGCTGAATATGCATACGAAGATATTCCTAGTGATATGCTAGAAAAAGTCGAAGAATATCGTGCTTTGCTTGTTGAAATGGTTGCTGAAATTGATGATCATTTAATGGAAAAATATTTGTCAGCTGAAGAGTTTACGGAAGAAGAAATTAAATCAGCAATAAGGAAAGGAACAATCGATAGAGCTTTTTTCCCAGTATTATGTGGTAGTGCTTTTAAAAATAAAGGTGTACAACCCTTGTTAGATGCAGTGGTTGATTATTTACCTTCACCGGTTGATATTGGAACCGTTAGGGGAATAGAGGTTGATTCTGGAGAAGAAAAAGATTTTAAAATTTCAGCGTCTGAACCTCTTGCTGCTTTAGCATTTAAAGTAATGACTGATCCATTTGTTGGATCTCTTACGTTTGTTAGGATTTATTCTGGTAAGATTAGTTCTGGTGTTACTGTGATTAACACGGTAAAGAATCAAAAGGAACGAGTAGGTAGAATGTTGCTGATGCATGCTAATGAAAGGGAGGATGTTAAGGAAGCTTTGGCAGGAGATATTGTTGCCTTGGCTGGTCTGAAGAATACCACTACTGGTGATACTTTATGTGGCATGGATAAGCAGGTTGTTTTGGAGAGAATGGAATTTCCTGAACCGGTTATTGAACTAGCTGTAGAACCAAAATCAACTGCCGATCAAGAAAAAATGGGAATGGCATTATCTAGGTTAGCTGCTGAAGATCCATCTTTTAGAGTGTCAACTGATCAAGAAAGCGGTCAGACTGTTATTAAAGGTATGGGAGAGCTGCATTTAGAGATCATGGTTGATCGTATGAAGCGTGAGTTTAAGGTTGAGGTTAATGTTGGAGCTCCACAAGTAGCTTATCGTGAGACAATTACTAGCAAATGTGAGATTGACTATACACATAAAAAACAATCTGGTGGAGCTGGACAATTTGCCCGGGTTAAAATAATATTTGAGCCTCAAGAAGCTGGAGAAGGATTTCTTTTTGAAAGCAAAATCGTTGGTGGAGCTATACCAAAAGAATTTATTCCTGGTGTTGAAAAGGGTCTAAATAATATTAAGGATACGGGGGTAGTTGCTGGTTATCCAATGATTGATTTCAAAGCAACTTTGATAGATGGAGCATTCCACGATGTGGATTCAAGTGTATTAGCGTTTGAGATAGCTACTAAGGCTGCTTTTAGGGAAGGAATGCCAAAAGGTAATCCAAAGTTACTTGAGCCAATTATGAAAGTGGAAGTGATTACTCCAAATGAATATATGGGTGATATTATTGGCGACCTAAATAGCCGTAGAGGACAAATGCAAAGCATGGATCCAAGGGGTAATGCACAGGCGATAATTGCCAATGTACCTCTAGCTGAAATGTTTGGTTATGTTAGTACTTTGCGGTCTTTATCACAAGGTAGGTCTCAGTATAGTATGGTTTTTTCTCATTATGAGCAAGTGCCGTTACAGGTAGCTGAGACTATTAAAGGTAAAAAATAAAAATATTTTTCACATAAAGTATTAGTGGATCATATATGATGTGATATTATAATTTATAGCAATACATCGTCTATTAGCGAGGAACTACTCTAGTATGGATTGCCACGACCTACTTCCGTGGTTTCGCAATGACGCCTGGGGGATGTTGTAATCCTCAAACGTCATTGCGAGGAGACCGTAAGGTCGACGAAGCAATCCAGGAAAATAGTTAGAAATGGATTGCTTCGATCTACTTGCGTGGTTTGGCTAATAGACGTATATTTTAAAATTGCTGTGATTGTAATTTATTAAGAAATAGTTTGATTTTTTAATAAAAATGTGATAGGAGTGTAGCTCAATTGGTAGAGCATCGGTCTCCAAAACCGAAGGTTGCGGGTTCGATTCCTGTCGCTCCTGCCAATAAATGAGTTTGTATAATATGTTAAAGGAAAATAGAGTTTATAAATTTTATGAGCAAGTAAAGCAAGAAGTTCATAAAATTGTTTGGCTCGGTAAGAAGGAATTGATAACTTCAACTATTATAGTAGTGGTGGCTGTATTTATTTTTAGTATAATTTGTTTAGTATTAGACTACGGTATACATAGCATAATGCAGCTTTTACTTAATATTGGGAAGTAGAAAGAATAGGTTTAGGGAAAATTGTGGTGCAGTGGTACGTTATTCATACATTATCAGGCTCAGAAAAGCGTGTAAAGCAACTGATTCTTGATCAAATTGCCAAGCAAGGTATGTCGGAATTTTTTGAAGATATCGTGGTTCCGGTTATTGAAGTACCTGAAGTTAAGCGTGGTAAGAACGTTAAGACTGAAAAGAAATTTATGCCTGGTTATATTTTGATTAAAATGAAAATGACCGATGATACTTGGCATTTGGTAAAAAGTGTCACTAAAGTTACAGGATTTTTGGGTAGTAAAAGTATACCACAAGCTCTTAGTGAAAAAGAAGTACAAAATATTTTTAGCAAGCTTGAATCTGAAACTAAAGATGCTAGGGTTTCAAAATTATACGAAATTGGTGAAGCGATAATTGTTACTGACGGTCCATTTGAGACTTTTACAGGAGTTATAGAAGAAATTGATTATGACAAAAATAAATTGCGTGTGTCTATATCTATTTTTGGTAAAGCAACTCCTATAGAATTAAATTTTACGCAAGTTAGAAAAAATAGTTAGTTTGCTTTGTGGTGATTAATGGTCATTGCGAGCTGATGTATCCCCACGAAATTGTTGCAAAATAGCAAGAATTGATAGAATATCTTCATTATTTAATGATGATGGAGATAGTAGGTTATGGATGTAAAAACAGTATTAAATGAAGTAATAAAAGAACATTGTCCTTTTATACAAATAATCGTTTAAATGCGTTACTTGATGTTGCAGAAGGCTTGCGATATAGTCAGAATTTGTCTTTGAGTGCAATTGGCAGGAACTTGAGTGGTGATAGTAAAGTAAAACATAAAATAAAAAAAGTTGATAGATGTATAGGTAACAAACATTTATATAACGAGGTTGATAATCTCTATAGTGCTTTATCATATTTCATATTTGAGTTTATCAAGCATTCTAATGATGACAGTGTTGTGATTGATTTATGTTATCTTAAAGATGATCGCATGGTACAAATGCTAAGTGCTCAATTTTGTACAAGAGGGATGAGTTTACCTTTGTATCAAGATGTGTTTGAAGAAGGTGAATTAAAGGGCAGAACGGTAGAATTTTTAAATAAATTAAAGAGTATAATACCTGATGGAAAAAGGGTTATTGTGATTATGGACGCTGGCTTTCATATTGAATGGTTTAAGGAAATAGAAAAACAAGGGTGGAGTTGGGTGTGTCGGGTACGACAAGGAAAAGATTTAAAATTAGCTAAGAATGAGGATTGGATATCAGTTGAAAATTTCATGCCATCAATTGGTTCAAAAACGATGGAATGTGGTACGATTCTGCTAACCAAAGCTCATAAATATTCCTGCAGAATGGTTACAACTTGCAAAGTCCCTAAGGGTCGAGTGCAGAAGGTTAGCAGGAATCGTACTAGCAGTAAAACAGCAAATGGTTCATATAACAAAGCTGCAAAAGAACCTTGGATATTGGTAACTAACTTAAGTTCTGATGAATATAAGGGAGCGGAAATAGTGAGGTTATATAGCAAACGTATGCAAATAGAGGAGACGTTTCGAGTGATAAAAAGTCATAAATTTGGTCTTGCTGGAAGATATATTCGAACTTTAGATGTGAATAGATGGGGAGTTTTAATGTTACTATCTGCCATTGTTATTATAACATATTGGGTTATAGGTGTGGTAGGCTATAGCCAAGGTATGCAAAGAATTTTCCAACCTAACACAGTAAAAGATAAAAAGATTTATTCGTATTTTACCCTTGGGAAATTTATTATTGAATTTAATTATTTGCATGCCATAAAACCATTGGTAGAACCCCTGGCATCTATTATAAAGACGGAGCTTTGTCGTGCTTAATTTCGTGGGGATACATCAGATTGCGAGGAGGCGTGAAGCCGATGAAGCAATCTAGGGAAATGATTAGAAATGGATTGCTTCGACCATTACATGGTCTCGCAATGACGTATGATGTTATTGCAAGGAGCTACTAAAGTAGTTCTGAGCCATGACGTTAAGTTATTTTCTTTATGGCTTTTAAATGGCATGTGTAAGGAAAACAATATACCAATTGGTAAATAATTACCAATTAGCGTTAAATGAATAAAAATAGGATTATAATGGCAAAAAAAATAAAATCTTATATTAAGTTAACGGTGCCAGCAGGTAAAGCTAATCCAGCTCCGCCTATTGGTTCTACCCTTGGTCAAAGGAAGCTTAATATTATGGAATTTTGTAAGGCATTTAATGCTGCTACTCAAGGCTTTGAACCAGGTATGCCTATTCCAGTGCTAATTACTGCTTATGAAGATAATAGTTTTACTTTTGTAACTAAGACTTCCCCAGCATCGTATTATTTAAAACAATTTGCTAAAATTCCTAAAGGTTCTAGTGCTACTAAAAAAGAGGCATTTGTTGGTAAGGTTACCATGTCAGATTGTATGGAAATTGCCAAAATTAAGATGGTGGATCTTAATGCTGATAATTTAATAGCTGCCGCTAAAATTATTCGTGGTACTGCTGAATCTATGGGGCTTGAAGTAGTAGGAGATTAATATATGATAGTTGATAAAAAGGATGCTGTGAATAATAGAAAGTTAACTGGTGGTAAAAAAATACGGGCAGCGAGAAAGAATATAGAGCTGGCTAGCAACCGTACTTTAGCAGAAGGAATAGAAGCTTTGCAGTCGGCATCCTATACTAAATTTGACTCTACTTTGGAAGTGGTAATGAAACTAGGGGTAGATCCTAAACATTCGGATCAAATGGTGCGTGGTGTTGTGGCATTGCCAGCTGGTAGCGGTAAAGTTAGTAGAGTTGCAGTGATTTGTAAGGACGAACAGATAGAAGAAGCTAAAGCAGCTGGAGCAGATATGGCTGGTTCTACAGAGATTATCGATGATATTAAGACTGGGAAAATTAATTTTGACGTTTGTATTGCAACACCAAATATGATGTCAGCAATAGGTTCAGTGGCAAGAATTCTTGGTCCAAAGGGCTTAATGCCCAATCCAAAACTTGGCACGGTAACTACAGATATCGTAACGGCAATTAAAAATGCCAAAAGTGGTCAAGTAGAGTATAGGGTTGAAAAGGCTGGTATTATTCATGCTGGAGTTGGTAAATTATCATTTACTAAACAAGATTTAGTAAATAATGCATCAACCTTGATATCTGCTGTAGTTAAAGCAAAGCCTTCTGGTGCTAAAGGAAATTATTTAAAAGCAATATATCTATCTTCTACTATGGGTCCATCAGTAAAAATAGATTTAGCAACTATATCGTAACGACAAGGAGAGTTAAGGTGTTAAGATCAGAGAAACATGAGTTTGTCGAAGAACTTGAAGGAGTGTATCAGCGGTCAAATTCTGTGATAATTACTCATTATCATGGGCTTACTGTTAGTCAAGTGACTCTACTGCGTAGGGCTCTTAAAGCAAAAAATGTGGGGTTTAAGGTAGTTAAAAATACTTTATCAAAAATAGCAGCCAATAAGGCTGGTATTGATAATATTACACATTTGTTTGCTGGTCCTACAGCGTTAGCATATTCTGAAGACCTTGTTGAAGCTGCAAAAGTTATCGTAGAATTTGCAAAAACTAATGAATGTTTGAAAATAGTTGGTGGTTTAGTAAATAACCAAGTATTAGATGCAAGCTCTGTACGACAATTGGCAAAATTGCCTTCATTAGACGCACTCAGAGGCAAAATTATTGGGGTTATACAAGCTCCTGCAACTAAAATTGCTGGCGTTATACAAGCTCCTGCATCTGGACTTGCTAGAGTTTTGCAAGCTTATGCAAATAAAAGTTAATTTAATAAAAAAGTTTTAAAAGGAAGAAAATTATGACAGACCTAGTAAAAATCGTAGATCAATTATCAACTCTTACAGTAATTCAAGCAGCAGAGCTTTCAAAAATGCTAGAAGAAAAATGGGGTGTAACAGCCGCAGCTCCTGTAGCAGTAGCTGCAGCTCCTGCCGCATCAGAAGCAGTAGCTGAAAAGACAGCCTTTGAAGTTGTTTTGGTTAGTAGTGGTGATAAAAAAATAGAAGTAATTAAGGTCACTAGAGAGCTTACTGGTCTTGGCTTGAAAGAAGCTAAAGAATTAGTTGATGCTGCTCCAAAAACGATTAAATCTGGTGTAAATAAAGAAGAAGCTGAAAGCTTTAAAGAAAAATTAGAAGCAGCTGGAGCAAAAGTTGAATTAAAATAATTTTCATAATATCAGTTATTTTATGAGAATTGTAGGTTAATTCAATTGGATTAGGTTATACTCTTTTGATTTAAACAATTATTTCAGCAAGTTATTGGTGGGTAGTTTTTTAAACATAAGGGTATACGAACCACAGATTTTAGATATGTATACTCTAATTCTTTAAATCATTGGAGTATACATTGATAATTTAGCGTTTTTAGTACTGAATCTAGGTTTGTATTGTTGATAATGGGAATAAACTTGTTGTGTGATATTCTATTTTGCTTAAGAGTTGTGGTGCTAAATATACTTTCGTGCCTGCAAAAACTATTGCATTTTATACAAAAATATAAACAAAAAGCTATTAAACTCCCAAGGCGGATATTTTTTGCCATGGGAGAATTTGGCATTTGTTTATCCAAAATTCTAAATCAGGTGAAGATTTGCAACAGATTTATGCATTTTAGCTTCACAGAGCCTATTAATTTAAAAAATTTATTCATACTATTTAGCAAAAGTAAAAATAATTTGAGATTATGCTTGAATAATTTAAAGCTTGAATAATTAGAGAATCGGTTTCGTAAAACTATAAACTATGCATGGGCTTTTGTTCTGAATATGCATATGTCAGATTTCCTTTTTGTTTTATATGCCAATTCTCCAAATAATTCGAATGTACATTACTTCTAAATTGAGTTCTTTAAGTGGCTTTTTGTTTGGTTTCAAAACAAAAATTATTGAAAGTTACAATTTTTATCAAAAATATGACAAAAAGTTATGACAGAAACTTTGTTCACAGCAACAAGTCTATTTTTTTCAAGATTACAGCCGAGTTACCAATTACATATATTGGCAACTCGCGTTAAGATATAGAAATTAATCGGGAGATTATATGACAACGCCGTCCTTATCAATTGGTAAACGCATAAGAAAGAACTTTGGTCACATAAATTTGGTAGCATCTATACCAAATTTGATTGAGGTTCAGAAAAATTCTTATGAAAAAGGTTTTTTACAATTTGGAGTTAAAGACTTTGAGCGAGAAAACAAAGGATTACAATCAGTATTAAGTTCAATTTTCCCGATTCATGATCCCTCTAATATTGCCTATTTAGAATTTGCTAAATATGAATTTGATAACCCTAAATATGATGTTGAGGAGTGTACACAAAGAGGTCTTAGTTATGCTGCTCCCCTTAAAGTCACATTGAGATTAAGTATTTGGGATATTGACGAAGATACTGGAGCAAGAGAAATCAAAGGCATTAAAGAACAAGAAGTTTATATGGGGGATATTCCCCTGATGACCAAAAATGGTACCTTTATTATTAATGGTACAGAAAGGGTAGTAGTATCACAGATGCATAGGTCACCTGGTGTGTTCTTCTACCATGATGAGGGTAAAGTTCACTCTTCAGGCAAGTTTTTGTATTCTGCTAGGGTTATACCATATAGAGGATCATGGTTAGATTTTGAATTTGATGCTAAAGATGTTATGTACTTTAGAATAGATAGGAAAAGAAAGCTTTATGTTACTACTCTGCTTAGAGCTATTGGAATGTCTACTAATGAAATTATAAAATTCTACTATGATACGGTAACCTGTTTTACCAAGGATGGATACTGGGCAACCAAGTTTATACCAGAATCTGTAAATGCTCATAGGCTAGTTACTGATTTAGTAGATGCAGATATTGGTAATATCATACTGGCATCTGGGCAAAAGATTACTCCTCGTTTGGCTAAGAAGTTTGCTCAAGATGGAGTGAAAAATATTTTGGTAGAAGGGGAGTATTTGGTAGGTAAATATTTAGCACATGATCTTGTTAATCCAGATAATGGTGAGGTACTAGCTACCATTGGTGAAATGATCACAATAGATATGTTAAATTCTATTATGGCTCTTGGAATTTCATCTGTCGACGTACTTGCTATCAATACCCAATCAGGTCCTTACATAAGAAATACCTTATTTGCTGATAAAAACCAAAATTATGAATCAGCATTGATCGACATATTCAGGGTATTAAGACCAGGAGAACCGGCTAATATTGAAGCGGCTAAGATATTATTTAATAATTTATTTTTTGAGCCTGAAAGATATGATCTCTCGGAAGTTGGTCGTATTAAAATGAATTCAAGATTGGAACTTAACATACCAGAATCTACAGCTATTTTAACTATTGAAGATATTAAACATATTCTTAAAGTTTTAGTAGATCTAAAAGATGGCAAAGGTTCGATAGATGATATTGATCATCTTGGTAATAGAAGAGTTAGGTCAGTTGGTGAATTAATTGAGAATCAATTTCGGATTGGTCTGGTTCGTATGGAAAAATCAGTACTTGAAAGAATGTCTGTGGTTGATCTTGATGCGGTTATGCCTCATGATTTAGTAAATTCAAAAGTTTTAGTTTCTGTAGTAAAAGAATTTTTTAGTACATCACAACTTTCTCAGTTTATGGATCAAACTAATCCATTATCAGAAATAACTCATAAGAGAAGATTATCAGCTTTAGGACCTGGTGGAATTAGTAGGGAGAGAGCTGGATTTGAAGTAAGGGACGTTCACCCTACCCATTATGGACGTATTTGCCCAATAGAAACACCAGAAGGACAGAATATCGGTTTGATTAATTCCATGGCTACTTATGCTAGGGTTAATAAACATGGTTTCATTGAAACTCCTTATCGAAAAGTCGTAGATGGTTGTGTAACAGATGAAGTTGTTTACTTGTCGGCAATTGAAGAAGGAAAATATAAAATTGCTCAAGCTAATGCAGTTATCGATAAAAAAGGTTTATTACAGGAAGAGTTAATTAACTGTCGGATTGATGGTGGTAATTTTGTTATGGTTACCCCGGCAGAAATAGATTATATTGACGTTACTCCGATGCAGGTTGTTTCTGTTGCTGCATCACTTATTCCATTTTTGGAAAATGATGATGCTAATAGAGCCTTGATGGGATCAAACATGCAACGTCAGGCTGTACCACTTATTAGAAGTGATGCTCCTTTAGTTGGTACTGGTATTGAAGGAATTGTTGCCCAAGATTCTGGAGTTTCAGTTGTCGCCTTACATGATGGAATAGTAGAGCAAGTTGAATCGACTAGAATAGTAGTAAGGACTAAGGAGCAGAAAACAGATGGCTCACCTGGTGTAGACATTTATAATTTATTGAAATTTCAAAGATCTAACCATAATACTTGTATTAATCAGAAACCATTAATTAATGTTGGTGATTATGTAGCAAAAGGTGAAGTAATTGCTGATGGACCAAGCACCGATAATGGGGAGATAGCTCTTGGTAGAAATGTTCTGGTGGCTTTCTTACCGTGGAGTGGTTATAATTTTGAAGATTCAATTTTAATATCAGAACGTATTGTAAAAGATGATGTTTACACTTCAATTCATATTGAGGAATTTGAAATAATTGCTAGAGATACTAGACTTGGGCCTGAGGAAATCACTCGTGATATTCCAAATGTTAGTGATGAAAGTTTACGTCATCTTGACGAAGTAGGTATAGTATATGTTGGGGCAGAAGTAAAACCAGGCGATATTTTGGTGGGTAAGGTTACTCCTAAAAGTGAGTCACCTATGACTCCAGAAGAAAAATTACTTCGAGCTATTTTTGGAGAAAAGGCTTCGGATGTTCGGGACTCTTCTTTACGCGTTCCTTCTGGAATCACTGGGACAGTGGTAGAGGTACGAGTATTTTCTCGTAGAGGAGTAGAAAAAGATGAGCGTGCTATAGCTATTGAAAAACAACAAATTGAAAAATTATCAAAAGACAGAGATGATGAACTTCGAGTCATAGAGCATTTTGTTTTTATGCGTTTAGAGAAGATTCTAACAGGACAAATAGTTGTTAGTGGTCCTAAATCGGTAAAACCTGGTCAATTAATTAGCGAGCAAACCCTTGGATCATTATCAAAGGGACAATTTTGGCAGCTGATTGTTGAAGATGCTGATGTAATGAATGAAATTGAGCAAATTAAACGTCATTATGATGAAAAGAAAGACAGACTCAATAAGTGTTTTAGTAGCAAAGTAGAAAAACTACAAAGTGGCGATGATTTACCACAAGGGGCTCTTAAAGTTGTAAAAGTATTTATTGCGACTAAACATAAGCTGCAACCTGGAGATAAAATGGCGGGAAGACACGGAAATAAAGGTGTTATCTCTCGTATTATGCCAGAAGAAGATATGCCATTTTTAGAAGATGGCACAGTAGTTGATATAGTTCTTAACCCACTTGGTTTACCTTCACGGATGAATATAGGACAGATTTTAGAGACTCATATTGGTTGGGCGGCAGTAAATCTTGGTAAAAAAATATCTTCTATGTTGAAGCAAGTTCATAACAATAATCTTGATATAGAAGAGTTTAAATCTTTTGTATCGAAGGTATATGGCGAGAATTCAACGTCAAAAGATATAAAGAAAATGTCTAATGAAGAAATTATGGCATTTTGTCATAATATCGATAAGGGAGTATATTTTGCAACTCCAGTTTTTGATGGGGCAAAGGTTGAGAACGTAAAAGAAATGCTAGCTATGGCAGATCAAGATCCATCTGGTCAAATTAAGTTAATTGATGGTAGAACAGGAGAGTATTTTGATCGGGCAGTTACAGTTGGCTATAAATATTTCCTAAAACTGCACCATTTAGCTGATGATAAAATTCATGCTCGTTCTATAGGTCCTTATAGTTTGGTAACTCAACAACCATTAGGTGGTAAATCGCATTTTGGTGGTCAGAGATTTGGGGAGATGGAATGTTGGGGCTTGCAAGCTTATGGTGCTGCTTATACGTTACAAGAAATGTTAACTGTAAAATCGGACGATGTGGTTGGTAGAATTAAAATTTATGAATCGATTGTTCAAGGTGATAATAATTTTGAATCTGGTATCCCCGAGTCATTTAACGTAATGATCAAAGAGTTTAGATCCTTATGTTTGAATGTCAAGCTTGAAGATACTACAACAGATTAATAATATAGTGAATTAACTTGAATTTGCAACGTTATAAATCCGATGTATTTAGCTTTAGCGTCATTGCGAGGAGCCACTTTAGTGGCGACGAAGCAATCCAAAAAACGATTAAATGGATTGCTTCGGAGGCTTACGCCTCCTCGCAATGACGTTTGGCGAGCAGATTTTTTATTTATTATAAGAAAATAGCAAAAAAACCGTGAATGCTTACAAAAAATAAGCAATTCTGCAAAAATAATGAGAATGGCTATTAGTGTAGCATAAAAATCTGCTATATTTATAGATATAACCGAATTTGCAATAACTTGTTATATTGAATTAACTTGAATTGGTAACGTTATAAACCAGATTAGTATTTAGCCTTAGCGTCATTGCGAGGAACCACTTTAGTGGTGACGAAGCAATCCAAAAAAACGATTAAAATGGATTGCTTCATCGACCTAAGGTCTCCTCGCAATGACAGTGTGATGGGTGCTTATTCAGCACTGATTCAGGTTAATTGACTATATATCGAATTCAGGCTAAACTAGAGCTGATAAAATTTTTTAAGGAAAAATCTTTATGACAACAGGAATGACAAATTTTTATGGGCAATTAAGCAGTACTCAGCAATTTGATCAAATAAGAATCAATATTGCTAGTCCTGACCAAGTGCGTTCATGGTCTTTTGGTGAAGTGATGAAACCTGAGACGATAAATTATCGTACGTTCAAGCCAGAAAAAGAGGGATTATTCTGTGCTAGGATTTTTGGACCAGTAAAAGACTATGAATGTCTTTGTGGTAAATATAAGCGTATGAAATATCGTGGCATTACTTGTGAGAAATGCGGTGTTGAAGTTACTACATCTAGAGTTCGTCGAGAAAGAATGGGGCATATTGAACTAGCAGCACCAGTTGCTCATATATGGTTCTTGAAATCTTTACCATCAAGGATTAGTACCTTGCTAGATATGACAATGAAGGATTTGGAAAAAGTTCTGTATTTTGAAAGTTATGTAGTTGTTGATCCTGGGTTATCTGATCTACAGAAAGGAGAACTTTTATCAGAAGATAGTCTGCAAAAGGCACAAGATGAGTATGGAGGAGATAATTTTACGGCTTCTATTGGGGCGGAAGTAGTTCACCAAATGCTTTCAGAGCTTGATTTACCTGAATTAAAGAAGAAATTACAGGAGGATTTATCAAGTACCTCTTCAGAAATTAAAAAGAAGAAGATTGTCAAAAGACTTAAGTTAGTGGAAGATTTTTTGGAATCCGAAAATAAGCCAGAATGGATGATTATGACCGTTCTGCCAATTATTCCACCTGAGATTAGACCATTAGTTATGCTTGATGGAGGCAGATTTGCCACTTCTGATCTTAACGAACTTTATAGAAGAGTTATTAATAGAAATAATAGATTAAAAAGACTACTAGAACTAAAGGCACCGGATATTATCATTCGAAATGAAAAAAGGATGTTACAAGAATCAGTCGATGCATTATTCGATAATGGTCGTCGTGGTAAGGTAGTGAAGAATACTAATAAGCGTCCATTTAAGTCGCTTAGTGACATGTTAAAAGGTAAACAAGGTCGGCTTCGTCAGAATTTGCTGGGTAAAAGGGTGGATTATTCTGGTCGTTCCGTTATCGTTGTTGGACCAGAGCTTAAGCTGCATCAATGTGGTTTGCCAAAGACCATGGCGTTGGAATTATTCAAACCATTTATTTATTCAAAGCTTGAATTACATGGAATTGCTACCACTATAAAAGCTGCTAAAAAAATGGTTGAAGCTGAAAAACCAGAAGTATGGGATATTTTAGAAGAAGTTATACGGGAACACCCGGTATTGCTTAATAGAGCACCAACTTTGCATCGTTTAGGTATCCAGGCTTTTGAACCTTTACTGATAGAAGGGAAAGCTATTCAGCTACATCCTTTAGTTTGTGCTGCGTTCAATGCTGACTTTGATGGTGACCAGATGGCAGTGCATATCCCTCTTTCAATCGAGGCACAGCTTGAAGCCAGGGTGCTTATGATGTCAACAAACAACATATTGAGTCCGGCAAATGGTCGTCCGATTATCGTACCTGATAAGGATATAGTACTGGGTCTTTATTATTTAACTATGGCTTTTGACAATGAGCCTGGTGAAGGAATGGTATTTGCCCAAATGTCAGAGGTTGAGCATGCTTTGTATAATAAGGTAATAACTATTCACTCGAAGATAAAATTTCGTCGCGATATGCTTAATGCTGCAGGGGAAGTTGTAGCAACTATGGTCGATACTACCCTTGGTAGATTAATTATTGGAGATTTATTACCCCGTAATTATAATGTTGGGTTTAAGTTTGTCAATAAAGCCATGACTAAAAAGGATATATCGGGGGTAATTGATTTGGTGTATCGCCATTGTGGTCAAAAGTCTACGGTGATTTTTGCTGATCAGCTAATGAAACTTGGATTTAAATATGCTTGTTCCTCGGGTATTTCTTTTGGTATGGACGATATGGTTGTACCAAAATCAAAAGATACTCATATTAATGCAACATTGACTGAGGTCAAAGAGTTTGAACAACAATATTCTGATGGTCTGATTACCTATGGTGAGAAATACAATAAAGTAATTGATTCTTGGTCGAGATGTACTGATAAAGTAGCAAATGACATGATGAAAGAAATTGCTACGATGCCGGTTAATGATAAACCTAATCATCAAAAAGTAAATGCTATATATATGATGGCTACTTCAGGAGCAAGAGGATCAGCAGCACAGATTAAGCAGTTAGCCGGTATGCGTGGTTTGATGGCTAAACCATCAGGCGAGATTATTGAAACTCCTATTATTTCTAATTTCCGTGAAGGTCTTACGGTTCTTGAGTATTTTAATTCTACACATGGGGCACGTAAAGGTCTGGCGGATACAGCATTGAAAACAGCTAACTCTGGGTATTTAACTCGTAGATTAGTTGATGTTGCTCAAGATTGTATAATTACCGATGAAGATTGTCACACTACAAAAGGTATAGAAGTTAGAAGTATTATTGATGGTGGTGAAGTTATTGTATCACTGGCAGAGCAGATTTTAGGTAGAACAGTGGCAATTAACGTCTATCACCCAGTAACTAATATGCTATTACTATCAGCTGGGGAATTAATTAACGAAGCAAAATTAGAAGAAATCGAATCTTCTGGTCTAGATTCAGTGCTAGTACGATCTGTTTTAACATGTGAGATTCCTGACGGAATATGTGTAAAATGCTATGGTAGAGATCTAGCTACTGGTTCATTAGTTTCAGTAGGAGAAGCAATCGGAGTGATTGCAGCCCAGTCAATTGGTGAGCCAGGTACTCAGCTAACCATGAGAACTTTCCATATTGGAGGAGCTGCGACAAAAGGTGCTGAAGTATCATCAATAGAAGCTTCTCATGATGCAAAAGTGAAGATTCTAGGGCGTAATGTGGTTATTGATTCTGAAGGTCGTAAGATTGTAATGGGGCGTTCATGTGAGTTATTATTATTAGATAGTAACAATAATGAAAAAGCAAGGCATAAAGTACCGTATGGGGCAAGATTGATAGCTGATGATTCAGATAATGTAAAAAAGGCACAAAAATTAGTAGAGTGGGATCCATATACTATTCCGATTATTACCGAGAAATCTGGTAAAGTTGTATTCAAAGATATGGTAGAAGGGGTATCAATTCGTGATATTACTGATGAAGCAACTGGTATTTCTAGCAAAGTTATAGTTGAATCAAAACAATATTTACGTGGGGCAGAGTTACGTCCTCGTATCCAATTAGTTGATGATAATGGAGAAACCATTATGTTATCCAATGGTTTAGAGGCTAGATACTATATACCAGTAAATGCTATTTTAAGTGTTGAAGATGGGGCTAAAGTATCAGTAGGAGATATCTTATCACGTATTCCAAGGGAATCAACTAAAACCAAAGATATTACTGGTGGTCTTCCAAGGGTGGGTGAACTTGTTGAAGCTAGACGTCCAAAAGATCATGCCGTTATTGCAGAAATAGATGGTAGAGTTAAATTTGGTAAAGACTATAAGTCAAAAAGACGTATTATTATTCAGCCAAGTGAAGGTGGTATGCCAATTGAGTATATGGTACCAAAAGGCAAGCATGTTGTGGTTAATGAGGGTGATTTTGTTAAAAAAGGCGATATGTTAATTGATGGTAATCCAGTACTACAAGATATTTTAAAAGTAATGGGAGTGGAAGCTCTTACAAGTTACATGGTTGGAGAAATTCAAGCAGTATATCGTTTACAGGGTGTAAAAATTGACGATAAACATATCGAGGTAATAATCCGTCAGATGCTACAAAAAGTAGAGATAACCCATTCTGGCGATACGACATTGATGGTTGATGAGAAGATAGATCATCGCGAATTTGCTGAAATTAATGAAAAAGCTATCAAGAATGGTTTAAGACCGGCGGAAGCTCAGGTAATCCTGCAAGGTATTACTAAGGCATCGCTGCAAACTAGATCGTTTATTTCAGCGGCTTCTTTCCAAGAAACAACGAGAGTTTTAACGGAATCGGCTATAGCTGGAAGAGTTGATAAGTTACGTGGACTGAAAGAAAATGTTATAGTTGGTAGATTAGTGCCGGCAGGAACAGGTTTTTACATGAATAGGATGCGTAAACTTGCCGCTAGGTTAGATCAAGAAGAGATTAATTATCAAAAAACTTTAGAGAATTAATCTATCTTTGCTCCGTTTATAGTCAATTTGTCATATATGGACGAGTGAATTTGTCAACAAAGAAAATAAAAAAATAGAGCCACAAAGGAAGCGGTCATATATTCGGCGAGTCTGTCCTATAGTTTGTGTAAGTTGCAAAGAAAGCAGTAAGAGATTACTGTAAAAAAAGTAACTTAAGCAAGCAAGGAGGAATTATGGCTAAAAAATTAGATACAGATAAAGATACATTAAACATCAGTAATCAGCTAGTAGAAGAATTATTATCAAAAGCAGATCCATCGGAGTTATTTGGTCGAGATGGTTTATTTCAACAGCTAAAGAAGCAAATAGTTGAGAAAATATTAGCAAGTGAGTTGGATCATGAATTAGGATATTCAAAACATAGCAAGATGCCAAAAGTAGATAATAATAGTCGTAATGGTAGCTATGAGAAGACAGTAATTGATGGGGATGGTCGTAAGCTGACAGTAGAAGTACCAAGAGATCGGGAAGGAGAGTATAATCCTCAATTAATACCAAAAGGGCTGAGGAGATTTAATGGATTTGATGAGAAAGTGATAGGAAGTGTAATATAGTGAATTATTAAGCAGCATTTAGTACCGCAGTTTTCCATTTGCTAGACCAATCATTACTATGGATTATAGATCTTAATTGCAAAATAGGATTTAACCCCTCTCTAGACCATCTCATGTGTTGCTGCCCTTTACATCTTTGATTGATTAAACTCTCAACAGTTGATTCAGCAAGATTACTAGTAAAGATCAGCCCTTGATCCTTCCTTGTTGAGTAATCCACAATTTTATCTTTATTATTATCAACATATTGGGATAATTTTTTAATCCTATCATGATGCTGTTCTTCTTTTGTCAGTGCTAATATTTCTTTAAATCTTATCATCGCCTTCTCCACATCTCCTCTCCATAAATGCCACTTGATATGCATCAGATCTTCTTTTAGCCTTTTTGGTAACGATATATTCTCAAATTTCATACCCAAATGAAACCAATCTAAAATATAAGTTATTTTAGCACACAAAGGCTCTAGTGCCTTTGCTATATTCCAGCAATTTGCCGCCCCATCACATAGTGCGGTAATATGTGTTTTTGGGCTTAAGCCTTGTTTCAATGCTGCAATAATAGTAGAACTTATAATTTGTTTTTGACGATCATCCTTAATTGACGCTGCACAATTCTTACTTATAATATAATTCCTGGTATCTTGACTATTTGATTTTATAGATTCTGGTTTGTAAACTACAGCCACCATAGCCTCCATACTACGTTGATCCTCTGTTGTCTTTATATGTCCTCCATCTACATTTAATATTAGTTCAACAGCATCTTCAGTAATGAGCATTTCCTTCTCATCAGCATTGATATCTTCAATAGCATTGCCAACTGATTCTGTAACTTGTTTAATACGATTATGATTATTAATTTGCCGATCTTTACCAGAAAATAATTCAAATAATTTCTCTCCTTCTCTAAAACTATGTGTAGCACCTAGTGTAGCTTGTATTTTTTTTAAATCACCAGAAATTACTCCCTGCAATAACGTGCGGACGGTAGAGTGCGTTTCATATCCGCAATTATGGCATTTAAATCTCTGTATTACAATGTTATGATCAGTGAAAACATCGTGAAAAGTAGATTTATTTACACCAGTCTTATGCATTTTAATTTTACACTTAGGGCAAGTAACTTTTGTTAGTTTATGGATTAATTGAATCTTTTCCTGCAAAACTATATCCTGTACTCCTTGAATTAAAGCAATTTGATTATCCAAACCTATGGAAAAATCTAGACAATTACTTGGTTCGTTAAGCTCGCCATTAAGTACTTCTACTCTTGAAATTGTTGTAGTGGGTTGCTTATGATCATACGATTCATATATTATTCTATATCTTCTTGTTGTCATCCTATTACTCATAGTTGCTAATAATGACATTATTGTATCGCCATTTCATACCAATTGCAATAATTAACACGGTGTGTTTATCCAGTCTCTATACATAATTGATTTTACTAAATCTACATTATGAGCAAATTGATTCCAAGCGTAACAAGCCATAGTGACGATATCTTCATATACACCATAACATTGGTTAGACAAGAAATGATTTTTGATCCATTCCCAAACTTGTTCCATTGCATTAAGTTCCGGTGCATAGGGCGGAAGCGGTATCAAAGTGATATTGCTTGGCACAGTTAGTTTTTTGGCTGTGTGCCAACCTGCATTATCCGTTAGTAAAGCTATATGTCGGTTGCCTTGAATACTGCGAGAAAGCTCTTCTAAGAATTTATTCATTGCCTGTGTGTTTGCATATGGTAAAATTAATGCAAAAGCTTCTCCTGTATCATGGCAAGCAGCTCCATAAATATATGTTGAAATGAATTGCTGTTGCCGAACTTTACGGGGTCTAGTGCCACGCTTAGCCCATATACGAGTTAAGCTACCTTGTTGCCCAACTCGAGTTTCATCCTGAGACCATATATCAACTTTACATCTATCGATATTTTTTGGTAATAATTTTGTTAACATGTCTGGGAAGTTTTTTTATATGTATTTTGAGTCTCTTGATTTGACTTTGGATGCATTGAACGAGAAGTAATCCAGCTAAAACCAAGGCGGTGCATAGTATTGTAGACTGTTTTTAAAGCGCATTTAGCACCATATTCCTCAAGTAACATGATATGTAGCTCCTTTCCAGTTATATACCCACCAGTTTTACTTTCACTGAGCGTATTGATTTTATCAAAAAGAGCAGACTCTTGTATAGTGTTAATCTTCCTAGGGGCGCCGCTTCTTTGTGATTCAAATAATCCTTCAAAACCATGATTCCTAAATCTTCTGAGCCATGATTGCACAGTTTTCCAGTGTGACTTCACTATTTCAGATATGGCTTTTAAAGATTTGCCTAATTGAAGGTGATACATCGCCAATAAACGTATACGATTTCGACCATGCGGCTCATGTTTCATCATTTTTATAAAATCATGACCATGAAAACCTTGTGGTAATATTAACCTAGCCATTTGAGTACCTTTATCAGTTAAAAACCCATTTTACACCACTGCGTTAATTATTGCAATTGGTATTATAACAATGTCAACTCACTATATTACACTTCCAATACATAAGGTCAATACATATAGTTTTAATTCTTTTAGTAAATCGGTAAATTTGTGTAAAACTGATAGGAAGGATGCATTTAAATTAGCATATTATAGTGATAAGATGCAGCTTTCAGCGAATTATATATATCAAGTTGAATCAGAGAATTTGAAGAGATATAAGCAAAGACGAGAAGATTTAGTATTAATGCTTAGCAATGAAAAGAAAAGACTACATCATAGTATTGATGGTATTGATAAAGATAGTATAGAAAAACACATTAAATTCTTACAAAATGAAATAGCTGAGCTTGATAAGAAGTTAAACAAAACAATAGATGAGTCAGAAGAGTTAAAAGAGAAGGTAAAAATATTAGAGACTGTACCTGGTATTGGTAAATGTTTGGCTACAAAACTAATTAGTTTTGTACCTGAATTAGGGGATAAAAATTATAGTAGTAATGAATTGTCAGCAATTGTGGGGATAGCTCCGTACGCCCATGATAGTGGTAATAAGCAAGGACGAAGATTTATTAGGGGAGGCAGAAAAATACCACGGGATGCTTTATACATGGCGGTATTAACTGGCAAAAATGGTTTTCAATATTTAAAAACTTTATACAATAGGCTTGTTAATAATTTTAAACCTAAGAAAGTTGCGATAGTTGCTTGTATGCGTAAGCTACTTGAAGTTTGCCATAAACTTATTCAACAAAAACGTTGTTTTATTATTTAGATAAATATTTTTTTGAAAATTTAGATAAAAGATAATTGCTATGATTACTTATAGGCGTCGCTCCATCGCTCCTAGCACCAAATCCCCCTGAATTGACTATAGGAGGTTATCGGAGAATAAAAATTGACCGTATTTAGGGTAAATTCTCTATTCTTCAATAGGCTCCTAGTGTGTATCTAAATCATTAAGTATATGAAAGTATAATACCAATTGCAATAATTAACACGGTGTGTTTATCCAGTCTCTATACATAATTGATTTTACTAAATCTACATTATGAGCAAATTGATTCCAAGCGTAACAAGCCATAGTGACGATATCTTCATATACACCATAACATTGGTTAGACAAGAAATGATTTTTGATCCATTCCCAAACTTGTTCCATTGCATTAAGTTCCGGTGCATAGGGCGGAAGCGGTATCAAAGTGATATTGCTTGGCACAGTTAGTTTTTTGGCTGTGTGCCAACCTGCATTATCCGTTAGTAAAGCTATATGTCGGTTGCCTTGAATACTGCGAGAAAGCTCTTCTAAGAATTTATTCATTGCCTGTGTGTTTGCATATGGTAAAATTAATGCAAAAGCTTCTCCTGTATCATGGCAAGCAGCTCCATAAATATATGTTGAAATGAATTGCTGTTGCCGAACTTTACGGGGTCTAGTGCCACGCTTAGCCCATATACGAGTTAAGCTACCTTGTTGCCCAACTCGAGTTTCATCCTGAGACCATATATCAACTTTACATCTATCGATATTTTTTGGTAATAATTTTGTTAACATGTCTGGGAAGTTTTTTTATATGTATTTTGAGTCTCTTGATTTGACTTTGGATGCATTGAACGAGAAGTAATCCAGCTAAAACCAAGGCGGTGCATAGTATTGTAGACTGTTTTTAAAGCGCATTTAGCACCATATTCCTCAAGTAACATGATATGTAGCTCCTTTCCAGTTATATACCCACCAGTTTTACTTTCACTGAGCGTATTGATTTTATCAAAAAGAGCAGACTCTTGTATAGTGTTAATCTTCCTAGGGGCGCCGCTTCTTTGTGATTCAAATAATCCTTCAAAACCATGATTCCTAAATCTTCTGAGCCATGATTGCACAGTTTTCCAGTGTGACTTCACTATTTCAGATATGGCTTTTAAAGATTTGCCTAATTGAAGGTGATACATCGCCAATAAACGTATACGATTTCGACCATGCGGCTCATGTTTCATCATTTTTATAAAATCATGACCATGAAAACCTTGTGGTAATATTAACCTAGCCATTTGAGTACCTTTATCAGTTAAAAACCCATTTTACACCACTGCGTTAATTATTGCAATTGGTATAAGAAAGTTGCGATAGTTGCTTGTATGCGTAAGCTACTTGAAGTTTGCCATAAACTTATTCAACAAAAACGTTGTTTTATTATTTAGATAAATATTTTTTTGAAAATTTAGATAAAAGATAATTGGAGTCTGTCCTATAGTTTGTGTGTGCGTCAAGATAAGGTGCATTAATCTTACGGGTGAAAGTCCTGTTATGGAAGGAGTAGCTAGCTCCACCATATAGCGAGTCTTGTGCTGCTGAAGGTAACGACAGTAGTAAAGCGTAGACAGCGAAACATCCGAGCCGAAACCAAATGGTGAACGTGATAGCCCTGAAATGATATTGGTAGTGGAAGTCGATGTGCTACACAACGCAGTAGACAAGAGAAAACTAGAGGTCAAACTAGCGAAAATCCGAAAGTTTTCAACCATCGGGGTCTCAGGCGTCAGCGAGTTTGTAGAGATTAATGACACAACTTGAGAAGTCCTTATAACTCTTACTGAGTTAAGTAAGTATTCAAAGTACAAGTGCCGAAACATAAGGCTTTGGAGATGGTGTTAAGGATGGCTGAGTCAGTTGTAGTAGTGATGAAGCTTCGTAATGGGAGTGGAGCGAAGGGCTGACAGAAAGGTAAGAACGTAAGAGGGAAACAATGACCGTACACAGCATAGACGGAAATACATGGTCAACGAAACTTGAGCGTATAAAGTTGCTATCATCACAAAATCAAGACATAAAGTTTAATAATCTTGGACATATTATTGATTTAAAGATGTTAGAAGAACAATATAAGGAACTTGATAGCAAGAAAGCTGTAGGAATAGATGGTATAACCAAAGCGGTTTATGGTAAGAAGTTGGAAGCAAATTTGCTCTCGCTCCTTACTAAAATTCGCAAGGGGCAATATCAAGCTAAACCTGCACGAATTACATTGATTCCAAAAGAAGATGGAGGCAAAAGACCTTTGGTAATATCATGCTTTGAAGACAAGATAATCGAGTCGGCAGTAAGCAAGATATTAAACTCAGTGTTCGAGCCAATATTCTTAAAATGTTCTTACGGGTTTCGACCTAAATTAAACGCCCATGATGCACTTAAGGAGTTGAATAGACTTACGTATAACTTCAATAAAGGAGCTGTAGTTGAAATTGATATAACTAAGTGCTTCAATTCAATCAAACATTCTGAGTTGATGGGATTCCTAAGAAAGAGAATATCTGACAAAAGATTCCTAAGACTAGTTATGAAACTGATGGAAACACCAATTATAGAAAACGGCATTACAGTTACTAACAAGGAAGGATGCCGCCAAGGGTCTAAAACATCACCAATTTTGGCAAATGTCTTCCTACATTATGTTATTGACTGTTGGTTTGCTAAAATCAGCAAGGAAAACATAAGAGGGCAAACTGGAATGGTGAGGTATTGTGACGATATGGTGTTCGTCTTTGAGAATGAAGAAGACGCGAGGAAGTTTTATGAGGTTTTGCCCAAAAGATTAAACAAGTATGGCTTGAACATCAATGAAGCTAAATCGCAGATGATTCAGTCCGGTAGATACCATGCTGAGGACTTAGCTAAGCAAGGTAAGAAGATCAAGAGTTATAATTTTCTTGGCTTTACTTGCTATTGGGGTAAATCAAGGTTTGGTAACATATGGAGATTAAAATATACCACAAGGAAAGATCGATTTACCGAGAAGCTTAAAGGGCTAAGAGAATATCTACGAAGTCACCTTAATGAGAGGGGCAAAGAACAGATATTATTGCAAGTCATTAGAGCTACAAAGGGGTGGATCAATTATCATGGTATATCAGATAATCAAAGACGAGTAAGTTCATTTATTCACCAAACTAGGCGAGCAATATATGGGTGGTTTAATAGAATGGGTGGGAAGCGTAAGATGAATTGGCAAAGATTAGCTGAAATACTCAAAAGGGTCGACTTTCCAAATAAGTGGAAGACCATTTCAATGTTCTAAAACCAACAAAAAAAAATAGGGTACAAGCCTATCTTACCTTTCGGGAGCCGGATGCGGTAGCTCTGCATGTCCGGTTCTGAGGAGGGGCTTAACCAAGCAATTGGTTAGGTCTACTCACAAAGTTCATTTTTTATTTTCCAATAAATCATATTTAAAATCTCCACAAAGTATTTCAAATTGATTTAAAGCTAAAGACCAATCTTTAATAGGCATGGTCCATTTTTTGGCTGCATTTTGTAGGGATAAAAATATTATTTTTTGAATTGACTTATCATCTGGAAACACCCCCTTATTTTTGATGATTTTTCTAATTTGACGATTTACAGATTCTATAGTGTTAGTAGTATAAATTACCTTTCTGTTCTCTTCAGGAAAGGCAAAAAACGGTATTATCCCAGACCAATTACGTTGCCAAATATCAGAAATTACCGGATATTTTTTATCCCATTTTACACCAAATTGCTGAAGTTTTAAACGTGCCATTTCGTCATTATTAGCTGTATAAATTTGTTTTAGATCTGATGTGACCTCTTTTAAATCTTTATATGACACATACTTTACTGAATTGCGAACCATATGTACAATACATAATTGTACTATAGTACTCGGGAATACACTGCTTATAGCTTCTGGAAAGCCCTTTAAACCATCCACACAAGCAACATAAATTTGTTCAATTCCTCGATTCTTTAACTCAGTAACTACTTGCATCCAAAATTTAGCACCTTCATTTTTGCCTATCCAAATGCCAAGTAACTCCTTTTTCCCTTCTATATTTACAGCAAGTGCTAAATATACTGCTTTATTTATTACTATGTGATTGTCTCTAGATTTTACATAGATACAGTCCAAGTATAATATTGGATACACCCTATCTAAACAACGATTTTGCCACCTAGTTACTTCTTCTATTACCCCATCTGTTATGGTGGATATCAAGTCACCAGATACATCAGTTTGATATATTTCTTCTAAATGCCCTCGGATCTCGCTGACTGTCATACCGCGACCATAAAGGGATATCACTTTCTCATCAAATCCATTAAATCTCCTCAGCCCTTTTGGTATTAATTGAGGATTATACTCTCCTTCCCGATCTCTTGGTACTTCTACTGTCAGCTTACGACCATCCCCATCAATTACTGTCTTCTCATAGCTACCATTACGACGATTATTATCTACTTTTGGCATCTTGCTATGTTTTGAATATCCTAATTCATGATCCAACTCACTTGCTAATATTTTCTCAACTATTTGCTTCTTTAGCTGTTGAAATAAACCATCTCGACCAAATAACTCCGATGGATCTGCTTTTGATAATAATTCTTCTACTAGCTGATTACTGATGTTTAATGTATCTTTATCTGTATCTAATTTTTTAGCCATAATTCCTCCTTGCTTGCTTAAGTTACTTTTTTTACAGTAATCTCTTATACCAATTGCAATAATTAACGCAGTGGTGTAAAATGGGTTTTTAACTGATAAAGGTACTCAAATGGCTAGGTTAATATTACCACAAGGTTTTCATGGTCATGATTTTATAAAAATGATGAAACATGAGCCGCATGGTCGAAATCGTATACGTTTATTGGCGATGTATCACCTTCAATTAGGCAAATCTTTAAAAGCCATATCTGAAATAGTGAAGTCACACTGGAAAACTGTGCAATCATGGCTCAGAAGATTTAGGAATCATGGTTTTGAAGGATTATTTGAATCACAAAGAAGCGGCGCCCCTAGGAAGATTAACACTATACAAGAGTCTGCTCTTTTTGATAAAATCAATACGCTCAGTGAAAGTAAAACTGGTGGGTATATAACTGGAAAGGAGCTACATATCATGTTACTTGAGGAATATGGTGCTAAATGCGCTTTAAAAACAGTCTACAATACTATGCACCGCCTTGGTTTTAGCTGGATTACTTCTCGTTCAATGCATCCAAAGTCAAATCAAGAGACTCAAAATACATATAAAAAAACTTCCCAGACATGTTAACAAAATTATTACCAAAAAATATCGATAGATGTAAAGTTGATATATGGTCTCAGGATGAAACTCGAGTTGGGCAACAAGGTAGCTTAACTCGTATATGGGCTAAGCGTGGCACTAGACCCCGTAAAGTTCGGCAACAGCAATTCATTTCAACATATATTTATGGAGCTGCTTGCCATGATACAGGAGAAGCTTTTGCATTAATTTTACCATATGCAAACACACAGGCAATGAATAAATTCTTAGAAGAGCTTTCTCGCAGTATTCAAGGCAACCGACATATAGCTTTACTAACGGATAATGCAGGTTGGCACACAGCCAAAAAACTAACTGTGCCAAGCAATATCACTTTGATACCGCTTCCGCCCTATGCACCGGAACTTAATGCAATGGAACAAGTTTGGGAATGGATCAAAAATCATTTCTTGTCTAACCAATGTTATGGTGTATATGAAGATATCGTCACTATGGCTTGTTACGCTTGGAATCAATTTGCTCATAATGTAGATTTAGTAAAATCAATTATGTATAGAGACTGGATAAACACACCGTGTTAATTATTGCAATTGGTATTACTGCTTTCTTTGCAACTTACACAAACTATAGGACAGACTCGTAGAATCTAATGATGTGAACAAATTATCAGAATTATCACTAATCTCAACAAGAGAATCTGTGCTTTGATCACTTAAGTCTGTTCCGCGATTATCATAGGAGTCTCTTAATAAATTATTTGGAGATACATTTATGGTTGCTGATGCAGGTAACGTATTAACAAATGGCTGTGATATTTGCTCTATAGGTTCGGTATCTTGACTAATCGACTTGCTTTTATCGTGATCAATTAATAGCATAGAACCACCAGGAATGAGCATTCTAGGGTTTTCTTCAAAATTTTTAAGCACACTTTTAAAAGCATTTGATAAATATTCATGTGGAGGTTTAGCTAATACTACAGAAACATAGAGTATATTAACATAAAAACAACTCAATAATTTAATAAATGAGTACTCAAACGTTACTGTCAGGCAATAATTGAAATAGTATCATAGTATTATCCGTTGTCTAGACAAATTTTGTTCACAGAGCCTAATATACCTCCTGAGAATTATCTTTTTCAGGTGAGCTATTATGGAAATCATCATTATCTTGGGTCTCTTGTTGATAATCTAATATCTGTATATCATGAGTTTTGAATGCTTCCATAATACTACCAGAAGAGGTAATTTTACCGGTTTGTGGATTTACTGGTAATAATTTAATCGATTCTGGTATTTTAAACGCCAGTGAAGGGATATCAGAATATGCCTTTTCCATAAAGTCGATAAATATTGGCAAGGCAACACTTGACCCTGTGGCAGTTTTTCCAAGTGTTTTTGGTGTATCATAGCCAATATATGTTCCAACAATTATTTTGGGAGTAAAACCAATAAACCAAGTATCCATACTCTCATTGGTGGTACCGCTTTTACCAGCTATAACCTTACCAAGTTTCTTTGCAGCTATTGCGGTACCTCTTTCAACTGCTCCAGTAAGAAATGAGACAATCTGATAATCACTTGCCTCATCGGTAATCATTCGACAATCTGGTTGAGACAAGATAGGCGGTGATACGTTATCAGTAAGCTGGGAATCAGATACACTACAATTTTCACATTCTCTATTGTCTCTACGATAAATTATTTTACCGTTACGATCTTTAATGAGTTCGACAAAATGTGGGGTGACTTTTTTCCCTGAATTGGCAATTATTGCATAAGCAGTTATCATTTTTTTTAACGTGGTTTCGAGCGAACCAAGCACCATAGAATAAAATCTCTTTGGCTCATTATTAATGCCGAATCGCTTGATTATTTCAGCAACTTTGTTTAGTCCTATAGATTGTGCTACCCTGACAGTAATAAGGTTTCGCGATTTCTCAAGACCTGTACGCATAGTAATTAAACCCAAAAAATCTCCTTTATAATTTTTTGGTCGCCAAATTGGCATACCAGGACCTTGTGGAACCTCTACTTTACTATCTTCAAAAATTCTATTTGGCTGGATGGCGTTTTCTAAAGCAGCAAGATAAACGAAAGTTTTACTGAGTGACCCTGGTTGTCGTAAAGCCTGGGTAACACGATCAAATTTACTAACCGCAAAATCATACCCACCAACACTCGCAAGTACTTGCCCTGTTGTAGGATTCATCACCATAATAGCCCCATTAACAGTAGGAATTTGCCTTAAAGAGTAATTAGCATTTATTTTTTCGACTACTATAACATCCCCTTTCTGCAAAAGAGTTTTTGCAGATTTAAGGTTATTTTTCGCCCATTTCATTTCTGATAAAGCTATTTTGGACTTACTCAAGTCGCAAAGACCAATTTCCGCTTGATTATCTGAAACATTTAATACTACCGCCAATTGATATTCTAGAATGGCTGGTGGCTTTGTTAGTTTATTTAAATTATCTTGCCAGTTATTTATATCTATATTAGTGATAACTCCTCTAAAACCATGTTTTCTGTCATATTCTCTTATACCTTTTCTAAGAGCATTCTCTGCAGCTTGCTGCATATTAGCATCAAGTGAGGTAATGACTGTTAAGCCTCCGGTATAAAAATATTCTTTACTGCCAATTCTGCGAATAACTTCTTCCCGCACTTGCTCAGCATAATAACCGGCTGTAACGGTTTCGCTACGATCCCGCTTTTGTAAAGTAATTGCCGTATCTATTGCCTCTTTTGCTATTTCTTGCGTTATATAACCATCTTCCAACATTCTCATAATGACATAATCTCTACGCTCTTTTACCCTGGCATAATTTCTTTCCGGGTTAAAATTTGATGGAGCTTTTGGTAACCCAGCAATAAAAGCTGATTCAGCAAGAGTTAAATCGTCAATAGATTTATTAAAATAATTTTGAGCAGCCATGGCAACTCCGTAGGCCCCCCTACCAAAAAATGTTTGATTAAGATATAGCTCCAAAATTTGATCTTTAGTAAAGGTTTTTGAGACCATATAGGATAAAATCGCCTCTTTAATCTTACGTTCTATCGATACCTCGGAGGTTAACAAAAAATTCTTGACTACTTGCTGGGTAATAGTTGACCCTCCTTCCACCCTACGGTGGTTTACAATATTAGAAATATTTAGTATTGCTGCTCTGATTATGCTTATAATATCAACTCCTGAATGTTCAAAAAAATTCTTATCTTCAGCTGAAATAAAAGCCTCTATAAGAGAGCGTGGCACACTACTAATAGGTACAAAAACTCTACGTTCTAAAGCATATTCCTCCATTAATTTTCCATTTTGAGCATACACTCTTGTTACCGATGGTGGATGATAATCGGCAAGTTGTGAGTAGTCCGGTAAATCCTTAGAGTAATTATACAACAAATATATACAAGCACTAATAGCTATTAGCCCTAATATTAAAAATAATTTAAAAAATACGTAAAAAAGTTTGAACATCGTTATATTATCAATTTATTATAAAATTTATAGCTATAGTCAATTAACCTGAATTAGTGCCGAATAAGCACCCACCGTGCCAGCAATTCCAAATATGACATTATGGATACATAGGGAAATTTTAGCATTGCGATCCACTCAACTTTAAGACGAATAATCTATTTTTCTGTTAAAGATTTGTATGTATTTTCTTGAATTCTATAAATATTTTTATACAAACTTATCATAATTCACGTTATTGTAATCAATTTGGTAAAAACCAACGGTTAGCAATAAATAAGTCTATTGCTCTAGAAAAAGCTTTTGATAGGTCGAATCTATATTGGCGGGACTCTGTAATCTCGTTTGCCAGCTAATATCTCCCATAACATTTCCATTGATTCAAAGAAAAAAAGGTCTACTAAACTTCTTATTCGTTCCCATAACGATCCTAATCTACCAAATTGCTCCCTCATTTCTTGAAATAATTTATCAACTAATTGGTGTATTTGATGAATAGTAAATGCTAACAAAGTAAAATTGTAGAAATTATAACATAGATTCTCAGAACCATGACCGTAATTATGTTCTATATTATAACCATGATTCTTTAAGCTATTAAAGCATTCGTTCTCTATTTTCCAACGTGCTCTTGCTCCGTCTATTATTGTTTTAGCATTATCTGAGGTGATTTCTAGATCAGTAATCCATTTACCATAATACTGACTTTTGTTACTACCATCTTTCTGCGGCACTAGCTCCCATGCCGCTATATAATTTGTTCTTACCTTAGTGCTAGTAAATAATTCAACATCATTAACCCATTCAATTATCAATTTGTTCCTTCTAAGGCTCAATGTCTCTATCTTTGATTTATCTACAGATTGAACATTATCCATTAATGTCTTATGATTATTGGGTTTTACTTTAAAAATATAATTAGCTTTATGATCACGAATTGTTTCTATCACTGGAGTTGTTGCATATAACGCATCAGCATTGATTATTATCCCTAATTTATCATGATCTTTTCTAAATCTTGTCAAAAATCTCTTGAAAGCATTCGTCTCACAATCCTCTTTCTCATCACCATCTTGTACACGAATTTCCTCAGGTATTACTTGTCGTACACGTCAATTCGGGATAAGGATATTGTGAACATGTAGATTAAAATCAAATTTTGTTGAAGGTTTATTTTTCTTTAATGAGTAAGCAACAAGAGTAGATAATATATGGACAAAGGCATTTATTGGTGATCTATGTCTAGTATGTTCAAGGTTCATTTTATTTTTTAGATAATCAAAAACTGTTTCAATTAAGTTACGCTTTCGAAGTAAGATTTTTTCTTTCAAATCCATTAATTTATTTTCCATATTCTTCTTAATTCCATGAATCATTTTTAAGCCTCTTTCATATAAATTTAAGAACAAATTTTGCTTAATATAACCTTTATCAGCTGCTATAATTCCAGTTAATCTTTTTGTTAACTCCGGTACTGGAACCCTATCATCTACATTGCCTTTGGTCACTTTTAATGCCATAAACTCCCCTTTATTATTGATTATTACATGTAATTTAAAACCATAAAAATACCCCATAGAGGATTTACTATGTTTGGCTAATCCTTTAAAAACTTTATTGCTATAACGCCTTTTATTGTGACAAGCTTTAATCGTTGTAGAGTCAATAAAATAAATACCTGTTTCCTCACCAAACAACAAATGAATCAACATATTTAGCGGTATGAATAATCGTGCCATTAATTCAACAAATCTATTATAACTCAAGGCTTTGGGAAAATCATCCTTATGCATGCACTCTATATAACTTTTATAGAAAAATTTAAAATTCTTAGCATAGGATGTATGAAACATAATTATTATTGTTAACATTTCACTTAGACTCATGCTACAACAGCGATTTCTTTGCTTATTTGATGGTAATAACTTTCTCTGTTCATACTCCAAATAAATTTTACAAAAATCATCTATAAAACTATATAATACCAATTGCAATAATTAACACGGTGTGTTTATCCAGTCTCTATACATAATTGATTTTACTAAATCTACATTATGAGCAAATTGATTCCAAGCGTAACAAGCCATAGTGACGATATCTTCATATACACCATAACATTGGTTAGACAAGAAATGATTTTTGATCCATTCCCAAACTTGTTCCATTGCATTAAGTTCCGGTGCATAGGGCGGAAGCGGTATCAAAGTGATATTGCTTGGCACAGTTAGTTTTTTGGCTGTGTGCCAACCTGCATTATCCGTTAGTAAAGCTATATGTCGGTTGCCTTGAATACTGCGAGAAAGCTCTTCTAAGAATTTATTCATTGCCTGTGTGTTTGCATATGGTAAAATTAATGCAAAAGCTTCTCCTGTATCATGGCAAGCAGCTCCATAAATATATGTTGAAATGAATTGCTGTTGCCGAACTTTACGGGGTCTAGTGCCACGCTTAGCCCATATACGAGTTAAGCTACCTTGTTGCCCAACTCGAGTTTCATCCTGAGACCATATATCAACTTTACATCTATCGATATTTTTTGGTAATAATTTTGTTAACATGTCTGGGAAGTTTTTTTATATGTATTTTGAGTCTCTTGATTTGACTTTGGATGCATTGAACGAGAAGTAATCCAGCTAAAACCAAGGCGGTGCATAGTATTGTAGACTGTTTTTAAAGCGCATTTAGCACCATATTCCTCAAGTAACATGATATGTAGCTCCTTTCCAGTTATATACCCACCAGTTTTACTTTCACTGAGCGTATTGATTTTATCAAAAAGAGCAGACTCTTGTATAGTGTTAATCTTCCTAGGGGCGCCGCTTCTTTGTGATTCAAATAATCCTTCAAAACCATGATTCCTAAATCTTCTGAGCCATGATTGCACAGTTTTCCAGTGTGACTTCACTATTTCAGATATGGCTTTTAAAGATTTGCCTAATTGAAGGTGATACATCGCCAATAAACGTATACGATTTCGACCATGCGGCTCATGTTTCATCATTTTTATAAAATCATGACCATGAAAACCTTGTGGTAATATTAACCTAGCCATTTGAGTACCTTTATCAGTTAAAAACCCATTTTACACCACTGCGTTAATTATTGCAATTGGTATAATTCTGTGATATCTTTTTTCATGCCTGTAGTTTGTTTTTTTGTTTAAAAATATAAATACTGCAGGCACTCCTTTTTGACAATCCTTTTATCTATTACTATTTCATCTATATCTTATCCCGAACTGACGTGTATTGCTCTTGGTTATGAAGATTTAAATGATCACGATAATTTAAGAAAATGTCCAGCTTTGCAAACAAGTATAGACACACTGGACGATATGGCTAGTAGCTCTACTTTATGCCGTTTAGAAAATAAAGCAGATCGTGGATTTGCTCTTAAAGCTCATAAGGTGATGATTGACAAGTTTGTCGAATCTCATAAAACCGTGCCGAAACAATTAATACTTGATTTTGATGCCACTGATGATGAAATTTATGGCAATCAAGAGGGGAAGTTTTATCATGGATATTATCGTCATAATTGCTTTCTACCTTTATATGTTTTTTGTGGAAAAAAGCTGTTAGTAAGCAATCTTCGCAGCTCAAAGCTAGAACAAGCAAAGCATAGCTGGGCAATATTATCTCTATTAGTCAAGCGTTTTCGTCAATCGTGGCCTGAAGTAGAGATTATTTTTCGTGGTGATGGTGGATTTTGTCGTCATCAGATGCTGGATTGGTGTGATGAAAATAATGTAAAATATATAGTCGGAATAGCCCAAAATACTAGACTCAACAAGCTGCTTGAGCCATTGATGCAACAATCTAACGAAGCCTTCACAATTAGCAAAGAGAAGCAACGCTTTTTTAGTGAATTTAAATATAAAGCTGATAGCTGGAGTCGTCATCGTAAGATAGTTGGTAAATCAGAAGTAACTAGCCTTGGTGAGAATCCAAGATATATAGTAACTAATTTAGCAGGTAAGCCAGAAGATTTATATGATAAAAATTACTGTGCACGTGGAGATATGGAAAATCGTATAAAAGAGCAACAGTTAGAGCTATTTGCCGATCGCACTTCATGCCATAAATGGTGGGCTAATCAACTCAGACTAATTTTGTCAAGCCTTGCCTATACATTACGTCAGTTCGGGATAAGATATAGATGAAATAGTAATAGATAAAAGGATTGTCAAAAAGGAGTGCCTGCAGTATTTATATTTTTAAACAAAAAAACAAACTACAGGCATGAAAAAAGATATCACAGAATTATATAGTTTTATAGATGATTTTTGTAAAATTTATTTGGAGTATGAACAGAGAAAGTTATTACCATCAAATAAGCAAAGAAATCGCTGTTGTAGCATGAGTCTAAGTGAAATGTTAACAATAATAATTATGTTTCATACATCCTATGCTAAGAATTTTAAATTTTTCTATAAAAGTTATATAGAGTGCATGCATAAGGATGATTTTCCCAAAGCCTTGAGTTATAATAGATTTGTTGAATTAATGGCACGATTATTCATACCGCTAAATATGTTGATTCATTTGTTGTTTGGTGAGGAAACAGGTATTTATTTTATTGACTCTACAACGATTAAAGCTTGTCACAATAAAAGGCGTTATAGCAATAAAGTTTTTAAAGGATTAGCCAAACATAGTAAATCCTCTATGGGGTATTTTTATGGTTTTAAATTACATGTAATAATCAATAATAAAGGGGAGTTTATGGCATTAAAAGTGACCAAAGGCAATGTAGATGATAGGGTTCCAGTACCGGAGTTAACAAAAAGATTAACTGGAATTATAGCAGCTGATAAAGGTTATATTAAGCAAAATTTGTTCTTAAATTTATATGAAAGAGGCTTAAAAATGATTCATGGAATTAAGAAGAATATGGAAAATAAATTAATGGATTTGAAAGAAAAAATCTTACTTCGAAAGCGTAACTTAATTGAAACAGTTTTTGATTATCTAAAAAATAAAATGAACCTTGAACATACTAGACATAGATCACCAATAAATGCCTTTGTCCATATATTATCTACTCTTGTTGCTTACTCATTAAAGAAAAATAAACCTTCAACAAAATTTGATTTTAATCTACATGTTCACAATATCCTTATCCCGAATTGACGTACATTAGTAGAATATATACGTGATAAGTTTTTACAAGGTACTGAATTAGCTAAAGCCTTGGTAGGAACGGTGCGTTTAAAATTGTTCAAAATTGGAGCAGTAATTATTAGAAATACTAGGAGCATTAAATTCTTGTTGTCTTCATCTTATCCTTACCAACATATATGGGATAGTGTTATGAAAAAATTAGCTATAGAATAAGCTAATATGGTACTGTCCCCGGTACAATAAAAAATGGGGGTAAGGGGGGATTCTATCTTAAATCAGGAAGAATTGCATATCTAGACATAATTTAAGTGAAAATTAACATATCCATTACCACTTATAAGCGATATTGCCATTTTATTTTTATAAATACCACCTTCATGCAATATCCAGGCTAACCCTTTTGATGTAAACTGGGAGGAATACTTTAAACGCAGGATAAACTTAAAGTCCAGCAAACAAAAGATACACTCTAATGCATTTTCCTAACCACCATGTTTACTTATAAATTCAGGTTCAGTCGGCTCTACATAAAGGCTTACAAAGGCTTGAGCCGGATGCAGTGAAAGTTGCCAGTCCGGTTCTTAGAGGGGAGGTTTTCTGTAAAGAAAACCTCCTACTCGAGCATATCCATAAACGAGATATGATAAAGCTTTGGGAAGAATTTCTACAAAGGTTTAAGTTAGAAATATTAGTGGATAAAGAGAATGGTTATATTTACTTAAGATCGTTTTTATGGTATACTGATGCTAAGCTTCCTGAGGCAAAGCAATCAGAATTGGAGGAAGTACTAGCCAAATATTTATCAGAAGAAGAACAAGGTGTTATTATGAGAACTATTGCACAAAAATATATCGAAGAAGGTGAAGCTAGAGGTATCCATATAGGTAAAGCTGAATTGGTAAAGCTGTTGTTAAAGAATGGCAATTCTGTGGGGTCAATTGCTAAGATGTCAGGTATGTCTATTAATAAAATTAATGAATTGCTGAAAATGCAATAATTGGGCGTTCCAAATATTTTTAAAATTTAGATTGCTGTGGCTGTGGCTGTGGAATTGTGGAGAACTTCGTTAGAAGTTACCCCTAAATCTACAGCCCGCTAAGCTCTCTACCCTCAGAAACTAGCTCGTTTTAGCAACAGCACTAATGCTATAGTCAATTCAGGAGAAGTAGATAGCAGGAACGATGGAGTGACGCCTATAAGTAATAGGCGAGCATTGAGCAACAACGTCTCCAATTTCTCATCAATTGACTATAAAACTCAATAGGACAAGAAAATTAGTAACAAACAAACTTGGGGTACCGTGGCCAAAACAACAGATCAGTATATTACTTTCGCTAGAAAATATCGCCCTACTAATTTCTCTGAGCTATACGGGCAAGAAGTTTTAACAAAGATTCTAAATTATACTATTCAAAAAGATCGTATATCTCAAGGTTATCTTCTTACTGGTATTAGAGGAGTTGGTAAAACTACGGCAGCACGTATTGTTGCTAAAACTATTAATTGTACCAATCCAATAGTTAAAGGTGAGTATATTAAGCCTTGTGAGAATTGTCAGAATTGTAATAGTTTTAACAAAAATAATCATCCTGATATAATTGAAATGGATGCTGCCAGTAAGACAAGTGTTGATGATATTCGTAAAATAATAGAAAGCAGTGATTACAAGCCGCTAATTGGTAGGTATAGTATCTTTATAATTGATGAAGTTCATATGCTGTCTAAAGGGGCATTTAATGCGTTACTTAAAATTCTTGAAGAACCACCAGCCCATGTCATATTCATATTTGCTACTACCGAACCACAAAAAATTCCATTAACTGTAATTTCTAGATGTCAACGCTATGATTTAAGAAGATTAACATTTGATGATATTTTCCAATTAATTCAAGAAATTGCCAAAAAAGAACAGTTAAAAATTGAAATAGAGGCTCTTAAAATAATTGCATCTAGATCTGATGGGTCGGCTAGAGATGCAGTCTCAGTACTAGATCAAGCAACAAGTTTGGGGGAAGGGGAGGTTATTACCCCTGAAATCGTTTATCAAATACTTGGTTTAGTTGATACAGCTAGTATCATCAAATTCTTTGAGTATATTATTCAAAAAGATGCGGCTAAGTCGATTGATTTAGTAAACCAACTTTATATCTCTTCAGCAAATTTAGAAATTTTTGTAGGCTTAGTTGCTGATTTTAGTGCCTATCTTAATAAGGCAAAGATATTACCTGATTATCAAAATCCTATATATTTACCTTTTAATGATCAGGTTACAGCTATTTTAGCAAAAGTTACCCTTTCTCAATTGTCTATTATCTGGCAAATATATAGTAAAGGGATTATAGAAATGAAAACTTCCCATAATCAGTTAATAGAAGCTGAAATGTTGGTGATAAAATCCATCTACTCACAAATGTTGCCATCACTAGAGGAATTAGTGGATATACATAATGATAGGGCACAACTAGAACAGCCTGTATTACAACAATCAACTCAAAATTATCAAATTACCGATTTTCTGGAGTTTTTACATTTGCAGAATGAGATGGAAATTTATTACAGATTGTTAAACCAAGTGGAGTTAAAATCCTTTGCACTTCAGACTATGGAAATTGCTGGAAATGATCTGAATAATAAAATAAGAGAGCAAATTGCTAGCTTGTTATTTGCTTGGTCAGGTAAAAACTGGAATGTTATCATTACAAAACAACTAACAATAATTACTCTTAAAGAGCAATTGACGAATAAAGTAAAATCAAGTAAAGATTGGGAAATTTTAACAAAACACTTTCCAAATATCACGATTTCAGATATCCTGTTAAAGAATTAAAGAGATATAAGTATGGTAAATTTTAATCAGTTTTTAAAACAAGCTCAGTCAATGCAGAAAAAAATGCAGGAGATGCAAGAGCAAATGGCAAGTACTGAATATTCTGGAAATGCAGGTGGCGGGTTAGTAAATATTACCGTTAGTGGTCGAGGAGAGGTTCGTAAGGTCTCTATTGATGCCTCTTTGCTTAAAGAGACCGAGAAAGAGCTGCTGGAAGATTTAATTGTTGCAGCTTTCAGTGATGCAAAAAGCAAAGTTGATGAGGATTCACAAAATTCTATGCATAATGCTTTTGGTAATATTAGTTTACCACCTGGGTTAAAAATGCCATTTTAAACCCTTCTTTTCCTTGACAAATATTAAAGGTGAGATATTTTGTCATTAGATTATATATAGAAAAATATTTGAGGTAATTGCATAATATGTCAAAAGCTAAAACAGCGTCTAAAAATAACCCAACCTCTAGAGAGCAGGCTAAAGAGTATTTTTATAATGGACAAAAAATTAAACCAGTAAAATTTATATCCGGCAAATCTTCCTTTTTGGCAGCAGAATACGATGTCTCGGGAGATTTAGTAGTTGGTTCTGATGGTAAAGCATTACCTTGGGGTAGAGCAAAAATTTAACTTGAGATAAAATTTTGTAATAAGGTTGTTGACCTTACGTGTAAAAAGATATATAAACTACCTGTTCGTTAAAGGTTGTGGTTTGGGGATGTAGCTCAGGGGTAGAGCATCTGCTTTGCACGCAGAGGGTCGGGGGTTCGATTCCCTTCGTCTCCACCAGTTACTTATCACCCTCCCAGGGTTTTTTACTTTTATTAAAAATTTCATATGTAACTCATATGTTACTCTTCAGGCAAAAATCCTAAAATTTGACCTACAAAAAAATCTATTTTTACCCCTATTACAAGGGGAGAAAATATGACAAAATCATTAATTCCCAGGGCAATTTAAAAGTCACAACTTTAAGTTGTAAATTTTTCCAAAGCAGGAATTTGTATCGATTAAACATTTCTCTTGTTTCTGTAAGAGTTTGTATTTTGTTACCAAAACAATCACTTCCTCTTAGAAATTTACCATCAATATGCAATATTTGACGTTCTAAATTTTCAGCTAAACCACGCATTACTTTAACAATATCCCCGCCATCAACTTGCCGCAATATAACAGTCAAATTGCTATAATACCAATTGCAATAATTAACGCAGTGGTGTAAAATGGGTTTTTAACTGATAAAGGTACTCAAATGGCTAGGTTAATATTACCACAAGGTTTTCATGGTCATGATTTTATAAAAATGATGAAACATGAGCCGCATGGTCGAAATCGTATACGTTTATTGGCGATGTATCACCTTCAATTAGGCAAATCTTTAAAAGCCATATCTGAAATAGTGAAGTCACACTGGAAAACTGTGCAATCATGGCTCAGAAGATTTAGGAATCATGGTTTTGAAGGATTATTTGAATCACAAAGAAGCGGCGCCCCTAGGAAGATTAACACTATACAAGAGTCTGCTCTTTTTGATAAAATCAATACGCTCAGTGAAAGTAAAACTGGTGGGTATATAACTGGAAAGGAGCTACATATCATGTTACTTGAGGAATATGGTGCTAAATGCGCTTTAAAAACAGTCTACAATACTATGCACCGCCTTGGTTTTAGCTGGATTACTTCTCGTTCAATGCATCCAAAGTCAAATCAAGAGACTCAAAATACATATAAAAAAACTTCCCAGACATGTTAACAAAATTATTACCAAAAAATATCGATAGATGTAAAGTTGATATATGGTCTCAGGATGAAACTCGAGTTGGGCAACAAGGTAGCTTAACTCGTATATGGGCTAAGCGTGGCACTAGACCCCGTAAAGTTCGGCAACAGCAATTCATTTCAACATATATTTATGGAGCTGCTTGCCATGATACAGGAGAAGCTTTTGCATTAATTTTACCATATGCAAACACACAGGCAATGAATAAATTCTTAGAAGAGCTTTCTCGCAGTATTCAAGGCAACCGACATATAGCTTTACTAACGGATAATGCAGGTTGGCACACAGCCAAAAAACTAACTGTGCCAAGCAATATCACTTTGATACCGCTTCCGCCCTATGCACCGGAACTTAATGCAATGGAACAAGTTTGGGAATGGATCAAAAATCATTTCTTGTCTAACCAATGTTATGGTGTATATGAAGATATCGTCACTATGGCTTGTTACGCTTGGAATCAATTTGCTCATAATGTAGATTTAGTAAAATCAATTATGTATAGAGACTGGATAAACACACCGTGTTAATTATTGCAATTGGTATAAGACAAAATCTTACCTTGGTAGAAATCAAGATCAATTAATGCCTTCTTGCTCAATGTTTTAGCCCATCTATGAATAGTAGCTAAATTATTTGCTCCGCATAATAATCCGGCTAATACTATAGTCAATTCAGGAGAATTTGGGGCTAGGAGCGATGGAGCCATAGTACCCTACAATTTTTGTAAAGATGGTATTAGGATAGAAAAAAGTTTTTGTTTGGGAGGTATTAATAATGTGGATATTAGCTGCGTTATGGCTGTTGTAGATTGATAAAAAGCATTTTTGATATGATCAAAGCCATAGGTAAATAATGAAAACAATTGTCTTTCAATGGTTTTGTACCGTTTTATTCGGATGGGATTTAAGGCATTTTGTATTATTCCATTTTTGACTATTAAAGCTGAAGCAATAGCAGTTATCACTAATAATTTTTCAAATCTATCCAATTTTACAATGTGACTTTTTTCAATATCAAAACCACCGCTTTTTAGGTGCAAAAATAGTCGTTCAACACTCCAACGAAATTTATATAAAGCAAAAATATCTTGCTCTATTTCAATTGAAGACACCAGAACCATCAGCTCGCTCTTATCATTTCTATATGCGGTAAAATTAACCTTTCTATTCCATAATATACCACTACAAGCCCTATACTCTAAGGCTTTAACATCACTAAATATTCTTTCAATGGTTAAAGTTCTTAAACCTTTTGTAAGACGAATTTTATGATCCATTTTTAATGGAATAACAAACTTTAGATGGTTATTTATCAGAAAGTCTAACCATTCTTTATTCATAAATTCTCTATCAGCAAGCAAATATTTTATTCTTTCAACGCCAAAATTATTAATAAATTTCTGTAAAAATTCCTTCATAAATTCTGCAGAACACCCGCCACCATGCGACAAAGTCTTCCAGAATATTGGCACCGATATTTTACCAATTACCATTACTAAAAATAAAATATTAATATCGGATTTACCAAATTTCCAACTTGTCCTATCCATTGCTACGACATAATTTTTTGAAGCAAAAAAGCTTAATAGCAAATAGCCAACCTTCATATAATCAAAATTAAAATCTTTTAAAAAACGATAAATTCTATGAGTTTTTGACGTCGCTTTAGCATCACCTAAAATACCAAGTGCTAAACCTTTTTGATAAATTGAGCTGCCCGTCAGCAAACTAATTACCATACCAACCAAACATTTTAATCTTGATTTATTTCCGTCTATATATAAAATCAATTCTTGAAGTATTATATTATGCATTTTGTTATAAAAATACCTACCTTATACTACTTCACACCACTCTAAATCAACCATTCTTCTTCATCTTCTCAAAATTGTAGGGTACTATAGGATGTTTGTATACCGCCATCTGGATATATATTAACCTCAGTATTAACTGAGTCGGCAATATTTAACATATCCCACAGATTATATAAATGTTCTTTCATAGGAACAGAATCAATGCAGAATAACTTTGTAGTATCACCATCAGAATCTATCTGAAGAGGTGTGCAATGATTTCCCTTCAGTTGTAAAATAAGATCGTAGTGGAAAGGCTGCTTAGAGTTAGTTTTTTGTTTCACTATGTTTACAACTTTGTTCATACTTGCTTGATCCTTAATTACCACCAGTTGATAATCTATGCCCTGTTTTGCTCAAGCATTGGATTTTGCTTGAAGTGCCAGAGCAGTTCCCTCTGTATGTAATCGTTCTCCACTGGATAGTATTTCCATTTGTTCTGTAGTAGGTGTTTTTTCCTTGTTGCTTCTTAAATCATCTATAATAGCAATTTTTTTTTCCATTAATGCTATGCTTTTATCTAGACGAGTTTTTAATTCTTCGTAATCTAATATCTCTGGCATATATAATCCTTATAGTTAGTTGAATATAATTAACCTGAATAAACTCCTAAAAGCCATTGTGAGGAGTGCGCAAAGCACGACTAAGCAATCACGTTTAGCTATAGAATAGTTCTCAATTTATTTCTCTCTTGTAGCTATTAGCCTTAATTAATCGTCTTATTTCATTCCTCATAAAACAAATGATAATTAAAAATATACTATAAATAGTTATAATATAAAAGGCAGGAGCATAAAACAAGCCTGTTTCTTCAACAAGCCAACGCGAAATAACAGTAGAAGTGGCACCAAACATGGCAATACCCAAATTGTAACTAAAAGCTACCCCAGAAAATTTTTGTTCAGGAGAAAATAATACTATAATGATGCTATAGGCTGTTCCAGCTATTGCTCCACCAAGAATGCCCAAGATAGTCAGAGCACAAATTTGTTGCCATATGGACGGTAATGACATAGATAATATAGTAGGTAAAATTAGTATTAAGACCGCTATACTTACTAAAACTAGCACCTTAAATTTTCCTATAATATCAGTTAATCCACCAAATAATGGCATAGATATCATTGATATAAAGTTGGCATATGATAAATAAATAAGAGCAGTTGTATTATCAAAATGCATAACATTGCGGTAATACACATTGATATAAGTTTTTATTAAATATATGATACTACTCGCAACTGCTCCAATACAAAATGTTAAAAACATTGCTTTCCAAGCTGTCCTGACTACGTTGATAAAAGGAGCTTTTAAAGTTTTTTTCTGTTCAGCTAACATTTTAAAAATGGGAGTCTCTGATATACGAAGGCGTAAATAAAAGCCAACCAACCCCAGAACTCCACCTAATAAAAATGCGAAACGCCAGGCAAAATCAAGATGATAAAAATATTGCTCAATAATAATTCCGACAAAAGCAGCAATTAATGTACCAGCAATATTTGAACCATTCACTAAACCCGCCGTAAAACCCGGGCGTAAATTTTGATGATGCTCTAGAATAAAAATAGCTGCCCCAGCACCTTCGCCACTAATACACAAACCTTGTAAGAGACGCATTATAATCAATATTATAGGTGCACAAATTCCTATACTAGAATAAGAAGGGATTAACCCTATAGTGAATGTTGGTATAGTCATACCAAGCATAGAAATAATCAAGGATATCCGCCTACCATATTTATCTGCAATATAACCAAAAAATATACCGCCTATTGGTCTAGTAACAAACCCCACCACGAATACACAGAGACTTAACATTATTTGTATAAATTCTGAACTTTCAGAAAAAAACGTACGACCAATCATTAGTGAAAATATGGAGTATACTGTGAAATCGTAATATTCTAGTATATTTCCTAAAATTGCTGATAAAAAAACGGACTTAGGTTTACTCATCTAGATCTTATCAAATTAATTTAATTAAATCGGATTATAGACAACTTAACCAACTTATAAAGCGTAAAATAATTTTATTTTCTTGTGATGATATAATGGTTCCAATATTTTGGACAGAAAAATAAGAAAAATGAGATAGAATTCTTTAGCAAACAAGGAGAGCTAGAGATGAAAAAACAAGTAAGGCAATATAGTGCTGAGGAGAAAGCCAAAATTGTCATAGAAGCAATTAAGGGAGAGCTAACAATAGCCCAGATAACCAGTAAGTATGGTGTTCATGCAACACAGATCAGTAACTGGAAAAAACAAGGTCTTGAGTTGTTAGTACAAGGTTTTAAGAATAAAACACAGAGTGCTGATCCAAATCAGCAGGGGTTAATCAAGAATCTATATGAGCAAATTGGTCAGTTAAGCGTTGAGTGTGACTGGCTCAAAAAAAAATCTGCATTGTTTGGAATTAAAGGTTAGGTGTAATATGATAGAGCCTAATCATAATAAGTTAACAATTGTACAACAGTGTAAGTTATTGGATATTAGCAGGTCAACCTATTACTATCAACCTACTGGTATTAGTGAACAAGATATCAAGATTATGGCAATAATTGATGAGACCTATACTATGCATCCATATTATGGTATGCGGCGGATGGCTAAATATTTACAAGCCCAAGGTTTTTCGGTAGGTCGTAAAGCTGTTAGACGTTACTACAAGATAATGGGTCTTGAAGCTGTTTATCCTAAAATAAATTTAAGCAAGAGGAATCAAGCGCATAAAATATATCCTTATTTACTAAAAGGATTAGAAATAGTATTGCCAAACCAGGTTTGGAGTGCAGATATAACGTATATAAGACTGAGCCAAGGGTTCGTATATTTAGTAGCTATTATTGACTGGTATAGTCGTTATATTCTAAGTTGGCGAATCTCCATTAGTTTGGAAAGTGAATTTTGTGTAACAGCCCTTGAAGACGCTATAGAAAAATATGGTATGCCAAAAATATTTAATACTGATCAAGGAGTACAATTTACCTCGGAGAATTTTATTAGTATGCTAAAGCTACATAATATTTTGATTAGTATGGATGGTAAGGGACGAGCCTTAGATAATATTTTTATTGAACGTTTTTAGCGATCATTAAAACAGGAAAAAATTTATCGGATTATTCTAACAACAGTAAAGGAGGCAAAGACAGCAATTAACGAATATATGGACTTTTATAATAGACAAAGGATACATCAAGCTTTGGATTATAAAACTCCAGAATGTGTATATTTTGAAAAAAATATTGTATAAAAACAACAATTTAATTTTTGTGAATTATATCTCTATTTATCTAAATTTTTGTCTAGACAAAGGGGACCACCTTACAATATTACAGCTCTGATAAAGTGAGTTGTAAACGTTGCCTAATTAGAGGGCATAAAAATAACCAATATCATTGTCATCAAGTATTACAAGGGGCTATTATAAAATTTGGGTTACACGTCAGTTCGGGATAAGATATAGATGAAATAGTAATAGATAAAAGGATTGTCAAAAAGGAGTGCCTGCAGTATTTATATTTTTAAACAAAAAAACAAACTACAGGCATGAAAAAAGATATCACAGAATTATATAGTTTTATAGATGATTTTTGTAAAATTTATTTGGAGTATGAACAGAGAAAGTTATTACCATCAAATAAGCAAAGAAATCGCTGTTGTAGCATGAGTCTAAGTGAAATGTTAACAATAATAATTATGTTTCATACATCCTATGCTAAGAATTTTAAATTTTTCTATAAAAGTTATATAGAGTGCATGCATAAGGATGATTTTCCCAAAGCCTTGAGTTATAATAGATTTGTTGAATTAATGGCACGATTATTCATACCGCTAAATATGTTGATTCATTTGTTGTTTGGTGAGGAAACAGGTATTTATTTTATTGACTCTACAACGATTAAAGCTTGTCACAATAAAAGGCGTTATAGCAATAAAGTTTTTAAAGGATTAGCCAAACATAGTAAATCCTCTATGGGGTATTTTTATGGTTTTAAATTACATGTAATAATCAATAATAAAGGGGAGTTTATGGCATTAAAAGTGACCAAAGGCAATGTAGATGATAGGGTTCCAGTACCGGAGTTAACAAAAAGATTAACTGGAATTATAGCAGCTGATAAAGGTTATATTAAGCAAAATTTGTTCTTAAATTTATATGAAAGAGGCTTAAAAATGATTCATGGAATTAAGAAGAATATGGAAAATAAATTAATGGATTTGAAAGAAAAAATCTTACTTCGAAAGCGTAACTTAATTGAAACAGTTTTTGATTATCTAAAAAATAAAATGAACCTTGAACATACTAGACATAGATCACCAATAAATGCCTTTGTCCATATATTATCTACTCTTGTTGCTTACTCATTAAAGAAAAATAAACCTTCAACAAAATTTGATTTTAATCTACATGTTCACAATATCCTTATCCCGAATTGACGTAATACCATAAATACGCTGTTTGAGCATTGTTAAAATAGTATGAGTAATTTTATCAGAATCTCGCTTATCAGGAAAAATCTTAGCCAGTTCATTAGTTAGACCAAGTCTTTTATCTGCTTCTCTTAGCAATAATACACCTCCATCGCTACTAATATTACCTCCTGTGAAATTTATTTCTATTTGACGATTTTTTACTTTCGATTGGTAAATTAATCCTGTACAATTTGTCATGGCAAAACCCTCTATGTAATCTTCTTTTAACACTGATATTATATAGTATTACAAGGGTTGTAAGGTGGTCCCCTTTGTCTAGACAAAGGGGACCACCTTACTTACTGGTTATCTGGGCTATTGTTAGCTCTCCCTTAATTGCTTCTATGACAATTTTGGCTTTCTCCTCAGCACTATATTGCCTTACTTGTTTTTTCATCTCTAGCTCTCCTTGTTTGCTAAAGAATTCTATCTCATTTTTCTTATTTTTCTGTCCAAAATATTGGAACCATTATACTATGAAATATTGGATAAATAATAAAGAAGGTTTGACCCAAAATGCCAGTTAGCAATCTTGATAATAATTGGGCTGAGAGATCACTGCGTACCATTATTTTACAAAGGAAGAATTCATTATTCTTTAAAACAATCAATAGTGCTGAGATACATAGTGGTCTGTATAGTATAGTAAAGACTTGTAGTGAGAACGAGATCAATGCCTTTAAATATTTAAATTGGCTACAAGAGCAGAGTAGCAAAGCAAAGAAGAGTCCTGCGAATTATACGCCTTTTGCCTATGCAAGATATATGAATAATACGGAATTAATCGAGACAGCAGCTTAAACGACAGGAAGCCAATCATTAGAGAATTTGGCAGAACTAGGATCACCATTATGAATAAGAATGTGTAAGGTTCTATAACAAATTTGATAAGATGAATTATCAGATGGGAAAAGTTTTGCGGTAAATTTACCTTTGGATAGGCGTTTAGAGCATAGCCAAAAGCCTTGACCGTCAAAGGACAAAATTTTAATGGCAGTTCTGTTTTTATTATAGAATAAAAACAAGGAACCATTAAGAGGGTCAGAAGAAAGTTTTTGTCTACAAACAGCGATTAAGCCATCGATACCCTTGCGAAAATCGATGGCAATAGTGGTAACAAAAATAACTGACGCCGGGGTTAGTTGCAACATAAAAATGTCTGAATTATGGTTTTTGGTTCTAGTGTTTGGATAATAAGTTTGGTACCATTTGGTTTAATAATGTGACAAGTATAGTGATTTTGTTTGGGGGCAGCTACAGGATCGGTATCTATAGAATATAATAGTTGAAATGGGAGAAAATTAATATTTTGTTGTAGAGCTTGATTTGAAGTTGAGACAGGAGAAGTTTTGAGGGTAGGCTCATGGGCTTTTTTAATTGAACTGATTGTTGCTTTATTAATATTAAGATGTTTAGCTATCTCTTGGTAAGAATAATGATGGAGTAATTGGTAAACTAATTCCTTTAGATGGTTTGGTATAGGATCAAACTTATTAGTTTTAGTTTGACGCCAGGCTTTAAATTGCTGAGCTACTTGCTCAATAGTAATTGATGGTATTTGCATAGTATGGAATCCAAATGTATAAAAAATTCATACTAGCAAAAACATTAGATAAAGTTATGCAGTTTTGCTGCAGGTATACGATATATAGTAACTAATTTAGCAGGTAAGCCAGAAGATTTATATGATAAAAATTACTGTGCACGTGGAGATATGGAAAATCGTATAAAAGAGCAACAGTTAGAGCTATTTGCCGATCGCACTTCATGCCATAAATGGTGGGCTAATCAACTCAGACTAATTTTGTCAAGCCTTGCCTATACATTAGTAGAATATATACGTGATAAGTTTTTACAAGGTACTGAATTAGCTAAAGCCTTGGTAGGAACGGTGCGTTTAAAATTGTTCAAAATTGGAGCAGTAATTATTAGAAATACTAGGAGCATTAAATTCTTGTTGTCTTCATCTTATCCTTACCAACATATATGGGATAGTGTTATGAAAAAATTAGCTATAGAATAAGCTAATATGGTACTGTCCCCGGTACAATAAAAAATGGGGGTAAGGGGGGATTCTATCTTAAATCAGGAAGAATTGCATATCTAGACATAATTTAAGTGAAAATTAACATATCCATTACCACTTATAAGCGATATTGCCATTTTATTTTTATAAATACCACCTTCATGCAATATCCAGGTTAAGGATCATATTGATAATAATATGTTGTTGTTATTTACACATGATCATTTTACAGATAAAACTCAACGTTTGTAGTAGTAAACTAACGTCTGTTAGTGAACAGATTATTTATTCATCATAAAAAAATTAAAAAAAATGAAAATTAATATTAGTGCTAGCATTTTTATTGCTATAATTATCATATTATTTAATTATGGAGCTTTTGCCAGTGTTGTATACTCAAATGATTCTTTAAAGCAGAAGAGTATAAAAATTGTTACTAGTATCACCCCACTAGCAAGCATTATAGCGATGTTAGTGAAAGACCAAGCAGAAATTGTTGCTATTGCCAATAACAATGATTGCCCGCATCATTATAATTTAAGACCTAGTGATCTTAAAAAAGTTAAAAATGCAGATATTGTATTTTATATAGATGAGCAATTTGATGGCTTTGCTGGCAAATTAATGAATGGTCATAGTAAAAATGTCATTAAAATTAGTAATTTTAATGGGCTAAGAGTTATTAGCAATAATTCTTATGATAATTGGCATATTTGGCTTGATTTAGACAATGTAAAACTATTATTAGAACAATTATTTCAGGTGTTATCTCAACGATTTCCTGAGATTAGTTCAGCTATTTACCAAAATCTTGAAGAAGCCAAAAAACAAATAGAGGAGCTTACGAAAATCAAACATCAAAGATTAACGTCTTTAACAGACGTTATCTTACTTAGTGACAGTCTAGAATATTTTTTTAATAATAGCCAAAAAAATGTTGCAAGATTATATAGCTCTGATCAGAAAAGCCTGAGATATATCAGTAATCTTGAGCATTTATTAAGCATGTCCAATAGTAAATGTTTATTACTAAGTAAAGAGCAAGATGTTGCTCTTTATAAAAATTTTAAAGTAGAAGTAGTGGAGGTTGAAAGTGAGAATTGGCAAACGACTAACATCAATAGTGATTTATTTTATAATCAATATTTAAAAATGATTAATCAAGTGTCTAAATGCTTAAACAACAATTCTAATCATTCGTCATTGCGAGCTGATGTATCCCCACGAAATTAAGCACGACAAAGCTCCGTCTTTATAATAGATGCCAGGGGTTCTACCAATGGTTTTATGGCATGCAAATAATTAAATTCAATAATAAATTTCCCAAGGGTAAAATACGAATAAATCTTTTTATCTTTTACTGTGTTAGGTTGGAAAATTCTTTGCATACCTTGGCTATAGCCTACCACACCTATAACCCAATATGTTATAATAACAATGGCAGATAGTAACATTAAAACTCCCCATCTATTCAACCTGAGTTTGACGTAAGCACCAAACAAAATGCTAAGCATTATGTAATAACATAAACAAACTGTTGGTGGTGAGCTATGGTAAAAATAAAACCTTCTTTCAAACCAGTTTGTTAGAAAGAATATTTGAAAAGTAAGAAGGGAGGGATTATAAAGTTCTCGAATAATAACAACAAAATTGGAGAATATATTATGATCCCTCTTACGGAGATTTTCTGCTTAATTGATGATTTTTGCAAGCATTTTGATACACGTCAATTCGGGATAAGGATATTGTGAACATGTAGATTAAAATCAAATTTTGTTGAAGGTTTATTTTTCTTTAATGAGTAAGCAACAAGAGTAGATAATATATGGACAAAGGCATTTATTGGTGATCTATGTCTAGTATGTTCAAGGTTCATTTTATTTTTTAGATAATCAAAAACTGTTTCAATTAAGTTACGCTTTCGAAGTAAGATTTTTTCTTTCAAATCCATTAATTTATTTTCCATATTCTTCTTAATTCCATGAATCATTTTTAAGCCTCTTTCATATAAATTTAAGAACAAATTTTGCTTAATATAACCTTTATCAGCTGCTATAATTCCAGTTAATCTTTTTGTTAACTCCGGTACTGGAACCCTATCATCTACATTGCCTTTGGTCACTTTTAATGCCATAAACTCCCCTTTATTATTGATTATTACATGTAATTTAAAACCATAAAAATACCCCATAGAGGATTTACTATGTTTGGCTAATCCTTTAAAAACTTTATTGCTATAACGCCTTTTATTGTGACAAGCTTTAATCGTTGTAGAGTCAATAAAATAAATACCTGTTTCCTCACCAAACAACAAATGAATCAACATATTTAGCGGTATGAATAATCGTGCCATTAATTCAACAAATCTATTATAACTCAAGGCTTTGGGAAAATCATCCTTATGCATGCACTCTATATAACTTTTATAGAAAAATTTAAAATTCTTAGCATAGGATGTATGAAACATAATTATTATTGTTAACATTTCACTTAGACTCATGCTACAACAGCGATTTCTTTGCTTATTTGATGGTAATAACTTTCTCTGTTCATACTCCAAATAAATTTTACAAAAATCATCTATAAAACTATATAATTCTGTGATATCTTTTTTCATGCCTGTAGTTTGTTTTTTTGTTTAAAAATATAAATACTGCAGGCACTCCTTTTTGACAATCCTTTTATCTATTACTATTTCATCTATATCTTATCCCGAACTGACGTGATCTCTTGGTACTTCTACTGTCAGCTTACGACCATCCCCATCAATTACTGTCTTCTCATAGCTACCATTACGACGATTATTATCTACTTTTGGCATCTTGCTATGTTTTGAATATCCTAATTCATGATCCAACTCACTTGCTAATATTTTCTCAACTATTTGCTTCTTTAGCTGTTGAAATAAACCATCTCGACCAAATAACTCCGATGGATCTGCTTTTGATAATAATTCTTCTACTAGCTGATTACTGATGTTTAATGTATCTTTATCTGTATCTAATTTTTTAGCCATAATTCCTCCTTGCTTGCTTAAGTTACTTTTTTTACAGTAATCTCTTACTGCTTTCTTTGCAACTTACACAAACTATAGGACAGACTCTAATAAAATTTCTGTAGCTTTTGGAAAATTAAACAATCTCAACCTTCCTCTTACATCAAACTGAGGTTATAATAGTAATAATCTCTGAGAGTCCTATACTGCAAACTACTTTACGCTTACGGTTAGGATTTGGTAATATATATTTATTTTGCTCCGTATCAAAATGCTTGCAAAAATCATCAATTAAGCAGAAAATCTCCGTAAGAGGGATCATAATATATTCTCCAATTTTGTTGTTATTATTCGAGAACTTTATAATCCCCCCTTCTTACTTTTCAAATATTCTTTCTAACAAACTGGTTTGAAAGAAGGTTTTATTTTTACCATAGCTCACCACCAACAGTTTGTTTATGTTATTACATAATGCTTAGCATTTTGTTTGGTGCTTACGTCAAACTCAGGTTGATCTAGTAAAAAAATTTAGTAAAAAATCATTGACTAGGCAAATATATTAAAACATAATCACCTCGATGGTTGTGCAGTTGCGTAAAAATCTATACTAGAATTTACGAGGAAAGTCCGGACTCTACAGAGATATGGTGCTGGTTAACGTCCAGCGGGAGAGTAATCTTTTAGGGAAAGTGCCGCAGAAAATATACCGCCAAATTATAATATAGTTTGGTAAGGGTGAAATGGTGTGGTAAGAGCACACCGGTAGATTGGTAACAAGCTACGCATGGTAAACCCCACCAAGAGCAAGATCAAATAGGCACTACAGAACTTACGTGTTCCTAGGCATCTCTGGCTAGAAGTAGTGCGGGTAGATCGCTTGAGGTAAATGGTAACATTTATCCTAGATAAATAACCGCAATAAATAATAGAAATATTATCTATACAAAATCCGGCTTATAGACCATCATTTTTTATAAGACTTTTACCTAGGCTCTGTGAACAAAATTTTAATTGTTTAGATTTCGACTCTTTTTAGCTGCAAATTATAAGATTTTTTTGAAATAGAACTAACTATTCCGGCAAAAATCTTATTAATTTTCGCTTAAAAATACTCAAAATCTAAACAATTAAAATTTTGTTCACAGAGCCTAGAGGTTATTGCGAGGAGACCTTAGGTCGACGAAGCAATCCAAACGATTAAATGGATTGCTTCGGAGGCTTACGCCTTCTCGCAATGACGCTTGAGATGCATATACGTCATTGCGAGACCATGCAATGGTTGAAGCAATCCATTCCATAAGAATAGATTATCTCAAGGATTTTTAAATTATGAAAAATATTTTTTATACAGAATTTTGGCGTAAATATTATCCCGTCATTTTATGTTTCGCTTTAATGTTTTTTCATTTTTTATCAGCCTATCCTGGTGGAATGATGGTATGGACGAGTGAAGCGAAATATGCTTTACTTGTACGGAGTCAGCTGAAAAATAGTTTTCAGCTGCTCCAAATTAAATAATAATTTAATTAATAGGTCCATACCATGATAAATAATAGCATAAAAAATACTATAATAGGAATAGATTTAGCAAAAAATAGTATGCACTTGGTGCAAGTCGATCAAAATGGCAAAAAAATAGGTTATCAAAAAGTTACAAGAGATGAGTTAATAGCCTATTTAAGCAATCTCGATAAAAGTTCATTGGCAGCTATGGAAGCATGTGGAGGAGCTAATTATTGGTCACAGGAAATTGCTAAGCTTGGTTTGCAAGTCAAACTAATGAAAACAAAAGATGTAAAAGTTTATGCTACATCGAAACAGAAAAATGATTATAACGATGCGTTAGCAATATGCAAAGCGGCTCGTGATCCAGAATTAAAAACTATGCTGCCAAAAAGCAAAGAGGAACAAGATATAAAATTTTTGCATAAAATTAGAAGTAATACGATCAGAGATCGTGTGCAAAAAACTAATTCTACAATATCAAGTTTATGTGAATATGGCTATAATACAAAATTAAGTAAAAATAAATTTTGCAAATCATGTAGGCTGGAGGTAGAGTTAGCGTATAGTAAAGGTTATATAAATTCTGGGATACGGTCAATTTTACTTTTAGAATGTAAAGAAATTGAGGATTTATGTGACAAAGAGAAAACTTTAGAAAAGCTGATTATCAGCAATAATAAGCAAAGTGAGAAAGCTACTAGGTTGCAGACAATTTTTGGCATTGGAGCAATCAATGCTAGTTGTTTGAGTGTAGCCCCAATGGAAAGTTATCCAACCCCGAGGGATTTTGCTGCTTCGCTTGGTTTGGTACCAAAGCAACATAGCTCAGGAGGTAAGATAGTTTTAGGAGGGATTACCAAACAGGGAGATAGATATGCTAGAACTATGTTGATTCAAGCCGCAAGGACAATAGCAATAAGAGCAAAAAGTGGTAAGGAATCGAAAGATAAACTAGTGCAGTGGGCAGTGAAGAAATTTGCTGAAAATAAATCATATAATATTATATGTGTTGGTTTAGCAAATAAGTTAGCAAGGATTGCTTATGCAGTAGTCACCAATGGTAGCGAATATGTTGCAAATTAGTTTAGTTGAGAAAAAAGAAAAAACTATGTCAACTAAATAAAAATTGGTAATTGATAAATATTGCGAGTAAAGATTAGCAACAATAAAGAGAACGAAAGTTAAAGAGTTAATGAATAAGTATTCTGAACAAAATCCGTAAGTATGTCGAGGCTCTAGAAGCCGTGGGAATGAGAGGTTACTCAAGGATATTTATAAGAATGCAGAAACCATTATGGCACTCGATGCCGAATATATGACCGCTTCCTTTGTGGCTCTATTTTTTTATTTTCTTTGTTGACAAATTCACTCGTCCATATATGACGGTTGATAGCTTTTCTCAATATGAACAAAGTATTAGTGGAAATTATTTTTCTCATCATCCACCTTTAATGTCAATGATATGGTCGTTACTCAATCATATCTATCAAGGGCCACAGATAATGCTATTATGGCATTTAGTATTGTTGTGGGGTGGGGTATTATTGCTTTTTTATGCTGATCGACAAAATAAATATAGATATCTTTATTTTGTAATACCATTTCTTCCAAATATATTAGCTCAATCCGGTGTAATTTGGAAAGAATAGGGTTTGGCTTAGGTAGTTTTTTGGCTCTGTACAAATAAGTGTGTAAATTTTTCAAAGGTTATATAAAAATATAATAACCTCAGTTTGATGTAAGAGGAAGGTTGAGATTGTTTAATTTTCCAAAAGCTACAGAAATTTTATTAGGCTTAAAAACATAGGCAAGCAGTCCAGCTAATACGTTAGTTTGAAAATTCATAACAGATCTATGGCTTGTATGGTCTATATGACAAAGGTTTTTTAGTTGATCGTTAATGGTTTCAATAATATACCTTTTATTTAAAAACCGCTTTTTAATAGGATCTATTATTCTTTCTTTCATATTACTTTTAATTTTTGTTATTAGTTCTAAAGCTTGATTAGCAAGGGATTGAGTGAGTTTTTTACTGATATACCCACGATCACCAAAAAGCCAGCCTTGTAATTTATCTACTAAATTTTCTACCACTGCTCTATCATCAACATTTCCTGGAGTTAAAGAAAAACTCATAATCTCTCCGCAACTGTTAATGACAATATGTAGCTTACAACCAAAGAACCACCCAGTGGAAGTCTTACCTCTTTTTGCTATGTCTTTGAATACTTTATGTCTATTAATTCTTAAATTAGGGCAAGCAGGAAGTTTAGTAGAGTCGATATAATATTGACCAGTTTGTTTTCCTGATAGGCTTTTTAGCAGTAATACCATGGGCATGAAGCTCATTGGCATTAACTGAACAAAACGACTATAGCTCATACCAATTGCAATAATTAACGCAGTGGTGTAAAATGGGTTTTTAACTGATAAAGGTACTCAAATGGCTAGGTTAATATTACCACAAGGTTTTCATGGTCATGATTTTATAAAAATGATGAAACATGAGCCGCATGGTCGAAATCGTATACGTTTATTGGCGATGTATCACCTTCAATTAGGCAAATCTTTAAAAGCCATATCTGAAATAGTGAAGTCACACTGGAAAACTGTGCAATCATGGCTCAGAAGATTTAGGAATCATGGTTTTGAAGGATTATTTGAATCACAAAGAAGCGGTGCCCCTAGGAAGATTAACACTATACAAGAGTCTGCTCTTTTTGATAAAATCAATACGCTCAGTGAAAGTAAAACTGGTGGGTATATAACTGGAAAGGAGCTACATATCATGTTACTTGAGAAATATGGTGCTAAATGCGCTTTAAAAACAGTCTACAATACTATGCACCGCCTTGGTTTTAGCTGGATTACTTCTCGTTCAATGCATCCAAAGTCAAATCAAGAGACTCAAAATACATATAAAAAAACTTCCCAGACATGTTAACAAAATTATTACCAAAAAATATCGATAGATGTAAAGTTGATATATGGTCTCAGGATGAAACTCGAGTTGGGCAACAAGGTAGCTTAACTCGTATATGGGCTAAGCGTGGCACTAGACCCCGTAAAGTTCGGCAACAGCAATTCATTTCAACATATATTTATGGAGCTGCTTGCCATGATACAGGAGAAGCTTTTGCATTAATTTTACCATATGCAAACACACAGGCAATGAATAAATTCTTAGAAGAGCTTTCTCGCAGTATTCAAGGCAACCGACATATAGCTTTACTAACGGATAATGCAGGTTGGCACACAGCCAAAAAACTAACTGTGCCAAGCAATATCACTTTGATACCGCTTCCGCCCTATGCACCGGAACTTAATGCAATGGAACAAGTTTGGGAATGGATCAAAAATCATTTCTTGTCTAACCAATGTTATGGTGTATATGAAGATATCGTCACTATGGCTTGTTACGCTTGGAATCAATTTGCTCATAATGTAGATTTAGTAAAATCAATTATGTATAGAGACTGGATAAACACACCGTGTTAATTATTGCAATTGGTATCACAAGTTTTGGAAATTCCTTTCTATAACTTTGACATAGGCAGCATAAATAAAAATCTTTAAAGGTACGGTAGTGACTCAAGTGAAACATTACTATAATAGTAATAATCTCTGAGAGTCCTATACTGCAAACTACTTTACGCTTACGGTTAGGATTTGGTAATATATATTTATTTTGCTCCGTATCAAAATGCTTGCAAAAATCATCAATTAAGCAGAAAATCTCCGTAAGAGGGATCATAATATATTCTCCAATTTTGTTGTTATTATTCGAGAACTTTATAATCCCTCCCTTCTTACTTTTCAAATATTCTTTCTAACAAACTGGTTTGAAAGAAGGTTTTATTTTTACCATAGCTCACCTATAATGGTTCCAATATTTTGGACAGAAAAATAAGAAAAATGAGATAGAATTCTTTAGCAAACAAGGAGAGCTAGAGATGAAAAAACAAGTAAGGCAATATAGTGCTGAGGAGAAAGCCAAAATTGTCATAGAAGCAATTAAGGGAGAGCTAACAATAGCCCAGATAACCAGTAAGTATGGTGTTCATGCAACACAGATAAGTAACTGGAAAAAACAAGGTCTTGAGTTGTTAGTACAAGGTTTTAAGAATAAAACACAGAGTGCTGATCCAAATCAGCAGGGGTTAATCAAGAATCTATATGAGCAAATTGGTCAGTTAAGCGTTGAGTGTGACTGGCTCAAAAAAAAATCTGCATTGTTTGGAATTAAAGGTTAGGTGTAATATGATAGAGCCTAATCATAATAAGTTAACAATTGTACAACAGTGTAAGTTATTGGATATTAGCAGGTCAACCTATTACTATCAACCTACTGGTATTAGTGAACAAGATATCAAGATTATGGCAATAATTGATGAGACCTATACTATGCATCCATATTATGGTATGCGGCGGATGGCTAAATATTTACAAGCCCAAGGTTTTTCGGTAGGTCATAAAGCTGTTAGACGTTACTACAAGATAATGGGTCTTGAAGCTGTTTATCCTAAAATAAATTTAAGCAAGAGGAATCAAGTGCATAAAATATATCCTTATTTACTAAAAGGATTAGAAATAGTATTGCCAAACCAGGTTTGGAGTGCAGATATAACGTATATAAGACTGAGCCAAGGGTTCGTATATTTAGTAGCTATTATTGACTGGTATAGTCGTTATATTCTAAGTTGGCGAATCTCCATTAGTTTGGAAAGTGAATTTTGTGTAACAGCCCTTGAAGACGCTATAGAAAAATATGGTATGCCAAAAATATTTAATACTGATCAAGGAGTACAATTTACCTCGGAGAATTTTATTAGTATGCTAAAGCTACATAATATCTTGATTAGTATGGATGGTAAGGGACGAGCCTTAGATAATATTTTTATTGAACGTTTTTGGCGATCATTAAAACAGGAAAAAATTTATCGGATTATTTTAACAACAGTAAAGGAGGCAAAGACAGCAATTAACGAATATATGGACTTTTATAATAGACAAAGGATGCATCAAGCTTTGGATTATAAAACTCCAGAATGTGTATATTTTGAAAAAAATATTGTATAAAAACAACAATTTAATTTTTGTGAATTATATCTCTATTTATCTAAATTTTTGTCTAGACAAAGGGGACCACCTTACTTTGTCTATTATAAAAGTCCATATATTCGTTAATTGCTGTCTTTGCCTCCTTTACTGTTGTTAAAATAATCCGATAAATTTTTTCCTGTTTTAATGATCGCCAAAAACGTTCAATAAAAATATTATCTAAGGCTCGTCCCTTACCATCCATACTAATCAAGATATTATGTAGCTTTAGCATACTAATAAAATTCTCCGAGGTAAATTGTACTCCTTGATCAGTATTAAATATTTTTGGCATACCATATTTTTCTATAGCGTCTTCAAGGGCTGTTACACAAAATTCACTTTCCAAACTAATGGAGATTCGCCAACTTAGAATATAACGACTATACCAGTCAATAATACCAATTGCAATAATTAACACGGTGTGTTTATCCAGTCTCTATACATAATTGATTTTACTAAATCTACATTATGAGCAAATTGATTCCAAGCGTAACAAGCCATAGTGACGATATCTTCATATACACCATAACATTGGTTAGACAAGAAATGATTTTTGATCCATTCCCAAACTTGTTCCATTGCATTAAGTTCCGGTGCATAGGGCGGAAGCGGTATCAAAGTGATATTGCTTGGCACAGTTAGTTTTTTGGCTGTGTGCCAACCTGCATTATCCGTTAGTAAAGCTATATGTCGGTTGCCTTGAATACTGCGAGAAAGCTCTTCTAAGAATTTATTCATTGCCTGTGTGTTTGCATATGGTAAAATTAATGCAAAAGCTTCTCCTGTATCATGGCAAGCAGCTCCATAAATATATGTTGAAATGAATTGCTGTTGCCGAACTTTACGGGGTCTAGTGCCACGCTTAGCCCATATACGAGTTAAGCTACCTTGTTGCCCAACTCGAGTTTCATCCTGAGACCATATATCAACTTTACATCTATCGATATTTTTTGGTAATAATTTTGTTAACATGTCTGGGAAGTTTTTTTATATGTATTTTGAGTCTCTTGATTTGACTTTGGATGCATTGAACGAGAAGTAATCCAGCTAAAACCAAGGCGGTGCATAGTATTGTAGACTGTTTTTAAAGCGCATTTAGCACCATATTCCTCAAGTAACATGATATGTAGCTCCTTTCCAGTTATATACCCACCAGTTTTACTTTCACTGAGCGTATTGATTTTATCAAAAAGAGCAGACTCTTGTATAGTGTTAATCTTCCTAGGGGCGCCGCTTCTTTGTGATTCAAATAATCCTTCAAAACCATGATTCCTAAATCTTCTGAGCCATGATTGCACAGTTTTCCAGTGTGACTTCACTATTTCAGATATGGCTTTTAAAGATTTGCCTAATTGAAGGTGATACATCGCCAATAAACGTATACGATTTCGACCATGCGGCTCATGTTTCATCATTTTTATAAAATCATGACCATGAAAACCTTGTGGTAATATTAACCTAGCCATTTGAGTACCTTTATCAGTTAAAAACCCATTTTACACCACTGCGTTAATTATTGCAATTGGTATAATAGCTACTAAATATACGAACCCTTGGCTCAGTCTTATATACGTTATATCTGCACTCCAAACCTGGTTTGGCAATACTATTTCTAATCCTTTTAGTAAATAAGGATATATTTTATGCACTTGATTCCTCTTGCTTAAATTTATTTTAGGATAAACAGCTTCAAGACCCATTATCTTGTAGTAACGTCTAACAGCTTTACGACCTACCGAAAAACCTTGGGCTTGTAAATATTTAGCCATCCGCCGCATACCATAATATGGATGCATAGTATAGGTCTCATCAATTATTGCCATAATCTTGATATCTTGTTCACTAATACCAGTAGGTTGATAGTAATAGGTTGACCTGCTAATATCCAATAACTTACACTGTTGTACAATTGTTAACTCAATGATAGGTAAGCCACTAGTTTGACTAGTGAGACCATCAAGGCTTGGCCTTTAGATTTAGTATAAAATAAAAAGTTATCATATATAACTTCTTTGGCTTGACGGTCAAAGGAGAAAATATATGACAACATACGAAAGTTTAAATCATTCTAAATGGGATTGCAAATATCATATTACGTCAATTCGGGATAAGGATATTGTGAACATGTAGATTAAAATCAAATTTTGTTGAAGGTTTATTTTTCTTTAATGAGTAAGCAACAAGAGTAGATAATATATGGACAAAGGCATTTATTGGTGATCTATGTCTAGTATGTTCAAGGTTCATTTTATTTTTTAGATAATCAAAAACTGTTTCAATTAAGTTACGCTTTCGAAGTAAGATTTTTTCTTTCAAATCCATTAATTTATTTTCCATATTCTTCTTAATTCCATGAATCATTTTTAAGCCTCTTTCATATAAATTTAAGAACAAATTTTGCTTAATATAACCTTTATCAGCTGCTATAATTCCAGTTAATCTTTTTGTTAACTCCGGTACTGGAACCCTATCATCTACATTGCCTTTGGTCACTTTTAATGCCATAAACTCCCCTTTATTATTGATTATTACATGTAATTTAAAACCATAAAAATACCCCATAGAGGATTTACTATGTTTGGCTAATCCTTTAAAAACTTTATTGCTATAACGCCTTTTATTGTGACAAGCTTTAATCGTTGTAGAGTCAATAAAATAAATACCTGTTTCCTCACCAAACAACAAATGAATCAACATATTTAGCGGTATGAATAATCGTGCCATTAATTCAACAAATCTATTATAACTCAAGGCTTTGGGAAAATCATCCTTATGCATGCACTCTATATAACTTTTATAGAAAAATTTAAAATTCTTAGCATAGGATGTATGAAACATAATTATTATTGTTAACATTTCACTTAGACTCATGCTACAACAGCGATTTCTTTGCTTATTTGATGGTAATAACTTTCTCTGTTCATACTCCAAATAAATTTTACAAAAATCATCTATAAAACTATATAATTCTGTGATATCTTTTTTCATGCCTGTAGTTTGTTTTTTTGTTTAAAAATATAAATACTGCAGGCACTCCTTTTTGACAATCCTTTTATCTATTACTATTTCATCTATATCTTATCCCGAACTGACGTGCTATAGTATTTTTTGACTGTTTAGTAGTAAAAGTACGTCAAGATAAACGAATTATCAATAAGTCTGTATATGTAGCATTAGGTATTGATTTATCTGGAAGGAAGGATATTTTAGGATTGTGGAACAGTGAAAATGAAGGAGCTAAATTTTGGCTTGGTAATTTTACTGAGATGAAGAACAGAGGTATGCAAGACATGCTTATTGCTTGCAGTGATAATTTAACCGGTATGTCTGAGGCAATAGAAGCAGTTTTTCCGAAAACCGAACATCAATTATGTATTGTACATCAGATTAGAAATAGTTTAAAATATATATCATATAAAGACCGAAAAGAATTAGCGGCTGATTTAAAGCCTATATATACTGCTAGCACAGAGGAAGAAGCACATCTTGCTTTAGAATCTTTTGAAGCTAAATGGAGTAAACAGTATCCACAAATTGCTAAATCTTGGTATGTTCATTGGGAAAATTTAATGGTTTTTCTAGAATACCCTGAGGCGATAAGGAAAGTAATATACACAACTAATAGTATAGAATCTGTCAATAGCCAATTACGTAAGGTTACTAAGAATAAAAGGGTTTTTCCAAATGATAATGCCGTTTTTAAGACCTTATATTTGGCAATTGATTATATGACCAAGAAATGGGTTATGCCGATTCCGAACTGGAACGCAGCTATGGCTCACTTTTTGATAAAATTTGAAGGTAGAATTTAAGCCCTATGAAAAATTTACACACTTAATTAGAAAGGCTCAGTTTTTTTGTAATAGCTAGTTGTATTTTTTATAGCTATCATCAAAAACGACCATCTTATTTGGCAGCTATTGGACTGTTATTAGTTATTTTTTATGTTGTTGCTGTTAAATTTCAAGCACAATTTATTGCCCCAATTTTAATTTTGTTTGTATTATCAGTTTCTCTTAAAGCTAACTGGTTTATTAGGATAATAGTAACTATTATTCTTTCTTTAGTAATAATAGAGGGGAATAATTATCTTGCTAAGCATTTTTCTACGGATAGTCATGCAAACCAATTACGCCAACTATTTGACATAGCAGGAGTGATTGTTGCAATAGATAATGATGATTTACTACCAGATTATGTCAAAGAAGATAAAAATTTATATAGTTTTGAAAAGCTTAAATCCCTCTATACACCGACTTTAGTTAATGCTTTAGTTTTTGGTGATGATCGGAATTTATAATTCAACATCAGACCCTATAAAGCTACAAGAGCTGGAATCTAGTTATGTAAAAGCTGTAACCCATTATCCACTAGCCTGGATATTGCATGAAGGTGGTATTTATAAAAATAAAATGGCAATATCGCTTATAAGTGGTCATGGATATGTTAATTTTCACTTAAATTATGTCTAGATATGCAATTCTTCCTGATTTAAGATAGAATCCATAGCAATTATCTTTTATCTAAATTTTCAAAAAAATATTTATCTAAATAATAAAACAACGTTTTTGTTGAATAAGTTTATGGCAAACTTCAAGTAGCTTACGCATACAAGCAACTATCGCAACTTTCTTAGGTTTAAAATTATTAACAAGCCTATTGTATAAAGTTTTTAAATATTGAAAACCATTTTTGCCAGTTAATACCGCCATGTATAAAGCATCCCGTGGTATTTTTCTGCCTCCCCTAATAAATCTTCGTCCTTGCTTATTACCACTATCACGGGCGTACGGAGCTATCCCCACAATTGCTGACAATTCATTACTACTATAATTTTTATCCCCTAATTCAGGTACAAAACTAATTAGTTTTGTAGCCAAACATTTACCAATACCAGGTACAGTCTCTAATATTTTTACCTTCTCTTTTAACTCTTCTGACTCATCTATTGTTTTGTTTAACTTCTTATCAAGCTCAGCTATTTCATTTTGTAAGAATTTAATGTGTTTTTCTATACTATCTTTATCAATACCATCAATACTATGATGTAGTCTTTTCTTTTCATTGCTAAGCATTAATACTAAATCTTCTCGTCTTTGCTTATATCTCTTCAAATTCTCTGATTCAACTTGATATATATAATTCGCTGAAAGCTGCATCTTATCACTATAATATGCTAATTTAAATGCATCCTTCCTATCAGTTTTACACAAATTTACCGATTTACTAAAAGAATTAAAACTATATGTATTGACCTTATGTATTTGTTGCTTATTATTATACAGCTTTTGACAAATCTCAGCTTCGTATCCTCCAGTGGGTTCACATATTATTAGCTTAATCTCTTGCTCTTTTGCTAATTTAATCACCTCTTCATGACCAGCTGCATCATTGGCAAAACGATGATATTTAGGTTTATCGCTTGTATTATATACACATATATCAAGCCATTGTTTACTTACATCTAGACCTATTATTTTACTCATGATATAATCTCCTTCGTCTTATTGTGCAAGGCTGCTACTTCCAACACCTTCTGCAATTTGTTCAAAGCAAACTTTGTAAGAGGGTACTTATTCTATGCTCGATTATCTCAATCAAGTACCCCTCAAATCACCCTCTTACCATTACTTATATCATAATTTAAAGATATAAGTATCCTACAATTTTTGTAAAGATGGTATTAGGATAGAAAAAAGTTTTTGTTTGGGAGGTATTAATAATGTGGATATTAACTGCGTTATGGCTGTTGTAGATTGATAAAAAGCATTTTTGATATGATCAAAGCCATAGGTAAATAATGAAAACAATTGTCTTTCAATGGTTTTGTACCGTTTTATTCGGATGGGATTTAAGGCATTTTGTATTATTCCATTTTTGACTATTAAAGCTGAAGCAATAGCAGTTATCACTAATAATTTTTCAAATCTATCCAATTTTACAATGTGACTTTTTTCAATATCAAAACCACCGCTTTTTAGGTGCAAAAATAGTCGTTCAACACTCCAACGAAATTTATATAAAGCAAAAATATCTTGCTCTATTTCAATTGAAGACACCAGAACCATCAGCTCGCTCTTATCATTTCTATATGCGGTAAAATTAACCTTTCTATTCCATAATATACCACTACAAGCCCTATACTCTAAGGCTTTAACATCACTAAATATTCTTTCAATGGTTAAAGTTCTTAAACCTTTTGTAAGACGAATTTTATGATCCATTTTTAATGGAATAACAAACTTTAGATGGTTATTTATCAGAAAGTCTAACCATTCTTTATTCATAAATTCTCTATCAGCAAGCAAATATTTTATTCTTTCAACGCCAAAATTATTAATAAATTTCTGTAAAAATTCCTTCATAAATTCTGCAGAACACCCGCCACCATGCGACAAAGTCTTCCAGAATATTGGCACCGATATTTTACCAATTACCATTACTAAAAATAAAATATTAATATCGGATTTACCAAATTTCCAACTTGTCCTATCCATTGCTACGACATAATTTTTTGAAGCAAAAAAGCTTAATAGCAAATAGCCAACCTTCATATAATCAAAATTAAAATCTTTTAAAAAACGATAAATTCTATGAGTTTTTGACGTCGCTTTAGCATCACCTAAAATACCAAGTGCTAAACCTTTTTGATAAATTGAGCTGCCCGTCAGCAAACTAATTACCATACCAACCAAACATTTTAATCTTGATTTATTTCCGTCTATATATAAAATCAATTCTTGAAGTATTATATTATGCATTTTGTAATAACATAAACAAACTGTTGGTGGTGAGCTATGGTAAAAATAAAACCTTCTTTCAAACTAGTGTGTTAGGAGAAAGAATATTTGAAAAGTAAGAAGGGAGGGATTATAAAGTTCTCGAATAATAACAACAAAATTGGAGAATATATTATGATCCCTCTTACGGAGATTTTCTGCTTAATTGATGATTTTTGCAAGCATTTTGATACGGAGCAAAATAAATATATATTACCAAATCCTAACCGTAAGCGTAAAGTAGTTTGCAGTATAGGACTCTCAGAGATTATTACTATTATAGTAATGTTTCACTTGAGTCACTACCGTACCTTTAAAGATTTTTATTTATGCTGCCTATGTCAAAGTTATAGAAAGGAATTTCCAAAACTTGTGAGCTATAGTCGTTTTGTTCAGTTAATGCCAATGAGCTTCATGCCCATGGTGTTACTGCTAAAAAGCCTATCAGGAAAACAAACTGGTCAATATTATATCGACTCTACTAAACTTCCTGCTTGCCATAATTTAAGAATTAATAGACATAAAGTATTCAAAGACATAGCAAAAAGAGGTAAGACTTCCACTGGGTGGTTCTTTGGTTGTAAGCTACATATTGTCATTAACAGTTGCGGAGAGATTATGAGTTTTTCTTTAACTCCAGGAAATGTTGATGATAGAGCAGTGGTGGAAAATTTAGTAGATAAATTACAAGGCTGGCTTTTTGGTGATCGTGGGTATATCAGTAAAAAACTCACTCAATCCCTTGCTAATCAAGGTTTAGAACTAATAACAAAAATTAAAAGTAATATGAAAGAAAGAATAATAGATCCTATTAAAAAGCGGTTTTTAAATAAAAGGTATATTATTGAAACCATTAACGATCAACTAAAAAACCTTTGTCATATAGACCATACAAGGCACAGATCTGTTATGAATTTTCAAACTAACGTATTAGCTGGACTGCTTGCCTATGTTTTTAAGCCTAATAAAATTTCTGTAGCTTTTGGAAAATTAAACAATCTCAACCTTCCTCTTACATCAAACTGAGGTTAATATAATACTTCAAGAATTGATTTTATATATAGACGGAAATAAATCAAGATTAAAATGTTTGTTTGGTATGGTAATTAGTTTGCTGACGGGCAGCTCAATTTATCAAAAAGGTTTAGCACTTGGTATTTTAGGTGATGCTAAAGCGACGTCAAAAACTCATAGAATTTATCGTTTTTTAAAAGATTTTAATTTTGATTATATGAAGGTTGGCTATTTGCTATTAAGCTTTTTTGCTTCAAAAAATTATGTCGTAGCAATGGATAGGACAAGTTGGAAATTTGGTAAATCCGATATTAATATTTTATTTTTAGTAATGGTAATTGGTAAAATATCGGTGCCAATATTCTGGAAGACTTTGTCGCATGGTGGCGGGTGTTCTGCAGAATTTATGAAGGAATTTTTACAGAAATTTATTAATAATTTTGGCGTTGAAAGAATAAAATATTTGCTTGCTGATAGAGAATTTATGAATAAAGAATGGTTAGACTTTCTGATAAATAACCATCTAAAGTTTGTTATTCCATTAAAAATGGATCATAAAATTCGTCTTACAAAAGGTTTAAGAACTTTAACCATTGAAAGAATATTTAGTGATGTTAAAGCCTTAGAGTATAGGGCTTGTAGTGGTATATTATGGAATAGAAAGGTTAATTTTACCGCATATAGAAATGATAAGAGCGAGCTGATGGTTCTGGTGTCTTCAATTGAAATAGAGCAAGATATTTTTGCTTTATATAAATTTCGTTGGAGTGTTGAACGACTATTTTTGCACCTAAAAAGCGGTGGTTTTGATATTGAAAAAAGTCACATTGTAAAATTGGATAGATTTGAAAAATTATTAGTGATAACTGCTATTGCTTCAGCTTTAATAGTCAAAAATGGAATAATACAAAATGCCTTAAATCCCATCCGAATAAAACGGTACAAAACCATTGAAAGACAATTGTTTTCATTATTTACCTATGGCTTTGATCATATCAAAAATGCTTTTTATCAATCTACAACAGCCATAACGCAGCTAATATCCACATTATTAATACCTCCCAAACAAAAACTTTTTTCTATCCTAATACCATCTTTACAAAAATTGTAGGGTACTTATATCTTTAAATTATGATATAAGTAATGGTAAGAGGGTGATTTGAGGGGTACTTGATTGAGATAATCGAGCATAGAATAAGTACCCTCTTACAAAGTTTGCTTTGAACAAATTGCAGAAGGTGTTGGAAGTAGCAGCCTTGCACAATAAGACGAAGGAGATTATATCATGAGTAAAATAATAGGTCTAGATGTAAGTAAACAATGGCTTGATATATGTGTATATAATACAAGCGATAAACCTAAATATCATCGTTTTGCCAATGATGCAGCTGGTCATGAAGAGGTGATTAAATTAGCAAAAGAGCAAGAGATTAAGCTAATAATATGTGAACCCACTGGAGGATACGAAGCTGAGATTTGTCAAAAGCTGTATAATAATAAGCAACAAATACATAAGGTCAATACATATAGTTTTAATTCTTTTAGTAAATCGGTAAATTTGTGTAAAACTGATAGGAAGGATGCATTTAAATTAGCATATTATGGTGATAAGATGCAGCTTTCAGCGAATTATATATATCAAGTTGAATCAGAGAATTTGAAGAGATATAAGCAAAGACGAGAAGATTTAGTATTAATGCTTAGCAATGAAAAGAAAAGACTACATCATAGTATTGATGGTATTGATAAAGATAGTATAGAAAAACACATTAAATTCTTACAAAATGAAATAGCTGAGCTTGATAAGAAGTTAAACAAAACAATAGATGAGTCAGAAGAGTTAAAAGAGAAGGTAAAAATATTAGAGACTGTACCTGGTATTGGTAAATGTTTGGCTACAAAACTAATTAGTTTTGTACCTGAATTAGGGGATAAAAATTATAGTAGTAATGAATTGTCAGCAATTGTGGGGATAGCTCCGTACGCCCATGATAGTGGTAATAAGCAAGGACGAAGATTTATTAGGGGAGGCAGAAAAATACCACGGGATGCTTTATACATGGCGGTATTAACTGGCAAAAATGAGTCTGTCCTATAGTTTGTGTAAGTTGCAAAGAAAGCAGTAAGAGATTACTGTAAAAAAAGTAACTTAAGCAAGCAAGCAAGGAGGAATTATGGCTAAAAAATTAGATACAGATAAAGATACATTAAACATCAGTAATCAGCTAGTAGAAGAATTATTATCAAAAGCAGATCCATCGGAGTTATTTGGTCGAGATGGTTTATTTCAACAGCTAAAGAAGCAAATAGTTGAGAAAATATTAGCAAGTGAGTTGGATCATGAATTAGGATATTCAAAACATAGCAAGATGGCAAAAGTAGATAATAATCGTCGTAATGGTAGCTATGAGAAGACAGTAATTGATGGGGATGGTCGTAAGCTGACAGTAGAAGTACCAAGAGATCGGGAAGGAGAGTATAATCCTCAATTAATACCAAAAGGGCTGAGGAGATTTAATGGATTTGATGAGAAAGTGATACCAATTGCAATAATTAACGCAGTGGTGTAAAATGGGTTTTTAACTGATAAAGGTACTCAAATGGCTAGGTTAATATTACCACAAGGTTTTCATGGTCATGATTTTATAAAAATGATGAAACATGAGCCGCATGGTCGAAATCGTATACGTTTATTGGCGATGTATCACCTTCAATTAGGCAAATCTTTAAAAGCCATATCTGAAATAGTGAAGTCACACTGGAAAACTGTGCAATCATGGCTCAGAAGATTTAGGAATCATGGTTTTGAAGGATTATTTGAATCACAAAGAAGCGGCGCCCCTAGGAAGATTAACACTATACAAGAGTCTGCTCTTTTTGATAAAATCAATACGCTCAGTGAAAGTAAAACTGGTGGGTATATAACTGGAAAGGAGCTACATATCATGTTACTTGAGGAATATGGTGCTAAATGCGCTTTAAAAACAGTCTACAATACTATGCACCGCCTTGGTTTTAGCTGGATTACTTCTCGTTCAATGCATCCAAAGTCAAATCAAGAGACTCAAAATACATATAAAAAAACTTCCCAGACATGTTAACAAAATTATTACCAAAAAATATCGATAGATGTAAAGTTGATATATGGTCTCAGGATGAAACTCGAGTTGGGCAACAAGGTAGCTTAACTCGTATATGGGCTAAGCGTGGCACTAGACCCCGTAAAGTTCGGCAACAGCAATTCATTTCAACATATATTTATGGAGCTGCTTGCCATGATACAGGAGAAGCTTTTGCATTAATTTTAGTGCGCCACGAAGTGTAGATAAACTAGTTGTTGAAAGAACAGTCTTAGAAGTGTTGACCTAGCACACTAAGTATCGAGCCTTGGGCAGAAATTGGCAACAATTATGCTAAGCGTAGGCAGAGATATTACAGGCCGTAGTGATTGAGCCACGTTAAAAATGTTATATGAGATCGCAGACTTTGTTAAGATAAAGGAATGCAACATTATCTATATCGTAAATTAGGCAGATATAGGTTTAGGTTTCCGGGGTCGGAGAGCATGGCATGTAATAAAAGTTTATCTATGAACGTGGGATATCCTATATTCTCTTCCATTTTTTTTGAAGTATCAGCCGACAAGAGTAAAACCCAAGGGAGCTGAGAGGGGATATAGGAAGTCGGATGGATCATAGTAGTGTTGAAGCAGAGGAAAGTTTGTGGAGCGAAGGATCCTGGGTAAAATCGATCTTTTTAGGGAAATGTTATGATAACAACAGAATATCAAATAAATACAGAAACGAAACTAAAAAGAATAGCATGGTTATCCTCACAGGATAAGGGCAAGAGATTTAACAATCTCATGCATTTATTTAATGAAGAAGCACTTACCAAATGTTACCAAGAGCTTGATGTAAATAGAGCGGTGGGAACAGATGGTATGGACAAATCGAGCTATAGCTTAAACCTTACAGAAAATATCAGAGAATTGGTTAAGAAACTAAAGAACATGGTATATAAACCAGGGAATATACTAGAGGTAAAGATACCAAAGGAAGGAAGCCCGGGTAAGTATAGGACTTTAGGGATTAGCAATTTTGAAGATAAGCTTTGCCAAAAGATGATGAAGAAGGTACTTGAAAATATCTATGAGCCATTATTCCTTAAGTGTTCCTACGGTTTCAGGGCAGGGATTGGATGTCATGATGCAGTAAGGGAGCTTTCTAAACATCTTTATGAAAATGAGGTTGAGAGCATAATAGACTTAGACTTAGCGAACTTTTTTTGGTACATTGGATAGGAAGATATTGATCGAAATATTACGGGAGAAGGTTCAGGATGAGAGGCTAATTAGGTATTTAATCCGTATGTTTAAGGCGGGAGTATTATCTGATGGAGAGTTAACTATCCTAGAAGAAGGGGTAATTGCAGGAAGTATTGTAAGCCCCATACTTGCGAATATATTTGCTCACTATGTACTAGATGAATGGATTAAAAAAGTAGTAACCCAGCATTGCAGTGGTACGGTAGAATTATTTCGCTACTGTGACGATGCAGTGATATGCTGTAGATATGAAGAGGATGCAAAGAAGATTAAAGTAGTTCTTGTGAAACGACTTGAAAAGTACAAACTTAAACTTAATGAAGAAAAGACCAAATTGGTCAGATTTTCAAAGAACCAGTTGTCTCGAGGCATAAAACAGGAGTCCTTTGATTTTCTAGGATTTACCTTTTATCTGGGAAAGTCTAGGAATGGTAGAATAATACCTAAGTTAAAGAGCAGTGGAAAAAGGATAAGCACCAAGTTAAAGAAAGTTAATGATTGGTGTAAAGGCATTAGAAACAAATACAAACTACCTATCATATGGACAATCTTTTGCAGTAAGCTTAGAGGACATATCCAATATTATGGAGTGTCGCACAATTGCGATGCCGTAAATGGTTTCATATGGAAGGCGGTTAAAATAATGTTCAAATGGCTAAATAGACGCAGTCAGAAGAAATCATTTAACTGGGAACAATTTAGACTTTTTATTACACGCCATCCTTTGCCAAAGGTAAAAGTATATCATGTCATGTTTCAGTGAGCATACCGTGTAAATGATGATATCTTGAGCCCATTGCCTTAATAGGGCACGATGCGGTTCTAACGAGGGGCGTAATAGGTGACTATTACGTCTACTCCCCCCATATGCAAACACACAGGCAATGAATAAATTCTTAGAAGAGCTTTCTCGCAGTATTCAAGGCAACCGACATATAGCTTTACTAACGGATAATGCAGGTTGGCACACAGCCAAAAAACTAACTGTGCCAAGCAATATCACTTTGATACCGCTTCCGCCCTATGCACCGGAACTTAATGCAATGGAACAAGTTTGGGAATGGATCAAAAATCATTTCTTGTCTAACCAATGTTATGGTGTATATGAAGATATCGTCACTATGGCTTGTTACGCTTGGAATCAATTTGCTCATAATGTAGATTTAGTAAAATCAATTATGTATAGAGACTGGATAAACACACCGTGTTAATTATTGCAATTGGTATAAAATATAGGATCATGGTTGTCATCCCTGCGAAAGCAGGGATCTAAAAATACCCTGAGGTATTATAGATTCCCGCCTACGCGGGAATGATGGTATGGACGAGTGAAGCGAAATATGCTTTACTTGTACGGAGTCAGCTGAAAAATAGTTTTCAGCTGCTCCAAATTAAATAATAATTTAATTAATAGGTCCATACCATGATAAATAATAGCATAAAAAATACTATAATAGGAATAGATTTAGCAAAAAATAGTATGCACTTGGTGCAAGTCGATCAAAATGGCAAAAAAATAGGTTATCAAAAAGTTACAAGAGATGAGTTAATAGCCTATTTAAGCAATCTCGATAAAAGTTCATTGGTAGCTATGGAAGCATGTGGAGGAGCTAATTATTGGTCATAGGAAATTGCTAAGCTTGGTTTGCAAGTCAAACTAATGAAAACAAAAGATGTAAAAGTTTATGCTACATCGAAACAGAAAAATGATTATAACGATGCGTTAGCAATATGCAAAGCGGCTCGTGATCCAGAATTAAAAACTGTGCTTCCAAAAAGCAAAGAGGAACAAGATATAAAATTTTTGCATAAAATTAGAAGTAATACGATCAGAGATCGTGTGCAAAAAACTAATTCTACAATATCAAGTTTATGTGAATATGGCTATAATACAAAATTAAGTAAAAATAAATTTTGCAAATCATGTAGGCTGGAGGTAGAGTTAGCGTATAGTAAAGGTTATATAAATTCTGGGATACGGTCAATTTTACTTTTAGAATGTAAAGAAATTGAGGATTTATGTGACAAAGAGAAAACTTTAGAAAAGCTGATTATCAGCAATAATAAGCAAAGTGAGAAAGCTACTAGGTTGCAGACAATTTTTGGCATTGGAGCAATCAATGCTAGTTGTTTGAGTGTAGCCCCAATGGAAAGTTATCCAACCCCGAGGGATTTTGCTGCTTCGCTTGGTTTGGTACCAAAGCAACATAGCTCAGGAGATAAGATAGTTTTAGGAGGGATTACCAAACAGGGAGATAGATATGCCAGAACTATGTTGATTCAAGCTGCAAGGACAATAGCAATAAGAGCAAAAAGTGGTAAGGAATCGAAAGATAAACTAGTGCAGTGGGCAGTGAAGAAATTTGCTGAAAATAAATCATATAATATTATATGTGTTGGTTTAGCAAATAAGTTAGCAAGGATTGCTTATGCAGTAGTCACCAATGGTAGCGAATATGTTGCAAATTAGTTTAGTTGAGAAAAAAGAAGAAACTATGTCAACTAAATAAAAATTGGTAATTGATAAATATTGCGAGTAAAGAATAGTAACAATAAAGAGAACGAAAGTTAAAGAGTTAATGAATAAGTATTCTGAATAAATCCGTAATTATGTCGAGGCTCTAGAAGCCGTGGGAATGAGAGGTCACTCAAGGATATTTATAAGAATGCAGAAACCATTATGGCACTCGATGCCGAATATATGACCGCTTCCTTTGTGGCTCTATTTTTTTATTTTCTTTGTTGACAAATTCACTCGTCCATATATGACAATAGTAAACGGCGATGACAATAATAAACGGGGATGGCAATAGTGTTTGCGGGTGAGTTATATATTATATATCAAATCTCAGCCCAGCAATTATGTTATGGAGTCTGTCCTATAGTTTGTGTAAGTTGCAAAGAAAGCAGTAAGAGATTACTGTAAAAAAAGTAACTTAAGCAAGCAAGGAGGAATTATGGCTAAAAAATTAGATACAGATAAAGATACATTAACCTGAGTTTGACGTAAGCACCAAACAAAATGCTAAGCATTATGTAATAACATAAACAAACTGTTGGTGGTGAGCTATGGTAAAAATAAAACCTTCTTTCAAACTAGTGTGTTAGGAGAAAGAATATTTGAAAAGTAAGAAGGGAGGGATTATAAAGTTCTCGAATAATAACAACAAAATTGGAGAATATATTATGATCCCTCTTACGGAGATTTTCGGCTCTGTACAAATAAGTGTGTAAATTTTTCAAAGGTTATATAAAAATATAATATAACAAAAGGAGAAATTATAATGCGTCACAAACAAAATGAAGCAATGAATCAAGCAATAGATTTATTAATAAATAATGATACAGATATATCAACTTTATTTAAAGAGGATGGTTTATTAAAACAATTAACCAAAAGGCTTGTAGAGAAGGCATTGCAGTCAGAGATGAATAATCACTTAGGATATGATAAATATTGTCATACTGATAGCAATAATGTTCGTAATGGTAGTAAAGTAAAGAATCTAGTAACAAATAATGGAGTTGTAGAGATTGAGGTTCCAAGGGATAGAAGTAGTACATTTGAACCTGCATTAATTCCGAAGCGTCAAAGACGTATTGAAGGATTTGATGATAAAATAATATCGTTATACGCTAAAGGAATGAGCTTATCTGATATTAAGATTCAAATGCAAGAATTGTATGGAGCTGACGTTAGCGAAAGTTTGATAAGTCAAATTACTGATGATGTAATTGAGGATGTCAAGATATGGCAAAGCCGACCATTGGATCGAGTATATGCTATAGTATTTTTTGACTGTTTAGTAGTAAAAGTACGTCAAGATAAACGAATTATCAATAAGTCTGTATATGTAGCATTAGGTATTGATTTATCTGGAAGGAAGGATATTTTAGGATTGTGGAACAGTGAAAATGAAGGAGCTAAATTTTGGCTTGGTAATTTTACTGAGATGAAGAACAGAGGTATGCAAGACATGCTTATTGCTTGCAGTGATAATTTAACCGGTATGTCTGAGGCAATAGAAGCAGTTTTTCCGAAAACCGAACATCAATTATGTATTGTACATCAGATTAGAAATAGTTTAAAATATGTATCATATAAAGACCGAAAAGAATTAGCGGCTGATTTAAAGCCTATATATACTGCTAGCACAGAGGAAGAAGCACATCTTGCTTTAGAATCTTTTGAAGCTAAATGGAGTAAACAGTATCCACAAATTGCTAAATCTTGGTATGTTCATTGGGAAAATTTAATGGTTTTTCTAGAATACCCTGAGGCGATAAGGAAAGTAATATACACAACTAATAGTATAGAATCTGTCAATAGCCAATTACGTAAGGTTACTAAGAATAAACGGGTTTTTCCAAATGATAATGCCGTTTTTAAGACCTTATATTTGGCAATTGATTATATGACCAAGAAATGGGTTATGCCGATTCCGAACTGGAACGCAGCTATGGCTCACTTTTTGATAAAATTTGAAGGTAGAATTTAAGCCCTATGAAAAATTTACACACTTAATTAGAAAGGCTCTAAATTTTCAAAAAAATATTTATCTAAATAATAGAGTCAATCGAGTCAATCATTTAATTTGTGTGTGCGTCAAGATAAGGTGCATTAATCTTACGGGTGAAAGTCCTGTTATGGAAGGAGTAGCTAGCTCCACCATATAGCGAGTCTTGTGCTGCTGAAGGTAACGACAGTAGTAAAGCGTAGACAGCGAAACATCCGAGCCGAAACCAAATGGTGAACGTGATAGCCCTGAAATGATATTGGTAGTGGAAGTCGATGTGCTACACAACGCAGTAGACAAGAGAAAACTAGAGGTCAAACTAGCGAAAATCCGAAAGTTTTCAACCATCGGGGTCTCAGGCGTCAGCGAGTTTGTAGAGATTAATGACACAACTTGAGAAGTCCTTATAACTCTTACTGAGTTAAGTAAGTATTCAAAGTACAAGTGCCGAAACATAAGGCTTTGGAGATGGTGTTAAGGATGGCTGAGTCAGTTGTAGTAGTGATGAAGCTTCGTAATGGGAGTGGAGCGAAGGGCTGACAGAAAGGTAAGAACGTAAGAGGGAAACAATGACCGTACACAGCATAGACGGAAATACATGGTCAACGAAACTTGAGCGTATAAAGTTGCTATCATCACAAAATCAAGACATAAAGTTTAATAATCTTGGACATATTATTGATTTAAAGATGTTAGAAGAACAATATAAGGAACTTGATAGCAAGAAAGCTGTAGGAATAGATGGTATAACCAAAGCGGTTTATGGTAAGAAGTTGGAAGCAAATTTGCTCTCGCTCCTTACTAAAATTCGCAAGGGGCAATATCAAGCTAAACCTGCACGAATTACATTGATTCCAAAAGAAGATGGAGGCAAAAGACCTTTGGTAATATCATGCTTTGAAGACAAGATAATCGAGTCGGCAGTAAGCAAGATATTAAACTCAGTGTTCGAGCCAATATTCTTAAAATGTTCTTACGGGTTTCGACCTAAATTAAACGCCCATGATGCACTTAAGGAGTTGAATAGACTTACGTATAACTTCAATAAAGGAGCTGTAGTTGAAATTGATATAACTAAGTGCTTCAATTCAATCAAACATTCTGAGTTGATGGGATTCCTAAGAAAGAGAATATCTGACAAAAGATTCCTAAGACTAGTTATGAAACTGATGGAAACACCAATTATAGAAAACGGCATTACAGTTACTAACAAGGAAGGATGCCGCCAAGGGTCTAAAACATCACCAATTTTGGCAAATGTCTTCCTACATTATGTTATTGACTGTTGGTTTGCTAAAATCAGCAAGGAAAACATAAGAGGGCAAACTGGAATGGTGAGGTATTGTGACGATATGGTGTTCGTCTTTGAGAATGAAGAAGACGCGAGGAAGTTTTATGAGGTTTTGCCCAAAAGATTAAACAAGTATGGCTTGAACATCAATGAAGCTAAATCGCAGATGATTCAGTCCGGTAGATACCATGCTGAGGACTTAGCTAAGCAAGGTAAGAAGATCAAGAGTTATAATTTTCTTGGCTTTACTTGCTATTGGGGTAAATCAAGGTTTGGTAACATATGGAGATTAAAATATACCACAAGGAAAGATCGATTTACCGAGAAGCTTAAAGGGCTAAGAGAATATCTACGAAGTCACCTTAATGAGAGGGGCAAAGAACAGATATTATTGCAAGTCATTAGAGCTACAAAGGGGTGGATCAATTATCATGGTATATCAGATAATCAAAGACGAGTAAGTTCATTTATTCACCAAACTAGGCGAGCAATATATGGGTGGTTTAATAGAATGGGTGGGAAGCGTAAGATGAATTGGCAAAGATTAGCTGAAATACTCAAAAGGGTCGACTTTCCAAATAAGTGGAAGACCATTTCAATGTTCTAAAACCAACAAAAAAAAATAGGGTACAAGCCTATCTTACCTTTCGGGAGCCGGATGCGGTAGCTCTGCATGTCCGGTTCTGAGGAGGGGCTTAACCAAGCAATTGGTTAGGTCTACTCACAAAGTTCATTTTTTATTTTCCAATAAATCATATTTAAAATCTCCACAAAGTATTTCAAATTGATTTAAAGCTAAAGACCAATCTTTAATAGGCATGGTCCATTTTTTGGCTGCATTTTGTAGGGATAAAAATATTATTTTTTGAATTGACTTATCATCTGGAAACACCCCCTTATTTTTGATAATTTTTCTAATTTGACGATTTACAGATTCTATAGTGTTAGTAGTATAAATTACCTTTCTGTTCTCTTCAGGAAAGGCAAAAAACGGTATTATCCCAGACCAATTACGTTGCCAAATATCAGAAATTACCGGATATTTTTTATCCCATTTTACACCAAATTGCTGAAGTTTTAAACGTGCCATTTCGTCATTATTAGCTGTATAAATTTGTTTTAGATCTGATGTGACCTCTTTTAAATCTTTATATGACACATACTTTACTGAATTGCGAACCATATGTACAATACATAATTGTACTATAGTACTCGGGAATACACTGCTTATAGCTTCTGGAAAGCCCTTTAAACCCCACACAAGCAACATAAATTTGTTCAATTCCTCGATTCTTTAACTCAGTAACTACTTGCATCCAAAATTTAGCACCTTCATTTTTGCCTATCCAAATGCTAAGGTGGTCCCCTTTGTCTAGACAAAAATTTAGATAAATAGAGATATAATTCACAAAAATTAAATTGTTGTTTTTATACAATATTTTTTTCAAAATATACACATTCTGGATTTTTATAATCCAAAGCTTGATGTATCCTTTGTCTATTATAAAAGTCCATATATTCGTTAATTGCTGTCTTTGCCTCCTTTACTGTTGTTAAAATAATCCGATAAATTTTTTCCTGTTTTAATGATCGCCAAAAACGTTCAATAAAAATATTATCTAAGGCTCGTCCCTTACCATCCATACTAATCAAGATATTATGTAGCTTTAGCATACTAATAAAATTCTCCGAGGTAAATTGTACTCCTTGATCAGTATTAAATATTTTTGGCATACCATATTTTTCTATAGCGTCTTCAAGGGCTGTTACACAAAATTCACTTTCCAAACTAATGGAGATTCGCCAACTTAGAATATAACGACTATACCAGTCAATAATAGCTACTAAATATACGAACCCTTGGCTCAGTCTTATATACGTTATATCTGCACTCCAAACCTGGTTTGGCAATACTATTTCTAATCCTTTTAGTAAATAAGGATATATTTTATGCGCTTGATTCCTCTTGCTTAAATTTATTTTAGGATAAACAGCTTCAAGACCCATTATCTTGTAGTAACGTCTAACAGCTTTACGACCTACCGAAAAACCTTGGGCTTGTAAATATTTAGCCATCCGCCGCATACCATAATATGGATGCATAGTATAGGTCTCATCAATTATTGCCATAATCTTGATATCTTGTTCACTAATACCAGTAGGTTGATAGTAATAGGTTGACCTGCTAATATCCAATAACTTACACTGTTGTACAATTGTTAACTTATTATGATTAGGCTCTATCATATTACACCTAACCTTTAATTCCAAACAATGCAGATTTTTTTTTGAGCCAGTCACACTCAACGCTTAACTGACCAATTTGCTCATATAGATTCTTGATTAACCCCTGCTGATTTGGATCAGCACTCTGTGTTTTATTCTTAAAACCTTGTACTAACAACTCAAGACCTTGTTTTTTCCAGTTACTGATCTGTGTTGCATGAACACCATACTTACTGGTTATCTGGGCTATTGTTAGCTCTCCCTTAATTGCTTCTATGACAATTTTGGCTTTCTCCTCAGCACTATATTGCCTTACTTGTTTTTTCATCTCTAGCTCTCCTTGTTTGCTAAAGAATTCTATCTCATTTTTCTTATTTTTCTGTCCAAAATATTGGAACCATTATACAATGGTAGCGAATATGTTGCAAATTAGTTTAGTTGAGAAAAAAGAAGAAACTATGTCAACTAAATAAAAATTGGTAATTGATAAATATTGCGAGTAAAGAATAGTAACAATAAAGAGAACGAAAGTTAAAGAGTTAATGAATAAGTATTCTGAATAAAATCCGTAATTATGTCGAGGCTCTAGAAGCCGTGGGAATGAGAGGTCACTCAAGGATATTTATAAGAATGCAGAAACCATTATGGCACTCGATGCCGAATATATGACCGCTTCCTTTGTGGCTCTATTTTTTTATTTTCTTTGTTGACAAATTCACTCGTCCATATATGACAATTTACAGCTCAATATTAAGAACTTATTCGGGATATCTATATATGCAGTTACAAGAAAAAATTTATGTTTTTTTATGTGTTTTATTTGTTGTGCTAATAGTAGTTAGTAACTTAGTATATCAGAAATTTGTTTATTTACCTATTTTCTCTATTTATACCTTTGAACTATCGGTTGGGGCGATTTTTTATCCGGTCACTTTTCTAATAACTAACTTAATATCTGAGTTTTATGGTAAAGAAAAAGCACAATTTTGTGTTAGATTGGCAACTAGTATAAATATTTTGGTATTATGTATTATCAGTTTCATGGGTTATCTACAAGCTACTACCTGGTCAAAAATTGACAATAATACTTTTGACTCGGTATTTGGGGCATATAGCGTATCACTATTTGGTTCAATAACAGCTAGTTATACAGCTCAGATGATAGATATAAGGCTTTATTTACTGATTCGCAAACTTACTAACAATAAATACCTTTTTCTAAGAAATTTGAGTAGTGCCATATCGTTATTTATTGATACATCGATTGTAGTTATCTTTGTTACAGTTATTGGGGTTGTACCTTATGAACAAATGATATCTTTAATATTTAACAGCTATTTATTCAAACTGTTTTTCACCATAGCAACTACCCCAATATTTTACTATGTGGTGTACTTTATTAGGAGTTGGAATTAAAACGATACTCTCAATTTTATCGAACCTTGATGGCTAGAGTATTTATTATTAGGCGGAGTGTTAGGGAACGTGCGATGAAGTGCCACTTTCATTTTAGACAGGAAATCTCTTGATAACATTGTCATATTCTTTCTGGGCATCACCTATAGATAATTTAGAATATATCTCTAAAGATTGACGACTTTCATGTCCTGAATATGGCTGAATTAAAGCATCTTCTACCCCTTGCTTCTTTAACCAAGTGAATAAGAAATGTCTTAATTTATGTGGTGAAATTGATTCTACAATGCCAGCTTCCTTAGTGTACCCAGCTAAGATCTTTCTAATACCTCTATCTGTGTATGCCTTGTTCCATGATGATTCAAATAAATATTTTGCCCCTATTTTTTCCATTGTGTCTATATGTAATGCTAGTATTTCCTTAAAGTTATTAGGAAACGGAACTATTCTGTCTTTTTTTCCCTTACCTTCTATGACTTTTATTTGACATCTATCGACATCAACATCGCTTAGTTTTAGTTTAACCAACTCACTAACTCTAACTCCCGTATATAATAATGTTTTAATTATTACTACATGCTTCATATTACGAGATTGCCAGACTACTTTATAATATTTATCTATTTCCTTTTCTGTTGGTACATATGGTAATTTCTTGTCTTTATGGTTCACCTCAACATTTAATTCTTTCCGCAAGTGCCGAAAAAGCTCACGTAAATAATCATAATTAGGATATTCTGACCTTAAGGATTTAGCTAGTTGCTTAGCTTTTTGACGAACAGGGGTACGTTCAATGTTACTAATCATACTGTTACCATTTGTTTTGGCTGTTCTATGATTAGGCGTTGAGTTAAATCTAATGGGAATAAGCCGTATGGATTAATATGGTTATGAATTAAAGGTGTTAATCCTCTTTTATCTTCGTCAGTTAGTTTATGTTGCCAAATTGGCTCAGATAATACTTCTTGAATAATCAATGTGTTAATATATACCATACATACCTGCAATAAATGCAAGCAGACTATAGCTAATTCTTGGTCATCTTTGTTATTGGTAGATATCTCACCTAACTTACCATAAAATATGAACCCCATGATACTATTCAATCTTTCAACAACATTTAATGCTTGATTTATCTCAATACACGTCAGTTCGGGATAAGATATAGATGAAATAGTAATAGATAAAAGGATTGTCAAAAAGGAGTGCCTGCAGTATTTATATTTTTAAACAAAAAAACAAACTACAGGCATGAAAAAAGATATCACAGAATTATATAGTTTTATAGATGATTTTTGTAAAATTTATTTGGAGTATGAACAGAGAAAGTTATTACCATCAAATAAGCAAAGAAATCGCTGTTGTAGCATGAGTCTAAGTGAAATGTTAACAATAATAATTATGTTTCATACATCCTATGCTAAGAATTTTAAATTTTTCTATAAAAGTTATATAGAGTGCATGCATAAGGATGATTTTCCCAAAGCCTTGAGTTATAATAGATTTGTTGAATTAATGGCACGATTATTCATACCGCTAAATATGTTGATTCATTTGTTGTTTGGTGAGGAAACAGGTATTTATTTTATTGACTCTACAACGATTAAAGCTTGTCACAATAAAAGGCGTTATAGCAATAAAGTTTTTAAAGGATTAGCCAAACATAGTAAATCCTCTATGGGGTATTTTTATGGTTTTAAATTACATGTAATAATCAATAATAAAGGGGAGTTTATGGCATTAAAAGTGACCAAAGGCAATGTAGATGATAGGGTTCCAGTACCGGAGTTAACAAAAAGATTAACTGGAATTATAGCAGCTGATAAAGGTTATATTAAGCAAAATTTGTTCTTAAATTTATATGAAAGAGGCTTAAAAATGATTCATGGAATTAAGAAGAATATGGAAAATAAATTAATGGATTTGAAAGAAAAAATCTTACTTCGAAAGCGTAACTTAATTGAAACAGTTTTTGATTATCTAAAAAATAAAATGAACCTTGAACATACTAGACATAGATCACCAATAAATGCCTTTGTCCATATATTATCTACTCTTGTTGCTTACTCATTAAAGAAAAATAAACCTTCAACAAAATTTGATTTTAATCTACATGTTCACAATATCCTTATCCCGAATTGACGTAATACGTAGTGCTTCCGACATTAAATAACGACATAGGAATATTGTCTTTACCGCATGACCAATCTCAGTTAGAGCCTTATAAACAGGATGATCAGCATTATTATTACTAAGGATTTTAAACATTACTTCAGGTTCTACTGTCCCTGTTCTTAGTGCTGCTAGGTATCTTACTACCTCATGATAGTATTGGACAATTAACTGCCAGTTAATTGATGATTTTAAAATAGCAGTTAAATTCTGATAATTATTTTTATCCTTGGTTGCCGAGTAATATAATTTCTGTTTTTTTATGTTCTTAAGTCTAGGTAATAAATCAAAATTTAATAGGTGACTAAAAGCAAAGCCAATAGTACTTTGTCCATGGGTATCTACATAAGTTTTTTGCATATCCATTTTAGTACAATGATCAAGAACTCCTTTAATCATGCTACCTACTTCTGAAGAAGAACAAGTTTTTAGTTGGGAATAGATACAGGTGGAATTTTGATCGACATGCCAATAAATCATCACTCCACGTCCTTTGTAGCGTGTATGCCACTCAGTCATTAAATTTTGATCCCAGCTACTTACCTTAGTTGAATCACAAGCACAACCAGTTGTAGCAAAACCCCAAATCCTTGAATCTCTTGTTTCTAAAATTGCATTAACAACCTCAACTATCGCTTCCCTAACATTAGCTGTATTGATATATCTCCTTTAATATAACGTAAATCTGAATAATTTGTATCTTCATGAGCACTACTAATACCAATTGCAATAATTAACGCAGTGGTGTAAAATGGGTTTTTAACTGATAAAGGTACTCAAATGGCTAGGTTAATATTACCACAAGGTTTTCATGGTCATGATTTTATAAAAATGATGAAACATGAGCCGCATGGTCGAAATCGTATACGTTTATTGGCGATGTATCACCTTCAATTAGGCAAATCTTTAAAAGCCATATCTGAAATAGTGAAGTCACACTGGAAAACTGTGCAATCATGGCTCAGAAGATTTAGGAATCATGGTTTTGAAGGATTATTTGAATCACAAAGAAGCGGCGCCCCTAGGAAGATTAACACTATACAAGAGTCTGCTCTTTTTGATAAAATCAATACGCTCAGTGAAAGTAAAACTGGTGGGTATATAACTGGAAAGGAGCTACATATCATGTTACTTGAGGAATATGGTGCTAAATGCGCTTTAAAAACAGTCTACAATACTATGCACCGCCTTGGTTTTAGCTGGATTACTTCTCGTTCAATGCATCCAAAGTCAAATCAAGAGACTCAAAATACATATAAAAAAACTTCCCAGACATGTTAACAAAATTATTACCAAAAAATATCGATAGATGTAAAGTTGATATATGGTCTCAGGATGAAACTCGAGTTGGGCAACAAGGTAGCTTAACTCGTATATGGGCTAAGCGTGGCACTAGACCCCGTAAAGTTCGGCAACAGCAATTCATTTCAACATATATTTATGGAGCTGCTTGCCATGATACAGGAGAAGCTTTTGCATTAATTTTACCATATGCAAACACACAGGCAATGAATAAATTCTTAGAAGAGCTTTCTCGCAGTATTCAAGGCAACCGACATATAGCTTTACTAACGGATAATGCAGGTTGGCACACAGCCAAAAAACTAACTGTGCCAAGCAATATCACTTTGATACCGCTTCCGCCCTATGCACCGGAACTTAATGCAATGGAACAAGTTTGGGAATGGATCAAAAATCATTTCTTGTCTAACCAATGTTATGGTGTATATGAAGATATCGTCACTATGGCTTGTTACGCTTGGAATCAATTTGCTCATAATGTAGATTTAGTAAAATCAATTATGTATAGAGACTGGATAAACACACCGTGTTAATTATTGCAATTGGTATTACTCAGTCATTGCGAGGAGATACTTTAGTAGCATTGAAGCAATTCATGAGAATTAGTATAGATACATCAAGGCTATATGGATTGCTTTGTCGTGCGATTTCCGCACTCCTTGCAATGACGTCTTGTACTTTCCTGCAAATTTTAAATTATCCTGATAATAATTTAGTAAAATTACTTAGTGCTATAAAAAATTATGATACAATCACAATATTATTAAAAAACATCAAAGAGAATATATTTATTTTATGACCGCCAATGTACTAGTAGTTGATGATATAGAATCAAATATTAAATTACTGGAAGCTAAACTTTTAGGGGAATATTACACTGTCTTTACTGCCAATAACGCCAAAGACGCTCTAAATGTTCTTGCCATTAATAGAATTGATATTATATTGCTTGATGCCATGATGCCTGATATGGACGGATTTGAAACCTGTAGAAAAATTAAGTCTAATATTTCTACCATGCATATACCAGTCATTATGGTTACAGCCCTTTCTGATACAGAAGATCGCATCAAAGGTCTGGAAGCTGGAGCTGATGAGTTCTTAACAAAACCTATTGATGATACTGCTCTTTTTGCCAGGGTACGATCTCTTGCTAGAATGAAGGCGGTTATTGATGAACTCAAACTAAGAAATACTACTAATGCTGAATTAGGTGGCTCTGTAATAGAAATACAAGATAATTTTTCAGATAGTAAAATACTGTTAATTAATGATGATATAGTACAGGCAAGAAATATCAATAAAATGCTTCTAACTCTTACCCCCAATATCAAAATAATATCTGATATCAAGGAATTGGAGAAAGATACTGAATATCCTCTAGATTTAGTAATTATTAGCTGCCAATTAGAACAAGGAGACCCTTTGAGAATAAGCGTGATGTTACGCTCTAATATTAAATTTCATGATATAGTGCTGATATTACAAGCTGAAGAAGAAAATAGAGCAACAGTTATCAAGGGTTTAGAACTGGGTATTAATGATTATTTTATGTATCCAGTAGATAAGAATGAGCTGTTAGCTAGAATTAGAACTCAACTGAGAAGAAAACACTATCAAGATAAATTACGCAATGATTTAGAATTAAGCGTAAACTTATCTATTAAAGATGGTTTGACTGGTATATTTAACCGTCATTATTTTGATACGCATATAAAGCAAATGGTGAAAAAAGCTGATGATAGCAAAAGACCTTTATGCTTACTGATGTGTGATATTGATTATTTTAAACAAGTTAATGATAGTTATGGTCATCAAGCGGGAGACGTAGTGCTAAAAACCGTTGCTAATGTTCTGAAGAATATTTTTAGGGTCACAGACTTAATTGCTAGATATGGAGGTGAGGAATTTGCTGTCCTGTTAAACGATATAACGATTGACGAGGCTATGTATGTAGCGGAGCGGGTAAGAACAAGAGTGGAATCTATTGAGTTTAAAGTTAAAACTCAAGAAAATCCTATTAAAAAAACTATCTCAATAGGAGTAACTGAATATAAAATTGGAGAAACTATTAGTGATTTTATAGAGCGTGCCGACAAAGCTCTTTATCAAGGAAAGGAACAAGGGAGAAATAGAGTGATTAAAATAACTTAAGATTAATAATTTAGGTACACAAATGAAGAGCAATCAGGTATAATAGGTTGAGAGATGGGCATTTTGCAAATCTGCCTTTCATACAAAACTTAAGAATATGAAAAATAAAACTCTTCGTAAATGTTACCATGAATTACCATACAGACCAAGTGTAGGTATGATGATAATTGATGGTACTAATAGAGTGTTTGTTGGTAAAAGAATCGACACTAAAATATCGGCTTGGCAAATGCCCCAAGGCGGTATAGATTTGGGAGAAACACCCAGTGTTGCAGCTCTTAGGGAAATGCTAGAAGAAATAGGTTGTAATAAAGGTGATATTCTTGCAGAAAGCAAATATTGGTATAGTTATGACGTACCTAAAATTTTAATACCTAAATTATGGAATGGTAATTTCCGAGGGCAAAAACAAAAGTGGTTTTTAATTAGGTTTACAGGCACTAATGAAGATATTAATATTAACACTAGTAACCCAGAATTTGAGGAATGGCGTTGGGTTAAATTTGACGAATTATTGTCAATTATAATTCCCTTTAAACGAAAACTTTATAAAGCTGTAGTTAAAGAATTTTCTCCGATCGTTAATGATACACTATGTTCTGTAAAATAAGAAATTAGGAATTAAAATTTGGTATTATGACTAATAAAAAACAGTTGGCTTTTGGTGTAGATTCTCGTAGATGCGAGAAATATAGTTTGCGTCAAAGTAGATATTACGTTATTTCAAAAGATGTTAGTCGTATCGTAAGTGAAATTAAATCTAAAAACCAAAGAGTAAAGTTATTAGATATTGGTGTTGCTTCTGGTGTATCTCGGCGTTATATCGAAAATCAACCAAATAATGAAGTGATAGATTATTATGGAGCAGATATTGAAATAAGAGATGATCTATATAAGAAGGAATCTTATAGTTGTTTATACCAAGCTGATTTAATGCAAGGAATGTTAAATGTTCCGAGCAACATTTTTGACATTGTAATTTGTGAACAAGTTTTAGAACATTTATATGAATTAGAACTTGCTTTTAAATCGATAGAAAGAGTATTAAAGCCTGGCGGGACGTTATTTCTGGGGGTTCCAATTTGGACCAGTGTTAAGAACAAGCTCTTTTGCCGCCACTTACAGTTCCTAAAAAAATAATGTTTACACTTTTTTATTGTTAGAGCAAAAAATATATTGCAAAATAATTGTAATATGAATAAAATCGAGTAAATCAATACCGACACTGTGATTTCTAGGAACAGATAAAAATGCAATATAATTTATCATTAGAGGATTTAAATTTATGCAAGAAAAAGAAAGGTCAATCAAATCAGTTAACTTTTGCAATAATGTTAGTGTATTTCAAAAAATACATACAATTTCCCTCTAATAAAGCTAACACAGTTTCGATGCAATTATTGTTACAGGTTGCCAAACATTTAGATATTGATCCAACACAAATTATTACATTTGACTGGGATACACGTACTGGAGAAAGGTATCGTCAGGATATCAGACAGTATTTAGGATATCGTGTAGCAAATGCCAAGGATATTACATTAATAATGAATTATCTTGTAGATGACTTGATACCGCGTCATTTCTCAGATTCAGTGCTACTTGAACAAATACGTACATATTTCATCAAAGATAGAATAGAAATTGTTAATACCAAACAATTAGAAAATTACATTTCGTTAGCTAAACAAAAATTTGAACAACAATTTTTTAGAAAAATATTTGATAATTTAAGTCAAGGAAATCTTCTTTTAATAGATCGCATTCTTAGTAAAAATAGTGATGAGGATAATAACATTATAGAATTATCAGAACTTAAAAAAGATATCTCTGGAGCTAAAATTAAGAATATTCAATGTGCCATAAATAAAATCAATTTACTAGGTCAAATCAAATTATCTGACTGCATAATAGAGTCAGTAGACAGAAAATTATTATTAAAATATTATGAACGTGTGATGGTTTTTGCACCTAGCAATATTCTAGATTTTGCCCCGACTATAAAATATGCCACCATGGCAATATTCTGTAGTGTAAGACTGGAGCTATTGTTGGATGCCTTAATAGATACCATGATTAAACTAATTAAAAAGATGCGAGCCGGAGCAGAGAAGCATGTAGACCGTCATATTCTTCAGGAAGTTAAGCGTGTTGACGGAAAGTTTGATATTCTAGAAAAGTTGGCTATACTAAATGCAAAAAATCCTAAAAGCATTATTGAGGACAAAGTTTATCCGGTAGTGCCTCAGGAGAAGCTGGAAGAAGTAATTGAAGATCTACAACATCGTGGTAGTAAGTGGTATCAGGCTCAGGTGCGAGAAAAAATGCATACCACCTATGCTTATGGCAATAGAGGTAGTCTACTTGCGATAATAAGAATATTACAAATTTCTGAAGATCATATTGATTATCAACCTATCTTAAAGGCAATTCGTTTTATCAACCAATACTGGAATGAATCAGATTTAGCTTACTATATTAATATCCCACCAATCAATAGAGCTATCCCACAGAACTGGTATAGCATGATCTTTAAAATAGAAAAAGGTCAATTGCGAATAAATAAATATAATTATGAACTAGCCATATTAGAACAGATTAAAGAACTTCTTGGTTTTAAAGCTATTTGGGTTAATAAAAGTTACCGTTATAGAGATCCGAATAAGGACTTACCGAAGGACTTTATTGAGAAACGAGAATCATATTATGAGTTACGTCAGTTCGGGATAAGATATAGATGAAATAGTAATAGATAAAAGGATTGTCAAAAAGGAGTGCCTGCAGTATTTATATTTTTAAACAAAAAAACAAACTACAGGCATGAAAAAAGATATCACAGAATTATATAGTTTTATAGATGATTTTTGTAAAATTTATTTGGAGTATGAACAGAGAAAGTTATTACCATCAAATAAGCAAAGAAATCGCTGTTGTAGCATGAGTCTAAGTGAAATGTTAACAATAATAATTATGTTTCATACATCCTATGCTAAGAATTTTAAATTTTTCTATAAAAGTTATATAGAGTGCATGCATAAGGATGATTTTCCCAAAGCCTTGAGTTATAATAGATTTGTTGAATTAATGGCACGATTATTCATACCGCTAAATATGTTGATTCATTTGTTGTTTGGTGAGGAAACAGGTATTTATTTTATTGACTCTACAACGATTAAAGCTTGTCACAATAAAAGGCGTTATAGCAATAAAGTTTTTAAAGGATTAGCCAAACATAGTAAATCCTCTATGGGGTATTTTTATGGTTTTAAATTACATGTAATAATCAATAATAAAGGGGAGTTTATGGCATTAAAAGTGACCAAAGGCAATGTAGATGATAGGGTTCCAGTACCGGAGTTAACAAAAAGATTAACTGGAATTATAGCAGCTGATAAAGGTTATATTAAGCAAAATTTGTTCTTAAATTTATATGAAAGAGGCTTAAAAATGATTCATGGAATTAAGAAGAATATGGAAAATAAATTAATGGATTTGAAAGAAAAAATCTTACTTCGAAAGCGTAACTTAATTGAAACAGTTTTTGATTATCTAAAAAATAAAATGAACCTTGAACATACTAGACATAGATCACCAATAAATGCCTTTGTCCATATATTATCTACTCTTGTTGCTTACTCATTAAAGAAAAATAAACCTTCAACAAAATTTGATTTTAATCTACATGTTCACAATATCCTTATCCCGAATTGACGTATTACATATTGTACTATCCCCCACAAATTTATAACACAATCATAAATGAAGCTATTAGGTGGGTTATAGTATTAACTTAAACTTTGACATTATTATATCTTTTGTCAAGCTAATTATCAATTAAGCACAATTATAAATTCAAAAATAAAGAGTTAGGTCATATAGTCAATTGATGAGAAGTTGATGCTAGGAGCGATGGAGCGACGCCTAAAGTAATAGGCGAGCATTGAGCGACTACGTCACCAACTTCTCATCAATTGACTATAGTACATGTAGATAATTGTGGTATTAATATATAAATATAAAAAACTTCTTAATAAAAATCTGTATAAAATAAAATAATATGATGCAACATGAACATATAATTAGACTAAGCATCATGGAATTGGGCAATTTATTTTCTGAAATTTTCATATCATCCCTACATAGGCGGGGTTCTAGATTACCTTTTTCGCGGGAATGACAATTTACAGGCTTATAAATAAATATCACAAGCTTTGCTAAATAAAGTGCAGAGAATAAAGTACTTAAAGCTAGCACTCCCATAACTAATATTTGATTTTGTTCAGCAGCGGCAAGCATAATATAAAACTTACTAATAAAACCACCAAAGGGGGGAATGCCGATTAACGATAAACTGGCAATACATACCATAAAGCTAGTTTTTGGCATTTCTTTGCCAGCATTGATTAGGTCAGATATCTGGTTAGTCTTCTTTAAGCTATAAATACTTCCCATTCCATAAAATAAACAGATTTTAGTAAATGAATGTGAAGATAAATGTAGGATAGCTGCTCCTATAGATTTTGAGGTAAACATGAAGCTACTAAGTAAAGCTATCCCTAATTGGTTAATCGTAGAGTAGGCTAGAATCTTCTTAATATTATCACTAGTTAATGCCTTAAAGGAACTATAAAATATGGTGATAATAGGTAAGAAAATAATCCAATTAAATTCGGCAAAAATAGAGTGTAAATATTTAAGACCAAAAATATATATCAGAATTTTATAAATACAAAAAAGTCCAGTTTTAACAACTACCACTGCATGTAGCAAAGCACTTACAGGGTAATGTGCTACCATTGCCGCTGGTAACCATTGGTGCAAAGGATATAAGGCTGCCTTTGATGTGCCAAAAATAAACATTAATAACAAAATTATGGTTTGATTTTTGGAAAAATAATGCTCGATAAAACCTTGGGATGTAAAGTCACCATGCCCTGCTTTAGCATAAATAATTATTATAGCTGGCAAGAATAGTAATATCCCTGAGATCATCAATATTTTTAAATATTTATAGACTCCTGCCATAACTTTATCTCCACCACTATGACCAATTAATGGAGCAGTTGATAATGTTAATATTTCATAAAAAATAAACATCGTAAAGAGATTTGAAGATAATGCTACCATCCCCCCAGATAATACACTTAGATTAATGAAGAATAGAAAACGACTAGAATTATCAATATTATTAATTGCCAAATATTTAGTGGTGTAAATTAATGCACAAATCCATAAGAAGCTCAGTAAGGTTAAGAAAATGAGACTGAGGGCTTCTAAATGCAGTCCAATAGCAAAATTACTGAAGATGGTTATTGATAGATTGGCTCTTACGCCCTTCAGAAATAACCAATCAATAATTAAAATATTGACAAAAAAGAAGCTACTAATGGTAATTAATAAAGAGTTACGCGTATTATTATCACTATTACTGATAAAAGGTGTAACTAAATTTAACATAGCTACAAGTAAAGTTGATATAATCAAAAAACTAGGGGTGACAGAAGGGTACATTAATGCCCTCCTAATAGTTGTAATTGGTTTAAGAATATTGGTAGGAGAAGTTGTATTACACTAACAAAAATTAGCCCATAATATTTATATTCTCTAATGTCATTCCCGCGTAGGCGGGAATCTAGATCCCCGCGTTCGCGTGGATGACAAGGGGTGTACAGGGTTGACATCAAAGGTTCCTTGTGATGCCAACATAGTTTTTTGGCAATCTTATAATGATAAAGTAATGACATAGCAGAACTGATAACAACAATCACCAACTCGAGCCACAGATTTTCAACAATCAACAACTCAAAAATAGAAAGCTTAATGAAAAACATACTACTTATTGGCAAACCACAGCTACAAATTAGACTAAATACTACCAAGACACGCCATAACATACTGGTACTGGGTACGCTATGAGTATCAAAATAAGCAATGATTAGAAATAGAGCAATCTTATTAAGGCTATCAGCTAACAAAAATGGAGTTAGGATTAATTCACCTCTAGGAACAACTAATAACAAAAATATATAACCAATTTGTACTGCCGAAGAATATATCACAATATTTCTGACTTTTTCTTTGCTTCGGCAAGCAAAATATGTACATAAAATAATAGTTACCAAAGCGATCGGTTTGATAAAAATTGCTAAATCATTAATGATTATACTATAGTCAATGGTAAAATGAATGAACCTCAATATTATATAAAGACCCATTATACTGGAGATACTGGCAAGATATGTCAAAATGACCGGAGCAACCGAAGAATAGCTTCGAATCATCCAAAAATGCATCGGGAAAAAAGCCGTTTTTAATATAGCACCAATTAGAAAAAAACTAATAGCTAGCTTGACTATTTTGCAGTCATAATTTGTCTGAAGTAACATTGAAATATCTGACGTATTAAGGCTGCCAGTGCTACTCAATAAAAATCCAATGGCTATTAATATTAAAGTTGCCCCGACTGTACCGAGCATAAGATAATCGAAAGCACCGATAACAGCCTTGGGGTTATTACTCTGTGCCATTAGGGCATAAGCACTTAATGAAGATATTTCAATAAATACATAAAGGTTAAAAAGGTCATTAGTACTCAATATACCGAGATATCCGCTATGGGCAAATAATAAAAGTGCATAAAATAACGATTGCCTTTTTTTATCAATAAATTTAAGTACGGTAGTTGCCAGCAATTTGTTACAGAAAATTAGAAAAAATAATAATACACCATTAATGTAGGTAATTATAGGTTGATTCAGGTAGTCTAGCTTATATTCAATACCTATGGGAGCATGCCAATTACCAAAATCATATGACACGGCACCTTTATTAATTACCGATAAACCATAAATACTTAAAAATAAACTTAGTGCAATCGAAATAACTGCTATAATTCGAGTGACAAGCACATAACGAAAAGTTAGTATTGAAAATAACGCCCCAAAAAATGGCAACAATACTTGTAAAGCTGGAAAATGTTTAATTAATATCATTTATTTCAATCATTCGGAGTCGCTTCGCTAAAATTAATTTCATGCTCCGATATAGTATTAAATTGCTTAGAAATACGATAAATCAAGCTAAGCCCTAATGACAATGTAGCAAAACCAACAACAATAGCCGTGAGCATTAGCACCTGAGGTAATGGGCTTACATAAAGCTGAGAATTCTGAAGTAAACTACGCTCAATTGGCACAATACCCCCATTTACCTTACCAAGCATCAGGTAAAAAATTAGCACAGAGCTTTGCATAACACTAAGCCCTATGATTTTACGAACATAATTATCACTGATTAACATTATAAACAAACCACTAGTTAATACGAGCAGTGTTAAAAAATATAAAATTTTTGAGATATATATAGCTTCTAAAAACATTGTTCCTTAATTAATACACCCAATGTCATTGCAATGACGTCAGGTTGTTTTTCCTATGACTTTTATGCCATGCGTATAGTCAATTCAGGAGAATTTGGGGCTAGAAGCGATGGAGCGACGCCTATAAGTAATAGGCGAGCGACAAGCGACGACGTCCCAAACTTCTCATCAATTGACTATATATTAATCACCGCGTTGCAACCAATGCCCTTCAGCCGGCGATAGGTCACTTGCCACAGCTCTCCTATCATCAAATACAAAACATTCTCCTTGCCATAAATTGCTATGATTATGGGTATCTTCTAAATATTGTAAGATACCACCTTTAAGATGGTAAACATCATTAAAGCCAAGTTTCTTTAAATAGGCTGTTGATTTTTCACATCTAATTCCACCGGTACAATACATCGCTATTTTCTTGCCAACAAGTAGGTCTTTATTTTGTTCTACCCATTTTGGAAATTGCTTAAATGTCTCTGTTTTTGGGTCTATAGCACCTTTAAAAGTACCGATACATACTTCATAGTCATATATGGACGAGTGAATTTGTCAACAAAGAAAATAAAAAAATAGAGCCACAAAGGAAGCGGTCATATATTCGGCATCGAGTGCCATAATGGTTTCTGCATTCTTATAAATATCCTTGAGTGACCTCTCATTCCCACGGCTTCTAGAGCCTCGACATAATTACGGATTTTATTCAGAATACTTATTCATTAACTCTTTAACTTTCGTTCTCTTTATTGTTACTATTCTTTACTCGCAATATTTATCAATTACCAATTTTTATTTAGTTGACATAGTTTCTTCTTTTTTCTCAACTAAACTAATTTGCAACATATTCGCTACCATTGGTGACTACTGCATAAGCAATCCTTGCTAACTTATTTGCTAAACCAACACATATAATATTATATGATTTATTTTCAGCAAATTTCTTCACTGCCCACTGCACGCACTAGTTTATCTTTCGATTCCTTACCACTTTTTGCTCTTATTGCTATTGTCCTTGCGGCTTGAATCAACATAGTTCTGGCATATCTATCTCCCTGTTTGGTAATCCCTCCTAAAACTATCTTACCTCCTGAGCTATGTTGCTTTGGTACCAAACCAAGCGAAGCAGCAAAATCCCTCGGGGTTGGATAACTTTCCATTGGGGCTACACTCAAACAACTAGCATTGATTGCTCCAATGCCAAAAATTGTCTGCAACCTAGTAGCTTTCTCACTTTGCTTATTATTGCTGATAATCAGCTTTTCTAAAGTTTTCTCTTTGTCACATAAATCCTCAATTTCTTTACATTCTAAAAGTAAAATTGACCGTATCCCAGAATTTATATAACCTTTACTATACGCTAACTCTACCTCCAGCCTACATGATTTGCAAAATTTATTTTTACTTAATTTTGTATTATAGCCATATTCACATAAACTTGATATTGTAGAATTAGTTTTTTGCACACGATCTCTGATCGTATTACTTCTAATTTTATGCAAAAATTTTATATCTTGTTCCTCTTTGCTTTTTGGCAGCATAGTTTTTAATTCTGGATCACGAGCCGCTTTGCATATTGCTAACGCATCGTTATAATCATTTTTCTGTTTCGATGTAGCATAAACTTTTACATCTTTTGTTTTCATTAGTTTGACTTGCAAACCAAGCTTAGCAATTTCCTGTGACCAATAATTAGCTCCTCCACATGCTTCCATAGCTACCAATGAACTTTTATCGAGATTGCTTAAATAGGCTATTAACTCATCTCTTGTAACTTTTTGATAACCTATTTTTTTGCCATTTTGATCGACTTGCACCAAGTGCATACTATTTTTTGCTAAATCTATTCCTATTATAGTATTTTTTATGCTATTATTTATCATGGTATGGACCTATTAATTAAATTATTATTTAATTTGGAGCAGCTGAAAACTATTTTTCAGCTGACTCCGTACAAGTAAAGCATATTTCGCTTCACTCGTCCATACCATCATTCTCGCTTCCCATTGTCATTCTTAGCAATGGCGGGAATCTGGATCCCGCACCGAAGCAGGTATGACAAAAAAATGGATTGCGTCATCGGCTTCTCCTTCTAGCAATGGCATTAGTTTGTAGTCAATTTAATCACAAAATTTGGTATTACTCCCTGCTCAGTTGCGGCAATTTGCAGATGCTGTAGTTTTTTTTCAATAGTAAGATGTTGGTTGTGAAACTTTGTCGTATTACCTGTTAATACTAAAGCTGAGTCAATTCCCAGGTTATTCGCTCCTAAAATATCAGTAAAGAAAGTATCGCCTATCATCAGAATCCGGTTCAATGGGACACCAGGTAGTTGGTTTAATACGGTATGATATATTTCTAGATGTGGCTTACCGCTGTAAATTACCTTCCCACCAAATTGCTTTATTTTTTCAGCAAAATATCCAGAACAATATCTCTGTACACCCTGTTGCATAATTCCAAGGTCTGGGTTGGCACATATAGTAATTATGTTTCTTTTTACTACAGTTTTAAATAAATCATCAAACTCATCTAAATTTAAATTTTTTTCTGCATCACGATGGAGCGTTAACAAAAAGATATTAGCTTCATCTATGTTTGTAGTAATAGGTGTCTGCAATTCATTCAGCAAATCATTGTCATCTTGACCAAGATGATAAACCACAGGGGTTTTGATACCAAATCTTTTATCACTTTCTAGTATCATATTAATGGCTACTTCACCAGAGCTAAAAACCATTTCTTCCGTTGTGTTAATACCCCAAATCTTATTAATCTTGTTAAATAATGAAGCTCTGCTGCGTGGAGCATTAGTAACAAAAAAAACCTTCTTTTGCTGTTTAATTATTTTGTTAATATTGTCAACTACCCCAGGGTAAATCTTATTGCCTTCTACTACCACTCCCCAAAGATCAAATAAAAAAACATCATAATCATCCATTGTAGATGGAACGTCTCTAAAAGTTAGTTTTGTCATTATTGTGTACACTCTATATGAAATTTTTATAGCCTCGCTATTAGCGACGAAGCAGTTGTAAATTAAAAGTATGATATAATAGATATTAAAGTCAATGTAAATAATGATTTATAGTGCTTTTAATGGGGCGTACAGCAATAGCCATAATAATGACTATTGCTGTACGAGCGTGAGCAACCGTGTAGCAATTGGTTTTAAGACCGAATGGATCCTGGTACTCTAGCCCAAACCCCCGAGACCTTTTAATAGTTGATTGGGGTGCTTTTGCACGCCCACTTACAATCGTAAACATTAAATATCTCGAGGTATTATATGCTATTATATAATAATTTTATCAGTCTTGATACAGGAAAATTCAATTTTGTTGTTGCTATAGTCAATTGATGAGAGGTTGGTGACGTCGTCGCTCAATGCTCGCCTATTACTTATAGGCGTCGCTCCATCGTTCCTAGCCCCAAATTCTTCTGAATTAACTATACACGTCAATTCGGGATAAGGATATTGTGAACATGTAGATTAAAATCAAATTTTGTTGAAGGTTTATTTTTCTTTAATGAGTAAGCAACAAGAGTAGATAATATATGGACAAAGGCATTTATTGGTGATCTATGTCTAGTATGTTCAAGGTTCATTTTATTTTTTAGATAATCAAAAACTGTTTCAATTAAGTTACGCTTTCGAAGTAAGATTTTTTCTTTCAAATCCATTAATTTATTTTCCATATTCTTCTTAATTCCATGAATCATTTTTAAGCCTCTTTCATATAAATTTAAGAACAAATTTTGCTTAATATAACCTTTATCAGCTGCTATAATTCCAGTTAATCTTTTTGTTAACTCCGGTACTGGAACCCTATCATCTACATTGCCTTTGGTCACTTTTAATGCCATAAACTCCCCTTTATTATTGATTATTACATGTAATTTAAAACCATAAAAATACCCCATAGAGGATTTACTATGTTTGGCTAATCCTTTAAAAACTTTATTGCTATAACGCCTTTTATTGTGACAAGCTTTAATCGTTGTAGAGTCAATAAAATAAATACCTGTTTCCTCACCAAACAACAAATGAATCAACATATTTAGCGGTATGAATAATCGTGCCATTAATTCAACAAATCTATTATAACTCAAGGCTTTGGGAAAATCATCCTTATGCATGCACTCTATATAACTTTTATAGAAAAATTTAAAATTCTTAGCATAGGATGTATGAAACATAATTATTATTGTTAACATTTCACTTAGACTCATGCTACAACAGCGATTTCTTTGCTTATTTGATGGTAATAACTTTCTCTGTTCATACTCCAAATAAATTTTACAAAAATCATCTATAAAACTATATAATTCTGTGATATCTTTTTTCATGCCTGTAGTTTGTTTTTTTGTTTAAAAATATAAATACTGCAGGCACTCCTTTTTGACAATCCTTTTATCTATTACTATTTCATCTATATCTTATCCCGAACTGACGTAATACCATAAAAATCACAATTTGCATCAAGTTTCGTGATATTTCTGCCTCGTGTTTTTAATTGCATAATTGCCACTAAATTTGATATTCCACAAATTTCTTTAAAAATCACTTTACATGTTAAAATATATTAATATTATACAAAGCATATTAGACTTTAATAGTAAAGATTGCTTTATTATATCATAGAATAGGACTCGTGTGGGTCTAAAGACTCGATAATCAAGTTTTTTGCAGAGCTTATAAATAGTAGGTTGTTTGAAGGAAATTTGAATATATCCGAGTCACAACATCTATCTTTAAACGCAAAATTTGTCATATATGGACGAGTGAATTTGTCAACAAAGAAAATAAAAAAATAGAGCCACAAAGGAAGCGGTCATATATTCGGCATCGAGTGCCATAATGGTTTCTGCATTCTTATAAATATCCTTGAGTGACCTCTCATTCCCACGGCTTCTAGAGCCTCGACATAATTACGGATTTTATTCAGAATACTTATTCATTAACTCTTTAACTTTCGTTCTCTTTATTGTTACTATTCTTTACTCGCAATATTTATCAATTACCAATTTTTATTTAGTTGACATAATTTCTTCTTTTTTCTCAACTAAACTAATTTGCAACATATTCGCTACCATTGGTGACTACTGCATAAGCAATCCTTGCTAACTTATTTGCTAAACCAACACATATAATATTATATGATTTATTTTCAGCAAGTTTCTTCACTGCCCACTGCACTAGTTTATCTTTGATTCCTTACCACTTTTTGCTCTTATTGCTATTGTCCTTGCGGCTTGAATCAACATAGTTCTGGCATATCTATCTCCCTGTTTGGTAATCCCTCCTAAAACTATCTTATCTCCTGAGCTATGTTGCTTTGGTACCAAACCAAGCGAAGCAGCAAAATCCCTCGGGGTTGGATAACTTTCCATTGGGGCTACACTCAAACAACTAGCATTGATTGCTCCAATGCCAAAAATTGTCTGCAACCTAGTAGCTTTCTCACTTTGCTTATTATTGCTGATAATCAGCTTTTCTAAAGTTTTCTCTTTGTCACATAAATCCTCAATTTCTTTACATTCTAAAAGTAAAATTGACCGTATCCCAGAATTTATATAACCTTTACTATACGCTAACTCTACCTCCAGCCTACATGATTTGCAAAATTTATTTTTACTTAATTTTGTATTATAGCCATATTCACATAAACTTGATATTGTAGAATTAGTTTTTTGCACACGATCTCTGATCGTATTACTTCTAATTTTATGCAAAAATTTTATATCTTGTTCCTCTTTGCTTTTTGGCAGCACAGTTTTTAATTCTGGATCACGAGCCGCTTTGCATATTGCTAACGCATCGTTATAATCATTTTTCTGTTTCGATGTAGCATAAACTTTTACATCTTTTGTTTTCATTAGTTTGACTTGCAAACCAAGCTTAGCAATTTCCTGTGACCAATAATTAGCTCCTCCACATGCTTCCATAGCTACCAATGAACTTTTATCGAGATTGCTTAAATAGGCTATTAACTCATCTCTTGTAACTTTTTGATAACCTATTTTTTTGCCATTTTGATCGACTTGCACCAAGTGCATACTATTTTTTGCTAAATCTATTCCTATTATAGTATTTTTTATGCTATTATTTATCATGGTATGGACCTATTAATTAAATTATTATTTAATTTGGAGCAGCTGAAAACTATTTTTCAGCTGACTCCGTACAAGTAAAGCATATTTCGCTTCACTCGTCCATACCATCATTCCCGCGTAGGCGGGAATCTATAATACCTCAGGGTATTTTTAGATCCCTGCTTTCGCAGGGATGACAACCATGATCCTATATTTTATTCAAATCTGCAAAAAAAACTTGATTATCGAGTTTTAGACCGGGTAGTTTAAAAGTCGTATGTGGTCAACGTCATTGCGAAGAAGACAGTAGGTCGAAGCAATCCATATGACAATTTATGGATTGCCACGCTCACATACATTCGCTCGCAATGATGGAAAAGCTATCTAAACCCACTCCACCTTCTAACTTTCAACAGTTGTGAGACCTATGTCTCCTCGCTAATAGACAGCACGATTAGTGCTTATTCGGCACTAATTCAGGTTAATTGACTATAGCATTCTTTGTTACAACTAACTTCCAGATTTGCTATTAATCTGAACTTGATATTCTTTATTAAGTGCTTTAATTGCGTATATCCACAATATTACGATAACAAAAAATATAGCAGCAAAATAAGGTGTAGCTTCAACTAAGGTAAAAGTAGGAAGCAAGATAAAGAATGTTGACTGGATAATACCACCACCAGATTTACCGAACCTACCACCTATCACTTCTACTGCCGCTTGTCCTTTTGTTCTAAGATCCTTATCAATAGGAATATATGCCATATTTTTGGTAGCGTCAAATAATGAGTATTTTGTTGCTTTACTTAAAATATTTTGAATCATTCCAATCATCACTGCTACTGCTAAAGGTCCAGAAGCGAATAGACCAGTAACATACATCGCAATAGTACTATCAAAGAAGATGAAGGCAAAAAAAGCAATTCCAGTAATTAACATCATCATAGGAGTAATCATCGCGGCGGTAAACCAAGAAACCCTTCTTAAGATATTAGAGCCAACAACCATGAATAATATAGCTGTCACACCTTGCCAAGCCTGAAATTGTCCCATATACATGGTATAGTCTTCTTTGTTTGGATATAGTTGCTGAATCTTTGACTTCCATACACCTTCTACAAGATTTACTGATACACTATAAGAGATAATGAGTAAGGCAATAAGCCCTAAATATTTTGAACTAAAAATCATTTTAAAGCTTTCTATAAGAGATAGCTTAACCTTGCCTTTCTTGCTTACTTTACTCGTTGCGTCATATAAAGTAGGATCGGTTAAAACATGCTGATTCATCCATCTATACAATAACATGATAACTACAGCACTACCCATCATAATAACAAATAGTGGAGTATATTTCAGATGTTCTGCAACTATTTGAGTTTCTTTGCTTAAAAAATAGCAAAGTATTATGGCAGTAACTGGTAAAGATAAATTTGCTAGCATACCAAACATAGAATAAAAGCGTTTTGCCTCTTCAGTCTTAGTAATTTGGTTAGCAAATTGCCAAAATAATAAGCTAAGCATCATACTTCCCCAAAGTTCTGATATAGCATAGAAGACTGCAAAACTCCACTTACCAACTACCCTAATAAACCACTTAAAATTGGGATACGCATTACTTAATGTCTCAATTGTTTCAGGATTAGGATGCACCAACTCTGGATATGGGTATAATACGAAAGTAAATAATATAAAATATGCCAGAAAGAAACTGGTTACAGCGTAAAAAACATTTTCTTGTTTTAAAAAGTCACAAAGCTTTACATAAGCAACCATAAATAGTATTGCCATTGGTAAAACGACATAGGTTTTTACAAAACTTATTGATTCAGGACCAATAGCTGTTACGACAAATCCATCTTTTATCGACCTAAGGGTGGAATAGTTGAGCAAAATGCAAAACATCATAGCTGCCATAGGCAGAAATTTCTTATTTTCATGCCCTTCAATTGGCCAAACCACTCTTCTTATTTCTGAGAAATAACTATTATTTTTTACCTTATCCATACTGCTTTATTATCATTATATAATCAGTGCACTTAGTGCACTTATATAGACTTATGTACAAAAAGTCAAATAAAATGATTAATTGATAAAGTGATTATTATTTTTCCTATAGCTAATCCTAATAACCCGAATTCTGGATTAAGAAACCTAGAGAAACCTTTAAACATCAGTATTTTACTTACCTTACGCATGGTATAGTCAATTCAGGGGAAGTTGGTGACATCGTCACTCGTCGCTCGCCTATTACTTATAGGCGTAGCTCCATCGTTCCTAGCACCAAATTCCCCTGAATTGACTATATTTAAAAGTCATAGGGAAAATAGCCTGGAGTCATGGCTCAGAGCCACTTTAGTGGAGACGAAGCATCCAATAAATGTGGATTGCCACGACCACTACGTGGTCTCGCAATGACGTCTTGTACTTTTCTGTAATTTTTAAATTGCCACGGAGTTATGCGTAAGGTAAGTAAATTATCAATTTTATTATGCTTTACTACGATGCAAGCCTTGCATATCAAGGTTCTTATGAATTTTATAATCCAGAATTCGGGTTAATAGGTTTTTGATATTGTTAACAAATTAGCTATAAATATGATTAGCGTTAAAAAAGATAATAGCTATATAGAATTATTATATTGTATATTTATTCTTGCTACATTTAGCAATTGAATTTTAAAAGTTATATAAAAGTATTTTTATGGAGTGTATAAATGATAAAAAAAAATAGATTAGACTTTCTGTATAAGGCAATTACTATTGTAGGAGTGCTATTACTAAGCTCATATAGTATAGCAAATACTACGTCACCCACAATGTCAAATGCCAAACAAACTAATATTAATAGTACTACGGTTAATAGCGATAATGAATTACAAAAAATTATTGATGAGTTCGGTTCTTATGCTGCAGGAATTTCAGCAGAATTGAGGGAAGAAATAAAACAATATCGAATAGAAGTTGCTAAAATTAACAGTCATAAACGCGAATTATATAAAAAAATCTCACAAGAAGCTCAAAAATATCTTGCTAAAGAACGAGAATATAAAAAAAGAATTTCAGATTTGAAAAAAGATCAAGAAAATCCTAGCTCTACTGAAAAAAAATAATGCTTTATCAACAATTTCAGCAGAATATTGAGCAGCTAATTGGCAATAGACCTCATCAGAGGTCTATTGCCTTAGCTGTTTCTGGGGGGGCTGATTCCATAGCCCTTTTAATGTTAACACATAAATGGGTCAGCACTAATAGTATTAATGAAAATATTAGTATGGTTGTGATGTTAGTTGACCATCATTTGCGGGAACAATCTAAGCTAGAGCATGAGTATGTTCGGGATTTAAGCCGTAAATTGGGGTATGACTACCATCTACTTCACTTCGATCACCAAAATAATTTTTCTAATTTACAAGCAAGGGCAAGAGAAGGGCGTTATCAATTAATGACCGATTTATGTAAAAAATTAGATATATTGACAATTTTGACAGCCCATCATTTGGATGATTATATAGAAAATTATTGTCTGAGATTAGAAAAAAAAAGTAGCATATTTGGACTTAGTGGTAGCCCTATTAATTGGTATAATAATGTTAAAATAGTGAGACCATTGTTTAACATACCAAAACAACGGTTAGTAACGTATTTAATTGCCAATAATATAAAATGGTTTGAAGATGAATCGAATAAATCCGACAAATACCAACGAAATATTATTAGAAAAAAACTAGCTCAAGAAGGAGAATATGTAAAAAATCAAATAATTTCCCAGCAATCTACAATTAACCAATTAGTAGAAGAAAAATTGCAACCTGAATTAATCGCTTGCATTGCCGAATCAGTAAAAATTTATCAATTCGGTTTTGCTACTATAAATTTATTACAGATTACAGGATTTGCTAGCGAAATAATACTACAGTTAATTAGTTTTGTCCTTATCATTATTAGCGGTAAAAATCGTAGTAGTAGATCAGAGTCAATAAGGATAATAGTGATATTATTACAACAACAAATGAATTTTACTAAAACATTACATGGTTGTGTGATAAAAAAAATTAATAATAATTTAATAATTTGCCGGGAATTTGGCAGAAGTTTGCCGATGGACATTAAACTTAACAATATAGATATTTGGGATGGTAGATTCCGTTTTACAGGAAGCTTTGCAAATAATTCAGGCTACTTAGTAAGTAATTTAACGATCAAAGATTATAGTAAAATAAGAAAAGATTTAGATTTAACAATACTAAAAGAGACAAGTTTCAATAACCATGTTGCTATTTTATTCACTCTACCAGTAGTCAAGATACTTGAAAAAGTTATAGCCATACCCCATATATCCTACTATAATGATGAGGGGTTGAGTAAGGGGCTTGATGTTTCTTTTTCTCCAAATTTTGTATCGCGTTTTACGCATTTCTGTTAGGTGAGTTGTAGATGAATAATCAAGGTAAGAATGTTCTAATTTGGGTATCGATTTTTGTTTTAATGGTACTTGTTTTTCATGCATTTCAAAATGATGGTTTTATTGGAGGAAAGAGTAATATTTCTTTCTCAGATTTTTTAACCAAAATTGATGAAAAAGCAGTTAGTTCTGTTAAAATTCAGGGTAGAATAATCGATGGAAATCTAAGTGATGGAACAGCTTTTTCAACTTATGCTCCTGACTATCCAGATTTAATAAACCGCCTAAGTAGTAACGGTGTATATATTGAAGTAATACCTCCTGATACCAAAATGAACCTGTTGTTTAGCATATTCATTTCGTGGTTTCCAATGATTTTGTTGATAGGTGGCTGGATATTTTTCATGCGTCAAATGCAAGGCGGTGGAAAAGCTATGGGCTTTGGCAAATCTAAAGCCAAGCTAGTTTCAGATAAGGGGCCAAAAGTTACTTTTAAAGATGTTGCTGGTATTGATGAAGCTAAAGAAGAATTAACTGAAATTGTTGATTTTCTTAGAGATCCAAGCAAATTCCAGAAACTTGGTGGTAAAATCCCCAAAGGTTGTTTGTTAATAGGATCACCTGGAACAGGTAAAACTCTGTTAGCAAGAGCTATAGCAGGTGAGGCAAATGTTCCTTTCTTTAGTATTTCTGGTTCTGATTTTGTTGAAATGTTTGTTGGTGTGGGTGCAAGCCGTGTACGTGATATGTTCGAACAAGGAAAGCGTAATGCCCCTTGCATAATCTTTATTGACGAAATAGATGCTGTAGGTCGTCACAGAGGTATTGGCATGGGCGGTGGTAACGATGAACGTGAACAAACATTGAATCAGATGTTAGTTGAAATGGATGGGTTTGAAGATAATGAAGGAGTAGTGATTATTGCGGCAACTAACAGACCTGATGTACTTGACACTGCCTTACTAAGACCCGGAAGGTTTGATCGTCAAATTACTGTACCTAATCCAGATATTGATGGTAGAGAACAAATTTTACAAGTACATTTGAAGAAGATAAAATGTGCTAAGAATATAATACCTAGAACCATAGCTAGAGGAACTCCTGGATTTTCAGGGGCAGAGCTTGCTAATCTTGTTAACGAATCGGCATTAATTGCTGCTCGTAAAGGCAAGAAAGAAGTTAATATGCTGGAGTTAGAGGAAGCAAAAGATAAGGTGTTAATGGGCGTGGAAAGACGTTCTATGATTATGTCAGATGAGCAGAAAAAACTAACTGCCTATCATGAAGGTGGGCATGCATTAGTTGGGCTTTACTGCCCAGCTTCTGATCCAATTCATAAAGCAACTATTATTCCAAGAGGTAAAGCACTTGGTATGGTAATGAGATTACCTGAAAATGATCGGTTTTCTATACAGCGTGATAAAATGGAAGCTGACATAGCGGTAGCAATGGCAGGCAGAGTAGCTGAAGAGCTTATTTTTGGTAAAGACAAAGTTACTTCTGGTGCTTCTTCTGATATTAAAATGGCAACCAGAATGGCTAGAGCTATGGTAACCGATTGGGGGCTAAGTGATGCAATAGGACCTGTATATCATGGCTCGAGCAATGAAGATATGTATGCTAGTGGTAGGGGGGAAGGTCATACTTCTGTACATACCGCAGAATTAATTGATAGGGAAGTGAAAAATTTTGTTGAGAAAGGTTACGATTTAGCAAAAAATATACTAACTGAGCATATTAGTGAACTCCATCTATTAGCCAAAATATTAATTGAGCATGAAACATTGTCAGGGCAACAGATTAAAAACTTGCTTAGTGGTAGAGCTATGAATTCAGAAGAGGCAAATTTATTTCCAATGAGCAATGATGATAATGGTACTATAAAAATTAAAAAACCAAGTCGGAAAAAAGACTTGTAGAGTGGGGAATAGATATGGCAGAACTTAGATTACCACCTAATTCTAAAGTCGGTAAAGGTATAGTACATAAATATTCTGGGGAAGCGGCTAAGTTACGTAATGTTAGGATTTATAGGTATGATCCAGATTCTGAGGAAAACCCTAGAATTGATATTTACGAGTTAGATATAGACAAAACAGGCCCAATGGTTCTAGATGCCTTAATTAAAATAAAAAATGAAATAGATTCTACTTTGACTTTCAGACGCTCTTGTCGTGAGGGGATTTGTGGTAGTTGTGCAATGAATATAGATGGAACTAATACACTTGCCTGCATTAAGCCTATTGAAGAAATTTGTGGTGATATTAAGATATATCCCTTACCACATATGAAAGTAGTAAAAGATTTAGTACCTGATATGTCGCATTTTTATGCTCAATATGAATCGATAGAACCTTGGTTAAAAACTGATACTCTTCCTCCTTCCAATAGTGAAAGATTACAGTCGCTTAAGGATAGAGAAAAATTAGATGGGTTATATGAATGTATATTATGTGCATGTTGTTCCACCTCCTGCCCAAGCTATTGGTGGAATGGTGATAAATATTTAGGTCCTGCGATTTTACTACAAGCTTATCGGTGGATTGCTGATTCTAGGGATGAGTATACTGGAGAGCGTTTAGATGCTTTAGAAGATCCGTTTAAGCTATATCGTTGTCATACAATTATGAACTGTACCAAAACTTGTCCAAAAGGTTTAAATCCAGCTAAAGCTATTGCAGAAATAAAAAGCCAAATAATACAACGTCATGGAGTATAAAATAGAACTTTTTTATTGAATTATTATAGTATATGTAATAATATTAGTACATGTACTATAATAACCTGAGTTTGACGTAAGCACCAAACAAAATGCTAAGCATTATGTAATAACATAAACAAACTGTTGGTGGTGAGCTATGGTAAAAATAAAACCTTCTTTCAAACCAGTTTGTTAGAAAGAATATTTGAAAAGTAAGAAGGGAGGGATTATAAAGTTCTCGAATAATAACAACAAAATTGGAGAATATATTATGATCCCTCTTACGGAGATTTTCTGCTTAATTGATGATTTTTGCAAGCATTTTGATACGGAGCAAAATAAATATATATTACCAAATCCTAACCGTAAGCGTAAAGTAGTTTGCAGTATAGGACTCTCAGAGATTATTACTATTATAGTAATGTTTCACTTGAGTCACTACCGTACCTTTAAAGATTTTTATTTATGCTGCCTATGTCAAAGTTATAGAAAGGAATTTCCAAAACTTGTGAGCTATAGTCGTTTTGTTCAGTTAATGCCAATGAGCTTCATGCCCATGGTGTTACTGCTAAAAAGCCTATCAGGAAAACAAACTGGTCAATATTATATCGACTCTACTAAACTTCCTGCTTGCCATAATTTAAGAATTAATAGACATAAAGTATTCAAAGACATAGCAAAAAGAGGTAAGACTTCCACTGGGTGGTTCTTTGGTTGTAAGCTACATATTGTCATTAACAGTTGCGGAGAGATTATGAGTTTTTCTTTAACTCCAGGAAATGTTGATGATAGAGCAGTGGTAGAAAATTTAGTAGATAAATTACAAGGCTGGCTTTTTGGTGATCGTGGGTATATCAGTAAAAAACTCACTCAATCCCTTGCTAATCAAGCTTTAGAACTAATAACAAAAATTAAAAGTAATATGAAAGAAAGAATAATAGATCCTATTAAAAAGCGGTTTTTAAATAAAAGGTATATTATTGAAACCATTAATGATCAACTAAAAAACCTTTGTCATATAGAGCATACAAGGCATAGATCTGTTATGAATTTTCAAACTAACGTATTAGCTGGACTGCTTGCCTATGTTTTTAAGCCTAATAAAATTTCTGTAGCTTTTGGAAAATTAAACAATCTCAACCTTCCTCTTACATCAAACTGAGGTTATTATAGGCTCATGTTATGGAAGCAATTTCTTATACTAAAGCTCGTAACGAGTTTCCCAGTCTTATGAATAAAGTGTGTGATGATCACTCTCCCATAATCATAACGAGACAAAAACAACAATCTGTAGTTGTAATATCTCTTGATGATTACAATGCTTTGGAAGCAGTATATCTGCTAAAAAGCCCTAAAAATGCTAAAAGATTAAATCGTGCAATTCACTATCTTAAAGAAGACAAGAATTTTAAAAAATATCACTATAATGGACGTATTGTTTCATACTGATGCTTGGAATGATTATCGTATACTTGCAGCAAAACTGCGTAACACTATCTAATTTTTTTGCTAGTACGAATTTATTGTATAATACCAATTGCAATAATTAACGCAGTGGTATAAAATGGGTTTTTAACTGATAAAGGTACTCAAATGGCTAGGTTAATATTACCACAAGGTTTTCATGGTCATGATTTTATAAAAATGATGAAACATGAGCCGCATGGTCGAAATCGTATACGTTTATTGGCGATGTATCACCTTCAATTAGGCAAATCTTTAAAAGCCATATCTGAAATAGTGAAGTCACACTGGAAAACTGTGCAATCATGGCTCAGAAGATTTAGGAATCATGGTTTTGAAGGATTATTTGAATCACAAAGAAGCGGCGCCCCTAGGAAGATTAACACTATACAAGAGTCTGCTCTTTTTGATAAAATCAATACGCTCAGTGAAAGTAAAACTGGTGGGTATATAACTGGAAAGGAGCTACATATCATGTTACTTGAGGAATATGGTGCTAAATGCGCTTTAAAAACAGTCTACAATACTATGCACCGCCTTGGTTTTAGCTGGATTACTTCTCGTTCAATGCATCCAAAGTCAAATCAAGAGACTCAAAATACATATAAAAAAACTTCCCAGACATGTTAACAAAATTATTACCAAAAAATATCGATAGATGTAAAGTTGATATATGGTCTCAGGATGAAACTCGAGTTGGGCAACAAGGTAGCTTAACTCGTATATGGGCTAAGCGTGGCACTAGACCCCGTAAAGTTCGGCAACAGCAATTCATTTCAACATATATTTATGGAGCTGCTTGCCATGATACAGGAGAAGCTTTTGCATTAATTTTACCATATGCAAACACACAGGCAATGAATAAATTCTTAGAAGAGCTTTCTCGCAGTATTCAAGGCAACCGACATATAGCTTTACTAACGGATAATGCAGGTTGGCACACAGCCAAAAAACTAACTGTGCCAAGCAATATCACTTTGATACCGCTTCCGCCCTATGCACCGGAACTTAATGCAATGGAACAAGTTTGGGAATGGATCAAAAATCATTTCTTGTCTAACCAATGTTATGGTGTATATGAAGATATCGTCACTATGGCTTGTTACGCTTGGAATCAATTTGCTCATAATGTAGATTTAGTAAAATCAATTATGTATAGAGACTGGATAAACACACCGTGTTAATTATTGCAATTGGTATAACTAATGAACTGGCTAAGATTTTTCCTGATAAGCGAGATTCTGATAAAATTACTCATACTATTTTAACAATGCTCAAACAGCGTATTTATGGTATTGCTCTTGGTTATGAAGATTTAAATGATCACGATAATTTAAGAAAATGTCCTATAGTTTGTGTAAGTTGCAAAGAAAGCAGTAAGAGATTACTGTAAAAAAAGTAACTTAAGCAAGCAAGGAGGAATTATGGCTAAAAAATTAGATACAGATAAAGATACATTAACCTGAGTTTGACGTAAGCACCAAACAAAATGCTAAGCATTATGTAATAACATAAACAAACTGTTGGTGGTGAGCTATGGTAAAAATAAAACCTTCTTTCAAACTAGTGTGTTAGGAGAAAGAATATTTGAAAAGTAAGAAGGGAGGGATTATAAAGTTCTCGAATAATAACAACAAAATTGGAGAATATATTATGATCCCTCTTACGGAGATTTTCGGCTCTGTACAAATAAGTGTGTAAATTTTTCAAAGGTTATATAAAAATATAATATAACAAAAGGAGAAATTATAATGCGTCACAAACAAAATGAAGCAATGAATCAAGCAATAGATTTATTAATAAATAATGATACAGATATATCAACTTTATTTAAAGAGGATGGTTTATTAAAACAATTAACCAAAAGGCTTGTAGAGAAGGCATTGCAGTCAGAGATGAATAATCACTTAGGATATGATAAATATTGTCATACTGATAGCAATAATGTTCGTAATGGTAGTAAAGTAAAGAATCTAGTAACAAATAATGGAGTTGTAGAGATTGAGGTTCCAAGGGATAGAAGTAGTACATTTGAACCTGCATTAATTCCGAAGCGTCAAAGACGTATTGAAGGATTTGATGATAAAATAATATCGTTATACGCTAAAGGAATGAGCTTATCTGATATTAAGATTCAAATGCAAGAATTGTATGGAGCTGACGTTAGCGAAAGTTTGATAAGTCAAATTACTGATGATGTAATTGAGGATGTCAAGATATGGCAAAGCCGACCATTGGATCGAGTATATGCTATAGTATTTTTTGACTGTTTAGTAGTAAAAGTACGTCAAGATAAACGAATTATCAATAAGTCTGTATATGTAGCATTAGGTATTGATTTATCTGGAAGGAAGGATATTTTAGGATTGTGGAACAGTGAAAATGAAGGAGCTAAATTTTGGCTTGGTAATTTTACTGAGATGAAGAACAGAGGTATGCAAGACATGCTTATTGCTTGCAGTGATAATTTAACCGGTATGTCTGAGGCAATAGAAGCAGTTTTTCCGAAAACCGAACATCAATTATGTATTGTACATCAGATTAGAAATAGTTTAAAATATGTATCATATAAAGACCGAAAAGAATTAGCGGCTGATTTAAAGCCTATATATACTGCTAGCACAGAGGAAGAAGCACATCTTGCTTTAGAATCTTTTGAAGCTAAATGGAGTAAACAGTATCCACAAATTGCTAAATCTTGGTATGTTCATTGGGAAAATTTAATGGTTTTTCTAGAATACCCTGAGGCGATAAGGAAAGTAATATACACAACTAATAGTATAGAATCTGTCAATAGCCAATTACGTAAGGTTACTAAGAATAAAAGGGTTTTTCCAAATGATAATGCCGTTTTTAAGACCTTATATTTGGCAATTGATTATATGACCAAGAAATGGGTTATGCCGATTCCGAACTGGAACGCAGCTATGGCTCACTTTTTGATAAAATTTGAAGGTAGAATTTAAGCCCTATGAAAAATTTACACACTTAAGCAGAAAATCTCCGTAAGAGGGATCATAATATATTCTCCAATTTTGTTGTTATTATTCGAGAACTTTATAATCCCTCCCTTCTTACTTTTCAAATATTCTTTCTAACAAACTGGTTTGAAAGAAGGTTTTATTTTTACCATAGCTCACCACCAACAGTTTGTTTATGTTATTACATAATGCTTAGCATTTTGTTTGGTGCTTACGTCAAACTCAGGTTGAAATATAGCTCAAAAAGCCTTGATATATTATAGATTCCCGCCTACGCGGGAATGATGGTATGGACGAGTGAAGCGAAATATGCTTTACTTGTACGGAGTCAGCTGAAAAATAGTTTTCAGCTGCTCCAAATTAAATAATAATTTAATTAATAGGTCCATACCATGATAAATAATAGCATAAAAAATACTATAATAGGAATAGATTTAGCAAAAAATAGTATGCACTTGGTGCAAGTCGATCAAAATGGCAAAAAAATAGGTTATCAAAAAGTTACAAGAGATGAGTTAATAGCCTATTTAAGCAATCTCGATAAAAGTTCATTGGTAGCTATGGAAGCATGTGGAGGAGCTAATTATTGGTCACAGGAAATTGCTAAGCTTGGTTTGCAAGTCAAACTAATGAAAACAAAAGATGTAAAAGTTTATGCTACATCGAAACAGAAAAATGATTATAACGATGCGTTAGCAATATGCAAAGCGGCTCGTGATCCAGAATTAAAAACTGTGCTGCCAAAAAGCAAAGAGGAACAAGATATAAAATTTTTGCATAAAATTAGAAGTAATACGATCAGAGATCGTGTGCAAAAAACTAATTCTACAATATCAAGTTTATGTGAATATGGCTATAATACAAAATTAAGTAAAAATAAATTTTGCAAATCATGTAGGCTGGAGGTAGAGTTAGCGTATAGTAAAGGTTATATAAATTCTGGGATACGGTCAATTTTACTTTTAGAATGTAAAGAAATTGAGGATTTATGTGACAAAGAGAAAACTTTAGAAAAGCTGATTATCAGCAATAATAAGCAAAGTGAGAAAGCTACTAGGTTGCAGACAATTTTTGGCATTGGAGCAATCAATGCTAGTTGTTTGAGTGTAGCCCCAATGGAAAGTTATCCAACCCCGAGGGATTTTGCTGCTTCGCTTGGTTTGGTACCAAAGCAACATAGCTCAGGAGATAAGATAGTTTTAGGAGGGATTACCAAACAGGGAGATAGATATGCCAGAACTATGTTGATTCAAGCCGCAAGGACAATAGCAATAAGAGCAAAAAGTGGTAAGGAATCGAAAGATAAACTAGTGCAGTGGGCAGTGAAGAAATTTGCTGAAAATAAATCATATAATATTATATGTGTTGGTTTAGCAAATAAGTTAGCAAGGATTGCTTATGCAGTAGTCACCAATGGTAGCGAATATGTTGCAAATTAGTTTAGTTGAGAAAAAAGAAAAAACTATGTCAACTAAATAAAAATTGGTAATTGATAAATATTGCGAGTAAAGATTAGCAACAATAAAGAGAACGAAAGTTAAAGAGTTAATGAATAAGTATTCTGAACAAAATCCGTAAGTATGTCGAGGCTCTAGAAGCCGTGGGAATGAGAGGTTACTCAAGGATATTTATAAGAATGCAGAAACCATTATGGCACTCGATGCCGAATATATGACCGCTTCCTTTGTGGCTCTATTTTTTTATTTTCTTTGTTGACAAATTCACTCGTCCATATATGACAAATTTTGCGTTTAAAGATAGATGTTGTGACTCGGATATCATAGCAATTATCTTTTATCTAAATTTTCAAAAAAATATTTATCTAAATAATAAAACAACGTTTTTGTTGAATAAGTTTATGGCAAACTTCAAGTAGCTTACGCATACAAGCAACTATCGCAACTTTCTTAGGTTTAAAATTATTAACAAGCCTATTGTATAAAGTTTTTAAATATTGAAAACCATTTTTGCCAGTTAATACCGCCATGTATAAAGCATCCCGTGGTATTTTTCTGCCTCCCCTAATAAATCTTCGTCCTTGCTTATTACCACTATCACGGGCGTACGGAGCTATCCCCACAATTGCTGACAATTCATTACTACTATAATTTTTATCCCCTAATTCAGGTACAAAACTAATTAGTTTTGTAGCCAAACATTTACCAATACCAGGTACAGTCTCTAATATTTTTACCTTCTCTTTTAACTCTTCTGACTCATCTATTGTTTTGTTTAACTTCTTATCAAGCTCAGCTATTTCATTTTGTAAGAATTTAATGTGTTTTTCTATACTATCTTTATCAATACCATCAATACTATGATGTAGTCTTTTCTTTTCATTGCTAAGCATTAATACTAAATCTTCTCGTCTTTGCTTATATCTCTTCAAATTCTCTGATTCAACTTGATATATATAATTCGCTGAAAGCTGCATCTTATCACCATAATATGCTAATTTAAATGCATCCTTCCTATCAGTTTTACACAAATTTACCGATTTACTAAAAGAATTAAAACTATATGTATTGACCTTATGTATTTGTTGCTTATTATTATACAGCTTTTGACAAATCTCAGCTTCGTATCCTCCAGTGGGTTCACATATTATTAGCTTAATCTCTTGCTCTTTTGCTAATTTAATCACCTCTTCATGACCAGCTGCATCATTGGCAAAACGATGATATTTAGGTTTATCGCTTGTATTATATACACATATATCAAGCCATTGTTTACTTACATCTAGACCTATTATTTTACTCATGATATAATCTCCTTCGTCTTATTGTGCAAGGCTGCTACTTCCAACACCTTCTGCAATTTGTTCAAAGCAAACTTTGTAAGAGGGTACTTATTCTATGCTCGATTATCTCAATCAAGTACCCCTCAAATCACCCTCTTACCATTACTTATATCATAATTTAAAGATATAAGTACCCTACAATTTTTGTAAAGATGGTATTAGGATAGAAAAAAGTTTTTGTTTGGGAGGTATTAATAATGTGGATATTAGCTGCGTTATGGCTGTTGTAGATTGATAAAAAGCATTTTTGATATGATCAAAGCCATAGGTAAATAATGAAAACAATTGTCTTTCAATGGTTTTGTACCGTTTTATTCGGATGGGATTTAAGGCATTTTGTATTATTCCATTTTTGACTATTAAAGCTGAAGCAATAGCAGTTATCACTAATAATTTTTCAAATCTATCCAATTTTACAATGTGACTTTTTTCAATATCAAAACCACCGCTTTTTAGGTGCAAAAATAGTCGTTCAACACTCCAACGAAATTTATATAAAGCAAAAATATCTTGCTCTATTTCAATTGAAGACACCAGAACCATCAGCTCGCTCTTATCATTTCTATATGCGGTAAAATTAACCTTTCTATTCCATAATATACCACTACAAGCCCTATACTCTAAGGCTTTAACATCACTAAATATTCTTTCAATGGTTAAAGTTCTTAAACCTTTTGTAAGACGAATTTTATGATCCATTTTTAATGGAATAACAAACTTTAGATGGTTATTTATCAGAAAGTCTAACCATTCTTTATTCATAAATTCTCTATCAGCAAGCAAATATTTTATTCTTTCAACGCCAAAATTATTAATAAATTTCTGTAAAAATTCCTTCATAAATTCTGCAGAACACCCGCCACCATGCGACAAAGTCTTCCAGAATATTGGCACCGATATTTTACCAATTACCATTACTAAAAATAAAATATTAATATCGGATTTACCAAATTTCCAACTTGTCCTATCCATTGCTACGACATAATTTTTTGAAGCAAAAAAGCTTAATAGCAAATAGCCAACCTTCATATAATCAAAATTAAAATCTTTTAAAAAACGATAAATTCTATGAGTTTTTGACGTCGCTTTAGCATCACCTAAAATACCAAGTGCTAAACCTTTTTGATAAATTGAGCTGCCCGTCAGCAAACTAATTACCATACCAACCAAACATTTTAATCTTGATTTATTTCCGTCTATATATAAAATCAATTCTTGAAGTATTATATTATGCATTTTGTTATAAAAATACCTACCTTATACTACTTCACACCACTCTAAATCAACCATTCTTCTTCATCTTCTCAAAATTGTAGGGTACTATACTCGGATATATTCAAATTTCCTTCAAACAACCTACTATTTATAAGTTCTGCAAAAAACTTGATTATCGAGTTTACAGATGCAAGAAGAGTAGCTTGTACTATTGACTCTGCTGTAATTTTACGTTCTCTTATTATCATTTTCTGTTCTTTAGCAAGTTTTTTTAATTGAGCTGGTATTAAAAAACCTTTTATTTTTTTGACTATTTCTTGTATACTCATTTTGAGGATGCCTTATTAGTTGTTTGTGAATCCTCATTTATACAATCTTAAGTCGTATCTTCCTACATATTTTTCATCTTATTTTCCTTAAACTGACGCCTATGTGCGTGGGCGGGAATCTAAGATCCCGCAGCGAAGCAGGGATAATAACCTACGCAGGTATGACACTAAGTCGAGCAAGGATGACATTAACTAAATGAACGAGAGCTATATGGTAAGCCATAATAATCTTTATCCACATATTTACCCAAAGCAGGTTAAAGAAATTGTATTTTTAAAACATTTTATTCATAATCTTAACATAATGGTAGGTGATTATACTTATTATCATGATCACCGATATCCAGAACATTTTGAATGTAATAACGTTGTAGGATATCATCAGTGTAAATTAATTATTGGTAAGTTTTGTGCTATTGCTAAAGGAACTATTTTTATTGCAGATGATGTTAATCACCCAATGGATGGTTTTTCTACTTATCCATTTTTTATTTTCGAAGGTTGGAATAATTATACACCAACTCCTAATAAAGGAAGGAGTACAATAGTTGGTAATGATGTGTGGTTTGGTACTAATGCAGTCATTATGCCGGGAGTAACAATAGGAGACGGAGCAATTATTGGAGCATATGCAGTGGTTACTAAGGATGTACATCCTTACTCTATCGTTGCAGGTAATCCTAGTAGAATTATTAAAAAAAGATTCTCCGATGATATAATCAATGAGTTAGTACAAATAAAATGGTGGAATTGGGATTATGATAAAATTACTAGAAATATCAAGGTCATAGTAGGAGCAGATATTGAGCAACTTAAAAGTTGTAAGTAATAACATGTATTTGTCTACTAGGCTCTGTGAACAAAATTTTAATTGTTTAGATTTTGAGTATTTTTAAGCGAAAATTAATAAGATTTTTGCCGGAATAGTTAGTTCTATTTCAAAAAAATCTTATAATTTGCAGCTAAAAAGAGTCGAAATCTAGTAATTTAAATTTTGTTCACAGAGCCTAGGGATATAACGTAAATAAAACTTAAAAAATACTATGAAAAAACCAGCATATTTAATAGCTTTGCATTTGATATTTATTACAGTGAGCTTAGTCGCTTCAGCAAATGATGTCATTTACATATCATGTCCACAAGGATATATTCCTAGTATCCCTAGAGATCAAGACTTGAAACAAGGGGCAAGATTTAAGTGCGAGAAAACTCCATTATTGGCAAAAATGAAGTTAGCTTTTCCATTTCAAAAGAATCATAAAATAAAGTGTATACAAGGAAGTTTACAGATGGGTAGAAGCTATTCTCATGATGCAATAAAATTTGCTTTGGATTTTGCAAGTTTGCCAGATTCCTTAGATGGAACAGTGGTTGCCTCAGAAGATGGAATTGCCTATATCTATGATAAATGCAATAATCCTCATTACTCAAATATTACATTAGATGATTGTGGAAGTGGTTATGGCAACCACGTTAGTTGAAGAGATTAAATATCTAAAGACACCAAAAATATTAAATGTATCATCTACAGATGTAATTTGCGATAATAATGATATTAATTGGAATGATAATATTATTATGAACGAATAATTCATAAAGTTTATAATGATAAAGATAAGCTACAAGCTGCTGAAGTTAGATAGAAAAGGATAATTTATGAACCAAATAACAGATCATCACCAAACCCCTAAAGGTATAAAAAGATGGATTTTCTCTACCAATCACAAAGATATTGGCATAATGTATATTATATTTGCCATATTTGCTGGGATCATTGGAGGGTTATTTTCTGTTATTTTTAGGCTAGAATTAGCAATGCCCGGTGGGCATATATTAGGGGCAAATTACCAACTATATAATGTATTAATTACTGCTCATGCGATAATTATGGTATTTTTCATGATTATGCCAGCTTTATTTGGTGGGTTTGGTAATTACTTTGTACCAATTTTAATAGGTGCACCAGACATGGCTTTTCCAAGGCTAAATAATATAAGTTTTTGGCTGCTTGTTCCTGCTTTTATGTTATTAATGCTTTCGGCTTTTGTTGATGGTGGTGTAGGTACTGGCTGGACGCTTTACCCCCCTCTAAGTACTCTAGTCGGACATCCTGGGGCGGCAGTCGATATGGCTATTTTAAGTTTACATATTACAGGGCTTTCTTCTATTCTTGGTTCAATCAATATGATTGTTACTATCTTTAATATGAGAACCGATGGTATGGGGTTATTTGAAATGCCTCTATTTATTTGGTCAATTCTGGTTACTGCCTTCTTGCTGATACTAGCAATTCCAGTATTAGGTGGTGCAATAACCATGTTATTAACTGATCGAAACTTTGGTACTACTTTCTTTAAACCTGAAGGGGGCGGAGATCCAGTATTATTTCAGCATTTATTTTGGTTTTTTGGTCATCCAGAAGTATATATCGTAATATTGCCGGGGTTTGGGATAGTTAGTCAGGTTCTTTCTACTTTCTCTCGTAAGCCGGTATTTGGTTATTTAGGTATGGTGGTAGCTATGGTAATTATAGGGTTTGTCGGTTTTATAGTTTGGGCTCATCATATGTTTACTGTTGGTCTTTCATACAATACATTAATCTATTTTACCGCTGGTACAATGATTATCGCGGTGCCTACTGGTATTAAAATATTTAGCTGGATTGCTACAATGTGGGGAGGATCAATTACTTTTGAAACCCCTATGTTATTTTCCATAGGGTTTATCTTGTTATTTACTATTGGTGGAGTTACCGGCATAATATTATCAAATTCGGCAATCGATAGAATTTTACATGATACATACTATGTGGTAGCACATTTTCATTACACTATGTCGCTTGGGGCTTTATTTACTGCATTTGCTGGATTCTATTATTGGTTTGGTAAAATGTCAGGAAGACAATATCCTGAAATGATGGGCAAAATTCATTTTTGGATTACGTTTATCGGCGTTAATTTGACATTTTTCCCTCAGCATTTTCTTGGATTAGCTGGGATGCCAAGAAGAATACCGGATTATCCGGATGCTTTTGCCGGCTGGAATATGGTATCATCTATCGGAGCAGTTATTTCCTTTATTGCGGCTCTTTACTTTGTATTCATTGTTATTTACACTCTGAAATACGGAAAAAAATGCCTAAATAATCCTTGGGGCGATGGGGCTAATACTCTTGAGTGGACAGTCTCTTCTCCTCCACCATTCCATACTTTTGATATACCACCTAAAATTTAATAGAGGTAATAATTTGATAGGTGAATATGGAATTATTTTTATATTTTACCCTATAATTTTTATTCTGTAAGTATTAAACAGCATAAAAACGTCATTGCGAGCAGGCACGGAGTCCGAACGAAGCAATCTTGTTTTGTCTCCCTGCAAGGTGTTATACCTACTCTATTTAGTGTCATACCTACGTAAGCAGGTATCCAGATTCCCGCTGTTGCTAAGAATGACAAGGGGACGGAGGGGAATGATAATTTACTACGCGGAAATGACAACTTACAATAAATATTATCCTGGTTAGCTATAATCCTTATAAAACAATAATTAGAATTAATGATGATTTACCCTACCTTACTTATTCTTTTGTTTATCCTGTTTCTCTATTTTAAATTTAGAAAGACATTTTATATTACCTCAATAATCTATCCAATAGTTGCTGGTATATTATTAATTAACAGCCAAAATGAGGCGGTAATTAATCTGTATAATAATAGTTTTATTATTAATTTTAGTAATGAAAATAAATTAATAGCACTTGCTTTTATGGCGATAACGTTGGTGACTAACCTATATGCCATTAGCCAAAACAGGAAATTTGAGGTATTGATAGGTAGTTTATACTCAGCAGCTTCCTTGATCTGTTTATTTGCTGGGGATTTTATCTCGATGTTTGTTGCTCTAGAAATGATGATGATATGTGCCACTTTGTTAATTTTTTACGGTAATTGTAAAAATAGTATTAGGGCGGCAAGACAGTATTTCCTTACGCATCTTATAAGTGGTAGTCTTATCTTAATAGGGATTAGTTATATAATCACCAATAGTTCTAACATACAAATTATTTCTCTTAGCCAATTGATAGAGAACAGAGATGCTTCTTTTATCTTTTATGTTCTAATACTTAGTGGTTGCTTAATTAATGTAGCGAGCATACCTTTTTCCGGATGGATTGTTAATTGTTATCCATTTGCCTCAACTTCAGGGATGATATATTTAACCAGCTTTACTAGTAAAATATCGATCATTATACTTCTTAAATTATTTAGTGGTTTAGAAATACTTAAATTCTTTGGATTATTAATGATTATATATGGTGGGGTTTATGCTTGTATAGAAGATAACATCAAAAGATTAGTCTGTTATCTTACTGTTTCTCAGCTTGGATTCATGGTGATTGCCATTGGCACAAAATCTCAACAAGCAAATTTAGGAATCATAGTTTTTCTTTTTGTCCATATATTGTATAAAGCTTTATTTGGTCTATATGTTGCTATATTAATAGATAAAGGTAATGTAGAAAATTGCTCTGAGATAAAAGGGCTTTACTCATGGAGAAGCCCTTTATTGCTTGGTAGTTTAATAGTTAGTGTATTATTCATTATAGCCTTACCTCCTCTTGCTAGTTTTGTTAGCAAAATTATTGTGACCAATGTTTTGGATCAGGATATTCATTATTATGCTATTTTCCTGTTAAAAATTATAACATGTGCAGCTTTATTTTCTATGGTTAAATACAAATATCTGATTAATGACTTTTACCCTATAGTGAATATTTTGAGCAGAGTCAGCTTATTGGTCATGCTATCGTTTGTATTGGCAACTAATTTCTTTTTAGAGCAAGGCTTAAAATTAGTATGGTCATCTTATCCTGTTGAGACACTTGATATAAATTGGTTGGATATAGTAAAGCAAGTAGTAATAATAATAATAGGTATATTGCTTGGTGTGGTTTTTAGTAAAAAAATTTCTAGACGTTCAACTGCTAACATAAATTTAGATTTATTTCAGTTTGTTGAAAATAATTTTCGTCGTATTTATTACAAATATCACTTAGTGGGACACGATTTTAATGATAGACTAGGGGCGGAATACCCTATTTTGAAAAGAGTAGAAAAAAATGCTTTACGTAAGATAAAATCTTTGCATAATCAATCAACAAGTCTATTAGTAGTAATTATATCGTTAATTACTTTTATAATAATAAGCACTAAATGAGGGCAAAATGCAGCCACCTATAGCTAATAAAATTAATTACAATTTTACATTGCACGGTCAAAAATTTACAGATCAATATAACTGGCTTAGAGATATCGAATGGCCTAATGTTAGCGATAAAAAAATCATAGAATATTTACAGGCAGAAAATAAATATTCCGAGCAATTTTTTGAGCCATTACAAAAAGAAAAAGATAAAATATTTGAGGAGTTAAAGGGCAGAATTAAACTTGCTGATCAGTCAACTTATGTAAAAAAAGATAATTACTATTATTATACCAGAACTGAAGAAAATGCTGAATATCCTATATATTGCCGAAAAATTGGGTCAATGGATGCTCCGGAAGAAATTATATTAGATATCAATGTTATTGCCAAAGATAATAAATTTACTGATCTAGGTCTAGCATCAATCTCCCCCGATCATACGCTACTAGCTTATAGTGTTGATTTCACTGGTGATGAAAAATATACAATTAAAGTCTATAATTTAAAGACCAAAGAATATTTACCAGATGAAATACATAATGTGAGTCGCAATATAATTTGGCATGAATATCTGAAAGGGTTATTTTATATGCCGATTAATGAAAATTTTCGTCATGATAAATTAATGTTTCACTCTTTAGGAGATATCACTTCCAATGACAAGTTAGTATATCAGATAACAGATTCATTATATCAGCTGAACGTTAGTAAGTCATCCAGTCGACAATATATTTTCGTTGATGTATCTGGTCATAATGAAAATGAAACATATGCTATAGAAATGTCTGATCATAGCTTTCAGCCTAAGCTTATTAGACCTCTAAAAGGAGGAGTTTTTTATGATGTTGAGCATAATGGTGATAATTTTTATATTAATACCAATGAAGGGGCAAAAAACTTTCGCATAGTATTAGTAAATGTGCGTAATTTTCGAAATGATTTATGGGAAAATAATTATATACCAGAAGACCCAACTAGATATTTAGCTAGTTTTAATATTACTAACAATTATTTAATAGTTAATTATCGTGATCAAGGATTGCCAGTTATTAAAATAAAGCATCTTAAAGAGCAGAATGAAAAAATTATTCATTTCCCGGATGCTGCTTTTACTGCTTCAGCCTTATCTACTAATTTTGATGAAGATGATATTCGAGTAAATTATTCTTCGCTTGCTAGACCGAACAGCACTTATAGTTATGATTTTAACAGTGAGCAACTATCAATATTGAAAGTGCAAGAAATACCAAGTGGCTTTAATCCTGAAGAATATATGGTAGAAAGAATATTTGCTGATAATGATGGGGTTAAAGTACCAATTACCTTATTATATAAAAAATCGTTGTTTAACAAGGATGGGAAGAATCCTTTATATTTATATGGTTATGGTTCATATGGTATCAGCATACCAGTATCCTTTAGGAACACCGCTATTTCTCTTGTAGATCGTGGGTTTGTTTATGCTCTTGCTCATATTAGAGGTGGAGACGATCTTGGGCATGATTGGTATCAAGCTGCTAAATTCCTCAATAAAAAAATAACTTTTGATGACTTTATTGTTTCTGCTAAACAGTTAATTAAAGAAAAATATACTAGCCAGGGTAATATAGTAATTTGTGGGGGAAGTGCAGGAGGGATGTTAATTGGAGCGGTCATTAATGAACAACCAGAGTTGTTTAAAGCGGCTCTTGCCCATGTGCCTTTTGTTGATGTATTAAATACTATGCTCGATGAAGAACTGCCATTAACCCCTAGTGAATTTAAGGAGTGGGGTAATCCTAAAGAGCTAGATTATTTTAACTATATTAAGTCTTATTCTCCGTATGATAATATAAAAGCTCAAAACTACCCGAGTCTATTTATCACGGCTGGAATTTCCGACCCTAGAGTTGGGTATTGGGAAGCAGCTAAGTGGGCAGCAAAGATTCGAGCAACAAAAACAGATAATAACATATTATTGCTAAAAACTAATATGGATTCAGGGCATAAAGGTTCTTCTGGTCGTTTCGATTATCTAAAAGAAGCAGCCGATGAGATAATATTTATATTTAGGGCTTTTGGTATAGTCAATTGATGAGAAGTTGACTATATTTAAACAAAAAGATGTCATCCCCTAGTTGCAAGTTATCATTTCCGTCCACTATTATCATTCCCGCGTAGGCGGGAATCTAAGACCATAGTACCCTACAATTTTTTATTTATTTCCTTATGATGAGTAAAAAAGCTGACCGATAAGCGTCATTGCGAGGAACTACTTTAGTAGCGACGAAGCAATCCATGAGAATTAGTATAGTTATGGATGTAAAAACAGTATTAAATGAAGTAATAAAAGAACATTGTCCTTTTATACATAATAATCGTTTAAATGCGTTACTTGATGTTGCAGAAGGCTTGCGATATAGTCAGAATTTGTCTTTGAGTGCAATTGGCAGGAACTTGAGTGGTGATAGTAAAGTAAAACATAAAATAAAAAAAGTTGATAGATGTATAGGTAACAAACATTTATATAACGAGGTTGATAATCTCTATAGTGCTTTATCATATTTCATATTTGAGTTTATCAAGCATTCTAATGATGACAGTGTTGTGATTGATTTATGTTATCTTAAAGATGATCGCATGGCACAAATGCTAAGTGCTCAATTTTGTACAAGAGGGATGAGTTTACCTTTGTATCAAGATGTGTTTGAAGAAGGTGAATTAAAGGGCAGAACGGTAGAATTTCTAAATAAATTAAAGAGTATAATACCTGATGGAAAAAGGGTTATTGTGATTATGGACGCTGGCTTTCATATTGAATGGTTTAAGGAAATAGAAAAACAAGGGTGGAGTTGGGTGTGTCGGGTACGACAAGGAAAAGATTTAAAATTAGCTAAGAATGAGGATTGGATATCAGTTGAAAATTTCATGCCATCAATTGGTTCAAAAACGATGGAATGTGGTACGATTCTGCTAACCAAAGCTCATAAATATTCCTGCAGAATGGTTACAACTTGCAAAGTCCCTAAGGGTCGAGTGCAGAAGGTTAGCAGGAATCGTACTAGCAGTAAAACAGCAAATGGTTCATATAACAAAGCTGCAAAAGAACCTTGGATATTGGTAACTAACTTAAGTTCTGATGAATATAAGGGAGCGGAAATAGTGAGGTTATATAGCAAACGTCATAGTACCCCACAGTTATTGTTGAAGTTGAAAAGCAATCATAATGTGTTTTCGTAGTAATGAAAACAACATAGCAGGGGTATCACTTAACGAGTTATAAAAATAATCTTTTATCCAATCAAATCCATAAGTAAATAATGAGTATAATTTACGACCATGTTTTTTGATCTTTATAGGATAAATTTTGTTCTTAATGTCACCAGCAAGCACGCAAATAGCTAAGGATAAAGATACTATTGCAAATAGTTTTTCTAGCTTTTTTTGATCTGTAATGTGGGTATCTTCAATATTAAATCCAGATGATTTGAGAGACAGAAAAGATCGCTCAATGCTCCACCTTTGCTTATATGCTAGCAAAGCACATTCACCAATAAGGACATTACTAGCAATAAATAGTTGCTCTCTTTCTAATTGCAAACAAGTTATTTTAATTGCCATACCATTGTAAATTTTGCTTTCTATAGTTTTAGTGTTACCTATTTGCATATCGGCAAAACATTTATTCAACTTCATCTTGCCACCGTTGAAATGCTTGACTTTCTTGCTTTTTCTTAGCCTAATAGCAAAGTTGAACGACTATTTTTGCACCTAAAAAGCGGTGGTTTTGATATTGAAAAAAGTCACATTGTAAAATTGGATAGATTTGAAAAATTATTAGTGATAACTGCTATTGCTTCAGCTTTAATAGTCAAAAATGGAATAATACAAAATGCCTTAAATCCCATCCGAATAAAACGGTACAAAACCATTGAAAGACAATTGTTTTCATTATTTACCTATGGCTTTGATCATATCAAAAATGCTTTTTATCAATCTACAACAGCCATAACGCAGCTAATATCCACATTATTAATACCTCCCAAACAAAAACTTTTTTCTATCCTAATACCATCTTTACAAAAATTGTAGGGTACTATGGGGGATTCTATCTTAAATCAGGAAGAATTGCATATCTAGACATAATTTAAGTGAAAATTAACATATCCATGACTACTTATAAGCGATATTGCCATTTTATTTTTATAAATACCACCTTCATGCAATATCCAGGCTAGCTTTGAGCTGCGAAGATTGCTTACTAACAGCTTTTTTCCACAAAAAACATATAAAACGTCAGTTCGGGATAAGATATAGATGAAATAGTAATAGATAAAAGGATTGTCAAAAAGGAGTGCCTGCAGTATTTATATTTTTAAACAAAAAAACAAACTACAGGCATGAAAAAAGATATCATACCAATTGCAATAATTAACACGGTGTGTTTATCCAGTCTCTATACATAATTGATTTTACTAAATCTACATTATGAGCAAATTGATTCCAAGCGTAACAAGCCATAGTGACGATATCTTCATATACACCATAACATTGGTTAGACAAGAAATGATTTTTGATCCATTCCCAAACTTGTTCCATTGCATTAAGTTCCGGTGCATAGGGCGGAAGCGGTATCAAAGTGATATTGCTTGGCACAGTTAGTTTTTTGGCTGTGTGCCAACCTGCATTATCCGTTAGTAAAGCTATATGTCGGTTGCCTTGAATACTGCGAGAAAGCTCTTCTAAGAATTTATTCATTGCCTGTGTGTTTGCATATGGTAAAATTAATGCAAAAGCTTCTCCTGTATCATGGCAAGCAGCTCCATAAATATATGTTGAAATGAATTGCTGTTGCCGAACTTTACGGGGTCTAGTGCCACGCTTAGCCCATATACGAGTTAAGCTACCTTGTTGCCCAACTCGAGTTTCATCCTGAGACCATATATCAACTTTACATCTATCGATATTTTTTGGTAATAATTTTGTTAACATGTCTGGGAAGTTTTTTTATATGTATTTTGAGTCTCTTGATTTGACTTTGGATGCATTGAACGAGAAGTAATCCAGCTAAAACCAAGGCGGTGCATAGTATTGTAGACTGTTTTTAAAGCGCATTTAGCACCATATTCCTCAAGTAACATGATATGTAGCTCCTTTCCAGTTATATACCCACCAGTTTTACTTTCACTGAGCGTATTGATTTTATCAAAAAGAGCAGACTCTTGTATAGTGTTAATCTTCCTAGGGGCACCGCTTCTTTGTGATTCAAATAATCCTTCAAAACCATGATTCCTAAATCTTCTGAGCCATGATTGCACAGTTTTCCAGTGTGACTTCACTATTTCAGATATGGCTTTTAAAGATTTGCCTAATTGAAGGTGATACATCGCCAATAAACGTATACGATTTCGACCATGCGGCTCATGTTTCATCATTTTTATAAAATCATGACCATGAAAACCTTGTGGTAATATTAACCTAGCCATTTGAGTACCTTTATCAGTTAAAAACCCATTTTACACCACTGCGTTAATTATTGCAATTGGTATCACAGAATTATATAGTTTTATAGATGATTTTTGTAAAATTTATTTGGAGTATGAACAGAGAAAGTTATTACCATCAAATAAGCAAAGAAATCGCTGTTGTAGCATGAGTCTAAGTGAAATGTTAACAATAATAATTATGTTTCATACATCCTATGCTAAGAATTTTAAATTTTTCTATAAAAGTTATATAGAGTGCATGCATAAGGATGATTTTCCCAAAGCCTTGAGTTATAATAGATTTGTTGAATTAATGGCACGATTATTCATACCGCTAAATATGTTGATTCATTTGTTGTTTGGTGAGGAAACAGGTATTTATTTTATTGACTCTACAACGATTAAAGCTTGTCACAATAAAAGGCGTTATAGCAATAAAGTTTTTAAAGGATTAGCCAAACATAGTAAATCCTCTATGGGGTATTTTTATGGTTTTAAATTACATGTAATAATCAATAATAAAGGGGAGTTTATGGCATTAAAAGTGACCAAAGGCAATGTAGATGATAGGGTTCCAGTACCGGAGTTAACAAAAAGATTAACTGGAATTATAGCAGCTGATAAAGGTTATATTAAGCAAAATTTGTTCTTAAATTTATATGAAAGAGGCTTAAAAATGATTCATGGAATTAAGAAGAATATGGAAAATAAATTAATGGATTTGAAAGAAAAAATCTTACTTCGAAAGCGTAACTTAATTGAAACAGTTTTTGATTATCTAAAAAATAAAATGAACCTTGAACATACTAGACATAGATCACCAATAAATGCCTTTGTCCATATATTATCTACTCTTGTTGCTTACTCATTAAAGAAAAATAAACCTTCAACAAAATTTGATTTTAATCTACATGTTCACAATATCCTTATCCCGAATTGACGTATAAAGGTAGAAAGCAATTATGACGATAATATCCATTATAAAACTTCCCCTCTTGATTGCCATAAATTTCATCATCAGTGGCATCAAAATCAAGTATTAATTGTTTCGGCACGGTTTTATGAGATTCGACAAACTTGTCAATCATCACCTTATGAGCTTTAAGAGCAAATCCACGATCTGCTTTATTTTCTAAACGGCATAAAGTAGAGCTACTAGCCATATCGTCCAGTGTGTCTATACTTGTTTGCAAAGCTGGACATTTTCTTAAATTATCGTGATCATTTAAATCTTCATAACCAAGAGCAATACCATAAATACGCTGTTTGAGCATTGTTAAAATAGTATGAGTAATTTTATCAGAATCTCGCTTATCAGGAAAAATCTTAGCCAGTTCATTAGTTAGACCAAGTCTTTTATCTGCTTCTCTTAGCAATAATACACCTCCATCGCTACTAATATTACCTCCTGTGAAATTTATTTCTATTTGACGATTTTTTACTTTCGATTGGTAAATTAATCCTGTACAATTTGTCATGGCAAAACCCTCTATGTAATCTTCTTTTAACACTGATATTATATAGTATTACAAGGGTTTTGTCTCTATTCTTTCATGCAATATTCAGGTTAGTTACTTGTTGGTTCAGCTCGGATAATTTATTGACTAACCTATCAGCATATTTACAATTTTCGTATTTTACTTCCCAATTATTAATATCTTCCATTTTAATATCCACCATATTATTTTAATTATAAAGTATACTAAACTAAAAATTAAAATACTAGCAAATAATTTATTATTTGCTTCTTAAAATAATAAGTATTTTGTTACATTTAAGTTACAACCTCGTCTTTTATTTTCTCAAGTTGCTATAAAACTTTAATGCCATATTAAGATCGTGATATTGTTACAACTAGAAATTTGTTATTTGAACTTAAATTTATAATTATTTTTCTTATATCACTTAGTGCAGTGATAAAATATTATATACTAAATATATTAACACAAAATATTGGAAAAATATGAGCTATCAGAAGTCAATAACAAAATCAGAGCAACTATGAGTGAACTTGTTCAAAAAAATACCAGGATTATCCCTGATCAGCAAACTAGCCTTAGCAAAGAACAAAAAGAAGCTGTTGGTTTACTATCAATAGGAACATTCCTCGAATATTTTGACTTAATGTTATATGTCCATATGGCAGTATTGTTGAATGAGTTATTTTTTCCAAAAACTGATCCTCATACTGCAACTCTGCTGTCAGCTTTTGCTTTCTGTGCTACTTTTGTTTTTCGACCAATTGGTGCTTTGCTATTTGGTTGGATGGGTGATAAAGTAGGTCGCAAAGCTACACTAGTTGTCACAACTTTCATGATGGCATGTTCTTGTTTGCTGATGTTTATTTTGCCGACTTATGCCCAAATTGGGATTACCGCTTCGATATTAATCACTATTTGTTGAATAATGCAAGGTATGTCATCTTTAGTAGAAGTAATAGGAGCTCAATTATATTTAACGGAAACAACCAAGCCATCACTGCAATATCCTGTTGTTGCTATTACTTCTATATTTGCTGATTTAGGGGCAGTGTTCGCTTTAGGTATTGCAACGTTGGTTACTTCACGTGGCTTTAATTGGCGATATGCTTTTTTATTTGGTACAGTGATTGCCTTGGTGGGAGCTATAGCAAGAACGCGACTGAGAGAAACACCAGAATTTGCTGATGCAACCAGAAGGCTGCTAAATAAACTTAAAACTTTCGGTTTAGAGAAAAAGGATATTACTAATCAAGAAATGCTAAATGAAAAAGTTAACATAAAAACTATATTAGCTTATTTAGCAATTGAATCGACTGGACCAATTTGGTTTTATTTGCTATATGTATATTGTGGCAGTATACTTAAAAACACCTTCAATTATAGTGCTGAACAAATTATTGGACATAACTTGTTCGTTGCAATAGAAGAGTTACTTACCGGTATTCTATATGCTTATTTGAGTTATAAAATATGCCCACTAAAAATTTTAAAAACGAAATTAATAATTTGTGCTAGTATTATTATATTTGTGCCATATATATTGACTAGTATCCCATCGCCTTTTTATTTATTATTATTGCAGTTTTTTATATTGCTACTTAAAACAGGAACATTCCCAGCAGTACCAATATTTTATAAGCAATTTCCTGTATTTAAACGTTTTAGATGTGTTAGATGTGTTAGTATCTCATTTGCTGTGATACGGGCAACAATGTATATTATTACGTCTTTTGGGCTAATCTATTTAATAGATTCTTTTGGTAATTGGGGCATAGTAATATTATTTGTGCCTTTCCTTGTGGCATATGGATTTGGTCTGCGTCATTTTGAAATGTTGGAGAAGTTACGCAATGTTTAATAAGTAATTTCTAGCTTATTTGTGTTATATTCTCTACATATAGAATTATAGCATAATTCATACAAATGGTTCTCCAATTTTATATAGCCAAAATAAGTGCATACTGCTAGAAAACTCTGTACTGTTTCACCAACTATCTTCTTAATCTTCTCAGGAGATTTTGCACCAATAGTTTGCATGTTATGAAGTCGATCAAAGAGTTTTATTGTCCCAAAATTTGGTTAAAACCTCCGGCTTCAGCCGGAAAAGACTTCAGTCCTTGTTCTAAAATATTTCAATTTACTAATGTTATCATATATATTATTCTCTGAATAGAGAATAATATATATGACTGATTATAGTAAGTCTAGCCACACCGTATTTTACCACCGCTTCCATATCGTTTGGATTACTAAGTATCGATACAAAGTACTCACAGGTAACCTCAGGATTAGAATTAGAGAAATTATTGCTCAGGTAGCAGAATATCTTGGTATCAAAATCATCAATGGAATATTATCTGCCGATCATGTCCATATTATGGCTGAAATTCCACCTCATATATCCATTAGTCAGTTTGTTAAAGCAGCTAAAGGACGTTCATCATATAAAATTCAGCAAGAATTTCCTGAAATTAGAAAAACTTACTGGGGACGCCACTTTTGGGCTAGGGGCTTCTTTAGCTCAACCAGTGGTAATGTCACTGATGATATAATCAATAACTACATTAACAATCATTCAGATACACATCAGCCTAATAATGTAATGAATATCTCTTTAGAGTAAATCCGTGACTTCTAGTCGCAACTTCAACCTACCAGCTTCAGCTGGTTAGTTATTGAGTCTTAAAATATCTTTCTTATTTTGAGAATATAATATATTCAATGTATCTGCTGCACTAATTTTCCCATAAGATTTAACCCTAGTCAAATCTACCACTTGATTAGCAATTTGCTCACCAAAATCCCTAGCAATCATATCTTCTGTGAGAGTTGTGTCTTCAATAGTATCATGTAGTAAGCTGGTAATGATCATATCAGTTCTGTAATATTTTGGCATATTTAGTGCGGTATATTCAGCAACCATATACGCCACCTCTATCGGATGGGAGTAATATGGATCGCCGGATTGTCGCATTTGGCTACCATGATATTCTTTGGCATAATATATACCTTTTGTAATCTCATAAATATTGACTGGTATAGTTACTTGTTGGTTTAACTCATACCAATTGCAATAATTAACGCAGTGGTGTAAAATGGGTTTTTAACTGATAAAGGTACTCAAATGGCTAGGTTAATATTACCACAAGGTTTTCATGGTCATGATTTTATAAAAATGATGAAACATGAGCCGCATGGTCGAAATCGTATACGTTTATTGGCGATGTATCACCTTCAATTAGGCAAATCTTTAAAAGCCATATCTGAAATAGTGAAGTCACACTGGAAAACTGTGCAATCATGGCTCAGAAGATTTAGGAATCATGGTTTTGAAGGATTATTTGAATCACAAAGAAGCGGCGCCCCTAGGAAGATTAACACTATACAAGAGTCTGCTCTTTTTGATAAAATCAATACGCTCAGTGAAAGTAAAACTGGTGGGTATATAACTGGAAAGGAGCTACATATCATGTTACTTGAGGAATATGGTGCTAAATGCGCTTTAAAAACAGTCTACAATACTATGCACCGCCTTGGTTTTAGCTGGATTACTTCTCGTTCAATGCATCCAAAGTCAAATCAAGAGACTCAAAATACATATAAAAAAACTTCCCAGACATGTTAACAAAATTATTACCAAAAAATATCGATAGATGTAAAGTTGATATATGGTCTCAGGATGAAACTCGAGTTGGGCAACAAGGTAGCTTAACTCGTATATGGGCTAAGCGTGGCACTAGACCCCGTAAAGTTCGGCAACAGCAATTCATTTCAACATATATTTATGGAGCTGCTTGCCATGATACAGGAGAAGCTTTTGCATTAATTTTACCATATGCAAACACACAGGCAATGAATAAATTCTTAGAAGAGCTTTCTCGCAGTATTCAAGGCAACCGACATATAGCTTTACTAACGGATAATGCAGGTTGGCACACAGCCAAAAAACTAACTGTGCCAAGCAATATCACTTTGATACCGCTTCCGCCCTATGCACCGGAACTTAATGCAATGGAACAAGTTTGGGAATGGATCAAAAATCATTTCTTGTCTAACCAATGTTATGGTGTATATGAAGATATCGTCACTATGGCTTGTTACGCTTGGAATCAATTTGCTCATAATGTAGATTTAGTAAAATCAATTATGTATAGAGACTGGATAAACACACCGTGTTAATTATTGCAATTGGTATCAGATAGTTTACTTAGTAACCCTTCAGCATATTTGCAATTTTCGTATTTTGTTTCCTAATCATTAATATCTTCCATATAACTACCTATTACATTATTTTAATTATAAAGTATATTAAACTAAAAATTAAAATACTAGTAAATAATTTATTATATGCTTCTTAAAATAATAAGTATTTTGTTACATTTAAGTTACAACCCTATATAAATCAATCGAGTCTTATATATTTCCAATTATAATTTTTTCTGTTGTTCTAAAGAGATATAGTGGCTTCGTAACCTCGACCTACCAAGCTAGCCTGGATATTGCATGAAGGTGGTATTTATAAAAATAAAATGGCAATATCGCTTATAAGTGGTAATGGATATGTTAATTTTCACTTAAATTATGTCTAGATATGCAATTCTTCCTGATTTAAGATAGAATCCCCCCTTACCCCCATTTTTTATTGTACCGGGGACAGTACCATATTAGCTTATTCTATAGCTAATTTTTTCATAACACTATCCCATATATGTTGGTAAGGATAAGATGAAGACAACAAGAATTTAATGCTCCTAGTATTTCTAATAATTACTGCTCCAATTTTGAACAATTTTAAACGCACCGTTCCTACCAAGGCTTTAGCTAATTCAGTACCTTGTAAAAACTTATCACGTATATATTCTACTAATGTATAGGCAAGGCTTGACAAAATTAGTCTGAGTTGATTAGCCCACCATTTATGGCATGAAGTGCGATCGGCAAATAGCTCTAACTGTTGCTCTTTTATACGATTTTCCATATCTCCACGTGCACAGTAATTTTTATCATATAAATCTTCTGGCTTACCTGCTAAATTAGTTACTATATATCTTGGATTCTCACCAAGGCTAATTACTTCTGCTTTACCAACTATCTTACGATGACGACTCCAGCTATCAGCTTTATATTTAAATTCACTAAAAAAGCGTTGCTTCTCTTTGCTAATTGTGAAGGCTTCGTTAGATTGTTGCATCAATGGCTCAAGCAGCTTGTTGAGTCTAGTATTTTGGGCTATTCCGACTATATATTTTACATTATTTACGGCATAAAGTAGAGCTACTAGCCATATCGTCCAGTGTGTCTATACTTGTTTGCAAAGCTGGACATTTTCTTAAATTATCGTGATCATTTAAATCTTCATAACCAAGAGCAATACCATAAATACGCTGTTTGAGCATTGTTAAAATAGTATGAGTAATTTTATCAGAATCTCGCTTATCAGGAAAAATCTTAGCCAGTTCATTAGTTAGACCAAGTCTTTTATCTGCTTCTCTTAGCAATAATACACCTCCATCGCTACTAATATTACCTCCTGTGAAATTTATTTCTATTTGACGATTTTTTACTTTCGATTGGTAAATTAATCCTGTACAATTTGTCATGGCAAAACCCTCTATGTAATCTTCTTTTAACACTGATATTATATAGTATTACAAGGGTTTTGTCTCTATTCTTTCATGCAATATTCAGGTTAAGGTTTTCTTATAACGGCTCACCGGACTAGTTTCATTTTTTCTTACATAAAAATATTCATCATCTTCAGGCATTCTAATGCCAATAGGTATATAATCTGGGTTAATACATGGGGTATTAGGAATTTGACTAAAACAGTTATAGTCAATTGATGAGAAGTTGGGGACGTTGTCCATAGTACCCTACAATTTTTGTAAAGATGGTATTAGGATAGAAAAAAGTTTTTGTTTGGGAGGTATTAATAATGTGGATATTAACTGCGTTATGGCTGTTGTAGATTGATAAAAAGCATTTTTGATATGATCAAAGCCATAGGTAAATAATGAAAACAATTGTCTTTCAATGGTTTTGTACCGTTTTATTCGGATGGGATTTAAGGCATTTTGTATTATTCCATTTTTGACTATTAAAGCTGAAGCAATAGCAGTTATCACTAATAATTTTTCAAATCTATCCAATTTTACAATGTGACTTTTTTCAATATCAAAACCACCGCTTTTTAGGTGCAAAAATAGTCGTTCAACACTCCAACAAAATTTATATAAAGCAAAAATATCTTGCTCTATTTCAATTGAAGACACCAGAACCATCAGCTCGCTCTTATCATTTCTATATGCGGTAAAATTAACCTTTCTATTCCATAATATACCACTACAAGCCCTATACTCTAAGGCTTTAACATCACTAAATATTCTTTCAATGGTTAAAGTTCTTAAACCTTTTGTAAGACGAATTTTATGATCCATTTTTAATGGAATAACAAACTTTAGATGGTTATTTATCAGAAAGTCTAACCATTCTTTATTCATAAATTCTCTATCAGCAAGCAAATATTTTATTCTTTCAACGCCAAAATTATTAATAAATTTCTGTAAAAATTCCTTCATAAATTCTGCAGAACACCCGCCACCATGCGACAAAGTCTTCCAGAATATTGGCACCGATATTTTACCAATTACCATTACTAAAACTCAATAACTAACCAGCTGAAGCTGGTAGGTTGAAGTTGCGACTAGAAGTCACGGATTTACTCTAAAGAGATATTCATTACATTATTAGGCTGATGTGCATCTGAATGATTGTTAATGTAGTTATTGATTATATCATCAGTGACATTACCACTGGTTGAGCTAAAGAAGCCCCTAGCCCAAAAGTGGCGTCCCCAGTAAGTTTTTCTAATTTCAGGAAATTCTTGCTGAATTTTATATGATGAACGTCCTTTAGCTGCTTTAACAAACTGACTAATGGATATATGAGGTGGAATTTCAGCCATAATATGGACATGATCGGCAGATAATATTCCATTGATGATTTTGATACCAAGATATTCTGCTACCTGAGCAATAATTTCTCTAATTCTAATCCTGAGGTTACCTGTGAGTACTTTGTATCGATACTTAGTAATCCAAACGATATGGAAGCGGTGGTAAAATACGGTGTGGCTAGACTTACTATAATCAGTCATATATATTATTCTCTATTCAGAGAATAATATATATGATAACATTAGTAAATTGAAATATTTTAGAACAAGGACTGAAGTCTTTTCCGGCTGAAGCCGGAGGTTTTAACCAAATTTTGGGACAATAAATTTCTGTAAAAATTCCTTCATAAATTCTGCAGAACACCCGCCACCATGCGACAAAGTCTTCCAGAATATTGGCACCGATATTTTACCAATTACCATTACTAAAAATAAAATATTAATATCGGATTTACCAAATTTCCAACTTGTCCTATCCATTGCTACGACATAATTTTTTGAAGCAAAAAAGCTTAATAGCAAATAGCCAACCTTCATATAATCAAAATTAAAATCTTTTAAAAAACGATAAATTCTATGAGTTTTTGACGTCGCTTTAGCATCACCTAAAATACCAAGTGCTAAACCTTTTTGATAAATTGAGCTGCCCGTCAGCAAACTAATTACCATACCAACCAAACATTTTAATCTTGATTTATTTCCGTCTATATATAAAATCAATTCTTGAAGTATTATATTATGCATTTTGTTATAAAAATACCTACCTTATACTACTTCACACCACTCTAAATCAACCATTCTTCTTCATCTTCTCAAAATTGTAGGGTACTATATATAGGACTCTCAGAGATTATTACTATTATAGTAATGTTTCACTTGAGTCACTACCGTACCTTTAAAGATTTTTATTTATGCTGCCTATGTCAAAGTTATAGAAAGGAATTTCCAAAACTTGTGAGCTATAGTCGTTTTGTTCAGTTAATGCCAATGAGCTTCATGCCCATGGTGTTACTGCTAAAAAGCCTATCAGGAAAACAAACTGGTCAATATTATATCGACTCTACTAAACTTCCTGCTTGCCATAATTTAAGAATTAATAGACATAAAGTATTCAAAGACATAGCAAAAAGAGGTAAGACTTCCACTGGGTGGTTCTTTGGTTGTAAGCTACATATTGTCATTAACAGTTGCGGAGAGATTATGAGTTTTTCTTTAACTCCAGGAAATGTTGATGATAGAGCAGTGGTAGAAAATTTAGTAGATAAATTACAAGGCTGGCTTTTTGGTGATCGTGGGTATATCAGTAAAAAACTCACTCAATCCCTTGCTAATCAAGGTTTAGAACTAATAACAAAAATTAAAAGTAATATGAAAGAAAGAATAATAGATCCTATTAAAAAGCGGTTTTTAAATAAAAGGTATATTATTGAAACCATTAACGATCAACTAAAAAACCTTTGTCATATAGACCATACAAGCCATAGATCTGTTATGAATTTTCAAACTAACGTATTAGCTGGACTGCTTGCCTATGTTTTTAAGCCTAATAAAATTTCTGTAGCTTTTGGAAAATTAAACAATCTCAACCTTCCTCTTACATCAAACTGAGGTTATTTATTAGAACCAATTAGCTCAGCTTCTTGGAATTGAATCAGTTCATTGCCTAGTGCTTTATTAGCACCATTTAATAAAGTTAGCTCATTTACAGTTTGTAGCCTACCATGTAATAACTGAATGACAATGATATTTTGATTATCAATAATTAAACTAGGCTCTGTGAACAAAATTTTAATTGTTTAGATTTTGAGTATTTTTAAGCGAAAATTAATAAGATTTTTGCCGGAATAGTTAGTTCTATTTCAAAAAAATCTTATAATTTGCAGCTAAAAAAGTATAAAGCTTAAATAAGACATTATTCGTAAAATGATTAAATTTGATATAAATGTAACTGGTAATTATACTTAACTTAAATGCTTAATGCAATTACCTTTTAATTGAATAATGGAGACAATAAATAAGGCGTACAAAATTTTTCTTACAAGTGAATGCCTCACAAGTTATAAATTATTTGACTAGATAATTGTTTGTTGCTATAAGCTATCTTAGAGTAATGGGGCGTAGCCAAGTGGTAAGGCAACGGTTTTTGGTATCGTCATCGGTGGTTCGAATCCATCCGCCCCAGCCATTCGGCACAATTTGCTACTTTTTGCAATTTTGTGAATGGAAAAGCCAGAACGTAATGCAGCTTACAGCCCTCGAGTGTTAGGTTCGAAAATATAAAATTTAAAAATTCCCTTTTTTCAACAATTGTCGAACCTTTAAAAGTTTCATAGGCGTTTGTGCTAATACTTATAAGGTCTGCAAGCTTCTTAGAGAGCTTATCATCTACTTTGTCATAACTCTTAATTAATTCAATTAATTCATATTGTCTTTCCTTTAATTGAGCTTTCTTATGCAAAAATTCTTCTCTAGTTAAGGTGCCATCTGCTAAGAAATCCATCAATCTATTGAGTTTATTTTGAATAACGGTATGCTCTTGTTTTAATTCGCCAACTTCAAGGTTAAATTCATAAGCCTTGCCTTGATTGACATTTATTAAATAACACCAATTCCCGAATTTAATTTAACCTGAGTTTGACGTAAGCACCAAACATAATGCTTAGCATTATGTTTGGTGCTTACGTCAAACTCAGGTTATAGTAATGTTTCACTTGAGTCACTACCGTACCTTTAAAGATTTTTATTTATGCTGCCTATGTCAAAGTTATAGAAAGGAATTTCCAAAACTTGTATAATGGTTCCAATATTTTGGACAGAAAAATAAGAAAAATGAGATAGAATTCTTTAGCAAACAAGGAGAGCTAGAGATGAAAAAACAAGTAAGGCAATATAGTGCTGAGGAGAAAGCCAAAATTGTCATAGAAGCAATTAAGGGAGAGCTAACAATAGCCCAGATAACCAGTAAGTATGGTGTTCATGCAACACAGATAAGTAACTGGAAAAAACAAGGTCTTGAGTTGTTAGTACAAGGTTTTAAGAATAAAACACAGAGTGCTGATCCAAATCAGCAGGGGTTAATCAAGAATCTATATGAGCAAATTGGTCAGTTAAGCGTTGAGTGTGACTGGCTCAAAAAAAAATCTGCATTGTTTGGAATTAAAGGTTAGGTGTAATATGATAGAGCCTAATCATAATAAGTTAACAATTGTACAACAGTGTAAGTTATTGGATATTAGCAGGTCAACCTATTACTATCAACCTACTGGTATTAGTGAACAAGATATCAAGATTATGGCAATAATTGATGAGACCTATACTATGCATCCATATTATGGTATGCGGCGGATGGCTAAATATTTACAAGCCCAAGGTTTTTCGGTAGGTCGTAAAGCTGTTAGACGTTACTACAAGATAATGGGTCTTGAAGCTGTTTATCCTAAAATAAATTTAAGCAAGAGGAATCAAGTGCATAAAATATATCCTTATTTACTAAAAGGATTAGAAATAGTATTGCCAAACCAGGTTTGGAGTGCAGATATAACGTATATAAGACTGAGCCAAGGGTTCGTATATTTAGTAGCTATTATTGACTGGTATAGTCGTTATATTCTAAGTTGGCGAATCTCCATTAGTTTGGAAAGTGAATTTTGTGTAACAGCCCTTGAAGACGCTATAGAAAAATATGGTATGCCAAAAATATTTAATACTGATCAAGGAGTACAATTTACCTCGGAGAATTTTATTAGTATGCTAAAGCTACATAATATCTTGATTAGTATGGATGGTAAGGGACGAGCCTTAGATAATATTTTTATTGAACGTTTTTGGCGATCATTAAAACAGGAAAAAATTTATCGGATTATTTTAACAACAGTAAAGGAGGCAAAGACAGCAATTAACGAATATATGGACTTTTATAATAGACAAAGGATGCATCAAGCTTTGGATTATAAAACTCCAGAATGTGTATATTTTGAAAAAAATATTGTATAAAAACAACAATTTAATTTTTGTGAATTATATCTCTATTTATCTAAATTTTTGTCTAGACAAAGGGGACCACCTTACTACTAAACTTCCTGCTTGCCATAATTTAAGAATTAATAGACATAAAGTATTCAAAGACATAGCAAAAAGAGGTAAGACTTCCACTGGGTGGTTCTTTGGTTGTAAGCTACATATTGTCATTAACAGTTGCGGAGAGATTATGAGTTTTTCTTTAACTCCAGGAAATGTTGATGATAGAGCAGTGGTGGAAAATTTAGTAGATAAATTACAAGGCTGGCTTTTTGGTGATCGTGGGTATATCAGTAAAAAACTCACTCAATCCCTTGCTAATCAAGGTTTAGAACTAATAACAAAAATTAAAAGTAATATGAAAGAAAGAATAATAGATCCTATTAAAAAGCGGTTTTTAAATAAAAGGTATATTATTGAAACCATTAACGATCAACTAAAAAACCTTTGTCATATAGACCATACAAGGCACAGATCTGTTATGAATTTTCAAACTAACGTATTAGCTGGACTGCTTGCCTATGTTTTTAAGCCTAATAAAATTTCTGTAGCTTTTGGAAAATTAAACAATCTCAACCTTCCTCTTACATCAAACTGAGGTTAGTTATATTTTAAATGAGATACATTTATACTTAAAAGAGAAAAATCATGCAACAATTTAGTTTTTATCACGCTACTGAAGGATTAGTATATAAGACAAGCTGTCTTTTAGTAGAAAAATCTTACCATAGCAATTTGAGAATTGTGGTTTTAGTTCCAGATATTGAAGTACAAGAATCACTAAATAAGATGATATGGACTTATTCTAGAAAACAGTTTATTCCGCATGGTAGTAAACTTGATCCATTACCAGAGAAGCAACCAGTCTATATTACTCATCAGTTAGAGAATCCTAATCAGGCTACCATCCTAATAATTATTGCCCCATTTGATATACAAGAAACTCTTAATAACAAAAATTTTGCACATTTTCAGAGAGTAATTATAATATACGATGCTTTAGATAATTTAAGTTTAATAATTAAAACAATAAATGAACTAACTATTGCAACACCGATAATTGATTGTTATAAACAGAGTCCAATGGGAACGTGGAGTAAGATTTAATATAGCTAACCTGATTAGTATTAGTTCGTCATTGCGAGGAGCTACTTTAGTAGCGACGAAGCAATCCGTTTCTAATCACTTTTCTGGATTGCTTCGTCGCCGCAAAGCGGTTCCTAGCAATGACGAACTAATAGTAACCTGATTAGCTATATTATTTTTTTGAAAGAACAAACAAAATTACCAACATGCAAAAATTATCATTTCAACAAATTATCATGACCTTACAAAATTATTGGCAGGATTATGGCTGTGCAATTTTACAACCATATGATGCTCACGTTGGAGCTGGCACTTTTCACCCTGCCACTGTATTACGGACTCTTGGTAAAAAACCTTGGTTTGTATCTTTTGTTCAACCTTCTCGGCGTCCTCATGATAGTAGATATGCCATGCATCCTAATAGAATGCAGCATTATTATCAATTTCAGGTTATACTAAAACCATCTCCTGACGATATACAACAACTATATTTAAAAAGCCTTGAATGTCTTGGTATAGATTTGCAAAAACATGATATTAGGTTTGTTGAAGATGATTGGGAGTCTCCTAGCCTTGGAGCTGCCGGACTTGGTTGGGAAGTATGGTGTGATGGTATGGAAGTATCGCAATTTACTTATATGCAACAAATTGGTGGTATTGATTGTCGCCCAGTGGCTGGTGAGATTACCTATGGTTTAGAGCGTCTGGCACTTTATATACAAGGTATCAATGAAGTTAAAAATATTGACTGGAATGGTCAGGTTGGAGAAAAAGCTTTAACCTATGGTGAAGTAGATTTTGCTGCTGAAAAGCAATTTTCTAAGTTTAATCTAGAATTAGCTGACACAGCAATATTATCTCAGCATTTTATTGATAGTGAAAAACAATGTAATGAATTAATTGCCGCAGATTTACCGTTACCAGCCTATGATTATTGTATTAAAGCTAGCCATCTTTTTAACCTGTTAAATGCTCGGGGAGTAATTAGCGTAACAGAGAGAGCTTCTTACATACTCAGGATACGTAACTTGGCAAAAATATGCTGTCATAAATGGTTAGAATTAGAAGATAAAGAAGAATTATATGAGTGAGTTATTATTAGAGCTTTTTAGCGAAGAGATACCAGCTTTGATGCAAAAAAATGCGGCAGAAGCTTATAAAACCATATTTACGACAATTTTGCAGGAAGGTGAGATAGTTGCTGATGTTCAGGTATTTATTGGACCTAGGCGTATTGCTATATATATTACAAAATTACCGAAATTTATACCACCAAAAGAAATTATCATAAGAGGGCCAAAAGTTTCGGCAACACAACAAGCTATAGAAGGATTTTGTCGAACAAATAATATTGAGCAAAATAAATTATCTACACTATTAGTGCAAGGGCAATTATATTATATAATAGTAAAGAGTACCGCAGAAACCGATATACGAATATTATTGCAAGAGATAATTCCTAAAGCAATTAGTAAGTATATTTGGTCAAAATCTATGTATTGGGGGAATTATGATATAAGTTGGATTAGACCGCTTAGGAATATTTTATGTATATTTGATGGTGAAATACTAGCAATTAAATATGGGCATTTGACGGCAAATAATATTACTTTTGGGCATAGATTTCTTAGTCCTGAACCGATTGTTATAGACAGTTTTTCTGAATACCAGAACAAGCTGCGGGAAAGTAATGTCATTATTGATCAACAAGAACGCAAGGAGATAATAAAAAATCAGCTATCAGAAATAACCAAGCCACTTAATTTAGTAATAAAAGATGATGAGAAATTATTAGAAGAAGTAACAGGGCTAGTAGAATTGCCAGTAGTTATGGTCGGTAAAATACCTGAGATATTTTTAACGTTACCTAGTGAAGTACTAGTTAGCTCAATGCGTACCCATCAGAAATATTTTAGTACTTTTGACCAGGCTGGTAATTTCGCCCCTTATTTTCTTTTTGTTAGCAATATGCGACATGATCAAAATATTACAGTAAGTGGTAACGAGAAAGTATTGGCTGCTAGATTATCTGATGCTTTATACTTTTATCAGCAGGATTTGTCTAATAGCTTAGAGTCTAGATTATTAAAACTTGAGCAGATAACTTTCCACGCAAAGATTGGTAGTATAAGACAAAAAACGGAGAGAATCGCTAATATTTGTAATTATATAATAGACTTCCTGGATAAGTCAGAGATAGTTGATGGATTTTTAGGAGAAACGAAGCCGAGTACCGCAGCGTACATAGACGTACGTGAGGAACGAAGGCGAGTTTCGACGACAAAATCACCAACTAGATTGACTTATCCAGGAAGTCTAATGTCAGGAAGTCAGGATTTGCAAGTAGCAGCTAGACTTTGTAAAAGCGACCTAACAACTGAAATGGTAGGAGAATTCCCCGAACTGCAAGGTATTATGGGATATTATTACGCCAAATCTGAAGGGCTAAATGATCAGATTGCCTTGGCAATAAGAGACCATTATAAACCACAAGGTCCATCGGATAGTTTACCAATGGGGGATACTGCAATATTGGCTATTGCCGATAAATTGGATAGTTTAGTAGGTTTGATATTAATAGGAGAAGAACCAAGTGGCTCAAGAGATCCTTACTCACTTAGACGACAAGCATTAGGTATTATTAGGACAATTTTAGCTAATAAACTAACTATTAATATTAAGCAATTAGTTGCGTATGTAATTCAGCTATACTCTGAAGAAAACATAACGTGTATAGCCACTAACAATTCACAAACGTCATTGCGAGAAGCTACTTTAGTAGCGACGAAGCAACCCAAAAAAATGACCAGGAATGGATTGCTTCGTCAGCTTACGCCTCCTCACAATGACGCCAATTTGTTATGGGTAAATACTAATCAGGTTAGTGATAATAAAAGTAGTCAGATAGTTTTAGAGTTTTTAGAAGAGCGAGCCAAATATTATTTCAAAAATCATTATGATCTATCGTTAATTAATGCAGTGCTTGATTTTGATATTGAAGGAGATTTAATGATTAGCGAAATAAAGCTTAGTGCTTTACAAAAGTTTCTAGCTGGATCTGAGGGTGAGAATTTATTAACTATTTACAAAAGAGCAAATAATATATTAGAAGGTAATAATATAGCAGGAGATGTTAATCAGGAGGCTTTTATTTCACAATATGAGCAACAATTATTTTTATCGTTGGAAAACGTTTCTAAGCAAATAGACATATCCATTGCCGAAAAGGATTTTACTAAAGCATTGAGAGGACTACTGGAAATGTTGAAACCTATCAACGATTTTTTTGATAATTTGATGGTTAAAAATGAAGATCGTATAATTGCTAATAATCGTTTATTGTTATTAAAAATGGTTAGACAATTATTTAATAAATTAGCAAAATTTAGTGCTTTATGATGAGGAGTCGTTTTTTGGTTCAATCGTCATTGCGAGAAGCCACTTTGGTGGCGACGAAGCAATCCATATGATAAGCTTCATGGATTGCCACGCTCACGTACGTTCGCTCGCAATGACCTTTAAGTTAGGCAATTAGGGAAAGGAGATAAATGTTGACGACAAAATTACCAACTATAGTCAATTCAGGAGAATTTGGGGCTAGGAGCGATGGAGCGACGCCTATAGGTAATAGGCGAGCGACGAGTGACAACGCCCCCAACTTCTCATCAATTGACTATAAATTGAGTTATGTAGCAAGTCTATTAGATCAGGCTGCCAAATTTATTAAATCTGGTAATATAGTAGCCTTTCCCACAGAAACAGTATACGGACTTGGAGCAGATGCTAGTAATGAGCAAGCTTGTCAGAAAATTTTTAAGGTAAAAAAGCGTCCAAGCATAAACCCTCTGATTGTTCACGTGGCAACCATGAGCCAAGCTAAAACTATCGGGGAATTTAATGCAGATGCTCTTAAATTAAGTGAAGTATTTTGGCCTGGACCTTTATCGATTGTTGTGCCATTAAAAAGTGAAGCCAATATCGCTAAATCATTATTAGCTGGACTAACAACGGTTGCACTCCGTATACCATCGCATAATATTGCTTTGGAGCTAATAAGAAAATCTGGCACATCGATAGCGGCACCTAGTGCTAACCCATCAGGTTACATTAGTGCTACTACTTTAGATCATGTAAAAGAGCATTTTTCAGGTGAGAAAGATGTTTTTATTTTAGAAGATAATTCGAGTGATTATAAGTGTCAATATGGTATAGAATCAACCATAGTAGATAGTACTACTAATAACTTAACTATTTTGCGAGACGGTTTTATTACATTGGAAGCGTTAGAGAAGGTTCTTGGTAAGAAAATATGCCCCTCAATGTCATTCATGCATAGTTGTCATCCTACTTCGGTACGGGGTCTAGATTCCCGCCTACGCGGGAATGACACAAAGGATTGTGGGAATGGGAATGACATAAAGGAACCCATGGATAACATAAAGGGGTTCAGGGATGACACTAAGGTTTCAACGTCATTTATGCAAATTAAAGCCCCAGGGATGATGAATAAACATTACTCGCCAAAAGTAAAAATGAGACTGAATGCAGAGAGTTTGGAAGCTAATGAGGTAGGTCTTAATTTTGCTAATAGTAAGCTAGAGGGCAATTTTTCGCTTAATTTAAGTTTAACTGGAGACTTAATTATCGCTGCTAGCAACTTATTTGCCAGTCTTAGAATATTGGATAATTATGCAGAATTAAATGGATTAGCAATTGCCGTTGCCTCTATACCAGAAATTGGTATCGGTGTTGCAATTAATGACAGACTTAAAAGAGCGGCAATAAAATGACCTCTATATTTACTAAATTAAAACAGGTATTAGTCAATAGTTCCAATAAAATATCTTCAGGCATTGACCAAATATTTTATAAAAAAAAACTAGATGAGCAAACTTTAAGTGAATTAGAGGAGTTGTTAATATCGGCAGATATAACTGCTTCTGTGGCAATAGAACTGGTCAATAAACTAAGAGCTATCAAATTTGATAAAGAAGTAAGTAGCTTGGTAATCAAAGAGCAGCTTGCCGACATTATCGGGCAATTATTGATCAAGGCTAGTAAAAATTTTGAATTACACGATAAAAAGCTTAATGTCATATTAGTCTGTGGCGTTAATGGTTCAGGAAAAACTACCACAATAGGTAAACTGGCTAGTATTTATCGTAAACAAGGTAAGAAAGTAGCAATTGCCGCTTGTGATACATTTAGAGCCGCCGCTGTTAACCAATTATATAGCTGGGCTGATAAAAGTGGTTCAATGTTTATCACCGGCGAAGAATCAGCTGAACCTGCTAGTGTTGCTTATCTTGCTATGCAGTCTTCCATAAAAAATGATGTGGATATATTATTTATTGATACAGCTGGTAGGTTACATAACAAGAAGAATTTGATGGAAGAACTTGCCAAAATTGTTAGGGTTATTAAGAAAATTGATGATACAGCTCCCCACCATAGTATATTAGTAATTGATGCAACTACTGGACAAAATATCTATAACCAAGTCGAGCAATTTACCGCTATTGCTAATATAACAAGTCTGATAGTTACTAAATTAGATGGTACGGCAAAAGCTGGTGTAGTGGTTGGTGTAGTACAAAAATTCGCCTTACCAGTATGTTTTTTAGGGATAGGAGAGAAGGTAGACGACCTAAAACCGTTTGACCCGGCTGCGTTTGCTAGTAGTTTAGTAGGGAATTAAATTGGCATCATTGCGGGGAGATACTTTAGAACGATGAAGCAATCCAAAAATGGATCCGAAATGGATTGCCACGACCTACTTGCGTGGTCTCGCAATGACAGATAAAGTCATTGCGAGGAGGCGTAAGCCTCCGAAGCAATCCATAACAAAAAGTCAGGTGTCACCCCTGCATAAGCAGGGGTCTAGATTCTCGCCATTGCTAAGAATGACAATAGTGGAGCTATAATGAATATTATAACAAGAGAATTATCTATTCAATCCAATTATTACAAAGAAATTTTGTCAATAATTAGACTAGGTGGTGGAGTGGCAAGGGTTGTCGGGGGAGCTGTTCGTGATGCTATCCTTAATGTTGTCAATTATGATATTGATATAGCAACCAATTTATTACCGCAGCAAGTAACAGATATTTTATCAGCAGCCAACATTAAGGTTATCCCAACTGGCATAAAATACGGTACAGTTACAGCTTTATTAAATAATGAAACATTTGAGATTACTACACTTAGAAAAGACATGAAATGTGATGGTCGGCACACGGAAGTTGTTTTTACTGACGATTTTATGGAGGATGCTGCTAGAAGAGATTTTACTATTAATGCACTAAGTTATTGTCCATTTGAGCATAAAATTTATGATTATTTTGGTGGAATAGACGATTTACAACAATCAAAAGTAATATTTATCGGACAGGTATTTGCACGAATTCAGGAAGATTTTTTACGTATCTTACGTTTTTTCCGTTTTTCCTGCTATTATGCAAGACAATTAGACCTTAATGGGTTAGATGCTTGTATTAAATTGCGAGAAAATCTCAAATTATTATCAAAAGAACGGGTAAAATGGGAAATGGACAAATTGATTATCTCAGATAATAGTCCTAATATTTTGCAACAAATGTTTGATAATGGCATATTGCAAATAATATTACCAGTTAGTAAGTTTGATAAAAAACCTTTGATGGAAGCAATTAATTGCGGCTCTTTAGAGCCTTACGCTAGATATTCACTTTTATTCTACCACATAAAGAACTTATCACTAAGTGATTTATTAAATTTAAAATTTTCTCGGCAACAAGCAAGCAAAATCATTACTATATATAGGTTTATTAATCAAGAAATCAACGAATTTACATTACGAGAAATTTGGTGGGAAACTGTAGATTATCCTGCAGATTATCTACAATGTATAAATATCTTGCTATCATTAGGCAAATTAAACAGAGCTACAGCAAATAAATTTCTAGATAGATACAAATCCAAACCACGACCAATATTTCCTATCAACGGACATGACTTGCATAAAATAAATATTCATGGTAAAGACATTGGCACAGTGATAGGTAAATTAAAAAAGTCTTGGATTGCAAGTGATTTTACGCTTAATAAGCATCAATTACTTGAATTATACTCAAATGATTTGAAGAATTAGAATAATTATCATACAATAAATTCTTAAGGCACTAAATTAGGAAAATGCTATAGTCAATTCAGGAGAATTTGGGACTAGAAGCGATGGAGCGACGCATAAGCGTTTAAGAAAACAATAATTGAGAAACCGTCATTGCGAGGAGACCGTAAGGTCACGAAGCAATCCAGAAAAGTGATTAGAAATGGATTGCCACGCCACCTACGGTGGCTCGCTAATAGACGACTTTTCTACTTTATTTTCTTAAACTGACGCCTATGTGGAGCGACGCCTATAAGTAATAGGCGAGCATTGAGCAACAACGTCCCCAACTTCTCCTCAATTGACTATATTAGATGCAGAGTTAATATGACTATACTTAGTAACTTAGAAAAACCTCGTTGGTTATATCGTTTTGATAATTTTAAACGTGCTTTTGCTTTATTACGTGAGGCTATATATATAATGCGAGAACCTAAGGTAAGCCAGTTAGAACAAGAAGGAATTATTCAACGTTTCGAGTATACATGGGAATTGACATGGAAAGTACTTAAAGATTATCTGGAATATAAAGGTGTTGTACTAGAAACCATTACCCCAGCTGCTGTAATTAAAGCATCAATAGCTGCTAACTTAATCAAGAATGGTGAAATATGGATGGATGCTCTAGATTCTCGTAATAAAATGTCACATACTTATGACTTCAAAAAATTTGAGAAGATTATTATAGATATTGAAGAAAATTATTATCCTGAATTAGAGAACATGAATCTAAAAATGTTGGAACTTGCAGCAGAATATAGAAGGTAAACATGTCTAACCATGGATTAAGTGCAAAACAATTAAATACACTGCGTAGCATTTTGTTGCCCTTCTCAGAGAAAATCGATCGTGTTGGTTTATTTGGTTCACGTGCTACTGGTCTTTACCGTCCAATGGCATTCGGTTAAGAAATGATAGAATGGTGATAATAACTTGTGATAGAATAAGCCCTAGATAAGTAATTAGCAAAGGGGTGTTAAAATGCAAATGGAGAAATCTATAACTTTTTGGTCTGAAGTAAAAGATATATTCAAGCAAATAAGCGAGAAATTTGATACTGTATGGCAAAAGAGAAAACGTGTATTGAGTACACAATTATTAGTAACATTTATATTAAAGTTGGTACAAAGTAAGAATAAGCAAGGTTATGGTAGTATGTTAGTCCAGTTTTGGGAGGTATGCTCTGAAAAAGGCATTTCATTACCCCAAACAAGCTCAGTTGCTGCTTCATCACTTTGTGAAGCAAGACAAAAACTACCTGAAGATATTTTTAAGGAATTAAACCAAGCACTGCTAAACCATTGGCAAAAGAATCAAGATCTTCCTACTTGGAAAGGGCATAGGTTATTTGCTGTAGATGGTTCACGTATCAATGTGCCTAGAGAATTAATAAATGAGGGATATCCCTTATATAATAAGGAACGAGGACGTTATTATCCCCAAGGTCTCATGAGCTGCCTGTATAATCTTCAAGAAAGAATTATATATGATTTTAGTTTTGTTACTCACATGAACGAAAGATTATGTGTACTTGAACACATCAAACAATTAACGGTTCAAGATATTATAATTTTTGATAGAGGTTATTTTAGTTATTTAGTATTATATAAAGTAGTAGAACAGGGTATACACGGCATTTTTCGTTTACAAGCTGGTGATGCCAATAGTAAGGTCTTAGATTTTTGGCAAAGTAATCAAGATGATGTTATAATCGAATATAGCCCTTCAGTAACAGTAATACGCGATTTAAAGAAAAAAGGCATTAATTTAGATGTTAAACCTTTAACTTTACGGTTGATTAAACATATGATTGGTGAGGAAACATATGTTTATGCTACAACATTAATTGGTGACACTTATCCTAAAACTTGTTTTGCTGATCTATATCATGGGCGTTGGGGCATTGAAGAACTTTATAAAATATCAAAACTGTTTGTTAGTATAGAAGATTTTCATGGCAAGACAGCTCGAGGTGTTAAACAAGAATTATACGCCCATTTGTTATTAATCAATTTGGCTCGATTTTTTGAATTTGAAGCTAAGAATTTGTTACCACCTTATGAAAAAAATGAATCTGATGCTAAAAACGCATTTGATTCTAACAATATATTTAATCCTATTACGATGTTAAACATTAATTTTAAAAATTGTTTATTAATAGTGGCGAGATATTTAGAAAATGTAATACTTGAAGGTTGGGAGTTGTTAGGAGAGTGGTTACCTAAAATAACGAGTTCAATTTCTCGAATTAGACAGAAGATACGACCGAACAGACATTACCCTCGTATCTCTCATAAGCCTGCTGATAAATGGTCAACCTATCGCAATTTAAGAGGAGTAAAAGCTTAACCGAATGCCATTGAACTCCGATATTGACCTAGTAATTTATGGCTCACTTGATGAGAAAACTATGGATCGTATATTTACGCTACTTAATGACAGTAATTTACCAATCAAAATAGACTTACAAGTTTATGATTTGATCACCTGTTCTCCTCTTAACCTGAATATTGCATGAAAGAATAGAGACAAAACCCTTGTAATACTATATAATATCAGTGTTAAAAGAAGATTACATAGAGGGTTTTGCCATGACAAATTGTACAGGATTAATTTACCAATCGAAAGTAAAAAATCGTCAAATAGAAATAAATTTCACAGGAGGTAATATTAGTAGCGATGGAGGTGTATTATTGCTAAGAGAAGCAGATAAAAGACTTGGTCTAACTAATGAACTGGCTAAGATTTTTCCTGATAAGCGAGATTCTGATAAAATTACTCATACTATTTTAACAATGCTCAAACAGCGTATTTATGGTATTGCTCTTGGTTATGAAGATTTAAATGATCACGATAATTTAAGAAAATGTCCAGCTTTGCAAACAAGTATAGACACACTGGACGATATGGCTAGTAGCTCTACTTTATGCCGTTTAGAAAATAAAGCAGATCGTGGATTTGCTCTTAAAGCTCATAAGGTGATGATTGACAAGTTTGTCGAATCTCATAAAACCGTGCCGAAACAATTAATACTTGATTTTGATGCCACTGATGATGAAATTTATGGCAATCAAGAGGGGAAGTTTTATCATGGATATTATCGTCATAATTGCTTTCTACCTTTATATGTTTTTTGTGGAAAAAAGCTGTTAGTAGGACCAGTGTTAAGAACAAGCTCTTTTGCCGCCACTTACAGTTCCTAAAAAAATAATGTTTACACTTTTTTATTGTTAGAGCAAAAAATATATTGCAAAATAATTGTAATATGAATAAAATCGAGTAAATCAATACCGACACTGTGATTTCTAGGAACAGATAAAAATGCAATATAATTTATCATTAGAGGATTTAAATTTATGCAAGAAAAAGAAAGGTCAATCAAATCAGTTAACTTTTGCAATAATGTTAGTGTATTTCAAAAAATACATACAATTTCCCTCTAATAAAGCTAACACAGTTTCGATGCAATTATTGTTACAGGTTGCCAAACATTTAGATATTGATCCAACACAAATTATTACATTTGACTGGGATACACGTACTGGAGAAAGGTATCGTCAGGATATCAGACAGTATTTAGGATATCGTGTAGCAAATGCCAAGGATATTACATTAATAATGAATTATCTTGTAGATGACTTGATACCGCGTCATTTCTCAGATTCAGTGCTACTTGAACAAATACGTACATATTTCATCAAAGATAGAATAGAAATTGTTAATACCAAACAATTAGAAAATTACATTTCGTTAGCTAAACAAAAATTTGAACAACAATTTTTTAGAAAAATATTTGATAATTTAAGTCAAGGAAATCTTCTTTTAATAGATCGCATTCTTAGTAAAAATAGTGATGAGGATAATAACATTATAGAATTATCAGAACTTAAAAAAGATATCTCTGGAGCTAAAATTAAGAATATTCAATGTGCCATAAATAAAATCAATTTACTAGGTCAAATCAAATTATCTGACTGCATAATAGAGTCAGTAGACAGAAAATTATTATTAAAATATTATGAACGTGTGATGGTTTTTGCACCTAGCAATATTCTAGATTTTGCCCCGACTATAAAATATGCCACCATGGCAATATTCTGTAGTGTAAGACTGGAGCTATTGTTGGATGCCTTAATAGATACCATGATTAAACTAATTAAAAAGATGCGAGCCGGAGCAGAGAAGCATGTAGACCGTCATATTCTTCAGGAAGTTAAGCGTGTTGACGGAAAGTTTGATATTCTAGAAAAGTTGGCTATACTAAATGCAAAAAATCCTAAAAGCATTATTGAGGACAAAGTTTATCCGGTAGTGCCTCAGGAGAAGCTGGAAGAAGTAATTGAAGATCTACAACATCGTGGTAGTAAGTGGTATCAGGCTCAGGTGCGAGAAAAAATGCATACCACCTATGCTTATGGCAATAGAGGTAGTCTACTTGCGATAATAAGAATATTACAAATTTCTGAAGATCATATTGATTATCAACCTATCTTAAAGGCAATTCGTTTTATCAACCAATACTGGAATGAATCAGATTTAGCTTACTATATTAATATCCCACCAATCAATAGAGCTATCCCACAGAACTGGTATAGCATGATCTTTAAAATAGAAAAAGGTCAATTGCGAATAAATAAATATAATTATGAACTAGCCATATTAGAACAGATTAAAGAACTTCTTGGTTTTAAAGCTATTTGGGTTAATAAAAGTTACCGTTATAGAGATCCGAATAAGGACTTACCGAAGGACTTTATTGAGAAACGAGAATCATATTATGAGTTACTTGGGTTACCGCTAAAATTCGAGGAGTTCGTAGAAAAATTAAAGACTTCACTTACTAACAGCTTAGATGCATTAAATGCAAATATTCCTAATAATCAGTTTGTAAAGATCCAACAAAGTAAAGTTGGTAACAATATAAAGCTTACTCCCTTAGACTCACAGGATGAACCTGATAATATTATTAAGTTACAGCAAGAAATCAATAATAAGTGGTCAAGTATACACTTAATTGATATTTTAAAAGAGTGCGATCTAAGAATCAATTTTACTAAGGAACTTGAAACTGTTGGTAAAAGCAGCAATATCAATAGTTCTGATCTACAAAGAAGACTATTACTATGTATATTTGGCATTGGTAGCAACACCGGATTAAAAAGAATCAGCATTGCTAATGATAATGTTAATTATAGTGATTTACGTTATGTAAAAAAACGCCATATTAATGCTACAAACATTAGAAATGCTATTCGTACAATGGTTAATAACGTTTTAAAAACACGAAATCCTGATGTTTGGGGAGAGGCTACTACAACAGTGGCCTGTGACTCAACTCATCTGTTTGCTTGGGATCAAAATCTAATGAGCGAATGGCATTTTCGTTATGGTAAGAAAGGAGTAATGATTTATTGGCATGTTGACAAGAAATCATTATGTATTTACTCGCAGTTAAAGGATTGCACCTCATCAGAGGTAGGTAGCATGATAAAAGGCATTATTGACCATGATACGGACATGGACATGAATCGTGTATTTGTCGATACCCATGGACAAAGTGTAATAGGTTTTGCCGTGAGTTATTTACTAGATTTCTCCTTATGCCCGAGACTAAAGGCAATCAATAAGCAAAAATTGTATTACGTTGATTCTAGAGATAGAAATAAATATAAAAATATTTCAGAGATCCTAAAGGGAAGTATAAATTGGGAGTTATTAGAAGATAATTACGATGAGACTGTCAAACATATGGTTGCCCTAAAACTAGGAATAGTTACACCATCCGTATTAATCAAAAGATTTAGTAATAATAATTACGCTCATCCGGTATATAAGGCACTGGTAGAACTAGGCAAAGCCAATAAAACCATATTTTTGTGTAAATATTTATCCTCGGAAGAATTACGTATTGAAGTTAATGAAGGACTAAATATTGTTGAACGCCTTAATAATGTAATGGATTTTATTTTTTACGGTAAACTAGGTCACATTGCAACGAACAATATTGAAGATCAGGAATTATCGGTATTATGTTTACATCTGTTGCAGGTATGTATGGTTTATATCAATACCTTGATTATTCAACAAATATTATCACAGCCACATTGGCAGAACAGGTTTATGCCTGAAGACTATAGAGCATTAACACCGTTATTCTCAGGTCATATAAATCCTTATGGTCTTTTTCCGTTAGATTTTAATAAACGCTTGTTAATCGGGATAACTATTTAATTGCTTATTATGATATTAGAACGTACGCCAGTTAGAGAAAAAGCTAAATATTTTTGCAAACATCTGAAAAAAGAAAAGCCTGATTATAATTACTTAAGAGAATTATTCAGGCATATAAGAAAAAATCTTGATGTAGAAGTAAAGAGTGGTAAGGAAAGGAAGTTGCCGTATGTGCCTACGGAAGAGGAAATAAATAAATATTACAACACGGTATGGAAATCTAGAAATATGAAGCATATAGTAATGATTAAAACATTGCTTTATACCGGGGTGAGAGTTTCTGAGTTAGTAAATATAAAAATATCTGACATAGATTTAGATAATTGTCAGATAAAAGTTGTGCAAGGTAAGGGAAAGAAGGACAGAATAGTTCCGTTTCCTGATAGTTTTAAGGAAATATTAGCTGTTCATCTAGAAAATATGAAAAGAAATGATTCAAAATATTTATTTGAATCAAGTTTGAAGATGGCATATTCTGATCGAGGCATTAGAAAAATATTAATGAACTATACAAAAGAAGCGGGTATTGAGCATTCAATATCTCCTCATACATTAAGACATTTTCTTTTTACTTGGATGAAGAAAAAAGGCGTAGATGACGCATTAATTCAGCCATATTCAGGACATGAGAGTCGTCAATCATTGGAGATGTATTCAAAATTATCACTCGGAGATTGCCAATCTGAGTATGAAAAAAGGATTAAAGATTTTCCAATTTAATTCTAAGTGGCGGCAAAAGAGCTTGTTCTTAACACTAGTCCAGTATTAAAATAACGATCCGGCATCATACATTTTAGCACCTTATGTATGCCTAAACAAAAAAGTAATCCCATTCCTACTACCACGACGCTCCCAAGCCCTTTAGTAAAATAGCCCCATTGACTCAAGAAAAAATTATTATCCTTTGACAAATCATCACCTGTATTATTGAGCATAGTTATATCTCCATTATTTGTTATATAGTCAATTCAGGAAAATTTGAGGCTAGGAGCGACGAGTGACAACGTCCCCAACTTTTCATCAATTGACTATATATTTAAAAATTTTTCCAAAGTCTTAAGTTGCAGTCATTATTATGTTTGTTATAATTAACCAGAATAATAGCTCCATTAGAAAACATACACAGACAGAGCCAAGACCACTCTTAATTCAATCAATTCTACTATAGTTATATGCATAAACTAATACAACTGATCAAATGGGAATATTTAATTCAAAATCGTATTAATAATCTTAGTAAATATCTATTTATATTCTTTTTATTTTGTATTTTCAGTACTGCTTTAATTAATGACCAAACAGATATTAAAAAATTTGGAATTATTTTTTCAGTAATTGTTTTACCGATAGCTCTAATTGGCTTTTCTAGTCTAATATTTCAGCAAGATGTTGAGGACGGAAGTTTAGAGTTACTATTATCTAGCTTCAATGAGAGTGAAATTATTGCCGCTAAATTAATTACCATAATTTTTAGTTCCCTCACCAGTGCTTTATTAAATATGCCAATAATTTATATTATCTTCGATCTTGACATGCTAATAGTAAGCTATCTTTTGATCAATCTAACTCTATTATTAATTTTGTCCAGTAGCCTATTAGTTTTAATTGGAGCTGTTCAAAGCTATTTTAGGTCAAATACTAATCTGTTAGCAATATTAATCATGCCGCTACTAATACCCAACATCATACTTAGCGGTCTTGTTTTACAAAATTTTGATAATATCAATCTAATTTTTGTTATGATTGGTATCAATATGCTCCTTGTACCAATAATATTTTATCTCTCATCCTATCTAATTAAGAATATTTACAACATTTAATTTTAATTATACACTATACTGACCCTTGCACTAATAAAAAAATTGTTATTTTTTTACAATTCATGTAATTTCTATTCGTAGATTTTTTAACTATTTTTCGGTAATTATATATATGTGGCAAGCTTTAAGAAGACTAATAGCAGCTAACCCTATGGGAATGTTTTTGTGGACTATCATAGCCAAATGGTACGTTATGATAGCTGTTGCTTCTCTGGTAATATTATTTTGGGTAGCTAAAGGACTCGAACAAATTGGACTTATCAGCTATATAACAACTGCTACCACTGAAATTCTTGATACGTCAAAATCAATTGCTCAACACTGTACTCCAAAATTAGGTCCCAACTTTGAAAGTTTAACCAATTTTTGGAAATGTTTAGGAGATCCACCAAAATATGAGGTTAGAGAAGAAACCGGTGAGAAAGCTTTAGAAGACGGATTAAAGAAGTTATTGCCTAAAGATGGAACTGTACCAGAAATGCTCCCTTACCGCAATCCTTATGACTCTCCTGACAATTCTAACGATAGCGATGGTAAATCAACTGATGGCAAATGAGAATAATATAAGTATAGTTAATTGATGAGAAGTTGGGGACGTTGTCACTCGTCGCTCCTAGCCCCAAGTTCTCCTGAATTGGCTATATATAACCATAAAAATAATTAAGCACTAAATGCTATTCTCAATTTATTTGTTAAAAATCGTATAAATGACTCTAATAATATTAACTATAATTCTAATCAGTTTAATTTTTGCCCCTCTTGGTTGTCTAAGTTTATGGAAAAAATATATTTATTTTGGTGATGGTTTGTCGCATGCTAGTTTACTGGCTGGGAGTATTAGTCTTCTAATCCATTTGCCTGTTGTTTATTCGGGATTAATTGTCGCTATTATCTTTGCTATCTTAGTATTTACCTTAAAAAATAGATCAGGTGGCAGTAATGTGGTAATCTTGGTATCAAATTTTATGTTATCTTTGGCTTTGGTAATAAGTTATATGTATCCACTACAGATTAAGATTACTAGCCTATTATTTGGCGATATTTTATCTAGCTCCTTAAATGATATATTAATTTTATCAATCATATTTCTGTTAGTTGTTTTTTTCATTTGCTATTTCTACCGTCAGATTATTCTAATTGTGATTAATAGAGATATTGCTCAAATTAAAGGGATAAAAGTAAGAACCATTGAATTGGCATTTTTGTTACTTTTATCTTTATCAGTATTCTCGACTATTAAAATTGTTGGAGCACTACTTGTCACTAGTATTTTGCTGATTCCAACCATGACGGCTAGGATGATTTCTAGTAACCCTGCTCAAATGATTATCAATTCAGTTATCGTAGCTTTAATTGTAAATTTCCTTGGTTTAACAGCATCATTATACCTTGATGTACCAATTACCCCAATAATTACTGTAATAAATACGATGGTTTATTGTTTATTCTATATAATTTCACGAGCAACTAAAGTATAGCATAAAAATTGTAGGGTTAGTTATAGTCAATTGATGAGAAGTTGGTGGCGTCGTCGCTTGTCGCTCGCCTATTACTTATAGGCATCGCTCCTAGCCCCAAATTCTCCTGAATTGACTATATATTACCGAATATTAAATCTATCATAGGTAATTTTATTATCTATCGATTCAATCAAGCTATCAGAAAATTCTTGCACGAAATCATGCCTGACCATACCAAGCTTTCTCTTAATCCATGATTGTTTATTAGCTACATATTTAATAGTGACATCCCCGTATTTCTTTTTTATAAAACTATACATATCATCTATACCATCAATTAAACCAAAATCAACAGCAGTTTGTCCAGACCAGAATTCTCCATTAAATAAAATATCATCTTCTTGAGTTAACTTACCGACTCGACGTTCTTTAACATAATCTATAAAATGTTGATGAATCTGTTTTTGTAGATGCTTAATAATTTTAATATCTTCCTTTTGTACTGGTTGGAATGGATCAAGGATAGATTTATTCTTACCTTCTGCATAAACTCTCCTTTCTATACCAAGTTTATCGATAGCAGCAGGAAAACCAAAACTAGCCGAAATAACTCCTATACTACCAATAATTGAACTCCTAGACGCATATATTTGATCGCCAATGCAGGCAAGCCAATATCCACCAGATGCTGCTACATCTTCTACAAAACTATAAATGGGTATTTTCTTTTCCTGAGCTAACAACCTTATACGTTTACTAATCAGCTCAGATTGCACAGGTGAACCACCTGGAGAATTTATACTTAAACATAGGGCCTCAAGATTTTTGATTTGAAAAGCCTTGTCAATTAACTCATGTAGTGACTCAATAGTTATCCCCGATTTTATTGAGCTTACTTTACCGATAACTCCACTAAGGCGAAGAACCGCAACCACTGGCTTCGATGCCCCAGAACCTATTATAGGTAACAAGGAAAATAATTGTTCTAACTTACCTACTTGACGTTTAGCAATTACCTGTTCAAATTTCGTGTCAGCAATTGAATTTTTATTATGTGCTTTACGCATTGGTTACTCCTTTTTTGGTTCTTCAGAAGCATTATGATCTTCCTTTATGTTTTGTTGTACTTCTAGTTTTTTATCTTTCTGTTCTTTAGGTGCTAACTGTTTATTAATCGGTTGATTAATCGTTTGTTCACGGTAACTATTCTTGGGTTCTGGATGATTCCCAGGGATATTTGACAAAATAATATTCCGAATTTCTGTATCGTACCAATTAATAATACCAACAAAACTTACTAACATTTTTCCATCTGGGCTAATTAGAACAGCAGTTGGTATACCAACTATTGAAAGAGCTTTAAATAATTGATTCATAAAATCATGATAGATTGGTAAATATCTTATATCATAATTTTTATAATATTTTTGTATAACCTCTATGCCTTGGTAGTCTTGTGATACAGGAATTATAGCGAATGGTAGCTTTCTAAAATCTTTTTGCAATATATCTAAATCTGGCATTTCCTTAACACAAGATGCACACCATGTTGCCCAGAATACCAATAATATCGTTTTTCCTTCAAAATTATCAAGAGAATATTTTTCACCTTTATCATCGAAAAAAAATACCGTATCTGGAACGGGAGATGAATCAAGCATTTTAACGCCTGACTTGCTATAATCTAATGCAAAACTATTAGTGATGCACAATAAGTATGCTACAATCAAAAAAAACAGTTTACTATATTTTTTAATATACCTATAAACAATAGAATTATTGTCAACTAATTTATTAATTATCATGAAAAACAATATTTTTTTACCTCTAATATTATTAATCTGCTTAATTTTAACTTCTTGTGGACTAAAAAAGCCATTAGAAAATCCACCATTAGAAAAGCCCATTGTAGAAGATTGCTGCGGATGTAAATAATCCAACCGTTAATATCTTTTGAATGTTCGTCCTGGCATCACAACCTTAAACTCATAAGTTTTGATGCCACTATGAACACTAGTCAGAACATGGCTAACTTCTCCGCAATTATCTAAATCAACCATTGAGTTAGATAAATATAACTTAGTCTGTAATTGTCCAAGATCCAAATGCTCAACTCTAATGTTTACATTAGCAGTTTCACGACCAATTTTACTAGGGTATATAGTAACAAAATAGAATTCCCCTTTATTATTGGTAGTAGCCGTACCAGAGCCGGTAAAACTTGATTGACTTCCAAGATTTAGCATTTTTTTATTGATACGAGTACGAAGTGGTATATAGGGATATTTCCCATCACTTCCAACCTGCCATAAATATATTTTTGCATCTGATACTGGAACGCAATGCTGGTCTAACAATATACCCTTCACTATAATTTTTGTACCACGATAGACCGATTGTTGACCTGTGCTTCTAAGTAAGTTATTGGATGATTGAAACTCTAGCGGTTCATAATCATTTATTGTACTCTTAGTAATCTTACAGCAATTAAGCCTATTAGGATAATAGTTAGGTTCACTTGCTATAGCAATAGTAGAACACAAAAAGATTAGAAATAATAACTTTTTCATTTTTTACCACTTATGTTTAATTAGTTATCGTAGGCAGATTCCTAGCCCCCCATCCTCCTGAATTGACTATACTCTTATCCTTAGATAATTTTAGTATATACTAATTATGATATGCACTAAGTATTTTATGAAAAATATTTTTATTATTTTTATTCAGGTATTTTCTATCATAGTACCCTACAATTTTTTATTTATTTCCTTATGATGAGTAAAAAATCTGACTGCTAAGCGTCATGGCTCAGAGCTATTTTACTCGATAATCAAGTTTTTTGCAGAGCTATCTTTAAACGCAAAATTTGTCATATATGGACGAGTGAATTTGTCAACAAAGAAAATAAAAAAATAGAGCCACAAAGGAAGCGGTCATATATTCGGCATCGAGTGCCATAATGGTTTCTGCATTCTTATAAATATCCTTGAGTGACCTCTCATTCCCACGGCTTCTAGAGCCTCGACATAATTACGGATTTTATTCAGAATACTTATTCATTAACTCTTTAACTTTCGTTCTCTTTATTGTTACTATTCTTTACTCGCAATATTTATCAATTACCAATTTTTATTTAGTTGACATAGTTTCTTCTTTTTTCTCAACTAAACTAATTTGCAACATATTCGCTACCATTGGTGACTACTGCATAAGCAATCCTTGCTAACTTATTTGCTAAACCAACACATATAATATTATATGATTTATTTTCAGCAAATTTCTTCACTGCCCACTGCACGCACTAGTTTATCTTTCGATTCCTTACCACTTTTTGCTCTTATTGCTATTGTCCTTGCGGCTTGAATCAACATAGTTCTGGCATATCTATCTCCCTGTTTGGTAATCCCTCCTAAAACTATCTTACCTCCTGAGCTATGTTGCTTTGGTACCAAACCAAGCGAAGCAGCAAAATCCCTCGGGGTTGGATAACTTTCCATTGGGGCTACACTCAAACAACTAGCATTGATTGCTCCAATGCCAAAAATTGTCTGCAACCTAGTAGCTTTCTCACTTTGCTTATTATTGCTGATAATCAGCTTTTCTAAAGTTTTCTCTTTGTCACATAAATCCTCAATTTCTTTACATTCTAAAAGTAAAATTGACCGTATCCCAGAATTTATATAACCTTTACTATACGCTAACTCTACCTCCAGCCTACATGATTTGCAAAATTTATTTTTACTTAATTTTGTATTATAGCCATATTCACATAAACTTGATATTGTAGAATTAGTTTTTTGCACACGATCTCTGATCGTATTACTTCTAATTTTATGCAAAAATTTTATATCTTGTTCCTCTTTGCTTTTTGGCAGCATAGTTTTTAATTCTGGATCACGAGCCGCTTTGCATATTGCTAACGCATCGTTATAATCATTTTTCTGTTTCGATGTAGCATAAACTTTTACATCTTTTGTTTTCATTAGTTTGACTTGCAAACCAAGCTTAGCAATTTCCTGTGACCAATAATTAGCTCCTCCACATGCTTCCATAGCTACCAATGAACTTTTATCGAGATTGCTTAAATAGGCTATTAACTCATCTCTTGTAACTTTTTGATAACCTATTTTTTTGCCATTTTGATCGACTTGCACCAAGTGCATACTATTTTTTGCTAAATCTATTCCTATTATAGTATTTTTTATGCTATTATTTATCATGGTATGGACCTATTAATTAAATTATTATTTAATTTGGAGCAGCTGAAAACTATTTTTCAGCTGACTCCGTACCAGTAAAGCATATTTCGCTTCACTCGTCCATACCATCATTCCCGCGTAGGCGGGAATCTAGACCCCGCACCGAAGCAGGGGGGACACTAAGGTAAGCAGGGGTGACAACCATTGTCCTATATTTTATTCAAATCTGCAAAAAAACTTGATTATCGAGTTTTAGCGGCTCCTCGCAATCTGATGTATCCCCACGAAATTAAGCACGACAAAGCTCCGTCTTTATAATAGATGCCAGGGGTTCTACCAATGGTTTTATGGCATGCAAATAATTAAATTCAATAATAAATTTCCCAAGGGTAAAATACGAATAAATCTTTTTATCTTTTACTGTGTTAGGTTGGAAAATTCTTTGCATACCTTGGCTATAGCCTACCACACCTATAACCCAATATGTTATAATAACAATGGCAGATAGTAACATTAAAACTCCCCATCTATTCACATCTAAAGTTCGAATATATCTTCCAGCAAGACCAAATTTATGACTTTTTATCACTCGAAACGTCTCCTCTATTTGCATACGTTTGCTATATAACCTCACTATTTCCGCTCCCTTATATTCATCAGAACTTAAGTTAGTTACCAATATCCAAGGTTCTTTTGCAGCTTTGTTATATGAACCATTTGCTGTTTTACTGCTAGTACGATTCCTGCTAACCTTCTGCACTCGACCCTTAGGGACTTTGCAAGTTGTAACCATTCTGCAGGAATATTTATGAGCTTTGGTTAGCAGAATCGTACCACATTCCATCGTTTTTGAACCAATTGATGGCATGAAATTTTCAACTGATATCCAATCCTCATTCTTAGCTAATTTTAAATCTTTTCCTTGTCGTACCCGACACACCCAACTCCACCCTTGTTTTTCTATTTCCTTAAACACGTCAATTCGGGATAAGGATATTGTGAACATGTAGATTAAAATCAAATTTTGTTGAAGGTTTATTTTTCTTTAATGAGTAAGCAACAAGAGTAGATAATATATGGACAAAGGCATTTATTGGTGATCTATGTCTAGTATGTTCAAGGTTCATTTTATTTTTTAGATAATCAAAAACTGTTTCAATTAAGTTACGCTTTCGAAGTAAGATTTTTTCTTTCAAATCCATTAATTTATTTTCCATATTCTTCTTAATTCCATGAATCATTTTTAAGCCTCTTTCATATAAATTTAAGAACAAATTTTGCTTAATATAACCTTTATCAGCTGCTATAATTCCAGTTAATCTTTTTGTTAACTCCGGTACTGGAACCCTATCATCTACATTGCCTTTGGTCACTTTTAATGCCATAAACTCCCCTTTATTATTGATTATTACATGTAATTTAAAACCATAAAAATACCCCATAGAGGATTTACTATGTTTGGCTAATCCTTTAAAAACTTTATTGCTATAACGCCTTTTATTGTGACAAGCTTTAATCGTTGTAGAGTCAATAAAATAAATACCTGTTTCCTCACCAAACAACAAATGAATCAACATATTTAGCGGTATGAATAATCGTGCCATTAATTCAACAAATCTATTATAACTCAAGGCTTTGGGAAAATCATCCTTATGCATGCACTCTATATAACTTTTATAGAAAAATTTAAAATTCTTAGCATAGGATGTATGAAACATAATTATTATTGTTAACATTTCACTTAGACTCATGCTACAACAGCGATTTCTTTGCTTATTTGATGGTAATAACTTTCTCTGTTCATACTCCAAATAAATTTTACAAAAATCATCTATAAAACTATATAATTCTGTGATATCTTTTTTCATGCCTGTAGTTTGTTTTTTTGTTTAAAAATATAAATACTGCAGGCACTCCTTTTTGACAATCCTTTTATCTATTACTATTTCATCTATATCTTATCCCGAACTGACGTTAAACCATTCAATATGAAAGCCAGCGTCCATAATCACAATAACCCTTTTTCCATCAGGTATTATACTCTTTAATTTATTTAAAAATTCTACCGTTCTGCCCTTTAATTCACCTTCTTCAAACACATCTTGATACAAAGGTAAACTCATCCCTCTTGTACAAAATTGAGCACTTAGCATTTGTGCCATGCGATCATCTTTAAGATAACATAAATCAATCACAACACTGTCATCATTAGAATGCTTGATAAACTCAAATATGAAATATGATAAAGCACTATAGAGATTATCAACCTCGTTATATAAATGTTTGTTACCTATACATCTATCAACTTTTTTTATTTTATGTTTTACTTTACTATCACCACTCAAGTTCCTGCCAATTGCACTCAAAGACAAATTCTGACTATATCGCAAGCCTTCTGCAACATCAAGTAACGCATTTAAACGATTATTTGTATAAAAGGACAATGTTCTTTTATTACTTCATTTAATACTGTTTTTACATCCATAACCTACTATCTCCATCATCATTAAATAATGAAGATATTCTATCAATTCTTGCTATTTTGCAACAATTTCGTGGGGATACATCAGATTGCGAGGAGACCTTAGGTCGACGAAGCAATCCATTTCTAATCACTTTTCTGGATTGCTTCGTTGACCTTAAGGTCTCCTCGCAATGACGGTTTTTCAATTATTGTTTTCTTAAACTAACGCTTATGAGGAGCAACGAGTTACAACGTCCCCAACTTCTCATCATTTGACTATACATCCAAATGTACATATAATGTCAATATATGTGCTGCTTAATGATTCCATCATTTGACAAAGTGCTGCAAAGCTGTTAAGCTATTCTTTGAGTATAACCACGAATAAGCATGGAAAAACACTAAATTACGTAAATCCTTTAGATCAAGAGCAATTTAATTACTAATACTTCAAAAATGCTGATTATTGATAATCAAAAAATATTAAACGAATTTTGTCGGCAGTTATTGGATTGTAAGACTATAAGTGTTGATACTGAATTTTTGCGTAAGAATACTTATTTTGCTCAGCTTAGCATAATACAAATCATGACTAGTAGTCATAAAGTGATAATTGACACTTTATGTGATTTGGATCTTTCGCCTCTTAACGAAATATTTTTGAACGAGAAAATTCTTAAAATAGTTCACGCTCCTAGAGAGGATTTTGAGATATTTTATCATTTATTTAAGAAATTGCCAAGAAATGTTTTTGACATACAAATTGCTGCTGGTATTTGTGATTTTGGTAAACATTTAAGCTATTCGGATATATGCAGTAAAATTTGCTTCGTTCATATTGATAAAACTTACCAAAGATCTGATTGGTTAAAACGTCCCCTTAGTGCTAATCTGCTAGATTATGCTATTAAAGATGTTGAATATTTAGAACCGATTTACAAAATATTACAATCAATAATCCAAGATAATAATCTGCAAAATGAATATGACGAACAAATAAAATCTTTGCTTAATATTAAAAATTATATTGTTGATACACAAAAGGCTTGGCAAAAAGTCAGATTCTATAATCATTCAGAGTTTTTTATTAATAAAATGAAAATTATGGCAGCTTATCGGGAAGAACAAGCAAGTACCATAGATTTACCAAGGAGACATTTTATTAGTGATGAGGAATTAGTAAAGATTTGTCAACATTTACCGACCAGTAACAAAGATTTTGAAAATCTTAAACTAAATGGTCGCTACCTTAGTAAGCAAAAATATAGAACTCAATTAGCAGATCTGTGTCTTGCAATACAAGAATTAGGTGAATAAAGACACTTTATTTATATTAATTGTAAAATAAAATTGCTATTTTCTCAAAGGTTGACTAAAACAGGAATCTTATATATTCTGGCTTTATTGCATGGCAATGTTTAGTATAGTTTTTTTTAAAACCATTTCTGTCTTACTGAGCGTAGTAATTGGTTTCCTAGCAGGAAGATATTCTAAAGTTGAAAGAGATAGTATAGCTTCGTTGTTATTCTATTTTATATCTCCTATTGTTTTTTTTGCTATTCCTGCCAGTACTACTTTAACTTTATCATCATTAAGCGTTACTGTAGTTATTTTTTTTATTGCTACTTCCTTATCAATATTTTCCTACTATTTTTTTGGACGATATTGGTTTGATCATACACGAAACATTATAGCATTATCTGCCGGTACCGCTAATGGTGGTTATTTTATGCTACCAATAGCTGCTGCTCTCTTTGATGATTATGTTTTAAGTATCTATATGATGGCAGTTATAGGTGTAAATATTTTTGAATGCTCTGTGGGATTTTATATTTGTGCCAGAAGTTTTGCCAATAGTAGTGAAAGTATCTTGAAAGTTGTAAAGCTACCAATTTTAAATGGTTTTTTACTTGGTTGTTTATTTAGTTTCGCTGGCTTTACTTTACCTGATTTTTTAGATGATTTTATATATAATATGCGAGGGTCATTTTCTATACTTGGTATGGTTATGGTTGGTTTAGCTCTTTCAACTTTGCAAAAATTTGAAATAGACATAAAGTTTACTGTTGCCACTTTTATGGCAAAATTTCTATTTTATCCAATAGGAATTAACTTATTTATCCTTTTAGATAAATTTGTTTTAGGATGGTATGATGAGAATTATTACAATGCTTTTAGGCTTCTTGCCACTGCCCCTATGGCAGCCAATCTGATTGTTATAGCAAGTCTACAAAAATTCCATCCAGAAAAAGTTGCTACTACAGTATTTCTTTCCTTAATTTTTAGTGTAATATATATACCATTTATGGTAAGTATATTTTTAAGCGATTTGAATTACGTCAGTTCGGGATAAGATATAGATGAAATAGTAATAGATAAAAGGATTGTCAAAAAGGAGTGCCTGCAGTATTTATATTTTTAAACAAAAAAACAAACTACAGGCATGAAAAAAGATATCACAGAATTATATAGTTTTATAGATGATTTTTGTAAAATTTATTTGGAGTATGAACAGAGAAAGTTATTACCATCAAATAAGCAAAGAAATCGCTGTTGTAGCATGAGTCTAAGTGAAATGTTAACAATAATAATTATGTTTCATACATCCTATGCTAAGAATTTTAAATTTTTCTATAAAAGTTATATAGAGTGCATGCATAAGGATGATTTTCCCAAAGCCTTGAGTTATAATAGATTTGTTGAATTAATGGCACGATTATTCATACCGCTAAATATGTTGATTCATTTGTTGTTTGGTGAGGAAACAGGTATTTATTTTATTGACTCTACAACGATTAAAGCTTGTCACAATAAAAGGCGTTATAGCAATAAAGTTTTTAAAGGATTAGCCAAACATAGTAAATCCTCTATGGGGTATTTTTATGGTTTTAAATTACATGTAATAATCAATAATAAAGGGGAGTTTATGGCATTAAAAGTGACCAAAGGCAATGTAGATGATAGGGTTCCAGTACCGGAGTTAACAAAAAGATTAACTGGAATTATAGCAGCTGATAAAGGTTATATTAAGCAAAATTTGTTCTTAAATTTATATGAAAGAGGCTTAAAAATGATTCATGGAATTAAGAAGAATATGGAAAATAAATTAATGGATTTGAAAGAAAAAATCTTACTTCGAAAGCGTAACTTAATTGAAACAGTTTTTGATTATCTAAAAAATAAAATGAACCTTGAACATACTAGACATAGATCACCAATAAATGCCTTTGTCCATATATTATCTACTCTTGTTGCTTACTCATTAAAAAAAAATAAACCTTCAACAAAATTTGATTTTAATCTACATGTTCACAATATCCTTATCCCGAATTGACGTGAATTAATTATTTAAATATAAGAAAGTGATTAAAAATTGATTGCTTCGTCAATTGAGAAACCGTCATTGCGAGGAGAGCGTAGGTCAACGAAGCAATCCAAGGAAAACTGAGAAGTCAATGGATTGCCACGCCACCTACGGTGGCTCGCAATGACGTAAAAAAATTAGAAATGAAATGATACAAAAATTCATCCAAGTTGGATCGTATATTAATTGGTTTGGCTCACAATATATCCCATCTCATAAGCTGGCTTATCTTGAATTTGGCAACCCTAATAATAAAAATGTCATAGTCTGTGCCCATGGCTTGACTAGAAATGCTCATGATTTTGATAAAATTGCTATGGCATTAAGTGATAAATTTCGAGTAATTGCTATAGATTATCCAGGGCGTGGAAATAGTGATATTTTTAAAAAGAAAGAGCATTATAACTATCCAGTATATATAAAAGATACAGTACTTTTTCTAAGGAAGTTAGGTATTAAGAACTGTATTTGGCTTGGTAGTTCCATGGGCGGAATAATTGGTATGGTTCTAGCTAGTCGATATAACAAACTTATCAAAGCCATGATTATCAATGATATAGGCCCTTTTATTCCGTCATCCCCTTTAGTTAAAATTGGTCTATATGCAGGTCAAGTACCCTTATTTGTTGATTTAGCTAGTGCCAAGCAACATTTAAAGCTAATATATAGCCAATTTGGTATTAGTAGTGAGGAAGATTGGGATTATCTTACCAAATATAGTTTTATAAAAACTCAAGATGGAAAATATAAAATGAATTATGATCCTAACATAGTATATGGTATGAGTGCTAATGCGAGTAAGCAAAAAAATGTTGATATGTGGGCTATATGGAATAAAATTATTTGTAAATTATTGGTTATCCATGGAGCTAAGTCTGATATTTTACAACAATCTACTATTGAACAAATGAAAAAAAATAAAGAGCTGGAACTTTTTGTTGTTGATTATGCTGGTCATGTACCTTCGTTAATGACTAGTGATCAAATTAACTATATAAAATTCTGGTTAGATGACCTGGCTAAATGATTTTTGACAAGGATATTAATTATGACTATTTCTACTAAAGTACTTATTATAGGTTCAGGTCCTGCTGGATTAAGTGCGGCAATCTATACAGCTAGGGCAGCACTAAATCCGATATTATTACATGGTATGCAGCCAGGCGGGCAGCTAACCATTACAACAGATGTTGAAAATTATCCAGGTTTTGCTGATCCGGTGCAAGGTCCTTGGTTAATGGAGCAAATGACTCAGCAGGCAAAAAATGTTGGGGCAGAAATTATCTATGATTATGTAGAAAAGGTAGATTTATCAAAAAAACCCTTAGTGGTGACCACTGGATCTGGTATAATTTACTGGGCGGATAGTCTTATAATATGTACCGGGGCGGAAGCCAAATGGCTTAATATTCCTTCCGAAGGACAATTCAAAGGATATGGGGTCTCAGCTTGTGCCACTTGCGATGGTTTCTTTTTCAAAAATCAGCACGTATTAGTTATTGGTGGAGGTAATAGTGCTGTTGAAGAGGCGTTATATTTAACCAATCATGCATGTCAGGTGACTATTGTGCATCGTGGGGATAGTTTTAGAGCCGAGAAAATTTTACAAGACAGATTATTTAAAAATCCTAAAATATCTGTCGTTTGGAATCATAAGCTGATTGAAGTTATCGGTACTGATAATCCTAAATCAGTTACCTCAGCTAGGCTAGAAAATACCCAAACAGGTGAGGTTAGCTCAATTGACTGTACTGGTATATTCATAGCGATTGGACATATGCCAAATACTAGTTTGTTCAAAGGACAACTAGATATAGATAGTGATAATTATATTATTACTAAACCAAATTCAACGGAAACCAGTATTAAAGGTGTTTTTGCCGCTGGAGATGTACAAGATAAAATTTTTAGACAAGCAGTTACTGCTGCTGGTACTGGGTGTATGGCAGCTTTAGAAGCAGAAAAGTTTTTAAATAATTAGACCTAAAGATAAGAAAAAATTATGGCTCGCAGTAAAGCGATTGATAGAACAAATAAGTTAAACGGCTCAAATGAGCCAGGTATAGTCGTGCCTATTACTCGAACTTTACCGGAAAACGTTCAAGCTGAGCAAATGTTAATAGGAGCGATTTTAGTTAACCATGGTTACTACAATATTGTTTCAGAATTCCTAAGACCAAATCATTTTTTTGAGCCACTACATCAAAAAATCTATAATTCTATTGAAGTTATTACAGAAAAAGGCTTAATCGCTACTCCAGTAACACTTAGAAGCATGTTAGAAAAAGATGAATTATTTCAGCAATTAGGTGGTAGTGACTATTTAAATAAACTAGTCACTCTGTCAATGATGGTAATTAACCCTCTAGATTATGGAAAAATAATCTATGATTTGGCAGTAAGGCGTAATTTAATTCAGATAGGGGAAGAGGTAGTTAACAATGCTTATGATGCTTCTTTAGAATATGATTCAAGTCAACAAATAGAGCATGCAGAAGGTAAGCTTTATAATCTTGCCAGTGAAGGAGTAAATGATAAGAGCTTTGTTAAAATTGGCTTATCTCTTTCAGAGTCTCTTGCCAGTATTAACAGAGCCATGAAGAATTCTAATCATGTAATAGGTATTTCTACCGGCTTAATTGATTTGGATCATAAATTATCAGGTTTTCAGAACTCAGACTTAGTGATCATTGCTGGACGTCCATCAATGGGGAAAACAGCTTTTGCTATGAATCTTGCGATAAATACTTGTAAGGCTATACATCTGAAAAATAACGGACAAGAAAAAGAGGGGCAATCAGTAGGGTTTTTCTCTCTTGAAATGTCATCTGAGCAGCTTACTACTCGTCTTCTTTCGATGCATACTGAAATTGACTCATCGGCTCTTCAATCAGGTCATGTGACGGAAGAGAATTATAATCGATTACGCAAGGAAGTTATCACTCTTTCTGAATTACCATTTTTTATTGATGATACACCAGCTTTATCCATTGCTGCCATTCGTACTAGGGCTAGAAAAATGAAGCGTAAGCATAATCTTGGTATATTATTTATCGATTATTTGCAATTAATTAGAGGAATAAACAAGTCAGATAATAGAGTAAATGAAATTTCGGAAATTACTCAAGGATTAAAAGCGATAGCCAAAGAATTAAACATTCCAGTAATTGCTTTATCACAATTATCTAGAGCTGTTGAACTTAGAGAAGATAAAAAGCCGATGTTGTCTGACTTGCGGGAATCTGGGTCTATTGAACAAGATTCTGATATAGTAATGTTTATCTATCGAGAAGAATATTATTTGACCCGTAAAGAACCTTCGGCGGGTGATGTAAAACACGCAGAGTGGTTAAGTAAGTTAAATCAGGTATATAATGTTGCGGATATTCTAATAGCAAAACATCGTAATGGTCCTGTTGGCAATGTTCAGCTTCACTATAACAATCGATATTCAAAATTTAGTAATTTAGAAAAAAAATTACAAGGACAGCAAGTATCCAATGATCTTTGAGCATTGGTATTGTTTTTTTATTTTGAATTTGCTTTATTATTTGTGATTTTAACTATTAGTAATAACTAATTAGGTTAAATTATACGTATGATGTAAAAAATTTATCTCCAATATTCTATTCGCTAGGATAGATTGTTTGTGTTATTATTTACTTAGGCTCTGTGAACAAAATTTTAATTGTTTAGATTTCGACTCTTTTTAGCTGCAAATTATAAGATTTTTTTGAAATAGAACTAACTATTCCGGCAAAAATCTTATTAATTTTCGCTTAAAAATACTCAAAATCTAAACAATTAAAATTTTGTTCACAGAGCCTAATAAAGTTTATAATATAATAAAATTAATATGACAGTAGAATTTTTTGATAATATATCAACCAAAGAAACTAATATTGTTAAAAATAACAATAAACCACCGAGAATGAGGATAGGTACCGATAATTTTGAGACGTTATTGCTAAATAGTGATGTATTTGTTGATAAAAGCCTAATGATCAAAGAATTATTGGAAGATAGTGGAGAAGTAATCCTGATCACCAGACCAAGGCGTTGGGGTAAAAGTTTGAATATGAACATGCTCCAGAAATTTTTTGAGATAGAGGTGGATCAAAATGGTATTCCTTTACCTACAGAAGATAGAATCAATTGCATTCTCTTTACCGGTGGGGAAATCAATTTAGGTATTAAAGGAAAAAGGACTTTAGAGCCTTTAAAGATTAACGGTAATGTATATGCCATGACTCAACAAGGTCAATTTCCAGTTATTTCCATAAATTTTAAGGATGTTAAAGGTAGTAACTACCAAGAAATTGAAAATGGGATAAAAAATCAAGTAACTAATTTATTTACAAATCATCGATACTTAAAACGTTATATAACAACAGATGAAAAATTACTAGATGATGCACAAAAGGAAAAGTTAAATCGATATTTTACAGGAAAGCTTGATAAGGAAGACTTAAAAGATAGTTTACGGGTTTTAAGTGAAGTACTGTACAAACATTTTAATCAAAAAGTATACATCTTAATCGATGAATATGATACGCCGATCAATAGTTCATACATTGAATTTGGTGATAAATTAAAAGAATTTGATGATGTACTAAAAATATTCCGCGGGATGTTTGGCAGTAGTTTAAAAACTAATCCTTATTTAGAGAAAGGCGTAATAACCGGCATATTACGGGTTGCTAAAGCTAATTTATTTTCGGATTTGAATAATGTTAGTGAATATAGCTTGCTTGATGAAAAATATTCTAAGTTCTATGGTTTTACTCAAGCAGAAGTTGATGAGTTATTAACTAAAGTGCCAACAGCAACTAATCCTGAACAAATTAAAGCTTGGTATAATGGTTATAATTTTGGTGGGGAGATCATCTATAATCCATGGTCGATTATGCAATGTTTGGCTCATAAAGGCAAGCTTGACCATTATTGGCTTGATAGTGGGGGGGCGGGTCTTGTTGATAAAGCATTATTGTCAGATGGAATGCAGGAAGATTTACAGAGCTTAGCTGCCGGAAAGGCTATTATCTCACCGATTGTCAAACAAATTAGTTTTGCTGATATCAACAAACCAGTAGGATTATTTAGCTTGTTGTTATTTAGCGGTTATTTAAACCCTGTTGCTAAAAAACCAGAAGAAGATATTTACGAATTGTCGGTACCAAATAAAGAGGTACGATATATATATAATGCCAGAATGCTCCAATGGGTAACTGATCAGTTACAAATCGATCACTCTCGATATTATTCTTTTGCTACTTTGCTGCCGACAGGTAAAATAGAACAATTTAAAGAAAGATTGCAAGAATTATTACTCAATGCTACTAGTTTTTATCAAACAGGCGAGAAAAAAGCCGAGCTGTTTTATAGTGGCTTTATGCTAGGTTTGATTAATACCTTAGCTTCCGACTACATAATAGACAGCGAAAGAGAGACTGGTAGCGGTAGGGCTGATATTATGTTGATACCTAGAGCTGGGAAGCAAGATAATGCCATTATTATTGAATATAAAATATGCAAGTCTGCTGATATTTTAGAATCTGTTGCCAAAGAAAAGCTAGATCAAATAGCAAAAAAACAATATGAGGCTAAAATAAAAGAATACTCCCATGTTCAAAAAATCATCAAAATCTCTATGGCTTTTTGTGGCAAGGAAGTGGCATTATAATATCAGATTGATAAAATTTAATTGCCTTTTCCTCTAATATTGATTATAGTCAATTCAGGAGAATTTGGGGCTAGAAACGATGGAGCTATGCCTATAAGTAATAGGCGAGTGACGACGTTACCAATTTCTCATCAATTGACTATAGTATTTACAATATTTGGGCTAGGTAGCAAAGTGGTAATGCCGTGGACTGCAAATCCTCAATGCGTCGGTTCGATTCCGACCCTGGCCTCCACAAAAAATATACTAATATGATGGGGTTTATTGAGCAATTCCTAGAAATGATGATAGCTGAGCGTGGAGTAGCTAATAATTCGAAGCTTAGCTACCAATGCGATCTGTTAGATTTCCAAAAATTTTTATTACAAAACAAATTATCAGAACTAAATATTAAAGCTGAAAATATTAGAGATTGGGTAGAATATCTAGCAGAAAATGGCTTGCAAGCAAGATCGATCAATCGGAAGATATCAACTATAAAAAACTATTATGAATTTTTAATTAGTGAAAAACATACCAATTACAATCCTACTTTGATGGTAGATTTACCAAAATACCAAACTAAACTTCCTTCTACATTATCGATTGATCAAATCAAAACTTTACTTTTATATTGCGAACAAGATAAAGATACTGATTCCATACGCCTAAAAGCAATGATTCATTTATTGTATGCAAGTGGATTACGTGTTTCTGAACTTGTCAGTATCAAGCTAACTGATATTTTAGCAAATCAAATGTTGCAAGATAAAATGTCGCAAAATATTAAAAAGATATTTTCTATAACTGGTAAGGGCAATAAAGAAAGAATGGTGATCATTAATGAACAGGCTGCCCTCAGCTTGCTAGATTATTTAACTATTCGCAATAACTTTATCAGCAAAAAACATTTAAAAAGTCAAAATTACTTATTTTGCTCTTCTGCCGCTAGTGGTCATATGACTAGACAGAATTTTGCAATTCTGTTAAAACAAGCAGCTATTAAGGCTGGGTTAAATCCAGATAATATCTCCCCTCACACTTTACGTCACAGTTTTGCTAGCCATTTGCTAGAAGGTGGTGCAGATCTTAGGGTGATTCAAGAACTACTTGGACATGCTGATATTAGCACTACCCAAATATATACCCATATCCAAACAAAGCATTTAAAACTTGCCTTAGATCGCCATCCGCTAAAATCAGCTATAATTAAATGACTTATATATTTCCAAAATTTTTATAACTAGGTATAATGCTTTCCTTTGTCTAGAAGGCAGTATATAGTCAATTGATGAGGCAATGCGGGAAAAATCTTAGCCAGTTCATTAGTTAGACCAAGTCTTTTATCTGCTTCTCTTAGGTTCTGTTGACAAAATTTTATGTTAAGTTATCAGAGGAGAATAAAGAAGTTGCAATAGTAAGAAGAAATGGTAGTTTCTAGTTAGGACTAGTGTTAAGAACAAGCTCTTTTGCCGCCACTTAGAATTAAATTGGAAAATCTTTAATCCTTTTTTCATACTCAGATTGGCAATCTCCGAGTGATAATTTTGAATACATCTCCAATGATTGACGACTCTCATGTCCTGAATATGGCTGAATTAATGCGTCATCTACGCCTTTTTTCTTCATCCAAGTAAAAAGAAAATGTCTTAATGTATGAGGAGATATTGAATGCTCAATACCCGCTTCTTTTGTATAGTTCATTAATATTTTTCTAATGCCTCGATCAGAATATGCCATCTTCAAACTTGATTCAAATAAATATTTTGAATCATTTCTTTTCATATTTTCTAGATGAACAGCTAATATTTCCTTAAAACTATCAGGAAACGGAACTATTCTGTCCTTCTTTCCCTTACCTTGCACAACTTTTATCTGACAATTATCTAAATCTATGTCAGATATTTTTATATTTACTAACTCAGAAACTCTCACCCCGGTATAAAGCAATGTTTTAATCATTACTATATGCTTCATATTTCTAGATTTCCATACCGTGTTGTAATATTTATTTATTTCCTCTTCCGTAGGCACATACGGCAACTTCCTTTCCTTACCACTCTTTACTTCTACATCAAGATTTTTTCTTATATGCCTGAATAATTCTCTTAAGTAATTATAATCAGGCTTTTCTTTTTTCAGATGTTTGCAAAAATATTTAGCTTTTTCTCTAACTGGCGTACGTTCTAATATCATAATAAGCAATTAAATAGTTATCCCGATTAACAAGCGTTTATTAAAATCTAACGGAAAAAGACCATAAGGATTTATATGACCTGAGAATAACGGTGTTAATGCTCTATAGTCTTCAGGCATAAACCTGTTCTGCCAATGTGGCTGTGATAATATTTGTTGAATAATCAAGGTATTGATATAAACCATACATACCTGCAACAGATGTAAACATAATACCGATAATTCCTGATCTTCAATATTGTTCGTTGCAATGTGACCTAGTTTACCGTAAAAAATAAAATCCATTACATTATTAAGGCGTTCAACAATATTTAGTCCTTCATTAACTTCAATACGTAATTCTTCCGAGGATAAATATTTACACAAAAATATGGTTTTATTGGCTTTGCCTAGTTCTACCAGTGCCTTATATACCGGATGAGCGTAATTATTATTACTAAATCTTTTGATTAATACGGATGGTGTAACTATTCCTAGTTTTAGGGCAACCATATGTTTGACAGTCTCATCGTAATTATCTTCTAATAACTCCCAATTTATACTTCCCTTTAGGATCTCTGAAATATTTTTATATTTATTTCTATCTCTAGAATCAACGTAATACAATTTTTGCTTATTGATTGCCTTTAGTCTCGGGCATAAGGAGAAATCTAGTAAATAACTCACGGCAAAACCTATTACACTTTGTCCATGGGTATCGACAAATACACGATTCATGTCCATGTCCGTATCATGGTCAATAATGCCTTTTATCATGCTACCTACCTCTGATGAGGTGCAATCCTTTAACTGCGAGTAAATACATAATGATTTCTTGTCAACATGCCAATAAATCATTACTCCTTTCTTACCATAACGAAAATGCCATTCGCTCATTAGATTTTGATCCCAAGCAAACAGATGAGTTGAGTCACAGGCCACTGTTGTAGTAGCCTCTCCCCAAACATCAGGATTTCGTGTTTTTAAAACGTTATTAACCATTGTACGAATAGCATTTCTAATGTTTGTAGCATTAATATGGCGTTTTTTTACATAACGTAAATCACTATAATTAACATTATCATTAGCAATGCTGATTCTTTTTAATCCGGTGTTGCTACCAATGCCAAATATACATAGTAATAGTCTTCTTTGTAGATCAGAACTATTGATATTGCTGCTTTTACCAACAGTTTCAAGTTCCTTAGTAAAATTGATTCTTAGATCGCACTCTTTTAAAATATCAATTAAGTGTATACTTGACCACTTATTATTGATTTCTTGCTGTAACTTAATAATATTATCAGGTTCATCCTGTGAGTCTAAGGGAGTAAGCTTTATATTGTTACCAACTTTACTTTGTTGGATCTTTACAAACTGATTATTAGGAATATTTGCATTTAATGCATCTAAGCTGTTAGTAAGTGAAGTCTTTAATTTTTCTACGAACTCCTCGAATTTTAGCGGTAACCCAAGTAACTCATAATATGATTCTCGTTTCTCAATAAAGTCCTTCGGTAAGTCCTTATTCGGATCTCTATAACGGTAACTTTTATTAACCCAAATAGCTTTAAAACCAAGAAGTTCTTTAATCTGTTCTAATATGGCTAGTTCATAATTATATTTATTTATTCGCAATTGACCTTTTTCTATTTTAAAGATCATGCTATACCAGTTCTGTGGGATAGCTCTATTGATTGGTGGGATATTAATATAGTAAGCTAAATCTGATTCATTCCAGTATTGGTTGATAAAACGAATTGCCTTTAAGATAGGTTGATAATCAATATGATCTTCAGAAATTTGTAATATTCTTATTATCGCAAGTAGACTACCTCTATTGCCATAAGCATAGGTGGTATGCATTTTTTCTCGCACCTGAGCCTGATACCACTTACTACCACGATGTTGTAGATCTTCAATTACTTCTTCCAGCTTCTCCTGAGGCACTACCGGATAAACTTTGTCCTCAATAATGCTTTTAGGATTTTTTGCATTTAGTATAGCCAACTTTTCTAGAATATCAAACTTTCCGTCAACACGCTTAACTTCCTGAAGAATATGACGGTCTACATGCTTCTCTGCTCCGGCTCGCATCTTTTTAATTAGTTTAATCATGGTATCTATTAAGGCATCCAACAATAGCTCCAGTCTTACACTACAGAATATTGCCATGGTGGCATATTTTATAGTCGGGGCAAAATCTAGAATATTGCTAGGTGCAAAAACCATCACACGTTCATAATATTTTAATAATAATTTTCTGTCTACTGACTCTATTATGCAGTCAGATAATTTGATTTGACCTAGTAAATTGATTTTATTTATGGCACATTGAATATTCTTAATTTTAGCTCCAGAGATATCTTTTTTAAGTTCTGATAATTCTATAATGTTATTATCCTCATCACTATTTTTACTAAGAATGCGATCTATTAAAAGAAGATTTCCTTGACTTAAATTATCAAATATTTTTCTAAAAAATTGTTGTTCAAATTTTTGTTTAGCTAACGAAATGTAATTTTCTAATTGTTTGGTATTAACAATTTCTATTCTATCTTTGATGAAATATGTACGTATTTGTTCAAGTAGCACTGAATCTGAGAAATGACGCGGTATCAAGTCATCTACAAGATAATTCATTATTAATGTAATATCCTTGGCATTTGCTACACGATATCCTAAATACTGTCTGATATCCTGACGATACCTTTCTCCAGTACGTGTATCCCAGTCAAATGTAATAATTTGTGTTGGATCAATATCTAAATGTTTGGCAACCTGTAACAATAATTGCATCGAAACTGTGTTAGCTTTATTAGAGGGAAATTGTATGTATTTTTTGAAATACACTAACATTATTGCAAAAGTTAACTGATTTGATTGACCTTTCTTTTTCTTGCATAAATTTAAATCCTCTAATGATAAATTATATTGCATTTTTATCTGTTCCTAGAAATCACAGTGTCGGTATTGATTTACTCGATTTTATTCATATTACAATTATTTTGCAATATATTTTTTGCTCTAACAATAAAAAAGTGTAAACATTATTTTTTTAGGAACTGTAAGTGGCGGCAAAAGAGCTTGTTCTTAACACTGGTCCAAATGATAAGAGCGAGCTGATGGTTCTGGTGTCTTCAATTGAAATAGAGCAAGATATTTTTGCTTTATATAAATTTTGTTGGAGTGTTGAACGACTATTTTTGCACCTAAAAGCGGTGGTTTTGATATTGAAAAAAGTCACATTGTAAAATTGGATAGATTTGAAAAATTATTAGTGATAACTGCTATTGCTTCAGCTTTAATAGTCAAAAATGGAATAATACAAAATGCCTTAAATCCCATCCGAATAAAACGGTACAAAACGAGTCTGTCCTATAGTTTGTGTAAGTTGCAAAGAAAGCAGTAAGAGATTACTGTAAAAAAAGTAACTTAAGCAAGCAAGGAGGAATTATACCAATTGCAATAATTAACACGGTGTGTTTATCCAGTCTCTATACATAATTGATTTTACTAAATCTACATTATGAGCAAATTGATTCCAAGCGTAACAAGCCATAGTGACGATATCTTCATATACACCATAACATTGGTTAGACAAGAAATGATTTTTGATCCATTCCCAAACTTGTTCCATTGCATTAAGTTCCGGTGCATAGGGCGGAAGCGGTATCAAAGTGATATTGCTTGGCACAGTTAGTTTTTTGGCTGTGTGCCAACCTGCATTATCCGTTAGTAAAGCTATATGTCGGTTGCCTTGAATACTGCGAGAAAGCTCTTCTAAGAATTTATTCATTGCCTGTGTGTTTGCATATGGTAAAATTAATGCAAAAGCTTCTCCTGTATCATGGCAAGCAGCTCCATAAATATATGTTGAAATGAATTGCTGTTGCCGAACTTTACGGGGTCTAGTGCCACGCTTAGCCCATATACGAGTTAAGCTACCTTGTTGCCCAACTCGAGTTTCATCCTGAGACCATATATCAACTTTACATCTATCGATATTTTTTGGTAATAATTTTGTTAACATGTCTGGGAAGTTTTTTTATATGTATTTTGAGTCTCTTGATTTGACTTTGGATGCATTGAACGAGAAGTAATCCAGCTAAAACCAAGGCGGTGCATAGTATTGTAGACTGTTTTTAAAGCGCATTTAGCACCATATTCCTCAAGTAACATGATATGTAGCTCCTTTCCAGTTATATACCCACCAGTTTTACTTTCACTGAGCGTATTGATTTTATCAAAAAGAGCAGACTCTTGTATAGTGTTAATCTTCCTAGGGGCGCCGCTTCTTTGTGATTCAAATAATCCTTCAAAACCATGATTCCTAAATCTTCTGAGCCATGATTGCACAGTTTTCCAGTGTGACTTCACTATTTCAGATATGGCTTTTAAAGATTTGCCTAATTGAAGGTGATACATCGCCAATAAACGTATACGATTTCGACCATGCGGCTCATGTTTCATCATTTTTATAAAATCATGACCATGAAAACCTTGTGGTAATATTAACCTAGCCATTTGAGTACCTTTATCAGTTAAAAACCCATTTTACACCACTGCGTTAATTATTGCAATTGGTATTATGGCTAAAAAATTAGATACAGATAAAGATACATTATACCAATTGCAATAATTAACACGGTGTGTTTATCCAGTCTCTATACATAATTGATTTTACTAAATCTACATTATGAGCAAATTGATTCCAAGCGTAACAAGCCATAGTGACGATATCTTCATATACACCATAACATTGGTTAGACAAGAAATGATTTTTGATCCATTCCCAAACTTGTTCCATTGCATTAAGTTCCGGTGCATAGGGCGGAAGCGGTATCAAAGTGATATTGCTTGGCACAGTTAGTTTTTTGGCTGTGTGCCAACCTGCATTATCCGTTAGTAAAGCTATATGTCGGTTGCCTTGAATACTGCGAGAAAGCTCTTCTAAGAATTTATTCATTGCCTGTGTGTTTGCATATGGTAAAATTAATGCAAAAGCTTCTCCTGTATCATGGCAAGCAGCTCCATAAATATATGTTGAAATGAATTGCTGTTGCCGAACTTTACGGGGTCTAGTGCCACGCTTAGCCCATATACGAGTTAAGCTACCTTGTTGCCCAACTCGAGTTTCATCCTGAGACCATATATCAACTTTACATCTATCGATATTTTTTGGTAATAATTTTGTTAACATGTCTGGGAAGTTTTTTTATATGTATTTTGAGTCTCTTGATTTGACTTTGGATGCATTGAACGAGAAGTAATCCAGCTAAAACCAAGGCGGTGCATAGTATTGTAGACTGTTTTTAAAGCGCATTTAGCACCATATTCCTCAAGTAACATGATATGTAGCTCCTTTCCAGTTATATACCCACCAGTTTTACTTTCACTGAGCGTATTGATTTTATCAAAAAGAGCAGACTCTTGTATAGTGTTAATCTTCCTAGGGGCGCCGCTTCTTTGTGATTCAAATAATCCTTCAAAACCATGATTCCTAAATCTTCTGAGCCATGATTGCACAGTTTTCCAGTGTGACTTCACTATTTCAGATATGGCTTTTAAAGATTTGCCTAATTGAAGGTGATACATCGCCAATAAACGTATACGATTTCGACCATGCGGCTCATGTTTCATCATTTTTATAAAATCATGACCATGAAAACCTTGTGGTAATATTAACCTAGCCATTTGAGTACCTTTATCAGTTAAAAACCCATTTTACACCACTGCGTTAATTATTGCAATTGGTATTATTTGGTCGAGATGGTTTATTTCAACAGCTAAAGAAGCAAATAGTTGAGAAAATATTAGCAAGTGAGTTGGATCATGAATTAGGATATTCAAAACATAGCAAGATGCCAAAAGTAGATAATAATCGTCGTAATGGTAGCTATGAGAAGACAGTAATTGATGGGGATGGTCGTAAGCTGACAGTAGAAGTACCAAGAGATCGGGAAGGAGAGTATAATCCTCAATTAATACCAAAAGGGCTGAGGAGATTTAATGGATTTGATGAGAAAGTGATATCCCTTTATGGTCGCGGTATGACAGTCAGCGAGATCCGAGGGCATTTAGAAGAAATATATCAAACTGATGTATCTGGTGACTTGATATCCACCATAACAGATGGGGTAATAGAAGAAGTAACTAGGTGGCAAAATCGTTGTTTAGATAGGGTGTATCCAATATTATACTTGGACTGTATCTATGTAAAATCTAGAGACAATCACATAGTAATAAATAAAGCAGTATATTTAGCACTTGCTGTAAATATAGAAGGGAAAAAGGAGTTACTTGGCATTTGGATAGGCAAAAATGAAGGTGCTAAATTTTGGATGCAAGTAGTTACTGAGTTAAAGAATCGAGGAATTGAACAAATTTATGTTGCTTGTGTGGGGTTTAAAGGGCTTTCCAGAAGCTATAAGCAGTGTATTCCCGAGTACTATAGTACAATTATGTATTGTACATATGGTTCGCAATTCAGTAAAGTATGTGTCATATAAAGATTTAAAAGAGGTCACATCAGATCTAAAACAAATTTATACAGCTAATAATGACGAAATGGCACGTTTAAAACTTCAGCAATTTGGTGTAAAATGGGATAAAAAATATCCGGTAATTTCTGATATTTGGCAACGTAATTGGTCTGGGATAATACCGTTTTTTGCCTTTCCTGAAGAGAACAGAAAGGTAATTTATACTACTAACACTATAGAATCTGTAAATCGTCAAATTAGAAAAATTATCAAAAATAAGGGGGTGTTTCCAGATGATAAGTCAATTCAAAAAATAATATTTTTATCCCTACAAAATGCAGCCAAAAAATGGACCATGCCTATTAAAGATTGGTCTTTAGCTTTAAATCAATTTGAAATACTTTGTGGAGATTTTAAATATGATTTATTGGAAAATAAAAAATGAACTTACACAAATTAAATGATTGACTCTACAAAACCATTGAAAGACAATTGTTTTCATTATTTACCTATGGCTTTGATCATATCAAAAATGCTTTTTATCAATCTACAACAGCCATAACGCAGCTAATATCCACATTATTAATACCTCCCAAACAAAAACTTTTTTCTATCCTAATACCATCTTTACAAAAATTGTAGGGTACTATGCTTTGCCTCCTTTACTGTTGTTAGAATAATCCGATAAATTTTTTCCTGTTTTAATGATCGCTAAAAACGTTCAATAAAAATATTATCTAAGGCTCGTCCCTTACCATCCATACTAATCAAAATATTATGTAGCTTTAGCATACTAATAAAATTCTCCGAGGTAAATTGTACTCCTTGATCAGTATTAAATATTTTTGGCATACCATATTTTTCTATAGCGTCTTCAAGGGCTGTTACACAAAATTCACTTTCCAAACTAATGGAGATTCGCCAACTTAGAATATAACGACTATACCAGTCAATAATAGCTACTAAATATACGAATCCTTGGCTCAGTCTTACATACGTTATATCTGCACTCCAAACCTGGTTTGGCAATACTATTTCTAATCCTTTTACTAAATAAGGATATATTTTATGCGCTTGATTCCTCTTGCTTAAATTTATTTTAGGATAAACAGCTTCAAGACCCATTATCTTGTAGTAACGTCTAACAGCTTTACGACCTACCGAAAAACCTTGGGCTTGTAAATATTTAGCCATCCGCCGCATACCATAATATGGATGCATAGTATAGGTCTCATCAATTATTGCCATAATCTTGATATCTTGTTCACTAATACCAGTAGGTTGATAGTAATAGGTTGACCTGCTAATATCCAATAACTTACACTGTTGTACAATTGTTAACTTATTATGATTAGGCTCTATCATATTACACCTAACCTTTAATTCCAAACAATGCAGATTTTTTTTTGAGCCAGTCACACTCAACGCTTAACTGACCAATTTGCTCATATAGATTCTTGATTAACCCCTGCTGATTTGGATCAGCACTCTGTGTTTTATTCTTAAAACCTTGTACTAACAACTCAAGACCTTGTTTTTTCCAGTTACTGATCTGTGTTGCATGAACACCATACTTACTGGTTATCTGGGCTATTGTTAGCTCTCCCTTAATTGCTTCTATGACAATTTTGGCTTTCTCCTCAGCACTATATTGCCTTACTTGTTTTTTCATCTCTAGCTCTCCTTGTTTGCTAAAGAATTCTATCTCATTTTTCTTATTTTTCTGTCCAAAATATTGGGACCATTATACTTTTTTCTTTTTTCCAACTAAACTAATTTGCAGCATACTCGCTACCATTGGTGACTACTGCATAAGCAATCCTTGCTAACTTATTTGCTAAACCAACACATATAATATTATATGATTTATTTTCAGCAAATTTCTTCACTGCCCACTGCACTAGTTTATCTTTCGATTCCTTATCACTTTTTGCTCTTATTGCTATTGTCCTTGCGGCTTGAATCAACATAGTTCTGGCATATCTATCTCCTTGTTTGGTAATCCCTCCTAAAACTATCTTATCTCCTGAGCTATGTTGCTTTGGTACTAAACCAAGCGAAGCAGCAAAATCCCTTGGTGTTGGATAACTTTCCATTGGGGCTACACTCAAACAACTAGCATTGATTGCTCCAATACCAAAAATTGTCTGCAACCTAGTAGCTTTCTCACTTTGCTTATTATTACTGATAATCAGCTTTTCTAAAGTTTTCTCTTTGTTACACAAATCCTCAATTTCTTCACATTCTAAAAGTAAAATTGCTTGTATCCCAGAATTTATATAACCTTTACTATACGCTAACTCTACCTCCAACCTACATGATTTGCAAAATTTATTTTTACTTAATTTTGTATTATAGCCATATTCACATAAACTTGATATTGTAGAATTAGTTTTTTGCACACGATCTCTGATCGTATTACTTCTAATTTTATGCAAAAATTTTATATCTTGTTCCTCTTTGCTTTTTGGCAGCACAGTTTTTAATTCTGGATCACGAGCCGCTTTGCATATTGCTAACGCATCGTTATAATCATTTTTCTGTTTCGATGTAGCATAAACTTTTACATCTTTTGTTTTCATTAGTTTGACTTGCAAACCAAGCTTAGCAATTTCCTGTGACCAATAATTAGCTCCTCCACATGCTTCCATAGCTACCAATGAACTTTTATCGAGATTGCTTAAATAGGCTATTAACTCATCTCTTGTAACTTTTTGATAACCTATTTTTTTGCCATTTTGATCGACTTGCACCAAGTGCATACTATTTTTTGCTAAATCTATTCCTATTATAGTATTTTTTATGCTATTATTTATCATGGTATGGACCTATTAATTAAATTATTATTTAATTTGGAGCAGCTGAAAACTATTTTTCAGCTGACTCCGTACCAGTAAAGCATATTTCGCTTCACTCGTCCATACCATCATTCCCGCGTAGGCGGGAATCTGGATCCCTGCTTTCGTAGGGATGACATTAAGTCAAGCAGGGGTGACAGTTGACTTATTTGTCATATATGGACGAGTGAATTTGTCAACAAAGAAAATAAAAAAATAGAGCCACAAAGGAAGCGGTCATATATTCGGCATCGAGTGCCATAATGGTTTCTGCATTCTTATAAATATCCTTGAGTGACCTCTCATTCCCACGGCTTCTAGAGCCTCGACATAATTACGGATTTTATTCAGAATACTTATTCATTAACTCTTTAACTTTCGTTCTCTTTATTGTTACTATTCTTTACTCGCAATATTTATCAATTACCAATTTTTATTTAGTTGACATAGTTTCTTCTTTTTTCTCAACTAAACTAATTTGCAACATATTCGCTACCATTGGTGACTACTGCATAAGCAATCCTTGCTAACTTATTTGCTAAACCAACACATATAATATTATATGATTTATTTTCAGCAAGTTTCTTCACTGCCCACTGCACTAGTTTATCTTTGATTCCTTACCACTTTTTGCTCTTATTGCTATTGTCCTTGCGGCTTGAATCAACATAGTTCTGGCATATCTATCTCCCTGTTTGGTAATCCCTCCTAAAACTATCTTATCTCCTGAGCTATGTTGCTTTGGTACCAAACCAAGCGAAGCAGCAAAATCCCTCGGGGTTGGATAACTTTCCATTGGGGCTACACTCAAACAACTAGCATTGATTGCTCCAATGCCAAAAATTGTCTGCAACCTAGTAGCTTTCTCACTTTGCTTATTATTGCTGATAATCAGCTTTTCTAAAGTTTTCTCTTTGTCACATAAATCCTCAATTTCTTTACATTCTAAAAGTAAAATTGACCGTATCCCAGAATTTATATAACCTTTACTATACGCTAACTCTACCTCCAGCCTACATGATTTGCAAAATTTATTTTTACTTAATTTTGTATTATAGCCATATTCACATAAACTTGATATTGTAGAATTAGTTTTTTGCACACGATCTCTGATCGTATTACTTCTAATTTTATGCAAAAATTTTATATCTTGTTCCTCTTTGCTTTTTGGCAGCATAGTTTTTAATTCTGGATCACGAGCCGCTTTGCATATTGCTAACGCATCGTTATAATCATTTTTCTGTTTCGATGTAGCATAAACTTTTACATCTTTTGTTTTCATTAGTTTGACTTGCAAACCAAGCTTAGCAATTTCCTATGACCAATAATTAGCTCCTCCACATGCTTCCATAGCTACCAATGAACTTTTATCGAGATTGCTTAAATAGGCTATTAACTCATCTCTTGTAACTTTTTGATAACCTATTTTTTTGCCATTTTGATCGACTTGCACCAAGTGCATACTATTTTTTGCTAAATCTATTCCTATTATAGTATTTTTTATGCTATTATTTATCATGGTATGGACCTATTAATTAAATTATTATTTAATTTGGAGCAGCTGAAAACTATTTTTCAGCTGACTCCGTACAAGTAAAGCATATTTCGCTTCACTCGTCCATACCATCATTCCCGCGTAGGCGGGAATCTAGACCCCCGCACTGAAGCAGGGGTGACATCTAACTTTTTCTTCATTCCCACTTCGGTACGGAATCTAAAAAAAGTTTGAGGTATAGTTAACTTCTCATCAATTGACTATACCAAAATATTACTGGATTTCAACATGGTAATGGATTATTATCCGAATTTACTCATTATAAATAATTATTACATATGCAAATAACATGTAAGGCTACTAACAAAAAAACATCAATACAAGAATTCTCATCTTTTATCTTTGTAATATTCTTGGCACTGATGATAAGATTTTTTGTGATGGAACTTTTTTTTGTGCCAACAGGTTCAATGAAAGCAACAGTTCTGGAGAATGATTATATTTTTTCAACAAAATATTCTTATGGATATAGCAATTATTCTTTTCCTTTCTATCCTAATATTTTTAATGGTAGAATATTGGCATCACCGCCACAAACAGGAGATATAATAGTTTTTCGCCCACCCAATAATATGGATATTCGATATATAAAAAGGTTAATTGGACTACCTGGAGATAAAATACAATTAATCAATGATGTAGTATATATAAATGATAAAGCTATATATCGTACTGAAGTTGGGACATATACAAGTGAACAAGGCAGAAATTATATAAAATATAAGGAAATATTACCTAACGGCATAAATTATTTTTCTTATAAATTAAAACAAGATGATCATTTATTAAAAAATCAATATGGTAATACAGAAATCTTTTATGTACCAGAAGGGAAATATTTCTTTCTTGGCGATAACAGAGATGAATCGAATGATAGTAGGATAGATCTAGGATTTGTACCATTTCAAAACTTTATTGCCAAAGGACAATTTATTATTTTTTCGACAAAAGAACAATTATGGCACAGTGATATTGGGATAATTAATCAAATACTCCGTGTTGGTACTTGGCTGGCATCTATTAGATTTAACAGACTATTTACCTCTCTTTATGCAGATAAAATACAAGAATGAGTACAAAAGAATCAGCCCTCTCTGCTCCTGAAAAGCTTGAGCAGGATATAGGATATAGCTTTAACGATAAAGATTTTTTACTGGAAGCATTAAGCCATCCTTCTTTAAAGCAAAATACCCTAAAGCATGGAATACAAAAAAATTACGAACGTTTAGAATTACTTGGTGACACAATAATTAATTTCGCTATTACTGAAATTTTATTTAAAAATTTCTCTACTTATAATGAGGGTAAATTAGCAAAAATTAGAGCTTATCTAGTCTGTAAAGAATTACTTTGTAAGGTAGCTGCCAAGATCAATTTGTCAAACTATATTATTATGACTTACGGCGAAGAGCTATTAGGAGGAAGACAAAATCCTAATAATATCGAAAATACTATGGAGGCATTAATTGCTGCCATTTATCTTGATAGTAATATTGATACCGTAAAAAAAATAATATATGATTTATGGTATGAATTTATAGATATTATTGATTTAGCTGATTATGATCCTAAAAGCACTCTTCAGGAATTAGCCCAAAAAAAGGGAAGTGAAAAACCGGTATATCAAGTGATTAAAAGAGAAGGATCCCCTCATGCCACCATCTTCACTGTATTAGTGCAGATGGATGAATATCAACAAACTGGTACTGGTCATTCAGTTAAGGAAGCAGAAAAAGTCGCTGCTCGTAAATTAATGAATTACCTCAACAATTTATAAGTTGTAAGCGTTCACGGTTTTTTTACTATTTTCTTATGATGAGTAAAAAATCCGCTCGCCAAATGTCATTGCGAGGAGGCGTAAGCCGACGAAGCAATCCAGGAAAGTGATTAGAAATGGATTGCCACGCTCACACGTTCGCTCGCAATGACGACGTATATACAAACCCAAACGTCTATTAGCGAGGAACCGCTTTGCGGCGACGCGGCAATCTACTTGCCAAATGTCATTGCAAGACCACGCAAAGTAGGTCGTGGCAATCCATTATTTTGGGATTGCATCAATGCTATTAAAGTAGCTCTTCGCAATAACGGTTGTGAGGTTAGATTGCTTCGTCGTCTTATGCCTTCTCGCTAATAGACGTATTATACTTTAACTTTTTTTCGTGAACGCTCACTGTAAGGTTTAATCTGTGGAAATATTTCAAAAGACAATATCCATATCTATCATTGGTAAACCAAATGCTGGTAAATCATCATTATTAAACAAACTCATTGGACAAAAAATATCGATAGTTACTCCTAAAGTTCAAACTACCCGCTCTATTATAACCGGAATAGTTACCATAAAAGATACACAGCTGATAATACTAGATACACCGGGTATATTTGAACCAAAGAAACAGCTGGAAAAAGCAATGGTACGGTGTGCATGGTCAAGTTTACATGGTGTAGATTTAGTATTATTGATCATAGATAGTACGAAACCTATTGATCAATTTACTTTGCAAATACTCAAAAAATTGCAAACTCTTAAAATAAATTTAATATTCTTATTAAACAAAATTGATATTCCTTCTGAATATCTAGAAGAAATAGAAAATACTCTAAATTCTCAGTTCATAGATAGTTATATATTAAAACTATCCGTTTTGTCCGGTAAAAATGTCAATAAATTACTCAATTATATCCAAAGCCAATCTAAAGAATCGCCTTGGCTATATGAAGAGGATGATGTTACTAATCTGCCTATGCGATTTTTAGCAGCTGAGATAACTAGGGAGCAATTATTTTTGAATCTTCACCAAGAATTACCTTACAATTTAACCGTCCAAACTGAAATGTGGCAGGAAAATAACGATAAATCTATCAAAATTCATCAAGTAATAGTTGTTTCAAGAGATTCTTATAAGACTATTATTTTAGGAAAAAATGGTTGTAAAATTAAAGAAATAGGTTCTAAGGCAAGAATAGAAATGCAGATATCTTTTGATTGTAAAATTCATCTTTTTCTTTTTGTAAAAGTACGTGAACTTTGGCAAGATGACCCAAACTCATATAGCCATATGCGATTACAACAGACTTGAATATGAATTTTAAAGATATAGGACTAATAATTGGCAAAAAACCATTAAAAGAAAATTCGGCTATTATTACAGTTTTTACTAAAAATCATGGCTTATATTCTGGGGTAATACGAGAAACATCTAGAAAATCTGGCACTATAAATCAGCAAGGTAATATTGTTGATTTTTTTTGGCAAGCTAGATTACATGAACATATAGGAATGGCTAAATGCGAGTTAATAAAATCTTACGCTGGTCTTTTAATAACTAATAAAATTAAATTATATGCCTTTAATTCAATTATTAGCCTTATTAAAATAGCCTTTCATGAAAGAGAAAATCACAATAACTTTTTCCCAATTTTTGTAAAATATTTAAACAGCCTAGCAAATAATTTTATTTTTGAAGAGTATATTAGGTTTGAATTAGCCATACTCCAAGAATCGGGATATGGTCTTGAGTTGGATAAATGTACAGTAACAGGTAGCCAAGAAAATCTGAAATATGTCTCACCAAAATCTGGAAAAGCTGTCTGTTTATCAGAAGGGTTGAAATATCAAGACAGGCTTCTAATCTTACCACAATTCTTAACCTCCACTAAGTGTGAAATTACTAATAATGATAAAAAACAAGCTTTTGAGTTGACTAGCTATTTTTTTAATCGATATTTCTGTACCAAACAGCAACAATTATATGCACGAGATAATTTTATACAATGTATACTAAATTCAAACAATAGGGACGTAACTTAAATGTAACAAAGTATAAAAATTACTATTTTTTAAAACTAATATCTAATAAACTATTGCAAAAATTTTTATTTCTAGTTATTATTTATTTTATTGTTAAAGCAATGTAGTGGATATTAAAATGGAAGATATTAATAATTGGGAAATAAAATATACAGATTGCCAATATACCAAGAGGCTACTAAATAAACTATCTGAGCTAAATCAGCAAGTAACTATAACCTGAGTTTGACGTAAGCACCAAACAAAATGCTAAGCATTATGTAATAACATAAACAAACTGTTGGTGGTGAGCTATGGTAAAAATAAAACCTTCTTTCAAACTAGTGTGTTAGGAGAAAGAATATTTGAAAAGTAAGAAGGGAGGGATTATAAAGTTCTCAAATAATAACAACAAAATTGGAGAATATATTATGATCCCTCTTACGGAGATTTTCTGCTTAATTGATGATTTTTGCAAGCATTTTGATACGGAGCAAAATAAATATATATTACCAAATCCTAACCGTAAGCGTAAAGTAGTTTGCAGTATAGGACTCTCAGAGATTATTACTATTATAGTAATGTTTCACTTGAATCACTACCGTACCTTTAAAGATTTTTATTTATGCTGCTTATGTCAAAGTTATAGAAAGGAATTTCCAAAACTTGTGAGCTATAGTCGTTTTGTTCAGTTAATGCCAATGAGCTTCATGCCCATGGTATTACTGCTAAAAAGCCTATCAGGAAAACAAACTGGTCAATATTATATCGACTCTACTAAACTTCCTGCTTGCCATAATTTAAGAATTAATAGACATAAAGTATTCAAAGACATAGCAAAAAGAGGTAAGACTTCCACTGGGTGGTTCTTTGGTTGTAAGCTACATATTGTCATTAACAGTTGCGGAGAGATTATGAGTTTTTCTTTAACTCCAGGAAATGTTGATGATAGAGCAGTGGTAGAAAATTTAGTAGATAAATTACAAGGCTGGCTTTTTGGTGATCGTGGGTATATCAGTAAAAAACTCACTCAATCCCTTGCTAATCAAGGTTTAGTTTTTTTCTCCTTTTACTAATAACAAAAATTAAAAGTAATATGAAAGAAAGAATAATAGATCCTATTAAAAAGCGGTTTTTAAATAAAAGGTATATTATTGAAACCATTAACGATCAACTAAAAAACCTTTGTCATATAGACCATACAAGGCATAGATCTGTTATGAATTTTCAAACTAACGTATTAGCTGGACTGCTTGCCTATGTTTTTAAGCCTAATAAAATTTCTGTAGCTTTTGGAAAATTAAACAATCTCAACCTTCCTCTTACATCAAACTGAGGTTATCCATAGTTTTGTATACCGAATCAAGCTTTAAATCTACTCCATAATTATTGACCAATAAATTGACTGTTTCACGCTTACTAGTTGGGTTAGCAATACGAGCTAAAACAACATTGCGTATTATGTTTATGCTTGACACTTCCCTGGCAGGATTAGGTAAGATTCTATTAAAACCAAGTTGGTCATAAATTTTTCCATACACCTCATGAATGCCGATGATAGTGCTTCCTTGACTACGTAAATTGCTGATATCATCAATAGGTTGTATTTGTTCTTTCTCGTACCGCTGTCTAGCTGACATTGCCATCGATACTATATTCTTGTCTGGGATAAGATTAGGTTGAGTGCTACTAGGCGGAGTGTTAGGGAACGTGCGATGAAGTGCCACTTTGGCAAAATATGCTAAAAAATGTTGCAATTTACAAAGTGCCGAATATAATTCGGTGATAGAATAGCACTAAAAAGCAAATAAATTATTTTTATAATAGAACGCATTTATAAGCTTGCAAAATTATTGCTATAGTCTATTTTGATCATTAAGTACCGACATTGACCATTCTAAGAACTTTCTAAAAATTTATGGAACAACTAAATATGATAGCAAAAATCTCAAATATTTATCAGTTTAAAATTACCTTAAAATATAGCAAACCCAAAATTTGGCGTCGCATCCAAGTACCGGAAAAATACAGTTTTAAAGATTTGCATTTAGCCATTCAAGATGTTATGGGATGGGAAAATTATCATATGCATCAATTTGAAATGATCAATCCTAAGACTGGGCAAAAAGATATTATTAGTATGCCAGATGATGAAGGTTTTTGTGATCCGATTCCTGAGGATAAAGTAAAAATAGCTAAATATTTTCTGACCCCTAAAGATAAAGCCATTTATGAATATGATTTTGGTGATGGATGGCAACATGAAGTTATGTTGGAAAAGATTTTACCGTCAGTTGTAGGTACTGATTATCCTCAATGTATAGCTGGTGAACGGGCTTGCCCACCGGAGGATTGTGGTGGGGTTGGGGGTTATGAGCATCTTCTGGGAATTATTGCCAACCCCAATCATGAAGAATACGAAGAACGTATGATACCAATTGCAATAATTAACGCAGTGGTGTAAAATGGGTTTTTAACTGATAAAGGTACTCAAATGGCTAGGTTAATATTACCACAAGGTTTTCATGGTCATGATTTTATAAAAATGATGAAACATGAGCCGCATGGTCGAAATCGTATACGTTTATTGGCGATGTATCACCTTCAATTAGGCAAATCTTTAAAAGCCATATCTGAAATAGTGAAGTCACACTGGAAAACTGTGCAATCATGGCTCAGAAGATTTAGGAATCATGGTTTTGAAGGATTATTTGAATCACAAAGAAGCGGCGCCCCTAGGAAGATTAACACTATACAAGAGTCTGCTCTTTTTGATAAAATCAATACGCTCAGTGAAAGTAAAACTGGTGGGTATATAACTGGAAAGGAGCTACATATCATGTTACTTGAGGAATATGGTGCTAAATGCGCTTTAAAAACAGTCTACAATACTATGCACCGCCTTGGTTTTAGCTGGATTACTTCTCGTTCAATGCATCCAAAGTCAAATCAAGAGACTCAAAATACATATAAAAAAACTTCCCAGACATGTTAACAAAATTATTACCAAAAAATATCGATAGATGTAAAGTTGATATATGGTCTCAGGATGAAACTCGAGTTGGGCAACAAGGTAGCTTAACTCGTATATGGGCTAAGCGTGGCACTAGACCCCGTAAAGTTCGGCAACAGCAATTCATTTCAACATATATTTATGGAGCTGCTTGCCATGATACAGGAGAAGCTTTTGCATTAATTTTACCATATGCAAACACACAGGCAATGAATAAATTCTTAGAAGAGCTTTCTCGCAGTATTCAAGGCAACCGACATATAGCTTTACTAACGGATAATGCAGGTTGGCACACAGCCAAAAAACTAACTGTGCCAAGCAATATCACTTTGATACCGCTTCCGCCCTATGCACCGGAACTTAATGCAATGGAACAAGTTTGGGAATGGATCAAAAATCATTTCTTGTCTAACCAATGTTATGGTGTATATGAAGATATCGTCACTATGGCTTGTTACGCTTGGAATCAATTTGCTCATAATGTAGATTTAGTAAAATCAATTATGTATAGAGACTGGATAAACACACCGTGTTAATTATTGCAATTGGTATGAAATGGCTAAGGGATGATTTTAATTCAGAAGAGTTTGATCCCAGATTAGTTGAATTTGGTGATCATAAATAAATTTACGTATGGATTGAAAATATATAAATGCAAAATAATTTATCCGAAAATAATATTCTTGGTAGCGATGTTTTTTTTACGTTAGATAGTGAGGAAATTATTTTAGCTAGTAGTAAGAATACTAAAGAAAATAGATTAGCATTTGCTGTAATGCTCAAGTTTTTTCAAGTAGAAGGACGATATCCAACTCCTAGCGATGTTATCCAGCAAACGATGATTAATAGCCTGGCTATGCAACTAGATTGCTGTGATATGAATCTTGATAATTATGATTGGCATAACAGAAGTTCAAAACGATTTCGTCAAGAAATTCGGTTATTATTAGACTATCGAAAAGCTAATATAGAGGATAGTAAAAAGTTAATTGATTGGCTAATAGAACATAGCTTACCACAAGTTCCAACATTACCGCAAATATTAGAGCAAGCCTATCAATTTTGTGGCAATCAGAGATTAGAACCATTTAAACCAAGGCAGTTAGATCGTTATATTGCTACGGCATGTTCTAGATTTGAGCGAAAGTGTTTCTTGGACATTTCTAAGCAGTTATCTATTGCCACAATAAAGTTAATAAATGAGTTATTACCTAAGAGTGATGAAATCAGTTATAATGAGGAGCAAAACAAGGAGGATAGTGAGGAAAGTAGGTTAGCAATAATAACATTAAGCTGTCTAAAGAAAGATATAGCCGGAGCTAAATTAAAAAATGTCAGTAACGAAATAGATAAGCTTAAGTGGTTAAGAAGATTGAGTTTACCCGAGAAATTAAACTCAGTTCCAAGAAAACTTAAGAAAAAATATTACACTAGGATTTGTGCTGAATTGCCAAGTGAGATCAGAAAACACCAGCCACAAATTTGTTATGCCACTATGGCAATATTTTGTCATGTTCGTTGTGAATTAATAACCGATAATTTAATAACTACCTTAATTCAGCTAATTCACAAAATGAGAACATCAGCTGAAATATCTACTAATAAAGATATATTATCTGAAGTTAGATGTGTTAATGGAAAATTTGACATTTTATATACCCTTGCAGACACAGCTCTAGAGAATCCAAATGGTGTAATTCAGGAGACCATTTATCCAAAAGTTAGCCAAGAGACGCTTGGTGATTTAACCAAAGAGCTTATATCTAACAAAAATACATGGTATCAGCATCAAGTGCAGAAGAAGATGCGATCTTGTTACTCGCATGCTCATCGTCGTATATTATTAATGCTATTAGAAATATTTACTTTTCAGACGAATAATCAAGATGGTAAAGAGATATTACAGGCTATTGAATTTATTAAGATTAATAAGAATATTGGCGGTAAATATTACCCTGATTCTAAAATTGTGCCAGCGACCAATGAAATACCAGCTAAATGGCAGTCTATGGTAATAGAAGAACAGGAGGAGAACACTGGAAACAATGCAGACAATGAAATAAAAGATGTAACTAAAGCTAAAAATGTTAGAATCAACCGCTTTAATTATGAAGTGGCAATTTTAGAGCTATTGCATGATTTACTAGATTGTAAGCAAATATGGGTTAAGGGTGCGTATCGTTACCGTGATCCAGAAGAGGATTTACCCAAAGATTTTGACTATAATGCTGAATATTATTACAAAAAACTTGGATTACCAAAAGATGGTAACGAATTCATCCAATCATTGCGAGATACTTTAGATCAGCATTTACAGCAATTTAATAATAGTATTGGGGATAACCATAAGGTAAAAATCATTGTTCCGAAGAATAGCACTAATGGACATATTAAGTTAACACCATACGATGCTCAAATTGAACCTAGTAATCTGATAACATTACAACAAGTAATTAATAAACGTTGGGGAGCAATAAACTTAATTGATATCCTAAAAGAAACAGACTTGCGTATTGGTTTTACCAACCATTTTCAGACAGTTGCTGCTAGGGGCAACATCAGCCAATCTAAATTACTGAAACGCTTACTACTATCTTTATATGCTATTGGTAGTAATACTGGATTAAAACGTATTATACCAATTGCAATAATTAACACGGTGTGTTTATCCAGTCTCTATACATAATTGATTTTACTAAATCTACATTATGAGCAAATTGATTCCAAGCGTAACAAGCCATAGTGACGATATCTTCATATACACCATAACATTGGTTAGACAAGAAATGATTTTTGATCCATTCCCAAACTTGTTCCATTGCATTAAGTTCCGGTGCATAGGGCGGAAGCGGTATCAAAGTGATATTGCTTGGCACAGTTAGTTTTTTGGCTGTGTGCCAACCTGCATTATCCGTTAGTAAAGCTATATGTCGGTTGCCTTGAATACTGCGAGAAAGCTCTTCTAAGAATTTATTCATTGCCTGTGTGTTTGCATATGGTAAAATTAATGCAAAAGCTTCTCCTGTATCATGGCAAGCAGCTCCATAAATATATGTTGAAATGAATTGCTGTTGCCGAACTTTACGGGGTCTAGTGCCACGCTTAGCCCATATACGAGTTAAGCTACCTTGTTGCCCAACTCGAGTTTCATCCTGAGACCATATATCAACTTTACATCTATCGATATTTTTTGGTAATAATTTTGTTAACATGTCTGGGAAGTTTTTTTATATGTATTTTGAGTCTCTTGATTTGACTTTGGATGCATTGAACGAGAAGTAATCCAGCTAAAACCAAGGCGGTGCATAGTATTGTAGACTGTTTTTAAAGCGCATTTAGCACCATATTCCTCAAGTAACATGATATGTAGCTCCTTTCCAGTTATATACCCACCAGTTTTACTTTCACTGAGCGTATTGATTTTATCAAAAAGAGCAGACTCTTGTATAGTGTTAATCTTCCTAGGGGCGCCGCTTCTTTGTGATTCAAATAATCCTTCAAAACCATGATTCCTAAATCTTCTGAGCCATGATTGCACAGTTTTCCAGTGTGACTTCACTATTTCAGATATGGCTTTTAAAGATTTGCCTAATTGAAGGTGATACATCGCCAATAAACGTATACGATTTCGACCATGCGGCTCATGTTTCATCATTTTTATAAAATCATGACCATGAAAACCTTGTGGTAATATTAACCTAGCCATTTGAGTACCTTTATCAGTTAAAAACCCATTTTACACCACTGCGTTAATTATTGCAATTGGTATCAGATGTATACATAAGCATCTTACTTAGTTCTTCAGTATTCTTAGCATAATATTGACTAGTCTCTGTAGTATTATTGTCACAATTTCTATGTTTCAAATAATATCTATAGCCTATAGCATAAAAATCTAACCATAGAATTTTTGCGTATTTAGTTAAATAGTTACAAGAAGTAATGAGTAAAAGTAGATCGTAGTTAAGTTTAATAAACATCTTAGTCCTATCAAGATAAGTTCTTTTATTTTCTAGATTAGGTAAGTAAGCGGTAGAAGTAAAGTTAGAATATAAAGAAGTATCAGTAGAATATGTGCCAATATTAAATCTGTTAGGAGTATTAGCTAAAGAGTTAAAGACTGAATCAGGTAAAGTAGGTGTAATAGTATTTTTCTTATTCTTGCCATCCTTATTTTTGCTTCGATAAATCTCAAAATAACCTTTCTGTTCTAAGCTTTGCTGCATGGAAAATATTTCAGCAACGGAACAATCAAGCTTCTCAACCCATTGTCTGGCAGAAAGAGTTATACTGCGTTTCTTACCTTTATTGTGATTAATAAGGCTTAAACTATCGGCTATGATGTAGAACAATTTTTCAAGGTCACAGAGATTCGTGTTTGTAAGAATATGTTCTAGTACGCAGGTGGCAATAGGGGTGTAGGATTTATTGGTATTTAATTCCTGGAACGATGAGAAATTAGTAAAGTTAAGTTTAGTGTCCTTGGAATAATTAGTTACTACTTCAGTATTAATTAGAAGATGTGAAATAGGTATTATAGTTGAAGATATTTGCATGTTAGCCCCATAATGGAGCTTAAGAAGAGATTAGTATTGATTTTTTATAACTTATATTATATTATCAAACAGTAACATGTCTACTTAAGCTTGTGTTTTTTGTATTTCCAAAGTTCACATTAACATAAGCTGTGGTAGACAGTCAACTATTTCTTTTTACTAAATCACCCTGCTACAGTAATGAATTTGCTTCTAAAGCTGTGTAATTTTCCAATTACCGTACAAGTATTTGTAGTGATTACTACATCACTTTGATAATTAAAATACAACAATTTATAGTTCAATGATGATGTTTTTTAAGCTTTGTTATATAAAAAGAGTAGTTAATTAGTTGTTTTGACTGAAAGATTATTAGAAAAAATTAATCCCTGGTCGTGAAAATATTGTAATATACTGTCCACATATGAGTATCTACTGGTGAGGTAGGTATTATTTATTTTGCTTTCATATTCAGTAATTACCGATTTTTTAATTGATATGCATTTGCTAAGAGATGCTTGTGTTAATCCTAAAGCACATCTAGCAACAATGAGTTGAAATCTAGTTAAATTATTTTCTATAGGCTTAGGTTCTATAATAGTATTTAAAGTGATAGTATGTTGATCTATAAACAATAAATTATTTTGTGTGTGCGTCAAGATAAGGTGCATTAATCTTACGGGTGAAAGTCCTGTTATGGAAGGAGTAGCTAGCTCCACCATATAGCGAGTCTTGTGCTGCTGAAGGTAACGACAGTAGTAAAGCGTAGACAGCGAAACATCCGAGCCGAAACCAAATGGTGAACGTGATAGCCCTGAAATGATATTGGTAGTGGAAGTCGATGTGCTACACAACGCAGTAGACAAGAGAAAACTAGAGGTCAAACTAGCGAAAATCCGAAAGTTTTCAACCATCGGGGTCTCAGGCGTCAGCGAGTTTGTAGAGATTAATGACACAACTTGAGAAGTCCTTATAACTCTTACTGAGTTAAGTAAGTATTCAAAGTACAAGTGCCGAAACATAAGGCTTTGGAGATGGTGTTAAGGATGGCTGAGTCAGTTGTAGTAGTGATGAAGCTTCGTAATGGGAGTGGAGCGAAGGGCTGACAGAAAGGTAAGAACGTAAGAGGGAAACAATGACCGTACACAGCATAGACGGAAATACATGGTCAACGAAACTTGAGCGTATAAAGTTGCTATCATCACAAAATCAAGACATAAAGTTTAATAATCTTGGACATATTATTGATTTAAAGATGTTAGAAGAACAATATAAGGAACTTGATAGCAAGAAAGCTGTAGGAATAGATGGTATAACCAAAGCGGTTTATGGTAAGAAGTTGGAAGCAAATTTGCTCTCGCTCCTTACTAAAATTCGCAAGGGGCAATATCAAGCTAAACCTGCACGAATTACATTGATTCCAAAAGAAGATGGAGGCAAAAGACCTTTGGTAATATCATGCTTTGAAGACAAGATAATCGAGTCGGCAGTAAGCAAGATATTAAACTCAGTGTTCGAGCCAATATTCTTAAAATGTTCTTACGGGTTTCGACCTAAATTAAACGCCCATGATGCACTTAAGGAGTTGAATAGACTTACGTATAACTTCAATAAAGGAGCTGTAGTTGAAATTGATATAACTAAGTGCTTCAATTCAATCAAACATTCTGAGTTGATGGGATTCCTAAGAAAGAGAATATCTGACAAAAGATTCCTAAGACTAGTTATGAAACTGATGGAAACACCAATTATAGAAAACGGCATTACAGTTACTAACAAGGAAGGATGCCGCCAAGGGTCTAAAACATCACCAATTTTGGCAAATGTCTTCCTACATTATGTTATTGACTGTTGGTTTGCTAAAATCAGCAAGGAAAACATAAGAGGGCAAACTGGAATGGTGAGGTATTGTGACGATATGGTGTTCGTCTTTGAGAATGAAGAAGACGCGAGGAAGTTTTATGAGGTTTTGCCCAAAAGATTAAACAAGTATGGCTTGAACATCAATGAAGCTAAATCGCAGATGATTCAGTCCGGTAGATACCATGCTGAGGACTTAGCTAAGCAAGGTAAGAAGATCAAGAGTTATAATTTTCTTGGCTTTACTTGCTATTGGGGTAAATCAAGGTTTGGTAACATATGGAGATTAAAATATACCACAAGGAAAGATCGATTTACCGAGAAGCTTAAAGGGCTAAGAGAATATCTACGAAGTCACCTTAATGAGAGGGGCAAAGAACAGATATTATTGCAAGTCATTAGAGCTACAAAGGGGTGGATCAATTATCATGGTATATCAGATAATCAAAGACGAGTAAGTTCATTTATTCACCAAACTAGGCGAGCAATATATGGGTGGTTTAATAGAATGGGTGGGAAGCGTAAGATGAATTGGCAAAGATTAGCTGAAATACTCAAAAGGGTCGACTTTCCAAATAAGTGGAAGACCATTTCAATGTTCTAAAACCAACAAAAAAAAATAGGGTACAAGCCTATCTTACCTTTCGGGAGCCGGATGCGGTAGCTCTGCATGTCCGGTTCTGAGGAGGGGCTTAACCAAGCAATTGGTTAGGTCTACTCACAAAAATAATTATATAAAATTTGGGCGTTTTTTGTAGTACAATTTATTAATGCTAAATTAGCAGTATTTTTTTCTAATCTCATGAGAGTGACTTTGCTTACTCCTGTATTTTGGCTTAATTGTTCTAAGTACAAATTTAACGCTTTTCGTGAGGCTCTTAATTGAAATCCTGTAAGAATCATTTAGTATCCCTTGTTTTTTATGTTTACTGAATTCTTTCTAGCATCGGCAAGATTTATTTCTTTTTCACTAATAGTCCCGCACGGTTCTCCATTTAGATTAAATCTCGCTGCACCTTCTTTGTGATTGATATAGTATTTTGATTTTCGTATATACCAACTCACCCATTTACCAATAGATTGATTTGAGAGCTTTACTTCTTTAGCAAGTTCTTTATGAATACCAATAGCAAGTATTACAGGATTTTGCATATTAATTATATTAGGAAACTTGTTGTGTAATTTGTTATATATTTCTTGAAAATCAAGTGTTACTTTTTTTGATTCTGAAATAGAAATATTTGATGTAATTATTTTAGTACCTTGCAAAGTATTAGATTGAGACAATTCTATTGTGTCGTTAAAATTTGATGGGTCAGATAGTTTATTATTAATCTTCATAGTTTTCGTCATAAATTTTTTCTCTATCACTTTTTGATAACTTAGCGAATGATATTAGAGCTGCCCTAATGATACCTGATTTTGTTAACCTATCTTGCTTTGATAAAGATCGAATTAACTCAATATATTTGTCATTCATACTTAAAGTTATGTGTTTACTTTTACTTTTATTATTATTGATACCATTTTGATATTTATTAACGTTTTCTATAAATTGCGTTTTTATATCTTCTTTTTTTAACCCTAATAATTTAGACATTTTTGATCTCTATATTCAAAAATTCATTGACTACTTTACATAATTCCTCTTTAGCCTTTAAATCAGTATTTTCTTCATATACACTAGACCCTGATTCTTCGCTATCATCATATATATTTCTGTAAAATAAGATAGAATCTAAGCATGGGATATTCCAATTATGGCATATCACTTTTGCATCTAAAATTCTCTGCATTTGTGAAGGAAGATTTGGAGCTTGATTAATTACAGTAGCATATCTAATGTTATTGTTAGTAATTTTAGCTTCCGATAATAATTCTTCTAGATGTGGTAAAGTTTTTAAATCTCTTCGTTTAGGTCTGATTGGAAATAGTGCATGAGAACAAGACACTAATGCAGATCTTAATGCTTTAGAATCTTGACCACCGCAATCTACTATTATAATTTTATATTTTCCCTTAAGTTGTTCTAAGCTTTTTAGTATATTACCATACAATTGTATACATTCTATATATAGTAAATTTTTATTTTCGTTTCTTTCTTGTATCCAGCTTGAAGTGGTTTTTTGTGGATCGCAATCAACTAATAAAACTTCTTTTTCTATTCTACGAAGAATAGTAGCAAAATTTTGTGCTATACAACTTTTACCAGATCCACCTTTTTCTCCTCCAATTAATATAAGCATAAGTATGTACCAGTATATATTATACATAGTAGTATAATCAATATGTATTAATATGCAATGGTATTAATAGATGAATACTAGTATGTATTAATATGTAGTGGTATTAATAGATGAATACTAGTATGTATTAACACGTACTATAGTTATATTGAGTAAGTAATTTTTAGTTCTTGATCTCTGAATTGCGGCATAATCTTTACTCCTTAATCACTTGCAGCTCATACTTCATATCCCCAAGCCCGTTCTTCAAATCTTGTAAATCAAGGACATAACCATACCATTCATTTCTGAGGTGATTCCATTTGAGTGAGTGACTTCTGATATGAGAACGAATTTCTAACGAAGGTTTTTCGTCTAACTTTAGAATGACAGCAGTTTTTTGTTGTTGTTCTTGATCAAAAGCAGCTTTGCCAGTTTTAGTCCATTGATCTTGAATATCAGATTGTTTTGTTAGAGATTCTTTTAAAGATAGTAGAGAGCCATATAAGGTATTAGTAGGTAAGTGGTCAAGCTCAGATTTAACAATTAACCCACCCATTTCTATTAAATGACGAGTACGCATTTTACGTTCTTTGAGTTTTAGTTTAGTTTCTTCAGCAATTAATCTATTTTTCTTTTGTTCTAGTCGTAGTTTTTGTGTTGTTACCGCCTTCATGTAGTTTAGACCATTTAATATTAGAAATTATTATAGAATAAATTACTAAATAATTTAGTATGAAGCAAGAATAACTTATTTTGAATTTAAAATTTATAGTTCAGAACAATTAAAGTAATAATAATTAAATGATTTTTCTTACTTCTAATGCTTGTCAGGTGTAATCATAATGTTAAATATAGTAAAAGTAAAAACAGCATTAATTGCTTATTATTATATTGATATAGTTAATAATAACTAAATTATACCCATCAGGTTCTAATAACTCCTTCAGTATATTGTCAAATCATTCTTTCTGAGTTGCTATAAGGTTATATAACTCATTCGATAGAATAGTTATAGACGTAAGATGCATTATACTAATGCTTGCTTTTGAATACAGTAATGAATATTATTACATAATATTCACACTAATCAGCAAGTATAATTAAATAATGGCTATAGGATTCATTAAATCAAGATATATAAGTAGAAGTAGTGGAGGAAATAGCTGCCGTAGTAGTGCATATAATGCTAGAACAATAATTACTGATAAGAATACAGGAGTAGTTTTTAATTTTGCTAATAAAAAAGATAATATTTATCATGAAGTATTGCTACCAGATTATGTAAGTAAAGAGTTTAAAGATATAGCTATATTATCAAATATAGTAGAGCAATCTGAACATAGAAAAGATAGTCAGTTATATATAGAATGGGTACTAGCATTACCAAAAGAGAAATTAGTAACTCTATCAATGCAAAGAGAACTTATTTACCGATTTATAAAATATAAAGGGTGGGTAAAAGAAGGATTAGGAGTACAAATTGATATCCATAGCCCTCATGAAGGAGAGGAGAATGTGCATGCCCATTTGTTATTTACTACTCGTAGGTTTAATAAAAGTGGAGTAGGATTTGAATTAAAGAAAGCACGTGATCTACAGCCTAAGGTTGCTTATCAAAAAGTAATAGAAGAAACACAAGATAGTATTGCTTGGACTAGAATCCAAAATGATTATTATAAGGAATGCGGACTTGAGTTACGAGTCGATTTACCAGGAGAGATAACGCAAGAACACATTGGACCAGTACGTATGAGGAGTGTACTTAACCAAGCAGCGGAAAGGAATGAAGAAAGGAAGCAAGCTGAAATAGAGCATTTAAACTGTGGAACTAGAGTTCTAGAGAAGGTAACGCGTCATATGAGTGTCTTTACTAAAGGCGACTTAATGAGAGCAGTGAAATACGTATCAGATGTGGAAAGAAGAGAAAAGTTAGTATCAGATGCTTTGGCAGATAAAGAAGTAATAGCGTTGTACAGAGAGGATGGTAGGGTTACTCAGTATTATACTACGTCTGAGGTTAGAGTAGAAGAGCAGAAGATATTGCGTCTTAGCAGTTATGTAGCAAGTGTTAGGAATGTATTTACGAGTAATCAAGATATATCTAAACGTACAATTGAATCAATCGTAGCAGTAGAGGGCAAGGTAACAGAAGAGCAGCATAATGCTTTAACTGAGTTACTGACATTTAAGTCGGCTTTACAGATAGTGCGAGGTAGGGCAGGTGTAGGGAAAAGCCATGTATTGCGTCAGATTGCTGCAATTGCCCAAGAATTAAAGGTACATGCGATAGGAGTTGCCCCAACCCATAAAGCTAAAGAGGCATTAGCTTCTGATGGTTTTAGGCATACTGATACGATTAAGGGGATGCTGTTTAAATTAGCTAATGGAAGATTTGCTTTGCCAAAGAATAGTGTAGTAGTAGTAGATGAAGCAGGGATGATAGGAAATGATGATTTTAGTGAGTTACTTCGGGTAGCATCTACTCGCAAATGCACAGTTATTCTATCAGGAGATGAACGTCAGCTGACTAGTGTGCAAAGAGGAGGGATGTTTGAGGTGTTGGCTAACAAATATGGTAGTAGTACGATATTAGATATTAAGCGTCAGGATAGCGATTGGGGCAAGCAGACGGCTATGGCATTGTCTAATGGAGATGTTAGAAGAGCTGTGAGTATATTAGAAGAAGAGCAAAGGATTAAGTGGAGTTCTGATGCTAATGAGTCAATGCAAATTTTAGTTGCCGATTGGCATAAGAGCAGTTACGCTATTGATGATAAAATAATACTAGCGGTAAGAAACAAAGATGTAGCAGCCTTAAATCATGGAGTACGTCAATATTTAAAGCTAGAAGGTAAGCTAAAGGGTCAAGAGATAGAAGTATGTGGTAATCATTATATGAGAGGAGATCGTATAGTGCTAAGTAGTACCAGCAAGGAGCTTGGTATAGTCAATGGTGAACTTGGAGTAATATTAGATGTATCAACAAATAGATTTATTATATCGTTGAAGAATCCAAACTATATAAAAGACAGTAAGGATAGCAAAAGCAGTAGTGAGTATAGAATGGTGGAATTCAATCCATCAGAATTTAATAGTTTTAAACATGGTTATGCAGTAACAATATTTAAGGGACAAGGTGCATCGATACAAGATGTATATGTCTACCACAATGGTTTTGCTGGTCTTAGAAACAGTTATGTAGGTTTATCAAGAAATATCAGTGAGTTAAATTTATATGTTAATAAAATAGCCACTTTGGGTAGAGAGAGTTTAATTAGACAATTATCCAAGACGATAGATAGTGGTAGTAGCTTAAATTACTTAACGAAGGAGGAAGTTAATCATAGCTTAGAAGATATAGATATCTTAAATAATATGAATGGTTTGAGTAGGTCTTTGGTAAAGATTTATGATTTTGCTGAAAATAATATAAGGAAGCTAACAGATAAATATTTGCCAAAGGAGGAGTATTATCATTATAGAGAGCCTAGTAAGAGTGTAGTAAGGGTAGAAGAGGTGCTTGATAGGGTATATGAAGAAAATCAAGATATGGATGCTGCAATAAATGTAAGAGAAGAAAAGCAGGTAGTAGGAGGTAATGCTAATGTGCATAGTAGTCAAATCAATATAGGTAAGAAATTAGGGGAAATTGGTCATGTTGCTAATACAAGTGCTGTTGTGGATGATGTAACAAGTATCGAATCTAATTCTAGTATTAATGATACAGGCATGTTAGAGGCTGGTAAAGATCGCAACATAATAGCAATGAGAACAAAAGCTTCATCAAAGGATAGATTTTACGCAAATATTGATTATAAGGAAGGTCAGGAGAAGAGATATGAGGAGAATAGAGAGCGTTATAGAAGTGAGGTTGATAATGTTAGGAGAGAGATAGCAATTAGAGCAGAGTCGCTAGCAATTGATTTACTAGGGTATCCAAATAGCAAATTATCAAACAAGTCAACTTTGAAGTATGGTAATAATGGTTCATTAGCAGTAAAGATTAGCGGCAATAAAGCAGGAACATGGTATGATTTTGAGTCTGGCAAGGGAGGAGACATATTTGATCTTGTGGAGCGGGAGAAGAATTATGACTTTAAAGAATCAGTGAATTATCTACAAGATAGATTAGGGATTAGTCCTAATAAGATAAGACCTAACTTACAGGCAGTAAATGATAATATTATATCAGATAAATATGTAGAACATTGTAAGCAAGTTGGTAAACAGAAGTCAGAAGAGCTAAGTAAGATACGCAAAGCAGAGAATTTATATAGTAGAAGCAAGGAGCTAGAGTTAAGTTCTACGGCTGGACAGTATTTAGTACAAACAAGGAATATAGATGTTGATTTTGCCAAGGAACAGTTAAGTAATGATAGTATAGACAAGAATAGATTAGCTAGAAATAATATAAGTAAGGATATTAGAAGGACTAATGTTTATGAGAAATCTCTTAAACAGAAAGTCCCTGCCTTGGTAGTGTTTGCAAGAGATGCCAAAGGGAATATTACAGGAGGTCAGCAAATATTATTAGATAGCAAAACAAATAAAAAAGCTGATGTTGATATTGCGAAGAGATCGTTTGGGAAGATAGTGGGGTCTTTTGTGGATGTGGGTATGATAGGTAATAATACTGAGAGTGGTAATAGGAACATAGTAATCATTGCGGAAGGTTTGGAAACAGCTTTGTCGGTGAAACAAGCTTTGGTTCATGATGTTGCTCATCAAGAGCAAGAAATAAAGATAGTGTGTTCATTAGGAATAAGTAATATCAAGAATTATCAGGCAGTAAGTGGGGAGAAAATAATTATAGCAGCTGATAATGATGGAATCGATGCAGTAACGAATAAGACAATCGAAGTAGCCAAGAACGAATTACTAAGTAAAGGAGCATTTGTTGAAATAGTGAGACCAAGTAAAGTAGGGGACTTTAACGATATATTAAAGGATAAAGGGTTAGGAGAGGAAGAAATTCAAAAAGCATTTAGTAGAGCATTAAACAAGCATGCAGCCGTTACGTTGGAGCAATATTTTGGTAGTAGCAATGAAGGAGAGAAATTAAGTAAGCAAGAGCAGGCTAATATTAGGTACATTCAGCAATTTAAGATTAATGAAGAGAAAATAATAGATGCGTATAGGAGTAGTAATGTAAAGGGTAGTAGCGAACTTGATGTTACTCGAAAATCAATAGAATTTGCAGATAATTTTGTTGATGAACATAAGGATTTGGTGAATGAAGCTAATAGGTATGGAGCAAAGCTTGAAAGACAAGAGCTAGCAGTATCGTTAGTAGGAAAAAGTTATGAGGAGATGGAGCAAATCCTGACAAGTGTGAGAGATAAATATTATACTTTTGCTAAGCTTGGAGAATTAGTAAAAGCTAAGCAAAGAGCTAAAACGCCGGAGCAAGCGTTTAAAGCCTTAGAACACGAGCAGAAATATCTAGCTAGTTTACACGTTAATTGTAAGGAACATGGGCATGATTATAAGGAGTATAATTATAATGGCAGTAGTCTGTTAAAATCTATAAACCATGCTTATCGTAATGAGAGAAACAATGTATTTGAACAGTTGAATAAATTAGGATCATATATTGATAGAACTGCAATGCAACCTAGACAGATAACTAATACAATTAAGCATTCTACACATAGTGCTAGTGCGTTACAAAGTTTAACGCATCAATATCATAGCCATGTAATTGATAGGCTAAAGCAGCATTTAAATGATATTCACTCAGGCAAAGAGATGATAATAGACGGGAAATCATTTACATGTCAGTTAAAGTTACTAGATTATGCATTAAAGGTGCATGAGAATAATGAGTTTTTTCCTCGAGAACATATACAGCAAGGGAGAGATAAATTTGCTGCCCAGCAAAGAGTAATATCAAAGGAGTTCGAAGGTCCTTCTCTGTAGTATAGAGTTGTTTACTAGAAGTAGTGTATTTACAGGATGTAGGTTTAGTGATGCAAGTTACTTTTTGATATCTATTTGATGTGTACTAACTTATAAATTAGAAGACAGTAGAAATATTGACTAAAATACTGTGCATTAAATCGTAAATCGGCATATAATAGACAAAATAGTCAATCAATTGATTTAATAGACGTATTTGAACAGATAAAATGAGATTACTCAATGAGATTATTTGGTTATGCTAGAGTATCAACTTCCGAGCAATCATTAGAAATACAAAAACAAGCTCTTAAAAAAGCCGGGGTGGGTTATCGAGTCAAGAATATTTTCTGATAAAACAACAGGTAGTAATCTTGATCGAGAAGGACTAAAATCATTAATGGTTAAAGTTGAGGAAGGTGATTCAGTGTTAATTACTAAACTGGATAGATTAGGTAGGGATACTGCAGATATGACCAGCCTGATTAATTACTTTGATAAAATCAAAGTAGGAGTACGTTTCTTAGATGATGGTATTAGCACCGAAGGAGCTACTGGAAAAATGGTAGTAACCATTTTATCAGCAGTAGCACAAGCAGAACGTCTAAGGATTTTAGAGCGTACTAATGAAGGTAGGCTAGAGGCAAGAATTAAGGGAGTAAAATTTGGAGCTAAACGCAGGATTAATAGAAAGCAATTGCTGCAATATCATGAACAAGGTATTATGGGAACTAGTTTAGCTAAAAAAATGAGTATCAGTCGTGCTGCTGTATATAAGATACTCAAAGAAGAGCGAACAAATGTTGGCTAAATGATAGATAACAAGTAAGTAGCAAAATGCCAAAAAAACCTAAACATGACCAGCTTTTTAAAAGAATTATGGGCAATGAAATAGCTGCACAAGAATTTTTAGAGTATTATCTACCGAGTAATTTTAAAGAACAGTTAGATTTATCAAAAATTAAAGTAGAGAAAGAAAGTTATATTGAAGAGAGCTTGAGAAGAAAATATAGTGATATAGTTTATTCTGTAAGCACTAAAAATAAGGAGACTGCATTTATCTACATTTTATTAGACCATCAGTCAACAAGTGATTATTGGATGGCACTAAGGCTTTGGAAATATACGTTACTATTATGCGAAAGACATAAAAAGAATAATGATAAGCTACCACTAATCTACCCAATGATTATGTATAACGGTGTAGAGGAATATAGTGCACCAAGAAACATATGGGAATTGTTTACTGACCCTATGCAAGCTAAAGAGTTAATGGTGTCAGATTATCAATTAGTAGATTTACAGAGCATGTCAGATGATGAGATAGTTCAGCAGAAGCATTTAGGAATGATGAGCTATGTCATGAAGCATATACATCAAAGAGATATGCTTAAATTGTGGGAGGAGTTTTTAAGAAGGTTTAAACTAGAAGTGTTAATAGATAAAGAGAATAGTTCTATTTACTTAGAATCGTTTTTATGGTATACTGATGCTAAGTTGCCAGAAGAGCAGCAATCAGAATTAGAGCAAATACTAGCCAAATATTTATCAGAAGAAGAAACAGGTAATATCATGAGAACTATTGCACAAAAATATATTGAGGAAGGCAAGGCCGAAGGTAAAGCTGAAGGTAAAGCTGAAGGTAAAGCTGAAATAGCTAAAAATCTACTTAAAGCTGGCTTATCTATCGATCTTATTGCCCAATCTACTGGTTTAAGTTCATTACAAATCGAGGCGTTAAAATCATGAGAGACGATGCTTAAATAGCTACCGCTCTAAGATTACTCCTGACTTCCGCATTTTTTAATAAGGCATAAGCTTGGAAGGCTTATAGTGCTGGGGTTTTTAAAATTTAGGCACAACATTATTTTGTTATTTTAAATATATTTCAAGAGATTTCCTGTCTAAAATGAAAGTGGCACTTCATCGCACGTTCCCTAACACTCCGCCTAATTGGACTTTGGACAAAAATCCCTGTTTTTTCACAAAATAGAAAGTTTGATACAAAACTAGTATTATGAGTTATCTTTCTAAGATTATTATTAATCTATAGTTAATATTTTTACAATTTTAGGTAAATTACTTTACATAAAAAATAAATTATAAGTTGCTAAATATAGGTTAATTATTTTGTCCAAAGTCCAATACATAACAACTAACTTAGAAAATCCAACACGTGAACAAATAGAGAAAATTGTTAAGGCACGGTGGTCTATAGAGGTTTATCATCGAGAATTAAAACAAACTTGTGGTATTGAACGCTGTCAGGCACGCACGGGTCGAGCTCAGAGAAATCATATTTGCCTTGCCGTATTTGCTTGGCTCGATATGAACAAAAGGAGGATAAATGAAAAAATTACTTTATATCAACAAACTTGGGAAGTTATAAAAACATCAATTCAGAACAACATTAGATGGCTTTTAGCTGATACGCAATTTTGCTAAGTGCGAAACTCCTGTTAAAGAAAATCGGCATTTCATATAGACAAATAACATTATTATTTCTGGTGAAGAACAAAATCCTTTGAAATATGGTAATAATCTTGGAGTAATATGCAACATCTTGACATCTTTTTTAGGTCATTATATCAATCTTTTTTCTATTGTCCAACATATGCGAACCAGAATTGATGAACTGATTGAGCAAGTATCAAATATTAAGTTACTTACAAAGTTTCGCACACTACGGCAATACATTAGCAATAATGAGTCAAAAATTATTGATTACAATACCCGTAAAAATCAAAATCTTATTTTTACTAGTAATTTAGCTGAATGTACCGTTGAAAGCTTAATCAATCAAAGATGCAAAGGAAAGCAACACATGCGATGGTCTAGAGAAGGAGTCCAGCCAATACTACAAATTCGCTCTGCATATGCTAGTAATGATTGGCAACTAAACTGGGAGAAATACATTTTAGGAGCGTACCACAAAGCTGCCTAAAACTCACAAAATATTTATGCGAGTCTGTCCTATAGTTTGTGTGTGCGTCAAGATAAGGTGCATTAATCTTACGGGTGAAAGTCCTGTTATGGAAGGAGTAGCTAGCTCCACCATATAGCGAGTCTTGTGCTGCTGAAGGTAACGACAGTAGTAAAGCGTAGACAGCGAAACATCCGAGCCGAAACCAAATGGTGAACGTGATAGCCCTGAAATGATATTGGTAGTGGAAGTCGATGTGCTACACAACGCAGTAGACAAGAGAAAACTAGAGGTCAAACTAGCGAAAATCCGAAAGTTTTCAACCATCGGGGTCTCAGGCGTCAGCGAGTTTGTAGAGATTAATGACACAACTTGAGAAGTCCTTATAACTCTTACTGAGTTAAGTAAGTATTCAAAGTACAAGTGCCGAAACATAAGGCTTTGGAGATGGTGTTAAGGATGGCTGAGTCAGTTGTAGTAGTGATGAAGCTTCGTAATGGGAGTGGAGCGAAGGGCTGACAGAAAGGTAAGAACGTAAGAGGGAAACAATGACCGTACACAGCATAGACGGAAATACATGGTCAACGAAACTTGAGCGTATAAAGTTGCTATCATCACAAAATCAAGACATAAAGTTTAATAATCTTGGACATATTATTGATTTAAAGATGTTAGAAGAACAATATAAGGAACTTGATAGCAAGAAAGCTGTAGGAATAGATGGTATAACCAAAGCGGTTTATGGTAAGAAGTTGGAAGCAAATTTGCTCTCGCTCCTTACTAAAATTCGCAAGGGGCAATATCAAGCTAAACCTGCACGAATTACATTGATTCCAAAAGAAGATGGAGGCAAAAGACCTTTGGTAATATCATGCTTTGAAGACAAGATAATCGAGTCGGCAGTAAGCAAGATATTAAACTCAGTGTTCGAGCCAATATTCTTAAAATGTTCTTACGGGTTTCGACCTAAATTAAACGCCCATGATGCACTTAAGGAGTTGAATAGACTTACGTATAACTTCAATAAAGGAGCTGTAGTTGAAATTGATATAACTAAGTGCTTCAATTCAATCAAACATTCTGAGTTGATGGGATTCCTAAGAAAGAGAATATCTGACAAAAGATTCCTAAGACTAGTTATGAAACTGATGGAAACACCAATTATAGAAAACGGCATTACAGTTACTAACAAGGAAGGATGCCGCCAAGGGTCTAAAACATCACCAATTTTGGCAAATGTCTTCCTACATTATGTTATTGACTGTTGGTTTGCTAAAATCAGCAAGGAAAACATAAGAGGGCAAACTGGAATGGTGAGGTATTGTGACGATATGGTGTTCGTCTTTGAGAATGAAGAAGACGCGAGGAAGTTTTATGAGGTTTTGCCCAAAAGATTAAACAAGTATGGCTTGAACATCAATGAAGCTAAATCGCAGATGATTCAGTCCGGTAGATACCATGCTGAGGACTTAGCTAAGCAAGGTAAGAAGATCAAGAGTTATAATTTTCTTGGCTTTACTTGCTATTGGGGTAAATCAAGGTTTGGTAACATATGGAGATTAAAATATACCACAAGGAAAGATCGATTTACCGAGAAGCTTAAAGGGCTAAGAGAATATCTACGAAGTCACCTTAATGAGAGGGGCAAAGAACAGATATTATTGCAAGTCATTAGAGCTACAAAGGGGTGGATCAATTATCATGGTATATCAGATAATCAAAGACGAGTAAGTTCATTTATTCACCAAACTAGGCGAGCAATATATGGGTGGTTTAATAGAATGGGTGGGAAGCGTAAGATGAATTGGCAAAGATTAGCTGAAATACTCAAAAGGGTCGACTTTCCAAATAAGTGGAAGACCATTTCAATGTTCTAAAACCAACAAAAAAAAATAGGGTACAAGCCTATCTTACCTTTCGGGAGCCGGATGCGGTAGCTCTGCATGTCCGGTTCTGAGGAGGGGCTTAACCAAGCAATTGGTTAGGTCTACTCACAAAGTTGCAAAGAAAGCAGTAAGAGATTACTGTAAAAAAAGTAACTTAAGCAAGCAAGGAGGAATTATGGCTAAAAAATTAGATACAGATAAAGATACATTAAACATCAGTAATCAGCTAGTAGAAGAATTATTATCAAAAGCAGATCCATCGGAGTTATTGTCCCCCAACGGGGATTATAAAAAACCCTCGCCTTTAGGCGAAGGGAAGATATAATGAAGTCGTGTTAACGACGAATTAGTGAAATAAGATTAGGAGTTATAGGGTTTCATAGTAAATATGACTTAAAAGTGCATTTAGTGTGGATACCAAGCTATAGGTTATATGGCAATAAGTTCAGGTAATATAACAGATGCAATAATCCAAAAATATATAGAAGAACAAGAATGAGAACCCATAGAAGTAGGTCAATTTCAAATTGACTCCACTTTATAACCCCTCAGCTTCGAGCTGAGGGTTGTTCAGTTGGTCGAGATGGTTTATTTCAACAGCTAAAGAAGCAAATAGTTGAGAAAATATTAGCAAGTGAGTTGGATCATGAATTAGGATATTCAAAACATAGCAAGATGCCAAAAGTAGATAATAATCGTCGTAATGGTAGCTATGAGAAGACAGTAATTGATGGGGATGGTCGTAAGCTGATAGTAGAAGTACCAAGAGATCGGGAAGGAGAGTATAATCCTCAATTAATACCAAAAGGGCTGAGGAGATTTAATGGATTTGATGAGAAAGTGATATCCCTTTATGGTCGCGGTATGACAGTCAGAGAGATCCGAGGGCATTTAGAAGAAATATATCAAACTGATGTATCTGGTGACTTGATATCCACCATAACAGATGGGGTGATAGAAGAAGTAACTAGGTGGCAAAATCGTTGTTTAGATAGGGTGTATCCAATATTATACTTGGACTGTATCTATGTAAAATCTAGAGACAATCACATAGTAATAAATAAAGCAGTATATTCTTTAAAGGTTTGCATTGGAGTTTTACCATAGCAATACTTGCCGGAATGAGGGCGTTCGTTATTATAATAATGTAACCAGGTATCAAGATCTTTTTGCAATTCAAAAAGGAGTCTGTCCTATAGTTTGTGTGTGCGTCAAGATAAGGTGCATTAATCTTACGGGTGAAAGTCCTGTTATGGAAGGAGTAGCTAGCTCCACCATATAGCGAGTCTTGTGCTGCTGAAGGTAACGACAGTAGTAAAGCGTAGACAGCGAAACATCCGAGCCGAAACCAAATGGTGAACGTGATAGCCCTGAAATGATATTGGTAGTGGAAGTCGATGTGCTACACAACGCAGTAGACAAGAGAAAACTAGAGGTCAAACTAGCGAAAAAATCCGAAAGTTTTCAACCATCGGGGTCTCAGGCGTCAGCGAGTTTGTAGAGATTAATGACACAACTTGAGAAGTCCTTATAACTCTTACTGAGTTAAGTAAGTATTCAAAGTACAAGTGCCGAAACATAAGGCTTTGGAGATGGTGTTAAGGATGGCTGAGTCAGTTGTAGTAGTGATGAAGCTTCGTAATGGGAGTGGAGCGAAGGGCTGACAGAAAGGTAAGAACGTAAGAGGGAAACAATGACTGGGCTCTGTCCAAATAAGTGTGTAAATTTCTCAAAGGTTATATAAAAATATAATATAACAAAAGGAGAAATTACAATGACACAAAAACAAAATGAAGCAATGAATCAAGCAATAGATTTATTAATAAATAATGATACAGATATATCAACTTTATTTAAAGAGGATGGTTTATTGTCCCACTTTGGGAGAAAAACCCCGCACTTGCAGTGCGTCGTTTCAACATAAATTTTAAATATCTTATCAAGAAAAGATAAGATATTTTTAACAAAATCTTACACTTCACAGATATATTCTTTTTGTGTTGTAACACTTTCTAAATGAGCCATACATAAATAGTTTCTAACTTTTAAGTTAGTACATACATTAGGCATTCATGCCGTAATATTAAGCTCTGCACTTGCAGTGCAGAGTGGTTAACTAAAACAATTAACCAAAAGGCTTGTAGAGAAGGCATTGCAGTCAGAGATGAATAATCACTTAGGATATGATAAATATTGTCATACTGATAGCAATAATGTTCGTAATGGTAGTAAAGTAAAGAATCTAGTAACAAATAATGGAGTTGTAGAGATTGAGGTTCCAAGGGATAGAAGTAGTACATTTGAACCTGCATTAATTCCGAAGCGTCAAAGACGTATTGAAGGATTTGATGATAAAATAATATCGTTATACGCTAAAGGAATGAGCTTATCTGATATTAAGATTCAAATGCAAGAATTGTATGGAGCTGACGTTAGCGAAAGTTTGATAAGTCAAATTACTGATGATGTAATTGAGGATGTCAAGATATGGCAAAGCCGACCATTGGATCGAGTATATGCTATAGTATTTTTTGACTGTTTAGTAGTAAAAGTACGTCAAGATAAACGAATTATCAATAAGTCTGTATATGTAGCATTAGGTATTGATTTATGTGGAAGGAAGGATATTTTAGGATTGTGGATCAGTGAAAATGAAGGAGCGAAATTTTGGCTTGGTAATTTTACTGAGATGAAGAACAGAGGTATGCAAGACATGCTTATTGCTTGCAGTGATAATTTAACCGGTATGTCTGAGGCAATAGAAGCAGTTTTTCCGAAAACCGAACATCAATTATGTATTGTACATCAGATTAGAAATAGTTTAAAATATGTATCATATAAAGACCGAAAAGAATTAGCGGCTGATTTAAAGCCTATTTATACTGCTAGCACAGAGGAAGAAGCACATCTTGCTTTAGAATCTTTTGAAGTTAAATGGAGTAAACAGTATCCACAAATTGCTAAATCTTGGTATGTTCATTGGGAAAATTTAATGGTTTTTCTAGGATACCCTGAGGAGATAAGGAAGGTAATATACACAACTAATAGTATAGGTGTGCCAGGAAAAGCCTGGTTGAATAAGGAGGTGAAATTCCTCTCTGGCCAAGGAATAACCAACCAGCCAGAACTGAGTTTTGCATTTAAGGCAGCAATGCCTTAGATGAAGCGTAAACAGGGCGAATGTAGGCCGAAACGAAAGTGAACGACAAGAGAGCCTCGAGAACTTAGATGAATGCCAGAAGCTGACACTGTCTATGATGTGGAAAGCAATATGGGGTTAAGTGATATGGTGAGCTTAATACTGTCTGGCGGGGTATGCGTCGTCAGCATGCATGAAATTGTTCAATCAAGGAACCTGGGAGACCCTAAATACTCCTTTTATGTAAAAAAAAAAGAAGGTAATTATAGATGAAGCAGAATTGCAAAATCAATAATAATGGTATTTGGGGAGTCAGATGTGTTCATAGTACCGAAGAAGTGGAGTAATGTCTATGGAGGGAAGGGATGCACAACAAAAGAAAGACAATAACAGACAGAAGGGGCGATCACCGAATTGCCATTTCTTCCAAACAAAATTATTATCTTTATCTAACAGAGCAAAGCAAATCCGTGACGAACCACTCAAAACTTTGATGCATTTAGTAGATAAGGAATGGATGGGTGAAGCATGGAGCAAGCTACGTAAGGGAGCAGCATACGGAATTGATGCTATAAGTGCCAGTAAATATGCAAAAGATTTAGATGTAAATTTAGATCGGCTCTTATATAGAATGAAAAGAGGTCAATATCAAGCACAGCCAGTAAAGAGAGTGTATATAGCTAAAAAGGAGGTAGTAAGAGAGCGTTAGGATTGCCTACAGTAGAAGATAAAATAGCTCAAAATGCTATTAATCTATTATTGAAAGCTATTTTTGAACAGGAATTTCTACCTCAGTCCTATGGTTTTAGAGAGAACAAAAGCTCTTTGCAGGCAGTAGAAGATGTTAAGGAAGTGATAGCACAAAAGAAAATATCTTGGGTGTTAGAAGTGGACATAGCATCGTTCTTTGATAATATGCAACACGAATGGCTGATGAAATTTATAAGTCATAGAATAAGAGATCAACGGGTACTGAAACATATCACAAGTTGGCTAGAAGCTGGAATAATGGAAGATGGGAAGCTAATAGCTTCTTCCAGCGGTTCACCGCAAGGTGGGGTAATTAGTCCAACGCTAGCAAACATATATCTTCATTATGTGGTTGATTTATGGGTTACTAAAGTAGCTAGCAAGAGCATAAATGGGGAAATGTATAGTTTTAGATATGCAGATGATCTTTTATTCTGCTTTCAGCATGAGAATCAAGCAATAAAGTTCCAAGGCATGTTGGAAGAAAGGTTGCAGAAATTTGGGCTGGAGATAAATCTTCAAAAAAGTAAGATATGTCGTTTTGGAAAATTTGCTAAAGAAAATAGCAAAAGACAAAATGAAAGAAGGGACACATTTAGCTCCTGACTTCGGAAAATAGTTAAAGATAAGTGTATAGAAAAAGCAGGAGAAAAAAGGTTTTGTTAATTAGAGGGCGTTTGTTGTGCCTCCATATATTTTTATTATTGACATACAATATTTTAGTAGATATACTAACCAACAATTAGTTTTAAATATGCTACTGATATGTTCGTTAGAGTCAAAAAATCTGCTACCCGTAATGTTAACGCTGTTCAACTAGTAGAAGGGATACGCGATCCCATAACTAATAAAGTAAAACAACGGGTTGTTCGACATATTGGTAGTGCATCAGACCAAGAAGAAATAACTAAACTAATAGAGCTTGCTGAATTCATTAAGGTTGAAATCGCTAGTAGCACTCAACCTAATCTTATCCCAGACAAGGATATAGTATCGATGGCAATGTCAGCTAGACAGCGGTACGAGAAAGAACAAATACAACCACAACCTATTGATGATATCAGCAATTTACGTAGTCAAGGAAGCACTATCATCGGCATTCATGAGGTGTATGGAAAAATTTATGACCAACTTGGTTTTAATAGAATCTTACCTAATCCTGCCAGGGAAGTGTCAAGCATAAACATAATACGCAATGTTGTTTTAGCTCGTATTGCTAACCCAACTAGTAAGCGTGAAACAGTCAATTTATTGGTCAATAATTATGGAGTAGATTTAAAGCTTGATTCGGTATACAAAACTATGGATAAAATAGATGATAAGGTGGTTGAGAAAATCGAGCAGTGTGCTTTACTTAGCACTCAAAAGTTGTTTAAAGAAAAAATCGATGTACTATTTTATGATGCAACAACTCTTTATTTTGAATCATTTACTGAAGATGAGTTGAAGAGTAAGGGGTTTAGTAAAGATCATAAATTCAATGAAGTACAGGTAATGCTGAGCATTTTTGTTACTAATAATGGTATTCCAATCGGTTATGAGATATTTCCTGGGGCGACCTATGAAGGTCATACTTTATTGAAAGCTTTAGATAGCTTGAAAGGCAGGTTTGCTATTGATAAAGTAGTGTTTGTAGCAGACAGCGGTATGTTGAATAATGAAAATTTAGCTCTATTAGAACAGGCTGGCTATCAATATATAGTAGGTGCTAAAATTAAGAATATGACTAAGGATATTACAGCTAAAATCTTAAATAATGATGATTATCAGCCATTAACCGTTGATGCAGAAGAATATAAGGGAAAAATAATTGAACTAGCTGAAAAGGGTCGCAAACTGATTATGAGCTATAGTAGCAAAAGGGCTTATAAAGATGCTCAAGATAGAGAGCAAGCATTGAAGAAATTAATGAAAAAAATGAACAAAAGTAAAGGAGTTAAGTCGTTAATTTCTGCTAGTGGTTATAAAAAATATTTAATAATTAATAATAATGATAAGTTTACAGTAAACGAGCAAAAGATAGAGGAAGATAGCAAATGGGATGGTTTGCATGGAGTTATTAGTAACCTAGAAAATGTTGATGTAGCGTATATATTGTCTCGTTATAAAGGATTGTGGCAAATTGAAGAAACATTTCGAATTAGTAAACACGATATTAAGATTAGACCAATTTATCATTGGAGTCCTAGCAGAATCAAGGCACATATTGCTTTATGTTTTATGGCGTTAGTATGTATCAGGCATTTAGAATATCGAGTAAATTTACAGTCAATTAAACTATCACCGGAACGATTACGTAAGGCACTAATTGGGGTGGAGATTACCAGTGTAGTACACATTAAAGATAAAAGAGTATTTGGCATTCCATCCCCGGTATCAGATGAGGCAAAGATTATTTATAAAGCAATGAATTTACCGATTAGCACTATTCCTTATTTAATATCATCAGGAGAGTAAAAGAAATAATCAAGTAGTAAAGCTAATAATTATTATAGGATTATTTTGAAATTTTTATATTCGAACAAATATGTGTAGCGACAACTAAAATAAATAATTTGTTGTGCCTGCAAATTTTATCATTTCCTCTTCTGTCAGCCATTTTTTGGCACAACAACACTGAAGTCGGGAAAGGTACTAAAATTTCTTAGAAAATTATCCCCCGCCGCTTGGCAGCATATCCACTTTACCGGTTACTTTAGTTTTTATGACAACAGAAGAAAAATAGACATCGATAAAATGCTAGAAGATATATTGGCCCAGCGTAACAGAACGTGCGAAAAGCGAAATCCAACACCTGTATCCCTAATCGTAATGCACTATTGACGGTAGCTACTTTTTGCACATTTTGTATCTTAATTAAAATTGTCAATTACCTACAACCCCTTATATCCATTGGTTTTACAACTAATATTTAAACTTAGTCATCTTTTAAAAATTCCCCTCTCTTTTTATAGCTAAAAGTATCCTTTTTTATTTTGTGTTTTCTACTATCATATTGGAAAGTCATTTATAACCTTATTGTACGTCTTTTGAGCATCAGTTATCGATAGCTTAGAATATATCTCTAAAGATTGCCTAGATTCATGACCAGAATAAGGTTGTATCAAGGCATCATCAATACCTTGCTTTTTCATCCAGGTAAATAGAAAATGTCTTAATTTATGAGGAGTTATAGTATGATTCATATTGGCTTGTTGAGTATAAGTCATTAGAATCTTCCGAATACCACGCTCAGAATAAGGTTTATTCCAATTTGACTCAAATAAGTACTCTACTTTCTTCTTGTTCTTTATACTTTTAATATAAAGAGCTAACACTTCTCTAAAATCTGTTGGAAAAGGTACTATCCTGTCTTTTTTACCTTTGCCATCATTAATGCGTATCTGACACTTATTAAGCTCGACATCATCTATTTTAATTTTTACCAACTCACCTACTCTAACTCCAGTATATAGCATTGTTTTTATTATTATCATGTGCTTTATATTTTGGGTATCCCACACTGCCTCGTAATATTTTTTTATCTCTTCATCTGAAGGTACATATGGCAATTTCTTAGATTTATTTTGTACTTTAACATCCAATATTTTCCTAAGCTGTCTAAACAATTCTTTCAAGTAAAAATAATCAGGTCTTTCACTTCTAAGCAATTTAGCAACTTGTTTTGCCTTTTGCGGTACAGTGGTTGTACTCTCAAGCATACAGTCCCTCTATCTTAATGCGTTCGTTCATATCAAGCTTATAAAGACCGTATTGATTGATATGCTTATAAAATAATGGGGTTAAAGCCCTCTTATCTTCCAGTATTAAGCGATGTTGCCATTCATCAGTTTTTAAAACTTGCTGCTGCATTAATGTATTGATATATACCAACGATGATTGGAGTAAATGTAAACATAAGACTGAAAGTTCTTGATCTATTTCATCGTTTGATGAGATAACCCCTCTCTTACCAAAAAAGACAAAGTTATTACCAGAGTTCCAGTTTTCTATTACATTTAAAGCTTCTTCGACTTCAATACGTAATTCTTTTGATGATAAGTACCTGCATACATAAATAGTCCTTACTGCTCTTCCTAACTCCAGAATGGCTTTATATACTGGGCTTTGGATGTTGTCGCTAATGAATCTTTTGAGTAATACTTCTGGTTCAGCAGTGCCAAGCTTTAGAGCAGCTACATACCTGATGATCTGATCATAATTTTTGATAATTAACTGCCAGTTAATTGGCTTGGTCATTACTTCTTCAAGATTAGAGTAACTAGATTTAGCTATATTAGTATCAGCTTTATATAATTTTATGCGTCCTATACCTTTGATTCTTGGTCTAAGGTCAATGCCTAGTAGATAAGCAAATGCAAATGCTACCAAGCTTTGACCATGGGTATCAGTTGAATGATTTTCTACTTTTGCATTGGTGGCATGATGAATAATTCCAGCAAGCATTGCAGCAATCTCTGAAGCACCACATCTAATTATTTGTGATGAAATACACAACGCTTTCTTATCGACATGCCAATAAGCCATAATACCATAACCTTGATAGCGTATATGGTATTCAGTCATTAAATTCTCACTCCAAGCAGCAAACTTAGTAGAATCAGAAGCAAAGCTATTAATTATCTCCCCCCATATTTGTTTGTCTCTAATGGTAATAGTAGCGTTAACTAACTTTCTTATAATATACTTGAGAGATTCTGGGGTAACAAAACGCTTTCTAACATATCGTAAATCAGACTCTGAGATATTTGGAATACCAGAACAAACCTTGTTAAATTCAGTATTGGTTGCTATAGCAAATAAAGAAAGTAATAGTCTTTGTTGTAATAACTTATCATCTAATATTCTCTTACCCTGAATCTCTATAAGCTCTGAGGTTAAACCAACTCTTAAGTCTGCCTCTTTTAAGATGTCAAGTAAGCTAGTATTAGACCATAGACAGGCTATCTCATCTTTTAATAATTCTATGTTAATAGGAGTAGGCTGTGCAACATATGGAGTTAGATAAATATGTGGTTTTTTAGCCTTTATACCTATTCTAACTTCTGAATCATGAACAATACTGGAGTTAAACTCTTTTAAAGATTTTAGCATATTATGCTTAAGGGCTAATACTTCCTTATGTGGATTATCAGAAATATTTAACATCTTACAGTGTAAGCTTTTAACTTTTTGAGAATAGACTGGCAAGTCTTTCTCAGGATCACAATACTTAAACGCACTCTCAGTCCAAATATTTTTACACCTTAGTTCTTTTTTTAGTAAACCTAATATCGCAATCTCATAATACAGCCTATTAATTTTTCCTTTAGAGTGTTGTATAACCTTTAAATCTAATGATGAAATAAGCCCTGGAGTAATAACCCCGCAATCCGTTGGATAATACTCAGCCTTATAAGCATCATCATTTTGGTGTTTTATGATAAAGTTAATAGCTTCTAGAATTAAATTACTACTATTTGCTCTTAATCTTAAGTTGCCTAGTATTAAAAATATCTCTTTGCGATAGCCATGTACATAAAGGGAGCGTAAATGTTTATATTCTGATTCTCTGCGAGCTTGTTTAAATGACTGACGCGATAATTTACTTTGTTCTAATTTCTCTCTTCCACCAACTTCAGGATAAATCTTTTCCTTAATAATACCATCTGGATAGGCTAAGGAAATATCCACTAAATTATCCAGTAAGTCGTCTTTATTCTCTCTTGTATAGTGTTCCCAGAGCTCTTCTTTAATTTTAACTTTACCGAATTGCTCTAACTTCTTTAATTTCTTGATTAATATCTCAATAAAATTATCAATAATTTTGCCCCCTTTATATTTACAAAAGCAGGCTAGTAAACCATAAAATTTATTTGAATCACTATCCTGAATCTCAACTAATCGGGAAGGGGTAAAGGTAGACACTCTGTCGTGATATTTCTTCAATAATTTCCTTGGGATATTATTGAAGAAATATTTATAAAGTACTCCTGTTTTTTCAAGATAGCTTAACTTTTCTTGTTCTGCGGTAATAGTTGTCGTTGATACCTTACCCACTGGCATTCTAATAAAGTTTAATATAGTTTGATCATTATCATACATTCCTAAAATCTTATTTAGTTTTTGCTGACTATTTAATGGCAAATGTTGTTTGCATTCAGTAAAAAATTGCCTCTCATACTGGGTATAAATACTACTGATATACCTACTTATCTCATTAGCAGCAGAAGGCTCAATTTTAGATTTTTTTAGGAATTTGTATACCTCGTCATTAATTTGGCTTATCTGTAAGCCTTGAGTTAATAGATTGGTTTCAATAAATTCCTTTATTGATAACAAATCAGCTTGATCAAGCTTTTTAAAGCCATAATATTCTCTAATCTCAGTATTATGGATTTGGGCTATTCTTGATTGCCAATCATAATCCTTAGCTTTATTAGACTTTATAGATAGTTGTGAAGCAACATAATCTATTGCAACGAAAGGTATATCTGCAATTCTATCCGGCAAGTAACCTTGCAAATCAAAATATCTCATTTTAAGGGCATATACTAATTTGTTATCCTTCTTTTCTAAACAACGAATTTCTCCTGAGGATAATGACCAACTATCTATTAATTCAATTTTAGTCCAATATTGTTTCATAGATCAAGTTTTAAAAGCCTCTAACATCAGTTTTGTTAAGCATACCGGCATAAATCTTAGTAAAAAAGTTCTCAGAAATACTAGAGTAGCTACTTTTTATCAAATAAAACCTAGATAATACTTAGCAATCAATTGACAAACTAGGCTAAAATGCATAGTGTGTCAATCACTAAAATAAAAACGTTACTTTTTGCTGTGAAAAATATTAAATTTAGAGCTAGCTTTTTGCTAAATAAAATAAGAATATCAATTTACGTCAGTTCGGGATAAGATATAGATGAAATAGTAATAGATAAAAGGATTGTCAAAAAGGAGTGCCTGCAGTATTTATATTTTTAAACAAAAAAACAAACTACAGGCATGAAAAAAGATATCACAGAATTATATAGTTTTATAGATGATTTTTGTAAAATTTATTTGGAGTATGAACAGAGAAAGTTATTACCATCAAATAAGCAAAGAAATCGCTGTTGTAGCATGAGTCTAAGTGAAATGTTAACAATAATAATTATGTTTCATACATCCTATGCTAAGAATTTTAAATTTTTCTATAAAAGTTATATAGAGTGCATGCATAAGGATGATTTTCCCAAAGCCTTGAGTTATAATAGATTTGTTGAATTAATGGCACGATTATTCATACCGCTAAATATGTTGATTCATTTGTTGTTTGGTGAGGAAACAGGTATTTATTTTATTGACTCTACAACGATTAAAGCTTGTCACAATAAAAGGCGTTATAGCAATAAAGTTTTTAAAGGATTAGCCAAACATAGTAAATCCTCTATGGGGTATTTTTATGGTTTTAAATTACATGTAATAATCAATAATAAAGGGGAGTTTATGGCATTAAAAGTGACCAAAGGCAATGTAGATGATAGGGTTCCAGTACCGGAGTTAACAAAAAGATTAACTGGAATTATAGCAGCTGATAAAGGTTATATTAAGCAAAATTTGTTCTTAAATTTATATGAAAGAGGCTTAAAAATGATTCATGGAATTAAGAAGAATATGGAAAATAAATTAATGGATTTGAAAGAAAAAATCTTACTTCGAAAGCGTAACTTAATTGAAACAGTTTTTGATTATCTAAAAAATAAAATGAACCTTGAACATACTAGACATAGATCACCAATAAATGCCTTTGTCCATATATTATCTACTCTTGTTGCTTACTCATTAAAGAAAAATAAACCTTCAACAAAATTTGATTTTAATCTACATGTTCACAATATCCTTATCCCGAATTGACGTAATTTATGTAACGTTTAAGATTATTAGGGTTACAGAGAAATAAGGCTTTAAATTAGAGAAGGGCTATACAAAAAAATACCCTCTTCTGAAAAGCCTATCGGTATTATGGATATAAGGTATACTTTTCGCTTTTTGCACGTTCTGTTACGGTGGGCCTATATGTTACCTGAAATTATTAAGGTAAATATTGGTTATGATTATCTAGAAATGCTTCTCTGCTATACTTTGACAAAAATAGAACAATCTGATAAAATAGAATTAGAGAAATTACTAACAAGTAAGCTAACTCAAGAAACAGGAGTAAAAATCATGGGCAGTTTAGCACATCATTGGGAACAAATTGGCGAAGCTAGAGGCATCCAGTTAGGTAAAGCTGAGGGTAAAGCTGAATTTGTAAAGCTGCTGTTAAAGAATGGCAATTCTGTGGAGTCAATTGCTAAGATGACAGGTATGTCTATTAATAAAATTAATGAATTGCTGAAAATGCAATAATAAAGGCAGCAATTCCAAATATGAAATGGCTCAATTCCTTATCACTCTAGGTAATTTTACTGAATTCTCTACGAAATATGTATTTTAAATTGCTCTGTCATATTACCTCTACAAGTCATATTTGGAATCGCTGTGCAGATGCTTTTGTTCCAAAATAATAGCTTCACGCAAATTGGCTAATTTTTGAAACTCATCCAACAATTGTTCCGATAAATTATCAATTTTCTTAATAGTCTTTGATTTTAAAGTACTTAAGTCAGTTAATATATCATCTGATGAATTATTAGTTGCTTTAGTTACTATTTGTTGTTTCTCTTCCTGCTTTTTTTGTTCTTGAGGACTGGCAAGCTGTTTTTCAGTTAATTTTGTTAGCACCTCATTATAGGCTGTTAAGATCTGATCCTTAGTACTTTTAACCGAAATTTCTTGAATGTTATGTTTTTTTGTCATCTTCTTAAAATTACTTATAATTTATTTACTCTCAATAACAACCAGATGAAGCGGTTCTGTCGCATCTATAAAACTGGGAATCTACACTACAACTTATGATTAATACTTGTTATTATAATGTTTAATATATATTTTTGTGAATTAAATCCTATTAACAAGTAAGATACGATTTTTCACTTATATACTTTAAGTTGTGGTAAAAATATTTCATTTTACAGATGCAACAGAACCTAAATGGTTGCTAGGTATCATTTGTTTTAACCTAAAATTATCAAATGATTCCTTTTGACAAGCTTTATAAGCTTGCATTTTTACACTCTATATTCTGTATAAAAATACAGCTTAATTCTTATCTTATCTTAACTTTATTCTATTCTATTTTCTTACTTTTTCAACACTCCGTCTTGACTTCTACACTCATGAGCTACCACACTAAGGCTATGCCATGGGTTTACTATTAGTTTGAGTGTGCCAAAGCTTGGCATATATACCTTGCTGCTGTAATAGTTCCGCGTGACTGCCTTGTTGGACAATCATGCCTTGATCTAATACCAAGATGCGATTAGCATACTTAATAGTATTCAATCTATGAGCAATGCTAATCACTGTACGATTACGGCAGATCTGATTCATATTAGCCATAATAGCTGCTTCAGATTCATAATCAAGTGCTGAAGTTGCTTCATCTAAAATTAAAATCCTTGGATTTACTAACAAAGCTCTAGCAATAGCTATTCGCTGAAGTTGACCGCCAGATAGACCACTGCCTTTTTCACCGATCATGGTTTGATAAGCTTGTGGTAATCGTCTAATAAAACCATCTGCACCAGCTAATCTTGCTGCTTGTACAATTTCTTCTTCACCAGCTTCTGAACAACAGAGCTTAATGTTTTCTAATATTGATCCAGCAAATAACATGTTGTCTTGTAATACCACACTCATATTGCAACGTAATGAGGTAGGATCAGCTATGGCTATATCCATACCATCTACTAAAATCTGACCATGCTGAGGAGTATAGAGACGTTGTAATAATCTAGTTAGCGTACTTTTACCTGAACCAGACGGACCAGTAATACCGATGAATTCTCCTGGTTGTATTACAAAGGATAAATCTCTTAATATTTCTGGTGTATCAGCTTGATAACGAAAACGCACATATTGAAACTCTACTTTTCCAGTTAATTTTGGCATAGTAGCGACTCCCTTACCAACTGCTTCTGATTTAGTATCTAAAATATCTCCAATACGGCGTAATGCTATTAAACTATGCTGAAACTCTTGCCATATTTGTGCTAATCTTAAAATTGGTTGAGTTATATGATTAGCAAGCATATTAAAGGCGACTAACCCTCCAACTGTTAACTCATGTTGTAGTACAATCTTAACGCCAAACCATAATAACAAGGCTGAAGTTAATTTTTGTATTAAGCTAACTCCTTGGCTAGCAATGATCGCTACCTTCTTAGCTGAAAATATCGTCCGTAACTGACAAGCTAAAACTTGTTTCCAACGCTTTAAAAACGCTGATTCTGTAGCAGTAGTTTTTAATACCTCAATACCAGTAATAGTTTCAGTTAAATAAGCTGTAGCTAGGCTACTCGCGTCATATTCTTTGGTAACTCGCTGTCTTAATATTGGACCAATACTTAACCAAAACACGACATATAACACTAAGGATCCAAGTACTATCCAAGTTAATATTTTAGCATAATTAAACATTACTACTAAAAACATCAGAATAAAAATAACATCTAATACCAACATTAAAGCCGAACCAGTTAAAAATTGACGAATTTGGTTCATTTCACGCACACGAGCAACAATCTGACCAGTTTGTCGCTTACTAAAATAGCTTAGTGGTAAAGTTAACAAGTGACGATATAATTTACCGGAAAGTTCAGAGTTAATCTTACTGGCTAGATTGGTAAAGATTTTACCTCGTAAATAACTAAATAAAGGCTCAGCTAAAGCAAGTGCTAATATAGCAATAGCTAGTACATTTAAACTTGAAATACTACGACTAACTAATACTCGATCTATAACATTTTGGAATAATTTAGGACCTACTAAAGCAATTAACTGCAACATTAATGATAAGGCTAATACATCACGTAACTGATTTATATGCCGCAATATCGAAGGCAAAAACCAATTAAAGCCAAATTTAACATCTGTAATTTGCACTTCTTGCTCTGCTAATAATATTATTGGTAGGTTATATTTACTATTATTAGCTGTAGGAAGTAGCTCCTTATTAAGCTCCTCAGTAGCTACATCATAACGCCACCAATATTCTGTTTCAACTTTTTCAATCACACTCCATTGATTATCTAAACAAACTAATATAGGCAAGGGTAATGTTTGCAGATCACCACTAATTTCTTCATAATATTTTGCCCGCAATCCTACTTGTCGAGCTGCTCGGCAAACATCTATCCATGTTAATTCTTGGCAATCTATACCAAGTTTATGACGTAACAACTCTTCAATTGCTAATATTTGAAACTGTTTAGCAGCTTTAATAATTGCTGGTATACCATGTTTACCAATAATCATCTTTTGACCCATTATGGTTCTCTCCAAGCTTCTGATTTATATTCTTGAACTGGACTTAATAAATAGTCAATAACTCGGCGTTTACCAATTTTAATCTCAGCAACAACAGACATACCAGGAGTTAAAGTAACTAAATTATTATCTATCATGATATGATTTTGAGCTAATTCAATCTGAGCTGGAAATATTAATTCAGAACTTGACTCATTAAGTTTAACTGAATCAAGAGAGATACTTTGTACTTGACCACTAATAGTACCATAACGGCTATATGGAAATGCTTCAATTTTAACTGTTACAGATTGCCCAGGGCTAATAAAACCTACATCTTTATTGGCAATATTGACTTCTGCTTGTTGCGGTGCATCATGAGGCGTAATCATCATTAATGTCTGAGCACCTTGTACAATCCCACCAACAGTATAAACAGCTAGTTGTTGTACTATACCATCCATTGGTGCTCGTAAGATTTGTAAGCGATCTCGCTCTTGGACTTTAGCTAGCTCTTGTTCTATTGTTGACAAAACAGATTGGGATTTATTTAAATTATCATGCCACTCACGGTATTTTTGGGCAATATAACTAACTTTATTCTCACGTATTGTATTTGCACGAGCCTTTAGCACTTCCAATTCCTGCTGTTTAACTGTAATTGATAGCTCAGTTTCTAATACTTCTTTTTCTTTCGCTAATAACTCAGTTTTAGATACAAATTTAGACTTTAACAACTCACGACTTGGAGCAAGGCGTTGTTGAATATTATGTAGCAATTTTTGTAGCCCCACTATGCTAGCTTGATTAGCTATTTGTTCAGATTGATTAGCTGCTAATTCAGCATCAAATTTCGCTAAGATTGCTTGATGTTCCTGCCAAATACTAACAAGATGAGCCTTGGATCTTATTGCGACTAATTCTTCAATATGATCTGGTATTATAAGTGCATTTAATGGCTCGTCACTAAGTAATACTTGATAACGGGCTAATTCCAGTTGCTGAAAATATCTTTGTTCTTGAAGACGACGAATTTCTTGCGTAATTCCTACTATATTAAGCACTAACAACCTATCACCACACTTAACATGTTGTCCATTCTTAACAAGAATCTCTGCTACTTCACTTAATTCATAGGCCTGAATAGTTTGAGAACGGCTAGGTAAAATTAATCTACCTGTAGCAGTAGCATGAATGTCTAAATGACTAAAATAAGACCAAATTAATGCTAATAATACTAGTATGCTTATTGCAATTGCTGTAATTCTAGCAGTAGCAGAAGGTGGAGATTCTATTAATTCAAGATGAGATGGTAAAAACTCATATTCTGCATAGTGAGATTGAAAATAAGACCTAGCTCGATACCAACAAAATCTAATTTTACTAGTAATATTTTTAAGCTTATTATTTAGTTTATCTTGCTGACAGTAATTTTTTAACAATAATAATTGTTTTATTATATTCATCCAACTGCCTGCCGTAAATCTTGTTGTAGTTGCCACAAGTAAGCATATTTACCACCTAATATTAACAGCTCCTGATGTGTCCCCTGCTCGATAATGCTTCCTTGTTGTAATACAATGATACGATCACATTGTTGTACGGTAGATAAGCGATGAGCAATAGTAATTACTGTACGGTCATAAGCTATTTTAGCCATATTAGCTTGGATCACCAATTGTGATTCATCATCCAAACTACTTGTTGCTTCATCAAAAATTAGTATTTTAGGCTCAATTAACAAGGCTCGAGCAATAGCAATACGTTGACGCTGTCCTCCTGATAACGAACTACCACCTTCAGCAATAACTGTATCATAACCAAATGGCAAACGTAAAATAAACTCATGAGCTCCAGCAAGTTTAGCAGCTCTAATTACTGCCTCTAAAGGAGCTTGTGGCTGTGATATCGCTATATTATCACGCACAGTACTATTAAAGAGATAATTTTCCTGCAGTACCACTGCCACTTGTTTTCGTAAATGGTACGCATCTAAATTATTTAATAGCTCTTTATCCAATAATATTTGCCCTTGTTCTGGTAAAAAGAGTCGTAATAATAAATGAGCCAGTGTACTTTTACCAGAGCCTGATTCACCTATTATACCAATTTGCTCGCCAGATGGAATATATAATGAAATGTCTTGTAGCACCAAAGGAGCTGTTGGTTGATAACGGAAACTAACTTGCTTTAGGGTAATTTCACCTTGTAAATCAGCTTTTTTGCCTTCAGACTCTTGTTCTACCGGTAAATTCAAAGTATCACCAAGTATATCTATTGCCACTTGTGCTTGGATAAATTTACGCCATAACTCAACTAATTTAGCTAAAGGCTGAGCAAAATGCTGCGATAGCATATTAAATGCAATTAATTGACCAAGAGTAATCTCCAGATTAATCACTGCTCTAGCTCCACACCATAAAATTAGAGTACTAGTTACTTTACCAACTCCCTGAACTAAATGTTCAGATAAAGAAGAGAATATTTGTGTTTGATAACTAGTGCTTACTAAATTTCGAGTTTGCTCCTCCCAGCGTCCCGTTAAACGTGACTCTATTGCTAAACTTTTAACTGTTTCAGCTCCAGCTATAGTTTCAGTGAGAAAGGCAGTATTAGCTGCACTGTAACGAAACTGAGTCTCTAATTTTGCTTGTAGCGGCTTAGTAAACCACCAAGCTACCATGATATAAAAAGGTATAGAAATAAGCACTATTATAGTTAATGTAGGGGATATTAACCACATTACTGCTAAAAATATACCCATAAAACTAATATCAACAAATAGAGTAAATAGTGAGCTACTTAAAAATTCTCTAATACTATCTAATTCACGAACACGAGCTACTAATGAACCAACTGAGCGATTTTTGAAATAAATTAAAGGAAGTCCAAGAAGATGCTTTACTAGTTTAATACCAAGTAAAATATCAATACGTTTTACTGTATGATTATATTGGTATTCCCGTAATCCTTTTAATAAAACCTCAAAAATACTAGTAATTACTAAACCAAACACTAATACATCTAGTGTAGCTGTAACTTGATAAGCCAAAACCTTATCCATCACTATTTGAAAGAATAAAGGTAACACCAATCCCAGTAACTGTAGTACTAGTGAAAAGAGCAGTATTTCAGCTAAGATATAGCGATATTGCCAAAAAACCGGTACAAACCATGATATGTTGAATTTAAGTGATGAAGTAGATAAAATAATCACTACACCACTCCATTGGTGGCATAGTTGCTCTCTAGACCATAACTCAATATTAGACTTAAATGGATGTTGCACTAAAGCGTTATCTTGATCCATCTTAGCAAGTACTATGTACTCTCCATCATTAGCAAGAAATGCTAATGGTAAATCTTTATGAGTAAGGTAATGATATGTTATATGCTTCTGTTTTAGCTTTACTCCATAAGTTTTATTAAGCTCATTAAGGTTAGAACTAATATTTTGATTAGGTGATGGTAATATATCTTCAGTAATCTTGATTCCTGTTAGCTGTAATAATAATTTACTACAAGCTATAGCACTCCGTATATTACTTATTACATTTTTCATAAATCCCCACGTCAAGCATTGACAAATTAAGTGAAATGTAATTAACCTGAATTCGATATAACAAGTTACATCGAATTCAGTGTTATATATAGAAAAAATCAGTGTAGAACCGCTTCAAGAGTACATTTGCCCTTATATCAAACTGAGGTTAAATAATTACGCAAAACTTACGCTATTGGACTTTGGACAAAATAATTTAGCCTATATTTAACAACTTATAATTTATCTATTATATAAAATAATTTACCTAAAATTGTAAAAATATTAACTATAGATTAATAATAATCTTAAAAAATTAACTCAGAATACTAGTTTTTTATAAAACTTTCTATTTTGTAAAAAACAGGGGTTTTTGTCCAAAGTCCAATACGCTATGTTATCTCAAGTATGACTAAAAACCTTGACCAAAAGCCATTTTTTCATAATGGGAAATTTTAATAATATCCCAGTACTAAGGCACTTGTTATAAAACATAGCGTAAGTCTTGTCCGTTAATAATCATTCAAATCCTAATCAGTCTAATAATATTAGTAATATCTCTTTAGAGTAATAGCGACTTCCAGTCTAGATATCAACCCACCAGCTTCATTTGGTTGTTATTGAGTTTAAAATCTCATTTTAAGTATAGTTAGGAACTATTTGAGGATATTGGTCAATTACATGGTTTAAATTTGTTGTACCACAATATCCCATACTATTGTCCACATGTAACGCTGACATGCAGTGAAATAGATGTGCATGAGTTAAATATCTTGAATTACATTGTTGACTGTCGGCTTGCTGAAATCCTTGCTGTTGGTAATCAGTAGTATGAATACATTCAATAGATTCTTTCAGTTCTGTTTGTAGAACTTTAAGGTTCTCATTAAGTTCTGTAATTATTTCAGTGTTAACAGTAGATTGCTTACTTAATTCTGCTATTTCTTCTATACGATCTTCCAAAATATTTCTAGCCCATTGTCTATTCTCTTCACTGACCTCAGATGATAAAGTTTTTAGTAAACTCTCAATGCTTTTAATACTAACTTGCCACTCGCTTCGTTGTTGAGTAGTAATTTCAACAATGCTTGAATTTAGAGAAGCATTCTCTTCATTAGTAACATGAGTCTTTTCTAAACCTAATAATACCTTAGCCTTAGTTACTAGTTTCCCTATTAACTTATCAATACCAAAAGCACGAGCTAGCATTAATTGGGCATTTATCTGGTCTAAACTAGGAGGTATAATATTTGTAGTATAAACTAGATTCGTATGATTTCCTTCACAATATATAGACGGTTTTCCATAAAACTCAATAGGACGACAATTTTTATAACTATCTCTCTGTATAGAATAACCTTTAATCTGTGCAAAATTAGTTCCTTGGTAAATGTTACTAAAAATCTTAGCTTGACCACTAGGTGATGTACAGCTTATAACATCTGCAACATATTTTTGACTATTAGCATCCCAAGCATAAGGTACACAATTTACTTCTTGATTTTCAGTACTAGATGCTGGAGTTGAATGTTCATGGTTATTGTTAGGAACTTCATAATTATGTTGTGATTTTGTATTAGTACCTATATCACTTAGATAAGGCTTAGTACTGGTATCTAATCTTGATGCATCATGGTAAGTGTTAGGTAAAATTTGTGCCACCTTTTCAAAAGAGTTAGCACTTAAATAGTTCACTGCATCTACCATTGTTGATCTTATATTTTTGACTAATTTAACTGGCCAAGATTCTAATCTAGATGCACCAGAAGAGATAGGTTGAACAAAATCATTATTATAGAAAGAAGATAATTGTTCCTGGTCATTTTCTACACCATCAATTACATTACCTTGAACTATAAGTGTATCTTCTTCATTTGCATCAGCTTCACGACGATTACGTAGATATTTAGTATTATTATATATAGTTTCTAGTTCTTGTTCTTCAATATTTAAGTAATTATCATCTAGGTCACTTTTTACTTTTTCTTGCATTCTGTATTTTAAGGCTTGTTGGTGATGCTCAACAAATCTTTCTACCTGAAACACTATATCTTCTTTTTCTAAATGCCTTACCAAACGATGAATTATCTTTTTGTCAATAACAGTCTCAAAGCATGGATCAATTTCTGCTAGTAACTCTGATCTTTCACTGTAAGGACTTCTTAATGATGAATCACTGTAGCTTTTAGCTATTAACCACATTAATGCTTCTACAGCTCGATCATGTTGTAGTATCTGTTTTAGATGTTGGTTATCATAATCACTATTATGCACATTAACAAACCGAACTTGATCTATTGATGAATCAAATCCTAAACACTGATATGTTTTAACATTATTTTTTATACCAATACTTGCTAGTAAATATTTTAAGCCATTAATTATCTTAGAATCCAATTGCTCTAATTGTTGATTCACTACATAGCTTAGTTGTATTGTACTTTCAGGTTCAGATCCATCAGACACATAACCAGTATTAGATCCTTGATAATCTGCTTGACTCAAAATGGAGCTATAAATGTTGTTCCAGTATCCATCTCTCTTATCATGCCTACTATGCCTTATAGGATGTTGCTCACTTTGTCCTATTGCACTATGCTCGCTACTTTGAGTCATATTTATAGTTTCTATAGGCTCTAACTTAAGTCTTGCATCATTAATTTTGTAAAAACTACCATCTTTGTCAAACTGAAAGGCAATATGCTGATTCTCCAGACCTACCTCATAACTAATTAAATTAATCAACAAGTGCCATTCTATACCTGCGTGACTGAATCTTATACCTCTTACATACACATTATGATCTCCTGTAAAATTAGAAAAAAAGATGTTACCAAAACACAAATTAGTATAATCATTTGTATGACTTTTACTTACTTTTACATTGTCAACTTCTGTTATATTTAACACAGTTAAGTCAACAATATCATTAGGTGAATTTTGGTAAAACTCATCTTCATTTTTTATTTCAAGATAAAGATTCACACTAGCATTTGGAGTAATACACTCTGACACGTAATTATTTTTCGGTAGAATAAAGATATATTTATCCTCTTCTCTTCCTCCTTCCACTGTTGTAACTTGATAATGACCACATTTCATAATATAATCACAATAACTTTTTACATTATTCCCATAATTTCTGGATATGTTGTATCCTCTTTCAGGATCGTTATTATTATAGGAAAAATCAATAGGTATTATATCTGAATACACACCACCAATTACTGCTTTTTTAACAGGTACTAATAGGTAATCTTGTACTACCTCTATCATTTGCATTGGAAGGTTTAAAGTATTATTATTCATAATACTTTTTGCAATTTCATAAGCAGACATTTCGAATGAGTTTCTAACATTCATAGATACTAGTACTATTGCTTCTAGCTCACTTTTGCTGTTCTGTATAACCTTTGCATCAATATGAACTCCTGACCCACTTAGTACTTGATATTTCATATCTGCTAATATATTGAGCAAAGACTTGTTTTTAATTACGACTGTTTGTTCCCTTAAGTACTGACTAACCTTAACTATTAACTTTCTGAAGCTGTTTACCTTGACGCTTGAAATAACATCTTGTTTATTGTCACTTAAAAGCTCTATATTGTAACTATTTTCCTCTGTACCAATACCTATCCTGCATTGTGTTGCAATATCATCAACGTCCTTCACATTTAGTATGTCTATACTTTTTTTCTTTTTCAATACATTACTACTATATAGTATTTCAGCACTACCACTATTTTTACTAAAAATAAATACTATTTTTTTACCTCCTGCATAGTGCTGATCTTTATTGTTAATGACTCTTATTTCATAATCAAGACTTTTACAATTATAACTGCTACGATATGCTAGTTCATCGTCTGTTGCAAATTCATTCTGATATATCTTGTTACCTACTTCACTACTTGCTGCGTTAACATATCTTGTTTTGCAATGAGTGGCAATATGCTGAGGAACATTAGAATAAGATAGATAGTTATACATATTAGTCAAGCCAATAGCACCGTGAAATCTATTATCTTTAGTACTTGAAAAATCTTGTCCATACAAATTTACATTTAAAGTAACATTACTAATATTATTACTTATTATTAGTATATTCCCTTTTACATTGCCACAGCTTAAATTACTAATTCTAGGAATATCGTTAACAATAGCAACAGTCTCATTATTTCTTGAACCTTGATAAGTTTGCATATTTTTATGTATATACATTACTGCTGGGTAGTTTTCAGCTGCTATTAATTCATTAGGACCAGGAAGATAAAGTATTGAATTTTCTGGGAATTTTCTTTTTTTTATATTGTATGGATCTTTTCTTTTAGGGTTAGTAAAAATGAAAGGTTCAATTTCACCTGAGAAAAGAAAATTCCTTTGACAACTTCGATGAGTTTCATTGACATTACAGTAACTTACTATATTACAAACGTAATCATCATTTACTATTATTGTAGTATTTTCGTTACCAACTGTTTTCCGTATTGGATTAACTACATCACCACACTGATCTTGGATTGTTAAGTCTCCCAAAGGCACACTTACAACTCTTAAGCCACGATCTTCATACTCATGCTGGGTTAGATAGGGCATAAATTTTTTCTTGAAATCAATAACATAAATCTCTTTACTACCTAACTCTTGCTCTACAATAACATGACATTTAATATGAGGTATTATAGAACAAGTAAATCCTTTTGTAGTTTCTCTTCTATCTAAAGTATGCCTTTCTAAAGGCAGAGTTTTTGATATATCAAGTAAAGATAAATTACCTCTTATATAATTATCTCTATCATTAACCTTAACAAAGAAAGTATCATACAATTCTTTTTCGTAAGTACATTTAGTATCTACACATATATCTATATGCTTTCTTGAATCAGCATCCAATCGACGTTGTTTATCAAAGAACGAGTCTTCATCAATTTTAATTACCTTATTATATTTCTCTCCAACACCAGCTACATACTGAACAACTGCAGCTATGCTATAATGCTCATTCAATAAATTGAAAGCATTTTTTTTTACAAAATCCAAGTACATTCTTATTTTATTTGCTTCTTCATATTCCTGTTCTATATCTCTTCTAGTAAAAAATTTTATTACTTCTGCAAAAAATAATTCTTCCTTTTCTCCCTGTGATAAAGGTATTTGACTTGCAATTGATTCAATAATTTTCAATCTTTGACTGATTTTAGTAATGCCCGTAATTTGCATATCAATAACTGTAGTTACTGATGCTAACTTACTAGCGAACTTAACAACAAGTAATACTTTCATAATTCTACTAGCCGAACCTATCCCCTTTACTACGGCACTTACTCCTTGTACTGCAGCACTTATAGGTTTCATACTCATACTTGTTAATTTTATACCGCTACTACTTGCCCAATAATAGTTTAACGGGTGGTGATTATTGTTAGCTATCTCATCTATATTATACCCAAACTGATAAGCAACAGTTGCAAATGTAACGCTTCGCACTATAGGGTTATCTATTAGTACAGTTAAAGATTTTCGTACAAACTTTGGTATTTTATTGATTACTTTTCCAATTACTTTATTCTTATTAGAGATGTTTAGGCTAGTTCTTACATCATCTATGGCATCTAGTATACCATTTATGCCAAATACTTTTTTTAAAATATCATTGTTATGCCGTCCAAATGTCTCATTGTCAACTATACTATCAAACAAGTCGTATATGGCCATAATAGCAAAAAACTTTCCTACCTTCTCTCCCTTTACCTTTGATAAGTTAAGTTTATTTTGATCAAACTTTATTTTGGATTTCTCAAAATCTTTTTTTAAACTATTAACATATTTTTCAAAGACCTCTTTATTTAAACCATCAAGATGATTTTTCAATCTGTTAAGGGTATTTGTACTTACCCCTAGCTCCAACAAATACTGATCTAACTTATCTATAATGTTATTATAATCAGTCACTTCTTCGATATCAGCTATTTGTTCAATGCTTTTTTGTTCTTGTAGCAGTGCTATCTTATTATGTATTGCTTTTTTTGCTACTTTAGGGAAATTCCTAACTATGGTATCAACTTGTACTTTACGACCGCTAACATTCAAATAATGTTTTACACTTCCTTGATTCAGATATTGGATTATGTCATACCCTCTATTATCATCTATTCTCAATTTGATTTCAAAACTCTCTTCATCTAATACGTAATTCTCTACATTTTGTATATCTACAATATTACCTATTACTATCTTTTCTTTATTACCATCGTTGTGTTTTATTTTTACATATATTTCATTGTTGCTAGTATCCATAAATACTTGATTAGAGTGTACAGTTAAAACTTCCTGACTATAAGCTTCAACTTCAGCTCTTAATACTTTAGTGTTTTCATCACTGAAATAACTTTTTATTTCATCTACAGAGCTAAATTTGTTATAGTTAATGCTACCTTTATTCTTTAATAATCTATATAAATTAGCTGCTACATGTAGCAATTGGTTATTATCAATCCTTTCTGCTAGGGAATTTATATGATCAGGGCTATTTGCATAAATATAATCTCTATGGTCATGTATTAACATTCCAATATTAATTAATACATTGCAATAGATTATTTTTTGTAAACTTCTGGGAACACTTTGCCGACCTATTGATAATAACATTGCACTCAGCTGTATGGATTTAAGTACGTCATCTAATAAATTACTCTTATTCTTATTATGAATAGCATTGCTCAGCAAATATTTATGATTATTTGTTAGGTTATTACTACTTACAATAATTCTTTCTTTAGCTAACTCTAACAATTGAACACGTTTATCTTCATCTTCTACATTTTTTATGTAATTTAAAAACTTCCAACTATCAATTTTTATCCCATCTATATTTCTTCTATTTTGTTGTTCTGCATTGAATTTATCTACATCATACCATGAGTATAAACATTTATTAGTGCTTCTTTTCTTTCTATTTCCATTTAAACACTGAGACAATGATACATGTAAATCTGATGTAGAATCTGTATTGATACTATGAGAACTATCTACTTGTGCTTGACTATCAAGTAGGACTTGTGCAAACTCTCGTCTCTTGCCTCTAAAATATTCCTCACTATTTCTATCAAGTCTTGTAGGAGCTAACTGTGTGCGAACCCACAGTTCATCTCTATTCTCCTGCAACATAGTATTAATATCTCTAGCATTCTCGAGTGACCAAAGACCACAATTGTAAGGATCTGTTTGTTGATGAATTTGAAAATTTATAAGATTACCTATATTATTCTCTATTAGAATTTGATGAATATTATTTGGTATCTCACTACCTAATGAGTCCACATAATATCCACGATACTGTCCATTCTGCTGAGCAATAACTAAGGTAGTCCAATGATCACCTCCTTGGTTAATAATAAATGTGCGTCTTGGCACTCCTTGTTGCTGCACTATTCTATTATTATCAACATTATCTGTAAATTGACGTATTTGCTCACGTAATTCTCCAGTATTTATGTCTTGATCACGCTCTGTAACTACAACAAGTCCTCTGCCGCTGGTATCATAGTTATTATTCGTAGCATGTACATCAAACATATTGCTATATGTATGGTGAGCAATTCTTCTAATGTCTTGGTCTGATAACCAATATCTGTAATCAGGATTTTGTTGTAATGTCACACTTTCAAGAGTTTGTTCATTTCGCTGTACGCTTCTGCCTAGTTGATGAACCTGACCAAGGAAACTACGTTCAATATCATAAGCAATAAATTGTTCCCTTGTTATCACTAAAGACTCAGGAGTTTCGGCACGACTAATAAAACCAACAGGTAACGTTGCAAAGAAATTGGCTCCTTCAGTTATTGCTCTGATATTACGACTTATCCCATATCTTCTTAGTTGGACTTTTTCAGCCTTTTTAAGTGTCCTCTCCATACTATCTATAGTAACTCTACCATCACCATATTTTAATTCCAAACCAATTAACACATCACTATCAGCAGGGTTCTTACTCATCACATTGATGAACAAATCAATTCTTTCACCACCCCCTACTTGAAACTCAGACCTTACATTAATTTTAAAGTCTCCCTGACTAAATTCTATATCACTATAACTATTGAGCAATCCAGATAACATTGCTGCAAAATAAGCTTCATTTGTAATTAAAGACTTAATAGGGAATAGATTTTTTCCTATACTAGTAAACATATCACCATAAGGTCCTAAATCTACCTTATTATCCTGACCTTTCTTAGGTTGATAACTCATTGTTGCATCAAGTGCTTTTTTTAGATTGTCAGCCTGATTAAAATCTGGCATATTATGTATTTCCCAATGATTAGCAACATTTGCCTGAAAATAATCATTTACAGAATTAGTGAAATCACTAATTACTACACTACCATCTTCTGTTAAAAACCTTAAAGAACCATCATTACCCGATCTAGCATCAACATATACTTCTATTACTTCCTTGCAACTAGCCTGATTTATTATTCCAGCAAGAGGAACTCTTAGCGTTTGATCATTAATATCAACGTTACTACGTCCTCCTTCATGAAAATGTACAACTAATACTCTACTATCTCCTGTATTACTTCCTGCTATTGTTCTTTCAATAAATACAGATGTAGTAATACCATGGCTACGGCGAGTTCCCCTAGTCGTTTCCTTTAATTTCTTATAGGTAAGTACACGCTTGTCTATTCTAGTTTTATCATTCTCAACCGAATTTAGAATTGAATGTCCAATAAATAACCTACTTAAATATTGTGGTTCACCCGAACCTTGTGTACCTGGTGATAATTTATAAATTTTCTTTAATTGATCTGTTATAGTTGTTCTTATGCCATCAAGTCTTCTTTGTCCTATTAATCCACTATTTACACTCTCAAAGATGTTTCTAATAATAGAAGCTGGAGGTTGTAACTCAGCTGCACTTGTTTCAATAGGATTAGTATAATCCATATTAAAACCAATGCGTATTACTCGATCAGCAAGAGTAACAAAAGGTCTATTATTCTGCTGTAAACCTTGCGTATAGCTTTCAGCTTCTCTTAACGCATGCTGAGGATTCGTTCTACCACCTTGTTCTTGTCCAGTTTTTATTTCTACAAGAATTGGCATAGCCTTCTTAACACGCTGACTCCCACGCACCAAAAAAGCTATGTCAATATAGCCTTCTATTCCTAATAATAGTTCTAAATATAACTCTAAATTAAAGCGATATTTAAAATTTATTAAAACACCAGCCGTAAAGCCGTGATCAGCTGCCTCTAATGCTCCTAGAATATTAGGTAATCTTCTATAATAGATTCCATTAATATCATATATGTACTCAAACAGTTTCTTAGTATCTCTTTCCATTGCTTGTACAATGTTCATATCCCTACGAGGATCATTTATAGTCTCTCTGTTGAGATTCTTTACAATATCTTCTAAAAGATTTGATTTATACTCACCTGTTTTATGCTTATGATGCTGCTCTATTCTTCTGAATTTAACTTTCATTCTTTCAGGAAGCACTTGATCTGTAAGTTGTTCTCTTCTTATTACATTAACCCTATCTCTATTTTTTCTCTTACTGATTATTATTGCAGCCCCAGATTTAAATTCTATCTCATCAGCTCTTGTGTGAGCTCTGGATCTTAGATGATACGTATCATCTCCTTCACTAAATAATAATCTGCTTTCTTCTAACCACCTTCTATCATCCCTACTAAATATTGCTCCCATAATCTGTCTGCTATATCTCTTCTCAGAAATAACAAAAACATATTCTTCTAATTTTTTAGTAGTAGGTTCTTCAGTAATAGCCACAACCTTCAAAAATGGCACTTCATCAGCATCACTTATAGTACAAAGCTTAAAATGAAGCTCAGCTAAACCCAACCTATCAAAAAGCTCTGTGTTTTTTAAAGTAGTAAACATCCCAGCAAAAAAATTAACATAAAATCCTTTCTTTGCTGGTGCTGCACCTACACCACCAGGTCTTGGTATTTGATCTAAAAATGATTGAAACCTTTGTTTAAAATCATGATTCTTATCTATTTGAAAAAGATAGTCAATTAATTCAGGAACAACCTCATTAGTAATTTGTTGATGAAGAGTTCTTTCTAAACCAAAATTGTAATGATTACGTTCATTACCTTGACTTGCACTTCTAGCTGCATTTACATGATATAACCTTATTGGAATGTTACCATCCCCACGCGTATGCACTGCTCCACCAGCATCTACATTAATAGTTGCACCAAGCATACGACCCATTGCTTCTATTTCAGGCTCACCACCCCAAGTATTTCGAACTCTCATATTGTCTAAGTATTCATTAAAGCTACGTCCACTTTCACCTTCAACAAAATTCCTGAAGTCATTCTCATTAGATGATATATAATCCACTACTCTATTACGTAATACTCTTGTAACTAACCTATTAAAAATTCTATCACTACGAACATTATTTGAAAATGGATCATATTCTCTCACTAACTCCCTTATATGCCTTATATTCCCAGATTCTTCTTCTCCAAATAATCTTTCAAACCTCTCTGAAAAAACATCAGCATCAGCATCAGCATCATCCTCAACTGGCAGTAAATAAGCTAAAGTAGTAGCCCAAAATAGACAGCTATTATCCCCTGGTACATTAACGGGAACAAAAGTACTTGGTGGCTGATTGTTATCACCATTAGAACGACGATATCTTATAAGATTTTGTGGATTTTCTTGTTCTAAAAACTGAGCAACTTCTGCGTCAGTATTAAACTTATTTTTTGTAGCAGAACTTAATGATAACTTCTTATTATCGTTAACAATATTTTCTTTTTTTATATACCATTGTCTACTCCAATTATTTTTTTTTAATGTTTTCATAACTACCTCCTATTTATCATTACTCCTTTCATTTTAAACTATTTATTTGTTACTTTTTTCAAAACATTAAAGTAGAAAATTATTGTCATCAATGCTCAAAAAATCAGTAAGTACCAAACATAAGTAAAAAATACATAAGATGGACTTTCGCAAAAATAATAAATGACTTGCAGAACTTAGAGTAATTTTTTATAATTCATGTATCAATTACTACAAAACTTACGCTATGTTATCTCAAGTATGACTAAAACCTTGGTTGTAAGCAATTTTTCATAGTAAGGAATTTTAATAATATCTCAGTACAAAGCCACTTGTCGTAAAACATAGCGTAAGTTTTGACTACCATCTAAAGCCAGTGGTTTGGATTAATGCTTGTAAAGCATATTAAAGCGTGAACGCTAAAACTAAAGTTTTGAGGAAAGTATTAATATTTAAGTAGTATGTTCAAACTTGGAGGATATAATGGAGAAAATCAGTATAGAAGATTTAAAAAAAGAGCAAACCGCAAGCAAGTTATATAAAGAGGCTAAACAAATATTGCATGGAGCATGGGAATTAGCAATAGCCAAAGTTAATGATAAGTATAATAAAGAAGTTGATGCAAAATTTCAAGAAGCAGAAGATAAGTTGGGCAAAGCAGATGCACTTATTCCAAGTAATAGTGAATATAAGAAATGGACTGTAGTTGAAAAACTTTTAGCTAGTTCTGTAGCAGAAGATGATTCATATTATGATGTAAAACGTTTTGAAATTAAAAAATGGTTTGACTATCATACACGTTTTCTTAATAAACAAATAACACATCCATGTGATTATATGGTTGAAATCATCTATAGCATACTATCTGATAATGAATGTTGGAATGGTCCTGAGCTTAATAGAACTGCTGTTGCAAAAAAATTAATAACATCTAAAATGTTAGATGGTAGAGAGTTGGATAGTATTGAACGTTACCACATTGCTTGTCAGTTTTGCTTAGAAGATGACATTAATAGCATATTTGATAGCAGAAAAGAAATAGGAACCATAGAAAGATTTGTACAAATTGCCCTTGGTTCTAATAAATTATTAGCTTTTTGGTGCTATTATGCAAATGTTATTAACGCTGAAAACCCCGATCCAGAGATGGTTAATAAGTTTAAGAAATTAGCAGGTGATATAGAAGATAAGCAAGTTTTGTATAGATATGGGATTGATTGTGCATTAGAGCGAGGTAGTAAGGAAGCAGTAGAGTTTTTCTGGAATAAACTACCTAATAAAGATACTGAAATTCTAATAGAGGCAGCAATAAAAACTAAAAATAGTAGTTATGCACCTAGTAATTCTTATATTGTAGCTTTTTGTGTTGATCAATTAGAGTCTTATGGACAACCAGATCTCTTTAGGAAACTTATAAGGAAAGATGTGATAAAGAATAGCAATTATTATGGTAGTTATTCTCATGTGATGGGTAATTTAAGACCAGATCATTTTTATAAACATATAGAAAAAGTAATTAAACATTTAAATCCAAGTGATTTGCCTGAAAAAGAGTATGAGAATTTAACTTGGAACACATGTGAGAGTATAGTTTCTGGCCCTAGAGTTATATTTGATCAAGCAGTACAGTTTTTAACTTGGTTATGGAACTTACCAGGTTATGAAAGTCATCAACAACATTTTCATGATACTGTAGAAACAACATCTAGTATATTAGGCGATCTTATAAAAATTGGGGGGTTAGAGCCTGTTCATAAAATCCTTGATTCAATGGATAGTTTTCATGCTAAATTATTTACTCTAACATGCCAGGAAGGAGGTAATGTTTGTTACAGTTTATACACTCAAAATGATGGAAAGTTATTACAAAAACTTTTAAGCTCTATTAAGACTACCATTAAGAAACCTACCAAGAAGTTTTTAGAAAAACTAGACCAAGATGTACTACAAAAATTAGAGAGTGTGTTATGTAATGATAAGAAACTAGCCTCTCACAAAGGAGAAGGTGATAGTTGCTCAAGTGATAATGTTTCTGTTTCTTTACAAGCATTTAATTTTTATAAGCAGTATGATAGGCAATCGCTAGAAAAACTATTATGCAATATACTTGGTGATGCTAAAGGAGGAAAGCTTTTACACAAAATAGATAAAGTAATGTCGAATAAATTAGGTAATATGATTGCTAATACTCAGAAATCGTATAAAGAGTCTCTATTTTATAACTCTAGTGATAGTGACCATCATGATAACCTACAGGATGATAGTAGTGGTTCATCAGATCTCGAAGTATTAGTAATGGGAGAAGGGCATACTGCTGAATTTACTAATAGTTAGTAGTAATATGTAGAAGTTAAGATTTGATCTTAGTGTGCCACGAAGTGTAGATAAACTAGTAGCAATTCCAAATATGACATTATGGATACATAGGGAAATTTTAGCATTGCGATCCACTCAACTTTAAGACGAATAATCTATTTTTCTGAGTCTGTCCTATAGTTTGTGTAAGTTGCAAAGAAAGGAGTAAGAGATTACTGTAGAAAAAGTAACTTAAGCAAGCAAGGAACGTTAATTCGGGATAAGGACGTTGTGGATATGCATATTAAAGTCAAGTTTTGTTGAAGGCTTATTTTTCTTTAGTGAATTGTATGATTCATAGAGATTGTTTCAATTTTAGGATGTGCTAAAATAGCTAAATGGATAGATTAGAAAAAACACGTTTAAGTTGGATAAAACTATATAAAGAGGTAAAGGATGCTGCGATTGTATGCCGTAGATGTGGTATTTCTCGACCTACTTTACGAAAATGGTTACAACGTTATGAAAAGAGCGGTGTTGATGGACTAAAAGAGCTAAGCCGTAAGCCTTATAACTGTCAAAGCAAGATAACAGCTCAACAAGAAAAGCTTATTTTATCACTAAGAAATGAACGTAAATTAGGAGTTAGGCGGGTTCAAAGTGAAATAAAAAGATTGTATGATATTTCCTTATCTTTAGCTACAATCCATAAAATCTTTAGCAAAAACAATGTACCATATTTGCAAAAGAAAAGGCATTATCGTAAACAAGCTAAAAGATACAATTGTAATCTTCCTGGAGAAAGGGTACAGATGGACGTGTGCAAAATCGCTAACAATTTATACCAATATACTGCTATAGATGATTGTACTAGATATAAGGTTTTGGCTTTATATAAAAGACGTACTGCAACAAATACTTTAGATTTTTTAGAACAAGTTATGGAGCGTATGCCATTTCCCATACAACGTATTCAAACTGATAGAGGACAAGAATTTTTTGCTTATAAAATCCAGGAACGTTTAAAAGAATATGCTATTAAATTTCGTCCTATTAAACCGGCTTTTCCTCATTTAAACGGCAAAGTAGAACGCACTCAACGAACAGACTTAGATGAGTTCTATTCGAGTATTGATCTTAAAAGACCTGATCTTATTGAGGAATTAGGATATTGGGAACATTATTACAATTGGAACAGACCACATAGCTCTTTAGGCGGTAAAACTCCAAATGAAAAATATATAGAATTGATTTATCAAACTCCACTCTATGAAGAAGTTAGTGAAAAATATGATCCTTCTAAAGAGGATATTTTAATCCATGGGTACAATAAGAATTTAGCAACAAAAATGTTGAAACGATGTCTGTGAATCCCACACATGATTGTCAATCAGTAATTTCAATTCTGCTCGTAATTAAAAAAATCTGGGGTTCTACGTCAGCAATGGCATTCGGTTAAGCTGTTATCCCTCTTAAATTAAGAACTAACCTTATTAATTTTAGGTTATAGAGAAGCGAGTTCCTACATGTTTTATCATATTTTTTAATAAGGCAAGCAATAATAGCACCCATTTTTAGGAACTAAGCACAATAACTCATGACCTCCAAACTGGATTTTCTTAACCGAATGCCATTGTCTACGTCAGAACGCCTACTTGTGTTACAAAGTAGTTAAATTACCTTAGTGATTTTGATTTTATCAATAACTTGGTTATTATTGATATTTCATTCCCATAATTTCCTAAAATTATATTACAAATATAATTGGTATTATTAACTTATTTGTAATTTAATCTTTCTTCTAAAAAATATCATCTGATTTAGAGCGTTTTTAAAGTAGTAAGTTTATACATTAACTTTAAATTATGTAAAACCGATATCCATTCTAAAAACAGTCTTATTTTGTCTTTTCCAATCATTCACTATTTTACTAGCTAAATTTAGCTATTTTGTGTTTGTATATTTTGCTTTTTTCTTCTATTGAATTAAGAAAAAAATAAATAAAAGTTAAAAAACCTATCAAAATTGGTATAACCACAAAAATAATTGCCTTAAGTTTTCTAGCAGATTCTTCCCGATCCAGTCAATTTTCTCTTTCTTCTTCTGTTTCAACTTGATCAGCAATATCTTTATCTAAATTATCTGCTAGCATTTTTTAACTTGAGTAAAAATTTCTACAACTGCTTTAAACTTAGCATAATATTGGCATATTACCAAACGTTTTATTTATAAAACTTATTTTTTAGGAAACGGTAATTTTCCTGTTAAAAATTCTATAGCCAGCTCCATATCATCTTTTGCTAAAATTTTATTAATAGTTAAGTCTTTACACTTATCTATTATAACAAGAAGCTGATTATTGATATTTCTCAGTTTCTGAGTATTATCTTCTATTGTTTCTATCTCCACTAGCGTAGTAACACTAGGGTTATCTTTTCGCCATCTTCTGCATTGTTCTAGAAAAAGCTCAATATCAGTATTTTGCTTATTATACAACTTTACAGAACGGTTAATTATTTCATCATCTAAGACATGCGGTCTATCTATAACAGTTGTCATGTTCTTTAATTGTTCTTCCGATGCTTCTAACATACCTTTTACTATTGCTGATATAGTAGCAATCATTGATAAAGGATGAAATATCGGTTGCTGTTTTTCAGTCACATTATAACTTAATATGTTAATTGTTATTTAAAAATATTAATTACATTAACAGAAAGATATTATAATGTAAATATTATAATTTGATTATATATCTCAAGCTACTTACTTATCCATGATAGAAATCCAAAAGTTAAAAGCATCTTATTGATTTACTTCACCAATAAAGATAGTTCAAAGGAGATCAGCTGCTTTACTCTCTAACTCCACTTCTATTGGTGGCGTTGATTTTTTCTTGCCTAGCTTCTTGATGTTCTTCTGCTGTTTAGATTTTTGGGATACAGAATGATTAGGTGCTGAAGGTGATCTAGATGAGTCTTGGGGATTATTAGCACTCTGATTAGCACTATTACTGCTGGAGCTTATCAGTTTTTTAGGAATAAGTTCAAGATTCTTATTGGGTAGAGATATTGCTGGAATTTGCATTTTGGATAATCTAACTCTAGGTTCGGGTAATAGTGTATAACACTCACCAACGCTTAAGTTAGCTAAATCTTCTACAGCAACAAGATTTTGCTTATGATGCTGTTCATTATAACTGACTCCATCTCTAAATTCATGAGCACCGAAGCTAGTATTCTTCTGCTGACGCATTAAAGTTTGGCTACCACACATAGAACTAATCATTTTAGCAATTGCTGGCTCAAGATTTCTAAAGAAGAAGGATGTGCCAAACTGCCCGAAGATTGCAGAACCATCATAATGACCATATTGGGAGTAAAGTTGATTTAGAGATTGCATACCAGCTAGGACGCAAGCTCCATATTTTCTACCTTCTGCCATCATAGGTGATAAAGCAGGAAGTTTACCAAGGGCTGGCAGCTCATCGATAACAATCCATACTCTGCGTTTACTATCTATGCCTATTTCTATAAGCTGCGTTAATGCAAGTTCAGTTAAACAAGATATTAGTGGTAAGGTTAATGCACGACTGCTGGGTTTGGTTGCTAGAAATAACCATGCTTTGTTTCCTGTCTGAAGATTAGCAAAGTATCGTTTAATTGAAAATGCTCCATTGTCATCGGCAGGCTGTAGGTACATAAGTGGTTTGCTATTTGCTGCCAGTACCGCTACAATAGAGCTAGATGTTTGTTTGGAGTCATTTGTAAGGTATCTAGCGGCTTCAGTACCTCCTAGTACGGTTTTTAGATATTCTATATCTGCATGACATGCCATATTTACTACATCTTGTACGGAGGCATTTTTCCCTCTCAAAAACTCAACGCAGCTATTGAGGACAGTTTCGGCAGCTGTTTCCCAAAAAAGATCAGAGTGACTGCTCGATTGCTTTCTGTTAAAACCGATTAATATCTTGGAAAATCGCTCTAAATCCTCACGAGATTCACAATCTTTCCAAAAATCCCAAGCTTTGCCTCGTTGATCGAAAGGATTAAAGATAATATCTCCGCGGTGTGGATTGTAGTACTTGGCAATCATCTCCCCAGTTTGATCAATAATAATAGCGGGTTGCTCTTTTGCTTCTACCTGAATCAGTAAATTATGCATGAGATTAGTTTTACCAGCACCTGTTGCACCAGTAATTAACACATGCCTAGTTTCCATATCTTTCACTAGCGGCATATCACCAATAGTTAGATCACTGGCTTTACCAATTTTACGCAAGCACTTTCTAACTTCTTTGCTAGTCAATACTTTATTGCTACCATCTTTCTGCTTTTCTGCTTTTATATCTTTGCCAAATCTTGACCATAGCAGATAGATTAAAACAAAGATGCCAAACATGACTAGCACAGTAAGAGCTAATCGTATTTTAACAAACTCCCATACTGAAAGGTAAGATGCTCTATAGAATCGTGATTTAAGAATTTTGCGTGGATCAATATCTTTGGCATATAAACCTTTTTTGTCATAAGCATCTATTTTAGTATAATACTCCTTAGCATTGGGGTTAATCGCGTTTCTAATAAAGCTGCCAGCATCATCAAAACTATCAGCTAATAGTGCTTTCTGATAAGTCATAGCAGCCCTTAAATCTAATAGTTGTGATGGTTTGTATGAGATAACACAGACTATTGCAACACTCACTAACAATGAACTCGTGAAAGAGCTACGTAGAACCTGAAGTAACATCCGTAGCTTATGTAGAAAAACTTGACCACCACCAATAAAATCATTTAACATATTTTACCTAATTCTTAATTTCCCCATCGCTTTTTAACCATGCCACTAACACTTTGCGTGAGTATTGTCTATGATATTTGGGATTGCGAGAATGATAATGCTGGACAGCCTTATGCCAAGAACCGTGTTGCTTATATAACCCAGTTAGTAGCCGAGCTGCATAATTAATATTCTTGTTAGGTGTTAACATTTCAGCTATTGAGGTAAAGTGTCTGCCATACCAGAAGTAATTAAGTTGCATCACGCCAATATCAATATTCTGCTTTCCTTTCTGTAAATATTGCTCAGCAATGTTCTGAGCTTGCTCTACTGAATGACTGATGACTGATTTACCTGAAATATTTAATGAATATGGTTGGTAATTAGATTCCACATCAGCTAAAGCAAGTAGTAAACCACTAGGAATATCATATTGATATTCTATTGTTTTAATCAGATTAGTAATGTTACTATCAGCATGCACACTTACTGATATACTTAGAAGAAATATGGTTATTATAGTAAGTTTTGCTTGGCAGATTAGTTGCAACCATGCTAAGCTTAAGTTAATGACCTTCAAGATGAGAGATTGAATGAACTGGTTTAAATCACGCTGTACTCGAGATAATTTTTGGAACTTAGTGTTTTGGCTTGGCATGACCATTGGATTCTTTATTACTGGTCTATTTGGCAAGCAATATCCAAATGCAGCCTTTATTACATCTTGGTCTACTCTTATTGGTGTACCATTTATAGTGGTTAAAGGTTCTAAGGTAACTTTTACTAAAGAAGAGGGGTTTTTTGATAGTAAAGGTGTATCATTGATAGGTAGATACCCTATCGGATTTTGTTGGATGTTTGCTGCTTCACTAGGCATACTAGCTATAATTGGTAACATTCTAGATTCGCGTGCAGAAAAAATCAGTGATGAGATAGCTGAGCTATTAATTCTTGGTACTTTCTTCTTTGTTAATACTATATATTTCATACACAAAAACTGTCCTATTGCCATAATATTTAATAGACATACTTGGTTATCAAAAATTCCAGGAGTGCCTGATAGAGGACATTATGTAGCTCCTAGTAGCTCTAGTACTCAACACGGTATATTGTCTTCTGTACACCAAACCATATCTACTACTACAACCATTAGTAATTCTTATTCTACTGGCTTCGACAGATATCCAAGCTCTCATTCCTATCCAGGCAAAAGATGATGTATCACGCTTGATTTACTTTTTATCATCTGGTTTACCAACAGACCTGCCAGTACGTCCGACGGTTATAAAATCTAATTTTTCAGCTCCTGTTGAAGCAATTATTCCTTTCCCTATACGATCTTCTTCATATTTCTCAACTTGTTGTGTTGCTTTTTCTTCCTTGGATTCGCTCTCAGATCTAACTTGTGCATATCTTTCCAAGTTATTCTCTCTAATATTCTTGTGTTTTTTCTCTAAACTATCACCTTGTTCTTGCAATTGTTTTTTAAAGCCGCCAACATTCATTCCTTGTTGCTCAGCATACTCTCTTATAGCAGTATCGGGGTTATTGCTGATCTTATCTTGATGCTGATTAGTAAAGCGATCTAGCTGCTCTCTGCCACTTGCTCCTGATACTGCAGCTCTTCCTTGACGAATATTGTGCATGACATCTTGTACATAATGATCCTCTTGTTGCAATTTCTGCCAAGCTTGCTGTGCTTCTGGGCTGCGTCTATCTGCCATTTTATGGGCAGTACTGGCATCAACACCATAATCTTGTTTTAATTGATTGACCACTTCTTGATACATATCACGACTAGAATTTGCAGAATTGCTATTCACTATAGTTTGTGCTTTGTGCCAATCATCAACTTCTTGCTGACTAATTGAACATTGTTGCTCCCATCTTTGTTGTTCTTCATAAGCACTACGTACAGCATCGCTATAGCTAGTATCAATATTGTTCTCCCTAGCCCATGAACTATTAGAGGCGGCTCTTACGAGATTAGCATAATTCTTATCTGTGTGTTTTTCTTGATTAACACTGTTACTTTCTCCAACTGATTGCTCACTGGAATTAGTAGCTCCAACTGTGCCTTTAAGACCAATAGATGCTCCCGATCCTGTTATAAATTGCATAGGTGTACCCAACGTTGCAGAGGCTTCAACAGTAGTGTTAGCTGCTTGTTGCCAGCCATAATTACTATTATCATGTAATTGTCTAGCACTACTAACCGCTTGCCGCAAGGTCTGTCCTGCCTCACCCATTGAATCATAATTAAAGCTCTCACCTGCATGTTCTCTTTGGGCAAGATGAGCGACATAGTCCGCATTTCTTCCCATTGTACTGGTATTAGAGTTCGATAAAGATCGTAGACCCTGCTGATGTATAGATTCAGATATACCTGCGCCTGTACTTACTTGTGCTGCTCTACTGTCTTCTAGCCTATAAGTAGTTGCACCGCTAGAAGCAGTAAATCCTACTCCAGACTGTCTTAAAGTATTGCCACCAGCTGTCACTTTCTCCATAGTACCGTCCATATGTTGAAAAGAGCTAGCTCCTGCCGCGTAAGACTCGTTCCAGTCGGTCTTAAAACCACCCTGCTGATATAACTGCTGGTTACCAACCGAATAATTATCGAACGACTTGTTGCCTGTCACCGATTCATTAGCCGCTTGTGATGCAGCGGATTGGCTAGCCCCTGTGATAGTGCCAGCTAAATGGATGAAGCCACCTACCCCGCCTTGCATCAGACTAAAAGCAAGAAATGGTATTGCCATCTGCAAACCTGATGCAACTGCTACAATCTTGTCCGTATAGTTGCCTATTTGACTGATAGTACTGAAACTAACTACTCGATCGGCAATACCGAGCAAAGTAGTGCTGCTATAGATATCGATGAACATGTTAAGTACAGCATTTAAAGGCGCCCATAACTGAAATGATGCTACGAGCGTTAAATAACCTAAATATCTGCTCCAACCACCACTCATAATCAACATTGGTAACATGAAGATAAATGAGCTATATACCAGTCCTTTCAATACACTCATTAATATTGGTAAGTAAGTAGATGCTAAATCTCCAGCAATTCGCCAGTTTGATTCTTGAGTAGCCGAAGCTCTTGTATAACCATAATCATCAGAGTAGTTTTTAATAGCATTGATCATCATTTGCTGGCGTATTAACTTCTCACCTCCAACATTAACCCCTACATAGTTTTTAAAGGATAGCTCAATATTCTTTTTAAAATTTGAGGTTAGTCGCTGGAATGCTCTTTGTACGTAATTAGTTTGTCCTGCCTGTGCAATATCAGTATCTTGTACCTTCTTCTCAAGTGCTTCAATCTCCAATTTAAATGCTGGGTCTAGTACTTCTTTGGCTGCTCTATCACAAGACATTAAGCTTTTAGTTTTACCAATACGTACACTAGTATGACGTAAAGTAGCCGCATTAGCTTTTACTAAACTCCATATATCATCCGTTTTAAGTAATTCTTCTGGCGTATAATGATAACCAATCATCGCATCTAACATTACACATCGATCAATAAAGTTACTCATATTTTCCATGAACTCAGGAGACCTGATACGCCAGTTGCGTGATTCCTGTATAAGCCTTGCACCAAATACCATACCGTAATCCCGGTAATTAGTGTTACTAACCATGGTAAATGCTTGTTCAAAACCTAAGGTTAGTAAATCACCAAAAGTTTCTAATATGCCGACAGGTAGGGCAAAGCCAATCGGCAAATTGTCAACTTTTTCTTGTTTCTTGGACACGTGATCATAAATCATCATATCGGCTTTAGGAAGTAACATAAAATATATCATAGCCACCATCGCTATAACCTTACCAAGATGGGCTTTATATCCATTTGCACCTGCATAAGACATCTTAAGTGCATAATAACCAACAGTACCCATGGTTACTATTAAAATTAATGATTCACCAAAACTGCTGCTCATTAGCATCGCTATGGCGTTTAAGCAATAAAACATAGCATCTATATGCCCATAGGTGTATACTGTTAAATCCATATCATGATTCTCTTTTTGTCTATTATTTACTATTGAGTGTTATATTCTAAAAATCTACCAAATCCTACTTTGAATGATCGTTGCTGTAATACTAGTCTTTCCTTGTATTGCATCATTACTTGTAAACGCTTAAAAGCAGAAAACTTAGAATCAGTAATGAATCTCCTGACCTTTGTTACCTGAGTAGTGAAGTTCTTAATTACTGCGTCATCTAACTGGGCATATTCCAATGCTGATACGCTAGATAATGCTGTATTGGTCATTTGCATCAGGAAGTTAGTAACAATGTCATAAGACACTACTTCTAAAAACTCCTGCATTCTAACAATCATGTCAGCAGTATTAATGACATCTTTACCATGCTGGGTTTTACCTTTATGGATAATCTCCATTTCAATTAGCTGGATTATCGGAATTGATGAAAACGCTATTACTGCTTCTTCCTCATCAGTGAAAGTACCTTTACCAGCAAATATTTTTGGCACCATATTTTCTAAGATTCGGCTAATATTGCCGTAAATAGTGTCATTTTCACTTAAAGTTACTTCTGTTTCTGTAGGATTTAAGCATTTCTGTTGGGTATCACACTTATATAACTTAACTTGACCTGATTTCTTATGTACGCCTATATATTGCTCCAAAAGATCATTATTTAAGACTAATGATGGCTTGTTGTTAAAATGAAAACGACCATCAATCTTACGCCCGATGATAGTACCGCTAATAGACATGATTAATTCCTTAAAATCTAAATCACCACTACTACCTTTACTAAGTGCTTTCCATACCAAATTAAATTCATTACCAAGCAAGGATTTAAGTTCATCTTCCTCTCCACTATTACCATGACGATCCGGATTATTTTTACATTTGTCGCTTGCCTCATACATGTCTTTACTAGTTTTACCAATATTGCCTTGTATTAAACATCTTTGCTGACTACTACTATTAATCATAGAAAATTCTCCCTTAGCTAGAGCTTGACCTGCTGCACATTGATCCATCATCGTACCATTAACATCTCTTGCTACCGTTTCCATGTAAGACATGATATCTTCACATTGAGGACAGGATGATTTAATCAGCATTTTGACAGCATAAGCACCTGATGCCGTACCCATATTCTTAAAAAACTGGGTAAACTCTCTGCTGGAAATATAACTAAGCCCGCCAAAGCGAAAATCAGCAGAGCCGGTACAAGCATCAAACTCTAGTTTAGGAGTTTGTATTGTTAGGGGTTGCAAAGTTTTTGGGCGTGGACCTCTTAAGATAACTGAACCACCAGTCATATAACCGCCTTGCTGATCGTTGATAATCGCTGCTTTGTTAACATTACTCATGCTCCCATCAGGACTTGCATATTTCATTAACTTGTCTATACCACTAGCAAAAATAGTGTGATTACCAAATATAGTAATGATTACTATGTATTTTAAAATATTTAAGGCTTTATTGCTCATTCTGCTAAATTACTTGATATTAAACTGTTATCAACAACTGCTTTGTTCTTGATATCTGCAAGATGTTTAACAGCCAGCAAACTATATTCTTCCAATTCCGATTCGCTTACATAGCCACGAATTAGTTCAAATGCTGTTTTAGCATCATGACTTACAGCGATAACTGTAGGAAATTCAGTTATGTTTAAACGTTCTATTAATCCATCAGCCTTGTATGTCTTAAAATATTCATGTTTACTACCACTACTACTTACCGCATCAATATTAAAACCATATCGAGAACCAAAATTTTTCAGCACTGGGGCTAATAATTGGCAGTACTGACACTGCTCGCTAAAAAATAATACTAAATCAAACTCCTTAGCTAACTGTTGAATCTTGCGAGAATTCTCTGCTTCTTGTATTGCTCTTTTGGCTTTTACCCCATGAACATTTACCGGATTATTAATAAGATCACGTTGTTCAGGATAAAGAAGATTTGCCATATCCCAGCTATCATGCAATGTTTCTGCCTGCTTCCACATTTGCTTTTCCTTATCTCGGTAAGCTTTAACATTTTCAGGAGTTGGACGAGCCAACATGATAAACTTAAGATCAGCAAGTTCCTTAGCAAATTGCTCGATTTCTGCTTTAGCCTGCTCTGGGGTAATGTCATTACTGAGCTGCTCTAATGCATCGAATCTATCATTCTTGTAAAGCATTTCTTGATCTGTTATCTTCTCTTCAAACCATAACCAACCACGATAACGTTGCTCAAAGAAATTGGCATAACTTATGCTAGGTAACATACTGCACATTAAAACTAATATTGTTGTATAATTTACCATAACTATTACTTGTAATTAGCTACTAGCTTTCATTTTATTTGTGGCTATTAATCAATTTTTAGCTCACTATTCCAGCCAGCCTTATTATTGTTTTTGTTATCCGGATTACCGTCGTATTTTTGTACGCTTGGTAGCGATGAGTTCACTCGTGCTTTAATATCTCCTACTTTTGGTATTTTCATCCTCTTTAAAATATCGGCAAAGAATTCACTGAAATCCATCCTGTCAAAATCTAGCCTCATAATCTCTGCAAGTGTTAAGCCACGACAATTAGTGTATTTGCCACTACCAAAATTCATACCAAGCTGTTTACGTGACTCTACTTGCATCACTTTGTTAAGTAGTGAACCAAAACAACAATAATGATGCTTCACTATTTTATTAATGCCCATTTTTTGTTTATTTTCTTTCCCGACATAAACGCATAAGTTTTTTTGTCGTTTATCTATTAAATCCATTTCATTTTTTGTACATCTTGCCCCTAAATGCTTACCCCAACCTTTTAAGCTGGTAGAACAGCAATTAGTATAAGAAAGAGCTTTTTTACTGCAACTTTGACTAAACCCTTCAAATAATTTGAAATTTGGATCAGTAGCCCCTTTCATCTGACCTACTGCATATAGTTTTGATACTGAGTCCATCATATCAGCGTCTGTTAAATAGCTCTTGTCAACACAGTTACCATCAATGCAAGGTACTCCTTTGCATACCAATCTATCTTTGCCCTCTTTCTCAACTAGTCCAGTTCTTACCATTTCTTTATCAATAGTTACAGGATTCCAACTTTTACAAGAAAATTCTTTGTGTAGATTTACACAATTACCATAATTATCCCGTAGTAAACACGGCAAGTCTGCTACTGCATAACAATGTGCAAAATTCTTACAGTCGTTTTTACTAGGATAATCACATGTTTTACTATAGGCAAATTCCCAACAATCTCGGTGTACCTCAAATCCCTGTATAGTTCTTGTGCCAGAACTTACACAATGTTTACCCTTATCAACACAAGGATAATTTGAGGTAAAACGATTACCAGCCTCAGATGAGTGAACAAAACAAACCCAAAAAATCACTGTGGTCACTAATTGTAACATTAGAATATTAAATCTATATGTATAATCAGTGGTAAAATGGTTGATCATTTTAATCTGCATTTTTCCGCCCACTCTTCTGACCATTCTTCACATACTGGATAACTATCCCTATATTTATAATATATAGCATATCTTTGAAACACATGATGGACACCTTGAACATGAGTGATTTTACCTTCACCATCCCAGGGAGCTCTAACTCCCTCCACTTGCTCTAATTTCACCCCTAAACGACTCACTATCATGTTACGTCTTTCTTCATTAATACGCCTACCTTGACGCATATGCACACTCCAATAACCTCTGCGGCATCTGATGGTATGTGTCCAACCATGATAATCAAACCAAAACTCAAAACCTCCAAGATACATTACTCTATCTTGCCATTCTTTATACCTTACCGAAGGCTTAGTACATTTTAATGTTAGACTATCACTACAACTATATTCATTACGTAGCTCCTCGCAGAATTTTTGATTGTATATTGTGTCATTCATATGTTCTTTTTCAATCTCGATGACGTATTCAGGCTCTAACTCTTTATCCCCCTTAATAGTTTTACAATCAATATCAAGGTCACGTAAACCTTCCATTAACCGTGACATCAACTTACTACTGCCATCTGAAATCTTATCAATATCTCTTTTATGGTTGACAATCTTAGGATCGCAATAATCAACTTCTAGCTGATTGATGTAACTATTCTCTTCTTTAGCCCTTTCCTCTTGCCCCTTACTTTCTAAGTTATTAACATTAATAGCATTCAGTTCTGATGCTTTGCCCTCTAGTTCATTCTCATCTACTCCTAATTCTTGCACAGCTCCTTTACTTGCTATCCCTTGCTCTGATTGCTTCTTCGAGTTCTCAATAAATTTAAGAGTCGCTTGCTTATCATCTATTTCTTTCTCGAATAAATCACTGAGCTTATTCTTATTGACTTGCACCTTACCCGCTAATGCACTACTACTTGCCAGTATAACAATGAACATTATGGCAATTTGCCACCACTGCTTTAATATGAGTCGCTTAACCACAGCTGTATCTAGTTGCCTCACTACTACATGACTATAACTATTAATCACTTCAAACACTCCAAGGCTTGCTTAGTTAATTCTCCTGACCTTGCAAATTCTGTTAAAGCATATTTAATACCAACATTACCAACAATCTTGTCAAACTTTAATGCAGACGCCTTAGTTGGGTGATAATCATCCGTTTGCGAAAGTACGATAGTCGGCACTGATATAATTTCAAATCTCTCATACGCTTCATCGTCTATCTGCATACTAGATGCTAGCTCCTGCCGCTTATCCTGCTCATTAGTTAATTCTAGAACCAGCTTGGTTAATTCTTTAAAACTACCACCGGGTAAACCTTTAAATACTAAGACTCCTCCATACTTACTTGCCTCCCTCAAATAAGATTGCAGTAACGGTTTGGGCATCGAGCTACTTACAAACACATAAAGACCAGTAAATTGCCGCAGCGATGGAGCATTACTATTATTACTGGGTGTAAAAGCATCCTGTCCTTCTAACTGCTTTTGCTTACACCACTTATCTCGCAAGTTTTGCCATACCATATCAAGGTTACTCCTTGCTAAATCACTAGCCCATTTGATATCAGCTATTGCTGCTTGCTGAATCAACTTGTACTGATTATCGCTCTTACTATTGGCATCATCACATTCTGTCGCTGCATGTGTACTAGCTATATATGAAGTAATCGATAGTATAATAATTACATACGATATTAGATTAAAATGCACAGCAATTTACCTTCCTAAAAATTAAATAACCAAAATCCTGCCCATCATAGGGATATTCCTTAAATGCAGAGTACAACATGTCCGATAATCCAAGTGGGAAACAACCTATCCCACTTGATGTTGATACCGGATTAACCATTTGTAGCTTGTACTGACTCTTCTTAATCTTTAATGCCCTTGATTTACGGCAAAGCTCTCCTCCACCAATAGGAGAGGTGTTTTGCGATGTAGATGTTTCCTGAGCGAGTCCTATTCGGTGCATCTTGGCAAGAATACGAGTAGCATATAGACTGCTTGATTGGATACCACCAACATGATCGCTATTTGCTCCAGAAAACGGATAGATATTACCCCAGCAACCAGCACACCAAAACATTTCATCTCTTGGTAAGTCAACAGTAGAAGCGGCACAATCAATGCTACATGCTGCTTGTGCTAAGTGATTGCCAAATAAAAAAACTTCTGGATTTAAAAGAGTTTGTAGCTTTTCGTCATTCCACGCTACATCTAGTTCGCTAATATATCCCACATCAAAGCTAGATTGCTCTAAACAAATAAAGTCTGTGATAAGTTCAAGCCAGTAAATTAATGGATAAATATAATAATGAACGTGGTAAAACGAACGATGTGCATGATGATCACCATAACCTCTAGCATAGGAGCTAACTTTTCGTAAATCTGTTCCTAGCGACAGACCGCCTAAATTAACCATACAATAAGGAGTGCGAGTAATATCAACTAGGCGTACCGGCTCCCAAAAACCAACAGCAATGCCTGGAATCGGCACATTACCTTTGGTGCATAAACAAAGTGGTGAGCTGGGATTTTTAGTGTCTCTCTTCTTTGGACTCCGTCCCTTACCTATATTAAAACCACCAATAGAAATTGGCAGTAAACATGACCAACAAATATCAGTTATAGGGTTAACAAATCTCCCCTGACAAGTATTGCCATAACTTGACAATGGCAAAAAAATTACCATAATTAAGATTGTGATGACTTTTGTATGTTTCATCCAACCTTTGGCGACACTCCTGAAAGATACCTCGCCAAAGGTCAAATTCTTTGTTTGATCACTCATGTTATTAATTTCTTATCATATTATCTGCTATTACTTATATTAATTTCAGTAACCTTTAAATACTTACCTTCTTGCTCTACTATTGCCGGCACATAGCTAATATTAAACTTTGTTGTCAATTCTCCTGCTTGATCAAAATATATTGGACTACCAATTTCTCTTTCTAGCTCAAGTGGTCTACCACCAGTTAAGACGATTTTAGTACCGTCAGAGTTACTAGCATTACCAGCATTCTTCGCATGTTCTTTATTTAACTCGCTTAAGTTGTCCTCCACTGCTACTCTGCTATTTGATAACATCTCCTCTAAATAATTATCTTTTACCCAAGATATTTGTTTTTCATCCCGACCGTCAATAAATACTAGTTTGCCGTCCCATGACATATAATCTAGCGGATTAACTCTTGTACCTCTTGGATATAAGAGCTTACCGCATGGCAAAACTACATCCTGATCTAAAACATAACTCGGATCGAAATTATGACTAATAGTCTTGGTTGCCTTACCTATGCCGGCAATAGCAACTGGTTCTTCTACTTTCTTTCGAGCCAAATCCTGCATCTTTTGCTGGTACTCAGCAAGATTTAGACTTTGTAATTTACGCTGCATCATGCTGACAAAAGCTTCTTCCTTAATCTCAAAAGTTGCACCTTGCTTACCAAAATCCTTGGCAATTGCCACATGACTAAACGCTAAACAAATAATCAATAACAAATTATTTTTTCTCTGCATTGATTTTCTCTTCTAATAATTTAACCTTACATAACTTCCTTTCCTCAGCCCACCGCCTTAAACTATTTAATTCATAAATACTAATATTATAAAATTCTACAATCTGTTTGTCGCTCATACTATCTAGAGTAGAGCGTAACAAACTATTCTCAAATTGATATTCACCACTAAGCTTGCTAATTTCATGACTATCAAAACCAGCAAGCATCATGCGAATCACTATACGTTTCATCTTATCAGCTTTATTATCCCTCTTATCTACTTGCTTGTTCTCCGAAACTTCGTTATTGCCTCTTTTAGCAGGCGGCATAACTCTTGGAATCACCAAGATAAACATTGTCACAACCAATATTAATACTACGATAGTTTGGAATTTATATGCCTTCTTTACCTCTCCCCAAGCTTTATTCGTATCAAATTTATCCATTGTTTTGTACCTGTTATTGTTTACTCAATTCTTCAATAATTTTACTGTGTATTTCCTTGCTTATTGATCTAACATTTTTACCTTTTACACTACTCATGCTATAAACTACCTTGGTCATACTATTTTGGTAGACTTTTGGTAAACTTACAGCTAAATTCACCGCCTTATCAATTTGACCAAAAAATAGCTGGCGATCTTCTAGATGTTCATTTGTGACTCTATCCTTTTCAAGACTCATCAATTCATCTTCAGCAACATATAAAATATGCCAATCATTACTACTTAAACCTAACTGCCTAGCAATTGTAAAACCAAAACATGCACCCATTGTAACCGCAGTAATTAACACTAATATTTTCTTTGCTATCTCCATATTTTAGATCCTTATTACTTTAGCCCCGTATTACTTTACCAGTCTTCTTAATCTCTACCAATTGCTCTACTGCCTCATCTAGAGTTAGACCAACCGCAGTTTTTTGTTTTAAGAAATTAAAATCACTTGCATCAGTGGAAAATAGTGCCTTACTATAATCATCCAGCACTAACTTACCTATTACCGTCACTCCCGTAGTATATAATAGAGCTTCAGCATATTTGTTTGGCACTAAACTAATTGATCTGATTAGCGGTATCATATCCTTAAAGGCTTCTGATTCCTTAAATGCTCCTAAAGCCTTCTCATCTTGCTTCAATAATATCGTCCAAGTGCTATTCTCTAAAATAGTTCGATGCTCTTGTGACTTATGTAAATCCATGAAATTCTGTACACATATCACTAATGAACCTCCATATTTACGCACAGTTCTAACAAAAGCTGCAAAAAAGCTAGTGGCAAAATCAAGTAACATCCATGCTTCATCCACGATAATCATGAAAGGCGTTTGGCGATCACCAGTAAGAAATTGATTGGTAACTTCCATTAGTAATATCTGTAATACTATCGAAAGTAACTTAGGATCATTCTTGATCTCTTCAAACTCAAATACAGTAATCAGCTTCTGAAAAGTTGCCTGTTTTGTTCCTGAAAAATATTTGCCGTACAATCCTTCATGGGTATAAGGATACAAGGTTGCTCCATATTTTTGTAAACTCAGAAGATCGCTATCTTCAAGAAATTTAGCAAAACTGCTAATATCCAACTGGTAATTACTCTTAGCTAATGCTGCAACTATCGCTTTTTCTAGCTCAGCTGACCCCCGTGCATCATCTCCTACACCGCACATTACTTCAAGTAAACCTTTAGTACATTTTAAAAACTCGTCCTTATCATCTGAATTCATTCCTTGGTAAAAACTAGCAAAAGGATTAAGGCTAAATGGGGCTTTGCGACCAAACTGAATAATCTCTCCATTTAGCAAAGTGCAAATATTGGCAAAACTCTGTCCAATATCTAAAATGAACATCCTAGTATTTTGTGCCATTAGACTAACAGCTAACTCCTGCAAAAAGACTGACTTACCTCCTCCACTCGGTGCAAAGATACAAATATTGTAATTGCCGGCATTAATTTTATAAAATGGGTTGAAATTAAATAATTGTCCACGTCGTGCGTGCAGGAGTACCCCTGACCTTGGCACTCCTTTCCACTCAGCATGAATTGGTAGCCTAGCTATTACTTCCTTAGATAGCACTAATCTAGTTAATTTAAATTTGTCTAAGATATTCCACATTAAAGCTTGTTGCATTGGCATCATACTCAGCAATACCGGTAATTGTAGATGATACGAAATACCAAGACGAAAATTATTATTGTTATACAAAGTAATTAAGTTCTGACTAACTATATCAATTGATTCTTTGGGGGCAGTTACCATTAATGACCAGTGTTCTGTTAAAAACTTCTCGTCACTACTAGTCACTTGGTCATTAATATCTTGCCACTCAGCTGCTTCTCTCTTAAGATCACGGTTACCGTGGCTATACCACTTCTCTGAAGCTTCAATCACTTTCTTGCCTCTTGCCGTAATCATCCTGCTAGCCGATTTACTAATGGAACTCGCTACGCAGTAACTAATGATAAATCTTGCAGCTATACCCATATGGCTACGAGTACTATCACCCAACAAATTGATAGTTTCAGCTAGCGAGAAACTTTGAGGCAATTCCTTAATATGATAGATTCTAGAAGTTAAGCCAGTTGTTACATGATTAATCTGATCTTCCTCTATTCCTTGCAGCATACAAGGCATTACTATTTGCCTTGATAATATTTCATGCGGAGTATAAGTAGTATTTGTACTGCCACCCAGCTCCATTTGTAGCATTAATCTTGTTAAAGCTATTAAATCACTAGCATCGCAAATATGCGGAGCGAGTTGTAATGATTCCAATTTATGCATCAAACTATCTCGAAAACTGATAATGCCACTTTTGCTATTGTTTTTTGTATCAAGCTTGCTACTAAAGGAAACAAATATTCGATAATCTCGAGCAATACGACCGTCAGAAATACCAAAGCTTATCGCTTGCTCCCTGATAAACTCAGCTCGTCTTTTGGTTATTTTCTCAAGTAAAGGATCACTATTGTTACGCATCTTCTGCCAGTAACCCAAAATATCTTCTACATCATGATTTGCCACTAGCAAAAATTGCAAGTAAGAATTTTCAGGCAACTCATCGTTAAAGAAATGCGATAGATTCTTGTGCAGTGTATCGTCAACGCCAACAATAGGACTAATCTCCAACATAAAACCAGCAATGTTTCCATCATTTAAAAATAACCCCTGCTCCTCATCAAAATATCGATAACTTAAATAATCATTGAAGACAAATGTCCCTGATAAAATGTTACCTACCATAGATACACTATTTGGGCTTTCAATATTTTCAGATAGTCCGCAAGTAGCTGCAATATTCTGAGATATCTGTTTGAAAATACTGAAATTCATTATTTGCCCCTGTAATCTATTTTAAGTATAAGTTATCGCCGTCTTGGTATTCTTCTACCCCATTTTCTATAGGCATTATTTTAACCTTATGTATTTGATTTAACGCTTTTTTCGGTACATTGCTATGCTCTAATCTACAACTATTCCCGCGACATTTTCTATTCAAATAGACCGTCTCAATCTCGCCGGAATCTACTTGTTTATCTACCTCGGATAACATCATGCATCTTGCTCCTTTGCTATCCGGACAATTAAAACCAGCCGAATATATAGAGCAAGAACTAATTAGCATGGGTAAAATCAAGATGATAAATATAAATTTAGTAACTTGTTTAAATTTATTGCCAATCCAACTTTGACTAATAGTGAAATCATTGATCATTTTTTTGCTTTTTCTACTCGATATTGTTGTAGCTTTTCCTGAACATCTAATGCACCTAAATATACCCCTTTGGTAAATACTATATCTACCTTAGTACCACCAGACACCAATAATACTGGTGACATGCTTTCAGCCTGCTTAATATAGTAATCTGCTATCTTCTCAGCAGCATTACTAGCCCCAGCAAATCCACCTTCTTGTAACATGTCACCCATATTTTTCTTTTTGGTACTTCCCATGCCAAAACTACTAACAATTACTTGATCCTGACCTTTGGCAGCCCCAGCAAATCCACTAATCACTCCTCCGATCATTGCGTTCTTTAAATGCTTACTGCTAGTTTGCACCACTTTACCTTTAATACCGTTCATACCATCATCGCCATAAATCAGACCAGCTATTTTAGTGGTGTAAATTAGCTCATTGACTGAATCCTTACATGACAAAACCTCTGCCCTGATAACCGCTCGCTCAGATGATAAATCACCATACGAAGAACCCATGATTTGGCAATGAGTTATATCTATGTCAAAGTTCTGAGGCAAATTACCACGATCAGTAATTCTAATAATTACTGGCACTGGTTCTGAAGCAGAACCGATAGATGTCGACACCACAATACCACCTAGCAATACTCCTTTAACATAGGCAGTCTCCGGAATATAACTACGTGCTGATTTTGGACGATCAAATCGCTCACCACGATCTAGGTGATTTACCGTAATACGACTATCATCTATTAACGGATGATGGGTTTTTGTAGCTCTATCGTCTTCTGTAGACTTTATGCGAGCATTATTAAACTCCCTTCTAGCTAACTCTTGCTCCTCAGTAATATATTGCATTTGAGCTTTCAGCTTCTCTATCTCGCCTTTTAACTGATTAGTGTAAGCTACTGATTGCTCATTAATACTGCTTTCAATTAGCTTTAGTTTCTCGTTTGATTGATTCTTAGCATCCATCAGCTTATCTTCAAAATGATTACGCCACATTTTATCTATATCAAGAGCATCGCTTGCTACTACTAGATTTAATGGTAACTTAGCCTCAGACTCAATACCAATATTACTTGCCTTATTTGCTTGATACTTCATAAAAATTAAACCAATAACTACCAAAGCCCCGAGTAAAAGTAATATAATTACATCTTGCTTCTTTTTAGCATTAGTTGAGTTTTGAGCATGCGGTACTTGAAGGCTAGTATTAGCAATATCTTGCGTTTGATCATTTGGCTTTAATTTGGCATTAATAATTTTGCTAAAGATATTTTTACATTTCTTAATCATAAGCTACTTCTTTGGTAATGATGAATGCTTTAGTAGATGCTCCTGTTGCTAACTCACTGCTACCCAAATTGATTGCTATAGTGTTCGTAAAAATATTACTAAAATCTGATTCCAGTAGTATCAATGGCTTGGAGCTAAGATTTTTTACTAATAACACCGCTCCACTTAAATCTCCATAACGATACCACCTAATTTGCTTAAGCAATTGTTGCTTGGTTTTGCGTAACGTACGCTCAGCCTCTACAACATAATACTTACCTTGCACTCCTTCAATCATTGCTCTCATCATCAAAACCATTTCTGATTTTAGCTTTTGATCGAAATACACTAACATTTTGTTAGTTGTTAAAGATGATTTAATCACTTTATTATGCAAATTAAGCAATATTGTTTGTGATGCCATATCTAATACTGTAAACCTAATATCTTGTGCATGCCTTCCTGGCATTATTAAACTTAACGATATAGTCTCACCAACTTCTACCTTAGGTTTAATGAACAAATTACGCCAATCGCTGCTCCAGTAAATTGTATACTTATTCTCATCACCTACTACTTCCACAATCTCCCCTCCTAACACTCCAATCCTGTTTAACTCACCCGCTGCTATACTTGCTTCTATTGTCTCATCTCCAGAATAATTAAAATGACTAGCACCATAAGATTGCCAAGGAAAAACTATCAGCACTAAAATTGACCATAACGATAAAAAGAATAATGAATATAATTTGTTAATTACATTTCTCATTTAACTATCACCTAATTGCATTGTTATTATTTACCTTGCTTCTCTTCCTTATCTTTCTCGTCTACTACTTGGTTGAATTCTTTTAACCGCAAATATCCACCACTAAATTCAAAGCTAAGTCGATAAGAAGTAGGTGTTGATTCAAAACCACGTTTGCCGTATCGTGAAGTTAATATGCCGTGGGCTATAACCTCTCCTTTAGTTTCATCAATTTCCATATTCTTAACGGTAAAGTAAGTAACTAAATCAAAGTTTTTGTATTTTTCCGCACTATCTGCAAAATACTCATTGATCCTTTTAGAAAAACTTGGGTGACTATTGCTAGTGTACTTTAAAATCATATCTCGTTTATGCAAAACATCTATGCTAGATAAATCAAGTAAAGAGTTTAAAAATACCATAGTCATTTGCTCCAAATAGCTACTTGATACTTTACGGTTGGAAATCATTACCTCTGAGGTCAATGGTGGCACTATAATAATTCTCTCCTCCTGCATTAAAATCTTCAGGCTTAGTGCAGAACTCGTTACAGCAAGTAATATAGTGAATAGTAAAAATAGATTACGCTGCTTGGTAATACGATCGCCACCTTGCATAGCATTAGTTAAATCCATGACATCCTTCTTAAAACTTGTTGTTTGATATGTATGTTAAACATTTTCCTATATGCTTAATTTTACCTAGGCTACTTAAACTTACAAAAAACATCTCTTATGTGAATCAGGCAAATATTTCCCACCAAAAAGATGTTTAAATGGTAAATGCCAATACATAAACTTCTGAACACTACCGCTATGCCACTCCTTAGCAACAATCGCAGAAACACCATAACCAACAACAAAACCCATAATGCCTATAGTCATACCAAACCTAGTCCATACTAAACAACCAATAGCTAGTGCCCCTATAATGCCAAGATAACTAAGACCGTAATATTTAGTCTCTTTGTTTAAGGCTCTATTTAATCTAACTCTTTCCATATTACCTCTTTATACCCCAAGACCAGTTTTTACTGCTATTACCGTTAACCCCCCACATAATGCACCTTTACCAAAACCAAGCATTCTATCCCGAAGATCACCTTGTTGTTGCATCATCGCTCCTATAGCACCTGTTATAAAAATACCTACTGGATAGTAATCGTTAATCATCTTCTTTACCGGTTCAGTAGCCGCCTTCATCCCAGCATCAAGATCAATATCCGCATACACATCAATGTTACTTAGTAACATAGGAGCAAGGTAAATTCCGGTCTTTAAAACTGAATAAATATTGCTATGATAATTTGTAGATTTTTTTTGCATGATTTATATTCCCTCAATTGTAATTATTGATTTTTATAACTTTTAATATTGACCTATTAATTAATCTTCTTCGATTATCATGTTCTATCTTCTTTTATTTTTCTAATATTGTTTAATTTTACTTTTTAAGTTCATATTGATTTTAATTATTACTAAACTGGCTATATATAATTAGTTAATTATTGATTTTATAATCTAGAGTTATATAAGTCAATAATAATCCGTAAATCGTATTTATTGTCCCCCAACGGGGATTATAAAAAACCCTCGCCTTTAGGCGAAGGGAAGATATAATGAAGTCGTGTTAACGACGAATTAGTGAAATAAGATTAGGAGTTATAGGGTTTCATAGTAAATATGACTTAAAAGTGCATTTAGTGTGGATACCAAGCTATAGGTTATATGGCAATAAGTTCAGGTAATATAACAGATGCAATAATCCAAAAATATATAGAAGAACAAGAATGAGAACCCATAGAAGTAGGTCAATTTCAAATTGACTCCACTTTATAACCCCTCAGCTTCGAGCTGAGGGTTGTTCAGTTTTATATGACATCAAAAAAAATCCAAAAATTTTTAGCAAAAAAATTTAAACACTTAAAACGTAATATCTTCGTAGAACAAAGTGGTATTCCTTACTCTACTATTACTCCTTTAATAAACGGTGTTAAAAATAACCCAGAACTCAATTCTCTTCTTAGAATAGCTAATTATTTCAAATGCTCTTTAGATGAAGTAACTGGTAGAACAAAATATTTACCTCCTACTAAAGGAGAATATCAATTCTCCGATATCAATATTGATGATGTCGCTAATAATCTAAGAAATTTTATAAAAACAAAACTCCAAGAACAAAAAATGAGACCTAGTAAATTAAGTCTTAATATTGGATTTAGTAGAGATCTACTTGATAATTTCATCGGTAATAACCCTAAACAAAAATGCTTAGGTAGCTCTCCTACCGTTGCTCTTGCCAATTATTTTGATATCTCTATTGATCAAATGATTGGACGCTCTATACCTAATATCCAAAAAAAACAAGAAGTTAATCAAACTATTCCACAGTCCCTACAATCTCTTGATTCTGAAGATTTACATAGTCTCAAACAAATTAAAAGTTCTCTAATATCTCATCAACAAAAACCTCAAAATAATGTTTGTAGCTCTTCTATTAAAAAAGTGCATAAATCTAAAAATAATGTTCCTTCTAGGTAAAGTATTTATAGGTATCAAAATACCAATTTAAATCTTTGACTTAACTGGTTATACTTCATTAATTGGACTTTGGACAAAATAATTTAACCTATATTTAGCAACTTATAATTTGTCTATTATATAAAATAATTTACCTAAAATTGTAAAAATATTAACTATAGATTAATAATAATCTTAGAAAGATAACTCAGAATACTAGTTTTTTATCAAACTTTCTATTTTGTAAAAAAACAGGGATTTTTGTCCAAAGTCCAATCATTAACGTTTATCAGTTTATGTAGCAGACAAAATGTTCCCTCTTTCTACAGTTCCTTTAAAATTAAGTTTTTAAGTTGACTTTTTAGTATCTTTTTCTTGTTCAAGTTTACTAAGAATCTTTTTTACATACATTTCTATTTCTTCTAGGTAAAATGTTGTATGTAACATATGATCTTCTCTCTTGCTGCTAAGGATAATTAACTCTTTCAGATTGTTAAATAAGCTAGATATTTCTCCTTTAGCATTACCAAATATTGTAGCAAAATCTTTACTGATAATATTAGTACGCTGTAAAAATCTGAGAGAAATTAATATTAATATTCCTTCAATAATAATTAGTGATAGTGTAATTCCTTGATATAACATACTTACTACCTCCCACAATATTTGTAAAAAGGCAGTATGAAATTGATATCAGAAAGAGCCTTATTAAGAATGAAGTTGATTTGACGGACAAGTTTGTTTATCATACATGTAACCTTTTAATTGACTGTAACTAGTTATCATTAGGTTAATTCGTACTAAATCTTTTATATTTTCAGATACCAACTTTGATATAAAGGATTTATTACAAAACCAAGCTTTTAAAGTTATGAGCAAAAGCAAGGAATAAAATTTGTTATGCAGTAGATTAAATTATATTTCCTACTCTTTTGCTCATAGGATAATTGTTTATCCTTACTTATAAGTTTATTAGAATCTTTTTAGGGTGTCAAGTAAAAAACACTCTAAATTTAGAGTGTTTTATATTTATTCATGCATGGCAATTGTACATCTAATACAAAAATTTTTAAAAAGGAAGCTTTTAGAAAATAGATTAACAAAAAGAGAATTCTCTAGACAAAGTGGTGTGCCGTACAATACACTCTTTCAAATTTTACATGCTTTACGTTCCAATACTAATTTAGCAACTATCATAAAAATTGCTAATTATTTTAGTTGCTCTATTGATGAAGTTGTTGGAAGGAAAAAGTATATTTCAAAAAATAATTATAACAATAATGATATTATTTTAAGTAATTATAACTTTAAGTTACGTAATTTTATTGTTTATAAGATTAAAGAACAAAATTTAAATCCTTATCAATTATCTAAGTATCTTGGATTTAGTGAAACTGTTATTTGGCAATTTATTAATGATGATAAAATTACAAGAACGTTAAATAGTTCTGTTATACTAGCTCTTGCAGATTACTTCCAAGTTTCTATAGATGAAATGATTGGTAGGGTTAAACCTACTACTACAGTTAACTCTTCTGATGAAAACTCTGATAAGGATATAGATTTAAATAACTTATAGCAGTTACTATCATCCTATAGACAAATTGAGTTCTCATGCAACATTACACAAAGATTGTTTTTTAGTTACCAGTTCAACAAACTGGTACTCTAGTTTTTTGGCAATATCTTTAATAACGGAGCCATATTTATTATTAATCCAATCTCTAAGAAAGTTAGTAGGAGCAATTAAAGTGAGTTTTTGTGTGATAACATCCTCCTCTGCAATTAATTTAGAGAACCAAGCTTTATCAATATGTTCATCAAAATTAGCAATTAACTTTTTTCTTATCTTGTACCAAATAGAATTTGGATTCAATTCTGTTAAAAAGATTTCATTTGGTAATCTTGATGAACCTAATTTTTTATAAGTAGCTGGTAATTGCTGATAAACAATTTTAACATAACCATAAACTGTAAAAATAGCTTTTTCTAAATTTTGTTGTTGATAGTTAGTTAATATCAAGTCTTTTGGTAATTTGACAGTACAAGTATTAGCTAAAGTAATACGTGCAAATTGTCTAGTAGATAACGATTTTAATGATAATTCAGATAATTCTCTAGTTAGAATTTCATCATTGATATCATCATTTTCAGTAATCACTAAACCAGATTTTATTTGATCATTTTCAGTAAAATTAATGCTTAGTTGATTATCATAATCAATATGAGCAACATCATGCTTTGAAGCTAAACTTAATGCACTATCAACAAAACAAGTAGAATGATCGAGAACATGATCAAATTTTGTTATGTTATTTTCTTCAGATAATTCAAGATTTTGGCAAATATCATTTTTTATTTCTAGTTCTTGACTAGTTGTTTGATAGTTGGTTGCATGATAATCAAATTTTCCTTCTGTAAGTATTTGATAAGCTAGTTTTGTCTCAAACATACCAGCTATTTTTTTTCTTAATTGAGAGGAATAGCTGGTATCTATGCTATACTCCACTTCTCTTAAGTATTTTTCTTTTTGTCGCATTTCTACAGATTCAGGATCTGAAACATTGGCGGTAAATCTAAAAGTTTCATGATTAACCATAGGAGCTTGGTGTTTCTCATAACGGAAAGCTTTGCTCATATAAGCAATCATGTGATTTGTACTGGCAAATGTTTTATTATGATCACGAATATAGAGCTTTAGTAACAACTGGTTAGCAAAGTTATTACTAAACTCTCTACTCGACAATTGGTTTAATTTATCTACTTGCTCCTTGCTAAGAGGATAGAAGGATTTTAACGATTTAGCTTGAGTTGATGGTTTGTTATAGCTTAGTGATTTATTATGATTTGGAAAGTTGTTTGGAGGGTTAGTAGTTGATGTAACAGGCATTTCTGCCATTGTATTTACCAAGCCATTTTCTATTGCAGCATTGATTTGCTCTTCTTCGTCACTTTGCTCGCTCAATTGATTCAGTAGTAGTGTTTTTTCTTGTTCTCCCTTTACTGTTTCTGATATTTCTTCTATCGCTTTTTGTTTTCCTTCTTCTAAATTATTAGATGTTTCTGTGTCTAGAATAGATTCCTGTGTGTTGATAGGAAGAAGAGTTTCAATACTAACTATTTCTTTTTCAATAGGAATTTCTTTTTTTTCTTCTTCTAAAGAATTTTTATAAGATACAGATAATTCAGATAAATTTTCAGATGAACAATGATTATTTTTTGCAAAAAAACTTTTTTCGCTATCTATATTATCTAAATCTTTAGTATTTGATATAAAGTATTTATTAATACATTGACTAGAATTGGAAACATATGGGTCAGAATTGGAAACAACGCTTCTAGATGAGGATTTAGCACGATCTTTTACTTCATTTTGCAGATGTTGTTGTATCATATTTGGTAAGGTAACAGTAATACGCCAAACAGACTTATCATGTCTATTATCATCCTCATCATCACTTTTAACAAAGAAACGTTTTTTAGTAATAAATCCTTTCGTATCTAACTCTTTAAGAGTTTTAGAGATGACAGACTTACTACAGGAGTATTTATCTTGCAACTCTTTATAAGTAGTAGTTAAAGAATAACTATTAGGTGGAGCAACGTGATTAACATAATCATCTGTTTTGATGTTGTCATACCAATTGCAATAATTAACGCAGTGGTATAAAATGGGTTTTTAACTGATAAAGGTACTCAAATGGCTAGGTTAATATTACCACAAGGTTTTCATGGTCATGATTTTATAAAAATGATGAAACATGAGCCGCATGGTCGAAATCGTATACGTTTATTGGCGATGTATCACCTTCAATTAGGCAAATCTTTAAAAGCCATATCTGAAATAGTGAAGTCACACTGGAAAACTGTGCAATCATGGCTCAGAAGATTTAGGAATCATGGTTTTGAAGGATTATTTGAATCACAAAGAAGCGGCGCCCCTAGGAAGATTAACACTATACAAGAGTCTGCTCTTTTTGATAAAATCAATACGCTCAGTGAAAGTAAAACTGGTGGGTATATAACTGGAAAGGAGCTACATATCATGTTACTTGAGGAATATGGTGCTAAATGCGCTTTAAAAACAGTCTACAATACTATGCACCGCCTTGGTTTTAGCTGGATTACTTCTCGTTCAATGCATCCAAAGTCAAATCAAGAGACTCAAAATACATATAAAAAAACTTCCCAGACATGTTAACAAAATTATTACCAAAAAATATCGATAGATGTAAAGTTGATATATGGTCTCAGGATGAAACTCGAGTTGGGCAACAAGGTAGCTTAACTCGTATATGGGCTAAGCGTGGCACTAGACCCCGTAAAGTTCGGCAACAGCAATTCATTTCAACATATATTTATGGAGCTGCTTGCCATGATACAGGAGAAGCTTTTGCATTAATTTTACCATATGCAAACACACAGGCAATGAATAAATTCTTAGAAGAGCTTTCTCGCAGTATTCAAGGCAACCGACATATAGCTTTACTAACGGATAATGCAGGTTGGCACACAGCCAAAAAACTAACTGTGCCAAGCAATATCACTTTGATACCGCTTCCGCCCTATGCGCCGGAACTTAATGCAATGGAACAAGTTTGGGAATGGATCAAAAATCATTTCTTGTCTAACCAATGTTATGGTGTATATGAAGATATCGTCACTATGGCTTGTTACGCTTGGAATCAATTTGCTCATAATGTAGATTTAGTAAAATCAATTATGTATAGAGACTGGATAAACACACCGTGTTAATTATTGCAATTGGTATTATATCTGCACTCCAAACCTGGTTTGGCAATACTATTTCTAATCCTTTTAGTAAATAAGGATATATTTTATGCGCTTGATTCCTCTTGCTTAAATTTATTTTAGGATAAACAGCTTCAAGACCCATTATCTTGTAGTAACGTCTAACAGCTTTACGACCTACCGAAAAACCTTGGGCTTGTAAATATTTAGCCATCCGCCGCATACCATAATATGGATGCATAGTATAGGTCTCATCAATTATTGCCATAATCTTGATATCTTGTTCACTAATACCAGTAGGTTGATAGTAATAGGTTGACCTGCTAATATCCAATAACTTACACTGTTGTACAATTGTTAACTTATTATGATTAGGCTCTATCATATTACACCTAACCTTTAATTCCAAACAATGCAGATTTTTTTTTGAGCCAGTCACACTCAACGCTTAACTGACCAATTTGCTCATATAGATTCTTGATTAACCCCTGCTGATTTGGATCAGCACTCTGTGTTTTATTCTTAAAACCTTGTACTAACAACTCAAGACCTTGTTTTTTCCAGTTACTTATCTGTGTTGCATGAACACCATACTTACTGGTTATCTGGGCTATTGTTAGCTCTCCCTTAATTGCTTCTATGACAATTTTGGCTTTCTCCTCAGCACTATATTGCCTTACTTGTTTTTTCATCTCTAGCTCTCCTTGTTTGCTAAAGAATTCTATCTCATTTTTCTTATTTTTCTGTCCAAAATATTGGAACCATTATACGATCTCTGATCGTATTACTTCTAATTTTATGCAAAAATTTTATATCTTGTTCCTCTTTGCTTTTTGGCAGCACAGTTTTTAATTCTGGATCACGAGCCGCTTTGCATATTGCTAACGCATCGTTATAATCATTTTTCTGTTTCGATGTAGCATAAACTTTTACATCTTTTGTTTTCATTAGTTTGACTTGCAAACCAAGCTTAGCAATTTCCTGTGACCAATAATTAGCTCCTCCACATGCTTCCATAGCTACCAATGAACTTTTATCGAGATTGCTTAAATAGGCTATTAACTCATCTCTTGTAACTTTTTGATAACCTATTTTTTTGCCATTTTGATCGACTGGCACCAAGTGCATACTATTTTTTGCTAAATCTATTCCTATTATAGTATTTTTTATGCTATTATTTATCATGGTATGGACCTATTAATTAAATTATTATTTAATTTGGAGCAGCTGAAAACTATTTTTCAGCTGACTCCGTACCAGTAAAGCATATTTCGCTTCACTCGTCCATACCATCATTCTCGCTTCGGTGCGGAATCTATAATACCTCAGGGTATTTTTAGATCCCTGCTTTCGCAGGGATGATAACCATGATCCTATATTTTATTCAAATCTGCAAAAAAACTTGATTATCGAGTTTAAGAAAACAATAATTGAAAAATCGTCATTGCGAGGAGACCGTAAGGTCGACGAAGCAATCCAGAAAAGTGATTAGAAATGGATTGCCACGCCACCTACGGTGTATAGTACCCTACAATTTTGAGAAGATGAAGAAGAATGGTTGATTTAGAGTGGTGTGAAGTAGTATAAGGTAGGTATTTTTATAACAAAATGCATAATATAATACTTCAAGAATTGATTTTATATATAGACGGAAATAAATCAAGATTAAAATGTTTGGTTGGTATGGTAATTAGTTTGCTGACGGGCAGCTCAATTTATCAAAAAGGTTTAGCACTTGGTATTTTAGGTGATGCTAAAGCGACGTCAAAAACTCATAGAATTTATCGTTTTTTAAAAGATTTTAATTTTGATTATATGAAGGTTGGCTATTTGCTATTAAGCTTTTTTGCTTCAAAAAATTATGTCGTAGCAATGGATAGGACAAGTTGGAAATTTGGTAAATCCGATATTAATATTTTATTTTTAGTAATGGTAATTGGTAAAATATCGGTGCCAATATTCTGGAAGACTTTGTCGCATGGTGGCGGGTGTTCTGCAGAATTTATGAAGGAATTTTTACAGAAATTTATTAATAATTTTGGCGTTGAAAGAATAAAATATTTGCTTGCTGATAGAGAATTTATGAATAAAGAATGGTTAGACTTTCTGATAAATAACCATCTAAAGTTTGTTATTCCATTAAAAATGGATCATAAAATTCGTCTTACAAAAGGTTTAAGAACTTTAACCATTGAAAGAATATTTAGTGATGTTAAAGCCTTAGAGTATAGGGCTTGTAGTGGTATATTATGGAATAGAAAGGTTAATTTTACCGCATATAGAAATGATAAGAGCGAGCTGATGGTTCTGGTGTCTTCAATTGAAATAGAGCAAGATATTTTTGCTTTATATAAATTTCGTTGGAGTGTTGAACGACTATTTTTGCACCTAAAAAGCGGTGGTTTTGATATTGAAAAAAGTCACATTGTAAAATTGGATAGATTTGAAAAATTATTAGTGATAACTGCTATTGCTTCAGCTTTAATAGTCAAAAATGGAATAATACAAAATGCCTTAAATCCCATCCGAATAAAACGGTACAAAACCATTGAAAGACAATTGTTTTCATTATTTACCTATGGCTTTGATCATATCAAAAATGCTTTTTATCAATCTACAACAGCCATAACGCAGCTAATATCCACATTATTAATACCTCCCAAACAAAAACTTTTTTCTATCCTAATACCATCTTTACAAAAATTGTAGGGTACTATGTACGTCGTCACTCGTCGCTTGCCTATTACTTATAGGCATCGCTCCTAGCACCAAATTCTCCTGAATTGACTATACATATGCAATGTAGATACCATTATTAACTTTACGAAATAAGAATAATTATTATCTCGATTGGTATAATTTAGTATATTATCTACGCTGCGGGGTATAGAGGTAATTTTATTATAGAATGGGAATTGATGGATGGCGATATATCCAGTACACTAAGAATTTCAACAAGAGCTTTGGTAATATCCTGAATCATTTGATCGGTATGGTTGGGTGTTGGAATGATTCTTAAGCGTTCTGTGCCACGTGGTACTGTTGGAAAGTTGATATGCTGAACATAAATATTATAGTCATTCAACAACATATTAGAGGCTTGTTTGGCTTTAATTGGGTCGCCAATAATTATTGGTATAATATGGCTATCATTTTTAAAATAATTCACTTTAGCTTGATCAAAAGATTTTTTTACCTTGGCTATTACCTTTTGGTAAGTTTCCCTTTCTATATTAGAATTTTTTAAATGACGAATACTTTTAGTTGCTGCCGAAGCGATAATTGCCGGTAAAGAGGTGGTGAATATAAAACCTGGAGCCGTAAGTCTTATAGAATCGATAATCTGACTATCAGCTGCAATATAGCCGCCAATAACGCCGTAAGCCTTGCCAAGGGTTCCCTGGATAATATTAATTTTATCAGCACAACCTTGAAGATCGGCAATACCAGCACCATGCTTACCATATAGACCCACTGTATGTACTTCGTCAATAAAAGTTAAAGCATTATATTTTTTAGCTAAATTCACTATTTTTTCTATTGGAGAAAATAATCCGTCCATAGAATAAGCTGATTCAAAAACAATAATCTTTGGTCTATTAATATCTAGCTTTTTAAGTAGTTCTTCAAGATGTTGAACATCAATATGTCGATAAATATGTTTTTCAGCTTTTGAGTTACATATACCAGAAATAATAGAAGCGTGATTTAGCTCATCTGAGAAAAAAACTATATTAGGCATTATTTTTGCTAGTGTTGCAAGGGTGGTATCATTGGCAACATAACCGGAAGTGAAGACTAAAGCTGATTCTTTATTATGTAGGGTTGCTAATTCTTGCTCTAATTCTATTATGCAGCTATTATTGCCACCTATATTTCTTGTACCGCCAGAACCAATGCCATATTTTGCTGTAGCCTCTAGAGCAGCTTTGGTGACATCTGGGTGCTTACTCATTCCAAGATAATCATTGATACACCACATGACAATTTCTTTATCAACATACCAAGCGGACGGGAAATTATCTGCCTGCCTTTGAACAGGAACAAATTCACGGTATCTGCCTTCTTGTTTAATTCTAGTTATGTGATTATCAAATATATTATTATAGTTAAACATTATATTAACCTCAATTGTCAGTTGCTATGCCAATTATTACGCAAACAGAAAATTATAAAAAACTAAAAATTTTATCAAAAACATGACAAACAATTTTTCCAATATTATACTAACCTGAATTCGATATAACAAGTTATTACAAATTCGGTCATATCTATAAATATAACAGATTTTTTTGCTACACTAATAGTTGTTCTTATTATTTTTGCGGTATTACTTATTTTTTTTCATTTCCTAACTCAGTACAGTCAATTAACCTGAATTAGTGCCGAATAAGCACCCATCGTGCTGTCTATTAGCGAGTAGGCGTAAGCCTCCGAAGCAATCCATTTTAATCTTTTTTTGGATTGCTTCAATGCCACTAAAATGGCTCCTCGCAATGACGCTGAAGCTAAATACTATTCAAGTTAATTCACTATAACTACTATTACCCATTTTTTAAAATGGCTTACTCTTATCCTAAATTGACTATATCAATTATGTACGTCCAAATAATCGCTCAATATCTTTGAGTTTGAGTTCAATGTAAGTTGGTCTACCATGATTACATTGACCTGAAAAAGGAGTTTTCTCCATTTGCCTTAACAATTCATTCATTTCTTCAGAAGATAATTTACGACCTGCTCTGATAGAATAATGACATGCATATGTTTCTGTAACATGTTCAATCAATTGAATCAAGGAAATACTTTCGCCAAGATCAGATAAATTATCTGCTAAGTCTTGAATAAGTTGGCTTATATTGATATCTCCTAATAGGCTTGGAGCCTCTGATACAATGATGGATCGCTCGCCAAATTTTTCTATGCTTAAACCTAATTTAGAAAGATCTACCTTCTTATTATATAATAAATCGGCTCTTTTGACATCTGGTAATTCTACTATCTCAGGTATCAGTAATCTCTGCTTAATTAATCCATTATTACTTATCGTCTGTTTAATTTTTTCGTATCCTAAACGTTCATGGGCTGCATGTTGATCTACGATAACAATACTATCTGCTGTTTGTGATATTATATAAGTACCGTGCAATTGTGCTCTTGCCGCTCCGAGTGACACATTTTTGTGATCAGTATGAGTACAATCAGTTAGTGAGAAGTTGGTGACGTCGTCGCTCAATGCTAGCCTATTACTTATAGGCGTTGCTCCATCGCTCCTGTTATCCAACTCTCCTGAATTGACTATAGAGTCCTCTACTACCTCTACTTTAGCATGAGGTTCAGTCTTTATTAATGGCTGTTGAATATTAGAACTATTTTGGTTGGATTTAGGGAGAGTTAAATTCTGGACTCGATAAATACTGCTATTATCAGATACGTTTAAATTATGTGGGCTTAAATTATCCTGATATATTTTTTTTGAAGAGCTAGGACTTTTTTGCCATGGTATATTTGTTTTAACAGCACTATTAGTAGTTGCCGTATTTCGAAAAAGACCTAAGGCAGTTGTGGCAATATTCGTTGAAACCATATGACTTTTAGTGGTAAGGGCATCCTTGATAGAGCTTATCAGCAATCCTCGTATGGTATTTGGATCGTGAAACCTTACTTCTGTTTTGGCAGGATGAACATTAACGTCAACCATTTGGGGATATATCTGTAGAAACAGAACTGAAACTGGGTGTCTATCCCGAGCTAAGTAATCCTGATATGCTACTCTTAAAGCGATTTGTAGTAATTTATCATTGACTGGTCTGTTATTAACAAATAAAAACTGATCCTCAGCAGAAGCTCTATTAAAGGTAGGAATACTAGTAAAGCCATATACTGAAATTTCTGGTCTTTGTAGATTAATATGAACCGAATTTTCAATAAAACCATAACCTACTATATCAATTATTCTTTGCTTTAGAATTTCGTCAAAATTACCATCTTGCCCTTTTACCTTTAGGATATTTTTACCATCATGAGATAAATTAATACTGATTTTAGGATGAGCTAATGCAATCTTCTTTATTACATCTACTGAAGCTGCAAATTCGGTTTTATCAGATCTTAAGAACTTTAATCTTGCAGGAGTAGCAAAGAATAAATCTCGTATTTCAATCTTAGTACCTTCGTTATGAATGGTAGGCTTGCTTCCTTTATTATTCCCACCACTAATTTGCATCTGATATGCTCTATCAGCTCCACGTGCCTTTGAAGTAATCAGCATCTTACTTACAGATCCTATAGAAGGTAATGCCTCTCCGCGAAAGCCAAAAGTGTGAATATTTAACAAATCTAGCTCATCAAGTTTAGAAGTAGTATGACGCTCTACGGCAATATTTAGGTCATCCTCAGACATACCTATTCCATTATCAGAAATAACAATAAGATTTTTCCCTGCTTGCTCAAGCATTATATCTATCTTAGTGCTAGCTGCATCAATAGCATTCTCAACTAGTTCTTTTACCACCGAAGCTGGTCGTTCAATTACCTCTCCAGCAGCGATACGATTTATAGTACTATCTGATAGGAGTTTTATCTTCATTACTTAATTAACACAAATTTTTTACTACAATAAGGACACATAATAGAACCCTTGGTTGAATCAATTTCTAAATAAATTCTTGGATGATCATAAGGCGACTCTCTGCCAGAACATGATATTGATGTAGAGATAGTCTCAATAATTTCTACATTTTGCATAAAATTAAAGCTATATGAGAGTTTTTAGGATGATATCATTATAAAACATAAGTTGCATTTATTCAAAATAAAAATTAGGTAGATCAATGAAAGATTAAATTAATTAGTTATTGCAGACAGCCTCCTAGCCATTTTATTAAGTTATTGGCAAAGATTCTAAAAACTATTTTGCCAAGTATGATAATTATTATGGTGATAAGGAAACTATAAATAATATCAGCTGGGTAGTGCATAGCAAGAGTAATACGTGATATCGCCACTAAAATAACAATCAAAATGGTTATAATTTTTTGTCTCATTGTTATATATGACCAAATACAGTAGGCAACCAATAATGCTAACCCAGAATGACTGCTTGGAAAACTAGACAAACATCTTTCAAGTTCAATATTAGCAATTGTTACAAAACCGTTAATAGGCAATGAGCAAAATGGTCTAGGTAGATTAACCGAAAACTTAAGTAGAGCATAAATACAACCGAATATCGTATAAATTATACCAATCATTACCATTTTATTATATATAGCCCAAAATTTGCTCTGACGATGATTAAAATCTTGAATATTTTTTATCTGAATGTAAAAATATACGCAATATATCAAATAAACGATAGTAAAGTTGATAATATTAAAACAATAAGAGATGATTTGTAGAATATAAGCTATTATGCTAAAGTGGTTAGTTATTCTATTGATCCACAAGAATATCTCTTGATTAAGACCTTGGAAATTATATAAAAGTTCAAACATTTTCAATTTTATTTGATTTAAGTAAATAATATTATGCTAGAAATAACAGTACTCGGATGTGGTTCATCACTTGGTCTACCGATAATTAATTGTGATTGTAGTACATGCACCTCGACTTCAAGTCACAATAAAAGAACTAGAGCATCAATATATATGGATGATGGTAATAGTCAAATTCTTGTTGATTTTGGTTTCGACATTAAGGAGCAGTTACTACGAGAAAAGATTAAAAAAGTGGACAGTGCCATATTAACCCATTATCATGCAGATCATGTTAACGGTATTGATGATCTACGTGTATTTCCATTCTTTCAGAAAAGACCTTTAGAAATTTTTACTGATAATGCTACAGCATTGAGAACTGAGAATCATCACCAACACTTGTTTGCTCCGGATAGACTGATTGCAAGACCGGTAGATTTTTTTGCAAAATTTAAAATTAACACTATAGAGGTACAATTTTTTAGACAGCATCATGGTTCTATAGATAGTTTAGGTATTAGAGTGGATGATTTTGTATATTCTAGTGATGTGGCAGATTTTCCGACAGAGTCCAAATCATTCTTAAGAAATATCAAAGTGTGGATATTAGATTGTATGGCATACGAATCTAATGATTGCCATGCAGGATTAGATAAAATCCTACAGTGGGAATATGAATACAAACCTCAACAAATATTATTAACTAATATGAATCATTTTATTGATTATCACGAGATATCAAAAATATTGCCAAGCAATATAAAACCTCTATATGATGGTTACAAATTTATAGTTTAGTATGATAGTAGTTGATAAGGTTTCAAAAAAATATAGTAAAATTTATGCTGTTAAAGATGTTAGTCTTGAGTTCAAAAAAAAGGAAACTATAGCGATTATAGGTTCTTCTGGTAGTGGTAAATCCACTTTATTACGAATTATTAATGCGTTAGAAATACCTACTACTGGACAAGTGTTTGTTGATAACAAAAAGTTAACTCAAAAGAATAAAAGGAAGCTTTGCCTTAAAATTGGCATGGTTTTCCAATCTTTTAATCTTTTCCCACACTTAAATGTTCAGGATAATTTAATATATGCTCCTGTTAATATTTTGAAAATGCAGCAGATGACTGCCATTTCTAAGGCGAAAAAATTATTAGAGCAATTTGGTTTAAAACAAAAAGTTACTGCTTTTCCTATCAATCTATCTGGAGGACAAAAACAGCGAGTAGCCATTTGTCGAGCCTTAATGATGGATCCAGAGGTAATGTTATTTGACGAGCCTACTTCAGCTTTAGACCCTGAAAATATTAAAGATATTATTGAAATTATCTCTTCATTAAAAAGTCAAATGACGATGATTGTTGTTACTCACCATATCAAATTTGCCAAAGCGATAGCGGATAGGATAATTTTTATGAATCACGGGCAAGTTCTAGCAGATCAGCCAGCCGCAGAATTTTTTGAAAAGCCAAAATCTCATAGAGCAAGATTATTTTTAGAGAATATAGGTGACTTAATGTGAGCAATAAGAGTCTTATAAAGTTAACAATGCTTTTATGTATTAGTACGGTCATTACCTTCTTGATACGTAAATTGGTAGATGCACAATTTCCTGGGTTCTCTTGGAGTAGCCAGAAGAGTATATCTTGCTTTGTAATGATTTTGATTATTATCAGTATCGTTTATAATTCCTTCAATCAAAAGGGGGTAAAGATCGTCTCTATTCAGCTATTAATCTGGGGGCTAATTTTCTTGATCATAATTATTGGTTACGCTTTCAGATTTGAATTAAATTATACCACACAACGAGTCATATCCGTACTAATACCATCATATAATTGGGTCAATAAACAAGGAGAATTAGTGATTAGCCGTAGTAGCGACGGACATTTTTACATTGACGTACTGGTAAATGGAGTAAAAATTAAATTTATGATTGATACCGGAGCAAGTGATGTTGCCCTTACTACTAATGATGCTAAAATGCTAGGATTTGACTTATCAAAACTACATTACACTAGAATTTACTCGACGGCTAATGGTACTAGTACGGCCGCCCCCGTGAAATTAGATAGTGTAGTGATTGATAACAGAGCTTTCTTTAGAAATATTGAAGCTCATATAGGTACTGGTGGTCTCGATACATCACTACTAGGTATGTCAGTATTAGAGCGTTTTAAAGGTTTCAGAATAGATCGAGATATGTTGACTTTAAGTTGGTGAAGCTATTCAAAAACCAGGAGTTGTAGGCAGTCTCTAGCAATGTACACCACAATACTTACAAAAATACGTTAATGAGTTCTGTTTTAGATATAATAACAGAGATAATTACGATATATTTAATTTGTTGGTACAACAAGCTTTTTTGTAAAATTGGAATATTCTTTATGTATACTAAAAGATTAGAAGCATCTGTAACGCATGATATCCTGGTTCAACTTGATAATCTTGGTTGGATTGTCGATGAAAAAGACCCAAGATGTAACGTTTATCAACAAAGAGTGAAACTTACCAAGCAAAAAGAATTACTTAGCGGTAAAATACCTGACTTTGTACTATACAAGGAAGGAAGTAACGAACCAATAATAATAATTGAGGCAAAAAAACCAAATGAAACTATACAATTAGCAATGCACCAAGCATTAAATTTGTATGCTAAACCACTAAATACACCGCTTATATTTGCTTATAATGGAAGTTATATTGAAACCCAATATTTGTATAATGAACGTAGTCTTAAAATTGACGGGGAAGATGTAAGGCAATTTATAAATCACCATACGGCACTCAGATTTGTTAATGAGGGCTCTGAAATACTATCTGCGGTAAATTTCATTCAGAATTCAAGAGACGAACTTATTAGGGTATTTAAAAGTGCGGCTAATTTACTAAGAGAGGATGGATTGCAAGCAGGGCTTGACAGATTTGGGGCATTTTCTGATATTTTGTTTTTAAAAATTCTTGATGAAATTTCTGTTCTAAAGATGTTGGGAGGTGAAGAAAATAGGTTAGATGAGTATCTTAGATGGAGTTCCTTTTCTCAGAAAAAAGGAAACGAGTTGTATCAATATGTGAAAGATGTTGTGTGGATTAAGATTAACAAGAAGTATGGTGATATTTTTAGCGAAGCGTTCCCTATTAATTCCCCTGATATTTTTGAAGAAATTATTTGTGAGCTTTCAAAACTTAACCTTACGGCTTCAGATAGTGATGTGAATGGTGATGCTTTTGAATATTTTTTAAAAAATGCTTACCAAGGCATCAAAATTAAAGATTTAGGCAAATATTTTACACCTAGAAACATTGTGAGAACAATGATAAGTATGGTTAATCCTAAAATTGGCGAAACCATTTATGACCCTTTTTGTGGTACAGGAGGATTTTTAATTGAAGCATTTAGATATTTAAAAATCAGAACTTCGTTTAACGACGAGATGCAAAATATTCTAAGAAAAAAAACAATTTACGGTTCTGAGATTACTGTTAATGCAAGAATTGCAAAAATGAATATGATTTTGTTTGGAGATGGACATAGTAATATCAAAAAACAAGATACCCTTTCTGAGTATGTAAATCAAAAATATGATATTGTAATTACAAATCCACCATATTCGCAACAAACAAGGTTTGGGTATTTATATCCCATTCAATCAAATAATGGTGACGCTATTTGTCCTTTGCATTGCTTTGAAGCTTTAAAACTAGGTGGTAGAGGCTGTTTACTTGTAAAAGAAAACTTTGTTTCAGATGGGGGAAATGTTGGAAAGGTGAGAGAGTATATTTTTAATAACTCATCAAATGTTTCTATTGTTTCATTGCCAAGAAAGCTTTTTGAACCTTACACACCAACAAAAACAAGCATTATATATTTCGAGAAAAACAGAAAGATCTCAGATACGTTCTTTTTTGCAATTAATGCGGTTGGTCATGAACTTGGTTCAAGAAAGAAGCCAATTAAGGATAATGATTTACCAATTGCACTCGATGCTTTCAACAATAAAAAGGCTGTTGCAGAAATTGAATCTGCCATAATACCATCAACTGAAATAGCCAAGAATAGCTATAGTTTATGGATTTATGATTATTTAGATATTTTTGCTAATTTAAAAGGTGATATTATAAAACTTGGTGATTATATTGAGGAGATAACAGAAAAAACAGAACCGTCTTTACAGCCAATTACAGATTTTAGAATTTTAGGGGTAAGTAATAGTATTGGTATTTTTGACAATGAAATTTTAAAAGGTGAGGACATAAACCAAAAATATAAGTATGTTCAAGCTGGAGATTTGGTATATAATCCGCATAGGATTAACGTTGGCTCTTTAGGTTTAGTTTCTGAGGACTTAAATGGTGGATATGTAAGTGGTATCTATATCGTATTTAGAGTTTTAAAAAAATTCCAAAATACTCTACCATCTGAATATTTATTACATGTTTTAAAATCAAAATATTATTTAGCCATTATTGGCAAATATGATACAAAGTATGGAGCTGTTAGGGCAAACTTAACTTATGAACAGATTTGTAATATACACATACCATTACTTAAACAAAATGAAATGAGAAAATTTTTAGAGAAAATAAGTAAACTAAATGGTATCACGGAAGAATTTTAGAAAATTAAAAATAACCTAAAAGAATCTATACATAAAATTTTACCTCATTTATGAACTAAGTATAATTGTCCTTGAGGATTGGTTGGAAAAATGTAAGTTGACTATTATTTTAAACTTAATAATAATATTAAACTAAAGAAAGTGGATATAAATAGTCTTTATATTATGATTAACAGTACAAATAATAAATTTGGATATTGGTGGCTTAAAGTTAAGACTTTTAAACCATCCTGATAAAAACCCCTAAATTTATTCTTCACAATTATTTACCTTCATCTATACTCTCATTTGTAGATATTCTAAGAGTTAATTATGTTACAAACTAGCAATAAAATTTTTTCTAATCTTAGTGGGCAGAAAAAATATGATATAATAAGTAGTAAGCAACGTGGAGATTGGGATAATACAAAAGATTTTATTATTAGAGGTAGAGAATGGATAATTGATGAAATAAAAAAATCAGGTTTGCGAGGACGGAGCGGTGCTGGATTTCCAACTGGTCTCAAATGGTCGTTTATGCCTAAAGAACACCCGAAACCTAGCTATTTAGTAGTTAATGCTGATGAATCAGAGCCTGGTACATGCAAGGATCGTGATATTTTAAGACATGAGCCGCACAAATTGCTTGAAGGCTGTTTGCTTGCCAGTTTTGCTATTAACGCACATACTTGCTATATATATATTCGTGGTGAATTTTATAACGAAGCATCCAATGTGCAACGGGCTATAGATGAAGCTTATGATGCTGGTTTTATAGGTGATAATGCTTGTGGTACTGGGTATAAACTTGACATTTATTTGCATAGAGGTGCTGGGGCATATATTTGCGGTGAGGAAACAGCTCTACTCGAGAGTTTAGAGGGGAATAAGGGATTTCCTAGACTGAAACCGCCATTTCCAGCTAATTTCGGCTTATATGGTTGTCCAACAACTATTAATAATGTTGAGTCAATTGCCGTTGTACCTACTATACTTAGACGTGGGGGGGATTGGTTTGCTTCAATCGGGAAGCCTAACAGTACCGGTACGAAAATTTTCTGTATTTCTGGTCACGTAAATAGACCATGTAATGTTGAAGAAGCTATGGGCATACCTTTAAAGGAATTGATAGAAAAATATGCTGGAGGTGTACGTGGTGGTTGGGATAATCTGAAAGCTATTATTCCAGGTGGTTCGTCAGTACCATTGTTACCAAAATCACTATGTGAAGATTTGGCAATGGATTTTGATAGTGTGAAATTAGCTGGCTCGGCTCTTGGGACTGGTGGAATTATTGTTATGGATAATTCTACAGATATTATTTATGCTATTGCCAGGCTTAGTAAATTCTACATGCATGAATCTTGTGGTCAGTGTAGCCCATGCAGAGAAGGTACAGGGTGGATGTGGCGAATTATGATGAGCTTAGTACGAGGTCAGGCAAAAATAGAAGAAATAGATCAATTGTTAGACGTGACTAAAATGATCGAGGGGCGTACTATTTGCGGTCTTGGAGATGCCTCTGCTTGGCCTATTCAAGGTTTAATTCGTCATTTTCGTCACGAGATTGAAGAGAGGATATATTCAAAAAAAATGTGAAAACTTTTAGATATAGTTGATTCACCCGACTTCCGCAGTTTTTATTAAGAGGAAGTCCTGCAAGCCTTAGTTTGTAAGGGTTGTAGATTTTTAGGCACAACATTATTTGCTTATTTTAGATATATTTCTACAGCATCTGAGCGTTTAAGATTGAAGGTTTTATAAATCTTCCTCGCCTCATTTTTCATGTTGCTTGGTAGCCTATACAAATCTCCTGTTGTTGTATGCCTTAAAATTGAAGATTGTACTCCCATTAATAACTCAACTATATTAACCTCAGTTTGATGTAAGAGGAAGGTTGAGATTGTTTAATTTTCCAATATTTTGGACAGAAAAATAAGAAAAATGAGATAGAATTCTTTAGCAAACAAGGAGAGCTAGAGATGAAAAAACAAGTAAGGCAATATAGTGCTGAGGAGAAAGCCAAAATTGCCATAGAAGCAATTAAGGGAGAGCTAACAATAGCCCAGATAACCAGTAAGTATGGTGTTCATGCAACACAGATAAGTAACTGGAAAAAACAAGGTCTTGAGTTGTTAGTACAAGGTTTTAAGAATAAAACACAGAGTGCTGATCCAAATCAGCAGGGGTTAATCAAGAATCTATATGAGCAAATTGGTCAGTTAAGCGTTGAGTGTGACTGGCTCAAAAAAAAATCTGCATTGTTTGGAATTAAAGGTTAGGTGTAATATGATAGAGCCTAATCATAATAAGTTAACAATTGTACAACAGTGTAAGTTATTGGATATTAGCAGGTCAACCTATTACTATCAACCTACTGGTATTAGTGAACAAGATATCAAGATTATGGCAATAATTGATGAGACCTATACTATGCATCCATATTATGGTATGCGGCGGATGGCTAAATATTTACAAGCCCAAGGTTTTTCGGTAGGTCGTAAAGCTGTTAGACGTTACTACAAGATAATGGGTCTTGAAGCTGTTTATCCTAAAATAAATTTAAGCAAGAGGAATCAAGTGCATAAAATATATCCTTATTTACTAAAAGGATTAGAAATAGTATTGCCAAACCAGGTTTGGAGTGCAGATATAACGTATATAAGACTGAGCCAAGGGTTCGTATATTTAGTAGCTATTATTGACTGGTATAGTCGTTATATTCTAAGTTGGCGAATCTCCATTAGTTTGGAAAGTGAATTTTGTATAACAGCCCTTGAAGACGCTATAGAAAAATATGGTATGCCAAAAATATTTAATACTGATCAAGGAGTACAATTTACCTCGGAGAATTTTATTAGTATGCTAAAGCTACATAATATCTTGATTAGTATGGATGGTAAGGGACGAGCCTTAGATAATATTTTTATTGAACGTTTTTGGCGATCATTAAAACAGGAAAAAATTTATCGGATTATTTTAACAACAGTAAAGGAGGCAAAGACAGCAATTAACGAATATATGGACTTTTATAATAGACAAAGGATGCATCAAGCTTTGGATTATAAAACTCCAGAATGTGTATATTTTGAAAAAAATATTGTATAAAAACAACAATTTAATTTTTGTGAATTATATCTCTATTTATCTAAATTTTTGTCTAGACAAAGGGGACCACCTTATAATGTAAGAGCTAAAGGTGGGTTAATTAAAATTGGAGCAACTGAAGAAGGTGTATTGCGAAGCCACACTCTTATGCCTGATGATAGACGCCGAGATACAGTATATTATAGTATACTTAAAGATGAGTGGGATACAAAATTACGGTTAAAAAACTTTTCTGATTGCTCAGGCTCTTATATTATACTCGATAATCAAGTTTAATACTATCTAGAATTAAGGCTAACATGACTCAAAAAGAGGTGGCAAAAAAATGAATACCACCCAATCTGTAATAGCACGTTTAGAAAGCGGTAAACATTTTCCAAGTTTAAAAACAATTTATAGATATGCTATTGCAATAGATAAACCGATTAATTTACATGTCAACCATAGTAGTGAGGAATCTATGCTATAGCTAATATAAACCTATTTATTTTATTGATAAAATTTATGAATATTTTTGTTACTAATAACTGCCCTATAATATCTGCCCAAGCATTGGATAACAAACGGGTAGTTAAAATGGTTTTAGAAATAGCCCAATTGTTAAGTACCGCCATATTCATTAATAGTGGTGTTACTTATCAGCATATCTACAAACCAACTCACATGAAGCACCCATGTACTATCTGGGCGGCATTGAATATTGGCAATTGGGACTGGTTATTTCAGCATTTTTTAGCATTATGCGAAGAATATAGTTTTCGTTATAACAAAAAACATGCTTCCACAAGGTTATTACCATATTTGTTAGAACGTAGAGCTGATATTCAAGATGGCATAATAACTCCATTTGCTAATTGTACTAAATCAGAGAGCATGCAGGTGGATTTTAAGCATATTAGCGATCCTTGCGAAGCTTATAGAAAATATCTCAATGCAAAATGGCACCATGATAAATTACCACCGAAATGGATTAACAGAGAACCACCTTTATGGTATAATCGCCAATTTCTTATCAATTGACTATATATTGCAAAAATAATGAAAACAGCTATTAGTGTAGCATAAAAATCTGCTATATTTAAACAAAATTGATAATTATGGCATTGCATTACATGAACAAGATTTATAAAATTTCGATATTTACACTATATTTGATATTAATTTGTCTCTTAATATTACCTATTGTTACTGTTAAGGCAGAGTCTCCTATTAAAGCAGTGACATCTAGTACAGAGGAAAATAATAATGTGATTCATCATTCTGATAGTAATGCAATAACCCTTGAAGCAAAGCAAGCAATAGTCATAGATTACGCTACAGGTAAAGTGTTGTTGGCAAAGAATGCTTATGAGCGTATGACTCCTTCATCGATGACCAAAATAATGACATCTTATCTTATTGAAGAGAAAATTCAGAAGGGCGAGGTGTCGTTTGATTCGTATTTTATTGTAAGTGAGAAAGCTTGGCGTATGGGAGGGTCAAAATCTTTCATGCCTCTAGGTGAAATGGTACGTCTTGAAGATATTTTGAATGGTATTATTATTCAATCAGGAAATGATGCTTGTATTGTAGCGGCTGAAGGGTTGTACGGAACGGAAGAAAATTTTGTTGAGGCTATGAATTTACAAGCACAGAAAATAGGTATGAAGGATACTCATTTTGTTAATGCTAGTGGTTGGTCAGCAGAAAATCATTATAGTACCGCCTATGATCTCACACTACTTAGCAGAGCTCTTATTAAAAACCACCCAGAATTTTATCGCATTTATAGTGAAAAATATTTTACTTTCGGTAAAGATCAAAAAGGTCGCCCTATTATTCAAGGAAATCGTAATCTCTTATTATATAAAGAAGTTGGATGTGATGGTATTAAAACAGGATATACTGACGATGGGGGTTATGGTATGGTAGCATCATGTATAGATGATGGGCGTCGCTATATTATTGTTATTAATGGTCTTAGTTCTATGAAAAAGCGAGCTGATGAATCTCTAATGCTATTAGATTGGATTAAGCAAAACTTTATTCACAAAAAGTTTTATGCTAAAGGTGATATAATAGAAGAAACTGATGTATGGCTTGGTGTAAAGGATAAATTGCAACTTGTAGCAGCAGAAAAGTTGTCAATGGTTGTGCCACGTTCTAACCAAGAAAAAATTGATATAAAAATATCGATACCGTCAACTGTTTCAGCTCCTTTAAAGGCTGGGGATATTGTTGGTAAAATAACTTTAACTGTTGACAATGATGTTCAAGAAATAGCTCTTCTTGCTAAAGAATCCATTGACAAAGTAGGATTTTTGAAGAGAATAGCTTGTTACTTTAATTATTTGTTTTTTAGCAAATAATTTGGTAATTGGCATTTTACTAAACTTATAATATTTATAATTATGACAGAGATAATCGATTCACAAGATTTAATTGACACTATCAGTAAACTTGAAAAATTAGAGGAAGAGAAAACCGAACTGACCGATCTAATAAAGGATGCTTATGAAGAAGCTAAACATAAAGGCTATGATATTAAGATAATTAAGCATGTTCTGAAACTTAAGAAAAAAGATAAAGATGATCTTGCTGAAGAAGATAGCCTAATAGAGATATATCGTGAAGCGTTGAATATTTAACAATTATAGTCAAACCATTAACTTTTACGTATCTTTAAAAAGGCTAATACAAATAACATACTAAATAAGGTAGTGAATAAAAAAAGATTGGACCAATCCATATAGTTTGCACAAATACCAGATAAACAGGATAAAATAATACGTACAAAGGAGCTAAAAGAAGAAATAATTGAGTATTGCGTGGCGATCAATTCGCCATCACATAAACTAGAAAAATAAATAATAAGAGCAGTATTACCAAGTCCACAACAGAAGTTTTGGACAGTAATGGTTATAGTAAATACAACTAGATCATGACCTACTATAGATAAAAACATTAGCATTAAGGGGGATAGTAATTGTAGAATACCGCATATTAGTAAACCTCGAGATATACCTACTTTTGTAGTTAGAATACCGCTAATAATCCCCCCTAAGGTCATTAGCATGAATCCATATGTTTTTGAGATAGAGGCAATTTCTTGGGAGGTAAAGGACAAGTCAATAAACAAGGGAGAACTCATTGCCATAGGAATTGAATCACTTGCTTTATATAAAAAGACAAACAGCATAATGAATATCCAATTTGGATGGTTTCGTTTTAATAATAGTAAGCTATCACCAATGACTTTAGAATATTGGCTCAATGAAATTAAATTAGTAAAAATGTGTTCAGCTTTTTTTGTAGCAGGTTCTTGCATGCATAAGATTATTAGTGGGGCAGCCATTGTTATAAAAAAGGTACATAGATATACGCAGTACCAATTAAAGAAGCAAGAGACATATAATGCTCCTGTACTATTAATCAGCATTCCTATGCGAAAACCAGTGCCACTAAAAGTTGTAGCAACTGAAAGCTCTTCCTTTGTTGCAGAGCGTTCTATACGATAGGCATCTAAAATAATATCTTGAGTTGCCGCACAACAGGAAATAGTAAAATTTAAAATGGCAGTAATAACAATGTTAACAGGGGGAGCTATAATTAAAAATCCACTAGTACTAACTAACAAACATCCTTGTACAGCTAGTGCCCATCCTCGACGTTGACCAAATTTTTTACATATAATAGGTACAGAATATTTATCAATAAATGGTGCTACTATTGGTTTTAGGCAATATGGCAGAGATGTTAGAAACATTAAGCCAATAATATCAGTTGAATATCCTGCTTGTGATAATTGGTAATGAATAGTAACTGAGACCAATGAAAAATTTCCCCCCGCCACTATACCTAGCAAGAAGAAACAAATAAAATAAGAACTTATGCGATTAGTTAACATTCCGGAGTTATATCCACCTTTTTGGATAGTTATCTAACAAGTCTTCAGTGTTTAATGTATATAGTCAATTCAAGAGAAGTTGGTGACGTTGTCACTCGTCGCTCCTAGCCCCAAATTCTCCTGAATTGACTATAGTTAGTCTTGGAAGATTAAATATCACAATTTCCTTCTTATTTCAATATAACATCTACAATTAAGTTAATTTAATAGATGTAGTCAAGCTTATCTTTCTATATACTCGATAATCAAGTTTTCTTGCAGATTTGAATAATACCAATTGCAATAATTAACACAGTGGTGTAAAATGGGTTTTTAACTGATAAAGGTACTCAAATGGCTAGGTTAATATTACCACAAGGTTTTCATGGTCATGATTTTATAAAAATGATGAAACATGAGCCGCATGGTCGAAATCGTATACGTTTATTGGCGATGTATCACCTTCAATTAGGCAAATCTTTAAAAGCCATATCTGAAATAGTGAAGTCACACTGGAAAACTGTGCAATCATGGCTCAGAAGATTTAGGAATCATGGTTTTGAAGGATTATTTGAATCACAAAGAAGCGGCACCCCTAGGAAGATTAACACTATACAAGAGTCTGCTCTTTTTGATAAAATCAATACGCTCAGTGAAAGTAAAACTGGTGGGTATATAACTGGAAAGGAGCTACATATCATGTTACTTGAGGAATATGGTGCTAAATGCGCTTTAAAAACAGTCTACAATACTATGCACCGCCTTGGTTTTAGCTGGATTACTTCTCGTTCAATGCATCCAAAGTCAAATCAAGAGACTCAAAATACATATAAAAAAACTTCCCAGACATGTTAACAAAATTATTACCAAAAAATATCGATAGATGTAAAGTTGATATATGGTCTCAGGATGAAACTCGAGTTGGGCAACAAGGTAGCTTAACTCGTATATGGGCTAAGCGTGGCACTAGACCCCGTAAAGTTCGGCAACAGCAATTCATTTCAACATATATTTATGGAGCTGCTTGCCATGATACAGGAGAAGCTTTTGCATTAATTTTAGTGCGCCACGAAGTGTAGATAAACTAGTTGTTGAAAGAACAGTCTTAGAAGTGTTGACCTAGCACACTAAGTATCGAGCCTTGGGCAGAAATTGGCAACAATTATGCTAAGCGTAGGCAGAGATATTACAGGCCGTAGTGATTGAGCCACGTTAAAAATGTTATATGAGATCGCAGACTTTGTTAAGATAAAGGAATGCAACATTATCTATATCGTAAATTAGGCAGATATAGGTTTAGGTTTCCGGGGTCGGAGAGCATGGCATGTAATAAAAGTTTATCTATGAACGTGGGATATCCTATATTCTCTTCCATTTTTTTTGAAGTATCAGCCGACAAGAGTAAAACCCAAGGGAGCTGAGAGGGGATATAGGAAGTCGGATGGATCATAGTAGTGTTGAAGCAGAGGAAAGTTTGTGGAGCGAAGGATCCTGGGTAAAATCGATCTTTTTAGGGAAATGTTATGATAACAACAGAATATCAAATAAATACAGAAACGAAACTAAAAAGAATAGCATGGTTATCCTCACAGGATAAGGGCAAGAGATTTAACAATCTCATGCATTTATTTAATGAAGAAGCACTTACCAAATGTTACCAAGAGCTTGATGTAAATAGAGCGGTGGGAACAGATGGTATGGACAAATCGAGCTATAGCTTAAACCTTACAGAAAATATCAGAGAATTGGTTAAGAAACTAAAGAACATGGTATATAAACCAGGGAATATACTAGAGGTAAAGATACCAAAGGAAGGAAGCCCGGGTAAGTATAGGACTTTAGGGATTAGCAATTTTGAAGATAAGCTTTGCCAAAAGATGATGAAGAAGGTACTTGAAAATATCTATGAGCCATTATTCCTTAAGTGTTCCTACGGTTTCAGGGCAGGGATTGGATGTCATGATGCAGTAAGGGAGCTTTCTAAACATCTTTATGAAAATGAGGTTGAGAGCATAATAGACTTAGACTTAGCGAACTTTTTTTGGTACATTGGATAGGAAGATATTGATCGAAATATTACGGGAGAAGGTTCAGGATGAGAGGCTAATTAGGTATTTAATCCGTATGTTTAAGGCGGGAGTATTATCTGATGGAGAGTTAACTATCCTAGAAGAAGGGGTAATTGCAGGAAGTATTGTAAGCCCCATACTTGCGAATATATTTGCTCACTATGTACTAGATGAATGGATTAAAAAAGTAGTAACCCAGCATTGCAGTGGTACGGTAGAATTATTTCGCTACTGTGACGATGCAGTGATATGCTGTAGATATGAAGAGGATGCAAAGAAGATTAAAGTAGTTCTTGTGAAACGACTTGAAAAGTACAAACTTAAACTTAATGAAGAAAAGACCAAATTGGTCAGATTTTCAAAGAACCAGTTGTCTCGAGGCATAAAACAGGAGTCCTTTGATTTTCTAGGATTTACCTTTTATCTGGGAAAGTCTAGGAATGGTAGAATAATACCTAAGTTAAAGAGCAGTGGAAAAAGGATAAGCACCAAGTTAAAGAAAGTTAATGATTGGTGTAAAGGCATTAGAAACAAATACAAACTACCTATCATATGGACAATCTTTTGCAGTAAGCTTAGAGGACATATCCAATATTATGGAGTGTCGCACAATTGCGATGCCGTAAATGGTTTCATATGGAAGGCGGTTAAAATAATGTTCAAATGGCTAAATAGACGCAGTCAGAAGAAATCATTTAACTGGGAACAATTTAGACTTTTTATTACACGCCATCCTTTGCCAAAGGTAAAAGTATATCATGTCATGTTTCAGTGAGCATACCGTGTAAATGATGATATCTTGAGCCCATTGCCTTAATAGGGCACGATGCGGTTCTAACGAGGGGCGTAATAGGTGACTATTACGTCTACTCCCCCCATATGCAAACACACAGGCAATGAATAAATTCTTAGAAGAGCTTTCTCGCAGTATTCAAGGCAACCGACATATAGCTTTACTAACGGATAATGCAGGTTGGCACACAGCCAAAAAACTAACTGTGCCAAGCAATATCACTTTGATACCGCTTCCGCCCTATGCACCGGAACTTAATGCAATGGAACAAGTTTGGGAATGGATCAAAAATCATTTCTTGTCTAACCAATGTTATGGTGTATATGAAGATATCGTCACTATGGCTTGTTACGCTTGGAATCAATTTGCTCATAATGTAGATTTAGTAAAATCAATTATGTATAGAGACTGGATAAACACACCGTGTTAATTATTGCAATTGGTATGATATCCCTTTATGGTCGCGGTATGACAGTCAGCGAGATCCGAGGGCATTTAGAAGAAATATATCAAACTGATGTATCTGGTGACTTGATATCCACCATAACAGATGGGGTGATAGAAGAAGTAACTAGGTGGCAAAATCGTTGTTTAGATAGGGTGTATCCAATATTATACTTGGACTGTATCTATGTAAAATCTAGAGACAATCACATAGTAATAAATAAAGCAGTATATTTAGCACTTGCTGTAAATATAGAAGGGAAAAAGGAGTTACTTGGCATTTGGATAGGCAAAAATGAAGGTGCTAAATTTTGGATGCAAGTAGTTACTGAGTTAAAGAATCGAGGAATTGAACAAATTTATGTTGCTTGTGTGGGGTTTAAAGGGCTTTCCAGAAGCTATAAGCAGTGTATTCCCGAGTACTATAGTACAATTATGTATTGTACATATGGTTCGCAATTCAGTAAAGTATGTGTCATATAAAGATTTAAAAGAGGTCACATCAGATCTAAAACAAATTTATACAGCTAATAATGACGAAATGGCACGTTTAAAACTTCAGCAATTTGGTGTAAAATGGGATAAAAAATATCCGGTAATTTCTGATATTTGGCAACGTAATTGGTCTGGGATAATACCGTTTTTTGCCTTTCCTGAAGAGAACAGAAAGGTAATTTATACTACTAACACTATAGAATCTGTAAATCGTCAAATTAGAAAAATTATCAAAAATAAGGGGGTGTTTCCAGATGATAAGTCAATTCAAAAAATAATATTTTTATCCCTACAAAATGCAGCCAAAAAATGGACCATGCCTATTAAAGATTGGTCTTTAGCTTTAAATCAATTTGAAATACTTTGTGGAGATTTTAAATATGATTTATTGGAAAATAAAAAATGAACTTACACAAATTAAATGATTGACTCGCAAAAATGGTTTTCAATATTTAAAAACTTTATACAATAGGCTTGTTAATAATTTTAAACCTAAGAAAGTTGCGATAGTTGCTTGTATGCGTAAGCTACTTGAAGTTTGCCATAAACTTATTCAACAAAAACGTTGTTTTATTATTTAGATAAATATTTTTTTGAAAATTTAGATAAAAGATAATTGCTATGGACTGAGAGTCACTAATCTCCGCTGAGAATAAGCAACAGGAGGTATTAATGACTCTCAATCACTATACCAAATATTATACATATTTTTAGATTGGCACCCAGCACGAATTAAAACATTTGCAGAATTAATTTGTGCAGTAGTAAAAGCTAAAACTGTGAGAATCAAAGAATTAGCACTGTATGTCGCTTCTAAAGGCAATTTGCATGCCAAGATTGTTAAAGTTGAGCGTTTGCTTTTAGAACAAAATATGTGCTTTATAAGTTTAGGAAAAATTATTGTTAAATTGCTCTGTCTAACAGGTAAAATTAGCCTTGCCATAGATAGAACCAGCTGGCAATTTGGTATTAAAAATTTGAATTTTTTTGTTGCAACCATTGTATATGGTAATATTTCAATTCCTATAGCATGGTTGTTACTTGATAAAAAAGGCAACTCTTCTACTAATGAAAGAAAGAAATTGATTGAGCAAATTTTAACAATTATACCTAAGGAAATGATAGAGCTTATCCTTGCCGATCGGGAATTTGTTGGAGAAGAATGGTTGCAATATATGGTTGGAATCCAAAAATTACCTTTTGCTATTAGGCTAAGAAAAAGCGAGAAAGTCAAGCATTTCAACGGTGGCAAGATAAAGTTGAATAAATGTTTTGCCGATATGCAAATAGGTAACACTAAAACTATAGAAAGCAAAATTTACAATGGTATGGCAATTAAAATAACTTGTTTGCAATTAGAAAGAGAGCAACTATTTATTGCTAGTAATGTCCTTATTGGTGAATGTGCTTTGCTAGCATATAAGCAAAGGTGGAGCATTGAGCGATCTTTTCTGTCTCTCAAATCATCTGGATTTAATATTGAAGATACCCACATTACAGATCAAAAAAAGCTAGAAAAACTATTTGCAATAGTATCTTTATCCTTAGCTATTTGCGTGCTTGCTGGTGACATTAAGAACAAAATTTATCCTATAAAGATCAAAAAACATGGTCGTAAATTATACTCATTATTTACTTATGGATTTGATTGGATAAAAGATTATTTTTATAACTCGTTAAGTGATACCCCTGCTATGTTGTTTTCATTACTACGAAAACACATTATGATTGCTTTTCAACTTCAACAATAACTGTGGGGTACTATGATCACGTATATATTCTACTAATGTATAGGCAAGGCTTGACAAAATTAGTCTGAGTTGATTAGCCCACCATTTATGGCATGAAGTGCGATCGGCAAATATGAGCCTTTCTAATTAAGTGTGTAAATTTTTCATAGGGCTTAAATTCTACCTTCAAATTTTATCAAAAAGTGAGCCATAGCTGCGTTCCAGTTCGGAATCGGCATAACCCATTTCTTGGTCATATAATCAATTGCCAAATATAAGGTCTTAAAAACGGCATTATCATTTGGAAAAACCCGTTTATTCTTAGTAACCTTACGTAATTGGCTATTGACAGATTCTATACTATTAGTTGTGTATATTACTTTCCTTATCGCCTCAGGGTATTCTAGAAAAACCATTAAATTTTCCCAATGAACATACCAAGATTTAGCAATTTGTGGATACTGTTTACTCCATTTAGCTTCAAAAGATTCTAAAGCAAGATGTGCTTCTTCCTCTGTGCTAGCAGTATATATAGGCTTTAAATCAGCCGCTAATTCTTTTCGGTCTTTATATGATACATATTTTAAACTATTTCTAATCTGATGTACAATACATAATTGATGTTCGGTTTTCGGAAAAACTGCTTCTATTGCCTCAGACATACCGGTTAAATTATCACTGCAAGCAATAAGCATGTCTTGCATACCTCTGTTCTTCATCTCAGTAAAATTACCAAGCCAAAATTTAGCTCCTTCATTTTCACTGTTCCACAATCCTAAAATATCCTTCCTTCCAGATAAATCAATACCTAATGCTACATATACAGACTTATTGATAATTCGTTTATCTTGACGTACTTTTACTACTAAACAGTCAAAAAATACTATAGCATATACTCGATCCAATGGTCGGCTTTGCCATATCTTGACATCCTCAATTACATCATCAGTAATTTGACTTATCAAACTTTCGCTAACGTCAGCTCCATACAATTCTTGCATTTGAATCTTAATATCAGATAAGCTCATTCCTTTAGCGTATAACGATATTATTTTATCATCAAATCCTTCAATACGTCTTTGACGCTTCGGAATTAATGCAGGTTCAAATGTACTACTTCTATCCCTTGGAACCTCAATCTCTACAACTCCATTATTTGTTACTAGATTCTTTACTTTACTACCATTACGAACATTATTGCTATCAGTATGACAATATTTATCATATCCTAAGTGATTATTCATCTCTGACTGCAATGCCTTCTCTACAAGCCTTTTGGTTAATTGTTTTAATAAACCATCCTCTTTAAATAAAGTTGATATATCTGTATCATTATTTATTAATAAATCTATTGCTTGATTCATTGCTTCATTTTGTTTGTGACGCATTATAATTTCTCCTTTTGTTATATTATATTTTTATATAACCTTTGAAAAATTTACACACTTATTTGTACAGAGCCGCAAATAGCTCTAACTGTTGCTCTTTTATACGATTTTCCATATCTCCACGTGCACAGTAAATTTTATCATATAAATCTTCTGGCTTACCTGCTAAATTAGTTACTATATATCTTGGATTCTCACCAAGGCTAATTACTTCTGCTTTACCAACTATCTTACGATGACGACTCCAGCTATCAGCTTTATATTTAAATTCACTAAAAAAGCGTTGCTTCTCTTTGCTAATTGTGAAGGCTTCGTTAGATTGTTGCATCAATGGCTCAAGCAGCTTGTTGAGTCTAGTATTTTGGGCTATTCCGACTATATATTTTACATTATTTTCATCACACCAATCCAGCATCTGATGACGACAAAATCCACCATCACCACGAAAAATAATCTCTACTTCAGGCCACGATTGATGAAAACGCTTGACTAATAGAGATAATATTGCCCAGCTATGCTTTGCTTGTTCTAGCTTTGAGCTGCGAAGATTGCTTACTAACAGCTTTTTTCCACAAAAAACATATAAAGGTAGAAAGCAATTATGACGATAATATCCATGATAAAACTTCCCCTCTTGATTGCCATAAATTTCATCATCAGTGGCATCAAAATCAAGTATTAATTGTTTCGGCACGGTTTTATGAGATTCGACAAACTTGTCAATCATCACCTTATGAGCTTTAAGAGCAAATCCACGATCTGCTTTATTTTCTAAACGGCATAAAGTAGAGCTACTAGCCATATCGTCCAGTGTGTCTATACTTGTTTGCAAAGCTGGACATTTTCTTAAATTATCGTGATCATTTAAATCTTCATAACCAAGAGCAATACCATAAATACGCTGTTTGAGCATTGTTAAAATAGTATGAGTAATTTTATCAGAATCTCGCTTATCAGGAAAAATCTTAGCCAGTTCATTAGTTAGACCAAGTCTTTTATCTGCTTCTCTTAGCAATAATACACCTCCATCGCTACTAATATTACCTCCTGTGAAATTTATTTCTATTTGACGATTTTTTACTTTCGATTGGTAAATTAATCCTGTACAATTTGTCATGGCAAAACCCTCTATGTAATCTTCTTTTAACACTGATATTATATAGTATTACAAGGGTTTTGTCTCTATTCTTTCATGCAATATTCAGGTTAAGGTTTTCTTAAACATCGTATAAAGAATTTCATCTTGTTAATGAAGAGTGCAGAGTATTATAGTGACGATTTATTTATTGATCATAATGAAGCTGAAAAATATGGCATTTATCTTAAAAAGAATCATGTAAAAGACCTAGTGATAGCCTACTTAAAAGCATTTCCAAGGCTAATAACTAAGAATTTTATTAGTTTTATACTAATATTTGTTTATTTAGCAGCTATTTTAACAAATAAACAATCTAATAATCCTGAGAAGGTTATTTTAACTTATATTGTTGCGATAGGTCTTGTTTTTTCGGTAGTATTATTTTTTGCTACTATGGCATGTGATTACCGTTACTACTATGTCATAAGAGTGTTAACATTATTTAGCCTGCCAATTTATCTGAAATTTAGATATTGCAAAACATCACAAAAATAATGAAAACAGCTATTAGTGGAGCATAAAAATCTGTTATATTATAGATATAACTAGATTTTACACTTTTTAATAAGGTTACCCTACATGTCAATAGCACTAGAATCTAAATGTTCAGTAAATGGCAAAATTTGGCAGCAGCGATTAGTCAACGAGGATGCTGTTCTAGAGCTTTGTCGTTCTGTAGGAATTAGTGATTTTTTAGCTAGGGTTCTATTTCCTCGCCTGGAGAACTTAGCACAAGCGGCTGACTTTTTATCACCTAAACTTAAGAACCTACTGCCATATCCTTTTCATTTACTTGATATGCACAAGGCAGTAGATAGAGCTATAGAAGCCATTATAAATAAACAAAAAATCTGCATATTTGCTGATTATGATGTTGATGGGGCTACTTCTTCATCATTGCTTAAGAATCTATTTAGGGATTTGGGGCAGAATGTTGATATTTATGTTCCAGACCGAATTGCTGAAGGATATGGACCAACCCCAGCTGCTATGCAAAAAATTAAGGATAATGGAACTAAGCTGCTTATTACTGTAGATTGCGGAGCAATGGCACATGAGGCTCTGAAACATGCAGCACTAGTAGGGCTTGATGTGATAGTGATCGATCATCACATTAGTAGCGATATATTACCTGAGGCTGTTGCCGTTGTTAATCCAAATCGTATTGATGAAACCAGCGATTATAAGTATCTGGCTGCTGTAGGAGTATCATTTTTATTTGCTACTGCCTTATTATCTGATTTAAAAAAACAAAATTTCTTTGCCAATCATCATGACATTAGTGGTAGGGATGATATTACTATACCTAACTTAATGCAGTATTTAGATTTAGTTGCCCTTGGTACGGTATGCGATGTAATGAAGCTTGTTCACTTAAATCGTGCTTTTGTTACTCAAGGATTAAAAATCCTTCAGCAAAGAAAAAATTTAGGTATGACAACCTTATGCGATATTGCTGGCTTAAATGAAAAACCAAACTGTTATCATTTGGGATTTGTCTTGGGGCCTAGGATTAATGCTGGGGGAAGAGTTGGTAAATCATCATTAGGGGCTAATCTTTTATCTACCGAATGTCCAATAGAAGCAAATAGATTAGCACAGGAGTTGGAGAAACATAATAATGAGCGGAAAGTAATAGAACTGATGATGATAGAGGAAGCTACTCAAATAGCTTTAACTCAGGAAAATGATAGCTCATTATTTATAATTGGTAAAGGATGGCATCCGGGTGTGATTGGTATTGTCGCTGGAAGATTAAAAGAAAAATTTAATAAACCGGTGTCAGTTATAGCTTTAAATGATGGAATAGGTAAGGCTTCTTGTCGTTCTATCAAAAATGTTGATTTTGGTAGTAAAATTATCAACGCCAAGACTAAAGAGTTAATTGTAGTTGGCGGGGGGCATTCAATGGCTGCTGGATTTACAGTATTAGAAGAAAAATTACTAGAGTTGCAAGAATTCTTAAATCACGCCTTTAAGAGTGATATGAATAATCAGAATGACCTTACAGGCGAAGAATATGATGCTGAGCTCACTACTAGTAGTGTAAATTTGCTATTAATGGATGAGCTAATTAAACTTGAGCCATTTGGTCAGGGAAATCCTGAACCAATATTTAAATTCTCTAATCTTTTTGTTTTGAAAGCTGACATAGTTGGTGGTAAACATATAAAATGTTTGCTAGCCCCTTCTAAGGAAGCGTTTGGCTCTAAAGCCCTTGCTGCTATTGCTTTTAATGCCGTGTCTAGTCCGATAGAGAATATATTGCTTAATGTTAAGTCTTATAATATTTCCGTGATTGGATCATTAAAAGTTAATAGCTGGCAAGAACGTCATACTATACAATTACAAATAAAGGACTTGATAATATGATTTTTTCTACTAATATGAGTTTGTACATCTCCTATCTTGAAAGTCGTTGCGAGGAGCCACTTTGGTGGCGACGAAGCAATCCAAAATGATGAAAAAACATAAGAATGGATTGCTTCGTCGACCTTATGGTCTCCTCGCAATGACGTTTAGATAAGGAGCATAATTAACCATTATATATAAGTTTTCTATGGCAACTAAGCAACTAAAAACACGGACTAATTCTTCTATCGAAGCAACAAACGATCTTGCTGTAGTTCAAGAACATTATCAAGATTACCCTTATCCTTATAGAGATCCTGAGGATGAAACAAAAAGATTACTGGCTATTACTGGTGAATTTTTGGGGGAATTAAATCATTACTTATATCGAGGTAAAAAAGATTTTAACTCAGGTTTTCGGGTATTAATTGCTGGCGGTGGTACTGGTGATTCTGCTATATACATGGCAGAGCAGCTAAAAAATAAAAATGCCGAAGTGGTATATTTAGATTTTAGTAAGCCAAGTATGGAGATTGCCCAAAAACGTGCCGAGAAACGCGGTCTTACCAATATTAAATGGGTATATGATTCTATCTTAAATATCCCAAAGCTTAATTTAGGCAAGTTTGATTATATTAATTGCTCAGGAGTATTACACCATTTAAAAAGCCCTCCCGATGGTTTAAAAATTTTACAGGAGTCTTTAACTTCCAATGGAGCAGTTGGAGTAATGGTCTATGCTAAATATGGTCGTACTGGACTATATCAGGTGCAAGATATTATGAAAATGGTAAATCAGGGTGTTAATAATAGGGTAGAGGAAATAATGAATGCCAAGGCTGTTATGGCTGGCTTCCCTGCAACTAATTGGTATATACGTGGGCAAGAACTATTAAGAGACCATGTTTTTTTTGCGATGTAGGATTATATGATATGTTCTTACATAAACAAGATAGGGCTTATTCCATTCCCGAGTTATACGAATTTATCCATAATGCAGGTTTGAATTTTGTTGAATTTTCTGATGTTAGCGAAAAATTAGCTCTAAGAATTGAGAATTATATTAGCGATTTCTCTCTTTTGCAAAAAATTAAGAGGATGGATATAATAACTCAGCAAGCAATTTGTGAATTAATGGTTGGCAATATCATTAAACATAGTTTTTTTGCTTCTAATGCAAAAGATACCATTGCTACTCTTGATGATTTGGATAATGTACCATATTTTTATGGTATTGCGGGTATTGCTAAACAAATTTATGATCACATGGAAGCTAGTGCTTTGATAGCTGGCAACGTCATTAATTTTACGTTAAATAATTCATTGTTAAAAGATGTCAAGATTACTATACCAGTTTCTAACTATACCAAATATGTTTTTAAACAAATGATAGATGGTGGTAAAAGTTTATAATGGTTCCAATATTTTGGACAGAAAAATAAGAAAAATGAGATAGAATTCTTTAGCAAACAAGGAGAGCTAGAGATGAAAAAACAAGTAAGGCAATATAGTGCTGAGGAGAAAGCCAAAATTGTCATAGAAGCAATTAAGGGAGAGCTAACAATAGCCCAGATAACCAGTAAGTATGGTGTTCATGCAACACAGATAAGTAACTGGAAAAAACAAGGTCTTGAGTTGTTAGTACAAGGTTTTAAGAATAAAACACAGAGTGCTGATCCAAATCAGCAGGGGTTAATCAAGAATCTATATGAGCAAATTGGTCAGTTAAGCGTTGAGTGTGACTGGCTCAAAAAAAAATCTGCATTGTTTAGAATTAAAGGTTAGGTGTAATATGATAGAGCCTAATCATAATAAGTTAACAATTGTACAACAGTGTAAGTTATTGGATATTAGCAGGTCAACCTATTACTATCAACCTACTGGTATTAGTGAACAAGATATCAAGATTATGGCAATAATTGATGAGACCTATACTATGCATCCATATTATGGTATGCGGCGGATGGCTAAATATTTACAAGCCCAAGGTTTTTCGGTAGGTCGTAAAGCTGTTAGACGTTACTACAAGATAATGGGTCTTGAAGCTGTTTATCCTAAAATAAATTTAAGCAAGAGGAATCAAGTGCATAAAATATATCCTTATTTACTAAAAGGATTAGAAATAGTATTGCCAAACCAGGTTTGGAGTGCAGATATAACGTATATAAGACTGAGCCAAGGGTTCGTATATTTAGTAGCTATTATTGACTGGTATAGTCGTTATATTCTAAGTTGGCGAATCTCCATTAGTTTGGAAAGTGAATTTTGTGTAACAGCCCTTGAAGACGCTATAGAAAAATATGGTATGCCAAAAATATTTAATACTGATCAAGGAGTACAATTTACCTCGGAGAATTTTATTAGTATGCTAAAGCTACATAATATCTTGATTAGTATGGATGGTAAGGGACGAGCCTTAGATAATATTTTTATTGAACGTTTTTGGCGATCATTAAAACAGGAAAAAATTTATCGGATTATTTTAACAACAGTAAAGGAGGCAAAGACAGCAATTAACGAATATATGGACTTTTATAATAGACAAAGGATACATCAAGCTTTGGATTATAAAAATCCAGAATGTGTATATTTTGAAAAAAATATTGTATAAAAACAACAATTTAATTTTTGTGAATTATATCTCTATTTATCTAAATTTTTGTCTAGACAAAGGGGACCACCTTAAAATTTGGTAAATCCGATATTAATATTTTATTTTTAGTAATGGTAATTGGTAAAATATCGGTGCCAATATTCTGGAAGACTTTGTCGCATGGTGGCGGGTGTTCTGCAGAATTTATGAAGGAATTTTTACAGAAATTTATTAATAATTTTGGCGTTGAAAGAATAAAATATTTGCTTGCTGATAGAGAATTTATGAATAAAGAATGGTTAGACTTTCTGATAAATAACCATCTAAAGTTTGTTATTCCATTAAAAATGGATCATAAAATTCGTCTTACAAAAGGTTTAAGAACTTTAACCATTGAAAGAATATTTAGTGATGTTAAAGCCTTAGAGTATAGGGCTTGTAGTGGTATATTATGGAATAGAAAGGTTAATTTTACCGCATATAGAAATGATAAGAGCGAGCTGATGGTTCTGGTGTCTTCAATTGAAATAGAGCAAGATATTTTTGCTTTATATAAATTTCGTTGGAGTGTTAACGACTATTTTTGCACCTAAAAAGCGGTGGTTTTGATATTGAAAAAAGTCACATTGTAAAATTGGATAGATTTGAAAAATTATTAGTGATAACTGCTATTGCTTCAGCTTTAATAGTCAAAAATGGAATAATACAAAATGCCTTAAATCCCATCCGAATAAAACGGTACAAAACCATTGAAAGACAATTGTTTTCATTATTTACCTATGGCTTTGATCATATCAAAAATGCTTTTTATCAATCTACAACAGCCATAACGCAGCTAATATCCACATTATTAATACCTCCCAAACAAAAACTTTTTTCTATCCTAATACCATCTTTACAAAAATTGTAGGGTACTTATATCTTTAAATTATGATATAAGTAATGGTAAGAGGGTGATTTGAGGGGTACTTGATTGAGATAATCGAGCATAGAATAAGTACCCTCTTACAAAGTTTGCTTTGAACAAATTGCAGAAGGTGTTGGAAGTAGCAGCCTTGCACAATAAGACGAAGGAGATTATATCATGAGTAAAATAATAGGTCTAGATGTAAGTAAACAATGGCTTGATATATGTGTATATAATACAAGCGATAAACCTAAATATCATCGTTTTGCCAATGATGCAGCTGGTCATGAAGAGGTGATTAAATTAGCAAAAGAGCAAGAGATTAAGCTAATAATATGTGAACCCACTGGAGGATACGAAGCTGAGATTTGTCAAAAGCTGTATAATAATAAGCAACAAATACATAAGGTCAATACATATAGTTTTAATTCTTTTAGTAAATCGGTAAATTTGTGTAAAACTGATAGGAAGGATGCATTTAAATTAGCATATTATGGTGATAAGATGCAGCTTTCAGCGAATTATATATATCAAGTTGAATCAGAGAATTTGAAGAGATATAAGCAAAGACGAGAAGATTTAGTATTAATGCTTAGCAATGAAAAGAAAAGACTACATCATAGTATTGATGGTATTGATAAAGATAGTATAGAAAAACACATTAAATTCTTACAAAATGAAATAGCTGAGCTTGATAAGAAGTTAAACAAAACAATAGATGAGTCAGAAGAGTTAAAAGAGAAGGTAAAAATATTAGAGACTGTACCTGGTATTGGTAAATGTTTGGCTACAAAACTAATTAGTTTTGTACCTGAATTAGGGGATAAAAATTATAGTAGTAATGAATTGTCAGCAATTGTGGGGATAGCTCCGTACGCCCGTGATAGTGGTAATAAGCAAGGACGAAGATTTATTAGGGGAGGCAGAAAAATCATAGTACCCTACAATTTTTGTAAAGATGGTATTAGGATAGAAAAAAGTTTTTGTTTGGGAGGTATTAATAATGTGGATATTAGCTGCGTTATGGCTGTTGTAGATTGATAAAAAGCATTTTTGATATGATCAAAGCCATAGGTAAATAATGAAAACAATTGTCTTTCAATGGTTTTGTACCGTTTTATTCGGATGGGATTTAAGGCATTTTGTATTATTCCATTTTTGACTATTAAAGCTGAAGCAATAGCAGTTATCACTAATAATTTTTCAAATCTATCCAATTTTACAATGTGACTTTTTTCAATATCAAAACCACCGCTTTTTAGGTGCAAAAATAGTCGTTCAACACTCCAACGAAATTTATATAAAGCAAAAATATCTTGCTCTATTTCAATTGAAGACACCAGAACCATCAGCTCGCTCTTATCATTTCTATATGCGGTAAAATTAACCTTTCTATTCCATAATATACCACTACAAGCCCTATACTCTAAGGCTTTAACATCACTAAATATTCTTTCAATGGTTAAAGTTCTTAAACCTTTTGTAAGACGAATTTTATGATCCATTTTTAATGGAATAACAAACTTTAGATGGTTATTTATCAGAAAGTCTAACCATTCTTTATTCATAAATTCTCTATCAGCAAGCAAATATTTTATTCTTTCAACGCCAAAATTATTAATAAATTTCTGTAAAAATTCCTTCATAAATTCTGCAGAACACCCGCCACCATGCGACAAAGTCTTCCAGAATATTGGCACCGATATTTTACCAATTACCATTACTAAAAATAAAATATTAATATCGGATTTACCAAATTTCCAACTTGTCCTATCCATTGCTACGACATAATTTTTTGAAGCAAAAAAGCTTAATAGCAAATAGCCAACCTTCATATAATCAAAATTAAAATCTTTTAAAAAACGATAAATTCTATGAGTTTTTGACGTCGCTTTAGCATCACCTAAAATACCAAGTGCTAAACCTTTTTGATAAATTGAGCTGCCCGTCAGCAAACTAATTACCATACCAACCAAACATTTTAATCTTGATTTATTTCCGTCTATATATAAAATCAATTCTTGAAGTATTATATTATGCATTTTGTTATAAAAATACCTACCTTATACTACTTCACACCACTCTAAATCAACCATTCTTCTTCATCTTCTCAAAATTGTAGGGTACTATACAGAAAAATACCACGGGATGCTTTATACATGGCGGTATTAACTGGCAAAAATGGTTTTCAATATTTAAAAACTTTATACAATAGGCTTGTTAATAATTTTAAACCTAAGAAAGTTGCGATAGTTGCTTGTATGCGTAAGCTACTTGAAGTTTGCCATAAACTTATTCAACAAAAACGTTGTTTTATTATTTAGATAAATATTTTTTTGAAAATTTAGATAAAAGATAATTGCTATGACCCGACACACCCAACTCCACCCTTGTTTTTCTATTTCCTTAAACCATTCAATATGAAAGCCAGCGTCCATAATCACAATAACCCTTTTTCCATCAGGTATTATACTCTTTAATTTATTTAGAAATTCTACCGTTCTGCCCTTTAATTCACCTTCTTCAAACACATCTTGATACAAAGGTAAACTCATCCCTCTTGTACAAAATTGAGCACTTAGCATTTGTACCATGCGATCATCTTTAAGATAACATAAATCAATCACAACACTGTCATCATTAGAATGCTTGATAAACTCAAATATGAAATATGATAAAGCACTATAGAGATTATCAACCTCGTTATATAAATGTTTGTTACCTATACATCTATCAACTTTTTTTATTTTATGTTTTACTTTACTATCACCACTCAAGTTCCTGCCAATTGCACTCAAAGACAAATTCTGACTATATCGCAAGCCTTCTGCAACATCAAGTAATGCATTTAAACGATTATTATGTATAAAAGGACAATGTTCTTTTATTACTTCATTTAATACTGTTTTTACATCCATAACCTACTATCTCCATCATCATTAAATAATGAAGATATTCTATCAATTCTTGCTATTTTGCAACAATTTCATGGGGATACATCAGATTGCGAGGAGCCGCTAAAAGCGGTGCGCGGCAATCCAAGAAAAAGTGAATAGAAATGGATTGCTTCGTCGGTCTGGCGACCTCCTCGCAATGACGGGTTTGTATGGTAATTACCCTGAGTTTATATTTATACACAACCTTTAGTTATAATTCACCCCTCTTTTTAACTTTCAATAGTTATGGATGGCATCCTTATACAGAAGATTTTTCTTCTATAGTTTTCCTTACTAATAAACGTTTATTGAATATATTTTAAAAATATTTGATAAAAATCAATATTTTTTTTTCTAAAATACTTAGTGCTAGAGATTTTTAGTATATATTATCTATAGTTATTGCAATTATGGGGTAATATGTATATTGAAAACTTACAGCAAAATCAAGCGATTCAAAATTTAATCATAAAATCTGTTACAGATAATAACGTAGATAACCTCAGTTTGATGTAAGAGGAAGGTTGAGATTGTTTAATTTTCCAAAAGCTACAGAAATTTTATTAGGCTTAAAAACATAGGCAAGCAGTCCAGCTAATACGTTAGTTTGAAAATTCATAACAGATCTATGCCTTGTATGGTCTATATGACAAAGGTTTTTTAGTTGATCGTTAATGGTTTCAATAATATACCTTTTATTTAAAAACCGCTTTTTAATAGGATCTATTATTCTTTCTTTCATATTACTTTTAATTTTTGTTATTAGTTCTAAACCTTGATTAGCAAGGGATTGAGTGAGTTTTTTACTGATATACCCACGATCACCAAAAAGCCAGCCTTGTAATTTATCTACTAAATTTTCTACCACTGCTCTATCATCAACATTTCCTGGAGTTAAAGAAAAACTCATAATCTCTCCGCAACTGTTAATGACAATATGTAGCTTACAATAAGGTGGTCCCCTTTGTCTAGACAAAAATTTAGATAAATAGAGATATAATTCACAAAAATTAAATTGTTGTTTTTATACAATATTTTTTTCAAAATATACACATTCTGGAGTTTTATAATCCAAAGCTTGATGCATCCTTTGTCTATAATAACCTCAGTTTGATGTAAGAGGAAGGTTGAGATTGTTTAATTTTCCAAAAGCTACAGAAATTTTATTAGGCTTAAAAACATAGGTAAGCAGTCCAGCTAATACGTTAGTTTGAAAATTCATAACAGATCTGTGCCTTGTATGGTCTATATGACAAAGGTTTTTTAGTTGATCGTTAATGGTTTCAATAATATACCTTTTATTTAAAAACCGCTTTTTAATAGGATCTATTATTCTTTCTTTCATATTACTTTTAATTTTTGTTATTAGTTCTAAACCTTGATTAGCAAGGGATTGAGTGAGTTTTTTACTGATATACCCACGATCACCAAAAAGCCAGCCTTGTAATTTATCTACTAAATTTTCTACCACTGCTCTATCATCAACATTTCCTGGAGTTAAAGAAAAACTCATAATCTCTCCGCAACTGTTAATGACAATATGTAGCTTACAACCAAAGAACCACCCAGTGGAAGTCTTACCTCTTTTTGCTATGTCTTTGAATACTTTATGTCTATTAATTCTTAAATTATGGCAAGCAGGAAGTTTAGTAGAGTCGATATAATATTGACCAGTTTGTTTTCCTGATAGGCTTTTTAGCAGTAATACCATGGGCATGAAGCTCATTGGCATTAACTGAACAAAACGACTATAGCTCACAAGTTTTGGAAATTCCTTTCTATAACTTTGACATAGGCAGCATAAATAAAAATCTTTAAAGGTACGGTAGTGACTCAAGTGAAACATTACTATAATAGTAATAATCTCTGAGAGTCCTATACTGCAAACTACTTTACGCTTACGGTTAGGATTTGGTAATATATATTTATTTTGCTCCGTATCAAAATGCTTGCAAAAATCATCAATTAAGCAGAAAATCTCCGTAAGAGGGATCATAATATATTCTCCAATTTTGTTGTTATTATTCGAGAACTTTATAATCCCTCCCTTCTTACTTTTCAAATATTCTTTCTCCTAACACACTAGTTTGAAAGAAGGTTTTATTGTCCCAAAATTTGGTTAAAACCTCCGGCTTCAGCCGGAAAAGACTTCAGTCCTTGTTCTAAAATATTTCAATTTACTAATGTTATCATATATATTATTCTCTGAATAGAGAATAATATATATGACTGATTATAGTAAGTCTAGCCACACCGTATTTTACCACCGCTTCCATATCGTTTGGATTACTAAGTATCGATACAAAGTACTCACAGGTAACCTCAGGATTAGAATTAGAGAAATTATTGCTCAGGTAGCAGAATATCTTGGTATCAAAATCATCAATGGAATATTATCTGCCGATCATGTCCATATTATGGCTGAAATTCCACCTCATATATCCATTAGTCAGTTTGTTAAAGCAGCTAAAGGACGTTCATACGTCAGTTCGGGATAAGATATAGATGAAATAGTAATAGATAAAAGGATTGTCAAAAAGGAGTGCCTGCAGTATTTATATTTTTAAACAAAAAAACAAACTACAGGCATGAAAAAAGATATCACAGAATTATATAGTTTTATAGATGATTTTTGTAAAATTTATTTGGAGTATGAACAGAGAAAGTTATTACCATCAAATAAGCAAAGAAATCGCTGTTGTAGCATGAGTCTAAGTGAAATGTTAACAATAATAATTATGTTTCATACATCCTATGCTAAGAATTTTAAATTTTTCTATAAAAGTTATATAGAGTGCATGCATAAGGATGATTTTCCCAAAGCCTTGAGTTATAATAGATTTGTTGAATTAATGGCACGATTATTCATACCGCTAAATATGTTGATTCATTTGTTGTTTGGTGAGGAAACAGGTATTTATTTTATTGACTCTACAACGATTAAAGCTTGTCACAATAAAAGGCGTTATAGCAATAAAGTTTTTAAAGGATTAGCCAAACATAGTAAATCCTCTATGGGGTATTTTTATGGTTTTAAATTACATGTAATAATCAATAATAAAGGGGAGTTTATGGCATTAAAAGTGACCAAAGGCAATGTAGATGATAGGGTTCCAGTACCGGAGTTAACAAAAAGATTAACTGGAATTATAGCAGCTGATAAAGGTTATATTAAGCAAAATTTGTTCTTAAATTTATATGAAAGAGGCTTAAAAATGATTCATGGAATTAAGAAGAATATGGAAAATAAATTAATGGATTTGAAAGAAAAAATCTTACTTCGAAAGCGTAACTTAATTGAAACAGTTTTTGATTATCTAAAAAATAAAATGAACCTTGAACATACTAGACATAGATCACCAATAAATGCCTTTGTCCATATATTATCTACTCTTGTTGCTTACTCATTAAAGAAAAATAAACCTTCAACAAAATTTGATTTTAATCTACATGTTCACAATATCCTTATCCCGAATTGACGTATAGCGGTACATAATTTTACTTATTGTTTCCATATCACGCTACAAGACGGTTTTGAGTTGTATCTTACTGAATCTGATAAATCTTTATCAATTGATGGTATAAGATTTATGCCAAATTCTGGAATAACTTTAAAGGAAGGGGTTTTTAATGATTCCGCACAGAATTACATTATCTTATACCAATTGCAATAATTAACACGGTGTGTTTATCCAGTCTCTATACATAATTGATTTTACTAAATCTACATTATGAGCAAATTGATTCCAAGCGTAACAAGCCATAGTGACGATATCTTCATATACACCATAACATTGGTTAGACAAGAAATGATTTTTGATCCATTCCCAAACTTGTTCCATTGCATTAAGTTCCGGTGCATAGGGCGGAAGCGGTATCAAAGTGATATTGCTTGGCACAGTTAGTTTTTTGGCTGTGTGCCAACCTGCATTATCCGTTAGTAAAGCTATATGTCGGTTGCCTTGAATACTGCGAGAAAGCTCTTCTAAGAATTTATTCATTGCCTGTGTGTTTGCATATGGTAAAATTAATGCAAAAGCTTCTCCTGTATCATGGCAAGCAGCTCCATAAATATATGTTGAAATGAATTGCTGTTGCCGAACTTTACGGGGTCTAGTGCCACGCTTAGCCCATATACGAGTTAAGCTACCTTGTTGCCCAACTCGAGTTTCATCCTGAGACCATATATCAACTTTACATCTATCGATATTTTTTGGTAATAATTTTGTTAACATGTCTGGGAAGTTTTTTTATATGTATTTTGAGTCTCTTGATTTGACTTTGGATGCATTGAACGAGAAGTAATCCAGCTAAAACCAAGGCGGTGCATAGTATTGTAGACTGTTTTTAAAGCGCATTTAGCACCATATTCCTCAAGTAACATGATATGTAGCTCCTTTCCAGTTATATACCCACCAGTTTTACTTTCACTGAGCGTATTGATTTTATCAAAAAGAGCAGACTCTTGTATAGTGTTAATCTTCCTAGGGGCACCGCTTCTTTGTGATTCAAATAATCCTTCAAAACCATGATTCCTAAATCTTCTGAGCCATGATTGCACAGTTTTCCAGTGTGACTTCACTATTTCAGATATGGCTTTTAAAGATTTGCCTAATTGAAGGTGATACATCGCCAATAAACGTATACGATTTCGACCATGCGGCTCATGTTTCATCATTTTTATAAAATCATGACCATGAAAACCTTGTGGTAATATTAACCTAGCCATTTGAGTACCTTTATCAGTTAAAAACCCATTTTACACCACTGCGTTAATTATTGCAATTGGTATTAGAAGGAGTTTTTGAGAATAATGGAGTAGAGCAACATTATGATTTGACCCAGGCTATGGTCAGAATTTATATTAGTTGTGCTGATTCTTATAAGCATTTTATTACTTATTGCTGCAGCCTTTATACTAAAAGGGATTTAGATTTTACTTTACGTTTAGAGCCAAATATGGGATATAATCAGTCGTTACTGCAATCTTTTAGTAAGAAATGTCGTGCTAATTTTGGAGATTTGAAATGCAAAATAGATAAAACAGTTTATAGTCAGATATATAATATTCAGGAAATATTTGGCAGAACTATAGTCATTTCAGATATTGATAAAGAAAGTGGTTATTTTAATTATGGGGATGCTATTTTAGCTAATGGTCAATTTTATAGTAAGATAATTAGTCATTCTGGAAATGTAATTATATTGGATCAATTAATTCCTGATAGTATGAAGTGTAATAAAACGGTTGATCTTACTATAGGTTGTGATAAAAACTTTATAACTTGTTGCAATAAATTCAACAATGCAGTAAATTTTAGAGGAGAGCCATTGATTCCTGATGATAATTTTATAAAAGTGATTTAGAGGAATTAATCGTCTATTAGCGAGGAGTTATTTTAGTAGTGACGAAGCAATCTAATGAGTGTGGATTGCCACGACCACTACATGGTTTCGCAATGACGGGAATGCCGCAATAAATATGAAAATTAAATAAATAAAACCAAATGAGTAAAGATTTTGTAAGACATTTCCTAACTGGCTTTTTTAGTATATTTAAAATATCTAAAACAACAATAAGAAAGAAGCCAGAGACAGATTTGTCTGAGTATTTTGTTAAAATAGAAAAATATATTAATTCAACATTTCAAGAAATAAAAAAAGAATATGAAAGAGAGTAAAAGCTTCTTTGCTAGTAATAATAGATTGAATAAAGGATATTCAAAAATTAACAATAATCCTAGAGAAAAAGATAATAGCTTCTATCGTAAGAAGTTTGAGCATGTTATGCCGCCTATAGATTTAATGGAAGAATATGAAAATCTTCATCCAGGCACCTTGGCAAAATTAATTGCTATGGCAGAGAAAGAACAAACGCATAGACAGCAAATGGATATTAAAAGTATTGAGGTTTATGAAAATATAACAAAAAAAGGGAGAGTTAGTGCGGTTATATTTATGATAATGGTCTGTATTACTACGCTAATTTTAGCAATGTTTGGGCATTTTATGATAGCTAGTATTTTTACTGTTTTAGTATTTTTAGTTATAGGAGCCGGATTATTCCTATCTTCTACTAAATTTACCAGGCAGAAAGATTATCATAGAAGATGACATATAGCTACCCTGAAAAATATTTAACCGGATAATGTTTGTCATTTCTGGGTAAAATTTTGACACAAGGTTTAAAGTGGGCATAAATCCTAGAATTAAGGTTTAAAGTCTATTGCTATAGTCAATTCAGGGGATTAGGTATAGTCAATTGATGGGAAGTTGGTGACATCGTCACTCGCCTATAAGTAATAGGCGAGTGACGACGCATAAGCGTCAGTTTAAGAAAACAATAATTGAGAAATCGTCATTGCGAGGAGGCTTCTGCCTCTGAAGCAATCCATTTGGGTTACTTTTTTGGATTGTTTCGTTGCCCTAAGATGCTTATGCACAATGACGAGATATACATGACCTGTAAATGCCATGCGTAAGGTGGTAAAATTAAATGTTGAGTAAAATTTATGAGTAAATTACAAGAAGAAATGCAGGAAAGGCAAAAAACTCCTTTTGAGTATTTGGTATTTAGTGGGGGAGGAGCCAAGGGGGCAATATATTCCGGTGTTTATTCAGCTTTGGCAGAATCTGGAGCAGTTGGAATGGTCAAGGCTGTTGCAGGTTCATCTGCTGGGGCGATAAGTGCGGCGATGGTTGCCTGTGGTATTCCACCTGAAGAATTTGAGAAAATTTCAAAAGAGACTAATATTAAAGGTTTACTTGGTACGCAAGGATTTTCAGCTGGTCCGGTGCAGATTGGCAAGGATGGTACCCCATTATATGGTCTTTTAGATACTACAATCAGAAAAGGGGTATTTAATTTTTTGAAGGGCAAGAACTTTGGAGAGCTTTGTCAGTCAGGTCGTGATAGGATTGTACAACAGCAAGAAGAGTTAGAGCAAAAAAAGCAAGAGCTTTTAAACTCGATTGAACAATTAAAACAACAAGATGGTGATAATAGTCAACAGATTAGTGATATAAATGAGAATATTCAAGGGTTGGATTTTCAAAAACAACAGCTAAATAAGCAATTTGACAAAATTCAAACTATCATAGACTCCAATGGTAAAGAGTTCAGTGAATTAATGGAAAAATGCCAAGCTGGCGGGAAAATCCTTTTTAAGGATTTAGCTCTTTTAAGACTTGTCGATTCAGAGCAATTTAAAGATTTATTAATTACTGCAGTAAGGCGAGATAATGGTACATTGCAAATTTTTAGTGCGGAAAATAGCCCTGATGTTGAAATTGCTTTAGCTTGCCGTGCCTCTGCTTCAATTCCTATAGTTTTTCAACCGGTAACAATTGATGGGGTTGAATATGTTGATGGGGGATATAGGGACAATGTACCTATTGGATATTTTCCTGAAAATGAGAGTAAAGTGGATTCTGCCGAAGAATTAGATGGTTTTGATAATGTTGCTCTAGCAAAAAAACAGGGTAGGATACTGGCTCTTGCTTTTGGTAGTGGTATGGATGCTTCAACAAATGTGGCAATATATAGTGCCAAGCCTTTTGATATTCCAAGTGCTCTAATAAAATTTTTAATGGATGTAGTATATAAAACTCTGGCTCAAGTTGGTGGACATTTTAAATATACGGAAACTGATAAAGCTACTCTTACTAATTTACGTGAGAATGCATTAAATACGGTGACATTAGACACTCAAGGTATATCCACTCTTGATTTTGATGATGCTCAGAAATATGCAGGTTACTTGCATATTAAAGGACGTTTTCAGACGTTGGAATATTTAGATAATTACGAGTTAGGTAAGGGGGTAGATAAAAACTTTGAACAGCAAAAATTCCTTCTAAGCGTCTATGAGGTTTATGATAATGACAATTTGAATAAAACATTTTCTCATAAAATATTAGACCATATAATTCCGGCAAAGCCAACTGAGAAAAGTTGGCAAGATCGTGATGCTACTCGAAGTCATCAAGCAAAAGCTGAGGCACTTTTATCTTTTTGTACTTCAGAACGTTGGGAAGGAAAAGATAATAAGAGTCCCCTAAAAGATTATGTTATACTTGCAGCAACTAACCGAAATAAAGAAGTCAGAAATGATACCAAGGCATTAGAGTCGTTGATTAAGACTTTAAACTCTCCAACAACATCAAGTAAAATTAAAGAAGATTTTATACAATTACTATCTATTGATAAAAAACAAGATAAAAGATTGGATACAGAAAAAAGTCCAGCAAAGAATATTGCGGAATTTAAATTTACAAAAGAAGATTTTAGTGGTTTTTTAAGCAAAAATAAAAGTGAAGCTTTTCGTATTAGTAGCCAAGGGAAAGGAGTAGGGCGGACCAAAGGTGGATGACGCTAAATATAGAATTACTTTATATATAGGCGTTGCTCCATTGCTCCTGCTATCCAATTCTCCTGAATTGACTATAAATAATTATGTGGTTTAAAAATTATGTCTGTGTTACCTATTGTGACTGCTCCGGATTCAAGATTAAAACAAAAATCTTTGCCCGTAGGTACAGTCAATGATACTATAAGAAAGTTGATGGATGATATGGTTGAAACCATGTATCATGATCATGGGGTAGGACTTGCAGCAATTCAGATTGGAATAGTTAAGCGTATATTAGTGGTTGACTTACAGAATAGTGATGATACAGAAAGAGCGGAGGGTTTTTATCCGTTATTTATTGTAGACCCAGAAATAATAGATAAATCTAAAGAGTTAGTTGTAGCATTAGAAGGATGTTTATCTTTACCGGAACAGCAAATTGAGGTAGCAAGATATGAATCTATAAGTATAAGATTCTTAGATTATAATAATAGACAGCAAGAATTAAAAGCTGATGGTTGGCTTGCTAGGGTTATTCAACATGAGATGGATCATTTAGATGGTAGGTTGTTAGTTGATTATTTGAGTAATATAAAAAAGGATATAGCGTTACGTAAATTAAAAAAGCAAAAAAATAATAATTTATGAAAGTAATTTTTATGGGTACGCCAGAATTTGCCGTACCTGCTCTTAGAGAGTTAATTAACAGCAACGACCATCAGGTGGTTGGCGTATTTACTCAAGCTGCAAAATCTAAAGGGAGAGGGCTAAATGAGGTAGCATCGCCTGTACATCTCTTGGCATTAAAATATAATATTGCAACTTATACTCCTAAGACCTTGAGAACCGAAGAAATAACCAATTTAATTAATTCAATTGAGGCGGATATAATAGTGGTAGTTGCTTATGGGTTTTTAATACCAACAATTATCCTGCAAGCTAAAAAATATGGATGTCTTAATATTCATCCGTCAAGTTTGCCGCGTCATAGGGGGGCAGCTCCATTACAGCGTACTATTATAGAAGGTGATTTAGAAACTTCTGTATGTATAATGCAGATGGATGAAGGGCTGGATACTGGTGATATTATATTGCAGCATTCATTGTCACTTTCTCCTAGAATAACTTTACCAATTTTGCATGACCAATGTGCAAAAATAGGAGCAGATTTATTGATTAAAACCTTAGATAATATTGATAATTTACCAAGAATCACCCAGGATAAGAATGGGGTAACTTATGCTCATAAACTTAAGAAAGAAGAAGGGAAGATAGATTGGTGTGAGACTGCCTACAAAATAGATTGTAAAATTCGAGGTATGAATCCTTGGCCTGGTGTATATTTTGAATATAGAGGTAAAGTTATAAAGATTCTAGAAGCGTATTATAACGATTTGGATATTAATTTGCCACCTGGTACCGTAGTTAATAATAATAGTGTTTTGGAGATAGTTTGTGGTAAAGGTACTTTGATCATCCAGAAATTACAGCAAGAAGGAAGAAAAATCTTAAACGCAGAAGAATTTATGCGTGGCTTACAAAGACCTATAATTAGTTTAACTAAAGAAAAAGGGGATGGACTTATGCCTAGTATAGCTTAAGTATGGAAAGAGGAAGGCATCCAAATCGGAAGCTAAATTAATAAAAATGATAATAAACAATGGTAGCTCCCAACTTCAGTGTTGTTGTGCCAAAAAATGGCTGACAGAAGAGGAAATGATAAAATTTGCAGGCACAACAAATTATTTATTTTAGTTGTCGCTACACATATTTGTTCGAATATAAAAATTTCAAAATAATCCTATAATAATTATTAGCTTTACTACTTGATTATTTCTTCCCGACTTCCGCAGTTTTTATTAAGAGGAAGTCCTACAAGCCTTAGTTTGTAAGGGTTGTAGATTTTTAGGCACAACATTATTTGCTTATTTTAGATATATTTCTACAGCATCTGAGCGTTTAAGATTGAAGGTTTTATAAATCTTCCTCGCCTCATTTTTTATGTTGCTTGGTAGCCTATACAAATCTCCTGTTGTTGTATGCCTTAAAATTGAAGATTGTACTCCCATTAATAACTCAACTATATTAAGGCGTGTCATCAATTAAGTAATATAACAGAAGAAGCCAAATAAATTGCTCCCAGAAAATTCTGAGCTAGTTTATCATAACGTGTAGCAATGCCTATAGTACCCTACAATTTTGAGAAGATGAAGAAGAATGGTTGATTTAGAGTGGTGTGAAGTAGTATAAGGTAGGTATTTTTATAACAAAATGCATAATATAATACTTCAAGAATTGATTTTATATATAGACGGAAATAAATCAAGATTAAAATGTTTGGTTGGTATGGTAATTAGTTTGCTGACGGGCAGCTCAATTTATCAAAAAGGTTTAGCACTTGGTATTTTAGGTGATGCTAAAGCGACGTCAAAAACTCATAGAATTTATCGTTTTTTAAAAGATTTTAATTTTGATTATATGAAGGTTGGCTATTTGCTATTAAGCTTTTTTGCTTCAAAAAATTATGTCGTAGCAATGGATAGGACAAGTTGGAAATTTGGTAAATCCGATATTAATATTTTATTTTTAGTAATGGTAATTGGTAAAATATCGGTGCCAATATTCTGGAAGACTTTGTCGCATGGTGGCGGGTGTTCTGCAGAATTTATGAAGGAATTTTTACAGAAATTTATTAATAATTTTGGCGTTGAAAGAATAAAATATTTGCTTGCTGATAGAGAATTTATGAATAAAGAATGGTTAGACTTTCTGATAAATAACCATCTAAAGTTTGTTATTCCATTAAAAATGGATCATAAAATTCGTCTTACAAAAGGTTTAAGAACTTTAACCATTGAAAGAATATTTAGTGATGTTAAAGCCTTAGAGTATAGGGCTTGTAGTGGTATATTATGGAATAGAAAGGTTAATTTTACCGCATATAGAAATGATAAGAGCGAGCTGATGGTTCTGGTGTCTTCAATTGAAATAGAGCAAGATATTTTTGCTTTATATAAATTTCGTTGGAGTGTTGAACGACTATTTTTGCACCTAAAAAGCGGTGGTTTTGATATTGAAAAAAGTCACATTGTAAAATTGGATAGATTTGAAAAATTATTAGTGATAACTGCTATTGCTTCAGCTTTAATAGTCAAAAATGGAATAATACAAAATGCCTTAAATCCCATCCGAATAAAACGGTACAAAACCATTGAAAGACAATTGTTTTCATTATTTACCTATGGCTTTGATCATATCAAAAATGCTTTTTATCAATCTACAACAGCCATAACGCAGCTAATATCCACATTATTAATACCTCCCAAACAAAAACTTTTTTCTATCCTAATACCATCTTTACAAAAATTGTAGGGTACTATGGACGTCGTCACTCGTCACTCGCATATTACTTATAGGCGTCGCTCCCTCGTTCCTAGCCCCAAATTCTCCTGAATTGACTATATAGCAAAATTTCTGCCCACTAAGTAAAAAAGTAATTAATTATAGATAATGTTTTAAATATTGTCCCGTATGGCTTTCATTACAACAAGCGATATCTTTAGGAGTTCCAGTAGCTACTATGCTACCACCTTTATCCCCTCCCTCAGGACCAACATCTATAACGTAATCCGCTGTTTTTACAACATCTAGGTTATGTTCAATAACTACCACGCTATTACCCATGTCAACTAATTTATGTAGTACTTTAAGCAATTTATTAATATCATCTATGTGTAAACCTGTTGTTGGTTCATCAAGTATATATAAAGTTTTACCAGTTGAGCGTTTTGATAATTCTTTAGCTAATTTTATCCTTTGTGCTTCACCCCCAGACAAAGTAGTAGCCGATTGACCAATTTTTATATAACCAAGTCCTACCTCATTTAAAGTAACCAGTTTTTCGTAAATTAGTGGCACTTTTTCAAAAAAACTCATTGCATCTTCAACTGTCATCCTAAGAACGTCAGATATAGACTTATCCTTATATTTAATTTCAAGAGTTTCTCTGTTATATCTATCGCCATTACACACATCACATTTTACATAAATATCAGGCAAAAAATGCATTTCTATTTTAATCAGACCATCGCCTTGACATGATTCACACCTCCCACCTTTAACATTGAATGAAAACCTACCAACTTTATAACCCCGAGTTTTTGCAGTTGGTAGTTCAGCAAACCAGTCTCTAATATGGGTAAATGCCCCTGTGTAAGTTGCTGGGTTTGATCTTGGTGTGCGACCTATTGGCGACTGATTGATATCAATAACCTTATCAATATATTCAAGACCGGTAATTGATTTATATTCTCCCGGAAAGACTTTTGAAGATGGTTCTAAAAACTTTAAAGCGGCTTTATATAAAGTATGAATTATTAAGCTTGATTTTCCTCCGCCGGATACACCGGTTATTGCTGTAAAACTACCCAAAGGGATTGTAATATTAACATTTTGTAAATTATTAGACACAGCTCCAGTTAAGGCTATTACCTTACCGGAAGAGGATATTCGAGTATTTGCTGGTACTTCAATAAATTGTTTACCACTTAAATAACTGCCAGTTATGCTATTTGCACATTGTTTAATTTCCTCAATTGTTCCTTGGGCTACTATATGTCCACCATGAATACCAGCACCTGGTCCAACATCAATAATGTGATCCGATTCATACATTGTTTCTTCATCATGCTCAACAACCAGAACTGTATTACCAAGGTCTCGAAGATTTTTGAGAGTTTCTATTAAGCGAGCATTATCACGCTGATGTAAACCAATTGACGGCTCGTCAAGTACATATAACACCCCACTAAGTCCTGAACCAATTTGTGACGCTAAACGAATACGCTGGCTTTCTCCACCAGATAAAGTACCTGACCCTCTAGACAAAGCAAGATATTCAAGACCAACATTCATAAGAAATTGTAACCTTTCCTTGATTTCCTTTAAAATACGCTCGGCAATAGCTACTTGTCTTTTATTAAGCTGTTGGTCTAATTGATTAAACCATTTTTGTAGTTGTAAAATACTCAAGGCAGATACTTTTCCTATATGCATATCAGCAATTTTAATACAAAGAGACTCTGTCTTTAATCTATAACCTTCACAAGCTGTACATTTGTGTTCTGCTTTGTATTTTAATAATTCTTCTTTTACTAAAGAGGAATCAGTCTTACGCTCTTTTTCTTGTAAGCTAGGTATTATTCCGGCAAAAGGCTGCTGGATAGTCTGAGATTTAGAACCATCATGATATTGAAAATCTATAACTTCATCACCAGACCCATGGAGCAATATTTGCTGTATCGTATTTGATAATTCTGTAAAGGGCGTGTCTAATGAAAATTTGTAATGAGTCGCTAGGGCTTTTAATGTTTCTAGAAAGAACTTTGAGGATATTTTACCCCAAGGGGCTATAGCTCCATCCTTAATACTAATTCTTTTATCGGGAATAATTAAGTCTTTATCAAGAAATAATTCTTTGCCAAGACCTTCACATTTAGGACAAGCACCAAATGGGCTATTAAAGGAAAAGATTCTTGGTTCTATCTCAGCAATTTGGAAACCAGAAACTGGACAAGAATATTTTTCTGAAAAAATGATTCTCGAACCTTTAGTAAGGGTGGTCTCTACTCCGTTTGGTAAATCAACAATCTCGACATATACTATACCATCTGCCAATTTAAGAGCTATTTCCAAACTATCTGCAAGTCTATTACCTAAATCACTTTCTAGAGAAATCCTATCAACAATTACTTCAATATTATGTTTTTTATTCTTGTCAAATTTTGGTAGATTATCAATCTCATAAATTTCATTATTAATTACCAATCTGCCAAAACCCTGTTTTCTAAGATCAAGAATTTCACGTCTAAACTCACCCTTCTGTCCTCGGATAATCGGAGCTAAAATGTATAATTTACTTGCTTTAGGAAAGGCAAGAATGGCATCTATCATCTCTGATATAGTCTGATTCTTGATAGGTAGACCTGTTGCTGGAGAGTATGGGACTCCTACCCTTGCATATAGTAATCTCAAATAATCATAAATCTCAGTTATAGTACCTACTGTAGAACGTGGATTTTTAGATGTAGTTTTTTGATCAATAGCTATTGCCGGTGACAAACCAGAGACTGATTCAACATCAGGTTTATCCTGAAGATGTAGAAATTGCCTAGCATAGGAAGATAGACTTTCCACATATCTACGTTGCCCTTCTGCGTAAATAGTATCAAAAGCTAGTGAAGATTTACCAGAACCACTAAGCCCGGTAATTACCACAAACTTATTTCTTGGAATATCAACATTTACATTCTTTAAATTATGCTCCTTAGCACCGCGAACTTTAATATATTCTTGCATAATAATTTGTTATAAATTTTTAAGGAACTTTCAAAAAACTTGTAGCATTATAGGTCGTTTTGGATTACTATTGCAATAATAAATTTTTAAATAAATTAGGTAATGATTTGTGGCTGGTAGTTTAAATAAAGCAATATTAATAGGTAATTTAGGACGTGATCCAGAAATTAGGCATACGGCTGACGGTAAAGAGATAGCAAGTTTTAGTGTTGCTACTTCTGAGACATGGAAAGATCGTACTAATGGAGAGAAGAAAGAAAAAACCGAATGGCATAGAGTGGTAGTATTTAATGAAGGTTTGGTATCTGTTGTAAAGAATTATGCCAAAAAAGGAACTAGAGTTTACTTAGAAGGTATTTTACAAACTAGAAAATGGGTAGATAACCTTGGGCATGAAAAATATACGACAGAAATAGTGCTGCAGAATTTTAACTCGCAATTTATATTGTTAGATTCTAAAGGCGTTGGCATTCAAACATCAGATACTGTTGTACCCAAAAATACGGTTACTAACTTTGACCATAGCGATTTAGATGATGAAATACCTTTCTAGAGTTGCGGTAGTTTCTTTATCTCTGGCTCTTTCTTCTTGTGTTTCGTCTATAGAAACAAGGGTTGAGGAAGCAGAAAAACTAGCATCAATAAACAGGTTTGAGAAGAAACTTGTTAAGGCTGGGGGTTTTGTCATTACAACTTACCAACATATCTCGGATAAAGATAGCACTTATGTATTTTATATTGAGGGTGATGGAAGTATTGGACGTTATGCCGTCGCTAGCAATCCAACTCCTTCCAAGATTATGTTGTTTAAGCTTGCTACTCTTGATACTAGACCTAATGTAGTTTATATAGCTCGTCCATGCCAATATACACCAGTAGAGCTTAATCCTAATTGTAATCAAGTCTATTGGACAGACAAAAGAATGGCTGAAGAGGTTATAGAATCAACAAATATAGTAATAAATAGTATAAATAATGATAAGCCAGCTAGTTTAGTTGGTTTCTCTGGTGGGGGAGGTGTTGCTATCTTGGTGGCAGCAAGAAATAAACATATTAAGGATATAATAACTGTAGCCGGTAATCTTGATATTAAAAATTTTAGTGAACATCATAAAGTATATGCTTTAAAGAAGTCATTAAATCCCATAGATTATGCCATAAAAATCAATAATATCCCACAATTACATATTTCAGGAAGCAAGGATAAAATAGTACCTAGCAGTATTATGCATGGCTATATAAAAGCTAGTTCTTCAAATTGTATACAGCAAAAGATTTTTCCTAATATTACTCATACCAAAGGTTGGGATAAGGTGTGGCAGGATGTGCTGAAAATTAATCTTACCTGCAAATATAATGCTCGATAATCAAATTTTTTTGCATAGCTTATAAACGCAAAATTTGTCATATATGGACGAGTGAATTTGTCAACAAAGAAAATAAAAAAATAGAGCCACAAAGGAAGCGGTCATATATTCGGCATCGAGTGCCATAATGGTTTCTGCATTCTTATAAATATCCTTGAGTAACCTCTCATTCCCACGGCTTCTAGAGCCTCGACATACTTACGGATTTTGTTCAGAATACTTATTCATTAACTCTTTAACTTTCGTTCTCTTTATTGTTGCTAATCTTTACTCGCAATATTTATCAATTACCAATTTTTATTTAGTTGACATAGTTTTTTCTTTTTTCCAACTAAACTAATTTGCAGCATACTCGCTACCATTGTGACTACTGCATAAGAAATCCTTGCTAACTTATTTGCTAAACCAACACATATAATATTATATGATTTATTTTCAGCAAATTTCTTCACTGCCCACTGCACTAGTTTATCTTTCGATTCCTTATCACTTTTTGCTCTTATTGCTATTGTCCTTGCAGCTTGAATCAACATAGTTCTGGCATATCTATCTCCCTGTTTGGTAATCCCTCCTAAAACTATCTTATCTCCTGAGCTATGTTGCTTTGGTACCAAACCAAGCGAAGCAGCAAAATCCCTTGGGGTTGGATAACTTTCCATTGGGGCTACACTCAAACAACTAGCATTGATTGCTCCAATGCCAAAAATTGTCTGCAACCTAGTAGCTTTCTCACTTTGCTTATTATTACTGATAATCAGCTTTTCTAAAGTTTTCTTTTTGTTACACAAATCCTCAATTTCTTCACATTCTAAAAGTAAAATTGCTTGTATCCCAGAATTTATATAACCTTTACTATACGCTAACTCTACCTCCAACCTACATGATTTGCAAAATTTATTGTCCCAAAATTTGGTTAAAACCTCCGGCTTCAGCCGGAAAAGACTTCAGTCCTTGTTCTAAAATATTTCAATTTACTAATGTTATCATATATATTATTCTCTGAATAGAGAATAATATATATGACTGATTATAGTAAGTCTAGCCACACCGTATTTTACCACCGCTTCCATATCGTTTGGATTACTAAGTATCGATACAAAGTACTCACAGGTAACCTCAGGATTAGAATTAGAGAAATTATTGCTCAGGTAGCAGAATATCTTGGTATCAAAATCATCAATGGAATATTATCTGCCGATCATGTCCATATTATGGCTGAAATTCCACCTCATATATCCATTAGTCAGTTTGTTAAAGCAGCTAAAGGACGTTCATCATATAAAATTCAGCAAGAATTTCCTGAAATTAGAAAAACTTACTGGGGACGCCACTTTTGGGCTAGGGGCTTCTTTAGCTCAACCAGTGGTAATGTCACTGATGATATAATCAATAACTACATTAACAATCATTCAGATGCACATCAGCCTAATAATGTAATGAATATCTCTTTAGAGTAAATCCGTGACTTCTAGTCGCAACTTCAACCTACCAGCTTCAGCTGGTTAGTTATTGAGTTTTACCTAATTTTGTATTATAGCCATATTCACATAAACTTGATATTACATAATTAGTTTTTTGCACACGGTCTCTGATCGTATTACTTCTAGTTTTATGCAAAAATTTTATATCTTGTTCCTCTTTGCTTTTTGGCAGCACAGTTTTTAATTCTGGATCACGAGCCGCTTTGCATATTGCTAACGCATCGTTATAATCATTTTTCTGTTTCGATGTCGCATAAACTTTTACATCTTTTTTTTCATTAGTTTGACTTGTAAACCAAGCTTAGCAATTTCCTGTGACCAATAATTAGCTCCTCCACATGCTTCCATAGCTACCAATGAACTTTTATCGAGATTGCTTAAATAGGCTATCAACTCATCTCTTGTAACTTTTTGATAACCTATTTTTTTGCCATTTTGATCGACTTGCACCAAGTGCATACTATTTTTTGCTAAATCTATTCCTATTATAGTATTTTTATGCTATTATTTATCATGGTATGGACCTATTAATTAAATTATTATTTAATTAATAGGTCCATACCATGATAAATAACATTCCCGCGTAAGCGGGAATCTAGACCCCGCACCGAAGCAGGGGTGACACTAAGGTGTAATTTGTCATCCCTGCGTAAGCAGGTATCTAGATTCCGCACCGAAGCGAAAATGACAATTTATTGCTTCGTCATCCTCATGGTTTCATCGCAATAACGTTTGTCTTTACTTTCATAGAGAATTTTGTTTTTGCCGCAATCAACCAATCTTGAAATTCTTCTTTGCTTACTACTTCAATGGCAATAGGCATAAAGCCGTGATTAACACCACAAAGCTCTGAACATTGACCATAATACACACCTTTTTTACTAATTTTAGTCCATGTTTCGTTAACTCTGCCAGGAACAGCATCGATCTTTATACCTAATGCTGGTACTGCAAAACTATGTATAACATCCCCTGCAGTAATTAAAAATTTTACGGTAGTATTTTCTGGTATAATAATACGATTATCAACTTCTAATAATCTTTTTTGACCAGGTTTTAAGTTTTCATCAGTAATTAAACAACTATCAAATTCCATATTATCATGATCAGGGTAGATATAGTGCCAATACCACTGATATCCTACAACTTTAACCGTCATGTCTATTTCAGGAATATCTTCTGCAATACGTGCAACACGAAATGATGGTACAGCAATAATAATTAAAATAACTATAGGAATTATCGTCCAAATAATTTCAACCAATATATTATCAGAAAATTTTGCTGGAATAGGATTGGCTTTGGCATTAAATCTGATGCAAACATAAATTAATAAAACAATAATAAAAGCAACTATTCCTCCTGATATGAGCAGTAGGAAATTATGAAACTCCTGAAGCTCTTCCATAAGATGACTGGCTGGAGTCTGTAACAGCATTTGCCATGCCTGAGGTTCTGATGCTAGGCAGTTGTGAGCAAATAAGAGATATAAAATTAGACTTGCTACATAAGTCAATCTAGTTGATGATTTTGTCGTCGAAACTCGCCTTCGCTCCTCATGTACGTTTATGTACACTGCGGTGCTCGGCTTCGTTTCTCCTAAAAATCCTTCAACTATTTTTGACTTATGCAGCAAGTCTATTATAATTTTTTTCATAAATAGTACTTAGTGGACTCAATTCTATATGTTATAGTTAGACAATATAAGACGATATACAGTTTTATTAAAGTAAAAAATAAAGTATGGTGAAAAAACTTGAGGAATTTACTATTGACTTTAAATTGCCTTCTGATACGATTCAGCTTACTCAATAATGATTTAAGATTACAATATGGCAGGTCATTCAAAATTTAAAAATATTCAGCATCGAAAAGGTGCACAAGATAAAAAAAGGGCAAAAATTTTTACTAAGTTAGTTAGAGAAATTATTACTGCTGCTAAATTAGGGTCTGATATAAGCAATAATCCACGGTTGCGGAGTAGCATAGCTGACGCTCGGAGTCAAAATTTGCCAAAGGATCGAATAGATAAGGCAATAAGTGCGGCAAATGATTCGAATAACAACGAAAATTATACCGAGATTAGGTATGAGGGCTTTGCTCCCGGTGGAATTGCAATAATAATAGAGGCTTTAACTGATAATAAAAATCGTATGGCTGCGGAAATTAGGGCGGCTTTTAGCAAATTTGGTGGCAATTTAGGTGAAACGGGTAGTGTCAGCTATATGTTTGATCATCTCGGAGTAGTACAATATCCGGCAAATTTAGCCACAACAGAAGCTATGTTTGAAAGTAGCCTAGAGGCTGGAGCAAAAGATATGATTTCTGAAGAAGATACATATTTAATCTATACAGATATTGAGAATTTTGTGCAAGCTCTTGAATTTTTGACCAGTAAATATGGACATCCTGAAGAATCTTACATAGGTTGGGTGCCTAAAAATACCATAATTATAGAAGAGAATGATAAAGCCGAGAAGTTGTTAAAATTAGTGGATATTTTAGAAGAAAGTGATGATGTGCAAAAAGTTTTTGGTAATTATGAATTATCTGACGCAATTTATGAAACTATGAAGGACGTTTAATATGGACTGCCAAGTTATTGTTCTAGCTGCAGGTAATGGTAGAAGAATGGAATCTACCTTACCAAAAGTAATGCATAAAGTTGGTGGTAAATCGATGCTTGATAGGGTAATAACCAATGCCCAACAAGTTAGCAATGAAGTTATCTTAGTCCACTCCTGGCAATTAGAAAAACATATTGCTTGTTATAAAGATAGTTGTAAATTTGTTTTACAGCCAGAACCCCTTGGTACTGCTCATGCGGTATATAGTGCTTTGGACTTAATTGATGACAATAAAATTGTAGCCGTACTTTATGGAGATAATCCTTTAATTACGCCAGAGATTATTAATGATTTACTAAAACATCTAGTTTTAACAAATTCTGCCATAACAACCTTGTGTTTTGAGCGAGATAATCCTGGGCAATATGGGCGAATAGTTACTGATGAATTAGGAAATTTTTTGAAAATTGTTGAATTTAAACAAGCAACGAGTGAAGAACTAGCTGTAACAATTTGTAATTCTGGTATTATGGCTTTTGCCAATGGTGTATTAAAAAAATATTTACCTACTATTTTTTTAAAGAGTCCTGATAAATCAAAAGAGTTGTATTTAACGGAACTGGTAAAAATCGTTAAGGATAATGGCGAAAAAGTATCGTATTTGCTATCCGCCAACCACGACATAGTGGTCGGAGTAAATACTAAACAAGAGCTAGAAGAAGCTAATAGAACTATTTCTAAGTTAGCAGGAATTAAATTAATAACTTAATTAAGAGCTTAAAAAAATGACTAAAAATGAAATATTATCCTATCCGGAAGTAAAAAATTTAGACAGCCAATGTAAAAAACTTGTGGTATTGTTACATGGGCTTGGTTCAGATGGAAATGATTTAATAGGATTGGCTCCCTTGATGTCTAGGGAATTCCCCGATTGTCACTTTATTGCCCCACATGGCGTTGAAAAATTTGATAGTGCACCTTACGGTCGACAATGGTTTAGTTTAAATAACCGTAACCCTGATTATGTTAGGGAATTAGTTGCTAAAAATACTGGCTTAGTTACTGACATAATCCAAAAGAAACAAGCAGAATTAAATTTAACTAATAAAGATACTATCATAATTGGCTTTTCGCAAGGTACCATGATGGGGTTATATTTGAATTTTATACAAAAAGAACCTTTTGATTCTATAGTAGGGTTTTCTGGCAGATTAATTGCCCCACAAGAATGTATCAATAAAACTACACCAGTTTGCGTGATACATGGCGAATTAGACGATGTGGTTGATGTAAGTAGTATGGATGAAACAGTAGAATATCTAGAGAAATATGATATTCCTTATAGTAAATACAAAATACCAAATCTTACACATTCTATTGATGATAGGGGGATACATTTTGCCATTAAGTTTATCAAAATAGGTTATTACATAAACTGAGATCATTTGAAACATGCAAGCTAAAATGTTCTGGACTTTGTGATTAAGAATTATAAAGCGGAAAATGTCGTTTCTGTGTAGGTATATAGTTAATTCAGGAGAATTTGGGGCTAGGAGCGATGAGTGACAACGTCTATAGTACCCTACAATTTTGAGAAGATGAAGAAGAATGGTTGATTTAGAGTGGTGTGAAGTAGTATAAGGTAGGTATTTTTATAACAAAATGCATAATATAATACTTCGAGAATTGATTTTATATATAGACGGAAATAAATCAAGATTAAAATGTTTGTTTGGTATGGTAATTAGTTTGCTGACGGGCAGCTCAATTTATCAAAAAGGTTTAGCACTTGGTATTTTAGGTGACGCTAAAGCGACGTCAAAAACTCATAGAATTTATCGTTTTTTAAAAGATTTTAATTTTGATTATATGAAGGTTGGCTATTTGCTATTAAGCTTTTTTGCTTCAAAAAATTATGTCGTAGCAATGGATAGGACAAGTTGGAAATTTGGTAAATCCGATATTAATATTTTATTTTTAGTAATGATAATTGGTAAAATATCGGTGCCAATATTCTGGAAGACTTTGTCGCACGGTGGCGGGTGTTCTGCAGAATTTATGAAGGAATTTTTACAGAAATTTATTAATAATTTTGGCGTTGAAAGAATAAAATATTTGCTTGCTGATAGAGATTTATGAATAAAGAATGGTTAGACTTTCTGATAAATAACCATCTAAAGTTTGTTATTCCATTAAAAATGGATCATAAAATTCGTCTTACAAAAGGTTTAAGAACTTTAACCATTGAAAGAATATTTAGTGATGTTAAAGCCTTAGAGTATAGGGCTTGTAGTGGTATATTATGGAATAGAAAGGTTAATTTTACCGCATATAGAAATGATAAGAGCGAGCTGATGGTTCTGGTGTCTTCAATTGAAATAGAGCAAGATATTTTTGCTTTATATAAATTTCGTTGGAGTGTTGAACGACTATTTTTGCACCTAAAAAGCGGTGGTTTTGATATTGAAAAAAGTCACATTGTAAAATTGGATAGATTTGAAAAATTATTAGTGATAACTGCTATTGCTTCAGCTTTAATAGTCAAAAATGGAATAATACAAAATGCCTTAAATCCCATCCGAATAAAACGGTACAAAACCATTGAAAGACAATTGTTTTCATTATTTACCTATGGCTTTGATCATATCAAAAATGCTTTTTATCAATCTACAACAGCCATAACGCAGCTAATATCCACATTATTAATACCTCCCAAACAAAAACTTTTTTCTATCCTAATACCATCTTTACAAAAATTGTAGGGTACTATGGACAACGTCCCCAACTTCTCATCAATTGACTATAGCGGTTATTTTTTACGACTTTTAAACTGCCCATTAAATAGTAGGTTAAATTAATGAATATCTTTACTAAAAAATTATCTGAAACAGATAATGCAATATATCAAATTATCGATGGTGAAAAAAAACGTCAGCATGATTTTATTGAATTGATTGCTTCTGAGAATTTTGTAAGCCCGGCAGTATTAGAAGCCCAAGGCTCGATTCTGACCAATAAATATGCTGAAGGATACCCGGGAAAACGTTATTATAACGGTTGTAGTGAAGTTGATAAAGCTGAGCTTTTGGCTATAGAGCGGGTAAAAACACTATTTAATTGTAAATATGCTAACGTTCAGCCTCATTCCGGCTCTCAGGCTAATCAGGCAGTATTTTTGACTCTATTAAAACCACATGATACTATACTTGGTATGTCGCTAGATACAGGGGGGCATTTGACACATGGTGCTCCGCCTAATTTGTCTGGCAAATGGTTTAACTCGGTGTTCTATTCTGTAAATAAGGAGAGTTATCTAATTGATTATGCCCAAATAGAGCAATTGGCAGTTCAGCATAAGCCAAAATTGATTATAGCTGGTTATTCTGCCTATTCGCGTCAATTAGATTTTGCTAAATTTAGGGAAATTGCTGATAAAGTAGGAGCGTATTTGCTAGCAGATATTGCCCATATTGCTGGACTGGTTGCGGTAGGTGAGCATCCAAGCCCCTTGCCTTATGCTCATATTGTGACTTCCACTACTCATAAAACCCTGCGTGGTCCGCGAGGTGGTCTTATTCTGTCAAATGACGAGGAATTGGGTAAGAAGATAAATCTCGCTTTATTTCCTGGGCTGCAAGGTGGACCATTAATGCATATTATTGCGGCAAAGGCAGTGGCATTCTTGGAAAATTTACAACCAGAATATCATCTTTATATAAAACAGGTTGTCAGTAACGCTAAAGCTCTTGCTAATAGTTTAATGGCAAGAGGCTATGATATTTTAACTAATGGTACTGATAATCATATAGTATTAGTGGACTTACGAAAATATGGTATAACTGGTAAGGTGGCAGCAGATTCGCTTGAAAGAGCTGGTATAACTTGCAATAAAAATGCGATACCGTTTGATGCCACTTCACCATTTATTACTTCTGGTATTAGGCTCGGCACTCCAGCATGCACCACTAGAGGATTTAAAGAAAAGGATTTTGTAGAAGTTGGTAATATGATTAGTGATGTATTGGATGGGTTGAAAATTATGCAAGATAATAGTGATTGTGAGACAAAAACTTTCCAACAAGTTAAAAAATTAGTAGACGCTTTCCCGATTTATGTTGAGGGGCTACTTTAATGCCGACTAAGCAATTATGTTTTGTATCACCCCAAAATGTCATACCTGCTTCGGTGCATAAGCGTCAGTTTAAGAAAATAAAGTAGAAAAATCGTCATTGCGAGGAGACCGTAAGGTCACGAAGCAATCCAGAAAAGTGATTAGAAATAGATTGCCACGCCACCTACAGTGGCTTGCAATGACAATTTTTATAAAAAGTGACAAGTTGTTATAGGGAATAACAACTTGTTATAGAGAATGACAATTTACAATCCGTTACAATAGTTTTAAAACAGGTAAAGTTTATGAAGCGGAAGATATTTAAGAGTAAATCTAACTCTAATATACAAGCTCTCAATAAGAACCAACATTACATTGAGTCGCAAGACCTTCCAAGTAAAAAAGTATCTTTTAAATATCCACTTGTAACTGAAATAATTAACTAACCTGAGTTTGACGTAAGCACCAAACAAAATGCTAAGCATTATGTAATAACATAAACAAACTGTTGGTGGTGAGCTATGGTAAAAATAAAACCTTCTTTCAAACCAGTTTGTTAGAAAGAATATTTGAAAAGTAAGAAGGGAGGGATTATAAAGTTCTCGAATAATAACAACAAAATTGGAGAATATATTATGATCCCTCTTACGGAGATTTTCTGCTTAATTGATGATTTTTGCAAGCATTTTGATACGGAGCAAAATAAATATATATTACCAAATCCTAACCGTAAGCGTAAAGTAGTTTGCAGTATAGGACTCTCAGAGATTATTACTATTATAGTAATGTTTCACTTGAGTCACTACCGTACCTTTAAAGATTTTTATTTATGCTGCCTATGTCAAAGTTATAGAAAGGAATTTCCAAAACTTGTGAGCTATAGTCGTTTTGTTCAGTTAATGCCAATGAGCTTCATGCCCATGGTGTTACTGCTAAAAAGCCTATCAGGAAAACAAACTGGTCAATATTATATCGACTCTACTAAACTTCCTGCTTGCCATAATTTAAGAATTAATAGACATAAAGTATTCAAAGACATAGCAAAAAGAGGTAAGACTTCCACTGGGTGGTTCTTTGGTTGTAAGCTACATATTGTCATTAACAGTTGCGGAGAGATTATGAGTTTTTCTTTAACTCCAGGAAATGTTGATGATAGAGCAGTGGTAGAAAATTTAGTAGATAAATTACAAGGCTGGCTTTTTGGTGATCGTGGGTATATCAGTAAAAAACTCACTCAATCCCTTGCTAATCAAGCTTTAGAACTAATAACAAAAATTAAAAGTAATATGAAAGAAAGAATAATAGATCCTATTAAAAAGCGGTTTTTAAATAAAAGGTATATTATTGAAACCATTAACGATCAACTAAAAAACCTTTGTCATATAGACCATACAAGGCACAGATCTGTTATGAATTTTCAAACTAACGTATTAGCTGGACTGCTTGCCTATGTTTTTAAGCCTAATAAAATTTCTGTAGCTTTTGGAAAATTAAACAATCTCAACCTTCCTCTTACATCAAACTGAGGTTAACTATGAAGAAAAAACAGATGAAGAAGATGATGAGGTAGTAGTACAAGCAAAACCAATCGGATGGCGTACAAAAGTTTGGGACTCCTTGAAAGATATTTTTACCCGAACTAATCATAATGATGGTTATTCTTCTGTTAATCATGGTTATTTTGCTAACCATGATGAAGTTAATTCTTACCCCAATACAGTTAATCTTGATGTCAGCGACACTGTTAATTTAACAGGAGCTGAAAGTACTATGATATAGCTAACCCATTAGTTTTCATAAGCGTTAGTTTAAGAAAACAATAATTGAGAAACCGTCATTGCAAGGAGACCGTAAGGTCACGAAGCAATCCAGAAAAGTGATTATAGTCAATTGATGGGAAGTTGGTGACGTCGTCACTCGTCGTTCGCCTATTACTTATAGGCGTCGCTCCATCGTTCCTAGCACCAAATTCCCCTGAATTGACTATAGAGATAGATTGCCACGCCACCTATGGTGGCTCGCAATGACATATAACGTCATTGCAAGGAGGCGTTAGCCGACGAAGCAATCCACTTCTAATTTTTTTGGATTCTTGCCATAATCTTTTCGGAAATATTTGATGGAGTAAGACCGAAATATGAGTATAAATCATTAGAGGGAGCGGAGAGTCCAAATTGTTCCATTCCGAAGAACATTCCCTTCTCTCCAATGATTCGATGCCAGCCAAAACTACTTGCAGCTTCTATAGCAACTTTTAATTTGGCATTGGACAGGATATTTTGGATATAGCTAGGTTGCTGTTTAAAAAATAATTCAAAACATAACATTGAAATCACATTGGTACTAAAGCCATTTTTGCTTAGTATATCTTTTACCTCTAATGCTATTGACAATTCAGAGCCGGTGGCGAAGATAGCAACATCTACTGTTTCTTGATTATTCCCTGACAGTATATACCCACCTTTAGAGCATAAATTTTGCGAAATATTTCGGCTAACTATTTGAGATACTGACTGTCTGGTTAAAGCAAGAACAGAAGGACCATCTTTATTAGCTAAAGCAATTCGCCAAGATTCAACTGTTTCAAGATAGTCTGCCGGGCGTAATACCATCATATTTGGTAAGCTTCGAAAGGATGCTAGATGCTCTATTGGTTGGTGAGTGGGACCATCTTCTCCTACGCCAATCGAATCATGGGTCATGATGTAGATCACTTGCTGCTGCATAATAGAAGAAAGCCGCATAGTTGGTTTCATATAATCAGAAAATACTAGGAAAGTAGCCCCTACGGGTAAGAAGCCTGATAATGCGAGTCCGTTCATGATAGCCCCCATAACATTTTCACGAACCCCATAATGGATGTAATTGCCAGTAAAATCATCTTTATTAATTATGTTACTAGCAGTATTTTTGATATTGTTGGATAATGATAAATCAGCTGAGCCAAAAATAATTTTATCTGATAGTTTGCTTAGATATTCTATAACTCTACCAGATGAACAACGGGTTGCTTCAGCTTTTTCTGGAATAGGAATATTATCAAGAAAAGAGCAATCTATATCAGCTTTATTGCAATAGGCTTTTTGCTCTTGAGTTATATCAGCAAACTTCTCTTGCCAATTAGTATAACTCGCTTGATTTCTTAACCAAGCTGTACCCCATATCTCTTGTAATTCCTTTGGTATAGTAAACGCCTGATCATTAAAACCTAAATTTTCTTTAAGAAGTTTAACCTCATCTTTGCCTAGCGGGCAGCCATGGGCGGCATTTGAATTCACCTTGTTAATAGAGCCTTTGCCAATTAAAGTACGGCAGGCAATCAAGTATGGTTTATCAGAATTTTGTGCCTTAATTAGGCTAGCATTAATTTGCTCAAAATCATGCCCATCAATAGATTCGGTATTCCAGCCCATGGCGGCAAATTTCAGCAGATGGTTTTCAGATACAGTAAGGTTGGTAGAGCCATCGATGGAAATTTTATTATCATCAAATAAAACTATTAAGTTATTTAGGCATAAATGCCCAGCTAAAGAAGCAGCTTCATAGCTGATACCTTCCATTAGGCATCCATCTCCAATTATACAATAAATTTTGTGTGCACTAAGCTCTTTGCCCAATTTTTGTTGATATTTTTTTTGGGCAATCGCCATCCCAACTGAAGTACCAAACCCCTGACCTAAAGGTCCTGTAGTAGCCTCAATAGCTTCATACGCCCCATATTCTGGATGTCCAGGAGTTTTGGAATGTAATTTCCGAAATTGTTTCAAATCTTCTAGGTGAAAATTTTTATAATTTGTTAAATAATAAAAACTATAAAGCAACATAGAACCGTGTCCAGCTGATAGCACTAGGCGATCACGGTCAAACCAAGTTGGATCATTAGGATTAAATTTTAGAAAATTAAATACTAGCATGGTCATGACATCTGCCATACCAAGAACCATACCTGGATGCCCTGATTGAGCATATTCTATACTATCACTTGCTAAAACTCTAATACAGTTACTTAATTTAGAATATTTTTCTGAATATTTTGGTATTTTATTAAACTTCATTATAATAAATATTAATTTTGTGTTAAAAGATATTGATATAGATAACCAGATTAACATATACGCGTCATTGCGAGGAGGCGTAAGCCGACGAAGCAATCCAAGAAAATAGTTAGAAATGGACTGCTTCGACCATTACATGGTCTCGCAATGACGTTAGGGGTTAATTATAAAAATTTTTTATGAATCTACATCAAAATAGATATTATGACAACAAAACTATTACCCTTTTTTTCATGGTTTAGCACGTTATTGCATCAATTGTGGTTATCAATTAGTTCAGTAAATTTCTACCAAGATGTTTATAAATCATATAAAGGATACGGGATTAAGTATATATTTGCTGTGTCTTTTATATCATCATTGATCTATTGTATTGTTATATTTAATTACTTGTTAGTCCTCACCGATTACTTTACTGAGAATCGTTTAACAAAAGGCACAATAACTATCGAATATATATTTAAACAATTACCGGAAATCTATTATGATGGTAGTAAAATTTCAGTTGATCAGGATGAACCTATATATTTACTCGATGAGAATGGCAATAAGCTTGCGGCTATAGACTCAAAAAATCAATTATCTTATGGTGAAAAACTTAAAGTTCCCGTCCTATTTAGTAGTAACAATATAACCCTTACTACAGTAGAAATAACCGATAAAAAAAAGAGTGTGTTTAATATTGGATATGCTAAATTATTTACTCCTGATCAAAAAATCCTCACTGAAGAAGTCATTAAAAAGCACTTTGCCAAAACCCTAACACAAGCACCGAAGATATTTATTTACATTTTAATGCCTATAATAATAGCCTTTCGTTTTATAACAATTTTATTTGAAAAAAGCTTTATTATCATCTTAGTATATTTGTTAACTAACTATTTTGGTCCTAAATCCTCTTGGCAAACCTGTATTAGAATAACCTTATTTTCAAGTGGCATAGCAATTTTATTACAACCTATGATGGTTATATTTTTGCCAGAATTTAGTAGTATTATATTTTGTATACAGATGTTTACTAGTTTGTTACTGCTTTTAGCAATGTTGAGGATACGAAATAAATAGGAATAAGCCCCCTGCTTACGCAGGGGTGACATCTAACTTTTTCGTCATATATGGACGAGTGAATTTGTCAACAAAGAAAATAAAAAAATAGAGCCACAAAGGAAGCGGTCATATATTCGGCATCGAGTGCCATAATGGTTTCTGCATTCTTATAAATATCCTTGAGTGACCTCTCATTCCCACGGCTTCTAGAGCCTCGACATAATTACGGATTTTATTCAGAATACTTATTCATTAACTCTTTAACTTTCGTTCTCTTTATTGTTACTATTCTTTACTCGCAATATTTATCAATTACCAATTTTTATTTAGTTGACATAGTTTCTTCTTTTTTCTCAACTAAACTAATTTGCAACATATTCGCTACCATTGGTGACTACTGCATAAGCAATCCTTGCTAACTTATTTGCTAAACCAACACATATAATATTATATGATTTATTTTCAGCAAATTTCTTCACTGCCCACTGCACTAGTTTATCTTTCGATTCCTTACCACTTTTTGCTCTTATTGCTATTGTCCTTGCGGCTTGAATCAACATACGTCAATTCGGGATAAGGATATTGTGAACATGTAGATTAAAATCAAATTTTGTTGAAGGTTTATTTTTCTTTAATGAGTAAGCAACAAGAGTAGATAATATATGGACAAAGGCATTTATTGGTGATCTATGTCTAGTATGTTCAAGGTTCATTTTATTTTTTAGATAATCAAAAACTGTTTCAATTAAGTTACGCTTTCGAAGTAAGATTTTTTCTTTCAAATCCATTAATTTATTTTCCATATTCTTCTTAATTCCATGAATCATTTTTAAGCCTCTTTCATATAAATTTAAGAACAAATTTTGCTTAATATAACCTTTATCAGCTCCTATAATTCCAGTTAATCTTTTTGTTAACTCCGGTACTGGAACCCTATCATCTACATTGCCTTTGGTCACTTTTAATGCCATAAACTCCCCTTTATTATTGATTATTACATGTAATTTAAAACCATAAAAATACCCCATAGAGGATTTACTATGTTTGGCTAATCCTTTAAAAACTTTATTGCTATAACGCCTTTTATTGTGACAAGCTTTAATCGTTGTAGAGTCAATAAAATAAATACCTGTTTCCTCACCAAACAACAAATGAATCAACATATTTAGCGGTATGAATAATCGTGCCATTAATTCAACAAATCTATTATAACTCAAGGCTTTGGGAAAATCATCCTTATGCATGCACTCTATATAACTTTTATAGAAAAATTTAAAATTCTTAGCATAGGATGTATGAAACATAATTATTATTGTTAACATTTCACTTAGACTCATGCTACAACAGCGATTTCTTTGCTTATTTGATGGTAATAACTTTCTCTGTTCATACTCCAAATAAATTTTACAAAAATCATCTATAAAACTATATAATTCTGTGATATCTTTTTTCATGCCTGTAGTTTGTTTTTTTGTTTAAAAATATAAATACTGCAGGCACTCCTTTTTGACAATCCTTTTATCTATTACTATTTCATCTATATCTTATCCCGAACTGACGTATATTGTCATTAACAGTTGCGGAGAGATTATGAGTTTTTCTTTAACTCCAGGAAATGTTGATGATAGAGCAGTGGTAGAAAATTTAGTAGATAAATTATAAGGCTGGCTTTTTGGTGATCGTGGGTATATCAGTAAAAAACTCACTCAATCCCTTGCTAATCAAGGTTTAGAACTAATAACAAAAATTAAAAGTAATATGAAAGAAAGAATAATAGATCCTATTAAAAAGCGGTTTTTAAATAAAAGGTATATTATTGAAACCATTAACGATCAACTAAAAAACCTTTGTCATATAGACCATACAAGGCATAGATCTGTTATGAATTTTCAAACTAACGTATTAGCTGGACTGCTTACCTATGTTTTTAAGCCTAATAAAATTTCTGTAGCTTTTGGAAAATTAAACAATCTCAACCTTCCTCTTACATCAAACTGAGGTTAACTAACTTAAGTTCTGATGAATATAAGGGAGCAGAAATAGTGAGGTTATATAGCAAACGTATGCAAATAGAGGAGACGTTTCGAGTGATAAAAAGTCATCAATTTGGTCTTGCTGGAAGATATATTCGAACTTTAGATGTGAATAGATGGGGAGTTTTAATGTTACTATCTGCCATTGTTATTATAACATATTGGGTTATAGGTGTGGTAGGCTATAGCCAAGGTATGCAAAGAATTTTCTAACCTAACACAGTAAAAGATAAAAAGATTTATTCGTATTTTACCCTTGGGAAATTTATTATTGAATTTAATTATTTGCATGCCATAAAACCATTGGTAGAACCCCTGGCATCTATTATAAAGACGGAGCTTTGTCGTGCTTAATTTCGTGGGGATACATCAGATTGCGAAGAGCTATTTTACTAGCGACGCGGCAATCACACTACTTAAATTGTGTTTTTCGTGGATTGCTTCGGAGGCGAAAGCCTCCTCGCAATGACGTTTTTACCCTGTCATTCCTGCGTAGGCGGGAATCTAGACCCCGCACCGAAGCAGGGGTGACACAAAAATGGATTGTCGCGTCGCCGCTTTTAGCGGCTCCTTGCAATGACGGCTTGGGGACATAAGGTTGCAACTGTTGAAAGTTAAAAAATGGCTAAAGTCGTAGTGTTACATTGTATTTATGTTCATACAATCTTTAGTTGTAATTTTAATCGTTTTTTAACTTTCAGCAGTTATGGTCTTAGGTTGACAAAGCAATTCAGAACAATGATTAGAAATGGATTGCCACGCCACCTACGGTGGTTCGCCCGACTTCCGCAAAAAAATGTTGAAAGATGGGAAGAGAAGATATGGAGGAGCCATAGAGCTGGGAAATGATTTTTTCAGACGGTTTGTTGTGCCTAGTAAATAATTTGTTGTTGACTTTGGTTTTTCTTATGCTATAAATATATTATTACATATTAATTCTACAATTACCCAAATGTACATACGTCGTAAAAAAACACCCAACAGTTCAAGGCAATCAATACAAGTGGTTGAAGGATACCGAGATAGCAAAGGTAATGTTAAACAGCGTATTGTTCGGCATTTAGGGGTATTCTTCGATGATGCAGAAGAAGCCAAATTAGTTGCATTAGCAGAGGATTTAATTGTAAAGATTAAAGCTGAACGGGTAACAGCTTCCGGTCAGGGCAGCTTCTTTGCTGATGATGACTCAGCTAGCAAAAAAGGTCGCCCAGTCAAAAAGCAACTATCGGATATTATCCCTGTTAACCAAGTTAAATTAGACGAAATAGTTGAGACTGCTCGGCTTGTAGAAGGGGTGCATGAGGTAGGCGGATATGTTTACGATCAAATGGATTTCAACCAACTATAGTCAATTCAGGGGAATTTGGTGCTAGGAACGATGGAGCGACGCCTATAAGTAATAGGCGAGCGACAACGTAACCAACTTCTCATCAATTGACTATAATGCAACGTAAACGTGATTCTGAGATACTTCGCGATTTGGTATTAGCCCGTATGGTAAAGCTCGATAGCAAGCGTGGTCTAGCACAATATTTAAGCGAACAATTTGACAAAAACCATGACTTAGACGCCATATATCGCATGATGGATAAGTTGCAGGAGCAGATACCTAAAATTAAAGAATTATGCTTTAAAAATACCTTGCCTTTAATCCCCAACAAGCAAGTAAGTTTAGGAGGCTGCCTGCAATAACTAAAGTAATTCTATATTTGGCTCTTTTTGTCTGCGGATAAACATGATTTTTTTGAAATAGGTACACTATTCCTGCAAAAATCATATCTATTCTCGCCGAAAAATATCTCAAAATATAATTAATTAGTTATCGTAGGCAGCCTCCTAGTATTTTTTGATGTTACAACATTATATTTTGAATCAACAGAAGTCGATGAACTTCGGGCTTTTGGTTATAGTAAAGACCATCGCTTTAATACCACTCAATTAGTGCTGGCTCTTGCGACTAATGAAGATGGATTACCGCTTGGCTATGAGCTATTTAGCGGTAATACCGCTGAAGTTAAAACCCTATTGCAAGCTATTAATAGTTGGCAAAGTTTTTTAAAAGTTAAGGATGTATGCTTTATAGCTGACCAAGCAATGTTTAGTAAAGCTAATTTACAAGATCTTGATGAGTCTGGTTATCGTTATAGTCAATTGATGAGAAGTTGGTGACGTCGTCACTCGTCGCTCGCCTATTACTTATAGGCGTCGCTCCATCGTTCCTAGCCCCAAATTTTCCTGAATTAACTATATATTGTAGCAGCAAAGTTAAAGTCACTGAAGAACGAGTTAAAGGAAAAGATTTTAGCGGAAGATAATTATGTACCTACTTTATTAGGCAATGATTTTGCATGGATTGCTGAATTTGAGCATGAGGGCAAACGTTTGATCACTAGCTATAAAGCCAAAAGAGCGAGGAATGATGTAAAAGAAAGGCAAAATATTTTGGATAAAATCAAAAAAACTATAGGAGAATCTGGAAGTACTAAAAAGCTTATTTCTAATAGTGGAGTTAAAAAATATACTTCAAGTGAGAATAATAAAAGTTATCTTGATGAAGATAAAATTCAACAAGATAGTGAATGGGATGGTTTACATGGAATAATCACCAACGATAAAAGCATTAATGCCCAAGAAACGATTGGCAAATATGCCAGATTATGGGTAATTGAAGAACAATTTAGAATCAATAAGCATAATTTGCAAATGCGACCAATTTTTCATTGGACAAGTAAGAGAATTGAAGCACATATTGGTATGTGCTATATTAGTTTTGCTGTGCTTAAACAAATAGAATATAAAGTAGCACTTACCCAAAAAATCAGTGTAACTAATATAGTTGAGTTATTAATGGGAGTACAATCTTCAATTTTAAGGCATACAACAACAGGAGATTTGTATAGGCTACCAAGCAACATGAAAAATGAGGCGAGGAAGATTTATAAAACCTTCAATCTTAAACGCTCAGATGCTGTAGAAATATATCTAAAATAAGCAAATAATGTTGTGCCTAAAAATCTACAACCCTTACAAACTAATGCTTGTAGGACTTCCTCTTAATAAAAACTGCGGAAGTCGGCAAGAGATGGCAAGAAATCTCTCATCTCTTGCCTAAATTGAGTGAAATAACAATAGGCTATGACCATATAATACCAATTGCAATAATTAACGCAGTGGTGTAAAATGGGTTTTTAACTGATAAAGGTACTCAAATGGCTAGGTTAATATTACCACAAGGTTTTCATGGTCATGATTTTATAAAAATGATGAAACATGAGCCGCATGGTCGAAATCGTATACGTTTATTGGCGATGTATCACCTTCAATTAGGCAAATCTTTAAAAGCCATATCTGAAATAGTGAAGTCACACTGGAAAACTGTGCAATCATGGCTCAGAAGATTTAGGAATCATGGTTTTGAAGGATTATTTGAATCACAAAGAAGCGGCGCCCCTAGGAAGATTAACACTATACAAGAGTCTGCTCTTTTTGATAAAATCAATACGCTCAGTGAAAGTAAAACTGGTGGGTATATAACTGGAAAGGAGCTACATATCATGTTACTTGAGGAATATGGTGCTAAATGCGCTTTAAAAACAGTCTACAATACTATGCACCGCCTTGGTTTTAGCTGGATTACTTCTCGTTCAATGCATCCAAAGTCAAATCAAGAGACTCAAAATACATATAAAAAAACTTCCCAGACATGTTAACAAAATTATTACCAAAAAATATCGATAGATGTAAAGTTGATATATGGTCTCAGGATGAAACTCGAGTTGGGCAACAAGGTAGCTTAACTCGTATATGGGCTAAGCGTGGCACTAGACCCCGTAAAGTTCGGCAACAGCAATTCATTTCAACATATATTTATGGAGCTGCTTGCCATGATACAGGAGAAGCTTTTGCATTAATTTTACCATATGCAAACACACAGGCAATGAATAAATTCTTAGAAGAGCTTTCTCGCAGTATTCAAGGCAACCGACATATAGCTTTACTAACGGATAATGCAGGTTGGCACACAGCCAAAAAACTAACTGTGCCAAGCAATATCACTTTGATACCGCTTCCGCCCTATGCACCGGAACTTAATGCAATGGAACAAGTTTGGGAATGGATCAAAAATCATTTCTTGTCTAACCAATGTTATGGTGTATATGAAGATATCGTCACTATGGCTTGTTACGCTTGGAATCAATTTGCTCATAATGTAGATTTAGTAAAATCAATTATGTATAGAGACTGGATAAACACACCGTGTTAATTATTGCAATTGGTATAAGAAATCTATTACAGTATACTTTGATCTTTATTGAGCAAAATGATAAAATAGAGTTAGAAAAAATATTAAAAAATAGTTTAACTAAAGAAAAAGGAGAAGAACTTATGCCTAGTATAGCTCAAGTATTGAAAGAAGAAGGGGTTCAAATCGGACTACAAGATGGTATTAAAATCGGAGAAGCTAGAGGCGAAGCTAAATTAATAAAAATGATGATAAATAATGGTAGCTCTATTGAAGAAGTAGCGAGAATTACTGGACTATCTATTACTAAAACCAATGAACTATTGAAAATGCAGTAAATAATGGATTATTAAACTAAAAATTATGTCATTATTTCTTTCACAAAAAAATAAGACTATAGGGATAGTTGGTCTAGGTAAGACTGGTATGGCTGCTTATCAATCGCTAAATAAAGTAGCTAGGATAATTTGTTACGATCAACTAAGTAGTAGTAGGGATGCTTTCAGTAAAATCTATGGAAACGATAATTTGGTTAGCTTGTCTGATCAGCGGTGGCAGGATATTGATAAGATATTGTTGAGTCCAGGTGTTCCCTTATCGCATGACATTGTTACCATGGCGAATGTCCGTAATATATCAATAACCTCAGATATAGATTTATTATTTGAGGAAGTTAAGTTTAGAGGGGGGAAAAAAGCTAATTTTATCGGTATAACTGGTACTAATGGTAAGAGTACTACCACTGCTCTAACTGGTCATATTTTACAATTTTGTGGTTTTGATTATCCAGTTGGCGGAAATATTGGTTTTCCTGTCTTAAGTATGGGATTAGATTGTCAAGGGTATGTATTAGAGCTATCTTCCTTTCAGTTAGATTTATTAAGCAGTTTTAAAGCTAAAATTGCTGTGCTACTTAATATTACCGAAGATCATTTAGATCGGCATAATAATATGCAAGGCTATATTGTCGCTAAAAAGAAAATCTTTGATCGAATGGATAAAGATTCATTTGCCATAATTAGTGTTGATAATGAAATTACCAACAATATTTTCTTAGAGTTACAAAAGGAGAATACCACAAATTTAATACCAATCTCTGTTGGTAAAATCCTTGATAAAGGAGTATCAATTTGTAATAATGTTGTTTATGATAATATTTTTGAACTGATTACTATTAATTTGCCAAATAATAGCTATCTACAAGGCATACATAATCAAGAAAATATTGCTGCCAGTTATGCGGCTTGTCGGATTATAGGGGTAAGACCAGAGCAAATAATTGCTGCTATCGAGTTATTTAAGGGGTTACCACACAGAATGCAATATGTTGGCACAATATACTCAGATCATTCGAGTATGATAAAATTTTATAACGATAGCAAAGCTACCAATAGCATTGCTGCTTCTAAATCTCTTGCTGCACTTGATAATATATATTGGCTAGCTGGAGGAGTGGCAAAAGAAGGAGGAATAACAAATTTAGCTCCATGGTTTGATAAAATTCATAAGGCTTATCTTTTTGGTCAAGATAAAGAACTTTTTGCATTGTCACTTAAGGGTAGAGTAAATTTTCAAATTTGTCAAGATTTGCAGGAGGCTTTTAATGTTGCAGTTAGAGATGCAATGCAGGATATAGGGAGCATAAAAAATATTTTGTTAGCTCCAGCTTGTGCCTCTTACGATCAATTTAAAAATTTTGAAGAACGTGGAAATCTATTTATAGAATTATATAATATTATTGCTAACCATGATTAAAGATAATCATAATAATGAGTTATCTAACAATTACCTAAAATGGTGGTGGCGTAGTATCGACCAGCAAATGATTATTGCTTTAGTAATCCTGTTTGTTTTTAGTATGATGTTGGTTACTACAGCCGGACCAGTAATAGCAAATAGAATAGGACTCAATGAGCATTATTTTGCCTCTAGACAATTATTTTATCTTGCTAGTGCATCGCTATTGATTATTCTTTTTTCCTTTTTTTCCAAAAAATGGTTAAAGAGATTGTCAATTTTAGGATTTATTGTCAGCATATTGTTATTAATTTTAGTTAAATTCTATGGTTATGAAGTTAAGGGGGCTATTCGCTGGATTAATATTTTAGGTGTTTCGATGCAACCTTCAGAATTTATAAAACCATTTTTTGCGGTAGTTGCAGGTTGGATATTATCATTGAAATTTGAGGTAGAATTTCCAAGTTTTTCTATCTGTATAGTTCTGTATGGTATCATTGCTTTATTATTAATTATCCAGCCAGATTTTGGTATGTTAGTGATGGTTACTGCAGTTTTTGGTATTCAGCTTTTTGTTGCTGGTATGCCAATATTTTGGATTATGCTTGCTGCTTTTATGTTGTTATTTGGTGTTACAGCAGCTTATTTTTGGCTACCTCATGTAGCGAAAAGGATTAATAGTTTTTTTGATCCAGAGAGTATTAGTAATTATCAAGTTAGTAAGTCAATCAGAGCCTTTGAGCATGGTGGTTTATATGGCTGTGGTCCTGGTGAAGGAGCGGTAAAACAAGTATTGCCGGATTCTCATGCTGATTTTATTTTTGCTGTTGCTGGTGAGGAATTTGGAGCGATTATCTGCTTGATAATTATAGGAATATTTGCTTTTATAGTGATTCGTAGTTTACTGAAACTCATTAACGAAGAAGATAAATTTGCTCAATTGGCAGCAAGTGGTATTGTTGCACAGATAGGTTTACAAGCCTTAATTAATATAGGTGTTACCTTGAATTTATTACCAACCAAAGGGATGACATTACCATTTATTAGCTATGGTGGTTCTTCAACTTTTGCCATAGCTATTGCTACAGGGATGGTGCTTGGTTTTACCAAACATAAAACTTCCCTTACTAACTATAAAATTCAAGATATTGACATATGAAGAGTATAATTGTTGTTGGGGGGGGGACGGCAGGTCATCTATTTCCCGCTATTGCTTTGGCTGAAGAATTGGTGAAACGTGGGTATAAATTACATCTTATTACTGACGTTAGATGTCAAAAATATTTAGCTGAATATTTACCGCTCATTCCACATATAATAAATTTTAGATTGCCACCGAAAGGGTTGTTTAATAAGTTTAAATTATTGATTTGTTTATTATTTGTGACTTTTAAGATGTTATTGCTATTAGTGCAGGTCAAACCTTATGTTATAATTGGGTTTGGTGGCTATCCAACAGCCCCTCCTTTGATAGCAGCTGTATTGTTACGTATTCCTATCGTAATTTATGAACAAAACTGCTTTATTGGTAAGGTCAATAGATTATTCTTAAAATGGGCCAGAAGAGTTGCTCTTACCTATGAGGAAACTAAAAATTATAATATTGTTGACTATAATAAGAAATTAGTTATAGGAAATATAGTACGGGATAATGTTAAAAAGCTGAAAGTTAAGGATAATTTTAGCAATGATATTTTTCGAATATTGATTTTTGGTGGAAGTCAGGGAGCAAAGGTTTTTTCTACTTTAATACCGGAAGCGATTAAGATATTAGTGCGATCAAATCCTGATATTAAACTACATATTACCCAACAAGCTCCTCCAGAAGATTTAGACAATATTGCTAAAATTTATAGTGAGTTAAACATCCCACATAAAGTAGCCGATTTTTTTTATGATATGGATCAGCAATATGCCAATCAAGAACTAGTAATATCAAGGGCTGGGGCATCAACTATTTCTGAGCTTAGCTATATTGGCTTGCCGGCAATTTTTATTCCGCTACCTACGGCAGCTGAAAATCATCAATTCTATAATGCCAAGGCTCTGGCAGATAGTGGAGCCGGGTGGTGTTTTGAACAAAATAACATCACCGCAGAAAAATTAGCTAATAAACTCTTAGTGCTAGTAAAAAATCGTGATATATTAGAGTGTACGTCTCGTGAATTATTAAAGCGAAAAAATGACGGTAGTATGGTTTTAGCTGATACAGTAGAACAAATAGTAAACTGATTCTTGCAACTTTGGTGATTTTATGTCATTAATTATGTTACTATAAAATTATCGGACTAATTTATGTTAAAAAAAATTATTATTATAGTTTTGGGATTATCCCTACTTTCAGGTTGTACTGATGGGTTTAGAGGATATTTCAAAAAATCTGCTAATAATAAAATTATAGATAACAAAGGTTTTGTCGGTGGCAAACGTCCACCGCTTTATAATAAGAAATATATAGCGATGGCAAAAAGAAATGTTATGGAAGAAAATTTTGATGATGATGAGGGGGATTTGTTTAGTGAATATCATACTGAAACAATCAATCCAACTTTAAGAAATCGTCAAATGTATATTAAGATGGTAAAACAAGATGCGGAAAGTAATGAAAAACGTAAGAAAAATCAAGAAAAAGAATATCCTTCATTGAATTCGGCAAATGATAAGCTGAAGAAACAAAATAATGATAAGAATGATCAAGCAAATAATAATTTGCACAAAGAGCTAGAGCAAATTAAAGCTATTTTGCGTGAAACTAAGAAAGATTTAGAAAAATATAGATGTCCTGCTCGACAAACTACTAACCAACAAACTGTTGATAAAGTTTTACCAAATAAAGCTAAAACAGGTAGTAGTAAAAAAATTAAGGAAGTCGAAGCCAGCAAGAATAATAAAACTAACAAGCCACTTGGCAAGTCAGAGATGCAAAAGAAATTTCTCAGTGAAGATGATGATATAAAGACAACTGGTGCTATAGTCAAATGATGAGAAGTTGGGGACGTTGTAACTCGTTGCTCCTCATAAGCGTTAGTTTAAGAAAACAATAATTGAAAAACCGTCATTGCGAGGAGACCTTAAGGTCAACGAAGCAATCCAGAAAAGTGATTAGAAATGGATTGCTTCGTCGACCTAAGGTCTCCTCGCAATCTGATGTATCCCCACGAAATTGTTGCAAAATAGCAAGAATTGATAGAATATCTTCATTATTTAATGATGATGGAGATAGTAGGTTATGGATGTAAAAACAGTATTAAATGAAGTAATAAAAGAACATTGTCCTTTTATACATAATAATCGTTTAAATGCGTTACTTGATGTTGCAGAAGGCTTGCGATATAGTCAGAATTTGTCTTTGAGTGCAATTGGCAGGAACTTGAGTGGTGATAGTAAAGTAAAACATAAAATAAAAAAAGTTGATAGATGTATAGGTAACAAACATTTATATAACGAGGTTGATAATCTCTATAGTGCTTTATCATATTTCATATTTGAGTTTATCAAGCATTCTAATGATGACAGTGTTGTGATTGATTTATGTTATCTTAAAGATGATCGCATGGCACAAATGCTAAGTGCTCAATTTTGTACAAGAGGGATGAGTTTACCTTTGTATCAAGATGTGTTTGAAGAAGGTGAATTAAAGGGCAGAACGGTAGAATTTTTAAATAAATTAAAGAGTATAATACCTGATGGAAAAAGGGTTATTGTGATTATGGACGCTGGCTTTCATATTGAATGGTTTAAGGAAATAGAAAAACAAGGGTGGAGTTGGGTGTGTCGGGTACGACAAGGAAAAGATTTAAAATTAGCTAAGAATGAGGATTGGATATCAGTTGAAAATTTCATGCCATCAATTGGTTCAAAAACGATGGAATGTGGTACGATTCTGCTAACCAAAGCTCATAAATATTCCTGCAGAATGGTTACAACTTGCAAAGTCCCTAAGGGTCGAGTGCAGAAGGTTAGCAGGAATCGTACTAGCAGTAAAACAGCAAATGGTTCATATAACAAAGCTGCAAAAGAACCTTGGATATTGGTAACTAACTTAAGTTCTGATGAATATAAGGGAGCGGAAATAGTGAGGTTATATAGCAAACGTATGCAAATAGAGGAGACGTTTCGAGTGATAAAAAGTCATCAATTTGGTCTTGCTGGAAGATATATTCGAACTTTAGATGTGAATAGATGGGGAGTTTTAATGTTACTATCTGCCATTGTTATTATAACCTCAGTTTGATGTAAGAGGAAGGTTGAGATTGTTTAATTTTCCAAAAGCTACAGAAATTTTATTAGGCTTAAAAACATAGGCAAGCAGTCCAGCTAATACGTTAGTTTGAAAATTCATAACAGATCTGTGGAGTCAATCATTTAATTTGTGTGTGCGTCAAGATAAGGTGCATTAATCTTACGGGTGAAAGTCCTGTTATGGAAGGAGTAGCTAGCTCCACCATATAGCGAGTCTTGTGCTGCTGAAGGTAACGACAGTAGTAAAGCGTAGACAGCGAAACATCCGAGCCGAAACCAAATGGTGAACGTGATAGCCCTGAAATGATATTGGTAGTGGAAGTCGATGTGCTACACAACGCAGTAGACAAGAGAAAACTAGAGGTCAAACTAGCGAAAATCCGAAAGTTTTCAACCATCGGGGTCTCAGGCGTCAGCGAGTTTGTAGAGATTAATGACACAACTTGAGAAGTCCTTATAACTCTTACTGAGTTAAGTAAGTATTCAAAGTACAAGTGCCGAAACATAAGGCTTTGGAGATGGTGTTAAGGATGGCTGAGTCAGTTGTAGTAGTGATGAAGCTTCGTAATGGGAGTGGAGCGAAGGGCTGACAGAAAGGTAAGAACGTAAGAGGGAAACAATGACCGTACACAGCATAGACGGAAATACATGGTCAACGAAACTTGAGCGTATAAAGTTGCTATCATCACAAAATCAAGACATAAAGTTTAATAATCTTGGACATATTATTGATTTAAAGATGTTAGAAGAACAATATAAGGAACTTGATAGCAAGAAAGCTGTAGGAATAGATGGTATAACCAAAGCGGTTTATGGTAAGAAGTTGGAAGCAAATTTGCTCTCGCTCCTTACTAAAATTCGCAAGGGGCAATATCAAGCTAAACCTGCACGAATTACATTGATTCCAAAAGAAGATGGAGGCAAAAGACCTTTGGTAATATCATGCTTTGAAGACAAGATAATCGAGTCGGCAGTAAGCAAGATATTAAACTCAGTGTTCGAGCCAATATTCTTAAAATGTTCTTACGGGTTTCGACCTAAATTAAACGCCCATGATGCACTTAAGGAGTTGAATAGACTTACGTATAACTTCAATAAAGGAGCTGTAGTTGAAATTGATATAACTAAGTGCTTCAATTCAATCAAACATTCTGAGTTGATGGGATTCCTAAGAAAGAGAATATCTGACAAAAGATTCCTAAGACTAGTTATGAAACTGATGGAAACACCAATTATAGAAAACGGCATTACAGTTACTAACAAGGAAGGATGCCGCCAAGGGTCTAAAACATCACCAATTTTGGCAAATGTCTTCCTACATTATGTTATTGACTGTTGGTTTGCTAAAATCAGCAAGGAAAACATAAGAGGGCAAACTGGAATGGTGAGGTATTGTGACGATATGGTGTTCGTCTTTGAGAATGAAGAAGACGCGAGGAAGTTTTATGAGGTTTTGCCCAAAAGATTAAACAAGTATGGCTTGAACATCAATGAAGCTAAATCGCAGATGATTCAGTCCGGTAGATACCATGCTGAGGACTTAGCTAAGCAAGGTAAGAAGATCAAGAGTTATAATTTTCTTGGCTTTACTTGCTATTGGGGTAAATCAAGGTTTGGTAACATATGGAGATTAAAATATACCACAAGGAAAGATCGATTTACCGAGAAGCTTAAAGGGCTAAGAGAATATCTACGAAGTCACCTTAATGAGAGGGGCAAAGAACAGATATTATTGCAAGTCATTAGAGCTACAAAGGGGTGGATCAATTATCATGGTATATCAGATAATCAAAGACGAGTAAGTTCATTTATTCACCAAACTAGGCGAGCAATATATGGGTGGTTTAATAGAATGGGTGGGAAGCGTAAGATGAATTGGCAAAGATTAGCTGAAATACTCAAAAGGGTCGACTTTCCAAATAAGTGGAAGACCATTTCAATGTTCTAAAACCAACAAAAAAAAATAGGGTACAAGCCTATCTTACCTTTCGGGAGCCGGATGCGGTAGCTCTGCATGTCCGGTTCTGAGGAGGGGCTTAACCAAGCAATTGGTTAGGTCTACTCACAAAGTTCATTTTTTATTTTCCAATAAATCATATTTAAAGAGCCTTTCTAATTAAGTGTGTAAATTTTTCATAGGGCTTAAATTCTACCTTCAAATTTTATCAAAAAGTGAGCCATAGCTGCGTTCCAGTTCGGAATCGGCATAACCCATTTCTTGGTCATATAATCAATTGCCAAATATAAGGTCTTAAAAACGGCATTATCATTTGGAAAAACCCTTTTATTCTTAGTAACCTTACGTAATTGGCTATTGACAGATTCTATACTATTAGTTGTGTATATTACTTTCCTTATCGCCTCAGGGTATTCTAGAAAAACCATTAAATTTTCCCAATGAACATACCAAGATTTAGCAATTTGTGGATACTGTTTACTCCATTTAGCTTCAAAAGATTCTAAAGCAAGATGTGCTTCTTCCTCTGTGCTAGCAGTATATATAGGCTTTAAATCAGCCGCTAATTCTTTTCGGTCTTTATATGATACCAATTGCAATAATTAACACAGTGGTGTAAAATGGGTTTTTAACTGATAAAGGTACTCAAATGGCTAGGTTAATATTACCACAAGGTTTTCATGGTCATGATTTTATAAAAATGATGAAACATGAGCCGCATGGTCGAAATCGTATACGTTTATTGGCGATGTATCACCTTCAATTAGGCAAATCTTTAAAAGCCATATCTGAAATAGTGAAGTCACACTGGAAAACTGTGCAATCATGGCTCAGAAGATTTAGGAATCATGGTTTTGAAGGATTATTTGAATCACAAAGAAGCGGTGCCCCTAGGAAGATTAACACTATACAAGAGTCTGCTCTTTTTGATAAAATCAATACGCTCAGTGAAAGTAAAACTGGTGGGTATATAACTGGAAAGGAGCTACATATCATGTTACTTGAGGAATATGGTGCTAAATGCGCTTTAAAAACAGTCTACAATACTATGCACCGCCTTGGTTTTAGCTGGATTACTTCTCGTTCAATGCATCCAAAGTCAAATCAAGAGACTCAAAATACATATAAAAAAACTTCCCAGACATGTTAACAAAATTATTACCAAAAAATATCGATAGATGTAAAGTTGATATATGGTCTCAGGATGAAACTCGAGTTGGGCAACAAGGTAGCTTAACTCGTATATGGGCTAAGCGTGGCACTAGACCCCGTAAAGTTCGGCAACAGCAATTCATTTCAACATATATTTATGGAGCTGCTTGCCATGATACAGGAGAAGCTTTTGCATTAATTTTACCATATGCAAACACACAGGCAATGAATAAATTCTTAGAAGAGCTTTCTCGCAGTATTCAAGGCAACCGACATATAGCTTTACTAACGGATAATGCAGGTTGGCACACAGCCAAAAAACTAACTGTGCCAAGCAATATCACTTTGATACCGCTTCCGCCCTATGCACCGGAACTTAATGCAATGGAACAAGTTTGGGAATGGATCAAAAATCATTTCTTGTCTAACCAATGTTATGGTGTATATGAAGATATCGTCACTATGGCTTGTTACGCTTGGAATCAATTTGCTCATAATGTAGATTTAGTAAAATCAATTATGTATAGAGACTGGATAAACACACCGTGTTAATTATTGCAATTGGTATGATACATATTTTAAACTATTTCTAATCTGATGTACAATACATAATTGATGTTCGGTTTTCGGAAAAACTGCTTCTATTGCCTCAGACATACCGGTTAAATTATCACTGCAAGCAATAAGCATGTCTTGCATACCTCTGTTCTTCATCTCAGTAAAATTACCAAGCCAAAATTTAGCTCCTTCATTTTCACTGTTCCACAATCCTAAAATATCCTTCCTTCCAGATAAATCAATACACGTCAGTTCGGGATAAGATATAGATGAAATAGTAATAGATAAAAGGATTGTCAAAAAGGAGTGCCTGCAGTATTTATATTTTTAAACAAAAAAACAAACTACAGGCATGAAAAAAGATATCACAGAATTATATAGTTTTATAGATGATTTTTGTAAAATTTATTTGGAGTATGAACAGAGAAAGTTATTACCATCAAATAAGCAAAGAAATCGCTGTTGTAGCATGAGTCTAAGTGAAATGTTAACAATAATAATTATGTTTCATACATCCTATGCTAAGAATTTTAAATTTTTCTATAAAAGTTATATAGAGTGCATGCATAAGGATGATTTTCCCAAAGCCTTGAGTTATAATAGATTTGTTGAATTAATGGCACGATTATTCATACCGCTAAATATGTTGATTCATTTGTTGTTTGGTGAGGAAACAGGTATTTATTTTATTGACTCTACAACGATTAAAGCTTGTCACAATAAAAGGCGTTATAGCAATAAAGTTTTTAAAGGATTAGCCAAACATAGTAAATCCTCTATGGGGTATTTTTATGGTTTTAAATTACATGTAATAATCAATAATAAAGGGGAGTTTATGGCATTAAAAGTGACCAAAGGCAATGTAGATGATAGGGTTCCAGTACCGGAGTTAACAAAAAGATTAACTGGAATTATAGCAGCTGATAAAGGTTATATTAAGCAAAATTTGTTCTTAAATTTATATGAAAGAGGCTTAAAAATGATTCATGGAATTAAGAAGAATATGGAAAATAAATTAATGGATTTGAAAGAAAAAATCTTACTTCGAAAGCGTAACTTAATTGAAACAGTTTTTGATTATCTAAAAAATAAAATGAACCTTGAACATACTAGACATAGATCACCAATAAATGCCTTTGTCCATATATTATCTACTCTTGTTGCTTACTCATTAAAGAAAAATAAACCTTCAACAAAATTTGATTTTAATCTACATGTTCACAATATCCTTATCCCGAATTGACGTAATACCTAATGCTACATATACAGACTTATTGATAATTCGTTTATCTTGACGTACTTTTACTACTAAACAGTCAAAAAATACTATAGCATATACTCGATCCAATGGTCGGCTTTGCCATATCTTGACATCCTCAATTACATCATCAGTAATTTGACTTATCAAACTTTCGCTAACGTCAGCTCCATACAATTCTTGCATTTGAATCTTAATATCAGATAAGCTCATTCCTTTAGCGTATAACGATATTATTTTATCATCAAATCCTTCAATACGTCTTTGACGCTTCGGAATTAATGCAGGTTCAAATGTACTACTTCTATCCCTTGGAACCTCAATCTCTACAACTCCATTATTTGTTACTAGATTCTTTACTTTACTACCATTACGAACATTATTGCTATCAGTATGACAATATTTATCATATCCTAAGTGATTATTCATCTCTGACTGCAATGCCTTCTCTACAAGCCTTTTGGTTAATTGTTTTAATAAACCATCCTCTTTAAATAAAGTTGATATATCTGTATCATTATTTATTAATAAATCTATTGCTTGATTCATTGCTTCATTTTGTTTGTGACGCATTATAATTTCTCCTTTTGTTATATTATATTTTTATATAACCTTTGAAAAATTTACACACTTATTTGTACAGAGCCCATTCTGGAGTTTTATAATCCAAAGCTTGATGCATCCTTTGTCTATTATAAAAGTCCATATATTCGTTAATTGCTGTCTTTGCCTCCTTTACTGTTGTTAAAATAATCCGATAAATTTTTTCCTGTTTTAATGATCGCCAAAAACGTTCAATAAAAATATTATCTAAGGCTCGTCCCTTACCATCCATACTAATCAAGATATTATGTAGCTTTAGCATACTAATAAAATTCTCCGAGGTAAATTGTACTCCTTGATCAGTATTAAATATTTTTGGCATACCATATTTTTCTATAGCGTCTTCAAGGGCTGTTACACAAAATTCACTTTCCAAACTAATGGAGATTCGCCAACTTAGAATATAACGACTATACCAGTCAATAATAGCTACTAAATATACGAACCCTTGGCTCAGTCTTATATACGTTATATCTGCACTCCAAACCTGGTTTGGCAATACTATTTCTAATCCTTTTAGTAAATAAGGATATATTTTATGCGCTTGATTCCTCTTGCTTAAATTTATTTTAGGATAAACAGCTTCAAGACCCATTATCTTGTAGTAACGTCTAACAGCTTTACGACCTACCGAAAAACCTTGGGCTTGTAAATATTTAGCCATCCGCCGCATACCATAATATGGATGCATAGTATAGGTCTAATCAATTATTGCCATAATCTTGATATCTTGTTCACTAATACCAGTAGGTTGATAGTAATAGGTTGACCTGCTAATATCCAATAACTTACACTGTTGTACAATTGTTAACTTATTATGATTAGGCTCTATTATATTACACCTAACCTTTAATTCCAAACAATGCAGATTTTTTTTGAGCCAGTCACTAAGGTGGTCCACTTTGTCTAGACAAAGTGGACCACCTTAGCTTTTTAGGTGCAAAAATAGTCGTTCAACACTCCAACGAAATTTATATAAAGCAAAAATATCTTGCTCTATTTCAATTGAAGACACCAGAACCATCAGCTCACTCTTATCATTTCTATATGCGGTAAAATTAACCTTTCTATTCCATAATATACCACTACAAGCCCTATACTCTAAGGCTTTAACATCACTAAATATTCTTTCAATGGTTAAAGTTCTTAAACCTTTTGTAAGACGAATTTTATGATCCATTTTTAATGGAATAACAAACTTTAGATGGTTATTTATCAGAAAGTCTAACCATTCTTTATTCATAAATTCTCTATCAGCAAGCAAATATTTTATTCTTTCAACGCCAAAATTATTAATAAATTTCTGTAAAAATTCCTTCATAAATTCTGCAGAACACCCGCCACCATGCGACAAAGTCTTCCAGTTTCTGTTTCGATGTAGCATAAACTTTTACATCTTTTGTTTTCATTAGTTTGACTTGCAAACCAAGCTTAGCAATTTCCTGTGACCAATAATTAGCTCCTCCACATGCTTCCATAGCTACCAATGAACTTTTATCGAGATTGCTTAAATAGGCTATTAACTCATCTCTTGTAACTTTTTGATAACCTATTTTTTTGCCATTTTGATCGACTTGCACCAAGTGCATACTATTTTTTGCTAAATCTATTCCTATTATAGTATTTTTTATGCTATTATTTATCATGGTATGGACCTATTAATTAAATTATTATTTAATTTGGAGCAGCTGAAAACTATTTTTCAGCTGACTCCGTACAAGTAAAGCATATTTCGCTTCACTCGTCCATACCATCATTCCCGCTTCGGTGCGGAATCTATAATACCTCAGGGTATTTTTAGATCCCGCACTGAAGCAGGGATGACAACCATGATCCTATATTTTATTCAAATCTGCAAAAAAACTTGATTATCGAGTTTAAGAAAACAATAATTGAAAAATCGTCATTGCGAGGAGACCGTAAGGTCGACGAAGCAATCCAGAAAAGTGATTAGAAATGGATTGCCACGCCACCTACGGTGTATAGTACCCTACAATTTTGAGAAGATGAAGAAGAATGGTTGATTTAGAGTGGTGTGAAGTAGTATAAGGTAGGTATTTTTATAACAAAATGCATAATATAATACTTCAAGAATTGATTTTATATATAGACGGAAATAAATCAAGATTAAAATGTTTGGTTGGTATGGTAATTAGTTTGCTGACGGGCAGCTCAATTTATCAAAAAGGTTTAGCACTTGGTATTTTAGGTGATGCTAAAGCGACGTCAAAAACTCATAGAATTTATCGTTTTTTAAAAGATTTTAATTTTGATTATATGAAGGTTGGCTATTTGCTATTAAGCTTTTTTGCTTCAAAAAATTATGTCGTAGCAATGGATAGGACAAGTTGGAAATTTGGTAAATCCGATATTAATATTTTATTTTTAGTAATGGTAATTGGTAAAATATCGGTGCCAATATTCTGGAAGACTTTGTCGCATGGTGGCGGGTGTTCTGCAGAATTTATGAAGGAATTTTTACAGAAATTTATTAATAATTTTGGCGTTGAAAGAATAAAATATTTGCTTGCTGATAGAGAATTTATGAATAAAGAATGGTTAGACTTTCTGATAAATAACCATCTAAAGTTTGTTATTCCATTAAAAATGGATCATAAAATTCGTCTTACAAAAGGTTTAAGAACTTTAACCATTGAAAGAATATTTAGTGATGTTAAAGCCTTAGAGTATAGGGCTTGTAGTGGTATATTATGGAATAGAAAGGTTAATTTTACCGCATATAGAAATGATAAGAGCGAGCTGATGGTTCTGGTGTCTTCAATTGAAATAGAGCAAGATATTTTTGCTTTATATAAATTTTGTTGGAGTGTTGAACGACTATTTTTGCACCTAAAAAGCGGTGGTTTTGATATTGAAAAAAGTCACATTGTAAAATTGGATAGATTTGAAAAATTATTAGTGATAACTGCTATTGCTTCAGCTTTAATAGTCAAAAATGGAATAATACAAAATGCCTTAAATCCCATCCGAATAAAACGGTACAAAACCATTGAAAGACAATTGTTTTCATTATTTACCTATGGCTTTGATCATATCAAAAATGCTTTTTATCAATCTACAACAGCCATAACGCAGCTAATATCCACATTATTAATACCTCCCAAACAAAAACTTTTTTCTATCCTAATACCATCTTTACAAAAATTGTAGGGTACTATGGTCAAATTCACTCGTCCATATATGACAAAAAACTCAGGTGTCATCCCTGCGAAGGCAGGGATATAAAGATTCCCGCCTACGCGGGAATGATGGTATGGACGAGTGAAGCGAAATATGCTTTACTGGTACGGAGTCAGCTGAAAAATAGTTTTCAGCTGCTCCAAATTAAATAATAATTTAATTAATAGGTCCATACCATGATAAATAATAGCATAAAAAATACTATAATAGGAATAGATTTAGCAAAAAATAGTATGCACTTGGTGCAAGTCGATCAAAATGGCAAAAAAATAGGTTATCAAAAAGTTACAAGAGATGAGTTAATAGCCTATTTAAGCAATCTCGATAAAAGTTCATTGCTAGCTATGGAAGCATGTGGAGGAGCTAATTATTGGTCACAGGAAATTGCTAAGCTTGGTTTGCAAGTCAAACTAATGAAAACAAAAGATGTAAAAGTTTATGCTACATCGAAACAGAAAAATGATTATAACGATGCGTTAGCAATATGCAAAGCGGCTCGTGATCCAGAATTAAAAACTGTGCTGCCAAAAAGCAAAGAGGAACAAGATATAAAATTTTTGCATAAAATTAGAAGTAATACGATCAGAGATCGTGTGCAAAAAACTAATTCTACAATATCAAGTTTATGTGAATATGGCTATAATACAAAATTAAGTAAAAATAAATTTTGCAAATCATGTAGGCTGGAGGTAGAGTTAGCGTATAGTAAAGGTTATATAAATTCTGGGATACGGTCAATTTTACTTTTAGAATGTAAAGAAATTGAGGATTTATGTGACAAAGAGAAAACTTTAGAAAAGCTGATTATCAGCAATAATAAGCAAAGTGAGAAAGCTACTAGGTTGCAGACAATTTTTGGCATTGGAGCAATCAATGCTAGTTGTTTGAGTGTAGCCCCAATGGAAAGTTATCCAACCCCGAGGGATTTTGCTGCTTCGCTTGGTTTGGTACCAAAGCAACATAGCTCAGGAGGTAAGATAGTTTTAGGAGGGATTACCAAACAGGGAGATAGATATGCCAGAACTATGTTGATTCAAGCCGCAAGGACAATAGCAATAAGAGCAAAAAGTGGTAAGGAATCGAAAGATAAACTAGTGCAGTGGGCAGTGAAGAAATTTGCTGAAAATAAATCATATAATATTATATGTGTTGGTTTAGCAAATAAGTTAGCAAGGATTGCTTATGCAGTAGTCACCAATGGTAGCGAATATGTTGCAAATTAGTTTAGTTGAGAAAAAAGAAGAAACTATGTCAACTAAATAAAAATTGGTAATTGATAAATATTGCGAGTAAAGAATAGTAACAATAAAGAGAACGAAAGTTAAAGAGTTAATGAATAAGTATTCTGAATAAAATCCGTAATTATGTCGAGGCTCTAGAAGCCGTGGGAATGAGAGGTCACTCAAGGATATTTATAAGAATGCAGAAACCATTATGGCACTCGATGCCGAATATATGACCGCTTCCTTTGTGGCTCTATTTTTTTATTTTCTTTGTTGACAAATTCACTCGTCCATATATGACAGTAGTGGGTGGAAATGATAATAGTGGGCGGGAATTACAATTTACAACTAGATGGGTTTTGCTGAATAAAGATATAAAATTTGTGGTAGTAGCATTTGCTACTGTTTCTAGGTTTGTTTCTTTTATTTCAGCTATTTTTTCTGCTACATATTTGACAAAAGCTGGTTCATTTTGTTTGCCACGCATCGGAACAGGGGCAAGATAAGGAGAATCTGTTTCAATTAATAACCGGTCTAGTGGAATATAACGTACTATATCCTGTAAAGCGGTGGAGTTTTTAAAGGTTACAATTCCAGCAATCGATATATACATACCAAGGTCAAGCATTTTTTTTGCTAAATGCTTTGAAGCGGTAAAGCAATGAATAAGACCGTGAAACGCGGTATTTTGCATTTCGCTACTTAAAATATCAATAGTATCTTGTTCTGCCTCTCTTGTATGGACTATAATTGGCAACCCGGTACTTTGAGATGCCTGTATATGTTGCCCAAAAGAACTAATTTGTTGATGTTTGTTTGATGTCTGGTAATAATAATCTAGACCAGTTTCACCAATGCCAATAATTTTCGGATGATTACAATATTCCATAATAGTTTCGCACGAGACAATTTCCTTCACTTCATTGGGGTGAACTCCACACGAAGCAAAAACATTACCGTATCTTACGGCTATTTCTAAAATATCCGGCAATTCCTCAATGGTAGTACATATAGTCTGCATGTACTTAACATTATTGTTCTCAGCTCTGCTTATTATGGCTGATAAATCTTCTTTTAACATGTTAAGGTGACAATGAGAATCAATTAATATATTTTCTGCATAAGCCAGGCTAGTTGGTGATTTTGTCGTCGAATTATGGATCATCATTTTATCCAATTTTTTGTAATTATGATATTAGCAATTTTTTCTACTTCATTAAGAGGGGCATAATTATAGTTTTCAAGCTGAATTACAGATTTGTCTAGTATTTTAGCTATTCCTAATTCTAGCAAATTTTGTGTAAATGCTAGATGTTTAGGTGATTTAAAATTACTAGGACAGAATATATAAAGAGGTTTACCAGTGGAAGCTGCCTCACTACACATAGAAATCGAATCAGCAGTAGAAATTATGTAATCTGCCTGTGCCAACATACCAAAATAAGGGTTAGATTTAGCTTTTTCCTCTGTTGGATCGTAAATAATAGCCGATGAAGGTACCTTATTTTTGATAATTTGTTTTGCTGAATTAGGAGTACGTCGACTAAAGCTAATAAACAAGGTATGTTTTTCATCTTGATTCTTATAGTCAATTGATGAGAAATTGGGGACGTTGTCACTCGTCGCTCGCCTATTACTTATAGGCGTCGCTCCATCGTTCCTAGCCCCAAATTCTCCTGAATTGACTATAGTAAGATTAGATAATATTGCAGCAAATTCTCGAGCATTTTCATCGGTAAATTGATAATTTTTGCTATTACCACCAATAATTACTGATATAAACTGCTTAAGATATGGATAATTTTTGCGTAACTCAATACCGCCAGCTTGTATTTTTGCTTGAACATTATTAAGAGCTCCAGTAATTCTCAATATATTCTTGTCATTCGTGCATAGTTCTTCCCTGCTAACCTTATCATGATGCGGTAAAATAATTATATCAAATTGCTTAAATGGTAGATTAGGGTGCATAATTTGAACAATTTTTACTTTACCAGCAGATTTATGTTTTAAATAGCTCGCTAAAGAAGCGGTTCTTCTCCCAGCAGAAATTATTAAGTCAGGGAAGCCTTCCATTTCCCACGATTGTAACAGCTGCTTTTTTACATGGATAGGGCTAAGGGCTAGTAAAAAATTTGGTAATTTACCCCAAAAATTATATTCAATAGGTTTTAATTGATAACCAAGACCAAGCTTTTCTGCTAGAGCTATAGCTTGATTGACATTACCCACCCTGCTGTCAGCTAATACCCAAATCTTGGGTTTAATATTGTGCATTTTTCATAATTATTGTTAAGTTATCATTTTATCAATAGCTAATTCACTATTTATTGATTTTATATTTACAATATCCCCGCTACCGATCCTACTAGAAAGAATCATTTTGGCGAAATTATTCTGTAATTCTCGTTGAATAACTCTTTTCAATGGTCTAGCACCAAACATTGAATCATAACCTTTATCAGCCAGGTAATTTATTGCCGATTGATCAAATTGCAATGTAATATTTTGTTGTGAAAGAATTTCTTTCAAATTATCTAGTTGTATTTTGACAATATCATGTATGTCAGCACGAGTTAGTTTATGGAATAGAATAATCTCATCTAGCCTATTTAAGAACTCAGGTTTAAATACTGCTCGTACATATTGCATTACTTGTTCTTTAATTGCATCTTGGTCATCATCTTGCTGTTGATTAATAAGTATTTCAGCCCCAAGGTTGGAAGTAAGAACAATGATGGTATTTTTAAAATCAACGGTTATTCCTTGACTATCAGTTAGACGCCCTTCATCCAAAATTTGTAACATGATATTGAAAACATCCGTATGGGCTTTTTCTACCTCATCAAATAAAATAACTTGATAAGGTCTCCTACGTACTGCTTCTGTTAAAACTCCTCCCTGCTCATAACCAACATAGCCTGGAGGAGCCCCAATCAAACGTGATATAGAGTGTTTTTCCATATATTCAGACATATCAATTCTGAGGATGGCATTACGATCGTCAAATAAAAAAAGTGCCAAAGCTTTGGTTAGTTCCGTTTTACCAACACCAGTTGGACCTAAGAATAAAAACGATCCAAGTGGTCTATTATGATCCTGTATTCCAGCACGAGAACGACGCACAGCATCGCTGACTCCTTTTATAGCTTCATCTTGACCGATTACCGATTGACGTAGTTTATCTTCCATCGCTAATAACTTCTCACGTTCGCTTGATAGCATTGTGTCAATCGGTATACCAGTAATTTTGGAAATAATTATAGCTATATCGTTTTCTGATACAACTTCTTTTGATAATTTGTTATTTCCCCCTTCTATTGCTTGTTGTAGTTTCTTAGTCAAATCAGGAATAATACCATATTTCAGCTCGCTAGCTCGGGCAAGATCACTACTTCTTTCTGCTCTTTCAAGTTCTAAACGAGCTTTTTCTAGCTCTTCTTTTAATTTTTGTTCAATATGTATTTTGGATTTTTCAGCTTGCCAGCTAGCATTCATATCGTAAGAACGAGATTCAAGTTTAGTTAATTCGTCTGTTAATTGGATAATTTTCTTTTTTGAATATTCATCATCTTCTTTTTTTAGAGCTGCTAGCTCAATTTTTATTTGAATGATACGACGATCAAGCTCATCTAATTCTTCCGGTTTGCTAGATAATTCTATTTTTAGCCGACTACATGCTTCATCGATTAAATCAATAGCTTTATCTGGTAAATAACGATCGGTAATATATCTGTTAGATAGAGTGCTAGCGGCAACTATAGCACTATCAGCAATTCTTACGCCATGATGTAATTCGTATTTGTCCTTAATACCACGCAGAATCGAAATAGTATCTTCTACTGTTGGTTCACTAACGTAAACTGCTTGAAATCTTCTGGCAAGAGCGGTATCTTTCTCGATATATTTACGATATTCATCTAAAGTCGTAGCACCGATACAATGGAGCTCTCCTCTAGCAAGCATTGGCTTTAGTAAATTTGATGCATCCATGGCTCCGTCTGTCTTACCAGTTCCTACTAAAAGATGTAGCTCATCAATAAATAAAATAATCTCCCCACTAGAGTGCTTAATCTCATTTAATACAGCTTTTAGTCGTTCTTCGAATTCACCACGATATTTAGCCCCAGCAATTAAAGCTCCCATATCAAGTTCAATGATTCGACAATTTGCTAGAGTTTCTGGAATATCTTGGCTAAATATTCTTTGGGCTAACCCTTCTATTATGGCTGTTTTACCAACTCCTGGCTCTCCCATTAGCACGGGGTTATTTTTCATTCTTCTCGACAAAACTTGCACGGTTCTTCTAATTTCTTCATCTCTACCGATGATTGGATCAAGTTTACCAAGTTCTGCTAGCTCGGTTACATCTCTACCATATTTTTTTAGGGCGTCATAACTACTTTCAGAAGAATTATTATCTGCTGTCTTACCTTTTCTTAACTGTAAAATTGCTGCGTTTATTTTTTTATTAGTTATGGCATTCTCTGATAAAATCTTACCAGCAGAGGTTTGGTCATATGATAATGCCTCAAAAATTCTCTCAATAGTTATAAAACTATCGGCATTATTCTTTGCAAGCTCTGATGCTTTATCAAGTAATTTTAGTGCTTCTGATGATAAGTAAAGTTGTCCTCCTCCCTCTATTTGCACTTTTGGGATTTTGTTTAATTCTACGGTTATAGCTCTATTCAAATCATCGAAGCTAGTACCTAAAGTATTAATAAGATTATCAATAACTCCACTATCATCGTTTAATAAACTCGCCAATATGTGTAATGGCAATATTTGCTGATGATCATTTTTTGCTGCTATGCTTTGGGCATTAGACAATACAGATTTTGCGTGGGTAGTAAATTTATCTATGTTCATTGCCATAACCTCATAAATTTTAAATTAACTCAAAGTTTATTATAGCCAACCCGATTAGTATTACTCCGTCATTGCGAGACCACGCAAGTAGGTCGTGGCAATCCACACTTATTGGATTGCTTCGGAGGCGTAAGCCTCCTCGCAATGACGTTTTAGTTTCCACCGTCATTACGAGCGAACATATGTGAACGTGGCAATCCTTTCTAATCACTTTTCTGGATTGCTTCGTCGACCTGTGGTCTCCTCGCAATGACGGTTTCTCAATTATTGTTTTCTTAAACTAACATGCGGTCTCCTCGCAATGACGTTAGTTTGTTATGAGCTATACTATAAATATATCATAATATTTTCTTCCACTAAGTCTTTAAATATATAATTAATGGTGAATAATAATACAAGAGATGCTGGTATATTAAATCAATAAATCAAATTTCTTGATTAATTTACTTAAATCTTATAGAACTCATAGGAGTAGTATAATGAAAACCCTGAATTTAGGGTATTCCATTTTATTTTATATAATATAAATTATTTTTTAGATCGGTAATGAATCATAACATAGTTAACTTGGTAGCTGCAATTGTCTTATCCCTTGGGATTATTTTTGGATGGCAATATTTTTATGATAAACCAAGATTACAAAAATTAGAACAGCAAAATAAAATATATAACAAGCAAGTTCAAGAGTTAAAGAATATTCAAGTAGCAACCCCTGAAGAAGCTGAATCACTTATTTCTACTAAGAGAATTCGGATAGACTCAGAATTACTTTCTGGATCAATTGCTTTAAAAGGACTCCGGTTTGATGATTTAATTTTGTTGAAATATAAGCAAGATTTATCACCAGATAGTAAACCTGTTGTGTTATTTGCCCATTCTCAGTCAGAAGAAGCCTATTTTGCTGAAATAGGCTGGTTTAACAAGGATAGTAGTATTATTCTTCCTGATAGTGAAACTCTTTGGCAGGCTGATAATGATCAGTTAACGCCTACAAACCCTGTGAATTTATCATGGATCAACAAAGATGGGGTTAAATTCTTGGTTACGATAAGTATGGATAGTAATTATTTATTTACCATAGATCAAACTACGGTGAATGATAGCAAAGAACCAATCTCAGTGCAATATTATGGACTAATTAACCGTAAATATACTGGCGGCAAAGAGAAATTGATTAATCTCCATCAAGGACCAATTGGTGTTATTGATGGTAGGCTTAAAGAACATTCTTTTGACGATTTAAAAGATAAAAAAACTGAGAAATTTCCACAAACTGTTGTTGATTGGGTTGGTATAACCGATAAATATTGGTTAGCTTCCTTAATTCCAGATAAAGCTAGTATGTATAGTTCTAACTTCAATTATGCAATAAAAAACGGTGTTAAAAAATACCAGATCGACTTCATTTCTTCAACTCAGACTATAGAAGTAGGAAAAAAATTCACTATATCGCAAAGATTATTTGCCGGAGCAAAGAAAGTTGATTTATTGGATAAATACGAAAAGCAATATAATATTAAGTTATTTGATCGGGCAATTGATTTTGGTTGGTTTTATATAATCACTAAACCACTCTTTAATGTTATGAACTTTTTTTATCACTATGTTGGTAACTTTGGCATTAGTATTTTGATTGTAACTGTTATTATAAAATTGCTAATGTTTACTTTTGCTAATAAACAATATCGTTCTATGAAAAAAATGAAAAATCTTCAACCTGAAGCAGAGAGAATTAGGGCATTATATGCTGATGATAAAATGAGACTTAACCAAGAAGTTATGGCTTTGTATAAACGAGAAAAGGTTAATCCCCTCGCTGGTTGTTTACCGATTATTTTACAAATCCCGGTATTTTTCTCAATTTACAAAGTGTTGTACGTAACTATTGAGATGCGTCAGGCACCGTTTTTTGGTTGGATAAAAGATCTGTCTGCTCCCGATCCAACATCAATTTTTAACTTGTTCGGATTACTGCCATTTGCTTGTCCAAGCTTCCTGATGATTGGTGTATGGCCTATTTTTATGGCTCTTATTATGTTCTTACAGCAAAGGATGAGTCCAGAACCAGCCGATCCAATTCAAGCTCAAGTAACGAAATTTATGCCACTGGTTTTTTTAGTAATGTGTAGTAGTTTTCCAGCAGGAGTAGTGATTTATTGGTCCTGGAATAATATTTTATCAATAATTCAGCAATATTACATCAATAAGCTAGATAAGAATGTCGGTTGATAAGGTTACTCACCTTACGCATGGCATTTAAAAGTCATATAGAAAATAGTTTGGCGTCATTGCGAGAAGCTACTTTAGTAGTGACGAAGCAATCTAATGAATGTGGATTGCCACGACCACGTAGTGGTCTCGCAATGACGTTTTGTACTTTTCTGGAATTTTTAAATTGTCATGGGGTTTATGCATAAGGTGAGTAAAGTTACAAAACTATTCCGGCAAGAGGTAAAATTTATAGCTGGTGTGGCAAAAATAAATCAGTTCCCTAATACATCTGTACCAGAGATTGCCTTTGTTGGTAAATCAAATGTTGGTAAGTCGAGTTTGATTAATAGTATCTGTAATAATTCAAGTATTGCTAAGGTTTCTAATACTCCTGGTCGCACTAGGCAAATAAATTTTTTCTCCCTTATCGATAGACTTATTTTAGTTGATCTTCCTGGATATGGCTTTGCTGAAGTGCCAATATATATCAAACAACAGTGGGAAGTATTAATAACATACTATCTCAGAATGAGTGTAAATCTCAAATTAGTAAATTTGTTGATTGATGCCAGAAGAGGAGTAAAGCAAAATGATATGGAAATTGCTAAATTGTTACTTTCTTGCAATAAAGATTTTCAAATTGTTTTCACAAAGTCAGATAAGGCAACAGATAAAGAAAACCTAACGGCGACAGCACAGAATTTTCTTGCAACTTTGGGCTACTCCTGTAATGTAATTTATACAAGTAGTAGGAGTAAAGAAGGGGAAAAAGAATTGCGGTTTAGTTTGGCAAAATGCATTAAATTGTAAACTCACCTCACGCATGGCATTTAAAAGTCATATAGAAAATAGCTTGGCGTTATTGTATAGGCGTCAGTTTAAGAAAATAAAGTAGAAAAGTCGTCGTTGCGAGCCACCGTAGGTGGCGTGGCAATCCATTTCTAATCACTTTTCTGGATTGCTTCGTCGACCTTACGGTCTCCTCGCAATGACGGTTTTTCAATTATTGTTTTCTCAAACTGACGCTTATGCGTACGTTCGCTCGCAATGACGTTTTAATTGGCAACTCACGTTAATGAAAAAAAATAAGTAATATTACAAAAATAATGAAAACATCTATTAGTGGAGCATAAAAATCTGCTATATTTATAGATATAACCGAATTTGAGTTAAAGGGGATTAATTTATGTCAGGTAGTTTAGTATCAGATCCGTTATTTGTTGGTTTAACAAGACCTGCAATGATATTTGGCGTGAGTATAAAATTTGCAGCACTTAATATGATCATATCGATGTCATTATTTATTCAAAGTAATAGTATTATGAATTTGCTTGTTGCTTTTGTAATTCATATGATAGGGTATGTAATATGTTTTAAAGAACCAAGATTTATAGAATTGTTCTTAAATAAATCTTCTAAATGTAGCCAGTGTCCTAATAAATCATTCTATGGAGCGAACTCATACGGTATTTAAAAGAACAGTTATAAAATGACAAAATGATAAAATTATCTGTAACAAAAACAGCAAAAGAATCGAGTTCTAGGAAAGAAAAACCTACTTCTCACTTTATTCCTTATAAGTGTCATTGGGATAGTAATACTATCTTAACCAAAAATAACGAATTATTACAAGTAGTAAAGATAGGGGGATTTTCCTTTGAAACAGCTGATGATGAAGATTTAGATATTAAAAAAAATATCAGGAATTCTTTGCTTAAAAATATGTCGTCAGGCAACATTGTGATGTATTTCCACACGATCAGGAGGCGTAGACCAGTGATTTTTGATGGGCTGGAATATACCTCTGATCCTACCATAAAAGTACCTAATGATTTCACAACTTATTTATCAAATGAATGGCGTAAGAAACATGCCGGTTCTAGGTCTTTTTTTAATGAGTTGTACGTTAGTATTCTTTATCGACCAGATAAAGCTGGAGTTGCTGTAATCGAGTACTTTGTTAAGAAGTTGATGCAAAAGTCTAATAAATCGGCTTGGGAAAATGACATGCGAGAGATGCAGGACAGTCTACGAGAAATGTCCTCAAGAGTAGTTAACACCTTCTATAGTTATGGTGCTACGCTACTTGGCGTCCACAAATCTAGTAGTGGTTATTGTTGTGATATTATGGAGTTTCTTGGTACTCTGGTAAATTGTGGTTCTTCAATGCAAATGGTTGTTCCCAGAAACTCCATAGACCAATATCTTCCAACCCATAGATTATTTTTTGGTTCTAGATCCATAGAAGCACGTGGTCCAGCGGGTAGAAGATATGCTGGGATACTAAGTATTTTAGAATATGGACCATCTACATCAGCTGGGATATTTGATGGCTTTTTACAAATGCCCTTTGAATTTGTTATGACTCAGAGTTTTATTTTTGCTAATAGAACGGTGGCAATTAATAAAATGCAACTACAACAAAATAGGATGATTCAATCAGACGATAAGGCTGTATCACAAGTTGCCGAAATCTCTCGAGCACTTGATATGGCTACCAGTGGTGATATTGGTTTTGGAGAACACCATTTTTCACTTCTCTGCTCTGATAGTAATTTAAAATCTCTTGAAGATACTTTATCTATGGCTTCTGTTGAACTCTCCAATTCTGGAATTCAACCTGTTAGAGAAAAAATTAATATGGAACCGAGTTATTGGGGACAGCTTCCTGGGAATATGGATTATATAGTAAGAGGTTCGACTATCAATACTTTAAACATGGCTAGTTTTGCATCTATGCATAATTATCCATTAGGTAAGGTTTTTAATAATCACTGGGGAGAATATGTGACTGTACTCGATACTACTTCGGGTACTCCTTTTTATTTCAGTTTTCATGTTAGGGACGTTGGGCATAGTTTGATTATTGGTCCAACTGGGGCTGGTAAAACAGTATTAATGAATTTTTTATGTGCACAAGCACAAAAATTTAAACCGAGAATGTTCTTTTTTGATAAAGATCACGGTGCTGAAATATTTATTAGATCACTTAATGGGGTTTATACCACAATTGATCCGGGGGGAGAATGTAACTTTAATCCCTTGCAACTTGATGATACTGGAGAGAATAGAGCCTTTATATTAGAGTGGCTTAAAGTATTGGTTACTTCTAATGGAGAATCGGTATCATCAGAAGATAATAAGACTTTATCACAAGCAGTAAGCGGTAATTTTAAGCTGCAAAAGAAAGATAGAAGGTTAAAAAATGTTGTAGCATTTTTAGGCATTGATGGTCCTAATAGTTTGGCAGGTAGGATTGCTATGTGGGTTGGGAGAGGTTCGCATGCCAGAATATTTGATAATGAGACAGATAATATTGATTTACAGAAAGCTCGAGTATTTGGTTTTGATATGACAGAGTTGTTAAAAGATCCAGTTAGTCTTGCTCCTGTATTATTATACATCTTCCATAGAATTAGTATTTCTTTAGATGGTCAAAGAACTATGATAGTTCTTGATGAGGCATGGGCTTTGATTGATAATCCAGTATTTGCCCCCAAAATTAAGGACTGGCTAAAAGTTTTGCGTAAGTTAAATACTTTTGTAATTTTTGCTACCCAAAGCGTTGAAGATGCAGCTAAAAGCAGAATCAGCGATACTCTGATTCAACAAACTGCAACCCAAATATTTTTACCCAATCTTAAGGCAACTGATATTTATCGTAGTGCCTTTATGCTTAGTCAACGGGAATATATTTTAATAAAAACTACTGATCCAACATCACGTTATTTTTTAATAAAACAGGGAGTAGATGCGGTTGTTGCTAAAATAAACCTAGATGGTATGAATGATATTATTAATGTTCTTTCTGGTCGGGTTGAAACGGTGTTATTGTTGAATCAGATTAGAGAGCAATATGGTGATGAGCCTGAAAAATGGTTACCTGTATTTTATGAGGAAGTAAAGTCACTTTAGTTAATTTATGCATTACAAACATAGAAAATTATTATTATACTGTAACTTTAGTGTCAGTGGTTTATTGTGTAGTGTTAAAGCATTTGGTAGTATACTGATCTTATGTAGTATACTCAATATTACTGTTATCCATAATAGTTTTGCAGAAGAAAAAGATACTTTAGATACTATAATTGATATTCTTTCAGGTTTGACTTGTGAAACTCAAGGAGTTGGTGACTTATTACGTACAGAATTTTCTCACACTTGTATACCAGGATCGTTTTTTTCCTTTGCTACTGCGAATATAATCTCGCCAGGGGTTTATGCCAATACGATGCTGCGTCTTAAAATAAATGATCATGAATTATTTGATAGAGATTACCCTGGGGGGCAGTGTGCAAGAAATAATAAAATTGATCCAAACGATCCCAAATTAACCTTTGCATTTTGTAATAATATTAAGCTACAAACCGCTAGGATAAAGGCAATAGGTATTTCTGCCATTGCTATTGCTAAAGCCGTATTAACCGGCTCCGATCCATGGAATGATATTATGGAGGCTTGGAAAAGTAATAAGGGCGATTTTCATGTTATTTATAAGGATCAGAAAGATGGTGATACTGATGTAATGTTGGACGTGCTTTTGCCAGTTATTTTTAAAGTAGTAAGGCAAAAGGATACTATGTGTGTAGCTGCTCCTACTATATTGGCAGATTGGGTGCCGGTTGGTTGTAAGTATATTAGAGAGCCCCAACCTGAATCTATATATGCGTCTTTTATGAATCTTAGCGATAATTCTCAAAATGGTTCTAACAAAACTGCTACTGATCCAATGGCGATAGTTGATTGTGGTTTATCAGCCTCTAGTTGTTATCAAAGGGCTTATAATAATTCTAAGACAGCCATAGTTATCTCTGCTCCATTAATTGAATGTATTAAAGAAATGACAGCAAGATTACTGATTAGTAAAGATGTTTGTACATTTGATGATGTTAATAAAGTGATTAATTCCAGTAAAAGGGAGAGTAGTGTATTATTTCAATTTCAGCGTAATATGCACAGAACTGTCACTGCTTTATTAACTATATATGTAATTTTCTTTGGTTTTAAAATCATACTTTCTAGTGAAATTCCACCTAAAAATGAAATAATTAATTTTGTATTAAAAATGTTATTTGTAACCTATTTCTCTGTAGGTATAAATATTAATCCCAGTAGTGGTTCTGACTATAATCGACTAGATGGTATGGTGCAATGGGCTTTTCCTTTGTTATTAGGAGGAATAGATACGCTTGGTGGTTGGGTTATGAATTCTTCCCCATCAGATTTGTGTAAATTTAACCCTGAAGATTATAGCGATAAGAGTCTTTCTTATCTGCCATTATGGGATGCATTAGATTGTCGGGTAAGTCATTATTTGGGATTAGATATACTATCAACGATGATGGTAGAAAATCAATATAGAAATCATGATTTCAAAAGTTTTGACTTTTTTAGTTTTTCAGCTCCACCTTATGTATATTTACTGATTCCTGCTATTATTTCAGGTAACATGACTCTTGTATCTTTGGCACTTTCTTATCCTTTGTTAGTGATATCTGTTGGAGCATTTATGGTGAATGCTACAGTGATGTGCATGATATCCATAGTAATATTGGGTGTTTTAGCACCTCTTTTTGTACCAATGTTTTTATTTGAATATACACGAGGTTACTTTGAATCGTGGGTAAAATTGCTAATATCATTTTTGTTACAGCCTATGGTGGTGGTGACATTTATGATTATGATGTTTTCGGTTTACGATGTTGGTTTTTATGGTCACTGTAAATATACAAGTAAAACCATAAACAATAGTATAGAAAGTGGTGGTGACGGAAAAAGAGCTGTAAAAATATTTTTTGTTGATAATGACTGGAAAAATTATAATAAAGTAGAAGATGTTAAAAGTTGTAAGAATAGCCTAGGTTATATGCTTAATAATCCACTTGCAACAGTTGTTGATTTTGCTAAAGATAACCTAAATGAGATGCTTAAAGAAAAGCCAGGAAGTGGTAGTACAGATAGTTATTTATCTAAATTTCAGTTTCTGCAGGGTATTGTTATGGGTCCCGGTATGTTCTTTGTATCACCAAAATTAATTTTTGAAAAAATTAAAGATATTGTGCTAGCGTTAATTACTGCCTGCTTTACTTTGTATTTAATGTATCATCTTAGTGCTAAATTGGCAGAATTTGCAGCTGATATGACCGAGGGTGTGGCACTTAGTAGTGTTGCAATTCATCCGCAAGCAATATTTAAAGCTGGTATGGCTGCTATTGGAGCAGCTGGAAATATGGCAGGAGATAAAGCAGCCGGAGGAGGGGGGGCTAAGGATTTGGCTGGTGGTGGTAAAGGTGGCGATAAAGGTGAATTAGCTGGAGATAGTAGTAGTACTACTGGTGATGAATCAGTAGGAGATAGCGTAAGTACCGGTGGTTCATCTGGAGCTACTGGTTCAGCAGGAGGTGGAACGAAATCTTTAGGAGGTACTGGAGTTTCTCTGCAAATTCGTCACATTGCAGAAGCTACTGTAGCTGCTGTCAATGAAGGTGGTTCTTCAAGTGGAGGAGGGGGTTCACAGGAATCAAGAAGTAATTTAGAAACGAGTGTTGGTGAAAGTCCTGTTTTAGCGGCAACTACTACAATAGCAGTAACAGATAGTCCTATTGATAAATCACCACCGCTAGCTACCAATAAACAGGAATTAGGTAAGCCCCTAGAAAAAGCAACTCCTGCATCAGCATTGTCAAAAGAGAAAAATGCTTCTGGTGCTTCTGGAGTACTTTCTAAAACTTCGAGAGAAATGGAGGATCACACTTTAAAATCTGGAGATACTGGTTACGTTAAACAAGAAATAAGAAATCGTGAAATAAAAGATAGAAATGCTAAATTAGAGGAACAAGCATTTAAAGATTTCAAAGCAAAATCTATTAAAAATAGAGCAGCTAGACAAGTTATAGCTGATAGTGCTAATGTAAAAGTAAAAAAAGATGGCTCTGATGAAAACTCATAAAGCCACTCACCTTACGCATAAACCTAGTAGCAATTTAAAAATTGCAAAAAAGTACAAGACGTCATTGCGAGGAGGTGCGAGCCAAGAAGCAATCCATAAAACTAACCAAAAATGGATTGCTTCGTCGTGCGGTTCCCGCATTCCTCGCAATGACGTCAGACTATTTTTCCTATGTCTTTTAAATGCCATGTGTAAAGTGAGTAAAGCCATACAAATTTTTATACAATTTTGCTTAATATTTTTTGCAGTTGAGGCTTTTGCTTGTTATGGAGAGCTGTGTCCATCAGTCTCATTTGGAACCGATGATTATTTAAAGAAAAGTACTGCTTACGGTCATATTATGTTTAGTATTGATATGACCAACCCTCTTGCTCCTGATGCTTGCGATCCAAGTGATGCAAAATTTAAATTTTGTCTAAAAAATAAAGAAGGGAGTCCTAAAGAATGTACAGTTATTACTCTTAACTTAAATGACTCTAAGACTCTCGGTGAGTTAAGTGCTGATAATCCTGATTTAGGTGGAAACAGTTTGTTGAAGGATATTATTCTGACAGTAAAAATTGTTGATAGACGCTTATTGTGCCTGGTCATGTCTACTTCAAAAGGACCATTTCCATTGGCTTGTAAGAATACTACCATACCAGCTCCGCCATTGCCGCCAGATGAACAATGTCGGAACATAGGCAAAACTTGTTATATGGGTACTACCAAAAGTCAGTCGTTATTTAATTTTTCTGGGTTAGCTGTAGATTGTATGAAGGAAACTCTGGATAAAGTTTTTTTCCGTTACAGTAACTGTAATCCAAAAAATGATAAAGTTAGTTTGGTTGCCCTTAACCCATTCTCAACCTTTCAAGAATCTTTGAAAATATCTATTAGGGCGGCGTTAATATTATATGTTATGTTTTTTGCTGTTAATATGATTCTAAGTAAGGAATATGGTAATTTGGATAAAATAGCAACTTTTGTTATGAAACTAATAATGGTGACTTATTTTGCTACAGGTATTGGACCAGCTTATTTTAAGGGTGGTAAAGAAACTACTGACAATGGGATGTTGCAGTATGGTTTACCGTTACTTACTGAACTTACTCCACAATTTTCCCAAATAGTTTTTAATTCTGGTGGTTCTAGAGGGTTATGTGAATTTGATGCTAAGAAATATAAAAATGGTTATAGTTTTTATGCCCTTTGGGATGCTGTTGATTGTCGGATAGCTTATTATTTGGGTATGGGGTTAATCTATAATACAGAAGCTATTTTAAATAACGTTCCTAGTACTGTATCGGACAGCAATTTTAAAAAACCTGGTAGTGAAGCTCCGGATGATTTGGGTAAGGTGGGGGCATTCAGATTTTTTACTGTATTATTTGGCTTTTTATTAGCTGGTAATATCATAATAGTAGTATCTGGGCTAATATTTTCTGTAATATTTGTCTCAATAATTTTATATTTTTTAACCCATTACCTAGTATGTTTAGTTACCATATATGTCATGACCTATATTTCTCCTATATTTATTCCTATGGCTTTATTTACCAGAACCAAAGCATATTTTGACGCATGGCTAAAAATTTGTATATCTTGTGCATTGCAACCTGCGGTAGTAGCTGGTTTTATTGCTTTGCTGCTTACTATGTACGATTCGGCAATATACAAAAATTGCCAGTTTATGAGGCATAATTATGTACATAATGAGGTTCAGTTTAGTACTTTTGAGCTTAGATTGCCAATAGATAAACCTGAAGATTGTAGAAATAGTGCTGGGTATAAATTATTACAATATTATTCAGGAGTAGGTTGGGAAAATCATCTTTTAAGTTTTTTCCCAATTAAATCAATTGTTACAGATATCTTCTCATTGATGATAGATTTACTATATGTACTAGTTTTCTCAATTATTTTTTATTATTTCTCAAAATCAATTAGTCAGTTTGCAGCTGAGCTTACTGGAGGACCGATCATGGATTCTGTAACAGCTAGTCCTACTAAGATAGTTGACATGGTTAAGAAAGGGATAGACTTTATTGCAGATGCTTCAGAAAAATCAAGCGGAAAAGTACCCGAAAAGGATCCCGTAGAAAAACCAAGGAAAGGAGGAGAAGAAGCAAAAGATTCTAGTAGTGGTGGTATGAGTGGAGGTGGTAGCGATATGGGTGTAGGTGGTGGCGGTGGTGGTATGAGTCCTGGTGGTGCTGGGTAATGGCTAGAATTAACCATAATAACATTATGATGCCGTCATTGCGAGGAGTACAAAAACCCCTAACGTCATATATGGCATCCAATGAACAATGGATTGCCACGACCACTACGTGGTCTCGCAATGACGGAAGCACTTCTATCCCAATGTCATTGCGAGGAGGTCGTAAGACCGACGAAGCAATCCAAAAAGTGATCAGAAATAGATTGCCACGACCACTACGTGGTCTTGCAATGACGAGTACTTTTACCCAAACGTCATTGCGAGGAGTGCTAAAGCACAACGAAGCAATCCATACAAGCTTCATAGATTGCCACGCTCACATACGTTCGCTCGCAATGACGCCACAAGGTAGATTGAGTCTGTCCTATAGTTTGTGTAAGTTGCAAAGAAAGCAGTAAGAGATTACTGTAAAAAAGTAACTTAAGCAAGCAAGGAGGAATTATGGCTAAAAAATTAGATACAGATAAAGATACATTAAACATCAGTAATCAGCTAGTAGAAGAATTATTATCAAAAGCAGATCCATCGGAGTTATTTGGTCGAGATGGTTTATTTCAACAGCTAAAGAAGCAAATAGTTGAGAAAATATTAGCAAGTGAGTTGGATCATGAATTAGGATATTCAAAACATAGCAAGATGCCAAAAGTAGATAATAATCGTCGTAATGGTAGCTATGAGAAGACAGTAATTGATGGGGATGGTCGTAAGCTGACAGTAGAAGTACCAAGAGATCGGGAAGGAGAGTATAATCCTCAATTAATACCAAAAGGGCTGAGGAGATTTAATGGATTTGATGAGAAAGTGATATCCCTTTATGGTCGCGGTATGACAGTCAGCGAGATCCGAGGGCATTTAGAAGAAATATATCAAACTGATGTATCTGGTGACTTGATATCCACCATAACAGATGGGGTAATAGAAGAAGTAACTAGGTGGCAAAATCGTTGTTTAGATAGGGTGTATCCAATATTATACTTGGACTGTATCTATGTAAAATCTAGAGACAATCACATAGTAATAAATAAAGCAGTATATTTAGCACTTGCTGTAAATATAGAAGGGAAAAAGGAGTTACTTGGCATTTGGATAGGCAAAAATGAAGGTGCTAAATTTTGGATGCAAGTAGTTACTGAGTTAAAGAATCGAGGAATTGAACAAATTTATGTTGCTTGTGTGGATGGTTTAAAGGGCTTTCCAGAAGCTATAAGCAGTGTATTCCCGAGTACTATAGTACAATTATGTATTGTACATATGGTTCGCAATTCAGTAAAGTATGTGTCATATAAAGATTTAAAAGAGGTCACATCAGATCTAAAACAAATTTATACAGCTAATAATGACGAAATGGCACGTTTAAAACTTCAGCAATTTGGTGTAAAATGGGATAAAAAATATCCGGTAATTTCTGATATTTGGCAACGTAATTGGTCTGGGATAATACCGTTTTTTGCCTTTCCTGAAGAGAACAGAAAGGTAATTTATACTACTAACACTATAGAATCTGTAAATCGTCAAATTAGAAAAATCATCAAAAATAAGGGGGTGTTTCCAGATGATAAGTCAATTCAAAAAATAATATTTTTATCCCTACAAAATGCAGCCAAAAAATGGACCATGCCTATTAAAGATTGGTCTTTAGCTTTAAATCAATTTGAAATACTTTGTGGAGATTTTAAATATGATTTATTGGAAAATAAAAAATGAACTTACACAAATTAAATGATTGACTCGGTAGATTACTTTGTTTGGGCGTCACACCTTCTTGTAATTACGTCAATTTGTTATGGATAAATACTAATGGGGTTAGCTATAACTTGGATATTATCATATGAAAGGAAATTTATCAAAACTTATAATGTTACTAGGTCTAATTGCTTTATTGGTTAGCCTTGTTATGGTAGTGCTTGCGATGATAGGATCAGTAAAAATTACTAATGGTTGTCTTATGAGATATGATGACACACAGGGTGGTAATACCGATTATATTACTAATACGCTAATGCTTAATGCAACAGGAAACTATACTGTTATTACTGAAACAAACCCAGATGGTTCGCTCAATACTAAATATGATCCTAACCATTACGGAGAATGGTTAAATACTAACCTAGCTGTTACAAATGAGCAGGAGATTCAGTTTTCAATAAAAGGGAATATAAGTCTCTGCAGGGCTTATATTCCCCCAAATAATATCCAACAACTTTCAGATTTGGATAGCAATGGTAACAGAATTGCCATTCCTAGAGTTGAAGAAACTAATGTGGAACCGTTATCTTTAATTTTTGATGCTAAAACTGATGAATGGCGAAATATAGCTGAATTATTTGCTAATGATGAGGTTGTAATATCAATTTTGTCGGATCAAAAGAAATTGCCAGATATGGTTAATGTTAGTGTAAAAAATATCTTTAAGTTTGTTAAGCAAGATGGTGAATCTAAAAATTTTATAGAAACAGCAGATTGCTCGGAAGGGAAGAGAGAATACAAACCATTATGTGGTAGATATTCAATATATTCTGGGAAGTATGTTAGTGGTTGTAAATGGGTTGATGGTTTATATAATGGCCCCAGTGTAAGGTCCTGTCCTTCTGGTTGTTTTTTGGGTTGTATGGAACTAATTGGTGGTTTTTGTACTGTAGCATTTGGTTGTTGTGAAACCTATAGCTGCCCTAAAGACGGGGCTTGGGTTAATGATATGAAGGAAGCACCAGAACCTTATCGAGATGATGGTTTTTTTACATCTCCTTGGTCTAGTGATGTTGGAAAATTATTTACGGATTTTCATCCGGAATGTTCTAATAATTCAAATATTCCATCTTCTACATGCCCAGATGTTGATCATAGTATTAAAGATAAAGACTATATACAAGGAGACTACCAGAAAAAAAGACATTTTTGGTATGCCGCTCCAACAGGTCTATTATACAGACTCGATAATAGTGGGACTCCATCTAAATCTCCAGGAACAGTCTATATGTTTGCTAAAATAAATGATAAAGACAAGGGAAATGATAGTAAGGTGGCTAATAGTAAATATCAAATTATTTATAACGATATTATAACCGCTACAGCAAAAAGCTATTTACAATATCGTTTTTGGTCAAAATATTCTGATTATAGCCAAAATACTGGTGGTTATGTGTTAAATATTAAGCAAACTAAATGTCGAAGAAGTAATGGTAATAGTTTTGATGATGTTATAGAGAATCGTGGTAGAGTACAGTATTTAATAATGCCGTATGGTGAAAATCCTAACAAGACTAGTACAATTTATAGCACTACTAATATTCAAGTGAAAGATGCAGATGGTAATGCAAAAATTACGGCGAATGATACTGGATATTTATGGATGAGAATTTACAATGCAAAAGAGGATTATAAAGAAAGTTATGGTAGGTATAAAGTAGAATTTCGTACATCACAAAAGGTGGGTAGCTTTACTTTTAATGTTCTAAATCCTTTATTTGAGTTGTTAAAAGGAAAAATCAAGGATGCTGCGGTAACGATTTTTAAGAACATGACTTGCTATGGTGGTGGAACTACTACTTGTAGTAACTTTTTTAACTATATAAAAGCAGTATTAATTCTTTACGTTATGTTATATGGGGCAATGTTTTTACTAGGCATGGTTAAAATCAATCAACAGGATTTGATAATTAGGATAGCAAAAATTGCCATAGTTAGTGGATTAATGAATGAGAGTACTTTTAGATTTTTTAATGAATATATATTTGATTTTATCACTAATTTTTCAGATGGGATAATCTCTAATATGAGTGGTTATAGTATGTTTTCATCTACGGATAAGATATCAAATCCTTTTATGTTCTTAGATGCATTAATGAGTAAAATATTATTTAGTAAAACTTTTGCTGGTCAAGTGCTATCTTTATTATCAATGGGCCTTAGTGGACTGATTTATTTTGTTATACTATTTATTAGTATAATTATAGTAATCATTACCGTTCTTCGGGCGGTAGCAGTTTATATTATGGCATTTATGGCAACAGCTTTATTAATCGGCATAGCTCCACTATTTCTTACATTTATGCTATTTGATTTTACTAGATATTTATTTGATAATTGGGTGCGATTTACTTTTAGATATATGATAGAACCGGTAATCTTAATGGCAGGAATTATTATACTTACTCAGTTGTTTACAATTTACTTGGATTTTACAACTGGTTATAGTGTGTGTTGGAAATGTGCTTTACCAATAAAAATTCCATTCCCTGCCATTCCGGGTCTTCCTGCAATTTTCTCTAATTTAGAGATTTTTTGTATTAATTGGTTTGCACCTTGGGGGATGGATCCTCGTTCTGGGATGATGGGCTTGAATATGCAACATTATATTGCTTTGATTATCATTTCCTATGGAATGTATGGTTATGTTGAGTTTTCTGGGCAGATGGTGGCAAAATTGACTAGTACTGCTGGACCTTCTGCTACCTCTATGGGACAAAATATGTCATCGGCAATGGAGCAAGGAGCCTTGAAAAAAGTTGGTTTAGACAAACAAGGAAGAGATGCAATCAAGCAAGATGCTAGTAAAAGATTAAAAGATAGGAATAAAGCCCTTGATAAGGGTAATAAAGCTAGATCAAAAGTTGATACCAAGGATAGTGATGGTAAAAATAAGGCTGAAAGTTCAAATAATAGTGAAGGTGGTGAAAGTGCTTCTAATACGAGTCCGAAATAATAATTGAAAATAAGTGAATAGGATGAGAAATTTTAGGTATTTAATTTTGTTGGTAGATTTACTAGACTTCCTGCATAAGTCAAAGATAGTTGAGGGATTTTTAGGAAAAACGAAGCCTGCTACCCTCGCGTACATAGACGATTGTTCGGAGCGGAGGCGAGTTTTGACGACAAAATCACCAACTAGATTGACTTATGCAGGAAGTCTACTATTTAAGGGGCAAATATTTATTGCCTTAGTAGTTCTCTTAGCCTTTCATCCTGCCAAAGCCGATGATAGTAAATATGATTGGATGAATTCAACTTTAAGTGGGCTTGGTGCTTTATTTGCGACATGTCTAGAAGTACCAAAATTTAATGGTATGCAAGAAGGCAGAATTTCTTTAGACTTGGCAAAACCCAATACATGGAATTCTACCGGTAACTACGTTAAAAAAGATAGAGCAATTAAGTTTGAATGGAGTACTAGGGGAGCTGTAAGTAATCCAAGAAAATATTTGGTGATTTACCTTATAGACCCAAGGTTCAATAAACCTCAAATATTTATTAAAACTTTTAATTATTTAACTAATAAGTATGAAGCTACTGATTTTCCAGGATTTAAGTCAACTGATCAAACGAAAGATTATGCAACTTTAGCATTTAATAAAATGCAAAATTATGTAGACTATTTTAATTTTGCTAAAAACAGACAAAAAATTCATATAGAACAAGGTGATGTAATAAACATAACTCTTGCAGCAGCGGGAGAGTTTTTTAGTGCAGCTACTGACAAAGATATGTTAAAAACAGAACTTGATAGTAATACGTTGGGAATAGCGTCACTTTATACTAATAGTAACATTGATAATAAAATATTATATTCAACTACAGAAAAATTATGTAATGTTATTGATCCCTTAAGAAGCTTAGAGTGTACTGGTACTGGAGTAAATACCAAATATAGGACATTAGATAAGCTAATATTAGTTGGTAAGCCATTAACTCAATCATCTATAGACCGTATGAATAATTTACGTGTTACAAATTGTCCTAATTCTGTTAATGATAATGATCCAGTGTGCTTCTATGATCAAGGAAGAGGAATGAAGATATCGCTAGGTGGGAATGTCATAAAGGGAGAAGCAGAAAGTTTTGTATATTCTGAATCTTTAAAAAAGAATTTCTTATATTACAAGTCTAACGTTGCCGGAAATTTGGATTTTTCAACTAATTGGTCAATTCAAGGTATGTTTACTGCTCTGGATAAGCCTCTAATGAGTGATTGGACTAGCTTTTCTAGTCTTGGTGAGCTTAGTTCTTATATTAATGGTTCTACTGTAGATTTGAGTGCTAAATTCTTACATTTTGGACGCTACATTATGATTGTAGAAGTAGGTAATGGTGATAAGGCTATTAGTAATACTCAACAAAAAAACATAGAAGTTGAATATGCTATAATGGAAGATGGTGGAACACCAGATGAAAAATCGACCGTTGGAACACAAATTACCCAAGATTTTTCAATTGATGCTGAAAAAGATGGCTATTTATGGGTTAGAGTCAAGAACCCTAATAAAGAGGTGAGGGGAGAAATTAGTGTAAATTATGCTAATTACACTGGAAGCACTTGGTTCTCAGATATCGTATATAAAGGAGCCGTTAAACCTATTACTGATAGTTTTCATAATTTTACTTGGCATTTCTATACTAAACTAACTACTAAAAATGTAACGTTACGACGAATCATAAAATCAGTATTAGTTCTCTATGTAATTATATATGCGTTAACCTTTTTAGCAGGTGCTACCCAGATAACGGCTAAAGATTTATTAACTAGGTTTATAAAAATAGCTTTGGTAGCAGTGCTACTAGGAGAAAATAGTTGGAGCTTTTTTAATGATTATTTATTTAGTGCTTTTATTGAGGGTACTGACTATATAATGAGCAATATATCAGGACTCACTAGTTCTAAGTCTAATATTTTTGGTTTTATTGATCCAATATTTGACAAATATACCAATGGTAGATTTTGGTTATTATTGTTCATACAGCTATTACAAATCCATAATGGTCTTATTGTTGTTGCTATCATAACTATTTATTCTCTTACACTCTATTTTAGAGCTATTTTAGAAGTTATTATAGGTTACGTTATAGCATATATTGGTTTGTCAGTTATGATCTCTTTAGCACCATTTTTTATAATCTTGCTATTATTTGAAAAGACTAAAAGTATATTCGATAACTGGCTATCTACTTTATTTGGTTATATGATGCAACCAAGCATATTATTAATATTCTTTCTATTAATAGATCAAGTGATGTCGGAACAACTTTTAAAAATTGTAGTTAGAGCATGTTGGAATCCAGGATTCTTACCAATAGCTATAGGTTTAGATTTAACACATATAGATATACCAATTAATTTTTCTTTTAGTTTGCCATTTTTACCTGGGATACCTTTTTTTAGTCCATCAGTTGCAGAAATTAATGATTTAAACGATTTATTAAATTCTACAGGTACATTTTTGGTAATATTTACCAGTTGTTTGTTATTCTATGCTTATTGCCTAATGGCTCATGGGCTTGTGGATTATGTTACTATAGTGGTTGCCCAATTGACGAACATAACCCCTACAAGACAGGAGGGGAATTTCCAAGAGCCTGATAATCCTACAAAATCTATTATGCAGGATATGGGAACTGTAGCAAAACCTATTAAGGATATAGCTTTTGCCCCAGCGAGAATATTTAAAGATAAAGTAATAGATCAAAATTATAAAGCAAAGGGTAGAGAGGACTCTGAAAATAAAAAAGAATATACAGGCAAAATATTTGCCTCAAGACATGATTCAGATGGTGGTGGAGCAGGTGGTGTATCTAATAAAACAGAATAATTACTATAGTTTGGCGTCATGGTTCAGAGCTACTTTACTAGCATTGAAGCAATCCAGGAAAGTGATTAAAAATGGATTGCTTCGATCATTACATGGTCTCGCAATGACAGTGTATGTACCTCAAACGTCATTGCGAGGAGCTACTTTAGTAGCGACGAAGCAATCCAGGAAAGTTATTAAAAAGGGATTGCTTCAATCATTACATGGTTTCGCAATGACGGCTTGTACTTTTCTACAACTTTTAAATTGTCACGGGGTTTATGCTTAAGGTGAGTTACTATTTAAGTCTAGGGTTCTATAAATGAAGAATATTTGTACTATTTTATTAATTTCTATATTTTGCCTTTCAGGATGTACTGGAGATAGGTGTATTGATGCAGATGATTTTGGTTTTATAAAATTTGTAATTTCTTCAAGATACAAAAAAGAACAGTTAAGTGAGCAACAAAAAGATAATCAATCAGCTCCTTGGATCGATACTGGATATAGTGTAAATGGTCAACCACTTACTATATTAGTAAAAACTTGGGATTTTGCCAAAGGAGATAAAAATAGCCCTTCAGAATTATCAGCTTGGTGTGCATGGTATGGTCAGGAAAATAATACCAATACTTTATCTGAATTTTGCAAGAGATTACAAGAATGCCAATTTATAGATGGCATAATGTGTACTAATACTAAGGATGCAAAAGTTAGTAATGCCCCATGCTTATTTAAAAATGGAGTGGGGTTATATTTATTGATTGCTGAGCGTGGTACAGACCCTAATATTTCATTTCAGAAACAACGTGCACCAGATGGTATTACTGCCCATCTTGGTAAGCCTACTGTTAATCTGTATGACCTTACTAAAAGAGGTGAGTTAGTAAAAGCTGGGGGGATAAGTTATAATTATGAAAATGTCAAGAAAGAGTATTACGATAAATCTCCATTATATTTCAAGATTTTAGACAAGTTTTACGATGATAATAATGGTCAGTATCGTGTAGTTATTAAATCTGGGGTTAATGATACTAGACCAGATCCTATTGACTTTTTAATAAATTTAATAAAAGTTGAGTTATTTGGTAAAGGAGAGGAACATGGGTTAGTTAGGAAAATTTACGAAAATATTATTAAAAAACCAGGGTATCGTTTATCTGTTTCGGCTTTGTTGACTTTGTATGTTATATTTACAGGCTTTTCTTTTCTAATTGGCAATGTTAATCTCACCCATACTGAGTTAATAATTAGAATAGTAAAAATTAGTATAGTATCTACTTTACTTAGTTCTACTATTAGCTGGCAATTTTTTCATGATTATTTGTTTGTGTTTTTTGTAGAAGGGGTAGAGCAAATATTACAAATAATTAAACAGACTGCTGCGACTGGACCAGGTTCTTGGAGTATAATAGGCTTGATGATTGCTCCACAAACTATGGCAAAATTATTTTCATTACTGTTTGTCGATCCATTAGGGTTTATATATATAATTCTATTCCTGATAGCTCTTTATTATATCTTCATGATGGTATTTAAGGCTACTATTATATATCTTACGGCATTGATAATTATTGGGATGATTATCATAATGGCACCAATATTCATTTGTTTTATGTTATTTGGTATCACCCGCTCATTGTTTGATAACTGGTTAAGGCAGCTGATATCATATGCTATACAACCGATTATATTATTTACTGGTCTAGCATTTATTTCAATGATTATCAGAACAGAAATATATTCTTCACTTGGTTTTGGTGTATGTAAGTATGACTTCCCAAATTTAGGTCCGATAAATGAATTATTTGGTAGTGTTAATGAAGACCTAGATACTAGTCTTGGAGACTCGATATTTTATTGGTGGTTTCCATCTCCAATGAAAGGTAACCAATTTAGTAAAGCAAGAGCTGATATATTAGTACCTGTTGATCATCGTGTAAGGGATAATTCGCCAGAAGGTAGTTCGCCGGAGGGTAGACTATGTTCAGCTTATGAATGTCAGGAGAATAGATATATTGAGTTACCATTTTTAGATCCAGTCAAAGATTTAGCAAGAATTAACAACTTTTTTAATGGTAAATTTGTTCAGTTGGATGGATTATTGTTAATTTTTGTATGTGTTTATTTACTAAGTAAATTTAATGATATAGCTGTTTCAAGTGCTAAATTCTTATCTAGCACATCAGGTAATCTAACAAAATTACAAGCGGTTGGACAAGCTGCCTTTGCCCCTATTCAGCAACAAATAGAGAGACCTGCAAACTATGCTTTTGGGGATGTCAAGAAAAGGGTGGATCAACAAGTTGAGAAGGTAAGTATGTTTGTTGCCAGTGAGTATGAAAGTTGGAAGATGGGGGGTGTAGAACGAGAGGCACTTGACCCCAAATCAGTAAATTCGAGTGTTTTAAGTGAAGTAAAAAGAAATTACGGTATAGACTATAAAGACGTTAATGTTAAAGCTGAAAGTGATTATCACAGAGCTATTAACGAGGTTATGAAAACCATTAAACCTGATGAATCAGTTAAAGAATTTACTGGCAGTAGTTATTCAGCACTTCGAGATCATTTAGCAGCTCTTAAATTTGGTGAAGGTAAAAAATATGATTCTCTTAATGAAGATCAAAAGAAACAACTTAATGAGTCAATGAAAACTAAAGATGGTAAGAGTTTAGGAGAATTAGCCAGTGATGCAAAGTTTACCAAAGATTTCCAACAGGCTTATATGAACTCGCATCAAGAAATGTCAAAAAGAGGAATAGGATTATTTGGTAAAAATATAGCTCCTCTCAGAAGTTGGCAAGAGATTAACAAGCGTGTTGAGGAAAAGAAAGCGTTACGGGATAAAAAACGTAGGAATATAGGGGAGAAAATATATGCTGGTTATGAAGGGTTAAAGCGGGAAGCTCTGACGGCTGTTGTTGGTAAGGATTTACGTGATGCTTTTGAGGGGAACTTGACTGGGGCTGAGTGGGAAGATTTTAATTATAATGATCCAAGACTTAGAACCCATAATGAATCACTTAAGGATGACCAACGAGCTTTGGAACATCAAAAACTTAAGACAAAAATCAATAAAGAAACTATAGCTGTTCAGGAAGATATCGCATCTCCTGAATATTTAGCTAAACTTGAATTACAGGGTAGAACAACAGATATTGATTATTATGAACAATTAACCAACAAAGATCTTTCCTTTCAGGTATATAATGCTCTTGCTCAAGGTGAAAATGATGGAGAAAATCCAGTATTAATGGGGGAAAGATTTATGCGAGAGAAAGCAACAGATACTCAAACTCGTGAAATGATTGACAATGCCCATAAGATTGAGCAAAGAATGATTGATGAGGATAGATATATACGTAGACAAGAACATTATGATATTATGCGTGAGAAAGCCGAAAGTAATGGTGATAGTCAATCTTTAGAATATAGTAAAGCAGTACTGAAGAGAATAGAAGAAAGAAAAGAGCTTATTAAAAGTGAAGTGAAATCGCATGTTGATGGGATCAATCAATATCGTTTAGCTGCTAAAATGTCTAAATATGAAAAGGATTATAGCTAACCCAGCTGTTCATCCTTTATGACATCTAACTTTTTTGTCATTTCCGCGAAAGTTTCCTGACTTCGGAAAATAGTTAAAGATAAGTGTATAGAAAAAGTAGGAGAAAAAGGGTTTTGTTAATTAGAGAGCGTTTGTTGTGCCTCCGTATATTTTTATTATTGACATACAATATTTTAGTAGATATACTAACCAACAATTAGTTTTAAATATGCTACCGATATGTTTGTTAGAGTCAAAAAATCTGCTACCCGTAATGTTAACGCTGTTCAACTAGTGGAAGGGATACGCGATCCCATAACTAATAAAGTAAAACAACGGGTTGTTCGATATATTGGTAGTGCATCAGACCAAGAAGAAATAACTAAACTAATAGAGCTTGCTGAATTCATTAAGGTTGAAATCACTAGGCTCTCCCGACTTCCGCAAAAAAATGTTGAAAGATGGGAAGAGAGGATATGGAGGAGCCATAGAGCTGGGAAATGATTTTTTCAGGCGACTTGTTGTGCCTAGTAAATAATTTGTTGTTGACTTTGGTTTTTGTTATGCTATAAATATATTATTACATATTAACTCTACAATTACCCAAATGTACATACGTCGTAAAAAAACTATAGTACCCTACAATTTTGAGAAGATGAAGAAGAATGGTTGATTTAGAGTGGTGTGAAGTAGTATAAGGTAGGTATTTTTATAACAAAATGCATAATATAATACTTCAAGAATTGATTTTATATATAGACGGAAATAAATCAAGATTAAAATGTTTGGTTGGTATGGTAATTAGTTTGCTGACGGGCAGCTCAATTTATCAAAAAGGTTTAGCACTTGGTATTTTAGGTGATGCTAAAGCGACGTCAAAAACTCATAGAATTTATCGTTTTTTAAAAGATTTTAATTTTGATTATATGAAGGTTGGCTATTTGCTATTAAGCTTTTTTGCTTCAAAAAATTATGTCGTAGCAATGGATAGGACAAGTTGGAAATTTGGTAAATCCGATATTAATATTTTATTTTTAGTAATGGTAATTGGTAAAATATCGGTGCCAATATTCTGGAAGACTTTGTCGCATGGTGGCGGGTGTTCTGCAGAATTTATGAAGGAATTTTTACAGAAATTTATTAATAATTTTGGCGTTGAAAGAATAAAATATTTGCTTGCTGATAGAGAATTTATGAATAAAGAATGGTTAGACTTTCTGATAAATAACCATCTAAAGTTTGTTATTCCATTAAAAATGGATCATAAAATTCGTCTTACAAAAGGTTTAAGAACTTTAACCATTGAAAGAATATTTAGTGATGTTAAAGCCTTAGAGTATAGGGCTTGTAGTGGTATATTATGGAATAGAAAGGTTAATTTTACCGCATATAGAAATGATAAGAGCGAGCTGATGGTTCTGGTGTCTTCAATTGAAATAGAGCAAGATATTTTTGCTTTATATAAATTTTGTTGGAGTGTTGAACGACTATTTTTGCACCTAAAAAGCGGTGGTTTTGATATTGAAAAAAGTCACATTGTAAAATTGGATAGATTTGAAAAATTATTAGTGATAACTGCTATTGCTTCAGCTTTAATAGTCAAAAATGGAATAATACAAAATGCCTTAAATCCCATCCGAATAAAACGGTACAAAACCATTGAAAGACAATTGTTTTCATTATTTACCTATGGCTTTGATCATATCAAAAATGCTTTTTATCAATCTACAACAGCCATAACGCAGCTAATATCCACATTATTAATACCTCCCAAACAAAAACTTTTTTCTATCCTAATACCATCTTTACAAAAATTGTAGGGTACTATGGTCCTATACTGCAAACTACTTTACGCTTACGGTTAGGATTTGGTAATATATATTTATTTTGCTCCGTATCAAAATGCTTGCAAAAATCATCAATTAAGCAGAAAATCTCCGTAAGAGGGATCATAATATATTCTCCAATTTTGTTGTTATTATTCGAGAACTTTATAATCCCTCCCTTCTTACTTTTCAAATATTCTTTCTCCTAACACACTAGTTTGAAAGAAGGTTTTATTTTTACCATAGCTCACCACCAACAGTTTGTTTATGTTATTACATAATGCTTAGCATTTTGTTTGGTGCTTACGTCAAACTCAGGTTATTTTACAAAGGAAGAATTCATTATTCTTTAAAACAATCAATAGTGCTGAGATACATAGTGGTCTGTATAGTATAGTAAAGACTTGTAGTGAGAACGAGATCAATGCCTTTAAATATTTAAATTGGCTACAAGAGCAGAGTAGCAAAGCAAAGAAGAGTCCTGCGAATTATACGCCTTTTGCCTATGCAAGATATATGAATAATACGGAATTAATCGAGACAGCAGCTTAAACGACAGGAAGCCAATCATTAGAGAATTTGGCAGAACTAGGATTACCATTATGAATAAGAATGTGTAAGGTTCTATAACAAATTTGATAAGATGAATTATCAGATGGGAAAAGTTTTGCGGTAAATTTACCTTTGGATAGGCGTTTAGAGCATAGCCAAAAGCCTTGACCGTCAAAGGACAAAATTTTAATGGCAGTTCTGTTTTTATTATAGAATAAAAACAAGGAACCATTAAGAGGGTCAGAAGAAAGTTTTTGTCTACAAACAGCGATTAAGCCATCGATACCTTTGCGAAAATCGATGGCAATAGTGGTAACAAAAATAACTGACGCCGGGGTTAGTTGCAACATAAAAATGTCTGAATTATGGTTTTTGGTTCTAGTGTTTGGATAATAAGTTTGGTACCATTTGGTTTAATAATGTGACAAGTATAGTGATTTTGTTTGGGGGCAGCTACAGGATCGGTATCTATAGAATATAATAGTTGAAATGGGAGAAAATTAATATTTTGTTGTAGAGCTTGATTTGAAGTTGAGACAGGAGAAGTTTTGAGGGTAGGCTCATGGGCTTTTTTAATTGAACTGATTGTTGCTTTATTAATATTAAGATGTTTAGCTATCTCTTGGTAAGAATAATGATGGAGTAATTGGTAAACTAATTCCTTTAGATGGTTTGGTATAGGATCAAACTTATTAGTTTTAGTTTGACGCCAGGCTTTAAATTGCTGAGCTACTTGCTCAATAGTAATTGATGGTATTTGCATAGTATGGAATCCAAATGTATAAAAAATTCATACTAGCAAAAACATTAGATAAAGTTATGCAGTTTTGCTGCAGGTATACCTTGCACCAAGTGCATACTATTTTTTGCTAAATCTATTCCTATTATAGTATTTTTTATGCTATTATGAGTCTGTCCTATAGTTTGTGTAAGTTGCAAAGAAAGCAGTAAGAGATTACTGTAAAAAAGTAACTTAAGCAAGCAAGGAGGAATTATGGCTAAAAAATTAGATACAGATAAAGATACATTAAACATCAGTAATCAGCTAGTAGAAGAATTATTATCAAAAGCAGATCCATCGGAGTTATTTGGTCGAGATGGTTTATTTCAACAGCTAAAGAAGCAAATAGTTGAGAAAATATTAGCAAGTGAGTTGGATCATGAATTAGGATATTCAAAACATAGCAAGATGCCAAAAGTAGATAATAATCGTCGTAATGGTAGCTATGAGAAGACAGTAATTGATGGGGATGGTCGTAAGCTGACAGTAGAAGTACCAAGAGATCGGGAAGGAGAGTATAATCCTCAATTAATACCAAAAGGGCTGAGGAGATTTAATGGATTTGATGAGAAAGTGATATCCCTTTATGGTCGCGGTATGACAGTCAGCGAGATCCGAGGGCATTTAGAAGAAATATATCAAACTGATGTATCTGGTGACTTGATATCCACCATAACAGATGGGGTAATAGAAGAAGTAACTAGGTGGCAAAATCGTTGTTTAGATAGGGTGTATCCAATATTATACTTGGACTGTATCTATGTAAAATCTAGAGACAATCACATAGTAATAAATAAAGCAGTATATTTAGCACTTGCTGTAAATATAGAAGGGAAAAAGGAGTTACTTGGCATTTGGATAGGCAAAAATGAAGGTGCTAAATTTTGGATGCAAGTAGTTACTGAGTTAAAGAATCGAGGAATTGAACAAATTTATGTTGCTTGTGTGGATGGTTTAAAGGGCTTTCCAGAAGCTATAAGCAGTGTATTCCCGAGTACTATAGTACAATTATGTATTGTACATATGGTTCGCAATTCAGTAAAGTATGTGTCATATAAAGATTTAAAAGAGGTCACATCAGATCTAAAACAAATTTATACAGCTAATAATGACGAAATGGCACGTTTAAAACTTCAGCAATTTGGTGTAAAATGGGATAAAAAATATCCGGTAATTTCTGATATTTGGCAACGTAATTGGTCTGGGATAATACCGTTTTTTGCCTTTCCTGAAGAGAACAGAAAGGTAATTTATACTACTAACACTATAGAATCTGTAAATCGTCAAATTAGAAAAATTATCAAAAATAAGGGGGTGTTTCCAGATGATAAGTCAATTCAAAAAATAATATTTTTATCCTTACAAAATGCAGCCAAAAAATGGACCATGCCTATTAAAGATTGGTCTTTAGCTTTAAATCAATTTGAAATACTTTGTGGAGATTTTCGGCTCTGTACAAATAAGTGTGTAAATTTTTCAAAGGTTATATAAAAATATAATATAACAAAAGGAGAAATTATAATGCGTCACAAACAAAATGAAGCAATGAATCAAGCAATAGATTTATTAATAAATAATGATACAGATATATCAACTTTATTTAAAGAGGATGGTTTATTAAAACAATTAACCAAAAGGCTTGTAGAGAAGGCATTGCAGTCAGAGATGAATAATCACTTAGGATATGATAAATATTGTCATACTGATAGCAATAATGTTCGTAATGGTAGTAAAGTAAAGAATCTAGTAACAAATAATGGAGTTGTAGAGATTGAGGTTCCAAGGGATAGAAGTAGTACATTTGAACCTGCATTAATTCCGAAGCGTCAAAGACGTATTGAAGGATTTGATGATAAAATAATATCGTTATACGCTAAAGGAATGAGCTTATCTGATATTAAGATTCAAATGCAAGAATTGTATGGAGCTGACGTTAGCGAAAGTTTGATAAGTCAAATTACTGATGATGTAATTGAGGATGTCAAGATATGGCAAAGCCGACCATTGGATCGAGTATATGCTATAGTATTTTTTGACTGTTTAGTAGTAAAAGTACGTCAAGATAAACGAATTATCAATAAGTCTGTATATGTAGCATTAGGTATTGATTTATCTGGAAGGAAGGATATTTTAGGATTGTGGAACAGTGAAAATGAAGGAGCTAAATTTTGGCTTGGTAATTTTACTGAGATGAAGAACAGAGGTATGCAAGACATGCTTATTGCTTGCAGTGATAATTTAACCGGTATGTCTGAGGCAATAGAAGCAGTTTTTCCGAAAACCGAACATCAATTATGTATTGTACATCAGATTAGAAATAGTTTAAAATATGTATCATATAAAGACCGAAAAGAATTAGCGGCTGATTTAAAGCCTATATATACTGCTAGCACAGAGGAAGAAGCACATCTTGCTTTAGAATCTTTTGAAGCTAAATGGAGTAAACAGTATCCACAAATTGCTAAATCTTGGTATGTTCATTGGGAAAATTTAATGGTTTTTCTAGAATACCCTGAGGCGATAAGGAAAGTAATATACACAACTAATAGTATAGAATCTGTCAATAGCCAATTACGTAAGGTTACTAAGAATAAAAGGGTTTTTCCAAATGATAATGCCGTTTTTAAGACCTTATATTTGGCAATTGATTATATGACCAAGAAATGGGTTATGCCGATTCCGAACTGGAACGCAGCTATGGCTCACTTTTTGATAAAATTTGAAGGTAGAATTTAAGCCCTATGAAAAATTTACACACTTAATTAGAAAGGCTCTTTGGATCATAGTACCCTACAATTTTTGTAAAGATGGTATTAGGATAGAAAAAAGTTTTTGTTTGGGAGGTATTAATAATGTGGATATTAGCTGCGTTATGGCTGTTGTAGATTGATAAAAAGCATTTTTGATATGATCAAAGCCATAGGTAAATAATGAAAACAATTGTCTTTCAATGGTTTTGTACCGTTTTATTCGGATGGGATTTAAGGCATTTTGTATTATTCCATTTTTGACTATTAAAGCTGAAGCAATAGCAGTTATCACTAATAATTTTTTAAATCTATCCAAGAGTCAATCATTTAATTTGGAGCAGCTGAAAACTATTTTTCAGCTGACTCCGTACAAGTAAAGCATATTTCGCTTCACTCGTCCATACCATCATTCTCGCTTCCCATTGTCATATATGGACGAGTGAATTTGTCAACAAAGAAAATAAAAAAATAGAGCCACAAAGGAAGCGGTCATATATTCGGCATCGAGTGCCATAATGGTTTCTGCATTCTTATAAATATCCTTGAGTGACCTCTCATTCCCACGGCTTCTAGAGCCTCGACATAATTACGGATTTTATTCAGAATACTTATTCATTAACTCTTTAACTTTCGTTCTCTTTATTGTTACTATTCTTTACTCGCAATATTTATCAATTACCAATTTTTATTTAGTTGACATAGTTTCTTCTTTTTTCTCAACTAAACTAATTTGCAACATATTCGCTACCATTGGTGACTACTGCATAAGCAATCCTTGCTAACTTATTTGCTAAACCAACACATATAATATTATATGATTTATTTTCAGCAAATTTCTTCACTGCCCACTGCACGCACTAGTTTATCTTTCGATTCCTTACCACTTTTTGCTCTTATTGCTATTGTCCTTGCGGCTTGAATCAACATAGTTCTGGCATATCTATCTCCCTGTTTGGTAATCCCTCCTAAAACTATCTTATCTCCTGAGCTATGTTGCTTTGGTACCAAACCAAGCGAAGCAGCAAAATCCCTCGGGGTTGGATAACTTTCCATTGGGGCTACACTCAAACAACTAGCATTGATTGCTCCAATGCCAAAAATTGTCTGCAACCTAGTAGCTTTCTCACTTTGCTTATTATTGCTGATAATCAGCTTTTCTAAAGTTTTCTCTTTGTCACATAAATCCTCAATTTCTTTACATTCTAAAAGTAAAATTGACCGTATCCCAGAATTTATATAACCTTTACTATACGCTAACTCTACCTCCAGCCTACATGATTTGCAAAATTTATTTTTACTTAATTTTGTATTATAGCCATATTCACATAAACTTGATATTGTAGAATTAGTTTTTTGTACACGATCTCTGATCGTATTACTTCTAATTTTATGCAAAAATTTTATATCTTGTTCCTCTTTGCTTTTTGGCAGCACAGTTTTTAATTCTGGATCACGAGCCGCTTTGCATATTGCTAACGCATCGTTATAATCATTTTTCTGTTTCGATGTAGCATAAACTTTTACATCTTTTGTTTTCATTAGTTTGACTTGCAAACCAAGCTTAGCAATTTCCTGTGACCAATAATTAGCTCCTCCACATGCTTCCATAGCTACCAATGAACTTTTATCGAGATTGCTTAAATAGGCTATTAACTCATCTCTTGTAACTTTTTGATAACCTATTTTTTTGCCATTTTGATCGACTTGCACCAAGTGCATACTATTTTTTGCTAAATCTATTCCTATTATAGTATTTTTTATGCTATTATTTATCATGGTATGGACCTATTAATTAAATTATTATTTAATTTGGAGCAGCTGAAAACTATTTTTCAGCTGACTCCGTACAAGTAAAGCATATTTCGCTTCACTCGTCCATACCATCATTCCCGCGTAGGCACATAGGCGTTAAGAAAATAAAGTAGAAAAGTTGTCATTGCGAGCCACCGTAGGTGGCGTGGCAATCCATTATTCATTAAACTAGATTGCTTCGTCGACCTACGGTCTCCTCACAATGACGAACGGGTTAGATATAAAATAAATATTAAGCAAGGCTATCAATTAACTTAGCCATGCCTTCTTCATCTAACTCTTCAAAAAAATCATCGTTGATTTGGATAACTGGTGCATTAACACAAGCACCCAAACATTCAACTTCTGTAAGGCTAAACTTTTTATCGCTGGTTAGCTCACCGAAATTAATAGCAAGTTTATTCTTACAGATAGTAGCAATTTTATCGCTACCCCTTAGCCAACAGGGGGTAGTACCACAAATTTGTATGTGATATCGTCCTACTGGTTGTAGATTAAACATGGTATAGAATGTTGCAACTTCATAAGCTCTGATGAAAGGTATATTTAGAAAATTTGCTACATACTCTATCGATGCTTTAGGTAACCAACCATTCATTTGCCGTTGGGCAAGGTCAAGTAATGGTAGGATCGCACTTTTCTGTCTATTTTCAGGATATTTCTTAATAATATCTTGAGCTTTTTTTAGATTTTCATCATTAAAGCTGAAATTTAGTGGTTCATCATTCATCGATCAATTTCTCCAAAAACAATGTCAAGACTGGCAATAATAGTTACCACATCTGCCATCAAATGTCCTCTCGACATAAAGTCTAAACCTTGCAGATGAGCAAATCCAGGGGCTTTAATACGGCATCTATAAGGTTTATTGCTTCCATCAGAGTATAAATATACCCCAAACTCGCCTTTTGGGGCTTCAACAAACCGATATATCTCGCCTTGTGGTACGTTATATCCTTCAGTATAAAGTTTAAAATGATTAATCATTGCTTCCATCGATTCTTTCATTTTCTTTCTTGATGGTGGGGCAATTTTAGGGTCATCAGTTTTAATACTACCTTTCGGTATTTTTTCAAGACATTGTTGTATAATTTTAAGTGATTGGTACATTTCTTCAATGCGAACCAAATACCTATCATAACAATCACCATTTTTGCCAATTGGTATGTCAAAATCTAGTTCACCATATACATCGTACGGATTGGTTTTTCTAAGATCCCATGCGATACCTGAGCCTCGCAGTATTGGACCAGAAAACCCCCAATCCATAGCTTCTTTTTGGCTTACTGCTCCGATATCTACTAGGCGTTGTTTCCAGATCCTATTGTCATTTAACAAAGTTTCAACATCTTGTAATTTTTTAGGAAATTGTTGAATAAAAATATGAATATCTTCTAATATATCATCTGGTAAGTCTTGGGCAACGCCACCAGGTCTAAAATAATTTGCATGCATCCTAGAACCAGATACACGCTCATAGAATTCCATAATTTTTTCACGTTCCTCAAATAACCATAATAGAGGGGTAGTAGCCCCAACATCTAGAGCTTGGGTTGTGATATTAAGGATGTGATTAAGGATACGGGTAAGTTCAGAAAACATCACTCGAATAAACTGAGCTCGTCTTGGAACTTCGCAGCCAAGCAATCCTTCAACTGTTAAAGCAAAGGCATGTTCTTGACACATTGGCGATACGTAATCTAATCGATCAAAGTATGGTATAGCTTGTAGATATGTTTTATACTCAATTAATTTTTCAGTACCACGATGCAATAAGCCAATATGCGGGTCTGCCTTATTGATAACCTCACCATCCATTTCTAAGATTAATCTTAAAACTCCATGGGTAGCTGGATGTTGTGGTCCAAAATTCAGTACAACATTAGACCTCTTGCCTAACTCTACTTCTGCTGGTAATTTGTACGTCGATTCGGTACTCGAATCCTCACGTACACTAGAGTACGCTGCGGTTCGAGGTGAAGCGTCTCCTTCAAATTCCTCAGCATAAGCGAGTTTTGCAAGAGGTCTATTTTTATTATTATCACTCACCTTATTTTAAACTCCGGCAATTATTGTCCTCTATATCTTTGAGTATATACCAAAATTTCTGTCCACTAAGTGAAAAAGTGAAAAAATTATATAATTAATCTTATTTTTCTATTTCTTTTATCAAAGCCTGTTCACCATCAGTAAGAGTTTCTGTAGAAGGCGATTTAGGGTTTTCTTCATCTTTTACTTTAATAGCAGGTAAGTCATAGTGAGGCGGCATTTCTAGAGTTTTGTTACGTCCTACCTTGTATTCATCAGGTCCAGGGGTCACAATTCCTATTGTTTCTTTTACTTCTTTACTGCATGCAGATAACATTATTACAGTAGCAAATAACCAAAAAATTATACGCACTTAATCTCCTTTTAAATTTATATTTTCCTTAAAAGCAAGCTCACGGATCCTATCTGCTTCAGCTTGTATCATAGTGTGATTATATTGAACATCTTGTTGTTGTTCAACAATTTTCTTAGTCTTATAATAATCATGCAATAAGAACATTACTCCTAATGAAATGAAACTATCAGCTAGATTAAATATTGGAAAACCAAAATCTTGATAATGAAAATAAATAAAATCAAATACCGCTCCATTAACAAAACGATCGATCAAATTACCGATAGCCCCACCAATGACAAAGCTATAACCAACAAAGCCTGTCATTGTCTTACATTTTAATAAGATATACCATAAATATATTATAACAACAGAGTTAATAACTATAAACAACATATTGCTATACTGATAATAATTTCGGAACATTCCAAAACTAATACCATGGTTCCAGCTATAAACTATATCTAAAAAGCTTGTTACCTTCATGGTTAGACCAATCTTGCCCCTTAGATAATTTATAAACCACCATTTTACTAATTGATCTATAATTACCAATTTAATAACTATACGGCTATTTTGACGAATAATTAGTAATATTCTTTTTAATGTTAATAGTATATGCATATTACAAACAATTTTACCGCAAATATTGGTTATTAGATTCTAAACAGTCATGGCAATGTAAAAGTCATAGTAAAATGCTAATCGGGCTAGACCCAAATTCTCCTGAATTGACTATATCAAAAAAATCAAATTTTATGACCATAAATTTTTCATTTTATTAAAAAAACTAGCATCATCTTCATCTTTGTCGCTTGACAATTCTGTATCTAGCATCTCTAGTAATTCTTTTTGTTTTTTAGTAAGATTTTTCGGTATCTCAATATGGATGTGGGCAAACATATCCCCTCTAATGGTTGATCTAACCTTAGACATACCTTTACCTTTTAGTCTTAGTTGCTCGCCATTTTGTGTGCCGGCTGGTATTTTTAACTTTACCTTACCGCCTTCTATATCTGGTATTTCTATTTCTCCACCTAAAATAGCTTTAATGAAACTAATAGGTAGTCGACAATGCAAATTAATTCCATCAACTTTATACAGGTCATGTGGCTTAATAGTAACAAAAATATACAAATCTCCATTACTACCTCCTCGCATTCCGGCATCTCCTTCACCAGTAAGTCTTATTCTTGTGCCTTCCTCAATACCAGCTGGAATATTTACCAATAAATTCCTATGTTGTGAATGACGCCCTTGACCATGACATTTTTTACATGGATTTTTAATTATTTGCCCTACACCTTGGCATTTTGCACAAGTTTGTTCTAAGGTAAAGAAACCCTGCTGTATTCTTGTAGCTCCGTGTCCTCCACAAGTATCACATTTGGTCATGCCAGTATCATTATTTTCTGAACCGCTACCGTTACATGGGGAACACTTTACTTCACTAGTAAAGCTAATATTCTTCTCGATACCACGAAATGCTTCTGACAAAGTAACTGTGATCTCATATTTTAAATCTGAACCTCTAACGCTAGTGGACTGGTGCGACTTTCTTGCCCCGCCGCCCATAAAATCATTAAAAAACTCACCAAATATATCATTCAAATCATGATTTCCCCCTCTAGAAGCCTGCCTTCCAGCTGACGATGCTGCTCCTGAATTATGAAAAGCCTTATGTCCAAAACGATCATATGCTGCTCTTTTCTGCTCATCTTTTAGTATATCATAAGCACTACTTATTTCCTTAAACTTTTTTTCTGCTTGTTGATCCTGTGAATTACGGTCAGGATGATATTGCATAGCTAATTTATGATAAGCCTTCTTTATTTCTGCTTGGCTAGCAGTTTTATTAACTCCAAGTACTTGGTAATAATCTTTTGTAGACATAATAAGGATATCTTATTTTAAATTTTATTTTTAGCCAAAACATCATTGCGAGCGAACGTATGTGAGCGTGGCAATCCATAAATTGTCATATGGATTGCTTCGAGGCTAACGCCTCCTCGCAATCTGATGTATCCCCACGAAATTAAGCACGACAAAGCTCCGTCTTTATAATAGATGCCAGGGGTTCTACCAATGGTTTTATGGCATGCAAATAATTAAATTCAATAATAAATTTCCCAAGGGTAAAATACGAATAAATCTTTTTATCTTTTACTGTGTTAGGTTGGAAAATTCTTTGCATACCTTGGCTATAGCCTACCACACCTATAACCCAATATGTTATAATAACAATGGCAGATAGTAACATTAAAACTCCCCATCTATTCACATCTAAAGTTCGAATATATCTTCCAGCAAGACCAAATTTATGACTTTTTATCACTCGAAACGTCTCCTCTATTTGCATACGTTTGCTATATAACCTCACTATTTCCGCTCCCTTATATTCATCAGAACTTAAGTTAGTTACCAATATCCAAGGTTCTTTTGCAGCTTTGTTATATGAACCATTTGCTGTTTTACTGCTAGTACGATTCCTGCTAACCTTCTGCACTCGACCCTTAGGGACTTTGCAAGTTGTAACCATTCTGCAGGAATATTTATGAGCTTTGGTTAGCAGAATCGTACCACATTCCATCGTTTTTGAACCAATTGATGGCATGAAATTTTCAACTGATATCCAATCCTCATTCTTAGCTAATTTTAAATCTTTTCCTTGTCGTACCCGACACACCCAACTCCACCCTTGTTTTTCTATTTCCTTAAACCATTCAATATGAAAGCCAGCGTCCATAATCACAATAACCCTTTTTCCATCAGGTATTATACTCTTTAATTTATTTAAAAATTCTACCGTTCTGCCCTTTAATTCACCTTCTTCAAACACATCTTGATACAAAGGTAAACTCATCCCTCTTGTACAAAATTGAGCACTTAGCATTTGTACCATGCGATCATCTTTAAGATAACATAAATCAATCACAACACTGTCATCATTAGAATGCTTGATAAACTCAAATATGAAATATGATAAAGCACTATAGAGATTATCAACCTCGTTATATAAATGTTTGTTACCTATACATCTATCAACTTTTTTTATTTTATGTTTTACTTTACTATCACCACTCAAGTTCCTGCCAATTGCACTCAAAGACAAATTCTGACTATATCGCAAGCCTTCTGCAACATCAAGTAACGCATTTAAACGATTATTATGTATAAAAGGACAATGTTCTTTTATTGTCCCAAAATTTGGTTAAAACCTCCGGCTTCAGCCGGAAAAGACTTCAGTCCTTGTTCTAAAATATTTCAATTTACTAATGTTATCATATATATTATTCTCTGAATAGAGAATAATATATATGACTGATTATAGTAAGTCTAGCCACACCGTATTTTACCACCGCTTCCATATCGTTTGGATTACTAAGTATCGATACAAAGTACTCACAGGTAACCTCAGGATTAGAATTAGAGAAATTATTGCTCAGGTAGCAGAATATCTTGGTATCAAAATCATCAATGGAATATTATCTGCCGATCATGTCCATATTATGGCTGAAATTCCACCTCATATATCCATTAGTCAGTTTGTTAAAGCAGCTAAAGGACGTTCATCATATAAAATTCAGCAAGAATTTCCTGAAATTAGAAAAACTTACTGGGGACGCCACTTTTGGGCTAGGGGCTTCTTTAGCTCAACCAGTGGTAATGTCACTGATGATATAATCAATAACTACATTAACAATCATTCAGATGCACATCAGCCTAATAATGTAATGAATATCTCTTTAGAGTAAATCCGTGACTTCTAGTCGCAACTTCAACCTACCAGCTTCAGCTGGTTAGTTATTGAGTACTTCATTTAATACTGTTTTTACATCCATAACCTACTATCTCCATCATCATTAAATAATGAAGATATTCTATCAATTCTTGCTATTTTGCAACAATTTCGTGGGGATACATCAGCTCGCAATGACGGTTGGGATGTATATACGTCATTGCGAGACCATGTAAATGGTTGAAGCAATCCATTGTTCATTAAACTAGATTGCTTCGGAGGTTTACACCTCCTCGCAATGGCATAGTAATTACTTATTACTTACATCCTCGTAATTAGCATCAACTACTTTATCGTCATCACTTGCCTTAGCTTCTGCATTACTATCATCTTCTGACGGAGATTTATACATAGCTTCTCCAATTTTCATGCTTGCTGCCATAAGAGCGTCAGTTTTCGCTTTAATTTCTTCAGGATTATCTGACTCTAAAGCTGCCTTTAACTCTGTTATAGCATTTTCTACTTGTTGTTTATCACTAACTGATATTTTACCATCATATTCTTTTAGAGTCTTTTCAGTTGAATAAATCAAGCTATCGGCATTATTTTTAGCTTCAATTAATTCACGACGCTTTTTATCCTCATCAGCATTTTTTTCCGCATCTTTGACCATTTGTTCAATTTCTGCATCACTAAGCCCTCCGGAAGCCTGGATAGTTACTTTTTGTTCTTTACCACTAGCTTTATCTTTGGCAGAAACGTGAACTATACCATTAACATCGATATCAAAGGTTACTTCAATTTGTGGTGCTCCTCGTGGGGCAGGGGGAATACCATCAAGATTAAATTGCCCAAGCAGCTTATTAGCAGCTGCCATTTCCCGTTCACCTTGGAATACTCTAATCGTTACCGCATGTTGGTTATCGTCCGCTGTAGAGAATGTTTGACTTTTCTTGGTAGGAATAGTTGTATTACGATCAATCAGCCTAGTAAATACCCCCCCAAGAGTTTCAATACCTAAAGATAAAGGGGTAACATCTAGTAATAATATATCAGTAACTTCTTTGTTTAATACCCCACCTTGAATAGCAGCCCCTAGAGCTACGACTTCATCAGGATTTACTCCTCTATGTGGTTCGCGACCAAAAAATTCTTTTACCTTGTCAATAACTTTTGGCATTCTAGTCATACCGCCAACTAGCACTACTTCCTGAATATCTGAGGCTTTTAGCCCAGCATCTTTTAAAGCTTTCTTACATGGTTCTATTGTATCATCAATTAGCGTTGCCACTAAAGATTCTAATTTTGCTCTAGTAAATTTTATATTTAAATGTTTAGGACCTGAACTATCAGCTGTAATATATGGTAAATTAACATCGGTTTGCGGTACAGATGATAATTCTTTTTTAGCTTTTTCTGCAGCTTCTTTCAAACGCTGTAAAGCTAAAGGATCTTTGCGTAAATCCATACCGCTTTCTTTCTTAAATTCATCGATTAAATAATCTAGAATTCTCGAATCAAAATCTTCCCCACCAAGGAAAGTATTACCGTTGGTAGATTTAACCTCAAATACTCCGTTACCTATTTCTAAAATTGATACGTCAAACGTACCGCCACCAAGATCATAAACTGCAATTATTTTGCTTTCAGCTTTATCAAAACCATATGCTAAAGCTGCAGCTGTTGGTTCGTTGATTATCCGTAATACGTCCAAGCCAGCAATTTTTCCAGCATCTTTGGTTGCTTGACGTTGTGCATCGTTAAAATATGCTGGTACAGTAATAACTGCTTGCGTTACCTTTTCACCAAGATAATTTTCAGCTGTTTCCTTCATTTTTTGCAGAATATAAGCACTAATTTGACTAGGTGAATATTTTTCTCCGTTAACTTCAACCCAAGCATCATTATTAGCAGCTTTTACGATTTGGTACGGTACAAGGTCTTGATCTTTTTTAACCATAGGATCAGAGAAATTTCTACCTATCAATCTTTTAACGCCATATAAAGTATTCTTTGGATTGGTCACAGCTTGACGCTTTGCTGGTTCGCCAATTAATTTTTCACCACCGCTAGCAAATCCTACCATTGAGGGAGTCGTTCTAACTCCTTCGGCATTTGCTATAACTTTCGGTTCTTTCCCTTCCATTACTGCAACGCAGGAATTTGTTGTTCCTAAATCTATACCTATAATTTTTGCCATATACACTCCTAATTCCGATTAAACAATTCAACTTAACAAGTTCTGATATAGTAATTTACAATCTATTTTACAAGAGGTGGTGGTGAAAAAAAATCATGAGAATACCCACTATATGGGAGTAGGGTAGGGCATTTAGACGAATCACCTATTTCACTTTGCACATTTCTGCGATTTTGAATTCCCTTAACTCTTTCTTTATTAGAACCTTCTCTTACTTCGATTAATCTTTGTGCTAGATATTTTAACTTAGAACTTTCAGTATAAAGAACCATATGCTTAAAAAACTTTGTAAACTTACCCACTAGCTTATTACCACCATTCCAATACAGAACCTCAATCATCAGCATTTCATTAGGTTTTAGCCTGAATATTGCATGAAAGAATAGAGACAAAACCCTTGTAATACTATATAATATCAGTGTTAAAAGAAGATTACATAGAGGGTTTTGCCATGACAAATTGTACAGGATTAATTTACCAATCGAAAGTAAAAAATCGTCAAATAGAAATAAATTTCACAGGAGGTAATATTAGTAGCGATGGAGGTGTATTATTGCTAAGAGAAGCAGATAAAAGACTTGGTCTAACTAATGAACTGGCTAAGATTTTTCCTGATAAGCGAGATTCTGATAAAATTACTCATACTATTTTAACAATGCTCAAACAGCGTATTTATGGTATTGCTCTTGGTTATGAAGATTTAAATGATCACGATAATTTAAGAAAATGTCCAGCTTTGCAAACAAGTATAGACACACTGGACGATATGGCTAGTAGCTCTACTTTATGCCGTTTAGAAAATAAAGCAGATCGTGGATTTGCTCTTAAAGCTCATAAGGTGATGATTGACAAGTTTGTCGAATCTCATAAAACCGTGCCGAAACAATTAATACTTGATTTTGATGCCACTGATGATGAAATTTATGGCAATCAAGAGGGGAAGTTTTATCATGGATATTATCGTCATAATTGCTTTCTACCTTTATATGTTTTTTGTGGAAAAAAGCTGTTAGTAAGCAATCTTCGCAGCTCAAAGCTAGAACAAGCAAAGCATAGCTGGGCAATATTATCTCTATTAGTCAAGCGTTTTCATCAATCGTGGCCTGAAGTAGAGATTATTTTTCGTGGTGATGGTGGATTTTGTCGTCATCAGATGCTGGATTGGTGTGATGAAAATAATGTAAAATATATAGTCGGAATAGCCCAAAATACTAGACTCAACAAGCTGCTTGAGCCATTGATGCAACAATCTAACGAAGCCTTCACAATTAGCAAAGAGAAGCAACGCTTTTTTAGTGAATTTAAATATAAAGCTGATAGCTGGAGTCGTCATCGTAAGATAGTTGGTAAAGCAGAAGTAATTAGCCTTGGTGAGAATCCAAGATATATAGTAACTAATTTAGCAGGTAAGCCAGAAGATTTATATGATAAAATTTACTGTGCACGTGGAGATATGGAAAATCGTATAAAAGAGCAACAGTTAGAGCTATTTGCCGATCGCACTTCATGCCATAAATGGTGGGCTAATCAACTCAGACTAATTGCAATAATTAACACGGTGTGTTTATCCAGTCTCTATACATAATTGATTTTACTAAATCTACATTATGAGCAAATTGATTCCAAGCGTAACAAGCCATAGTGACGATATCTTCATATACACCATAACATTGGTTAGACAAGAAATGATTTTTGATCCATTCCCAAACTTGTTCCATTGCATTAAGTTCCGGTGCATAGGGCGGAAGCGGTATCAAAGTGATATTGCTTGGCACAGTTAGTTTTTTGGCTGTGTGCCAACCTGCATTATCCGTTAGTAAAGCTATATGTCGGTTGCCTTGAATACTGCGAGAAAGCTCTTCTAAGAATTTATTCATTGCCTGTGTGTTTGCATATGGTAAAATTAATGCAAAAGCTTCTCCTGTATCATGGCAAGCAGCTCCATAAATATATGTTGAAATGAATTGCTGTTGCCGAACTTTACGGGGTCTAGTGCCACGCTTAGCCCATATACGAGTTAAGCTACCTTGTTGCCCAACTCGAGTTTCATCCTGAGACCATATATCAACTTTACATCTATCGATATTTTTTGGTAATAATTTTGTTAACATGTCTGGGAAGTTTTTTTATATGTATTTTGAGTCTCTTGATTTGACTTTGGATGCATTGAACGAGAAGTAATCCAGCTAAAACCAAGGCGGTGCATAGTATTGTAGACTGTTTTTAAAGCGCATTTAGCACCATATTTCTCAAGTAACATGATATGTAGCTCCTTTCCAGTTATATACCCACCAGTTTTACTTTCACTGAGCGTATTGATTTTATCAAAAAGAGCAGACTCTTGTATAGTGTTAATCTTCCTAGGGGCGCCGCTTCTTTGTGATTCAAATAATCCTTCAAAACCATGATTCCTAAATCTTCTGAGCCATGATTGCACAGTTTTCCAGTGTGACTTCACTATTTCAGATATGGCTTTTAAAGATTTGCCTAATTGAAGGTGATACATCGCCAATAAACGTATACGATTTCGACCATGCGGCTCATGTTTCATCATTTTTATAAAATCATGACCATGAAAACCTTGTGGTAATATTAACCTAGCCATTTGAGTACCTTTATCAGTTAAAAACCCATTTTACACCACTGCGTTAATTATTGCAATTGGTATGATAAGTTTTTACAAGGTACTGAATTAGCTAAAGCCTTGGTAGGAACGGTGCGTTTAAAATTGTTCAAAATTGGAGCAGTAATTATTAGAAATACTAGGAGCATTAAATTCTTGTTGTCTTCATCTTATCCTTACCAACATATATGGGATAGTGTTATGAAAAAATTAGCTATAGAATAAGCTAATATGGTACTGTCCCCGGTACAATAAAAAATGGGGGTAAGGGGGGATTTTATCTTAAATCAGGAAGAATTGCATATCTAGACATAATTTAAGTGAAAATTAACATATCCATGACCACTTATAAGCGATATTGCCATTTTATTTTTATAAATACCACCTTCATGCAATATCCAGGCTAGAGACTTCTTTGATGGTTCTTTACTGTTTGATATTATTTCTCTATCTAATAATTTTACAATTACCCCAAATGTGCTATGTTTGTATATGGCATAAATTATAGTCAATTCAGGAGAGTTTATGGCTAGGAACGATGGAGCGACGCCTATAAATAATAGGTGAGCATTGAGCGACAACGTCACCAATTTCTTATCAATTGACTATAACAAGAAAATAAATTGTAAAACATACTTAGTGCTACAAATTTTTGGTGTATAATGAAATGAAAATAATTAATTACCTGAAGTCTTTTTTGTTATTTGAAATACTATCAGGGCTTAGTCTAACTTTGAGGTATTTCTTTAAACCTAAAGTAACGATAAATTATCCCTATGAAAAGGGGCGGATAAGCCCAAGATTTAAGGGTGAACATGCATTAAGGCGTTACGCTAATGGTGAAGAGCGTTGTATTGCCTGTAAGCTTTGCGAAGCAATTTGCCCAGCTCAGGCTATTATTATTGAGGCAAAAGAAAGAGCAGATGGTAGTAGGCGTACTACTAGATATGATATTGATATGACTAAGTGCATTTATTGTGGTCTATGCCAAGAAGCATGCCCAGTTGATGCGATAGTGGAAGGTCCTAATTTTGAATTTGCTACTATTAGTCATCAAGAATTGCTTTATGATAAAGAAAAATTATTGAAGAATGGTGATATGTGGGAGCAAGAATTAGCAATTAAGCTACATAATGATTATAAATATAAATAATTACTGGTAGATAATTATGGAAATGTTTTTTTATTTATTTGCCGGGCTAATGGTTATAAGTAGTGTTTTGGTGGTCATGAGTAAAAATCCTGTTTATTCTGTGTTATGGCTGATCTTTACTTTCTGTAACGGTTCAGGGCTAATGATTCTATTAGGAGCAGAATTTTTAGCAATGATGTTGGTTGTAATATATGTTGGAGCAGTAGCAGTATTGTTTTTGTTTGTTATAATGATGTTGAATATTTGTTTTATGGATATTATTGTACAATTCAAAAAAAACTTATTGATCAGTATGACTGTAGCACTCATTATGTTTGCTGATCTTGTTTTGATAATTTGCTTAGGTGTACAAGGTATAGTGTTAGATAATATGGGTTCTTCAGAGATAGCTAACCATACTAGAGTCAATTCAGGAGAATTTGGGGCTAGGAGCGATGGAGTGACGCCTATAAGTAATAGGCGAGTGACGAGCGACAACGTCCCCAACTTCTCATCAATTGACTCTAATACTCATGCTATTGGACAAGTACTATATACTGAATATATTTTACCTTTCCAAATTTCAGGTATTATTCTATTTATGGCAATGATATCTTGTATTACTCTAACTATTAGGCATCGTAGTGGAGTTAAGAGGCAGGATATTGCCAAGCAACATGCTAAAAACAAGGATAATTGTATATTAATGGTTAAACCGCGTTTAAGTGAAGGAGTGGAAGAAATTCAATATGATTAGTACTATTACTTTGGAACATTATTTAATTTTGTCGGCACTGATTTTCAGTATAGGAATGGTCGGTTTGTTTATGCATCGTAAGAATGTCATAACAATTCTGATGTCGATTGAATTGATGCTGCTAGCTGTCAACATCAATTTTGTCGCATTTTCTGCTTATGCCCATGAGATATCGGGTCAAATTTTTAGTATAATAATCTTAACAATAGCAGCTGCCGAAACCTCTATAGGTCTTGCAATATTATTAGTTTATTTTAGAAATAAAGGTTCGATAGAACTGAGTGATATGAATCAGATGAAAGGTTGATTGATGGAACATATGCGTCATTGCGAGAAGCTACTTTGGTAGCGACGAAGCAATCCCAAAAGCAATCCCAAAAGCAATCCAAATGGATTGCCACGACCACTATGTGGTCTCGCAATGACGTCAGTTTGTTATGGATAAATGCTAATCGGGTTAGCTATACAAAGCATAAGCCCTGATACTAGGCGTATCCCAAAGAGCAATTTAATTTTAGGAATTGGTATGGTAAATGCATTAGCAATATTCACGGTAATGTTACCATTAATATCTGGTATGATTAATGGTTTGTTTTGTCAGTGTTTTAGCAAGAAGCAAGCAGCTTGCATTGCTTCTATTGCAATAAGTTTAGCGGCAATATTCGCTAGCTTTATATTTTATAATGTGGCAATAAACAAAGCCATTATTCATCTAATTTTAGCAAAATGGCTAGTAATTGGTGAGATGAAGATCGATTGGGCAATTTATGTCGATCAGCTGACCGCTATTATGTTTATAGTGGTTACTTGGATTTCAGCGGTGGTACATATTTATTCTCTTGGCTATATGGCAGATGATGAGGGGTTACCTAAATTTCTATCATTTTTATCATTATTTACCTTCTTTATGCTAGCTTTGGTGTCAGCCGATAATTTTGTTCAATTATTTTTTGGTTGGGAAGGTGTTGGTTTATGTTCGTACTTATTAATTGGTTTTTGGTATCAAAAAGAAACGGCAAATAAAGCAGCAATTAAAGCCTTTATCGTCAATAGGATAGGGGATTTTGCCTTTATAGTGGGGATTATTACCATTATTGTTTATTTTGGGGTAGTTGATTTTGCTAGTGTATTTGATAAAGCCCAATTATTGTCTAATATACAATTGAGTATATGGGGTTTTACAGTATCGATAATTGACATAGTCTGTTTGCTATTATTCCTTGGATGTATGGGCAAGTCGGCTCAAATTGGCTTGCATATATGGCTACCAGATGCCATGGAAGGTCCAACACCAGTCTCAGCACTTATTCATGCTGCAACTATGGTAACAGCTGGAGTATTTTTAGTAGCTAGGTGTTCTTATTTATTTGAATATAGTGTAGGGGTATTGAGCTTTATTGCTATTATTGGCGGTATTACCTGTATATTTGCGGCAACTATTGCCATAGTTCAGAATGATATAAAAAAAATTATTGCCTATTCCACTTGTAGCCAGCTTGGCTATATGTTTCTTGCTTGCGGTGTATCAGCTTATAATGCTGGTATTTTTCATTTAGTTACTCATGCATTTTTTAAAGCTTTATTATTTTTATCAGCTGGTAGTGTTATTCACGCTTGTCATCAGCAAGATATTTTTAAGATGGGTGGTTTGAAAGATAAAATGCCGGTTACTTACTGTAATTTCTTAATCGGCTCACTGGCACTGATCGGTATTTATCCTTTAGCTGGATTTTATTCAAAAGATGCTATTTTAGAGCTAGCATATAGTAGCGGTGGGGTCATAGGTACTACAGTGTTTATTCTTGGAATTGTGGCGGCAATTTTGACTGCCATTTATTCTATGAAAATTATCTTATTAGTATTTCATGGAAAAACTAGATTAACTATTGATCAATTTAATCACGTTCATGAATCACCTAATATCATGAATCTGCCACTTAATCTTTTAGTGGTAGGTAGTCTTGTTGCGGGGATGATAGGTCATTATATTCTTGCTATTGACAAACCAAATGGTTATTTCCTTGATAGTATATTCAATATTCATATTTACCAAAGACTAGCAAATCATTCCCCTCTTTACATAAAATTATTACCAATGGTTGTGGGATTGCTAGGTATTGTGTTGGGTATTTATTTTTATAAGAATATTATTGATAAAGCGAAAATAACATTTATGAGGAAATTATTGATACATAAATATTATTTTGATGAAGTGTATGACTTGCTGATAGTAAGATTAGTTGCCAACTTAAGTAAGCTATTGAATTTGATCGACCAAAGAGTCATTGATAGATTTGGTCCAAGTAATTTTGCCAAAACAGTAAATTACTTTGGGATTTTGGTAAGTAGATCGCAAACAGGCTACATATTTAATTACACCATGTATATAGTTTTATTTGTAGTTGCCTATATTACTTTTTTTATAGTTTTTAGGGTGGTTTGAAAGTAAATTGTCTTCCCGCTTCGGTGCGGAATCTAGATACCTGCTTACGCAGGTATGACACAAAAATGGATTGATTGCTTCGTCGACCTACGGTCTTTCTCGTAATGACGTAAATCTATAACTCGTCATTGCGAGCGAACGTATGTGAGCGTGGCAATCCATTTTTGGTTACTTTTATAGTCAATTCAGGAGAAGTTGGTGATGGCGTCGCTCCATCGTTCCTGCTACCCAATTCTCCTGAATTGACTATATATGGGTTGAATCAGTTTAGGTAAATATAATATGCAAAAATTTTCATTTGATTTACAATCTCAACATAAAAAAGCCAGAACTGGTATTATAACTACTAAGCATGGTCAAATACGTACCCCAGCTTTTATGCCGGTTGGAACGAAAGGTACGGTAAAAGCCATGTTACCAGAAGCAGTTGAATCTACCGGAGCTGATATAATACTTGGTAATACTTATCATTTAATGTTACAACCAGGGGCTGAAAGAGTTGCCAAGTTTGGCGGTTTACGTAAATTTATGAATTGGTCAAAGCCTGTACTTACCGACTCAGGTGGTTTTCAGGTAATGTCCCTATCAAAATTACGTAAGATTACAGAAGAAGGAGTAATTTTTAACTCGCATATTGATGGTAGTAAGCATATGTTAAGTCCTGAGCGGGCAACAGAGATCCAATATCTTCTAGATAGTACCATTACCATGGCGTTTGACGAATGTACCCCATATCCGGCAACATTTGAGCAAGCAAAATCATCGATGGAATTAACATCTAGATGGGGAGTTCGATCGAGAAAAGCATTTGTTCAAAGAGAAGGTTATGGTCAATTTGGTATTGTACAGGGAAATATCTATCAGGAATTGCGTGCCGAGTCAGCAAAGAATTTGGTGGAATTAGATTTTGAAGGTTATGCTATTGGAGGGCTGGCAGTAGGTGAGGGACAAAAAATAATGTTTAAAGTGTTAGATTATGCTCCAGATTTATTACCTAAATATAAGCCAAGATACCTTATGGGAGTTGGTAAACCAGATGATATTATTGGGGCAGTTGCCAGGGGAATAGATATGTTTGATTGTGTTATTCCAACGCGTTCTGGTCGAAATGGTCAAGCTTTCACCAAACATGGTGTAGTAAATATTCGCAATAGTCAGTATAAGGATGATCAGGAGCCGCTTGAATATGATTGCCCATGCCCAACATGCAAGGATTATAATAAAGCTTACTTGCATCATTTGGTAAAGAGCCAAGAGATTTTAGGAGCAATACTTATGACTTGGCATAATTTGGTGTATTTCCAAGAATTAATGTCAAGAATAAGGCAATATATTCAACAAGGAAAAGACTTTGATTTTATGCATTAGTTATCGATAATTTTGCATGGTATAGATATTTGAAAGACTATAAATGATTACAGAATGTTGATATATAAAAGTTATATAATAAAAAATATAATACCATCTTTGGTAATAATTATTTTTTCGGTTACTAGCCTTGTATGGATTACCCAGATATTAAAGATGTTGTACTTAATTGATAAGGGCATAAAAGTTCAGGATTTCTTAAATTTAATTATTTTAATAATACCATCTTTGTTGTTTATTTTATTACCTTTTGCAACTATTGTTGCTGTTATTTATACTTATAATGCTTTGAGTGAGAGACGTCAGATAATTATTTTACAAAATTTGGGATTAAATAATATCCAACTAGCTAGCCCATCATTGATGGTAGCTCTGATGATTACGTTATTTGCTTATTATATTTCGACTAGTTTATTGCCATTATCTTATGGCAAACTTAAATCAGATCTTAATTTTATGAGGAATAATTATGCGTCCAATATGCTAGATGAGAAGACATTTAATCCAATTTCTAAAGATATAACAGTTTATTTTGATAAGAAATTACCTAATGGTACTATGAAAAGTTTAATCATTTTTGATAATCGTAAGTGTGATAACAATGCAATCTTGTTTTCTAAATCAGGGATGTTTACAATATATAATAACAGCTCATCTTTTCAATTAAAAGATGGAGTTAGGCAGGCATATGATCATAATGGTAATTTAAGTAACTTATCATTCGAGCTTTTAACCGTAGAATTAGTTAGTAATGATAGTAAAAATTTGGTAAGGGATAAATATAGTCGAGAAATCAATGAGTATTATATTGATGAATTGTTAAAACCCAACAATATTTTATCAGAGCAAAGGAAGATTAAATTAATTGCTGAGGGACACCAAAGATTGATTTGGCCTATGTATAATTTTGTACTGGTCTTTCTTACATTATCGGTTTTTTTACGGCAGCCTTATAATAAAAAATCTAGTTTAAGACAGATTCTAATTACGACAGTTTCTGCCATAATTATCACATACTTGCATTTTGTATTACAAAATCTTGCTTCAAAAGATTTAAATTTTATCTTTGCTTGTTATGCTAACATGATTATTGCTATTATTTTAAGTCTATATTTATATTTCCGTAAAATTATATGAGTTTCCAAGATTTACCACAATTTATAAAACTTCTTGAACAAAATGGACTCCTTAAGCGTATATCCTATCCCGTATCATCTAACCTTGAAATAACAGAAATCAGTAGAAGAATTTTAATACAAGATGGTCCGGCTCTGCTGTTTGAAAATGTTATTAAAAATGATGGAATTAAGTCTAATATGCCAGTTCTAACTAATTTATATGCTAGTACTGAGCGAATCGCCTTAGGACTTGGTTTGAAACGTAAAGAAGATTTAAGGAAATTCGGAGAATTGCTAGCTTTTCTTAAAGCCCCCGAACTACCTTCTTCCTTTAAAGAAACCTTTGCCATGTTGCCATTGGCAAAAAGAATGTTGGCTATGTCGCCAAAAATGTTATCAAAAGCTCCCTGCCAGGAAGTTATAATTGATGATCCTGATGTTAATATATTACCGATACAAACCTGCTGGCCTCTTGATATTTCGCCATTAATTACTTGGCCAATAGTTGTTACTAAAGGACCTAGTCTAGAGAAGGTAGATAATTTTAACCTCGGTATATACCGAATGCAAGTAGTCGGGCGTAACAAACTTATTATGCGATGGCTTAAAATGCGAGGTGGAGCACAGCAACATAAACGTTGGCAATCATCAACAAAAAAAGAGCCTTTCCCTGCTGCAGTGGTTATTGGGGCAAGTCCTGCTGTGACTATGGCGGCTGTTATGCCGCTGCCTGATAATATGTCTGAGTATAATTTTGCTGGATTATTAAGAGGCAAGTCAATTGAATTGGTAAATTGTGTTAGTATAGATATGAAAGTGCCGTCTTATAGCGAAATTGTTATAGAGGGGCATGTAAGTTTTGATGAATATCTACCAGAAGGACCATTTGGTGACCATACAGGTTACTATAATGACGTTGAATATTTTCCAGTCTTTAACGTTAAGGCTATTACCATGAAAAAGCAACCTATATATTTAAGCACTTATACTGGTAAAGCTCCAGATGAACCATCGATGCTTGGCGTGGCATTAAATGAAATGTTTATTCCGATAATTCAGCAACAATTTCCAGAAATCGTTGATTTTTGGTTACCGCCTGAAGGTTGTTCTTACAGAATTGCCATTGTATCTATCCGCAAGGCTTATCCAGGTCATGCAAAAAGAATAATGATGGGAATTTGGTCGTTTTTAAGACAATTCATGTATACCAAATTTATTATTGTGGTAGATGATGATATAGATATTCGAGATTGGAAGGAAGTAGCTTGGGCAATCTCAACTAGGAGTGATCCTTCTAGAGATACTACGTTTATTGATAATTCGCCAATAGATTATCTTGATTTTGCATCCCCTGTATCAGGACTTGGTAGTAAAATGGGGATAGATGCAACTAATAAAATATCCCCAGAGACTAATAGATCTTGGGGAAAGAAAATAGAAATAACTAGTGAAGTCATTGAAAAAATTGATAAGATTTGGGATATGCTGGGTATATAGCCATAATTGTCAAAAGTTATTGCAGGCAGACTCCTAGGCTCTGTGAACAAAAAAATCGTTAATTGAGAAATATACTGATGTTAAACAAAACAACTAATCTGCCTGAAGGCTTTGAGTATCTGGATCAAATAGACCCGACTATAATACAACATATGATGTATTATAGTAATAATAATTTTATAGGAGAACAGATCAGGGGCTATAAAGCTCCTAGAGCTATACTAACTAAACAAGCAGCAATTGCCCTAAAGAATGTTCAGCAAGATGTAAAAAATGATAATTACTCTTTGGTAATTTATGATGCTTATAGACCCAAAAAAGCTGTGCAACATTTTGTTAGTTGGGGAGAGGATCATGTTGATCAAAAAATGAAAGAGTATTATTATCCGTATATCAATAAAACTGAAATTTTTCTGTTAGGTTATGTTGCTAAGCAATCAGCTCATAGTCGTGGAAGTACGGTAGATTTAACTATTATTGAGCTTGGGAAACAATTACATACCAAGCCTAAAATGAGAAAAAGAATCACAAATGATGGTCGCTCTATACCTTATTTTGATGATAATACGGTTGACATGTATAGTTCTGTAGACCTTATGGATTCAGTATCTCGTCATGATAGTGACTTAATTGATCCACGTTACTTACAAAATCGTAATTATTTACGTGCAAAAATGAAAAAGCATAATTTTGAGGAATATTCTCCTGAATGGTGGCATTATACTTTACAAGACGAGCCTTATAAAGATCAGTATTTTAATTTTGACGTTGAATAATCAGCACATCAATCAGCGTCAGTACAATAATTAAGAAACCCTGACTTCGGAAAATAGTTAAAGATAAGTGTATAGAAAAAGCAGGAGAAAAAAGGTTTTGTTAATTAGAGGGCGTTTGTTGTGCCTCCATATATTTTTATTATTGACATACAATATTTTAGTAGATATACTAACCAACAATTAGTTTTAAATATGCTACTGATATGTTCGTTAGAGTCAAAAAATCTGCTACCCGTAATGTTAACGCTGTTCAACTAGTAGAAGGGATACGCGATCCCATACAGCGATTCCAAATATGTCATAGAAGGAAGGTAAGTAAAAGGATATGGAATAAGTTTTTCGTAGAGGAATAGTTAAAAAAGTAGTCAAAGTTGGATAAATTATCTAAGATAATATCAATATAATATTGGTATCAAGTTATGCATTCAAAGAAACATTTAAGTTTTAGTGCAATCAGAAGTATGATTGCAGATAAATTTGCTGGTATAGAAGATAGAAGGGGTGTAAATAGTAGTAATAGTATAGCAGATATTATGTTATCTGGTTTGGCGTGTATGTATTTTCAATCAGTATCTTTGCTAGAATTTCAAAGGCGTATGGAAAGGAAGGAACAACGTAATAATCTGCGTAGCATGTTTACAGTACAATCGCTTCCTAGCGATCAGGGGATGAGGAACGTAATAGACCAAGTAGATAGTGACGTAACGTTTAGACCTATTTTCAAAGAATTATTTAGTAAATTACAACGAGGGAAGCATCTAGAACAATATCAAATATTTCCTGGTAAATACTTATTAAATGTTGATGGTACACAATATTACAGCTCTGATAAAGTGAGTTGTAAACGTTGCCTAATTAGAGGGCATAAAAATAACCAATATCATTGTCATCAAGTATTACAAGGGGCTATTGTAAAATTTGGGTTACGACAAGTAATACCAGTAATGCCTGAGGAAATTCGTGTACAAGATGGTGATGAGAAAGAGGATTGTGAGACGAATGCTTTCAAGAGATTTTTGACAAGATTTAGAAAGGATCATGATAAATTAGGGATAATAATCAATGCTGATGCCTTATATGCAACAACTCCAGTGATAGAAACAATTCGTGATCATAAAGCTAATTATATTTTTAAAGTAAAACCCAATAATCATAAGACATTAATGGATAATGTTCAATCTGTAGATAAATCAAAGATAGAGACATTGAGCCTTAGAAGGAACAAATTGATAATTGAATGGGTTAATGATGTTGAATTATTTACTAGCACTAAGGTAAGAACAAATTATATAGCGGCATGGGAGCTAGTGCCGCAGAAAGATGGTAGTAACAAAAGTCAGTATTATGGTAAATGGATTACTGATCTAGAAATCACCTCAGATAATGCTAAAACAATAATAGACGGAGCAAGAGCACGTTGGAAAATAGAGAACGAATGCTTTAATAGCTTAAAGAATCATGGTTATAATATAGAACATAATTACGGTCATGGTTCTGAGAATCTATGTTATAATTTCTACAATTTTACTTTGTTAGCATTTACTATTCATCAAATACACCAATTAGTTGATAAATTATTTCAAGAAATGAGGGAGCAATTTGGTAGATTAGGATCGTTATGGGAACGAATAAGAAGTTTAGTAGACCTTTTTTTCTTTGAATCAATGGAAATGTTATGGGAGATATTAGCTGGCAAACGAGATTACAGAGTCCCGCCAATATAGATTCGACCTATCAAAAGCTTTTTCTAGAGCAATAGACTTATTTATTGCTAACCGTTGGTTTTTACCAAATTGATTACAATAACGTGAATTATGATAAGTTTGTATAAAAATATTTATAGAATTCAAGAAAATACATACAAATCTTTAACAGAAAAATAGATTATTCGTCTTAAAGTTGAGTGGATCGCAATGCTAAAATTTCCCTATGTATCCATAATGTCATATTTGGAATTGCTGCCTTTGCGGCTGAGTATATTTGGATTAAGGCGTAATGAAATTTCTCTTTTTGATGCATATCAAAGTTATAATTCTCGTTATGATATCGAACATTTTTTTAGATTCAGTAAACAAAACTTACTATTGGACGCGTATCAAACAGCAGACGTAGAACATGAAGAATTATGGTGGCAGTTTTGTATGTTAGCGTATACGCAATTATATTTAGGTAAGGATAATATTGCTAATTCTGTACAGCCTTGGGAGCATTATCTTCCAGAATACAAAAACATAAAAAATAAGACAAAATCTACCATTACTCCATCTCACACTCAGAGAGGTTTTGCTGATTTATTAAAGATAATAGGTACACCTGCAAAACCCAGCAATTCCAAATATGACATTATGGATACATAGGGAAATTTTAGCATTGCGATCCACTCAACTTTAAGACGAATAATCTATTTTTCTGTTAAAGATTTGTATGTATTTTCTTGAATTCTATAAATATTTTTATACAAACTTATCATAATTCACGTTATTGTAATCAATTTGGTAAAAACCAACGGTTAGCAATAAATAAGTCTATTGCTCTAGAAAAAGCTTTTGATAGGTCGAATCTATATTGGCGGGACTCTGTAATCTCGTTTGCCAGCTAATATCTCCCATAACATTTCCATTGATTCAAAGAAAAAAAGGTCTACTAAACTTCTTATTCGTTCCCATAACGATCCTAATCTACCAAATTGCTCCCTCATTTCTTGAAATAATTTATCAACTAATTGGTGTATTTGATGAATAGTAAATGCTAACAAAGTAAAATTGTAGAAATTATAACATAGATTCTCAGAACCATGACCGTAATTATGTTCTATATTATAACCATGATTCTTTAAGCTATTAAAGCATTCGTTCTCTATTTTCCAACGTGCTCTTGCTCCGTCTATTATTGTTTTAGCATTATCTGAGGTGATTTCTAGATCAGTAATCCATTTACCATAATACTGACTTTTGTTACTACCATCTTTCTGCGGCACTAGCTCCCATGCCGCTATATAATTTGTTCTTACCTTAGTGCTAGTAAATAATTCAACATCATTAACCCATTCAATTATCAATTTGTTCCTTCTAAGGCTCAATGTCTCTATCTTTGATTTATCTACAGATTGAACATTATCCATTAATGTCTTATGATTATTGGGTTTTACTTTAAAAATATAATTAGCTTTATGATCACGAATTGTTTCTATCACTGGAGTTGTTGCATATAAGGCATCAGCATTGATTATTATCCCTAATTTATCATGATCCTTTCTAAATCTTGTCAAAAATCTCTTGAAAGCATTCGTCTCACAATCCTCTTTCTCATCACCATCTTGTACACGAATTTCCTCAGGCATTACTGGTATTACTTGTCGTAACCCAAATTTTACAATAGCCCCTTGTAATACTTGATGACAATGATATTGGTTATTTTTATGCCCTCTAATTAGGCAACGTTTACAACTCACTTTATCAGAGCTGTAATATTGTGTACCATCAACATTTAATAAGTATTTACCAGGAAATATTTGATATTGTTCTAGATGCTTCCCTCGTTGTAATTTACTAAATAATTCTTTGAAAATAGGTCTAAACGTTACGTCACTATCTACTTGGTCTATTACGTTCCTCATCCCCTGATCGCTAGGAAGCGATTGTACTGTAAACATGCTACGCAGATTATTACGTTGTTCCTTCCTTTCCATACGCCTTTGAAATTCTAGCAAAGATACTGATTGAAAATACATACACGCCAAACCAGATAACATAATATCTGCTATACTATTACTACTATTTACACCCCTTCTATCTTCTATACCAGCAAATTTATCTGCAATCATACTTCTGATTGCACTAAAACTTAAATGTTTCTTTGAATGCATAACTTGATACCAATATTATATTGATATTATCTTAGATAATTTATCCAACTTTGACTACTTTTTTAACTATTCCTCTACGAAAAACTTATTCCATATCCTTTTACTTACCTTCCTTCTATGACATATTTGGAATCGCTGGTAGTTATAAGGAGATTGAGGTGGGAATTAAAAGTCAAATAATTAATTTATTTGCCAAGCATCGTTATTTAGAGCGTTATATAAAACAAGATGAAAAATTATTGATTGATGCACAAAAAGAAATATTACAAAGATATTTTACAGGCAAGTTAATAGAAGATGACATTAAAAATAGTTTAAAATTTTTAAGTGACCTACTTTTTAAACATTTCAATCAAAAGGTCTATATACTAATTGACGAATATGATACGCCAATTAATAGTGCATATATGAAATTTGGCAGTAAGGCAGAAGAGTTTGAGGAAGTACTATCTCTATTTCGTGCAATATTTGGCAATAGTCTTAAAACCAATGATTCATTACAAAAAGGTGTTATTACCGGCATATTGCGTGTTGCTAAGGCTAATTTGTTTTCAGATTTGAATAATTTAACTGAATGTAGTTTACTAGATGAAAGATTTTCTAGCAGTTACGGATTTACTCAAGCAGAAGTTGATGAATTATTAACTAAAGTACCAACCACTACAAAGCCAGAAGAAATTAAAAATTGGTATAATGGCTATAATTTTGGTGGAGAAGTCATTTATAATCCATGGTCAATTATGCAATGTTTGGCAAGTAAAGGCAAGCTGGATCATTATTGGATTGATAGTGGTGGGACTGATTGGATTGATCATGTACTGCTCTCAGATGAGATGCAAACGGATATTCAGGCTTTAGTTGCAGGTAAAACGATTACTTCTTCTATTACTAAACATATAAATTTTGCTGATATCAGACAACCAGAAGGGCTATTTAGCTTATTATTATTTAGTGGGTATCTAAATCCTGCAGCCAAGATGTCAGAACAAGATATTTACGAACTATCTATCCCTAATTATGAGGTAAAATATATCTACCAAAAAAGAATGGTGCAATGGGTTAGTAAACAATTAGATATTGATAATTCACGATATTATTCTTTCGTTACTTTATTACCAGATGGTAGAATAGAGGAGTTTAAGGAGCGTTTACAGGAATTGTTACTTAATTCTACTAGTTTTCATCAAACAGGAGAGAAAAAAGCCAAATTATTTTATAGTGGCTTTATGCTCGGCTTTATTAATATGCTAGGTTCTAGTTATATAATATCGAGCGAACAAGAATCAGGGGATGGTAGAGCTGACGTTGTGATGATTCCAAAAATTGGCAAAGGTGATAAAGCGATGATTATCGAGTATAAAATCGCTAAATCTTCGGAAGATATAGCTCAAATAGCCAAATCTGGCTTACAACAAATTATTAACAAAAAATATGATAGTAAAATAAAAGAGTACTCACATGTAAAACAAATACTCAAAATTTCCTTAGCATTTTGTGAAAAAAATATGGAGTTAGAATATGAGGTAACGAAGCTCTAATAATAGAGCGTAAGCGGCTCTGTCCAAAAAACTGTGTAAATTTCAAAATAGGTTATATATAAAAATATAACAAAAAAGGAAATTACATGAATAAAAAAACTAGTGAATCAATAAATCAAGCAGTAGATTTATTAATAGATAATAATACCAGCAATTGCAAATATGACATTATAGATACATAGAGAAATTTTCTTTAATTATCTATTAGTGAGGAGCAAAACATCTGTTATAATGTCTAATATTATATTTAAGCACGAGATTTTATGACCAAACCATTATTTGATAAAATTTTAATCGCCAATCGTGGTGAAATAGCTTTAAGAATAATGCGAACACTAAAAAAGATGGGTATTAAATCAGTTGCCGTATATTCTGAAACTGATACACACTCAATGCATGTACAATATGCTGATGAGGCTTATTATATTGGCAATTCCCCTGCTACTGAGAGCTATTTGTCAATTAAAAATATTATAAATGCTATTAGAGCGAGCGGGGCTGGGGCAGTACATCCGGGATATGGGTTTCTATCGGAAAATTCCAATTTTGCGAATATTTTAAAAAGGGAAGGAGTTACTTTAATAGGTCCAAATGCTTCTGCCATTAAGAAAATGGGCGATAAAATTGAAGCAAAAAAAATCGCTTTGGAAGGAGGAGTTAGCACAGTTCCTGGTTATATGGGTACTATCAGCAGTATAAATCAGGCAATAGAAATTGCAGAAGGAATAGGTTTCCCTGTTATAGTCAAGGCAACAGCTGGCGGTGGTGGTCGTGGTATGAGAGTGGTAAGAAACTCTGAAGAAATGGCTAATGCCTTTGAATCAGCTAAGCTTGAGGCAGTAAATAATTTCAGTGATGGTAGGTTATTCATTGAGAAATTAATAAAATCTCCAAGGCATATTGAAATACAATTATTAGCTGATCATTATGGTAATAGTGTTTGCCTCGGTGAGCGAGAATGTTCAATTCAACGCTATCATCAAAAAGTGATCGAAGAAGCTCCAAGTTCTTTTATTACAGAGGAAATACGGCAAAAAATGTATAAAGAAACCATAGCTTTATCTAGTAAAGTAGGTTATTACTCTGCCGGTACAGTTGAATTTATAGTTGATTTAGATAAGAATTTTTATTTTCTTGAAATGAATACTAGACTACAAGTTGAGCATCCAGTAACTGAGATGATAACTGGTATTGATATAGTAGAAGAGATGATAAAAATAGCGGCTGGTGAAAAATTATCATTTTCTCAAGAAGATATAAAATTAAAGGGGCATGCATTTGAATCGAGAATTTGTGCAGAAAACCCAATGCGTGGATTTTTGCCATCTAGTGGTAGAATTACTGAATATTCAGAACCGCCAAAAAATGTTAATATTCGTGTGGATACTGGTTTAGGGCTTGGAGGAGAAGTCAGTATGTTTTATGATCCAATGATTGCCAAACTTTGTACTTATGGAGAAACTAGAAAGCAAGCTATTGAAGTTATGCGTTCTGCTTTAAGTTCTTACATAATACAAGGCATTTCTCATAATATTAGTTTTTTGGAAGCGGTAATATCACATCCTCGCTTTATAGCAGGTGATATAAATACCGCGTTTATCGAAGAAGAATATCCAGATGGTTTTTCTGGAGCAAGTTTAACTTCTGAAATTACTAAAATATTCCTCGCTACAGCCATTTTTGTTTATATTACCGAGCAAAAACGTGCCTCATTAATTTCTGGTCAAATAATCGATCAAACTAATAAAATTGGCACTAGATGGGTTGTGTCAATTGATGATAAACTATTTCCAATTTTAATTACCTCAGTAGATTACGGTTATAACATAAGACAAGAAAATGATAGAATCTACATACGCAGTAATTGGAACTTAGGTAGTAGGCTTTTTTCCTGTATTGTAAATGGTAGAAAAGCCAATATAAAAATTCAAAATATCGTAACAGGCTATATGTTATCGCATTCAGGCATTACTGTTAAAGCTTATGTCCGTTCTCCAAGGATGTCGGAACTAGAGGCGTTGATGATTACCAAAAATATCCAAGAAGAACAAACAGAGATGCAAGCTCCGCTTGCAGGGCAAATTATTGCAATTAAAGTGCAGGAAGGTAGTGAGGTAATTGTTGGTCAAGAGATTATGGTTTTAACTGCTATGAAAATGGAAAATATACTTGTTGCTGAGCGTAATGGGAAAATTGCTAAAATCCTAGTTAATGAAAAGGATCAGGTGGTTAGTGGTCAAGTATTACTAGAGTTCGTTTAGGTTAAAAATGTTGAATCACTTTTACCAAAATCTTAAAAAATATTGTGATAGCAGTAAATTAGTATTTATCCTAATAATTATAGCCGTCATATTGGCTTGCTCAACTTATTACGTGATTTCGATTGAGCCAAAGTCTCTTGGTCCAGACCCAAGTAGAGTTATAGGGCTGATATTAGTAGATCTTACTATATTATTATTTTTAGGTATTTTATTAGCTCGTAAATTTTTACAAAATTTTCTTGATAAAGGAGATGGTGAAAAATCTTCAAAATTGCAAAATCGTATCATCATTACCTTTAGTTTGGTTGCTACAATTCCAACGATTATTGTTTCAGTATTTTCAGCATATTTTTTTAACTTTGGTATTCAGTCTTGGTTCGATAAAAAGATTTCTGCTGTACTTGATCAATCGATAATAGTAGCAGAATCTTATATCAATGAGCATAAACTGCAATTGCGAGAAACAGCATTATCTGTTGCTTATGATTTAAGTGAAATGTATTATGACTTAATACATAACCCCATTTTATTTAATGAGACATTAAATTCTGAAGCTGAGATGCGTTCTCTTGACGAAGTTATAGTTTTACATAAGCCTACTAATACTGTTATTGCTAACACCTTTTTAAGTTTTGCAATTTCATTTGCTACTATTCCATCTCATTTAATGAAAAGAGCCGAAATAGGAGAGATTGTTGAGATAAAATCTGATCCAGCAAAGATTCGTATGCTTATAAAACTTAAGGAGCAGAATGATGTATATTTGTTGGTAGGTAGATTGATTGATGCTAAAATTACCGATCATATTAATAAAACTAATGGAGCAGCTGAAGAGTATTATCGTCTTAAAAAGCATATATCCAGTATGCAAATCAAGTTCTCTATAGTATTTATTTTTATTGCTTTATTATTACTGTTAGCTGCAATAAGTTGGGGGATGATTTTTGCTATAAAAATAGTAAGCCCTATTCGAAAATTAGTGAGTGCTGCTGAAAAAGTTAAAAATGGCGATCTAACTATCCAGGTACCAGAAGACGTTATTAATAAAGATGAAATAAGCGTTTTATCCTCAGTCTTTAATAGGATGATTAAACAAATTGATCGTCAACAAAGAGATTTAGTTATAGCTCAGCGGGCACTTGCTTGGTCTGATGTTGCCAGGAAAGTCGCACATGAGATTAAGAATCCTTTAACACCTATTCATCTTGCTTCTGAAAGATTATTGAGGAAATTCGGCAATCAAGTTGAAGATAAAGCAGAATTTAACAAATACATAAATATGATAGTACGTCACACTGAAGATATTAAGAAGATTGTTTCTGAATTTGTTAATTTTGCAAGATTACCAGCCCCAGTATTTACGGATTGTGATTTAGTAATTCTTGTAAAAAATATGGTTGAATCTCGAAAATTAATTAATGACAAAATATTATATAAGTTTATTACAACTGATCAGTATATAAATTTTATTTGTGATACAACTCAAATTAATCAAATTATGGTTAATTTATTAAAAAATGCTGAAGAATCTATAGGGCTTACTAAGTTGCAAGAAGGTGTTATTACTGTTTCTATAACTAAATCTAACCATCAGATTACTATTACAGTAGATGACAATGGGGTAGGTTTCCAAGCAAATTTAATTGATAGGGCTACGGAAGCTTATATAACAACTAGATCTAAAGGAACTGGTCTAGGGCTGGCTATTATCAAAAAAATAGCACAAGATCATTGTGCAACATTAGAGTTAGCAAACAGGTTAGAAGGTGGTGCCATTATCAACATAACATTTAACCTTGATGAATTAAAATTAAAGGTTAATAGACTTCCTGCATCAGCAATTGCAAATATGACATTATAGATACATAGAGAAATTTTAGCATTGTGATCCACTCAGCGATTCCAAATATGTCATAGAAGGAAGGTAAGTAAAAGGATATGGAATAAGTTTTTCGTAGAGGAATAGTTAAAAAAGTAGTCAAAGTTGGATAAATTATCTAAGATAATATCAATATAATATTGGTATCAAGTTATGCATTCAAAGAAACATTTAAGTTTTAGTGCAATCAGAAGTATGATTGCAGATAAATTTGCTGGTATAATGGTTCCAATATTTTGGACAGAAAAATAAGAAAAATGAGATAGAATTCTTTAGCAAACAAGGAGAGCTAGAGATGAAAAAACAAGTAAGGCAATATAGTGCTGAGGAGAAAGCCAAAATTGTCATAGAAGCAATTAAGGGAGAGCTAACAATAGCCCAGATAACCAGTAAGTATGGTGTTCATGCAACACAGATCAGTAACTGGAAAAAACAAGGTCTTGAGTTGTTAGTACAAGGTTTTAAGAATAAAACACAGAGTGCTGATCCAAATCAGCAGGGGTTAATCAAGAATCTATATGAGCAAATTGGTCAGTTAAGCGTTGAGTGTGACTGGCTCAAAAAAAAATCTGCATTGTTTGGAATTAAAGGTTAGGTGTAATATGATAGAGCCTAATCATAATAAGTTAACAATTGTACAACAGTGTAAGTTATTGGATATTAGCAGGTCAACCTATTACTATCAACCTACTGGTATTAGTGAACAAGATATCAAGATTATGGCAATAATTGATGAGACCTATACTATGCATCCATATTATGGTATGCGGCGGATGGCTAAATATTTACAAGCCCAAGGTTTTTCGGTAGGTCGTAAAGCTGTTAGACGTTACTACAAGATAATGGGTCTTGAAGCTGTTTATCCTAAAATAAATTTAAGCAAGAGGAATCAAGCGCATAAAATATATCCTTATTTACTAAAAGGATTAGAAATAGTATTGCCAAACCAGGTTTGGAGTGCAGATATAACGTATATAAGACTGAGCCAAGGGTTCGTATATTTAGTAGCTATTATTGACTGGTATAGTCGTTATATTCTAAGTTGGCGAATCTCCATTAGTTTGGAAAGTGAATTTTGTGTAACAGCCCTTGAAGACGCTATAGAAAAATATGGTATGCCAAAAATATTTAATACTGATCAAGGAGTACAATTTACCTCGGAGAATTTTATTAGTATGCTAAAGCTACATAATATCTTGATTAGTATGGATGGTAAGGGACGAGCCTTAGATAATATTTTTATTGAACGTTTTTGGCGATCATTAAAACAGGAAAAAATTTATCGGATTATTTTAACAACAGTAAAGGAGGCAAAGACAGCAATTAACGAATATATGGACTTTTATAATAGACAAAGGATGCATCAAGCTTTGGATTATAAAACTCCAGAATGTGTATATTTTGAAAAAAATATTGTATAAAAACAACAATTTAATTTGGCTCTGTACAAATAAGTGTGTAAATTTTTCAAAGGTTATATAAAAATATAATATAACAAAAGGAGAAATTATAATGCGTCACAAACAAAATGAAGCAATGAATCAAGCAATAGATTTATTAATAAATAATGATACAGATATATCAACTTTATTTAAAGAGGATGGTTTATTAAAACAATTAACCAAAAGGCTTGTAGAGAAGGCATTGCAGTCAGAGATGAATAATCACTTAGGATATGATAAATATTGTCATACTGATAGCAATAATGTTCGTAATGGTAGTAAAGTAAAGAATCTAGTAACAAATAATGGAGTTGTAGAGATTGGGGTTCCAAGGGATAGAAGTAGTACATTTGAACCTGCATTAATTCCGAAGCGTCAAAGACGTATTGAAGGATTTGATGATAAAATAATATCGTTATACGCTAAAGGAATGAGCTTATCTGATATTAAGATTCAAATGCAAGAATTGTATGGAGCTGACGTTAGCGAAAGTTTGATAAGTCAAATTACTGATGATGTAATTGAGGATGTCAAGATATGGCAAAGCCGACCATTGGATCGAGTATATGCTATAGTATTTTTTGACTGTTTAGTAGTAAAAGTACGTCAAGATAAACGAATTATCAATAAGTCTGTATATGTAGCATTAGGTATTGATTTATCTGGAAGGAAGGATATTTTAGGATTGTGGAACAGTGAAAATGAAGGAGCTAAATTTTGGCTTGGTAATTTTACTGAGATGAAGAACAGAGGTATGCAAGACATGCTTATTGCTTGCAGTGATAATTTAACCGGTATGTCTGAGGCAATAGAAGCAGTTTTTCCGAAAACCGAACATCAATTATGTATTGTACATCAGATTAGAAATAGTTTAAAATATGTATCATATAAAGACCGAAAAGAATTAGCGGCTGATTTAAAGCCTATATATACTGCTAGCACAGAGGAAGAAGCACATCTTGCTTTAGAATCTTTTGAAGCTAAATGGAGTAAACAGTATCCACAAATTGCTAAATCTTGGTATGTTCATTGGGAAAATTTAATGGTTTTTCTAGAATACCCTGAGGCGATAAGGAAAGTAATATACACAACTAATAGTATAGAATCTGTCAATAGCCAATTACGTAAGGTTACTAAGAATAAAAGGGTTTTTCCAAATGATAATGCCGTTTTTAAGACCTTATATTTGGCAATTGATTATATGACCAAGAAATGGGTTATGCCGATTCCGAACTGGAACGCAGCTATGGCTCACTTTTTGATAAAATTTGAAGGTAGAATTTAAGCCCTATGAAAAATTTACACACTTAATTAGAAAGGCTCTTATAAAACTCCAGAATGTGTATATTTTGAAAAAAATATTGTATAAAAACAACAATTTAATTTTTGTGAATTATATCTCTATTTATCTAAATTTTTGTCTAGACAAAGGGGACCACCTTACATCAGTTTGATATATTTCTTCTAAATGCCCTCGGATCTCGCTGACTGTCATACCGCGACCATAAAGGGATATCACTTTCTCATCAAATCCATTAAATCTCCTCAGCCCTTTTGGTATTAATTGAGGATTATACTCTCCTTCCCGATCTCTTGGTACTTCTACTGTCAGCTTACGACCATCCCCATCAATTACTGTCTTCTCATAGCTACCATTACGACGATTATTATCTACTTTTGGCATCTTGCTATGTTTTGAATATCCTAATTCATGATCCAACTCACTTGCTAATATTTTCTCAACTATTTGCTTCTTTAGCTGTTGAAATAAACCATCTCGACCAAATAACTCCGATGGATCTGCTTTTGATAATAATTCTTCTACTAGCTGATTACTGATGTTTAATGTATCTTTATCTGTATCTAATTTTTTAGCCATAATTCCTCCTTGCTTGCTTAAGTTACTTTTTTTACAGTAATCTCTTACTGCTTTCTTTGCAACTTACACAAACTATAGGACAGACTCAATTCATGCCCTCGTTGATGCATTGGGTAACCCACTGAAGTTTATACTAACTGCTGGGCAAAGAAATGATATCACTCAGGCTGAAAATCTTACTAAAGATGTTCAGAATACGACGGTGATAGGCGATAAAGGATATGATAGTAGTGCGTTTGTAGAAAGCTTAGAAAATAAGGGGTGTGAGGTTGTTATACCACCAAAATCTAATCGTAAAGTACAACGTGAATATGATAAACATATTTATAAAGAACGCCATTTAATTGAATGTTTTTTTGGTAAAATCAAACATTTTAGGCGTATATTTTCTAGGTTTGATAAAGCCCCAGCCACCTTTTTAGCCTTTCTAAATTTTGTTGGAGCTTTAATATGGTTACGTTAAAAATTTTGTCAACAGAACCTAGATATTGAAAAAACAATTTCTCGTTTTTTCTTGTTATTAAACTTCTTTATAAGTCTGTCTATATCTTTTTTATCTTCCTTAAATAAAGGAAATTTAATAGGAATTGCAGGTATTCTTATTGTTTTGTTCATTTCGTCTTCATTAACTTTAGTTGGATTATCTTCCCGACTTCCACAAGAAAATGTTGAAAGAGGGGAAGAGAAGATATGGAGGAGCCATAGAGCTGGGAAATGATTTTTTCAGGTGACTTGTTGTGCCTAGTAAATAATTTGTTGTTGACTTTGTTTTTTCTTATGCTATAAATATATTATTACATATTAATTCTACAATTACCCAAATGTACATACGTCGTAAAAAAACACCCAGCAGTCCAAGGAAATCAATGCAAAACGCTCAGATGCTGTAGAAATATATCTAAAATAAGCAAATAATGTTGTGCCTAAAAATCTACAACCCTTACAAACTAAGGCTTGTAGGACTTCCTCTTAATAAAAACTGCGGAAGTCGGGAGGTATTCTTATTGTTTTGTTCATTTCGTCTTCATTAACTTTAGTTGGATTATCTTCTGCATACGCTGTTGTTGTATTAATCCATAAAACTACTACGATTAATTTAGTTAATTGCTTAAACATAATTTTGATACCTATAGAGTTCTTAGTCTTTTGTAAATTATTCACCTTACGCATAAACCGCACAACTATTGAAAGTTAGAAGGTGGAACGAGTTTTAGATAGCTTTTCCGCTATTAGCGAGACCACGCAAGTAGGTCGTGGCAATCCACATTCATTAGATTGCTTCGTTGCTACTAAAGTAACGCCTTGCTAATAAGTGCCAGTTTACTGTACTTTCAATAATTCATTGATTCTTGTAATAGATAATCTAGTCATTCTCGCTACTTCTTCAATAGAGCTACCATTGTTTATCATCATTTTTATTAATTTAGCTTCGCCTCTAGCTTCTCCCCTAGCTTCTCCGATTTTGATACCATCCTGCACTCCAATTCTAATACCATCCTGTAGCCCTATCTCTATCCCTTCTTCTTTCCACACTTGAGCTATACTAGGCATAAGTTCTTCTCCTTTTTCTTTAGTTAAACTATTTTTTAATATTTTTTCTAACTCTATTTTATCATTTTGCTCAATAAAGATCAAAGTATACTGTAATAGATTTCTTATATGGTCATAGCCTATTGTTATTTTACTCAATTTAGGCAAGAGATGAGAGATTTCTTGCCATCTCTTCAGTAATTGACGCTCGTGGATGTGTTTGAGGAAAAATAACAAAATCCCAGACCATACTTTTTCCTTGAGTTCTTCATCGGGGATATCATGTACGTTAATAAGCTGACAATCGTTGATCCAGAAACCTCTAGCTAAATCTGGATGGCTAAGTAAATTCCATATATTGAGCGATGCGTTATATTTCTTCTTGCCATTATAAATTATTAGGGGATAAATTAATGGAAGGCTTTTAGCTTTAGGATTAGTAGTTAAATATAGATCACAAATATTAATCATATATTTAAATAACCTAAATGCCATCATTTTATCAACAGTACTTTGATGTTCCAATAGCAAAAAAATATAGCCATCCTGATCATTAAACTTAACAGAAAATAATACATCAGAAATAGTTTCAGAAAGGTCTGGCTCAATAAAACTATCTTTTTCTAATTTTAAAGATGTGCTATCGATTAAAGCCAACACATCCTTCGGCAAATGAGTTGCCAAAAATTCTTTAGCAACTATTGGATTCTCCATAGATTTGCGAAAGATTTCGTCATGTTTTGGCTTATCTGAAGTCATAATAACTTAAATTATAGAGCTTCTTTGATAAAATTTTAAAGAAATTTCGTTGCTGAATTTTCAGTAATTTCTGATTTACTATCAAGTTCACTACTTAAAGACCTTATATTATTTTTAAATTGCTTAAATTGTGCCAATTGCTTGCCGCTAAGTTCTATACCAGGGGTAGATTTAACATGCATAGGGTTTACGTTTTTACCACTTATTTTAACTTCATAATGTAAATGTGCTCCAGTAGTCCTACCAGTACTACCGACATATGCAATTACTTGCCCTTGTTTCACTATACTTCCTGGTTTAAGATTTTTAGCAAAATTAGAAGCGTGAGCATAAGCAGTTGATAAATTCTGACTATGTTTAATTTGTATGAATTTTCCGTAACCAGATTTCCAGCCTATCTCAGTTATCACCCCATTACCTGCCGCATAAATTGGCGTACCAGTTGGAGCTGCAAAATCAACTCCTTTATGCATTTTGGTATAACCTAAAGTAGGATGATGTCTATTACCATAATGTGAGGAAACTCTAACTAATTTGATAGGGGTTCTAAGCAAACTTCTTTTAACACTTTTACCATCTTCGGAAAAGAAATCATGATTATTTGCTGTATTATTTGGAGAATATCGGAAAATATTATACTCCTTACCGGATAAATTAAGTGATACATATAGAACCTTACCATGATGGGAAAATTTACCCTCCTTGGTAACAAATTTCTCAGTGATAACAGTTACAGTGTCACCATTTTTAATTTGACGTTGAAAATCAATTTGATAATTATACGAATTAATCATTTCACTTATACTATTACTTGATAATCCTAAAGATTTTAAAGCTGACATAAAGTTTGAATTAATAACTACCGACGATTTGGTTAAGAGCTTATTGAAAATTTTGGTTACGTCTTTCGCAAGAAGGTCTTCACCTTCTCTAATAATTTCTAAAGATTTGACTTTATCATACGCTATAGTTAGTTTTTTCAATGTACGTGACTCGGAAGCAAGGTCTTGATCATCTTGTTCGATAAATTTTATTTCATAATCAAAAACCAGTTGTTGCCCTATCTTTAAAGATGATTCAATATTTTTGTCTTTTGCTATTTTTATAATTTGGGTTATTTCTTTACTTGGAATTTGTTGATGCAAAAGTATTGCTTTTAATGTATCGCCTTTTTTGACTGTAACAATTTGGGATATTTCATCCGATAGTTCTTTTAAGGGGTCAACTATTTCTGGTTCCGCTATGGTAATTGACATAGTATCATTAACGAATTTATTGATCGATGAAGATACAAAAGTAGCAAAGCCCATAAAAATAAATATAGACAAGTACGAAAAACCAGTCCTAAATTTAGATTTAATTTGTGGATTGGTTAATATAAGTTGGATAATAGCTTGCATTAAGTCTTACTCAAATGTATTAGATTCTTAGGTGGTTCAGGAAAAATTTATCCATAATCTAGCTTAGGATGGATAGTTCCCTTCAAATTCCTCAACATAAGTGACTTCTAAAAGAAGTCTTGATATAGCCAACTTCTCATCAATTGACTCTAATTATATATTAGTTACTCTACCAATATGGAGTATAGAAAAATAAATTACAATAAAAAAATGTAAATTTTTACATATACAATTTTATTACAAGGTAGTATAACTACCACTCCAATATAACTCAAAGAATTATTATTTTCGAATGCTACAAAAATTGATGAAACGTCTTATATTTACTAGTATAATCGGTTTTTTATGCGTTCTCTCTCCTTATGGACAAGCCGAAGACGTCGTTCAAGATGTAGAATTCTTCGATACTACCGATGAAGATAGTAACGAGTTAGAAATTAAAGCCTTAGAAATTAAAGGCTACCAAGTTAATGACAATAACTTATCCAATATACCAAATAATGCCGAAAATTCAGAATTAAAAATTTGCCAGCAGGGCAAAATTATTGCTTTAAATAAAATTACCGCAACATCAAAGGAAATGTTATTAAAGCTTAATGAACAACAATATTTTGGTAATATTCAAATTAAATTGCATAAATGTATAAAAAATCTTGATCCTTACAATGGAGATAATTACATGCTATTAACCATTACAGAACATAAGATTGATGAAGACCCTATGTTAATTTTCCAAGGATGGCTTATCTCATCAAGCATTTCAGTTTCCACCTTTGAGCATCCAATTTATGAAATTTTTGCTAAAGATTGTTTATAAGGATATTTGAATGATACAATCCATGATTTACGTGTTAGTAATGTTATTTCCAGCAGTTGGATTAATTGCCGGTTTCTCTGCAGCAGTAATAATTCCTATTTGGTTATTAACTATATTAACCGCTTTAAGAGGTAAAATTTTTGTTAATTTGCAATATGCTACTGTTAAAAAAACTTTGCTATCCAATTGGAAATTGGAGTTACTATTTTGTCTTTGGTGTCTTGTAACAAATTTTTATTCACATAACTATCCTTCCTCTTTAGTTAATTATCTACAAGTTTTTTTAATTGTTCTAATAGGGTTTATCGTAAATAGCAATATTGACAAATTACCGATCAATGCAACCAAAATAAAGATATATTTTATTATAGGAATAGTGGCAGCAATTGCTCTATTCTTTATAGAATATCTATCTCATGGTATTATAACAAGAACCTTTCGTACTATTTTTCAGCCAAACTCTTCCGGTCAGTTCTTTTTATTCCTTCTTGATCGGGGCTGTTCTTTATTGTCAGTTCTTTCCTGGTTACTCATTGCTATACTGATACTATATCATAAATATCTATTGGCACTAATATATTATCTGTTAATTTTTTATTTATTATTTATCTCAGATAGTTTGGCAAGCTTTTTAGCATTTACCGTAGGTGGGTTAGTATTTTTAACAAATAGGCTGTTAGCAACCAAAGCACTGCAATCTATTTTTTTGAAATTATTTACCTTGGCTATGCTTACCGGTTCAATAATGATGCCGATAATTAGCTATAAAATACAACCATATTATGCATTAGAGAACTATGCTAAGTTTCTACCGGATACTGCTAAGCATCGGGTGTTTATTTGGCACTTTGTTGCCGAACAAATTATCAAGAAACCAATTTTGGGTTATGGGTTTGCTTCGTCAAGAAATTTTAACGTTGATAAAGAACAAATGGTTAGCTATCATCAATGGACTTGGTCCCCATTCCCTCTACACCCACATAATAATATAATGCAAATTTTATTTGAAACGGGCTTAATAGGTTTGATACTATTTTTATCTTTAATTTATAAATATATTCAAAAAATTAGTAATATAAGCTTAGTGCAGTCCTCTAAATATGATAAGATGAATCTAGCAAATAAGGAAATAGATATAGATACGTTAAATTATAAGTCTGTTGCCTATGCTTGCTTTATAAATTATTATATAATAGGTATGATCTCATTTAATATTTGGCAAGTATGGTGGGTTTGCAGTGCCTTTGGGGCGATTATTTTGCTTAAATTACTATTACGTCGATCAGTAACAAATATAGTCAATTGATGAGAAGTTGGTGACGTCGTCGCTCAATGCTCGCCTATTACTTATAGGCGTCGCTCCATCGTTCCTAGCACCAAATTCCCCTGAATTGACTATAATAAAATGTAAAAATGCCAGAACTTCCTGAGGTTGAAACATTAAAACGTTGCCTAGAACAACGAATAATAGGGGCTACCATTAATAAGCTGGATAAAAGACGGGATAATATACGTTATAAGCTAAGCGAGCAGTTAGAGTTAGATGTAAAATCAGCAAAAATTATCGCCCTAAGGCGTAGGGCAAAATATTTGCTAATTGATCTAGATAATTATTACTCGATTATTGTCCATCTTGGTATGACTGGCAGGTTAACACTACAACTTAGCGATTATCAGATACAAAAGCATGATCATATTATTCTCTTTTTGGGGAGTTGTGAAAAATTAGTTTTTAATGATTCACGACGTTTTGGTATGATTTATACCGGGCAAACAAAGCTCCTTGAAGAAACATTTTTAGCAAATTTAGGCGTAGAACCTCTGTCAGAGGATATGTCGTATGAGTATCTAGAAATGAAATTGCTGAATCGCTCTGTTCCGATAAAAAACCTGCTAATGGATAATAGGATTATTGTCGGTGTTGGGAATATATATGCCTCTGAAAGCCTTTTTATGGCTAGAATACATCCAGGTAGACTGGGTAGTAGTTTATCAAATAACGAAATAAGTAATTTGTTGTTAGCCGTCAAACATGTCTTAACAAAAGCTATATCAGCAGGCGGGACAACTCTCAAGGATTTTGTTAGCGGTGATAGTAAACCTGGTTATTTTCAACAAGAATTACAGGTCTATGCCCGAGAAAATCAAAAATGTTTGAACTGCCAGGGAATAATAAGGAAAATAAAGCAATCCGGTAGGGCTAGTTTTTATTGTGCTACTTGCCAAAAATAAGCTTCTTCACAATGACGAGATATATATGATCTGTAAATGCCATGCGTAAGGTGAGTAAATAAATAAAAATTCTATCCTTGAAATCTACTTAGTTACTTAGTATACTTAGTACAATTAGTTGGATTTTATAAAATAAAAAGAGAGGGTTATGGCTAGGATAACGATTGAAGATTGCATTGGGAAAATTCATGATAGGTTTGAGTTGGTAGCTCTATCGTCTCAAAGAGCAAATGATATAAATTCTGGCAGTAAGATGACTATTAATAACGTTAAAGGTGATAAGGCAACTGTGCTGGCATTACGTGAAATAGCGGCTGGTTATGTAACAGTTTGTTCTTTAAAATCTCAGTTACTAAAACGCCTTCGAACAAAAAATAGAGTCGATCCTATTGATGAAGAAAATACCGATGCTTCTCTTGATGCTGCTGCAGAAGACTTTGACTATTTACCAAGCGGTGCAGATATCAGTATTACTGAAGACTATTCTGATTTAGATGATCAAGTATTTGATGATAATATCAGTGATAATGAACAAAAATGATTCTTGGCATCGGTACAGATATAGTACAAATTCCAAGAATAGAGAGGATATTAAACCTATATGGTCAACGTTTTATAGATAAAATTCTTTCTAAAAAGGAAGTACAAAAGCTAAGTTCTCTAAGTAAAGATCAACATGGTTGTTTCTTGGCAAGAAGGTTTGCAGCAAAAGAAGCAATTAGCAAAGCCCTTGGCGTTGGAATTGGCAGAAATTTACAATTTAAAAATATCTCTGTATTAAATGATGATTTAGGAAAGCCATTTGTATCGATTTATCATCATGAAAATCAGAGCAAATTTGGACAAAATTCTGGACAAAATTTTGAACAAATTAAAATTCATTTGTCTATTTCAGATGATTACCCAACTTCCGTAGCGTTTGCAATCGCTACATCTTAGGTATATAAATGTCTGGAACTTGTTTTAATTAAATAAAAATACTAAAAAGGGGGGATCATGCCAAAAATTATAGAGCTAATAGCATTAATAACAATAAGTATCTTTGCCGGTGGTTGTATTGTGATTGGTTTAGTATTAGTACCATTTTGGCAAAGTATGAATCCTGCCGATTTTTTGTCATATTTTTCCAGTTGGTCTTTTACAATTGGTGCTACAATGTTAACTATTGGACTAATAGCTCAATGCTCTGTAATATTGGCATTAATGCAAAATAAAAGTGGCAAGAGACGTAACTTATGGTGTACATCTGCAGTATCGCTAGGTATGACATTTGTGTTATTTTTTGTATATTTTGTCAAAGCAAATGCAGGATTTGCTCATAGTACAATTGATCCTTTGCAAGTAGTTTATGAATTAAAACTATGGGAATTGATGCATTGGCTACGCGTAGGACTTATTTTGCTTTCAACCTTATTAGCTATTATAGCATTAGTTGATGAAAGTGAATAAAAGCAATAAGAATTAGAGGCTAGGATGGAGCAACGCCACAACTGTTAAAAATTAGAAGGTGGGGCTGGTTTTAGATAGATTTTTCGTCATTGCGAGACCACGCAAGTAGGTCGTGGCAATCCATTTTTGGTTACTTTTATGGCTTGCTTCGTCTACCTTACGGTCTCCTCGCAATGACGGTTTCTCAATTAGACCTCTTGCATAACCTAATCTAATTGGTAATTTTGTTGTCAAAACTCGTCTCCGTTCCTCACGTATATCTTAGTACGCTGTGGTACTCGACTTCGTTTTTCCTAAAAATTCCTCAATTATCTTTAGGTTATGCAAGAGGTCTATTATTGTTTTCTTAAACTAACGCTTATGCGATGGAGCGACGCCTATGAAGTAATAGGCGAATATTGAGCGATGACGTCACCAACTTCTCATCAATTGACTATAATTTTGTTCACAGAGTATTAAGGTTGTTATGAGTAAAATATTAATTCCACCCTTCAGTTTAGAGTCCGGAAATACAGGAACTATAGTCAATTCAGGGAAATTGGGTAGCAGGAGCGATGGAGCGACGCCTATAAGTAATGGGCGAGCATGAGTAAGGATGTCACCAACTTCTCATCAATTGACTATAATAGCTCAGTTATGGACTATATTATGCTGATGAAACCTAGAGTGATGGCACTTGTGGTATTTACCAGCTTTTCTGGTCTATGGCTTGCTTCAGGCGTAATTCATCCATTTATAGCGTGCATTGCTATGCTTTGTATTACGCTTGGAGCTGGTAGTAGTGCAGCTATTAATATGTGGTATGATAGAGATATTGATGCCATAATGAAACGTACGCAAAATAGACCTCTAGTCACCGGGGTTATAGAACCACGGGACGCTTTAGCTTTTGGTGTGGTTGTTGCCTTTTTCTCAGTTTTTCTGATGGGTCTTTGTGTTAATCTGCTATCGGCTTTATTGTTATTAATAACCATATTATATTATGTCTTCATTTATACTATGTGGCTAAAACGTTCAACCATGCAAAATATAGTTATTGGTGGGGTGGCAGGTGCATTACCGCCTATGATTGGTTGGGCAACGGTGACTAATGAGATTTCTCTTGGCTCTTTTTCTTTATTTATGATTATTTTAACCTGGACACCACCGCATTCTTGGGCATTGGCAATTTTTCGCTCAGAAGACTACAAAAATTGTGGTGTTCCGATGATGACGGTAGTAAAGGGAGATTATTATACTAAGAAACAAATTCTTGCCTATAGTATAATTATGTTTATTACTACATTTATGCCATTTTGCTTAGGAATAAGTAATCATTTATATTTGCTTACGGCATTTATATTAGGTCTAATTTTTCTATATTATGCTGTTTCTTTGTTTCGTGATAAAGATAATAAACAGGCTAAGAAATTATTTGCCTATTCAATATTTTATCTTTTCAGTATTTTTTTAACATTGGATTTCTTTCGACATTATAGCTAATCTGACGCTATTTGCGAGGAGGCTTAAGCTAAGAAGTAATCTATTTCTAATGAATAATGGATTGCCACGCTACCTACGGTGGTTGGTATAAGCATCTCTTCATTATTTTCAAAAATTTATTATTTTTTACATTCTAATACTTAGTGTTTTACAATTTATCTGCTATAGTGTAGCTAATAAAATATAGCTAGTAAAAAAATTGATATAATTTGTTAAAAAATGATCTAGGTGGGATTAGTGATCAAGTATTTATTTGTTATACTATTAGTAGTTGCTAATTTTAATAGCTATGCAATAGAAACTATAGTTATAGAGCGTGGACATGTTGATCCAATGCCGATAGCCATTAATAAATTTGATGCAGATAATAGTGGCAATAGTGTAATTGCTGCTGATATAATTAGTGTAGTATCTAATGACCTAAAAAGTTCTGGTATGTTTCGTCCTATTTCTACCGCTTCTTTTATAGAACAAGCTCTAGGGATAAAACATAAGCCTCTTTTTGCTGCTTGGCGACAAATTAATGCTAATCTGCTAATTAATGGTGAAGTTATCAAACTATCTTCTGGTAAGCTAAAGGTTAGTTTTATATTATGGGATGTAAGTTTAGAAAAAGATCTTATAGGTGAGGTTTTTGAAGTACCAGCAAATTTATGGCGTAGGGTGGCACATAAAATAGCTGATAAAATTTACGAAAAAATTACTGGAGATTCAGGTTACTTTGATACGAGAATAGTATATGTGTCAGAGAGTGGACCTTATCTAAAGCGAGTAAAGAAAATAGCTATGATGGATCATGATGGTGCTAATCACAAATATCTGTCAGATGGTAAAAATCTAGTTCTTACTCCAAGATTTTCGCCGCAAGCAGATAAAATTATGTATTTATCGTATGCACGAAAGCAAAAACCACATGTTTACATTCGTGATCTTAAAACGGGTAAAGAAAAATTGGTTGGTAATTTCCCTGGTATGTCCTTTGCTCCAAGATTCTCACCCCAGGGGGACAAGGCTATAATGTCAATAGCAAGAAATGGGGCTACCCATATTTTTGAAACTGATTTGAATAGTATGGTGACTAAACAATTGACCAAGGGTATTGGTATTAATACTTCTCCTAGCTATTCACCGGATGGCAGTAAAATAGTTTTTAACTCTGATCGAAGTGGATCAAGGCAATTATATATTATGAATTCTGATGGTTCAAATGTTGAACGTATCAGTTTTGGTGGAGGAGTTTATGCGGCACCAAGTTGGTCGCCTAGAGGAGATTATATAGCTTTTACTAAAATTTCTAGAGAGGGTTTTACCATTGGGGTGATGAAAGCTCTTGCTAATGGTGAGGAAAATAGTGAAAGAATTATAACTAGCGGCTATCTGGTTGAAAGTCCTTGCTGGTCAACCAATGGTAGGATAATTATGTTTGCTAAAAGTTGCCCTCCTAGAAACAAAGTAGCTGGGAGAAATCGTATATATTCCATTGATTTAACCGGTTATAATGAAAGAGAAATTATCACTCCTCAAGATGCTTCTGACCCAGAATGGTCAAAAATGTTAAACTAACGCAAGTTTATAAACATCTCGCCGGTATAGCTCAGTTGGTAGAGCGACGCATTCGTAACGCGTAGGTCGGAGGTTCGATTCCCTCTATCGGCACCATAATATAGAAATACTTTAGTTATTGCAGATAGCCTCCTCGCAATGACATTTGAGGTGCATACACGTCATTGCGAGCGAACGTATGTGAGCGTGGCAATCCATTTCTAATCAGTTTAATTTAAATTAGGTCTATGATAAATTTTTATTTAGTCATCAACATTTTGTTCGTTGCTTTAATGATTTATTTATTGCTTAAAAATGAAAATATTTTT